>NZ_ABGR01000006.1 GCF_000171815.1 Vibrio sp. AND4 | reverse complement strand
AACGCTATGGGCAATGTGATAACCAATGGTTGCGGCAATTAGAACGACGCTCACGCCAATGAGGATAGCTTTAGTGACACCTGTGGAGTAGATTTCTCCGGCGTCCATAAGCGATTTGTTTAGTTCATTGGTTGCTGTTGTGGTGAACTGCTCAAGAATAGAAATGCTTGAATCAATTTTCGCGGCAAGGTTAGCAATATTGTTGTAAAGCGCCGCACGCGCCGATAGGTAGTTGTTGTGTTGATCCAATACACCACCACGCATACCCACATCGCGGGTAAACAGCTCTACTGACTCACCGAAGACTTGCTTAAGTTCAGGTAGTTGAGCGGCCAAACCACGAAATGCATAGTTCAAATGCGTCACCGCTTTACGGTTTTTTGTGACGGCTTGCGTGACAAATTCAGGATCTGAACTCGTCAGCGCATCTAGCGTAATCATTTCGGCATCTTTTAGTTTAATGAAGTAGCTTTTGGCCATGACTTTAACTGAAATGCTCGACTGGTCAGCGATGTATTCTTTGAGACCAACAGACAGCTCAGTATTGAGTTGTTGGAAGCGACGAGAAGATTTCTGTACTGCTTGTTGTGCGACAAACATTGCCTTGTAGTTATCCATTGCTTCTTTGGCTTCGGTAAAGTAGCTCTGCTCTAATTGTTTAAGCTGAGAGTAGGGTTTGGCTAAAGAAGGATAGATTTGGCTTGCGACGTTAAGTTGGTTTAATGCGGTTTCGAACCTTTGTTGAGATTTGGCAAATTCCTGACGTGCCTCACCCATGCGTTGTTTATTCTCCGTGGTCAGGAAGTCTTTAAAAGATTTGTCGGCAGAAAGAAGCTCCACACTGGTTCGGTTAGATAAAGAAACCAGTGGCAGGGAAGACTTGGACACAGTTTCAAACTCGCCGTGAATATCATTCATGCCTCCCATCATGATGGCGATTGTGAAAGCGAATAAGGCGATGATCAGCGCAAAGCCTGCATACATTCGTTTAATGACTGAACCTCGCATTCGTGAGTATCCTCTTCCCTAAAATAGACAAAACAAATTAAAATTAAGATTGCATAAGGTAACAACACTCGATGGATTATTTTGAGCTTACGACGTACGTTTTATGATGCACACGACAAAAAAAGCTTCAACGTCACGGTTTATATTGATAATGTTTAAGTGAACACTGTTTTTTATTGAGCTCGCTTTTGGCTTAGCACATAATAAACCAGCTACATACCTCATTAAATGGAGTTCCCATGGCGGAAGAAACGATCTTTAGCAAAATTATTCGTAAAGAAATCCCAGCAGATGTCCTTTACCAAGATGATTTAGTCACCGCATTTCGCGATATTAACCCGCGTGCGCCAAGCCATATTTTGATCATCCCAAACAAGCTGCTCCCGACGATCAATGACGTTGAAGCGGAAGATGAGGCTATGATGGGTCGCATGTTTACGGTTGCGAAGAAACTGGCGAAAGAAGAGGGCATTGCAGAAGACGGTTACCGTTTGATCGTTAACTGTAATTCACATGGTGGGCAGGAAGTCTACCACATCCATATGCACTTAGTAGGTGGTCGTCCTTTAGGCCCTATGGTGCTGAGCTAACCTATATAAGAAATTGGATGAAGAAGACCATCCATTTTTTATTCTTTGAATGACACATTTGTGGAGATAAATGTGAAATATGGTGTGAAGCTATTTGGATTGATAGGCTGGGCCTTGCTTGCTACAGGATGTGCGAATTTATCTGCAGGAAATCTGTTCAGTCATTACAGCGATCAAAACAAAGACGTTTATCAAGCAGTAGTCGCTGGCGAATATGCCGAGGCCCAACAGCGGCAATCGAGTGTTGTTGGTGGTGACATACTTGGCAACTTTGAGCAAGGCCGAATCTCGTTTCTCGCGCAAGATTACCCGAAAAGCCTAGGCTCACTTGAAAGCGGCGATCGTGCCGTGCGGAAACAACAGGATCGTGCTGCGATTTCTGTGACGGAAACGGCAACCAGTTTGGGGTCTCTTGCCGTTAATGATAATTTAAATGACTATCAGCCGGCCGACTATGAGCTCGGCTTCTTGCACTTGTATCTTGGTTTGAACTACGTAAAAAAGAATGACCTAGAAGGGGCGTTGGTTGAAATGCGCCGTGCAAATCAAGTTCAAGAGGCGGCGAAAAAATCACGAGAAAAAGAACTAAACCAAGCGGAGAAGGATCTCAAAAAGCAAGGCATGTCAGCGAACTTGGGTAGCGTGTTGGCCAACTATCCTGATGCTGGCAGAAAGCTGAGCTCAGTACAAAATGGTTACTTATTCTACCTTTCTGGGCTGCTTTATGAAGCGTCACGAGATTTGAACAGTGCGTATGTCGACTATCGTCGTGCGTTAGCTGTGATGCCCGATAACAAGCAGGTGATTGAAAGTACCATGTATACCGCGAAGAAGCTTGGTATGCGTCAAGACTTGCGTAAGCTGGAGAAGCGCTACGGCAAAGCGCCATCTGGGCTTAGTCAGTCGCAAGGTCGTGTCATTGTGATTGATGAGCAAGGCGTGGTCGAAGCATTGCAAGGTTGGCGTATTAATTTGCCGATCTACGACAGTCGAGGTGACGGAGCGATTTATTCACTCGCACTGCCTTATTACCCTAAGCGAGGGCCACAACGCTTTGGTGATGTTACTTTGAACGGCAATAAACTGCCTTCAAGTACCTTGGTTGACGTCAATGCGATGGCGCAGAACGATTTAAACGAGCGTTTAACGACGATCGTGATTCGGCAAGCGATTCGTGTTTGGGCAAAAGACAGAATTCGAAAAGAAGCGGCGAAAGGTGATGATGTCGGCAATATTCTTTTCAACGTATGGAATACATTAACAGAGCAACCTGATACCAGAAGTTGGCAGACGCTACCGGGTACGGTGAAAACGGCATCGAAAGTCGTTAAGCCAGGTCAGCAGAGCTTAAATCTGGGTGATCAGGTGTATCAATTTGAAGTGCCAGCACAGCAAACAACCTTAGTTTGGGTTTCCCGCCAGGGGACGCATTCTTCGGTGTGGCATAAACAGCTAGGGAGGTTGTAATGAGAGCATGGCTTATAGGTTTGGCAGTGATGGTTGGTTTAGCAGGTTGTGCAGACAACACTGCGGGCATCCGAGTTGATGGTCAAACACAAAAAGTTTTCTTCCACGATAATGTTTTAGGCAGTCGTCTGCTGGTAGACAATATCATCACGACTTATGTGGATGAGCGTCCACGCGGCGTCGTTCAATTAAGCAGTAACTACAAAGGCGATCAAGAGATCCTTTATCGTTTTTACTGGTATGACAACGCTGGATTAGAAGTGAATACCAAACTGGGTCCATGGCGAAAAATGATTGTTCGTGGATTTGAACAGGTGACTTTGTCTGAAGTAACGGTGAACCCTAACGGGACTCAATTCCGTGTACAAATTCGCGAAGCCCAAGATAACTAACCCAAACTTTGGGATACATTTTAGGTAGCTATGCTGCTTTCCTAAGACGGAGACGTCTTGGGGTGAAACACAAACTAAGGAACTCTCATGAAAAAAAGTATTATTGCTCTTCTAGGTCTTGCCGTCATTCTGGGTGGTTGTTCGAACAAAATCTCTTATGGAGATTCGCAAGCGACAGAAACCACAACGATCGATTTTGGCTCGACAGATCTACAAAAAATTGCTGGCGAGATGGTCGATAGCATGATGATGTCAGGCTCAGTGGGTGCAATTACTCGTGACAAGCGTCCTATCGTGTTTGTTGAGCGTATCAAGAACAAAACAAGTGAACACATAGATACAGAGTCAATCACTGACACTATTTCTACTAAGATGCTGAACTCTGGTAAGTTCCGTTTCGTCGATATGGACCGTGTTGAGTCTGTTCGTGAGCAGCTTAACTTCCAAAACACCGATGAGCTAGCGAACCAAAGCACAGCAATCCAATTTGGTAAAATGGTCGGTGCGCAATATATGCTTTACGGTAACCTGTCTAGCATCGTGAAAAATGCGGGCAGCGACAAAGACGTTTACTACAAAATGACTATGCGTCTGATGGATCTTGAAACTGGCTTGATCGAGTGGGCAGACGAGACGGAAATCCGTAAAGAACAATCTAAGAGCCTCTTTGGTCTTTAATGGATTCTGTTTAATGTTCTGACCTGAGTGGAGAAGTCATTCATGGCGTGGTTTTCTTGGCAACAAGCGAAACAATTAGACCCAAGTTTACGTGCTCTTGATGGCTTTTTTACTTCACCCCCAGTGAAGGCGCAAACTGTGACTGGGGGGCTAACCAATCGTTGTTGGCGGTTGGAATCCTCTGAGGGCTTTGCTTATGTCTGGCGACCGACCAGTCACGTATGCAAAGCCTTTGCTATATCTCGTCACAACGAATATCAAATCCTTAATGCGATTGCCCCTACTCATTTAGGCCCGTCCCCCGTGTTTGTTCACGAGCAAGGTTTATTGGTCGAGTGGTTGCCCGGCGATACGCTCACCAAACTGGATATTGATACTGAAGAGTTGTTGCCGATTGCGGTTGCGATCCACGAGTACCCAACATCGGTGCTTCCTCTCGTGCCATTTTCTTATCTCTCACGTATCGACCATTTTTGGTTGGAACTGGAAGGCCAGTATGTGAACACTGAATTTGAGAACTTGTATCGCAAATGGCGTTCTGAACCGTGTGTAGAGCCTGTTCCTGCGGCCCTGTGTCATTTTGATCTGGGCTACTACAATTTGGTACGTGGTGAAAACGGTGTGAAAGTCATTGATTGGGAATATGCTGGCTTAGCGGATCCAAGGCTTGACCTCGCGCTTATTTTGCAACTGGCGGATGTGAAAATGGAAGATGGTGTCGCAAGGTATTGCCAGCTTCGTCAAATTGAAGACGTAGACTTGTGGCTCGAGGGTGCGCAAGCTTGGATGCCAAGAACACGTGTGATGGCAATGTTATGGTATCTCGTGGCCTACAAATTGTGGGGAGATGAACAATATTTGCACAGCGCAGGTGAATTTAAAGACCTATTATGCTTTGAAGATCACTGTTTTGATAAACCATGATTTTTTCCTCTTTAACCTTAAATAAAAGCTGGTAGTTTTAGTGAAGTACCAGCAAGCCAAAGGGAGAGGTACACATGATTATTTACTTGCACGGTTTTGACAGCACAAGCCCAGGTAACCACGAAAAAGTTCTTCAATTGCAATTCATCGATGATGATGTACGTTTCATCAACTACAGCACTCTTCACCCCAAACATGACATGCAGCACTTATTAAAAGAAGTATCTAAGGTCATCAACCAAGCGAACGATCCAAACCCGCTGATTTGTGGCGTTGGTCTTGGCGCATACTGGTCAGAACGAATCGGTTTTATTTGTGGCATCAAGCAAGTGATGTTCAACCCAAACTTACACCCAGAGAAGGCAATGGCAGGGCGAATTGATCGTCCAGAAGAGTATGAAGATATTGCCACCAAGTGTGTTGAGCAATTCCGCACGAAAAACCAAGATCGCTGTTTGGTGATTTTATCTAAAGAAGATGAAGTTCACGACAACGCAAAAACGGCAGCAGAATTAGATGAGTACTACCAAATCATTTGGGATGAGACTCAAACACACAAGTTCAAGAAGATCTCCCATCATTTACAAGCAATAAAGGCATTCAAACACGCCTAACGCACATCAGAGTATTTTGTCTAGACAGCACTTTTTGAAGTGCTGTTTTTGTTTTTGGCTCCATACAGCGCGATAGCAACAATCAGAAATAAACTTAATTATCATCTCGTCACTGTTATGATTTATACCCAAGTGACTTCAAGATGCAGGATTCAGAGCGTTGTCATTGATTCCCTGTTTACCTAAAGTAAGCAAGTAAAACAACGCAGCGTAATAGCCAGCTCTTGCCAAGTTGTTTGACACAGAAATCGACTCAATGACACGCTCCCGAAGGGCGAGTTGCCTTGGCTCGCATACTTTGTTGTCGATTTTTGATTTAGACCCACTAGACCTTTAAATCGACGCCGCGTCTGCAAACCAAGTCATTCTCGCTGAACCAAGCATCTCGAGGTTACTTGGGTATACTGCTTTAAACTTTTTTTGTGAGAATACTATACTGTTAATCAGGTCAAAATGCGTCAATCCGTATCTAGGGCATGGATTTTAGTTGCCATCAAAGGATTGGCCGATATAATAAAGCCCGTAAAAATAATTTGACAAATATCAAAAAAAATTGAGAGCGAGTGAAGAAACTTGCCCATTTTTTGGCTGAGATCACTTATCTTAGACCAACAAACTGATGCATATCAAAAAGAAGCAACAATCAAGATGACATCGGTATTTATCCAAAAGTGAGCTTACCTCTAGAGACCAAAGAATTCATCGGTTGGGTGTATGACCACAGAGCGTTGTGAGTCTGCATCAAACTGAACCCATATATTCATTTTTGTAGAGGATAACATTGTGACACGCATTATCGTTGTAGGCGGCGGTGCTGGTGGCCTTGAATTGGCAACCAAACTGGGCCGTACTTTGGGTCGTAAGAACCGTGCGCAAATTACACTGGTAGACCGTAAAGCGAGCCACTTGTGGAAACCTTTGTTGCACGAAGTCGCAACCGGTTCTCTAGACGAAGGCGTAGATGCACTGAGCTATCGTGCTCATGCGAAAAACCATAGTTTTGAGTTCCAAATGGGCAGTCTTCAAGATATCGATCGTGAACGTAAAGTGATCATTTTAAGTGAACTAAAAGACGAGCATGGCGATCTTCTTATTCCAAGACGTGAGCTAGAATACGACATCCTAGTCATGGCTATTGGGTCTACATCAAATGACTTCAACACGCCTGGCGTTCGTGAAAATTGTATCTTCTTAGATAGCCCTGAACAGGCACACCGTTTCCGCAGCGAAATGAACAACCAGTTCCTAAAACTGCACGCGAAAAACGGCAATGGCACAGTAGACATCGCAATTGTTGGTGCGGGTGCGACGGGGGTTGAACTCTCTGCCGAGCTCCACAACGCGGTGAAAGAGCTGCGTACTTACGGATTTGGTGACCTAGACTCAACTAAGCTGAACGTAAACTTGGTTGAAGCAGGTGAGCGTATTCTTCCTGCGCTTCCACCACGTATCTCTTCTGCAGCACACCAAGAGTTGGTTAAGCTCGGTGTTAACGTTCGTACGGCGACCATGGTGACACAAGCGGAGAAAGATGGTCTGATAACCAAAGACGGTGATAAGATTTCTGCGCAAATCATGGTTTGGGCGGCGGGCATTAAGGCGCCGGATTTCATCAAAGATATTGCAGGTTTAGAAACGAACCGTATTAACCAGCTTGTGGTAAAAAATACACTGCAGACTACTCGTGACGATGACATCTTCGTTATTGGTGATTTGGCACAATGTACTCAACCAGATGGTTCATTTGTACCGCCACGTGCTCAAGCTGCGCACCAAATGGCAAGCCAAGCATTCTCCAACATTGTTGCTAAGCTAAATGGCCGTGAGTTAAAAGCTTACGAATACAAAGACCACGGTTCTTTGGTCTCTCTAAGCCGCTTCTCTACAGTTGGTAGCTTGATGGGTAACCTAACCAAAGGCTCTATGATGGTTGAAGGTCGAATTGCGCGTGTGGTTTATATCTCTCTCTACCGCATGCACCAAATGGCGTTGCACGGCATGATTAAGACAGGTCTGATGATGCTGGTTGGTCGAATCAATCGTGTATTGCGTCCAAACTTAAAGCTACACTGATCCTCGATAATTCGACTCTTCGCAAATGATTTGAAGAGAGCGAAATAAAGGTCACAAAAAAGCCACCGCATGTCGGTGGCTTTTTTATTCTAAGTCGCTAGGAAGCAGTGAGTACACCACGCCATCTTTGGGTTTACCACGAAAGATAAAACGGTTTCTGGCGATGGTTTCCTTTTGTGCACCAACAGATTCTATTAACGCCTGACTTGCCGTGTTTTCTGGATCGCAGACGATTTCGATGCGGGTTATATCAAGCTTGGCAAAGCAAAACTCTGCCAGTGAGCGAACGCATTCTTGCGCGTAGCCTTTACGCTGATACCGATCAGCGATCCAATACCCAATGCTCGCCATATTGAAGGTATGGTAAAGCTCGTTGACTCCCACCATACCGACAAGGTTACCGCTTTCACGCTCATAAACACCAAAGCCAAACGCCTCGGCTTTTACCCAATTTAAGCGAGTCGCTAACAAGAAGTCTTGAGCATCTTTCAAAGTGAGGTTGTTATTGCACCAATCTAACCAGCGATGCAGGGAAGGGGATTCTACGAGCAGGCGTTGTAAGGTGTGGGCTTGTTCTGAGGGAATCATTCTCAGAGCTAAATGAGTGGTGGTGATTTCAAAGTCTGGATTCATGCATCGATACCACTTCCGTGTTAGGCTCGAGACAAAGCGCAGCAGGTGCTGCGCTTTAGGTTTGTGTCGTTGTTATCGGACCCGACGGACTTGAATGATCATGCCCATCAATGGGTTATCAAGGTAGTGGGTTTCGCCGCTGCGCATACGACGTTTTTGATCCATTCGGAAACTCTTCAAAAACTTCTCTTCAGTCACGGTTGGAGTGACTTCTGCTAAGTTACCAGCTTGAACGTTGCCTTCGACTTCGCCAAATTTACCTGCCCATTGTTCGGTAGGCTGTGACGCTAGGTGGACTTCTCGCACGCTAGGCTCACGGATATCGATGGTCGTTTCAGCAAACAAGTAGTGTTGAACATAGATCTGTAGCTTACCGTCTAGTTCGTAAAGCGGGTCACTCACGCTCTCTTCGTTGTAACCATCGTTCGATAGTGATGACATCTTGTCGATCGGGTTACCATTTGCATCATAAGAGCCAGAGAAGTCTCGGCCACCAACCATACGGAAAATCGGTGCACTTGCTTTCCCGCGGTCGCCTTGACGCCAAGCAACGTGTTTAAGCACTTTGAAGCCTGCGTGGTTGTTGAGTGCTGCTTCTTGTGCGTTCAATCGGTAAGAAGAACGCGGGAGAAGCGAGGCGCCTTTTGACTGGCGGTAAGCATCGTTTTGTAGGCTGCCGACGTTACTCATTTCAATAGTTGGCAGCTCGTTCGGCCATGATTCACTGGTACTTTCAGCGTTGACTGCTCGCTTGAAAATAATGACTTCAATATCAAATTGACGTGCAGCCCAAGATGGCATTGAGATGCAAAGAAGCAATAATGGGATCAGTATTCTCATTCGACTATTAGCTCGTTGGTAATAAATTCTGTTTAAAATCATTCAGTAAGTCTTGAACAAACTGGATGCGTTTACGTCGGTCCGTCAATGGTACGCTAAACTTGAACTTAGTTGGACCTTCCATTGCAAATTTTTGCGGCTGTGATTGCAGGAGTTTAACCAGATACGCTGGATTAATGTCAGCATCAGGGTAAAACTCGATGAATCCGCCTTTATCATGCGCCTCGATCTTCTTCGCCTTAATACTTCCGGCCCCAATTTTCAATTCTGAGACAGACAGAAGGTTCTTGGTCGCATCTGGCAACAAACCAAAACGGTCAATCAGCTCTACTTTCAGTTCAGATAAACCTTCGTTATCCGTGACGCTGGCAATACGTTTGTACATAGACAGACGTGTGTTCACATCAGGAATGTAGTCATCTGGTAGCAGGGCTGGTATACGCATCTCAATTTCAGTTTGCTCGCGAAGTAGCTCATCTAATGATGGCTCTTTGCCTTCTTTCAATGCTTCAACCGCTTGTTCAAGCATCTCCATATACAGTGTAAAGCCAACGGATTGAATTTGACCACTTTGTTCGTCACCCAATAGTTCACCAGCGCCACGAATTTCAAGATCGTGGGTGGCAAGCGTGAAACCAGCGCCCAGATCTTCTAGTGAAGCGATCGCATCAAGGCGTTTAATCGCATCTTTGGTGATGGCTTTTGGGTGTGGGGTGAGCAGGTAAGCGTATGCTTGGTGGTGCGAACGACCAACGCGGCCACGAAGCTGGTGTAACTGTGCCAAGCCGAGGTTATCAGCACGATCCATAATAATGGTGTTGGCCGTCGGAACGTCGATACCAGTCTCGATGATGGTGGTACACACCAACACATTGAAGCGCTGGTGGTAAAAATCACTCATGATGCGTTCCAGCTCACGCTCACGCATCTGACCATGTGCCACGGTCAAACGTGCCTCTGGAATCAGCTTTTGCAAGTCCTCTGCGGTTTTCTCAATGGTCTCAACTTGATTGTGTAGGAAGTAAACCTGACCACCACGCATGATCTCACGTAGAACGGCTTCACGTACTACAGAGTCTTCGCACTGACGTACGAACGTTTTGATAGATAAACGACGGGCAGGTGGTGTCGCGATGATCGACAAGTCTCTCATTCCACTCATGGCCATGTTTAATGTACGAGGAATAGGGGTTGCGGTCAGTGTTAGAATATCGACATCAGCTCGCATCGCTTTGACTTTTTCTTTTTGGCGCACACCGAAGCGGTGCTCCTCATCGACGATCAACAGGCCAAGGTCTTTGAATTTGATGTCGCTTGAAAGGAGTTTGTGCGTGCCCACGACAATATCCACTTTGCCATCGGCAACATCTTGGAGAATGACTTTTTGCTCTTTTGCCGACTTAAAGCGTGAAAGTACTTCAACGCGTATTGGTAAGTTGGCAAAGCGGTCACGGAAGTTTTCAAAGTGCTGTTGTGCTAGCAGTGTGGTTGGTACTAATATTGCGACTTGCTTGCTATTGTCTGTGGCAACGAATGCCGCGCGCATCGCGACTTCTGTTTTACCAAAGCCCACATCGCCACACACTAGGCGATCCATGGCTTTTGCTTGGCACATATCCGACAAAACCGCATTAATAGCCATTGACTGATCGTCGGTCTCTTCAAACGGAAAAGTCGCTTTGAAGGTCGCGTATTGACCGCGATCGAGCTCGAATTTATAGCCAGGCTTCAATTCACGCTTCGCGTAAACATCTAGAAGCTCTGCCGCTACGTCACGAACTTTCTCTGCTGCTTTACGACGGGCTTTTGCCCATGCTTCACCGCCAAGCTTATGCAGTGGCGCACTTTCCTCAGCACCACCAGAGTAGCGGCCAATTAAGTTAAGTGAAGATACTGGGACGTACAGCTTGGCTTCGTTTTGATACTCAAGGGTAACGTACTCGGTTTTCATCCCACCAGCTTCAAGCGTCTGTAAGCCAATATAGCGACCGATACCGTGATCAATATGAACAACAGGCTGACCCGGTTTAAGCTCAGCAAGGTGACGGATCACAGTGTCGCTGTTGACGGCTTTTTTGTCTTTACGACGGCGTTGAATGACGCGATCGCCCAGCAAATCACTTTCACAGATAAACGCGAAGTTGAGCTCATCGTGAATAAAGCCATGTTCCGCGGCACCTAAGATCAAGCTAAACCGATCGCCAGAATCTAGTGCTTGGTATATCGTACCATGCGCAACGGGGCGTATTTTTATGCCTTGTAGCAGCTCTGTTAGGGCCTCACGGCGTCCCTCAGACTCGACAGAAAAAATGATTTTGCCCGTGAACTGCTCACTAAATTGGCGCAGACGAGCAAGTGGTTCTTTGTTTTGCTGCTGAACGCCAAGCTCAGCCAAAGATTGCACATCAAGGTTTTGGCGGCCTGCACGTTTCACCACTTTCTCTAAGCTGAGTTGCGCTTGTGGCAGTTGCTTGAAGTGAGCAAATAGCTCGTCCTTCTTTAACCACAATGCCTCTGGTGCGAGCAGCGGACGCATCGGATCGATTTTCTTTTGATCGTAGCGGTAGCCCACGTCACTGAGAAAAGTATCGACCGCGGATTCAATGTCACCAAATACAATCAGTTGCGAATCATCTGGCAGGTAATCAAACAAGGTTTCAGTGTGATCAAAAAACAGCGGTTGCCAATATTCGATACCGGCTGGCCATGTCCCCTTAGTAACCTGCATGTAAATAGATTCGGGCTCGCGACGAGCTTCAAATTGCGTACGCCAACGGGTGCGGAAGTCTTCGATAGCCGCTTTGGTTGTCGGAAACTCGTGCGCTGGTAGCAATTGGATTTGTTGGATGTCTTCGATGGAACGTTGATTTTCAGGATCGAACGTACGAATGGTATCGATCTCGTCATCAAAGAAATCAATGCGGAATGGATCAGAACTTCCCATTGGGAATAGGTCAAGGATCGAACCACGGCTTGCGTATTCTCCCGGGCCGAAGACTTGATCTACGTGACGATATCCCGAATTCTCTAATTGTACGCGCAGTTTCTCTAATGAAAATTGATCGCCTGTTTTCACCATCAAAGTGTGTTGTAACAAGAAGTCTCGCGGTGATTGGCGCTGCAATACTGTGCTTACTGGCACAATCGTTACGCCATTACTTTGAGTTGGTAGTTGGTATAGGCGTGCAATACGGTCTGAAATAATCTCTTGATGTGGAGAGAAATTGTCGTACGGCAGAGTTTCCCAATCAGGGAATAGACTCACTGGTTGATCGGTGAACTGCTCTATTTCTGCTTGCAGTTTCAGCGCAATTTGTGGGTCAGGCACCACGAGCACAGAGTGGCTTGAATGCTGTTTTACTAGCTCAGCGATCGCCATTGGCAATGCGGCACCTGGCAAGTTACCGAGCTGTTTTTTGTCGCCACGCTCAGATGGGTTTGTGACGGAAAGAATCGTTGCTTTTGTCATGGTAATTATTTGTTATCTCGCTCTAGCGAGCGCTGGCGGAGTAGTTTTTGTTGTTGGTATAGCGCGGCTTTAATCAATAAATCCTGGTCAGCTTCTCGAAGCAGTTTGTACTTGAGAGTGACAATATAACCTTGCTCTGTATGTTCACATCCTATTACCTGAGCGTAGCAGTAAATCGCTGCGGCAGGGTGATCTAAGAAGAGCTTCACACGAGCCAATTGGCCCTTTTCTACGGCAGAATCGTTGCGATAGCTCAGTTGGCTTGCACCAAATTGCGTGGTTTGAAAGCGCAGCGCAGCCTCATCTTGCTGAGAGAGCATAAAGCTCAGAAGCAAGTTGAGTTTAGAGTTTTGGGTATCCAGTAGGCTAATGACGTGTTTCAGCTCTTTATTTTGCAGTTCTAATCTTGTGTTTTCCGATAACATATCTAAGTGGCTAAATTCACTTGCGACAATAAATGGTGCTGGAATCTCAGTGACGAAAGTGGTCTCATCTGGCAGAACAAAGTCCGTCCCTAACGTTTCGACGTTGATCGTCAGATTGTGGTGTACGCTGAAGTACTCTTGCTCTGTCATAGTTTGGTCCTTTTCTGCCAACGAGCACTCTCATTTCATTGAAGAATGAGGAGGATAGGAGACTGATTATCGCTAATCAGGGTAAGTTATCAAGTTTACCTGTTTTTGTGGCTTAACTTTTTGCACTAAATGGGGACTTATTGCATGTCCTTGACAAATTAAGCGATTATCTTGTCTTCTTCATCGTGAGAGTAAGGTAAGATACCCAGTATGTATTGGCTCCATTATTAGAAAACCAGTTGGTTTGTCCTATATGTATCATCCTATCTCTTTGTTTGTTGGCTTGAGGTATCTTCGGGGACGCTCCGGGGATAGGTTCAGTCGATTCGTTTCTTACATGTCGACCGCAGGTATCACAATTGGTGTGATGGCGCTGGTAACTGTTCTTTCTGTGATGAATGGTTTTGAAAGCCAGCTTAAAGAGCGCATTTTAGGTGTGCTTCCTCATGCTGTCGTTTCTCAGCACGATGGTAAAACGCCTGTCAACGGCGGGGCTGTGCCTCCATTCATTGCAAACATGTCGACTATCGCGAAACCAGAACCGATCGTTCGTGGTGAAGCGGTGATTCAAAGTTCAGCACAGCTCACAGCAGGTTACTTGATTGGTATCGAGCCTAAACTTGGCGATCCTATTTCTAATCATTTGATCGCGGGCCGTTTATCTTCGCTTCAAGCCGGTGAGTATAACGTTTTTCTTGGTCACAGCTTGGCGCGTGCGCTTAAAGTGTCGATGGGCGACAAAGTCCGCTTGATGGTCACCAATGCGACGCAATTTACGCCGCTAGGACGAATTCCTAGCCAGCGTAACTTCACAGTGGCGGGTATCTTTAACACTGGCTCAGATGTGGATGGCCAGCTTATGATTGTCAATATGACCGATGCCTCAAAGCTGATGCGTTTACCAAAAGAGACAGTATCCGGTTGGCGTGTGTTCTTTGCTGACCCATTTACGGTGACGGAGTTTGCAGACAAACCATTGCCGGAAGGTTGGCAATGGAGTGACTGGCGCGAGCAGCGTGGTGAACTTTTCCAAGCGGTGAAAATGGAGAAGAACATGATGGGCTTAATGCTTGGTCTGATTGTCGGCGTGGCGGCATTTAACATCATTTCTGCGTTGATTATGGTGGTCATGGAGAAGCAATCAGAAGTCGCGATTCTCAAAACCCAAGGCATGAAGCAATCTCAGGTGATGGCGATTTTCATGGTACAGGGGGCGAGCAGTGGTGTGATTGGTGCGATTGTTGGTGGTGTTGCCGGCGTTGCTTTATCGCTCAACCTTAATGCCATTCTGGAAGCCGCAGGCGTTGCCCTGTTTAGCTTCGGAGGCCACTTGCCCATCGTGATTGACTCATTCCAAATTTTATTAGTGGTAGTGCTGGCGATTGCTCTAAGCCTAGCCGCAACGGTTTACCCTTCTTACCGAGCATCTTCTGTTAAACCTGCTGAGGCACTTCGCTATGAATAAGCTATTAGAATGTCGTGATATTCGTAAAGTCTACCGAGAGGGCTCGCTAGATACGGAAGTGTTGAAAGGCGTGAGCTTCGAGATTGACAAAGGTGAACTGGTTTCTATTGTCGGTTCTTCTGGTTCAGGTAAAAGTACCTTGCTTCACATCCTTGGTGCGTTGGATGATGCCTCGCAAGGAGAGGTGGATTTTCTAGGGCAGAATTTGTCAGCGCTAAGCTCAAACAAGCAAGCGGCACTGCGCAACAAACATCTTGGTTTTGTTTATCAGTTCCACCACTTGCTGGCTGATTTTACTGCGGTAGAAAACGTTGCGATGCCACTATTGATTGGTGGTGCAAAAGCAGCGGATGCGAAAGAAAAAGCAAAAGCTCTGCTTGAGAAGGTTGGCTTAGGACACCGTATGGACCATCGCCCTTCAGAGTTGTCCGGCGGTGAACGCCAGCGTGTGGCTATCGCCCGTGCTTTGGTTAATAAGCCGGATTTGGTTCTGGCTGATGAGCCAACAGGTAACCTAGATCACAAGACGGCACTAGCGATTTATGATTTGATGCGTGAGCTAAACCAAGAGTCAAACATTGCTTTTTTGGTGGTGACGCACGATAACGAGTTAGCAGCGAAAATGGATCGTCAAATGCATATGCAAGATGGTTTGCTGGTAGACAGTTTTACCACTCAAACTCTGGTTGCGGAGGGCTAATTTTGTTTTCATCTTTAGCATTGATGATCGGTGGTCGCTTTAGTCGTGCAAAAAAGCGTAACAAGATGGTGTCGTTCATTTCTCTTTCTTCGACTATTGGTATTGCTGTTGGTGTTGCGGTGATCATTATTGGTCTATCTGCCATGAACGGTTTTGAACGTGAGTTGCAATCGCGCGTGCTGTCGGTAATTCCCCACGGCGAGTTGGAGGGGGTGAATGGTCCACTGCACAACTATACCAAAACCATGAATCAAGCCTTAAGTCACGAACACGTTGTCGCTGCGGCACCTTACGTTCGATTTACTGGGCTAGCAGAGAAGGGCAGTAAGCTTAAAGCGATTGAAGTTCGTGGTGTGGATCCTGCTTTTGAACAAGCGGTGTCGAGTATGTCTGAGTTCATTGCTCCAGAGGCATGGCACAGCTTTAACGCTGGTCAGCAGCAAGTGATTTTAGGTCGTGGTGTTGCGAAAGAGCTCAAAGTGGAAATCGGTGATTACATTACTTTGATGATTCCGCAGACCGGAGGCACCAACAAGGTTCAAGCACCAAAACGAGTTCGCGTGAAGGTCTCTGGATTCCTCACACTGAATGGGCAAATCGATCACTCATTGGCCTTGGTGCCATTAAAAGATGCTCAAGCCTATGCGCGCTTGGGGGATGGTGTGACCGGTATTTCGCTTAAGACCGATGATGTACTGAACGCGCCCTCCATAGTGCGTGAAGTGGGGAGCCGGATTGACGTTTATGTTTACTTGAAAAGCTGGCAGCAACAGTTTGGCTTCTTGTATCGCGATATTCAGCTTGTGCGCACTATCATGTACTTGGTGATGGTGTTGGTTATCGGCGTAGCTTGTTTTAACATAGTATCGACATTGATGATGGCAGTGAAAGATCGCGCAGCCGAGATCGCCATCTTACGTACTATGGGTGCAAAAGATGGTTTGATTAAGCGTATTTTTATCTGGCAAGGTGTGTTTTCAGGCGTGTTTGGCAGCCTTGTTGGCAGTGTCGTTGGTGTTTTAGTTGCCCTCAACCTCACGCCGATCATCAAGGTATTAGAAGCGTTAATTGGTCACCAGTTTCTCTCTGGTGATATCTACTTTGTCGATTTCTTACCATCGCAATTGCATTGGCCTGATGTTGCTATGGTTTCAATGACGGCAATCGTTCTGAGTTTGCTGGCGACTTGGTACCCAGCATCTCGCGCCGCAAAACTTAACCCTGCTACGGTATTGAGTTCTAAGTAATCAGCAAAGTTTAGTGAACTGCTGTAAATAAAAGACACAAAAAAGGACCGAATCTCGGTCCTTTTTCATTCTTAGCGATCGGTATCAAACTATCTCTGCTGTGGCTCATTAGCCCTCATACTTGAGTTACATCAACTTGCACGTCGAACGTTAACTGCTTTCCATTCGATATTCTACAAGCTGCTAACTGAAGAATAAGCGTTTATCTTATTCTGCGTTTTTGCCAGCTTCTTACCACTGAGTAGCGCCAAATTCCGCGAATACCAAAGTAACCGATGATGGCTGATACCACGCCACAGATTGCGCAGCCGAGCAGGAAAGGAGGTCCAATGGTGTTCATTTGCTGCATAATGAATTCCCACGACAGTTCAAAATGGAACGGCTGTGGCGGCATATGCATGACTAGAGCGCCAAGTTTGTAAGCGAAGTAGAACAGCACAGGCATGGTGATTGGGTTACTGACCCAGACAAGAGCAATCGATAGAGGTAAGTTAACTCCAAGCATAACGGCTAGACCTGCCGCCATTATCATCTGGCTCGGGAGCGGAACAAACGCCATAAACAGACCAACAGCGAAGGCACCGGACGCAGAGCGACGATTTAAACACCACAAGTTTGGGTTGTATAAAACGTTGCCGAAGACCTTCAGTGCTTTTTGGCGTTTGATCATTTCATGATCTGGCATGAAGCGTTTTATCAGCTTTCTAGGCATAGGACGACATGACTCTCTTGGAAAAAAGTTTGACCTTGGCGTTATTTGTAGCGAGCGTTATTTCGTCTGTGTGGTGGCCGACGATGCCAGATTGGCGATGGTTGCTGCTGGGCATAATTACCACTGGTACAATTATCAAATTACGTCGTGGCTTATTGAGCATAGGCGCAATTTGGGGCTGTATGGTTGTCGTTATCCACGGCAATGTGATGAAACATCAAAGACAAGCCCTATTTCAATCAGAGGTGAATATTACCATAAATGGTAAAGTTGACAGCCCTTTTCGGAAAATAAGTCATGGATATGAAGGCATTGCGCAGATCAATCAGGTCAATTCTCAAAATCTGTTACCGTTTCTTAAACCAAAAATCCGATTAATAACCGCTTTCCCACTGCCTGTTAACAGTGAGTTTACTACTCAGGTGACCATAAAACCTATTTTGGGTTTAAGGAATGAGGCGGGATACGATGCAGAAAAGCAAGCGATCGGAAGGGGCATTGTCGCAAGAGCCGTCGCCTCTGCCGACGCCACTTGGCGTATCCGCACCCGTTCTACATTTCGACAGCAAATTATTCAAGCCGTTCATGGTTATATTTCTGAACTTGACCATTTTCCTTTAATTAGCGCGTTGGCCTTTAGTGACCGCTCACAGCTTACCAAGTCGGATTGGCAGTCTTTACGAGACAGCGGATTGCTGCATTTGGTCTCCATTTCTGGATTGCACATTGGTATGGCGTTTGCGTTTGGCATGAGCTTAGGTTTTGTTATTCGACTATGTTTACCCAAGTACATATACCTTCCTTTTGTTATTGGGTTACTGTCTGCGTTAATTTATGCGTGGTTGGCAGACTTTTCTTTGCCGACAACGCGTGCTTTTTCAGTTTGTGTTATTTATCTCGTTCACAAGTCTGCCAGGGTTTATTGGTCACCTTGGCAAGTGTTATTGCTTGCTGTCTCAATACAACTTTTCATTGAGCCCTTTGCTTCATTCACTCTGAGTTTCTGGCTGTCTTATTTATCCGTCGTTGCTGTGCTTTTGGCCGTGAATGTGGTTCAACATCCACGTGGCAGCTGGCAAACCAAGCTAAGCCATCTGCTAAAAATACAGTTAATACTTACTTTTCTTATCATACCGATAAGTGGTGTGTTTTTCTCAGGCACGAGTTTGGTCTCCATCGCTTACAATCTGATCTTCATTCCTTTTTTTGGCTTTTTGGTCGTCCCTCTGATATTCCTGGCGTTGATTGCAACCCCAATTATTTCTCAACTGGCAGAGGCCCTTTGGCAACTACTTGATTGGGTGTTGTTACCACTGACATGGTCGCTACAGTTTGCGGTAGGGAGTTGGTATACCTTAAGTTTGCCTTTGACTTTATCTATGTCTGCACTGGCTCTTTGTGGGCTGTTGAAGCGATTTTTGAGCAAAAGAGCATTGTTTCCGATTATTTCGGTCGTCACTGGTGTCAGCATTTTTTATGAACGTGGAACCAGCGCTTGGCGTGTCGATGTGTTAGATGTCGGACACGGTCTTGCTGTATTAATCGAGAAGCAAGGAAAGGTGGCTCTTTATGACACTGGGAAAATTTGGCAGTCAGGAAGTATCGCGCAGCAAGTGATCGCACCTATATTGCACCGCAGAGGCTTTGATTTCATCGATAAATTCATTATTAGTCACGCTGATTCGGACCATGCTGGGGGGAAAGAGTACATAGAGCAGCATTTTTCGCCAACGCAGAAATTCAGTAGCCAAAATTATTCAAATTACCAATCTTGTATTGCTGGTGAACGCTGGCTCTGGCAAGGATTAGACTTTGAGGTTCTTTGGCCTCCAAACCAAGTACAACGAGCTTATAACCCCCACTCCTGTGTTGTTCGAGTTGTTGATAAAGGATCGGATTTTAAACTGTTACTAACGGGGGATATTGAAGCGGTCAGCGAGTGGATACTCATGCGTGAGCCGCAGAAGCTAGTCAGTGATGTGATGTTGGTTCCCCACCATGGCAGCAAGAGTTCTTCGAATCCCGCATTGGTTCAAGTCGTATCTCCAACATTAGCGATAGCCTCTTTAGCAAAAAATAATCAATGGGGCATGCCTGCGGAAAATGTCTTATCGGCGTATCAGGAAGTGAATGCCCATTGGCTGGATACGGGAAATCATGGCCAGGTAT
Source organism: Vibrio sp. AND4 (assembly GCF_000171815.1). Lineage (GTDB taxonomy): Bacteria > Pseudomonadota > Gammaproteobacteria > Enterobacterales > Vibrionaceae > Vibrio. Next base: position 166,573 of record NZ_ABGR01000006.1, on the reverse strand, counting down.
CGGTGTTTATTGAGCGAGACAATTGGTACTTTGCAGTGAAACGTAGTGAGACAATTGAGCCTTGGTATAGGCAGATGCTGCGTAAGGGAGTAGAATAATAGTCTTAATGTAAGGAAATAAAGCACTTCTATGTCGATAAATACTGATGAAACAACTTGGCAGACGTTTAAGCGTCTATGGCAATTTATCCGCTTATATAAATCAGGTCTAATCGTTGCTGTTGTAGCATTGGTTGTTAATGCTGCCTCTGATACTTATATGATCTCTTTACTAAAACCATTGCTTGATGAGGGTTTTGGTAGCGCTGAGTCAGATTTCCTACGTACGCTTCCATTAATTGTTTTCGCCATGATGTTTATTCGTGGTGTGAGTGGTTTTGTCTCCACCTACTGCTTGAGCTGGGTATCCGGCAATGTAGTGATGAAAATTCGCCGCATGGTGTTTAATCACTTTATGCATATGCCAGTTTCTTACTTTGATAAAGAACAAACAGGCAGTCTACTTTCTCGTATTACTTACGACTCTGAGCAAGTTTCTGCGGCGACCAGCCAAGCGTTAGTGAGCATAGTGCGTGAAGGCGCGAGTATTATTGGTTTGCTGGTTTTGATGTTCTATAACAGCTGGCAACTGTCACTGGTTTTGTTTGCCGTTGCACCTGTCGTCGCGTTTGGTATTAGTGTTGTTTCCAAACGATTCAGAAAGATCTCAAAAAACATGCAGACGATGATGGGCAATGTAACTGCCTCGGCAGAGCAAATGCTGAAAGGTCACAAAGTCGTATTGAGCTACGGTGGTCAAGATATTGAAGGCAAGCGCTTTGAAAAAGTCAGTAACCAAATGCGCCAACAAAGCATGAAGTTGGTCACAGCTCAAGCCGCAGCAAACCCAATTATTCAAATGATCGCGTCGATAGCCATTGTTGTGGTGCTGTACTTAGCAAGTATTGATTCAATCAAAGAGCAGTTAACTCCGGGTACCTTTACCGTTGTATTCTCTGCGATGTTTGGTTTGATGCGTCCGCTTAAAGCACTGACAAACGTAACATCACAGTTTCAACGAGGTATGGCAGCGAGCCAGACCTTGTTTGCATTGGTCGACTTAGAACCAGAGAAGAACGAAGGTAAGTTCACGGTAGATCGTGTGCTTGGCGATGTTTCAGTAAAGAATGTGAGCTTTACCTACGAAGGGACAGAGAAGCCTGCATTGAATAATGTCAGCTTTGATATCCCAAGAGGTAAAACCGTTGCTTTGGTAGGGCGCTCAGGCTCAGGTAAAAGTACGATAGCGAACTTATTTAACCGTTTTTACGATGTGAACAGTGGTGAAATAACGCTCGATGGACACGATATCCGTGATTTTGAGCTCAAAAACTTACGAGAGCAGTTTGCTCTCGTCTCGCAAAATGTGCATCTGTTCAACGATACGATTGCTAACAATATTGCTTACGCGACAGAAGACAAGTACTCACGTGAAGATATTGAACGTGCCGCTAGTCTCGCTCATGCAATGGAGTTCATCAGCAAAATGGATAACGGGCTAGATGCAATGATTGGCGAGAATGGTGCAAGTCTTTCTGGCGGTCAGCGTCAACGTGTCGCGATTGCTCGAGCCTTGCTGCGTGATGCGCCAGTCCTGATCCTTGACGAGGCAACATCTGCTCTAGATACTGAATCAGAGCGTGCAATCCAGTCCGCTTTGGATGAGCTACAAAAAGACAGAACGGTATTAGTCATTGCCCACCGCTTATCTACGATTGAGAATGCGGATGAAATTTTGGTTGTCGATGAAGGGGAAATTGTTGAGCGCGGTAGCCACGCAGATTTAATTGCAAAAGATGGTGCATATGCTCAGCTTCACCGTATCCAGTTTGGCGCTTAACAAACGTGGTTGAAAAGATCTGGTTTGAAAACCATCCCCTCAAATACTTGCTTTGGCCATTATTGTGGCCACTGAGCCTGTTATTTGGCGTGATTAGTCGGTCTAAGCGACAGCAATATCAATCTGGGAAAAAACAAGCGTACAGAGCGCCTGTGCCTGTTGTTGTGGTTGGTAATATTACCGCTGGTGGTAATGGTAAAACACCAGTTGTGGTATGGCTGGTCGAACAATTGCAACAACTTGGCTTTAAGCCTGGTGTCGTGTCTCGAGGCTATGGTGCAAAAGCGCCGCAGTATCCGCTCGTTCTGAATGATAATACGCCAGCGAAACACTGTGGTGACGAGCCAAAACTGATTCATCGCCGTACCGGTGCGCCTGTGGCAGTGGATCCGGTTCGTGCCAATGCAGTGAAAGCATTAATAGGAATGGGCGTCGACATCATCATTACTGACGATGGGCTGCAGCATTACGCCTTAGAGCGAGATATCGAGTTTGTTATCGTTGATGGTAATCGCCGCTTTGGTAATGAAAGCCTAATTCCCCTTGGACCACTTCGTGAAGGGGTAGAGCGTCTTGCTGAGGTCGACTTTATCATTACCAATGGTGGTCAAGCGCTGCAAAATGAAATGCCCATGTTGTTATCGCCCGCTAAAGCGATAAATTTAAAGACTAAGCAGCAAGTTGAGGTGCGTGAACTGCATGATCTTGTTGCGTTTGCAGGAATTGGGCATCCACCAAGATTTTTTAATACACTTACCGCAATGAATGCGGACATCAAAGTGACGAAAGGCTTTGCCGATCATCAAGACTTTGACCAGCAAGAATTACAGGCATTGGCTCTACAGGGAGCAAATGTGATTATGACAGAAAAGGATGCCGTCAAATGCGACAGTTATGCGCAAGACAATTGGTGGTATCTGCCCGTTTCTGCTCAATTTGAAATCAGCGATGCAGAACGAATTTTAAAGCGAATAAAAGAGGTTAAAGCGACTTATGGATCACCGTCTGCTTGAGATTGTAGCTTGCCCTGTGTGCAAAGGTAAGCTGACGTACGATAAAGAAAATCAAGAGTTGATCTGCAAACTGGATCGCCTTGCTTACCCAATCAAAGAGGGTATTCCAGTTCTGTTGGAGCCAGAAGCAAGAACCATGAGTATGGACGAGGGGCGCTAATGTCTTTTACGGTTGTTATTCCTGCGCGTTACGCGTCAAGCCGCTTACCGGGTAAGCCATTGGCGGATATTGGTGGTAAACCAATGATCCAATGGGTTTACGAACAAGCATTACAAGCAGGCGCTGAAGATGTGATTATTGCAACCGACGATGAGCGCGTGTCGGCGGCAGCAGAGCAGTTTGGTGGTAAGGTCTGTATGACTTCTCCCCATCATGAATCTGGTACTGAGCGACTTGCAGAAGTGGTAGAAAAAATGGCTATTCCTGCCGATCACATTGTGGTGAATGTTCAGGGTGATGAACCGTTAATTCCGCCGTCTATTATTCGTCAAGTGGCTGATAACTTAGCAGGTTGCGATGCACCAATGGCAACGCTTGCGGTTGAGATTGAATCGGAGCTGGAAGTCTTCAACCCGAACGCAGTAAAAGTGGTGACGGACAAGCGTGGTTATGCCATGTACTTCAGTCGAGCAACGATTCCTTGGGATCGTGACCATTTTTCTCAACAAGACAAAACGATCGTGAATCCATTGATGCGTCATATCGGCATCTATGCTTATCGTGCAGGCTTTATCAATACTTATGTGAATTGGCAGCCAAGCCCCCTTGAGCAAATCGAGTGCTTGGAGCAACTTCGAGTGCTTTGGTACGGAGAAAATATTCATGTTGAGGTTGCAAAAGAAGCGCCAGCGGCGGGTGTCGACACACCAGAAGATTTAGAGTTAGTGCGAGCATTTGTTGCTACGCAAGCATAATATGTTTGCCACTGTGGTTTTTTAGATTAGTAAGGCTCCTTTTCTAGGAGCCTTTTTTCATGACGGTGGGATAGATTCCACAAAACTTAGCTGATATACAAGCTAGATATTGGTGTCGTATTGATTTCGTTTCGGACAGGTTGAGAGGATTTCTCGGTGTCCTGTGTCTTTGACTTCTTCTAAAATGACATCGAAGCCCCATAAGCGATACACGTGCTTCAATACCTCTTCGTAACTGTTATCCAAAGGAATTCGGTTATGAGGGACGTATTGTAACGTGAGCGAACGGTCACCACGGACATCCACGTTAAAGACTTGAATGTTCGGCTCCAGATTCGCCAAGTTGTACTGCGCCGCCAGAGTTTCGCGTATGCGTCGGTACCCCATCTCATCATGAATGGCTGCAACTTCGATGAAATTTTTGCGATCATCATCGTTGATGGCAAACAATTTAAAATCACGCATGAGTTTCGGTGACAAATATTGGCTAATAAAGCTCTCGTCCTTGAAGTTATGCATCGCAAAGTGAACCGCTTCTAGCCAGTCTGATCCTGCTAACTCAGGGAACCACTCTTTGTCTTCGTTTGTTGGCTCTTCACAGATACGTTTGATGTCGCGAAACATCGCAAAGCCAAGTGCGTAAGGGTTAATGCCGCTAAAGTACGGACTGTTATATGATGGCTGCGCAACCACGCTAGTGTGGCTGTGTAGAAACTCGAGAATGAACTTCTCAGACACTAAGCCGTCATCATAAAGATGATTAAGTATGGTGTAGTGCCAGAAAGTCGCCCAGCCCTCATTCATGACCTGAGTTTGCTTCTGTGGGTAGAAGTATTGACTTACCTTGCGCACGATACGCAAAATCTCACGTTGCCATGGTTCAAGAAGAGGGGCGTGTTTCTCAAAGAAATAGAGTAAGTTCTCTTGCGGCTCACTGGGGAAGCGAATTTTTGTGTCTTCCTCTTCCGTTTTTGATTGCGGAACAGTTCGCCATAGCTGATTCACTTGCGATTGTAGGTATGCCTCACGCTCTTCCTGACGCGCTTTCTCCTCGTTGATAGAAATTTTTTCAGGGCGTTTATAACGGTCCACACCAAAATTCATTAAGGCATGGCAAGAGTCGAGCAGCTGTTCGACTTCATGTACCCCGTAGCGTTCCTCGCATTTCGCAATGTAGTTTTTAGCGAACAGGAGATAATCTATAATTGAGCCAGCATCGGTCCAAGTTTGGAATAGGTAATTACCTTTAAAGAAGGAGTTATGCCCATAACAAGCATGAGCAATAACCAGTGCCTGCATGGTAATGGTATTTTCTTCCATTAAATAGGCGATGCATGGATCAGAGTTAATGACGATCTCGTATGCCAATCCCATCTGTCCGTGCTTATAGTTTTGTTCCGTCTGGATGAACTTTTTACCGAAAGACCAGTGGTTGTAGTTGATGGGCATACCTATGCTCGAGTACGCGTCCATCATTTGTTCCGAGGTGATTACCTCGATCTGATTGGGGTAGGTATCGAGACGGTAATGTTCTGCGACACGTTTTATTTCTTTATGGTAGCGTTCCAGCAGCTCAAACGTCCAGTCGGGGCCATCTGGTAGCATATTTTCTCTACGCTTTTTCGGGGCCTCCCCCGAAAGGTTTGTCGTTGCGGTGTTCATCGCTAGCCCCCTTACGCTGTTTCTTTTTGGAATAGTTCTCGGAAGACCGGGAAGATATCTTCTACAGAGCGGATGTTTTTCATGGCGAAGTTTGGAAAGGCTTCAAACAGCTTTTCATATTCATGCCACAGGGTTTGATGCGTACGTCGTGTAATCTCGATGTATGAATAGTACTGACAGTTGGGGAGTAACTTGTTAATGAGTAGTTCTCGGCAACGAGGTGAATCATCCGCCCAGTTATCCCCATCAGATGCTTGAGCGGCATAGATGTTCCACTGGCCTACGGGGTAGCGTTCTTGTACGATCTCGTGCATTAGTTTGAGCGCGCTCGACACAATGGTGCCCCCTGTTTCCTGTGAATAGAAAAACTCATGCTCGTCGACTTCTTTGGCTTGGGTATGATGTCGAATGAATACCACTTCAACGTTCTCATAGGTACGTGTTAAAAATAGGTAAAGAAGCACATAGAAGCGTTTTGCCATGTCTTTGGTGGCTTGGTCCATAGAACCTGACACGTCCATCAGGCAGAACATCACTGCTTGACTGGATGGTACAGGGCGCTTCTCATAGTTTTTAAAACGTAAGTCGAAAGTATCGATGAATGGTACGTTTTCAATGGTCTTGCGCAGATCTTGAATTTCTTTCTTCAGGCGATTTTCTTCAAGTTGTTGAGCAGGCTCGATGTTTTTGATGCGAGTTAGTTCATCCTCCAACTCGGTGAGAAGACGTTTTTTACCTGCGGTCATTGCAGTGCGTCGTGCTAACGATTGTTGCAGTGAACGAACAATCGCAATGTTGGACGGCATGCCAGCAGTTTGATAACCCGCGCGGTGTGTTTTCCACTCGGTAATTTTAGCAATTTGATTTTTTTCAAGGTTCGGTAGTTCTAAATCTTCAAATAGGATGTCGAGATACTCATCTTTTGAAATTTGGAAAACGAACTCATCCTGACCTTCGCCGTCGGGGCTAGCATTGCCTTCACCAGCACCACCACCTTGGCCACCGCCTTTCGGACGTTCTATTTTGTCACCAGTGATAAATTGGTCGTTGCCTGGGTGCACGCGCTCTCGTTCACCCCCTTTGCCCTGATGGAACATAGGTTCGTTGATATCTTTGTGCGGTATTGCAACGTCTTCGCCCGTTTCCGTGTTCGTGATTGAGCGTCGATTCACTGCGTCAGCTACCGACTCTTTAATCTGCTCTTTATGACGCTTCAAGAAGCGCTGTCGATTAACAGCGCTCTTGTTTTTGCCATTGAGCCTTCGGTCTATAAATTGCGCCATGAAATAGCCCTCTTCATGTTTCACAAGCGACCTAACTCAAATTGGTTAGGATGACTTACGTACTCGTAGGTACCACTCAGAAAGCAGGCGAACCTGTTTCTCTGTGTAACCTTTTTCCATCATGCGAGCGACAAAGTCGTCGTGTTTCTTCTGATCTTCAGAAGAGGTTTTCGCATTGAATGAAATAACCGGAAGCAGTTCTTCTGTGTTAGAGAACATTTTTTTCTCGATTACTGTGCGCAGTTTTTCGTAGCTGGTCCAAACCGGGTTGAGACCATTGTTATTGGCCTTCGCACGAAGCACAAAGTTAACGATTTCGTTGCGGAAATCTTTTGGATTGGAGATGCCAGCCGTTTTTTCGATTTTCTCTAGTTCAGCGTTAAGAGAAGCGCGATCGAACAGCTGTCCAGTTTCTGGATCGCGGTATTCTTGGTCTTGGATCCAAAAATCAGCGTACGTTACGTAGCGGTCGAAAATGTTCTGACCGTATTCTGAGTACGATTCTAAATATGCAGTCTGAACTTCTTTGCCGATGAACTCGACATAGCGAGGTACTAGGTAACCTTTCAAAAACTCAAGGTATTTCTCGGCCGCTTCAGGAGGAAATTGCTCGCGTTCTACTTGCTGTTCAATGACGTAGAACAGATGAACAGGGTTGGCCGCCACTTCAGTCTGGTCGAAGTTAAATACCCGCGATAAGATTTTAAACGCGAAACGTGTAGATAGGCCATTCATGCCTTCATCGACACCTGCATAGTCACGGTACTCTTGGTAGCTCTTCGCTTTTGGATCCGTGTCTTTCAGTGTCTCACCGTCGTACACTCGCATTTTAGAAAAGAGGGATGAGTTTTCAGGCTCTTTAAGTCGAGAAAGTATACTGAATTGGGCCAGAGTCTCGAGTGTACTCGGAGAACAAGGCGCTTTGGAAAGTTCACTGTTTTCAAGCAGTTTCTGGTAGATCTTCACTTCTTCCGATACACGTAGGCAGTAAGGTACCTTCACTATGTATACACGGTCCAAGAACGCTTCATTATTCTTGTTGTTACGGAAGGTTTGCCACTCCGATTCGTTTGAGTGCGCTAGTATCATGCCATCGAATGGAATCGCCGATAAACCTTCGGTGCCGTTGAAGTTACCTTCTTGGGTTGCCGTCAAAAGTGGGTGAAGAACCTTGATTGGCGCTTTGAACATCTCAACGAATTCCATCAAGCCTTGGTTCGCTTTACACAGGGCGCCAGAGTAGCTGTAGGCATCTGGGTCGTCTTGCGAGTAATGCTCGAGCTGACGAATATCGACTTTACCAACTAAAGATGAAATGTCTTGGTTATTTTCATCGCCGGGCTCGGTTTTCGCAATCGCTACTTGGTCGAGAATGGAAGGTCTAACTTTAAGCACTTTGAATTTGGTGATGTCGCCACCAAATTCATGCAGACGTTTCGCTGCCCATGGTGACATGATTGAGCGTAAGTAACGGTGTTCAATACCGTACTCTTTCTTAAGGATCTCACCATCTTCCGTTGGGTTAAAAAGGCAGAATGGGTGGTCGTTAACCGGGCTTCGTACGCCGTTAGCACTCAATACATAAACTGGCATTTTTTCCATTAACGCTTTTAGCTTCTCGGCAAGTGACGATTTACCACCACCAACAGGGCCGAGCAGATATAAGATTTGTTTGCGTTCTTCTAAACCTTGCGCTGCGTGTTTGAGGTAAGAAACAATCTGTTCAATTGCGTCTTCCATACCGTAAAAGTCTTTGAAGGTTTCATAGCGTGAGATGACACGATTGGAGAATATACGGCTCAGCGTTGGGTCTTTAGCAGTGTCAATGACTTCAGGCTCTCCGATAGCCAGAAGCAGGCGCTCTGCTGCATTAGCGTAAGCACTTTTGTCGTCTTTACACAGGGCCAAGAAATCCTGTAACGACATCTCTTCATCTTTTGCTGCTTCATATCTTGATTGATAGTGGTCAAAAATACTCATGTCGCTTTCCCCTTTAACTAGTCAGTCTACCGACAAACGTTTACGCAGGCTTACCCACTCTTTTTATGCCTTTCGTTGTACGAGTTATACGTCCTGTTATCACGTTTGGTTTGTACTGGACACAAGCCAGATCACACCATAGATTTTGCTTTGTGGACTATTTTTCAGTGCAACAGAAAGCGATGGATAAGCGTTATTCAATCTCTCCCTTTCCCACTTTAAGCCTAGTCGGGGATTTCCAATTTTGCTTAACAATTATGAATTTATTGTAAAAGTGAAAGTTAAATCACTGTTTAGAGATTTAACAATTTGAGCAAGGGAACGATGCAATAGAAATCCGCTAGCAAGTGTAAGAACAATATTACTAGTGGTACGTTCTTAAATTGCGGAGAAGAAACGCCTTAATCAGGTCTAACGAGAGGGCTGAGATGTGATAGGGGTAAAGAAAAAGGAGCGCATTTTCGCTCCTTTTCAGATGTTTGATGAACTATGCGTTAAAGATTTGCGCCAGTTCGTTTGCGCACAAGTGGTATTGACGCGGACAATTGCGCCATGTTTTAAGCATGCGGCGGTATTTGTCTAGCATTGGTATTTGGCTGTTAAAGTGATGGTCTGCCTTATCAAACTGAGGGTAGAGGCCTTCAGAGTCCACGAGAAAGCGAACGTAGTGGACTTGTTGTGCTTCTGTGGCGATATCAAAGCCAAGGAATTGTTGACGACGTTGATCAAATTTGTCGCGTTCCTCGTCGTCCAGCATTTTGTTTGACTCTTGCATCGCGTGGTACATCTCCATGATGTCAATGACTTCGCGACATTCGGCTTCAGTGATGCAGCCAAAGTTTTTGTTCAGTTCGTGCATTTGCAGTTCGTAGCCACGTTCTACAATAGTTCGCAGGCGGCTGTATTTCGCCGAGTTGCTAGGGTCAAGTTGAGACATTAGGTTGTATTGGTTTGATAGGATCAAACGTTGAGCGTTTGACATTTCCATGATGACCTCACTAAATAATCTAATACATTATTAATGTGCTTAGCTTAACGTTTCGAGCGAAGGTGAAACATGATCTCAACACCTATTTAATATAGAAAATACTAAGAATTGCTGAATTTATTCTGTCCGCAAATACCGAGCCTCTTTGGTGGTGACTGCTTATTTACGATAATGGTTGTATATATAGTCTCGGTCTGAAAAGACTCTTAACCACTCTGGTTTGAAAACCGTTAACACGGCCAGTGACATTCCGTTCAGGAGCCCCTCCGGGAAAGCAAGTAATGGGACGAAAACAAAGTAGTTATGTTGGATGGTTTGCCAGTCGTAATCACCGACAGTAAGGTAATAAAAAGCGTTGATAAGTAAATGTAGGCTACCAGTGAGCGCACCATTGAAGAACCCTGCCGCAAAAATGAAAACAAATATATTGCGTGGTAGGTATTGATAGCTGAGCAGAAAAATGAGGTGGCTAATGAGTATTGGCACCAGCGCAGAAAGTATAAGCGCGCTTGGTAGTGTAGGGAGTGGAATGTCATAAATCAGATAATTGACCACTATAACAGGGATACACATCAGAAAAGCCATCCGCCAACCGTACATCAAGGTTAGCGTTGTTACAGCCAGAAAATGGATTTGTAACCCTTCTTTCACCCCAGCTTTAGCTGTCCACAAAATACTAAGAAGGAACAGTGTCGCGAAGACCAAATGTTGGAATGGCTTTTCTTGTTCCATTTTCGGCCAGACGACTTGTCGCCAATCCGGTAGGCAGTAAATGACGGCGACCCAGCAAACAATGATGACCGAAACGAAATTAAACCAATCCATGTGTTGTCCTACGTTTTTCCTTTGTGCTCTGCTTACGGCTTAGTATTTTTTAATACGTCCAATATGAGTACGATAGGGCATGAGGCTCATTCCATTTGTTTGTTCGAACCAAATACCAGTGTGGTGTATGGGTAAAAAAATACCAGCAATCTGCTGGTATCTTCAATCTGTTCATAAGCCTAATGTAACGTTCAACTTAATAGCTGAATGTCATTTAGTATTTCACATTTGGATGATATTGGGAAAGGATTGATTGGATTTCATCCATGGTCTCTTTTGATGGGGGATTGACACCCTCAAGCGGATATTCAATACCAAGCGCTTCCCATTTGTGTGCGCCAAGCTTATGGTAAGGCAGAAGTTCGACCTTCTCTATGTTATCCATGTTTTCAATGAACTCACCAAGCATGTGCGCAGCTTCGGGCTCGTCAGTGTAGCCCGGAACAACGACATAACGGATCCAAGTTTTTTGACCAACCTTATGGAGGTAACGAGCAAAATCTAAAACGCGGCGATTAGAGACGCCGATGAATTCCTGATGGGTCTCGTCTTTCATATGCTTAAGGTCAAGCATGACAAGGTCAGTCGCATCCAACACTTCGTCGATAACCTCGGTATGCTTGCGGACATAGCCGTTAGTGTCTAGGCAGGTATGAATGCCCTCAGCTTTAGCTGCGCGGAAGAAGTCACGCACAAATTCAGGCTGAAGCATTGCTTCGCCGCCAGAACAAGTAATGCCGCCACCTGATGCATTCATGAAATGACGATAGGTTTTTGCTTCAGCAATAATCTCTTCTACTGTCACTTCCTTGCCGTCATGCGTATCCCAAGTATCACGGTTGTGGCAATATTTACAGCGCATTAAGCAGCCTTGCAAGAAGACGATAAAACGAATACCAGGCCCGTCTACGGTACCACATGACTCGAACGAGTGAATACGACCAGTAGTTGACATCTTTTGCTCTCATTTATAATCAATTCTAGGCGTTATTTTATTACAAATTGAAGGGTTAAAACAGTCAAAGCGGAGTTTGTTGGCGAGATAATGAGTGAAGAAAATGGCGAGTGAAGGCTCACACGCCATCGAAGTGGCTTTTCGTTAAAAGAAAGCAAACAAAGATAGAGAGCCAGTACCGTAAACGTCGGTTTGGGCTTCTTCATAGTCCGGTGTTTTCACGGTAAATGTTAAACTTGCGCCATAGTTTTGGTTATACCAAGTGGCACCAGCGACAGCACTCGCTTGCCAGTTTTGTAACGTCACATCATATTGTTCAGATGGCTCAGGTAAACCGGAGCGATCACCTTCAATGGTGATATCATTGAAGCGGTAGCGACCTTCAAAACCAGTAAATAAGAACCAACTAGAAGAGCTTTTGGCCAGCATACTGGCATGGAATGGGCTCTCAACACTGATGTTTGCAGCGCCAATGCTGCTTGCTAGGTCAGTACCCCAACGGAACATCACACCTTGTGAAACATCACTTCGGAAGTTACCTGCATTGATATCGTTTACATTGGTGATTTCCCACTGTGTGTCTTCACCTTCACTGCGTATCAATTTGTTGAATGCGCGGTAACCAACGCTGAAGGCGATTCCATCATCAATCTGGTAATCCCAACCTTTAGGGTCCGGTGAGCCTGTAATGCCGTGTACTAGTTCCTGCGCTTTCTCTGAAAACGAGCTCTCACCTGTTGCACCTACCGTGAAGTTGTAGCGAACGGCTTTATCATCAGTCAATGAGATGTAGTTGATTTCGGTATGAAGGTAGCCAGCGTAAGGTCGTTCGTTCGTAAGAGGGTAATCAGCTTCGATTTGACTGGGTGTGAACATCTTATGACCGAGCACGATTTCAATTTTATCGACGTTATTTTGGCTGTTATTATTGAGTGTAAACCAATTCCACTCTTTATCTTCACGAAGTTTTTCTGTCGCGTAAGAAAGGAAAATGCCATTGGTGTAGTCTTGGTCAACGCCAAAGATACCATCGTTATCTAGAGTAAAGGAGACTGTGGATTTGGTGGAAGCAACTGCCGCAGGAGACAGCAGAGCAAGGACGAGTAATTTACTAAGTTTCATATATTTTTTTTGCCAGCTTTTTTCGCATCATACGGAAGATCACACACAAAATCTCCCACAATGTCGCAACTTTAGTCCAAGAAACGAAAAAAGGCCGATGTTGCTAAGCATCGGCCTTTTAATTATTACTCAGAGTGCTAATTCAATCGGTCTTATAGAGACTCAGTGAATGTACGTGCGATTACGTCAGCTTGCTGCTCTGCAGTCAGAGAATTGAAGCGTACAGCGTAACCCGATACACGGATGGTTAGCTGAGGGTATTTCTCTGGGTGCTTCACCGCGTCTTCTAGGGTTTCACGGTTAAGCACGTTCACGTTTAAATGCTGGCCACCTTCAATACCAGATTCATGGTGGAAATAGCCATCCATTAGGCCTGCAAGGTTAGCGCGTTGTGAACCTTCATCTTTACCTAGAGCGTTAGGTACGATAGAGAACGTGTAAGAGATACCATCTTTTGCATGGGCAAACGGCAATTTACCAACAGACGTTAGAGATGCAACTGCGCCTTTTTCGTCACGGCCGTGCATAGGGTTAGCACCTGGTGCGAAAGGAGCACCCGCGCGACGGCCGTCAGGTGTGTTACCCGTCTTCTTACCATATACCACGTTTGAAGTGATAGTCAGGATAGACTGAGTTGGGATTGAGTCACGATAAGTCTTCAGCTGACGAATCTTGTTCATGAATACTTCAACAAGTTCACAAGCGATGTCATCTACGCGAGCATCGTTGTTACCAAATTTAGGGTAATCGCCATCGATTTCAAAGTCGATTGCTATGCCATCTTCGTCACGAACTGGTTTAACTTTCGCGTGCTTGATTGCAGATAGTGAGTCTGCTGCAACAGACAGACCAGCGATACCACAAGCCATAGTACGACGAACGTCGCGGTCATGCAGAGCCATTAGTGCTGCTTCGTAGCTGTACTTGTCGTGCATGAAGTGGATGCTGTTTAGTGCAGTTACGTACTGTTTTGCCAGCCAATCCATGAAGTGGTCTAGCTTGCCCCACACATCATCAAAATCGAGAACTTCATCAGTGATCTTAGGCATCTCAGGACCAACCTGGATCTTCAGTTTCTCATCCACACCACCGTTGATAACGTATAGAAGAGTCTTAGCTAGGTTAGCGCGAGCACCGAAGAATTGCATGTGTTTACCAATGATCATTGGTGATACACAACATGCGATAGCGTAGTCATCAGACTCGAAGTCCGGACGCATCAGGTCATCGTTCTCGTACTGGATTGATGAAGTATCGATAGACACTTTTGCACAGAATTTTTTGAAGCCTTCAGGTAATTGCTCAGACCAAAGTACAGTGATGTTTGGCTCTGGAGAAGGGCCCATAGTGTACAGAGAGTTTAGGAAACGGAAGTTTGAACGCGTCACTAGCGTACGACCGTCAAGGCCCATACCACCCATAGACTCTGTTGCCCAGATTGGGTCGCCAGAGAACAGATCATCGTACTCAGGAGTACGTAGGAAACGAACCATACGAAGTTTCATTACGAAGTGGTCGATCATCTCTTGTGCGTCGACTTCAGTGATCTTACCTTCTGCGATATCACGTTCGATGTAGATATCGAGGAAAGTAGAAGTACGACCTAGAGACATTGCTGCGCCGTTTTGAGACTTAACCGCAGCTAGGTAACCAAAGTAAGTCCATTGGATTGCTTCTTGTGCCGTTTCTGCTGGACGAGAGATATCACAACCATATTTCTCAGCCATCACTTTCATTTGGCCAAGTGCACGGTGCTGTTCAGCGATCTCTTCGCGAAGCTGCATCGTCATTTGTAGATCTTCACCATTCTCAAAACGCACTTGTAGAGACTTGAATTGAGCTAGCTTATCTTCCATTAGGCGGTCGATACCGTACAGAGCAATACGACGGTAGTCACCAATGATACGACCACGTCCGTAAGCATCAGGAAGCCCGGTTAGAACGCCTGATTTACGGCATGCTAGAATATCTGGAGTATAGATATCGAATACGCCAGTGTTGTGCGTTTTACGGTATTCTGTAAAGATCTTCTTAACTTGTGGGTCAAGCTCGCGATCATAAGCTTTACAAGAAGCCTCAACCATACGGATGCCACCGTTAGGAATGATTGCACGCTTTAAAGGAGCCTCAGTTTGTAAACCTACGATAGTTTCTAGGTCTTTTTCGATGTAGCCTGCATCGTGCGCAGTAACGGTAGAGATAACTGAAGTATCGAAATCAACAGGCGCGTGAGTTGCGTTCTCTATTTTGATACCTTCCATTACCTTGGCCCAAAGCTTGTTTGTCGCTTCAGTGCCCTCAGAAACTAGGAAAGATTCGTCGCCTTCGTACGGAGTGTAGTTCTTCTGAATGAAATCACGAACGTTTACTTCGTTTTGCCAGTCGCCTGCCGCAAAACCTTCCCAAGCTTTAGCAAATTGCTCTGCCATGACATACCTACCTTATTAGTAGAAAAAAACTCGTACTGATTCGCCGTTGAGCCAGCTATCTCCATGGTTAGGTGGAGAGCAGTACACACTTAATGAATAACAATATGTATAGTCTTAAACAGACACATGCGCGGGCATAAAACTATAAATATGGTCACTACTGACAATGAGGTTTTCCCTAACCACAACTCAACACTAAACTAAAAAAATGCTGTAAACCTTAAACTAAATCAATAAATGCTCAAAAATCTCGATAAATATTGGCGTTCGATCAGCGCTACCTAAACTTTTTTTAACGCGTACATTATAGACAAACTTTTATTTTTTATGCGGCTATGTGCATATTTGGCGAAAGTTTATTTTCTTAACCGACAACGATGAAACCGATCGGGAGCACAACCCTGTCTTCAAACGGCGAATGAATCGTGACTTTATTGATGACATCAATAAAAGGCATTAAAAACTGGCTTCATTTTTGCTAAAGATTTGCAAAGACGATTTTTTGGCTAATCATTGCCGCTCAGTTTAGGAAGAAGACATGAAACAGCTTACAACACTGCCGCTAGTGGCAATTATTTCCGGATTAATGGTCGGCTGCGGAGGCGGCGGTGGTGGCGGTGGCGGTGGTGGTCCAGCTCCCGCACCGAAATACACGTGGCAAGTTGTCCACTTATATGCTGAAAATAAGAGTAATGTGAAAGCTGGTTGTGTTATTTACGATGAGTTGGCAGGCAGTACCGATAAGGTAATCACGGCAAAAGTGGCAAATGCTGGATTTAAAGTTCTGTTTCACAATGCTGATGGTACTGTTATTTCCGATCAAACCATTGACAATATTCCCTCTAACGGAAAGGTAACGATTGATTCAGCAAAAGTGCCAAATGAAGGTTATGTCTCACTTGAAGAGTTGGATGGGACCATAGGTGGAACTCAAGACGTTTATATGTTTGCTGTTCAAAAAGAATTTTTGCAGAGCATGATCGTCAATGTAAGGCAGTTGCAGAGTTCTTCGAATGCGTGTTTATTGGGCGAACAGAACAATAAACAAAATCGTTCTGACAATGCTGTAATTACGGTTGCGCAGAACAGCAGTGCCACTAAGTTCTATCAAAGTAGTTATGTGGATGCTCAAGTTGATGGTCATTCGGTTGCGTCAAACATTCCGGTTGCTGCTCCGTTAAATACGACTAAAAAGGTTTTGATTACTGCCTTCGATTCGCTTTCTTCCGGTCAGTATGGCGACTTAAATTATTTTGTGTTGGCAGATGGTTCGGCTATTTATGATGTAAATAACCCTCCAGCGAGTGCTCCTACGATTTTTATGAATCCGGTTAGTCGTAACGATGTTAATCTCACTGTGAATGGTATTACGCTTAACAACAATAGTGCTGTAGAGGTTGGTTTACATAATGAGATATACCAATGGCAGCCAATCTACAATTCAACGAATTCGCTTTCTTACACAAACTCAAACCTTAGTGCGAGTGGATGGACTGCTGAGCTAGGCGGGACAACCACGTCAGGCAATTGGAATTATTCTTCGTTGCACTCATACGATGGTTCTGACTTGAATATTTACGCGCCATTCGTAAGCAATTTCGATTCATCTATGGTTTTGGCAAACTGCTCTTTGGGCAAAATTTGTTTAAATGCAGTAGGTTTTAATACAGATGATTTTGACATCCAACGTACTCACATACGCTCTTCGACGAACAATGGTAATCGTAACTTCTATCAAAGTATCTTTGCTAAACCTAATAGCAACCAAGTGTTCATGGAAAGTTCAGAAGAAGTGCTAGTGCCAAATAATAGTGTGGACAGGTTAGAGGTAAGTGCTGCTGCTCTAGATTCACTCAAAAGTGACTCTATCATGTACTTTTTAAATAACAGCTTTGATATTCAGAGTGTAGTTACTGCATCAGTTTCTGACTTTTCGGATGTAAATGGTTTAGTTTCAACTGCCAGCGACGTGAAAAAGCGTAAATTGCGCCTCCTAAAAGAAAATGTAGTCATTATCGAGAATGGCAAAAACTAGTTGTTAATTATTTGTTTGTTAAGCCCCTCAACTGAGGGGCTTTTTGTGTTTAATATTCAACATTTAAAGACTTATTGGCTATAAGTTGCATATTGTTCCATATTTTTTGTATGTATAGTCGTGTTTGCAAGGTTGATAATTTGTTGCAACTCAGTAAGGGTGATGATAGCTTATTTTAACGAAAGGAGGGCGGAGTCCCTTATTGCAGTGACTAGAACACAGGGAGTAAGGCGCAATGAATGATGTACCAGCGCTAGATATAAAAGACCTGCACAAAACATTTGGACCGAATGAAGTCCTCAAAGGCATCTCACTTGCCGCTCACAAAGGCGATGTTATTTCTATCATTGGCTCTTCCGGGTCCGGCAAGAGTACCTTCCTAAGATGTATTAACCTTCTCGAAACCCCAACTGCCGGAGAAATTTGGGTAAAGGGCGAGCTTATCCAGATGAAAGATAACCGAGCAGGGGAGCCTATCCCAGTCGACGAAAAACAAGTCCAACGTATTCGATCACGCTTGGCCATGGTGTTTCAGGGCTTTAACCTTTGGTCACATTTAACGGTACTAGAAAATGTGATTGAAGCACCAGTACATGTTCTCGGTGTACCTAAGATGCAAGCTATCGAAAACGCAGAGTTAATCTTGAAAAAAGTAGGGTTGTACGAGCGAAAAGACTATTACCCAGGACACCTGTCTGGTGGTCAGCAGCAACGCGCGGCCATCGCTCGTGCTCTTGCTGTTGATCCCGAAGTGATGCTGTTCGATGAACCTACCTCCGCACTCGATCCTGAGCTGGTTGGAGAGGTGTTGGGTGTGATGCGAGATTTGGCAGATGAAGGTCGGACCATGCTCGTTGTTACCCATGAAATGGCCTTTGCACGTGACGTATCTAACCATGTGATGTTTTTACATCAAGGTTTAGTGGAAGAACAGGGAGATCCAGCTAAGCTATTTACAAACCCAGATTCGGAGCGGTTACAGCAATTTATCTCGTCTATCTACTAAAATTTTTCAGGCGGCAGTTTTTTGCCTCCCATTGAGCACAATAATTAAAATCAAACAAAACAATCACAGGAGTATGGAAATGAAAAAGTGGTTATTTGCAGCAACGCTTGCTGCCGCAGTTGTGTCTGGTGCCGTACAGGCGAAGGAGTGGAGTACCGTACGATTTGGCATCGAGGGAGCTTACCCGCCGTTTAGCCAGACTGAACCCGATGGTTCTTTGACAGGTTTTGACGTGGACATGGCGAATGCACTTTGCGCAGAGATGAAAGTGGAATGTGAGATCGTTGCGCAAGATTGGGACGGCATCATCCCCTCTTTACTTGCTCGAAAATACGATGCGATTATCGCGGCAATGTCGATCACTGAAGAGCGTAAGAAGAGAGTTGATTTCACAGGGAAATACGCACTGATTCCAAATAAATACATTGCAAAAAAAGGTGCGAACTTAGACTTTAATAACCTTGACGGTCAAAAAATCGCTGTTCAGCGTGCGACCACTCACGATAAGTTCCTGACAGACAACTACGGCGACAAAGTTGAAATCGTACGTTACGGCTCATTTGATGAAGCTTACTTAGATCTTGCAAGCGGTCGTGTTGCGGCAGTACTGGGCGACGCATCGGCGCTTGAAGCGGGCGTATTGAATAAAGAGGGTGGTGACGCATACGAATTTGTTGGCCCTTCTCTAACGGATCCAAAATGGTTCGGTGAGGGTTTTGGTATTGCGGTTCGTAAGCAAGATAAAGACTTAACTAAGAAGCTAGATGCTGCCATCTTGTCATTGCGTGAGAAAGGTGTTTACCAAGAAATTGCAGGTAAGTACTTTAACTATGATGTTTACGGTGATTAAGCTGCCGCTGAGCGACCGTTGGCTTGTTCCTAGAAGTCGTCGACGGTCGGTCTTTTGAGTTTAGGGATTAGGAACTTACCTATGCTGGACCTACAAGGATATGAAGCCTCAATTTTAAAAGGGGCTCTGGTAACGATAGAGGTTGCCGTACTTTCTTTACTTTTAGCCGTGGTTCTTGGAATGCTTGGTGCACTGGCAAAACTGGCGCCTTACAAGTGGGCGAGAGCCATCGCAACACTATACACCACCATCATTCGCGGTATTCCAGACCTCGTTCTAATGATGCTGATTTTCTTCGGTGGTCAGATCTTATTAAACAATAGTCTTTATTCGATCAATGAAACGCTCAACGAGTGGTTCATTGCCAGTGACCCGAGCCATGAGTGGACCTCTTACTTACCCGATTACATTGACGTCAGCCCTTTTATTGCTGGTGTGCTGACGATTGGGTTTATCTTTGGCGCTTACATGGCCGAGACATTCCGTGGTGCGATCATGGCCGTGGACAAGGGGGAACTGGAGGCCGCAAAAGCTTATGGTATGAGTCCATTAATGTCGTTTCGTAGAATCCTATTACCTCAAATGATTCGACATGCCTTACCCGGCTTTGGTAACAACTGGTTGGTGCTACTGAAAACGACGGCTTTAGTGTCAATTATTGGTTTGGAAGATATGGTGCGAGTGAGTTCGTTGGCGGCCGGTACGACCAAAATGCCTTTCACTTTCTATATGGCCGTCGCGATCATCTTCTTGTTTTTCACCAGTATTTCGACAGGCTTGCTCAAGCTCGTCGAACGCAAATTCAGTATTCACGCGAGGTAACCATGGACTTCTCATTGATTGTTGAAAGTTTGCCAATCTACCTTGATGGCCTGTGGACAACGGTATGGCTGGTTGCTATAGCGTTGGTCATCGGTCTAGTGATATCGATTCCTCTCGCAATAGCACGTAATAGTGAGAACTACGTATTGAGCCTGCCATCATGGGCATTTATCTACTTTTTTCGTGGAACCCCTTTGCTCGTTCAGCTTTATCTTATCTACTACGGTATGGACCAATTCTTTCCGGTAAAAGACACACTGTGGGAGAACGCTTGGTTCTGCGCGCTGGTGGCTTTCGTATTGAACACATCTGCCTACACAGCCGAAATTATTCGTGGTGCAATCAATGGACTACCTAGTGGTGAAGTGGAGGCAGCGAAAGCGTACGGTATGAGCAAGTTTATGACTTATCGCCGCATTATTTTGCCAAGTGCGCTGCGTCGCGCATTACCAGCTTACTCCAACGAAGTCATTTTTATGCTTCATGGTAGCGCGGTCGCCGGTATCATCACCATCATGGATTTGACAGGGGCAGCTCGTTTAGTCAACGCTCGATATTACGCACCATTCGAGTCATTTTTAGCGGCTGGGCTGTTTTATATGGCATTGACCTTCATTATTTTATGGTGCTTTAAAATGGCAGAGAAGCGCTTTTTAGCTTATCTAAAACCATTAAGCTAAACCGCCAGTCACTTTACTGCGACCAAAAAGAAAGAGCGCGAATTGGCGCTCTTTCTTTTTGGTATTTGGGAGAGGTGTTCGGCTATTTAAACGTCGACCAAATCGGTGCGTGGTCAGAAGGCTTTTCAATACCGCGAAGTTCGTAGTCGATATCGGACTCAATACATTTCTTCGCTAGCGATGGGGTGGCTAGAATTACGTCGATACGCAGGCCGCGGTTGTCATCGAAGCCACGAGACCGGTAATCAAACCATGAGAAACGGTCGTCCACTTCTGGGTGTAGGTTGCGGAAAGTATCCTCGAAACCCCAGCTTAGCAACGTTTGCAACCATTCGCGTTCCTCTGGTTGGAAAGAACATTTCCCTGTCTTCAACCAACGCTTGCGGTTTGGTTCACCGATACCTATGTCCGCGTCGATTGAGCTGATATTAATGTCTCCCATAACGATAAGTTGTTCATCGTTAGAGTGATAGTCAGTCAAATAGGTCATTAAATCTTTGTAGAACTGGCGCTTGTATGGGTATTTGGTTTCATGAGCAATATTGTCACCTTGAGGGAAGTAACCATTTAGAACCGTTACCTTCTCGCCGTTCTCATCTTCAAATGTCGCCATTATCATGCGTTTTTGGTGTTCTTCATTATCGGTTGGGAACCCTTTTTGCACGCTGACAGGTTCTTGTTTACACAGCATTGCCACACCGTAGTGGGCCTTTTGGCCGTGAAAGTAAACCTTATACCCCATTGCTTCGACATCTTTGATAGGGAATGCTTCATCGTGAACTTTGATTTCTTGAAGGCCAATTACGTCCGGTTGGTGCTTGTCGATAAGCGCCTGAAGTTGATGCAGACGTGCTCGAAGTCCATTGATGTTAAAGCTGATTACTTTCATTTTCTATCCTTCTCAAGGGGCGTGTTTGCGTAAGATGTTACCATTGCAATTGGAAGGTGCAAATGGTTCTCATGCAAGGGTGAGAAGTCGTGAGATGTTGTCATATTGTCAGTAGCAGGCAAAGAGTGAGAAATGGGTACCTGGTAAAAAGTAGTAGACAGTGAACAATGAGTAGGTTGCAAGACATCAGCATACATCAAGAAAGGATCCAACAGCGATTTACTACTCTGTCTTAAGCTTATTCTCCAAATCATTTTGTACGATCTTTACTGCTCTGAGTGCTATCTCTGGCTCAATCTCATTGCTTTCGAGTAAATAAATTAAATCAACAGCGAGTTTGATCTCTGGTGGTGCGTTATCAAGAGGAGATTTTGGCTGTTCTGACATTATTGATTCTTTTCCCTATGAGTTATTTGGTTTTCTAATTTAAGCAAAGCGGCCTCACAACGTTCCAGCCTTTTCTCTGTTGCTATTAAGACCTTTTGCGCTTCTGCTCTAGCAAAACTGGGGGCCACTTCAACAGCATGTTGTTTCTCCAACACCATTTCACGCAAACGTCGAGCCCACTCTTGATGCTGTGCTAACTCTTGGTATAACAAATTGATGGGTTTTCTGAAGTGGCTGCGGTGCTTGATTTCACCTTTACGAATCTTGGTGGTGGATATTTCACGCTGAATCGCCGTGATTTGTGCCACCAAACGTTCCGTCAAGTATTCAGCTCGAAGCGCGGTCAGCTTGCCTTCATCTTGCTCTCTTATGATGGTATCAAGTGTGGTATTTGCTTCTTTGACACAGGGGGTGAGCAAGCGAGACCGACAATGAAACAACCGCTCATCAAAAAGGTAAACATGATGTTCGCCGCGCTGCCTGTCAAGCACCGCAGCTTGGTTAGACATCTGTGTTAGGTTTTCAGAAAGTTGTTTAATGTTCATGTTAATCCCACAAACCAAGCGTCGTAAGCAAGTTTTATCGCTAACACACTTACCACGGTAACAAACACCGGACGAATAAATTTAGAGCCAAACCGAATTGCTGAATGCGCACCAACGAAAGCGCCAGCCATTAAGCAGAGCCCCATGGTTAAGCCAAGTAACCAGTTGATATGACCTAATACCGCAAAAGTAATAAGAGAGGTAAAGTTACTGGTAAAGTTCATTGCCTTTGCAAGACCGGAAGCCAGTAGGATGTTCATTCGATAAAGTGCCATCGAGCTTACCGTCCAAAAAGCGCCAGTGCCAGGCCCTGCTAGGCCATCATAAAAGCCGATGGTAAATCCTTGGGCATACTGCTTTCTATTTAGCATAGGACAAGGTTCAGGTGTTGGGCTCTGATTTGTTGACTGAGGTGTTTTATGGAAAACGGTGTACATTGCTGCCGCAAGAATAATAAGAGGCAGTGCCTTTTCTAACCATTCTGTGCTAATGGCATCAACCAAGAGTGTTCCTAACGTTGCACCAATAAGGGTAGAGATAAAGGCTCGACCCCAGCACTGAGGTTTGAACAGGCGTTTCTTGTAGTAGGTGAATGCAGCAGTCGAAGAAGCAAAAGACGCGGCTAGTTTGTTGGTACCCAGAGCGACATGTGGCGGCAGACCCAATGAGAGCAACGCGGGTACAGTAAGCATACCGCCACCGCCGGCAACAGCATCTATAAATCCAGCAACAAAAGCGACGAGCGCCAACACCAACAGCATGGTTGGCTCAATCATTTCCATAAAAAATTATTCTTCTAATATTCGATCTTGCGTTTAAACGGAGGAAGCGAGTCAATTAAAGCTTGTCCATAGCGTTTTGTGACTAAGCGTCTGTCAAGGATAGTTACTCTACCAGAATCACGTTCTTTGCGCAGTAAACGACCGACACTTTGGATCAGCTTTTTGCTTGCCTCCGGAACGGTGATCTGCATAAACGGATTTCCACCTTTCTTCTCTATATATTCTGAATGCGCTTGCTCTACTGGAGAAGTCGGTACGCCAAATGGAATTTTAGTGATAATAAGGTTTTCTAGCTGCTCACCAGGTAAATCAAGACCTTCGGAGAAGCTACCCGTACCAAATAGAATGCTAGTTTTGTGCTGTTCAATAAGCTTTTTATGTTTTTTTAGAATTTCCGAACGTGAACTCTCACCCTGCACTTGCAGAGCCCAGCCTCGCTTTATGAAGTCTGAACTCAACGCATCCGCCACTTTGTTCATTTGCCAATAAGAGGAGAATAAAACCAAGTTGGCTTTTTTGTCTTCTAAATACTTAGGCAAAACTTCAATAAGATATTCGGTAAATTGAGGCGCTTGTGGCTCATACTTCATTGCTGGAATCAAAAGCTCGGCTTGGTTCTGATAGTCGAACGGAGAGGCCAGTGCTAAAAACTGAGTGCCCGATTCAGGTTTCGCATCGATACCAACTTGATGGCAGAAATAGCTGAACGAGTTTAGCGCTCGCATTGTGGCAGAGAGTAGGACAGCACCAATACAACGGCTCCAAATTTTCTGTTCGAGTTGCCAGCCAATTTCCAGCGGGGAGACATTAACTATGTAATCGCCCTCTTGGTCTGGGTGTTTCTCCAGCCAGCGAGCTAATGGTGCACCTTTGTCACGGGTTGGCTCTGCCATCAGGTTCCACACTTGTGCAAGGTTTTCCAAGCGCTGAATGTAAAAACCTAATTCAGCGAGTGCGGGTTCGGCCAGCCTTGATGAGAGTTCACCATCTTTAACTCGTTCGGATATAAGATCAGCGATCTTTGCGACACTTTGGTTGGCCTTTTTACTCAGTTGCTTGAGGTCTTTAGATTGGTTTTCTAACCACTCGGGTAGCTCGCCATGTTCAAAGCGATAAATATTCTCTTCAAACTGCGCAGGGTCAAACTGTTTGGCTAGTTGGTTCAATGCAGGAATAAGCTCTTGCACTGATTGTTGCAAATCATTACGAAAACGTGCGACACGTTTTTCATCTGCCATTGATGAAAATTTGCTGGTGGATTGATTGAGCTTTTCTAACCAAGCTGCAGCACCTTTTAAACTTGCAGACGCCGAAGCATGGTCACGAGCGACGTGAGGGAGGTGGTGAGCTTCGTCAAATACATAAATGGTATTTTCAGGCTCTGGAAGAATCACGCCACCGCCCAAGTCTGCATCAGCCATGACTAAAGAATGGTTTGCTATGATGACGTCATTCTTGTCTAACTCAGCTCGAGCTTTCTGGAACGGGCAGTTGCGGTGAGCGGGCAAACTGTTGTTGCAACTGTGCTTGTCACTCACTATCAGCTGCCATAGACGATCATCAATTGGCTTCGGCCAAGAATCACGGTCACCATCCCATTTGCCTTGAGCGAGAGAGCGATACATGGTCTCCAAAAGCTCGATGTCATTCTTCTTTGGCTTAGTTTCAAACATGGCAAGTTGACCACCATCCACACCACTGGCTGTGGCAAGTTTTTCTGCGCAGCAGTAGCGTTGACGCCCTTTCGCAAGAATAAAAGAAAACTCTTGATCTGTAATTCTTCGAAAAAGAGGAAGGTCTTTATTCACTAACTGCTCTTGCAATGCCACGGTTGCGGTTGAAATGACCACCTTGCGATTATTGTGCACCGCTACTGGGATCGCGGCCATTAAATAAGAGAGAGATTTACCGATGCCAGTACCTGCCTCGGCGACTAGCATACGATTTGATTTGTGGTACTGCCCGCATAGCGTTTTTGCGATTTCTGCGACAAGGTAGTTTTGAGCTCTTCTCGGAACAAAGTTATCCAGTTGGGCTTGTAAATTCTGATAACTGGTTCGAATCGATTTTTGGATGTTACTAGTAAGCATACGGGCCTCAAGTACGTTGGTAGCGCATAATAGCACATATCCCTGCCTCGACAGTAGTTGACAAAATGGAATGCTTTTGTACGGAATGTAGATCTTGTTCACAAAAAAATGTTGAACTCAAACTGAGTGAAAATAAATTCGCAGCTTGAAAAATATAAACCTTCAAAAAAGCCCAATTGGTAGTGGAAAGTTCTTTATAGTAGTGGGGTTCTTTCAATTGTATAGTGTTTTATATTTGTTGTTTATGGATTGCTAAATTAATGAAAACGAAGCTGATTGTTTATAACCTTGTCGAATGTTTTAAATGCAACACTGTAAGTTGTTGTTTTTAAATGGTTTGTGTTTTTTGATGTTGTTTTTTAGAAAATTTGACAGTCAGAATAATCTTTTGCACTCTAGTGCCCAGATTTTGCAGGTAATACGTTGTTATAAATTGATAACAGCCAACCTCAAAAATATAAAAAAGGGAATCGGAAAGGATATCCCAATCTAAGAAAAGGCAGTGGATTAATTATGAAAAAGACTCTAGTAGCTCTAGCAGTAGCAGGTATCTCTTCGTCTGCACTAGCAGCAGGCAACATCTACGATAACGGTACAACATCTTTCAATGTTAAAGGTGAAATTGATACTTACGTAAGTACTGTAGAAGTCAAAGAAAACGGCGCAACTACAACTAAACGTGATGTAGACGTTGACCTTTGGGCTAAGATTCAAATCGACTCTGAGCACAAACTAAACGAAGACGTAACGCTTTTCGGCTCATTTGAGCTAGAAAACGGTGAGTTCTTCGACAAAGATAGTAACGCTGACCACGCTCGCGTTCGCACTGATGATCTTTACTTCGGCGCTAACTTTGGTGAAAACTGGGGTGTGGCTGTCGGTGAAATCGGCGACTTCGGTGATTCTCTAGACGCAATCACTATCGACAACACTAACGAAGGGCTTGGCTACGTTGATGATTTCGTAAAATCAAAAGAAAGTGACGGCCATGCTGTTTCGGTTAAAGGCAGCTTTGACAAGCTAACTGTTATCGCTGACGCATACTTGAACCAAGACGAGAATATTGACACTGCATTTGGTCTATCTGCACAATACGCAATCAATGATATGTTTACGGTTGGTGCTTCTTACCAAGATCAAGAGAACCGTGACGTTGCTGGTACTGATTACCAAGTAATGGGTGCGGCTGTTCGTTTCAACATGGACAACTTCTCTGCGGCAGTTAACTACGTTGCTGAAGAGCTAAACAAAGCTGACCAAGATACATGGTCTGCAGTTGCAGCTTACCAAATGAATGAAGCACGCGTTTACACTTCATTCGGTTTCACTGATTACGAAGGTAACCACGACCAATCTTACTACACGTTTGGTGCTGACTACGCTCTAACTGGTAACGTTCTATCTTTCATCGAGTACACTGCAAGCGAAGAAGACAACAAAGCTGTTTCTTCTAAAACTGAAGGTGACTTAGTTGTTGCTGGTGTTTACTACACGTTCTAATTACAGAACTTAAGTAGATATTGTAAAGGTCGCAGTCATTGCGGCCTTTTTTGCATTCAAGTGCCTCGGCTTCTTGCTAGCGAGTAAGCACAGAGAGGGTGAGCATTAGGCTAGAAACTTGAATGCGCTTACCAATTATTGATAGTGAATTATTTAAGTAATGATTGGCTTTTTATCAATGAGTGCTTCACTGTGATGAATGGTAAGCGAGATTTAACGTTTTTGATGTCATTAATTGAATTTTAAGGTTACTAGGAATATGAAACTAAAAGCTTTGATGTTGTCATTTGTGCTAGGGCTGTTTGGTACAACCGCAAATGCAGACACAACCAATAAAACAGATGCATCAGCGATCCTCAGCACCGCTCAAAGTGTTCAGGTGCTGTTTGTCAATGGTATTAGTGCGGATGATTTGAGTGAGCCGTTTGGTCTGGTTGATGGTTTGAATCAAGTGGTCGTTAAAGTAAACAAAGCGATTGGGCGTGGTGATAAACGTACTCAAGTTTACTCAGCACCGTACATCATCGGTTTCCGTTCTAGTGCGGGCGAGCTTTATATTGATGCGCCATCTTTTAGAGAAAAACGTCAGGCAGACAAGCTGTTTGAGCAAGATAAAATGGACTGGAAAGTAAGTTTCAACGATAAGTCTATTGATTACTCGCAATATAAAATGCCAGGCAAGAAAGGAGCGTTCCCATACTCCAATCTTGATGAGCAATTAGCGCAATACAATCAAGCGAATGGTATTTTCTTTGCGGGCGGAAAAAACGTTGACTTGCCTGAACTGCAGGCAAACACTGCTATGTCTACCAACAAAAGTACACCAAGAGTGACGTCACCAGTAACCAAGGCTAAGATTGCTTACCTAGAAATGACAGACGAAGAACGTCAGGCATTCATGACTTGGGTCAAGCAACAATAAGCAGGGTTGATAAGGGTCAAAATAAAAAAAGCAGGCGTTGACCTGCTTTTTTTATTTCTTTTTAATTGGGCTCTTTGTGGGATTCGAGCTCAGAGGTTTATCTCTCGCCATTCGCCTGGTTTTAAGTTATCTAAAACAATACTGCCCATAGAATAGCGAACTAAACGCAGTGTCGGGAAACCTATGTGCGCAGTCATGCGTCTTACTTGGCGGTTTCGACCCTCTATAATAGTGATTGCTAGCCAAGTTGTCGGGATATTTGCTCGAAATCTAACGGGTGGGTTTCTTTCCCAAATCTCAGGTTCAGGCATGACTTCAACGATTGCTGGTAAGGTTATGCCATCTTTCAACTCAACACCTTTACGCAGTTTTTCTAAGTCTTCTTCAGTTGGAGCGCCGTCCACTTGTACCCAATACGTCTTGGGTGACTTTGATTGTGGTTGAGTCAATTTAGCCTGCAAAATGCCGTCGTTGGTCAGCACCATCAACCCTTCGCTGTCTCTGTCTAGTCGACCTGCGGCATAAACATCTTTTACTGGAATATAGTCAGCAAGCGTTTTTCGACCATCGCCATCAGTAAACTGGCTCAATGTGTCATAAGGCTTGTTAAAGATGACCACTTTACGGTCTTTTGGAGCGATACGTGGCTTCGCAGGCTTTGAAGAACGAGTTGGCCTACCAGGTCGATTTGTCGCTTGTCCATTTGTGTGGCTTGGCTTGCCAGAGCGTTTAAAATGGCTTGGTTTGGATTTGGGATTATGGCGACTCTTTTCATGACCTGTGCGAGATGACATGTTAACTACCTTGCAAAAATGTAAATAAACTGTGTTTGAAAGTTTTATGTTTTCTTTATATCGGCTATCATTTGCGCGCCTAAAACTAGCAAAAGCGCACAGAATAATAGACTATTTCGTGTTATTTGTTTAATGATATAGCCAAGTTGCTTTTAGTAAGGTGTTTTTGTAAAGAACTTAATGAAAGCAAACTTGGCACAAACCACTCATGGATAGAAAGCCACAGAGCTTCAAACTATAAGAAAGAGTGTAAACCGCATCTCGCGTTGGTATGGAGGAATGCACTACTAACGTTAAGCAATGCGTAAATTCAACCAACTCAGTTGCTGAGTTGTTCAGCTTAGTTGAGTAAAAATAGGGAAATTTCATGCCTACAGAAAAACCTACCATTATCTACACCATCACTGATGAAGCCCCGGCGTTAGCAACTTATTCATTACTACCGATCATCCAATCATTTACGGCATCGTCTGGCATCAATGTAGACACACGTGATATTTCGCTTGCGGGGCGAATTATTGCTAGCTTCCCTGAACATTTAAAAGCAGGTCAGCGTATCGGTGACGCGCTGGCAGAATTAGGCGAGTTGGCGAAAACGCCCGAAGCAAACATCATCAAGTTGCCAAACATTTCAGCGTCAATCCCGCAGTTAAAGTCCGCAATAAAAGAGCTACAAGCAAAAGGCTACGAACTACCAAATTATCCAGAAGAACCAAGCACGTACGAAGAAGAATCGATTAAAGCAACCTACGACAAAATCAAAGGCAGTGCCGTTAACCCGGTACTGCGTGAGGGGAACTCAGACCGTCGCGCACCACTCTCGGTGAAGAACTACGCGAAGAAAAATCCACACTCAATGGGCGCGTGGTCAGCCGATTCTCAGTCTCATGTTTCAAGCATGGCTGACAACGACTTTTTCGGCAGCGAAAAATCGACGACCATTTCTGGTGCGACTAACGTTAAAATTGAGTTCGTCTCTGCTGACGGTACGGTAAAAGAACTGAAACCCGCATTCCCTTTGCAAGACAAAGAAGTGATCGACTGTTCAGTAATGAACAAGAAAGCACTGGTTGAGTTCTTTGAGAAAGAAATTGCAGAAGCGAAACAGCAAGATGTTTTGCTCTCTTTGCATATGAAAGCGACCATGATGAAGGTATCGGATCCCGTTATCTTCGGCCACGCAGTCAAGGTTTACTACAAAGATGTATTTGCGAAATACGGCAAGCTGTTTGAAGAGCTAGGCGTTGATGTAAACAACGGTATTGGCGACGTGTACGCTAAGATTGAGTCGCTTCCTGCGGACCAAAAAGCGGAAATCGAAGCGGCTATCTTTGCGGTATACGAAACACAACCGGCACTGGCGATGGTGGACTCAGATCGTGGCATCACCAATCTACACGTACCAAGCGACATTATCGTTGATGCTTCAATGCCAGCAATGCTTCGTGCTTCTGGCCAAATGTGGGGGCCAGACGGTAAGCAAAAAGACACCAAAGCAATGATCCCAGATCGTAGCTACGCGGGTATTTACCAAGCGGTTATCGATTTCTGTAAAGAACACGGTGCTTTTGATCCCACGACCATGGGCAGTGTGCCAAATGTAGGTCTAATGGCTCAAAAGGCTGAAGAGTACGGTTCACATGATAAGACCTTCATCCTAGATGCAGCAGGCAACGTGCGTGTTGTAGACGCCTCTGGTGCCGTTCTTCTTGAACAAGCGGTAGAAGAGGGCGACATATTCCGTATGTGTCAGGTCAAAGACGCGCCAATTCAAGACTGGGTCAAACTTGCCGTTACTCGCGCCCGTGCCTCGGGTGCTCCAGCGGTATTCTGGCTAGATGAAGCTCGTGCTCATGATGCGGAACTTATCAAGAAAGTGAATGCCTACCTTCCTGAGCATGACACTTCAGGCCTTGAAATTAAGATCCTTGCACCAATTGATGCATGTAAATTTTCTCTGGAGCGCACCAAAGAAGGTCTAGATACCATTTCGGTAACTGGTAACGTGCTTCGTGACTACTTGACGGATTTATTCCCAATTCTAGAGCTTGGCACTTCAGCGAAGATGCTATCTATCGTGCCATTAATGAATGGTGGCGGACTGTTTGAAACGGGAGCAGGTGGCTCTGCGCCTAAGCATGTTCAGCAGGTAGAAAAAGAAAATCATTTACGTTGGGATTCTCTAGGTGAGTTCCTTGCACTAGCTGCATCTCTTGAGCATTTAAGCAGTGTTACAGGGAATGCAAAAGCCCAGGTACTTGCTGATGCATTGGACAAAGCAACGGGTGAGTTCTTGGACAACAATAAGTCACCATCACGTAAAGTTGGTGAGCTAGATAATCGTGGTAGCCACTACTACCTTGCGTCTTACTGGGCGAAAGCACTAGCAGAACAGACGGCAGATGCTGATTTAGCCGCTGAGTTTGCGCCAGTAGCAGCAGAGCTTGCGCAGCAAGAAGAAGCGATTGTTTCCGAGCTAAACAACGCGCAGGGTGTGAAAGGTGAATTAGGCGGTTACTACGCTCTTGATGATACATTAACGTCCACGTTGATGCGTCCGAGCGAAACGCTAAACGCAATCATCAATAAGTAACCTTGTACGCGCTATTTCGGTAGCGCGTAGTTAAGACTTATAAAAACAATAAACCCGCTTTATGCGGGTTTATTTTTCTCTTCATGAAAGCAGGTAATACGTGCTTTCATGAGAGCAAATGGTTTGTCTTTCTGACAGTGCTCGATTCATTTGGCCTGACATTCTATCGGCACAACGCTACTTGCGTGTGAACCTTTAGGGCCTTTCTCTATCTCGTACGAGACTTGTTGGCCCGCTTTCAGTGTGCGATACCCGTCCATTTGGATAGTTGAGTAGTGGGCGAAAATATCTCCTTCTTCCTCGTCCGAACAAATAAAACCAAATCCTTTTGCATTGTTAAACCACTTTACTGTACCTGTCGCCATGCTTTTACATCCTTCATGCATTTTACTGATGTTGTTACTTCTCCAAGCTATCCCTTCAGCTTGGCCTCATTGTTAGCCATTGCGGTGTTCGTCATAGCTAACACACGTCGAGCGAGCATACCCATATCATCTGGTTGTTATAAATCAACGAAGCCAGAATGAGGATTTATGCATCAACACATTCCAATGTAGTCAATGAATCCCGACAGTCAATAGTGAAACAGAACAATCAGATACAAATTTTAAAATAAATTGTTTTTAAATTGATGAATATGCAAGCTAACTTGACATAGTTTGGCGAAGTTTTGTGATGGTACCTATAAGTCACTGATATAAGCAGGGTGAATGCTAGATTGGGCTGATGCATCGAAATATTACTATTGAGTGAATAAAAAGTATGATTTTTGCAATAATTAGTGATTTCTTTATCACTCTGAGCTTGGCCTTAGAAAAAGTAAATAGAAAGTGAAGTGTGTCTGAGATTTTTGAATTTAACTTCAAAAATATTCTGTGCCAGTGATAGAAATCTTTTATTTGCGCGCCTGCCAGAGGTGCATTAGTCTCTATATAAGGGTGTAAATTTTATCAATCAAATTCGAATTAGGTGCAACGGCTCACTACACCACGTGGTATGGTTATGGTAGATTGTTCTTATAGGTCGAACACATCAACCCTTTGATACGATATCTTTGAAAGCCATGAGTAAAAATTTTGAATGGGTTACTCCAGACTCTGATCTTCTGGAGAGAGAAAGTACAAAAGTTCAGCCGCCAAAGCTTTACAACGTTGTGCTTAATAACGATGACTACACACCTATGGATTTCGTCATAGAGGTACTTGAGAGGTTCTTTTCGCATGATATCGATAAAGCGACGCAAATCATGCTCAAGATCCACTATGACGGAAAGGCAATTTGTGGCACTTATAGTGCAGAAATTGCTGAAACCAAAGTAGCGCAAGTGACGATGTACTCAAGGGAAAATGAGCATCCGCTACTATGTACTATGGAGCAAGCGTAATAAGAAGACTTGCTCGGACAACCCAAGTTGTTCTTTCGGGAGGTACTTATGCTAAATAAAGAACTAGAATCAAGCCTTAACGGTGCATTCGCTCGAGCGCGTGACAAACGCCACGAGTTTATGACTGTCGAACACCTCCTACTTGCATTATTGGAAAATGATGCAGCTAAGGAAGCTCTCCTAGCTTGCAAAGCTGACCTTAATGCTTTGCGAAATGAACTCGATATTTTTATCGACCAGACAACGCCGCTCATTCCGGAAAGCGATGAGACGCGTGAAACTCAGCCGACATTGAGTTTTCAGCGTGTACTTCAACGAGCCGTTTTTCACGTTCAGTCGTCCGGCCGCAGTGAAGTCACTGGGGCAAACGTCTTGGTTGCCATTTTTAGTGAGCAAGAGTCGCATGCCGCCTATTTGTTGAAGAAGAATGACATTTCTCGCTTAGACATTGTTAACTTTATATCTCACGGTATCACTAAGGCGTCTGGCTCAAATGAGGATGCGTCGTCATCCGATTCATTTGGATCTGAGACGCCAGAAGACGTGAATCCAGAAGAACGTTTAGACAGCTTTGCAACTAACCTAAATCAGGTTGCAAAAGCGGGTAATATCGACCCTCTAATCGGTCGTGACAAAGAATTAGAGCGCACGATTCAAGTGCTTTGCCGCCGTCGCAAGAATAACCCATTGCTTGTGGGCGAAGCTGGCGTGGGTAAAACTGCCATCGCGGAAGGCTTAGCGTGGAGAATCGTCGAGGGTCAAGTACCAGAGGTGATTCAAAATAGTGTGATTTACTCGCTCGACATTGGCTCTTTACTTGCGGGTACTAAGTATCGCGGTGATTTCGAGAAACGTTTCAAGTCTGTTCTCAAGCAGCTTGAAAAAGAAGAGGATGCGATCCTGTTCATCGATGAAATTCATACCATCATCGGAGCGGGGGCGGCGTCTGGCGGTCAAGTTGATGCTGCTAACCTTATTAAGCCGCTACTCAGCAGCGGTAAACTGCGTTGTATCGGTTCGACAACATACCAAGAGTACAGCAATATTTTTGAGAAAGAACGCGCGTTGTCTCGTCGTTTCCAAAAGATTGATGTTGTGGAACCCTCTTTGGATGACACGACTAAGATATTAATTGGTCTGAAACCTAAGTATGAGGCTCACCATGAGGTGCGATACACCAACAAAGCGTTGCGTGCTGCGGTAGAGCTATCTGCTAAGTACATTAATGAACGCCACCTGCCTGATAAAGCGATTGACGTGATTGATGAGGCGGGGGCACGAAGCCGCCTAGCACCAGCGAGCCGTCGCAAAAAGACCGTTGGCGTTGCAGACATTGAATCTATGGTCGCGAGGATGGCTCGTATCCCAGAAAAGTCAGTGTCGTCTTCAGACAAAGATATTCTGAAGAAACTGGATGATAAAATGAAGATGCTTGTTTTCGGTCAAGACACAGCGATAGATGCTCTGTCTGAAGCCATCAAGCTGTCTCGTGCGGGTCTTGGTGTCGACAATAAGCCTGTAGGTTCATTCTTGTTTGCTGGTCCTACGGGGGTTGGTAAAACAGAAGTTACGGTTCAGTTGTCGAAGCTGCTTGGCATTGAACTGCTCCGCTTCGACATGTCTGAGTACGGCGAGCGCCACTCAGTGAGTCGTCTTATCGGTGCTCCTCCAGGCTATGTGGGGTATGACCAAGGCGGTTTGTTGACCGACGCAGTGCTTAAGCATCCTCATTCGGTAGTTTTGCTTGATGAAATCGAAAAAGCGCATCCAGATATCTTTAACTTGCTACTTCAAGTGATGGACAATGGTACGCTGACAGATAACAACGGACGAAAAGCGGACTTCCGTAATATTATCCTGGTGATGACAACGAATGCGGGTGTGGCTGAAACCGAGAAAAAATCGATCGGTCTTATTCAGCAAGACAATAGCCATGACGCAATGGCGGAAATCAAGAAAGTCTTCACACCGGAGTTCCGTAACCGTCTCGACAACATCATCTGGTTTAACAGCCTAGATGAAGATGTCATTCATCAAGTGGTTGACAAGTTTATTGTTGAACTGCAAGTGCAGCTAGACGCCAGAGGTGTTTCAATGGAAGTATCGCAAGATGCTCGCCATTGGTTGGCTCATAAAGGCTACGATAAAGCAATGGGTGCGCGTCCAATGGGGCGTGTTATCCAAGAGCAGCTGAAGAAGCCTTTGGCGAATGAACTTCTGTTCGGCTCACTGGTTGATGGAGGCACAGTGAAGGTTTCGCTGGTTAAAGATGAGCTGAAGTTTGAGTACTTAAGCGAGAAAGAAGCGGCGCTTCACTAGTTCTTTGCTTTACTCTAGCTATTTTTTGTTGAAGCCAATAACAAAACGGTTGAAACTAATTGCAAAAGCGCGCGAATAGTCGCGCTTTTTTGTGTCCGAAAATTCTCATTAGGAGAAGAGGCAGACTCGTTAATCACAGACAATAAAAAACGGAGCCATAGGCTCCGTTTTTTATTGTATTCGAAAATCAGAGATTAACGAGCACGGAAGACGATGCGGCCTTTAGATAGGTCGTATGGAGTCATCTCTACAGTTACTTTATCACCAGTAAGGATACGGATGTAGTTCTTACGCATCTTGCCAGAGATGTGTGCAGTCACAACGTGACCGTTTTCAAGTTCAACGCGGAACATAGTGTTTGGTAGAGTGTCAAGCACAGTGCCTTGCATCTCAATTACGTCTTCTTTAGCCATTTAATCCTCTTTAGAAATTAGGCGGTATTAGCGCGCTTATTTTGCCGCTAAACAGTAATTATGTAAAGTTGTGGCGTATTCTACCCTTGCCAACGCTGATTTACTAGCTTTTGGTGTCGTTGAAAGCGAGTTTTATAGTTCATCGCCGGACACTCATCGATCTGATAACCCAAATATAGCCAATGTTTGCTGTGTTGTTGGCAATATTCTAGCTGGAAAAGAACCCCTAACGTTCCAAGAGATAAAGAAAAGTTTGGGTCGAAGAAGGTATAGAATGCGCTTGCACATTTGTCCATTATATCGGTGATGGCGACCGCGAGTAGTCGATCAGTCTCATCATAGATATGAAGAAACCCAGTGGTTAACCAAGTCGTCTTTGCGAACCGAGCAAATTCATCTTCTCTTGGCGGGAACATAGTGCCATCTTTGTGTCGTTCACAGATGTAGCGGCTGTAAATATCGAACCAATTTAGGTCTAGCTCCGTTTTCATCTCCCAACGCAAGCCTTTTCCTTTATTTAGCAAACGCTTTTGACTTTTTGAGGGGATGAAGTCGGCCACTGCAATTCGAATGGGTTGGCATGCTTTGCAGTGCTGGCAATGAGGTTTATAGATAGTGTCTCCACTGCGTCGAAAACCGTTTGCCATCAATAGCTGATAGTTATCTTCTGTGTGTAAGTTGTCGTCGAGCGCCACGGCGACTCGCTCTTTACGATCAGGTAAGTAACTGCATGGATGGTCATTAGTTAATCCGATACGAATGTGTTGGAGATCTGTGCTCATGATAACGCGCCCTGCAAAATCTGTGGTTCAAGCGTGCCCACATTCATTTTCTTATCTCTTAAAGATAGTAGTTTTTGTATAAAATCGTCGCGATCCAGTTCTAACGCGCCAAGTGAAGCAAGATGTGGATTCATGACTTGGCAATCAATTAATTGACCTAGGTTTGTCGCCAAGTGGTCGCAAAGATACCATAATGCGATTTTGGACGCGTTGTCCTTAAGGCTAAACATAGACTCACCACAAAAAAGCTGGCCCACACTGATCCCGTACAAGCCGCCGATAAGCTGTTCATCGTGCCATACTTCTACTGAGTGGCAGTGCCCGTGTTTTGCGAGTTGGGTGTAAGAGGCTTGCATCTCTTCATTTAGCCAAGTTTCTTCTGCTGGTCGAGTACAAGAGCACAGTTGAATAACGCGTTCAGTTGCATTGTTTAGCGTTACTTTATACTGTTGTTTGCGCTGAAACTTTTTTAAGCTTTTTGATGGCTTAAATAGCAAAGGGTCAAAAACTGCTCTTGGAGACGGGCTCCACCATAGAATCGGTTCACCAGGGCCATACCAAGGAAATATACCTTGATGATAACCCTTTAGAATGCGAGTAGGGTTGAGGTCGCCACCAAATGCCAGTAAGCCATTTGGGTCATCCAATGCGTCGTATGGCGACGGAAACAAATGAGAATCATCAAGTTCAGTTAAATAGATAGTCATAAAGAAAACTTTACCAACATCAGAGCCTAGGGGAGCTTATTATGCGCGGAGTAACAATTAATATAAAACGATGGGTAGTGATAATACTTTTTTTACCATTTTTCGCCAATGCCGCTTATGAAAGAAATGTAGCTAAGCCAGTTAACCAAGTGATGTATGGCAAAGTTGATTCAGTGCGATACATAACCCAACAGGATGTTAAGCGGTCTCAAAGTAACGGCTGGGAAACCTTATTAGGGGCGACGATAGGTGGTTTAGTCGGTAACCAATTTGGTGGCGGTACGGGTAGAGAAGTGGCGACCGCAGTCGGTGCACTGGCAGGTGCAGCGGTAGTAAGAAATCGCAGCAATTATGAATACACGGTTGAATATAAGCTCGTCGAGTTATTGGTCAAGGTCAAAGGTAATAAATTGATCAACGTTATTCAAGATGTTGATAATAGTATGTTGTTCAAACGGGGTGACGAAGTGCGAATCCTGTATTTTGATGATGGTGTACGGGTTGATATCGCATATTAAGTTAATGTTTTACGGCCCAATGTTTGAGCTGACTAATTATTCAAAAATTAGCATGGATTTACTCTGGTTTTGTAGAGAATTTTTCGTTAGTCTGAATTTACGAAGAATTATTTAGCTCTCAAATACCTTCAAGTGAGGGCACAAAGGATTATCAACTTTTAATGGAAAGCCTAACGTTACAACCTATCAATAAAATTCAAGGGGAAGTGAATCTTCCCGGTTCCAAGAGTGTTTCAAATCGTGCGTTACTGCTTGCTGCACTAGCAAAAGGTACGACTCGGTTGACCAACCTTCTCGACAGTGATGATATCCGTCACATGTTGAATGCGCTGACTAAGCTTGGTGTTCAATACCACTTGTCAGGAGACAAAACGGAGTGTGTCGTAGAAGGCCTCGGTCGCCCATTTTCTGTTTCAGAGTCTGTAGAACTGTTTTTGGGGAATGCTGGTACAGCAATGCGTCCTCTTGCTGCGGCTCTATGTTTGGGTGAAGGCGAATATGTTCTGACAGGCGAACCTCGCATGAAAGAGCGCCCAATTGGTCACTTAGTGGCAGCTCTGAAGGCAGCTGGCGCAGACGTAACGTACCTTGAAAACGAAAACTACCCACCACTGAAAATTGTAGGCACTGGACTAAAGTCCGGTTCTGTGTCGATTGATGGCTCTATTTCTAGCCAATTTTTAACGGCATTTTTGATGTCAGCGCCATTAGCTGAAGGTGAACTTCGTATCAACATTGAGGGTGAATTAGTCTCGAAGCCGTACATCGATATCACGCTACACATCATGAAACAGTTCGGTGTGGATGTGATCAATAATGATTACCAAGAGTTTGTGATCCCTGCTGGCCAACAATACATCGCACCGGGTGATTTTTTAGTGGAAGGTGATGCATCGTCTGCTTCTTACTTCTTGGCCGCAGCTGCTATTAAAGGCGGTGAAGTTAAAGTGACTGGCATAGGTAAAAACAGCATCCAAGGCGACATCCGGTTTGCTGATGCGCTAGAAAAAATGGGCGCAGAAATTGAATGGGGTAATGATTACGTTATCTCTCG
This sequence comes from Vibrio sp. AND4, assembly GCF_000171815.1. Classification (GTDB taxonomy): domain Bacteria; phylum Pseudomonadota; class Gammaproteobacteria; order Enterobacterales; family Vibrionaceae; genus Vibrio. Next base: position 128,451 of record NZ_ABGR01000006.1, on the reverse strand, counting down.
CGTGGGTCAATTGAAAGGCATTGATATGGATTATAACCATATTCCTGATGCAGCAATGACCATAGCGACCACGGCACTGTTTGCCGAAGGCACGACCGCAATACGTAACGTGTATAATTGGCGAGTAAAAGAGACTGACCGTCTATCAGCAATGGCGACTGAATTGCGTAAAGTCGGCGCAGAGGTGGAAGAGGGCGAAGATTACATCATAGTGAAACCTGTACCTCAGCTCGAACACGCTGCGATTGATACCTACGATGATCACCGTATGGCAATGTGTTTCTCGTTGGTGGCGCTGAGCGACACGCCTGTGACAATTAATGATCCTAAGTGTACGTCGAAAACGTTTCCGGATTACTTTGATAAGTTGAGCTCATTGAGCTGCTAATTTGCCTTTTAAAAAAGGAGAAGCCAGAGGTGTACTCTGGCTTTTTTATTGAATATTTAGTGCTTACTTGTTCAATGTAAACGCCTTTGAAAGGTGGAGCGCTAAGTACTTAAACATATTGAATACGGCTGTTGTGTTGGGTGTTGGAAGACCTTTTTCATCGAGGAAGTATTCACCTTTAAATACCAACACACCGTCTTTTTCTTCTACACTTGTCGCACGCATACCTTCGATGTAATCTTCGTGATCTTGAATGATTTGGTTTGCAATTAAAAGAAGGTCGAATTCTCCAATACATTTTTTGTCAGACATGGCGCTCTCGTTATTCAATGAAACTCGTGTTGGTGAAGTATACCCACAAATGTCATGGTTTTGCATACCTAAATCTCTGATTGCGAGCTTGCTCTTCGCGCCTTCGATAGAAGATGGTCGAGATTGAATATCTTGGAAATAGAGTGGATCTTAGCCGTGGGCTGAGGTTATGCTCTGAACGCGAGAGGAAAAATATTTGTGATGTGAGGCATAATTTATTGAATCCGACTAGTGAGAAAAATAATTGCCTGCTTAGTATATGCCGCTCAAGGCCTTATTAGAATCTCGCTTCGTCAACATGCAAAGGCGATGAATTGTCAACCAATCGGGTCTGAATTTCAAAAAAGCAGTTGATCTTCTTTTCATCTCGCACAATAGTAAAAAAAGAAGCAATCAAATAGAACATTATGCGGGTAACCTCTTCTGAGGTCATTTACCCGCATTATAATGAAGGACGTTAGAGTCAGTTATGGGTAAATCGCTCGTTATAGTGGAATCACCAGCCAAGGCTAAGACGATAAATAAATATCTTGGAAAAGACTTTATTGTTAAATCTAGTGTCGGTCACGTGCGTGACCTGCCTACGGCCGGACAAAGCACTGGTGAGAAAAAAGCCGCTGCCATTTCTACGAAAGGAATGAGCCCGGAAGAGAAAGCGCGTGTCAAAAAAGAAAAAGATCGTAAAGCGCTAATCAAAAAAATGGGGATCAACCCATATCATGACTGGGATGCGAATTATCAAATCCTTCCAGGCAAGGAAAAAGTCGTTAGCGAACTACAAAAATTAGCCAAAGATGCTGATTTTGTTTACCTCGCAACCGATTTGGACCGCGAGGGAGAAGCTATCGCATGGCACCTTCGTGAGATCATCGGTGGCGATGAAGAGCGATACAAACGCGTGGTATTTAACGAGATTACCAAGAATGCAATTCAACAAGCTTTCCAAACGCCCGGTGAGCTCAACATGGATGGTGTAAACGCACAGCAAGCGCGTCGGTTCATGGATCGCGTGGTGGGTTTCATGGTTTCTCCATTGCTATGGAAGAAAGTGGCGCGTGGTCTGTCCGCAGGCCGCGTACAGTCAGTAGCGGTTAAGCTGCTGGTTGAGCGTGAGCGTGAAATTAACGCTTTCATTCCTGAAGAGTTTTGGGATATCAACGCGAACACGCACACCAAAGATAAGGTTGCATTCAGACTTCTTGTTGCGCAAAAAGATGGCGTTGCGTTTAAGCCAGTGAACGAGACAGAAGCCAAAGCTGCGCTATCTGAGCTGGAAAAGGCGAGCTACGAAGTATGTAAGCGTGAAGACCGTCCAACAAAGAGCAAGCCGTCTGCACCGTACATCACTTCAACGCTGCAGCAAGCCGCAAGTACTCGTCTTGGTTACGGTGTGAAAAAGACAATGATGCTGGCACAGCGCTTGTACGAAGCGGGTTACATCACTTATATGCGTACTGACTCTACTAATTTGAGTGCGGAAGCTGTGGATGCCGTTCGTGGATTCATTGGTTCTGAATATGGTGACAAATATCTTCCTTCTAAGCCGCTTAAATATGGCAGCAAAGAGGGTGCGCAAGAGGCACACGAAGCGATTCGTCCATCTGATGTTGTTGTGAAAGCGGAAGATCTACAAGGTGTTGATGCAGACGCACATAAACTTTACTCATTGATCTGGAATCAGTTTGTTGCATGTCAAATGACGCCAGCAGAATACGACTCGACGACAATCAGTGTCAAAGCGGCGGAATACACGCTTAAAGCGAAAGGTCGTATTCTTAAGTTTGATGGTTGGACTCGCGTACAACGTCCAATGGGCAAAAACGAAGATACGATTCTTCCAGCTGTTCAACTAGGCGATAAGCTTTCTCTAGAGTCACTAGAGCCTAAGCAGCACTTTACTAAGCCACCAGCGCGTTTCACAGAAGCAGCACTGGTTAAAGAACTAGAGAAGCGTGGCATCGGCCGTCCTTCTACTTATGCTTCAATTATCTCCACGATCCAAGACCGCGGTTACGTTAAAGTCGAGCAGCGTCGTTTTTACGCAGAGAAGATGGGAGAGATCGTCTCTGATCGTCTTGATGACAGCTTTAACGACCTAATGAACTACGACTTTACTGCTCGTATGGAACAAAAACTTGACCAAATCGCCGAAGGCGATGTGATGTGGAAAGATGTCCTAGACAACTTTTTCACTGACTTCACTGGTGACCTCGAGAAAGCAGAACAAGACGAAAACGAAGGTGGCATGAAGCTTAACCACATCGTTGAGACAGACATTGAGTGTCCGACTTGTAGCCGTCCAATGGGTATTCGTACCGCATCTACAGGGGTATTCCTTGGCTGCTCTGGCTATGCATTGCCTCCGAAAGAGCGTTGTAAGACAACCATCAACCTAGGTGACGAAGATGGCATCATCAACGTTCTAGAAGAAGATGTGGAAACCGCTGCACTGCGTGCCAAGAAGCGTTGTCCTATCTGTGAAACTGCGATGGATGCGTATCTGATTGACGATAAGCGCAAAATGCATGTTTGTGGTAACAACCCGAACTGTGAAGGCTACGTTGTTGAACACGGCGAGTTTAAAGTGAAGGGCTACGATGGTCCGGTTGTTGAGTGTGATAAGTGTGGCACTGATATGGTGCTGAAAACTGGCCGCTTTGGTAAATACATGGATTGTACGAGTGAAACATGTAAGAACACTCGTAAAATTTTGAAGAATGGTGAAGTTGCGCCTCCAAAAGAAGATCCAGTTCATTTCCCTGAGCTACCGTGTGAAAACTCAGACGCTTACTTTGTTCTGCGTGATGGCGCTTCTGGTCTGTTTATGGCAGCGAGCAATTTCCCTAAATCACGTGAAACACGTGCTCCCTTGGTATCTGAACTTGCTCGTTTTGAAGAACGTCTTCCTGAGAAGTTTAAGTATCTGACTACAGCGCCAGCTGCTGACCCTGATGGTCGCCCTGCAGTGATACGTTTTAGTCGTAAGAGCAAGGAAAACTACGTGCGTACCGAAGACAATGGTAAACCAAGCGGTTGGACAGCATTGTTTATCGATGGCAAGTGGGAAATCACAGATAAGCGCAAAAAAGCCAAAGCCTAAACATCTCGTTTCAATGAATGAGGCAGCGATATCGCTGCCTTTTTTTTGCCTGTTATTCGAAAGTCACCCTGCCTAGCTATGTCATCCCTCCAAATTTTCTCTATTTTGTTTTCATCGTTAGTTCAAAGTCTATAAGTAACCTTTCGCAAATCTGCACTTGGGTAGTTAATCCGTTTGTAAATTGTTTTCACAATGTAATGGCTTACTCACCGATATGTGATCGATATACCGTATTGAGTAAGCAACATCTGTATATTGCACAGTATGGCATATTTTAAATTGTAATTTAATTCCAGTCCGATAACGTATAGCGAAGCAAATGCAACTGAGTGCAGCTTGCTGTTACAAGCATAGAGGACAACTAACGGGTTGGTGTACGAGGGTGTTCGATGGTTTTTTGTACTTGTGCTGTAAGGGTTCGCAGAAACTTGTTAGTACGTCACGACTAATGTTTTAACTTGACTCACTGAGTTCTGCTCATATCAAGTGATTACCAGTTACAAGCTACAATTTTATATGGAGAATAACGAATGGCTGGTGTTTTGGGAATGATTCTTGCGGGTGGTGAAGGCTCTCGCCTGAGGCCTTTGACAGAATCCCGCAGTAAACCTTCGGTCCCTTTCGGTGGGAGCTATCGACTGATTGATTTCGCTTTAAATAACTTCGCAAATGCGGATCTCATGCGAATTTACGTCCTTACTCAATTTAAATCTCAATCTCTTTTCCATCACTTAAAAAAAGGATGGAACATCAATGGTATTACCGACCGTTTTATCGACCCAATTCCTGCGCAAATGCGTACCGGTAAGCGTTGGTATGAAGGTACCGCGGACGCCATCTATCAAAACCTGCGGTTTATGGAGCTGGCCGAACCGGAGCAAGTCTGCATCTTCGGTTCAGATCATATTTACAAAATGGACATCAAGCAGATGTTGGCTTTTCATCAGGAGAGAGAGGCGTCGTTGACGGTTTCAGCACTGAGAATGCCGCTTTCAGAAGCGTCTCAATTTGGTGTGATCGAAGTCGACAACCAAGGTCGTATGATTGGCTTTGAAGAGAAGCCGGCCCATCCTAAATCTATTCCTGGTGACCCAAAACACGCGCTCGTTTCGATGGGGAACTATGTTTTTGAAGCTAAGGTTTTGTTTGCCGAACTCATTGAGGATGCAGACAACGAGGCCTCTTCTCATGACTTCGGCAAGGACATTATTCCTAAAATGTTCCCACGTGGTGATGTTTTCGTTTATGACTTCAGTACCAACCGCATCACTGGTGAGAGAGAAGAGGTTTACTGGCGTGATGTCGGTTCGATTGACGCGTACTGGCAAGCCCATATGGACTTGTTGGAGAAGGATGCTCCGTTTTCGCTATACAACCGAAAATGGCCACTGCATACCTATTACCCACCATTACCGCCTGCCACGTTTACTGACTCAGACAATGGTCGAGTTCAAATCATCGACAGCTTGGTATGCAGTGGCAGTTACGTGCGCGGCTCTCGTATTGAGAAGTCAGTACTTGGGTTCCGAAGCAACATCGCTTCGGCCTGTGATATTAGCCAGTGCATTTTGCTCGGTGACGTGAAGGTTGGAGAGGGTTGTGTTCTTCACCGTGTGATCGTCGACAAAAATGCGGATATCGCGCCGGGCACACAAATTGGTGTAAATCTACAAGAAGATAAAAAACACTACCACGTGTCGGATGATGGTATTGTTGTTATTCCAAAAGGGGCGCGTGTTGGCTACTGACAATTTATCTGTTTTGTTTGTAGCGTCTGAAGTTGAAGGGCTGATCAAAAGTGGTGGTCTGGCTGATGTCGCCAAGGCGCTACCAAAGGCCCTTCGTGACCTTCAGCAAGACGTACGAATTGCTATACCTGCCTATACTGGCATTGAGCAGCTCTCACAAGCAGAGACGGTACTGGAGGCTGATTTGACGTGTTGGCCTTACACGTCCTATCGTGTCCTCAGATTAACCTTGGGAGAGACGCCCGTTTACTTGATTGATTGCCCACCCTATTTCAATCGTCCTTCCATGTACGCAGAAAGTAATCAAGCTTACCCGGATAACGGTGAGCGCTTTGCGTTTTTTAGCGCAGCCTGCCTTGATATGCTGCCTAAGCTTGGCTTTCAACCAGATATTGTTCACGCTAACGACTGGCACACAGGATTAGTTCCATTCTTACTCAAGCATCGCTATGCTAACGATGCCTTCTTTGCCAATACGCGCAGTGTTATCTCTATTCATAATGCAGTATTCAAAGGGGTATTTAGTTATGATGATCTCCAGTGTCTCCCGGAGTTTCATAGTCGGAATGTGCCAAATGCGTCAGTCAGTGAAACACACATTGCTATGTTAAAAGCCGGGGTGATGAGTGCAGATAAAATTAATGCAGTCAGCCCGACGTATGCACAAGAGTTGAAAACCGAGCTTGGTAGCCATGGTATGGCGTGGGAATTTCAACAACGTGGTCATGATTTAGTTGGAATACTTAACGGTTGTGATTACAGTGCGTGGAACCCAGAAACTGACCTTAATTTGCCGTTGAACTACAAAGCCAATCGACAAAGTATGGTACGTGGCAAGAATGCTTGTAAGAAAGCTCTGCAAGAGAAACTGGGACTTGAAATGTCAAGTGGTGCCATGTTTGGTATGGTGTGCCGTCTTACCCAGCAAAAAGGCATCCACTATCTGTTGCCTGCACTGGCGGACTTTCTAAAGCATGATGTTCAACTTGTTGTGGTTGGCACTGGGGATCTGGTCCTTGCCGCTCAACTAAGAGAAATTGCAGCGCGCTTTGCGGATAAGTTTGTTTTTGTTGAAGCTTATGACAACGAGCTGGCGCATTTGGTCGAAGCTGGCTCTGATTTCTTCCTAATGCCCTCAGAATTTGAGCCTTGTGGTTTAAATCAAATCTACAGCATGGCTTATGGTACCTTGCCCATCGTTCGTGGGGTAGGTGGCTTAAAAGACAGTGTGAATGACTACGATGAAGACCCAACCAATGCGACTGGTTTTGTTTTCTATGATCCGACGCCACAAGGATTGCTACTTACTATGCTTCGAGCATTATTGCTGTATGAACAAAATATGAGAGAAGTAAGGCGAATACAACTGCATGCTATGCAAAAAGATTTTTGTTGGCGCAAAGCGGCTGAAGAGTATTTGCTGCTATACAGAGCCGCATTAAATTGACGGAAATTTTTTAGAAATTGTAACCAAAGGCACCAAATTGGGTGCCTTTGTTACTCGCGTCTTATGAGAGTGTGGTAGGATTTAATTCCGTTCACAAACAAACCTTCTCATACAGGTACATGACTCAGCCACTTTTATTCCACAAAACCTATTTACATCCTACGAGCAAAGAGTGGGTCGTTTTCGTACATGGTGCTGGTGGCAGTTCCTCGATTTGGTTTAAACAAATCAAGGATTACAAGCGGCATTTCAATTTACTGTTGATCGACCTTCGAGGTCATGGAAAGTCCAACCAACTGCTTAAAGAGCTGATTACGAGTCGTTATACGTTTACCGCGATTACTCAGGATATATTGAAAGTCTTGGACCATCTTAAGATTCAATCAGCACATTTTGTTGGTATGTCTCTTGGAACCATTATAGTGCGTAACTTAGCCGAGATGGCATCTGAGCGAGTGCGTTCAATGGTTCTTGGCGGGGCTGTGACTCGTCTAAATATACGTTCACAAATACTAGTAAAATTAGGGAACTTAAGTAAACACTTTCTACCTTACATGTGGCTATATAAGCTGTTTGCCTACATTGTTATGCCTCAGAAAAGCCAACGTGAATCGCGACATTTATTCATTCGTGAAGCCAAGAAATTATGCGAGAAGGAGTTTAAACGTTGGTTCATTTTAGCGGCAGATGTTAACCCGCTGATGCGATATTTTAAAGATCGTGAATTACCAATTCCAACTCTTTACTTGATGGGCGATAGAGACTACATGTTCATCAAACCTGTTAAAGAGATGGTTGCTGCTCATCATGAGAGCGTTTTACATGAAATTCCAGATTGCGGTCATGTATGTAATGTCGAAAGGCCTGATGACTTTAACCAACGTTCTATTGCATTCATTAAGCAGCAGAGCCAAAGCGCTCAACGATTAGAGCTTGGCCATTAAAGCTCAGCGACCCAAACCCAGTGATGATAATCAAATAGGGAAGTCGTTAAGACTCCCCTATTTGATATCCACACTGCCAACATGCCCCAAATTGACCTTCGTTTTGTTCTGAGCATTGTGGGCATTGCCAATCTTGGTGAGTTTGTTCTGCCTGTCGTCGATAATCTTCAACAATGGCTGATGCTTTCAACTGCTGCTCTGGGTGCAAAAGCCAAACATAAGGATCGGTATCATCGCCAAATGGTAGCTCGCCTTTTAAGCCGAAGAGTCCCTCGCCGCGCACCACACAAGCTATCTGTTCGCTTTTCAGAAGTTCGCAAACGATGTGAGCTTCTGTTGGATTTTTGGCGACGAATATTTTCATTAGACGTTTCCATTCTGAACGGATGCGGGACGAATTTTTTTCATCACCCACTTAGTGATGATAGGGAATAAACCTAGCAAAGCGAATGAGGCGAGTACGGTTGGTGATACGATTCCAGAAAGACTGTTAATCGTGGCCAACTGAGTGCCTGCATTTAAGTAAACTGCGGTGCCTGGCAACATACCAATTTGGCTGGTTAAGTAGAAACGTGCAATGGTCATTGGCGTTAACCCCATCAACAAGTTGATAAGGAAAAATGGGAAGATAGGAATCAAACGCAGAGAAAATAGGTAAAAGGCACCATCTTTCTCTACGCCTTGATTGATGGCACTCAGCTTGTCTCCAAACTTATTTTGTACCCATTCACGCAGCAAGTAACGGCTACTCAGAAAAGCAATGGTTGCGCCTATTGTGCTAGCGAACGACACTAATATCAAACTGGTCCAAAAACCAAATAGTGCAGCACCGAGCAAGGTAACCACAGCCGCGCCCGGAATAGAAAATGCGGTAATCGCGATGTAAGCGAAGAAGTATGTAGCAGCAGCAAGTACAAAGTTTTGGTTAATAAAAGTGTTCAATGCTGCTTGTTGCGCTTTGGCATTCTCTAAGGTTAGGTATTGACCAAAGTTGATGCCTAAAAAGATAATGGTCGCGATCAGGACGAGTCCTAAAATCAGTTTCTTATTCATATTAATTGCTCCGTTTGGCTTGTTATACCCAATTTATATTCTCTGAATCAATAAAGTATCTTACGGTTACTTGGGTACGAATAATAAGACAGAAGAAAACAAGAAAAAATTTCAAAAAAAAACCGCAGCATGAAAACTGCGGTTTTTACTCAACATTATACCGATATGAGCACGCTACGAGAGGGCGCTCATCAACTCTTCTCGGCGGGACTTAGGTACGACGCTCCAATGTGTTCCTTTGATTGCGCCCTCGAGTGCCCATAGCAATTCAAGGCTTACCGTTGAGGCATGCGTATTTTGAATTGCTTTGTAAGCACTTAAGGCCCCTTCTTCCTCTAATTGCTCGACAGAGTCAATGCCAGCTTTCTTCAACATACGTTCAGTTGCTAGGCGAAGATTTGGAAGGTCTTTCAATCGGTTAGGTTTGGTGCTCGCTTGTTGTTTTTTCTCTTGCTTAGCAGTTTGTAAAGAATGCTTTGCAACTTCAATCAAGCGGTCGATAGAATCCCACAGATCATCAGAAATAGCGTAGTATTTCGTGACAACGGGGAACCCGCGTTTCTTGTAGACGTAGGGTTTCAACCCTTGAGCCTCAAAATCAGAAGACGTTTGTTGGTCCGCTCTAATATGAAGTTGATTGTTCACAACTAGTGCAAACATCGTTTCATCGGCGAACAGCCCGAAGCCGCCAAACATTGAGCGTGACTTGATGTTTCCAAGTACCTCAAACAGCTTCATTGAGTCTTTGAGTATCGGTTTATCCATGATGTTTATCTCGGTGTAATTAATATTACGCCACCAAAAATCAGGTCCGAAAGATTAGCAAATGCATGCAGACACAATGTCATAAAAGGGTAAACTTACTTAATGCAAATTTGCCATCGGTAACCCCGCTACCTTCCATCTAATTCGATGGTTCAGGCCGGAGGCTTTGCGTCCCCCCCTTTCGAGAGGTTTGCCCTGTGCGTGACCATTTGAGAATACTTTGTATATTGAATTAACATCACGCTTCAAATTTAAAAACGTGATCTTACTTCAGGAAATAGTGCTGTTTTAATGTGTTCACTTTCATATACAGGTGTGTCTAATTGCCGCACAAAAAGCAGATGTAAGAAATGGACTACAAGCCTGTAAAAACAGTAACTTATCTTAGTTTTTGCTTATGTAATTAGTGTAAAGTATTTTGTTGGGTTATTTTGTGAAAAAAAAAAACGCCCTTGCGGGCGCTCTTTTAAAGTTTTGCAGGGGGTCAGTTTAACTTCTTTACTGTATTACGAACTACGATCTCTGGTTGCATCTCGAACACGCGCTTTTCGTGCTCTTTGTCTTTGATGCGCTCCAATAGAATTTCAAACGCGTTCTTGCCTACACGACGTTTTGGTTGGTGGATTGTCGTGAGTGGTGGTGAGAAGTATTCAGCGAGCTCAATATTGTCGTAGCCGATGACTGAGATGTCGTCTGGTACTTTAATACCATTTTGCTGTAGTCGGCTCATCAAGCCCAACGCCATAGTATCGTTAAAGCAGAATACTGCCGTTGGGCGTTTTTCCATTGCAGTGATATTATCTGCAGCAAGAACTGCTGTATCACATTCAAAGTTACCCTCAAGAACCCAATCTTCATTGACTGCAAGGTTTGCCTCTGCCATGGCGCGACGATAGCCTGCAATACGCTCTTTACATGCTGCTTTTTCAAAGTGACCACTCAAACAAGCGATGTCAATGTGACCGCTGTCGATCAGGTATTTTGTTGCGATGTAACCGCCTTCCTCAGAGTTATCAATGATTTTGTCTGCCTGTGAGCTTTCTGGGCCCCAGTCCATGACGACTTTAGGAATGTCTGAATGGCGGTCAAGCATCTGTTTTAGCTCTTCCGTAAGGTCTGAACACATTACTAGGATGCCGTCTACGCGCTTCTCAGCTAGCATACGGATGTAGTCACGTTGTTTCTCATAAATACCACCAGTGTTACATAAGATCAGCGTGTAACCCTGACGGTAACAGTAACTTTCAACGCCATCGATCACTTCGGAGAAGAACAGGTTAGTTGATTGAGTGACTAACATACCGATTGTACGAGTCGAGTTGCATTTTAAACTACGAGCAACGGCGCTTGGTGCGTAATTGAGTTCATCCACCGCTTTCATTACTTTTTCTTGGGTTGTCTCTGCAACAAAGCGAGTTTTGTTAATTACGTGCGAAACTGTTGTGGTAGAAACGCCAGCTAAGCGAGCAACGTCTTTAATAGTGGCCATAAATGATGTCCTGTATCAATCTACTTAAACCGTAGTCAGGCAGCCTGTGCCTTTAAATTCTTGCGCAAGTCAAGCTATTGCGACAGAACATTACTGAGATATATGGCAGCGGCTAGTCTGAATCGGTATAAAAGGTTTGTAGCAACATTTGTTACTGAAACGCCTATTCCTTTTTACATGAGTAAGGAATTGATCAGTAAGTATGTTAATAAACACAAAAACCGCCTATATTTCAGCGGTTTACATATAAATCATATTTAATCGTTTGCGCTCACATTTTAGACTGATGTGTGCAGACTGGCAATATTTTCAGCGATTGTTTTGCGCCTTTGAGGTCACATTTTAACGGCGAAATTTGTTGCGTTTCTCTGAGCCAGATTAAAAATAAACGAATATAATAGGGAGCCTAAATAGCAGGCTCCCTAAGTGAGGCGGCAATTATTCACCAAGAAGGTAGGTGCTGTCCAGTTTGCAAAAAGCAATTAATAACTGTGTAACGCTAATATAGAAACCAAACTCATCAAGTTGCTTACATTTGGCAGCAAACTGAGGCAGCCATGTCATAAGGTGTTGTTGGATGAATTCGTTTTGCTTCTCGAATGCCTCCTCCATGTGCTTTTCTTGTTCTAATTCATTCGAGCGAATGATCATGTTGCCCAAAAAGTCTAATTCCACCGCCAGATGGTCTGCTGGCTCTTTAAGGTTCTCGTCTACCTGAAAACCAAAATCCGCCATCAGCTTTTCCATCTCTTCTGCTGGCTTATCATTTAGCAGGCCAGATTTACCAATGTACATTGAGGCATAGGGCAGTGCGCCGTGCTTTTCTGTCTTAAGGAAAAGTTCGCAGAAGTCTGCCGCTAATTCTAGCTGTGCGTCTTCTCGATCTTGCAGGCGATTGAGTGCATCAACAAGGGAATCGACACAAGGTTTGAGTGATTCGTTTTCACCGAGACCAGTCAAAAAGCTTCGAATTTTCACACTGTGGTAAGTTTCCAAATCATTTTCTGTCAGCTCTTTTGCGAACAGACTAGAAAACCACCAATAGATTTCGGCGCGTTTTTCGTTAAAAGCTTTCACTTCTTGCATTTTTTTGCTCCTGAACAATTTTCCCTAAGTGTAAACAATTAAGATGAATAGCAGTAACTATAATTGTTGATGATTTATGGAAAAATATTCGTGGTTATGAATGACTCTAAACAAGTTTGCTTAGAATCAATAAAATCACAAAATCTTTCTTTTTAATGGCTCTACGACTAGAAATGTGACGAATTATGAATAGAATAAGTTTTGGATAATAAAAAAGACAGAAAGTGGTGTAAATGAGCTATCACGTATTAGTCGTAGAAGATGATGTTGTTACTCGTAGTAAGCTTGCGGGCTATTTCCAAAACGAAGGCTACAAAGTCAGTGAAGCAGAAAGCGGTGCAGAAATGCGTGAAGTGCTTCAGGGGGGCGATGTAGATTTGATCATGCTGGATATTAATTTGTCTGGCGAAGATGGTTTAATGCTTACGCGTGAATTACGCAGCCAATCAGATATCGGCATCATATTAGTGACAGGACGCACGGATAGCATTGACAAAATCGTTGGTCTAGAAATGGGCGCGGACGATTATGTCACTAAGCCCTTTGAACTTAGGGAGTTACTGGTTCGAGTCAAGAACTTGCTGTGGCGCATTTCTGCGGCTCGTAACGGTTCTCAAAAAGTAGCCAGTGACGCTAATGATGAATACATTGTACGTTTCGGTGAGTGGACCTTTGATATTCAGCGTCGCGCTTTGAGCCGCAATGGTGAGCCGGTAAAACTCACAAAAGCAGAGTATGAACTGCTCGTTGCATTGTCCTCGTACCCGAACCAGGTATTAAGTCGTGAACGTATTTTGAATATGATCAGCCATCGAGTGGATGCGCCAAATGATCGTACTATCGATGTACTGATTCGACGTATGCGCGCTAAGATGGAGTTTGATCCAAAGAATCCTCAAATCTTTGTGACGGTTCATGGTGAAGGCTACATGTTCGCTGGTGACTAATATGTTCGCCAGTAATCAAAGGCCCAATGTTAACGATACTCTGGCTGGCAACATAGGTAAGCCAGCGAGTGGCTAGAAAAAGGTCAGGGAAATAAAAAGGAGAGCATTAGCTCTCCTTTTTATTTGAGATTTTATATAGAAACCGGAGCTTACTTGCGTTCGTGCGCTGTATTTAGGGCTTCGCTATTTCCGGGTCTTCCACTTCAACCATTGGAGTTTGACCGACATTGTCACGCAGTTTTTGCCACAATCCACCAAGGAATTCATACCAATAAAGTTCGGTTTGTTCTAAGTAGCGCGCTTTCGGTGCGTATTTTTGCCATGATTGCTCGATCTCATCAATCGCCATAAAGTTCGTTGGTGCTGGGATCGGTTTAATGCCTGCTGCGTGGAACTCATACAAGGCACGTTTCATATGACTGGCGGAAGTCACCAATACGATATCTTTCTGTTTAACAAAGGCTGCAGCTTGGCGGGCTTCTTCCCAAGTGTCTTCGGCATCTTCCAACAAGATGATATCGGATTTGGCCACACCAAGGGAAAGTGCAACGTTCGCCATCATGCGGGCATGGCTGATTTCAGAACCACCAGCATAGCCAGACAGAATAAGTTTTGCGCCTGGGTACATGCGCAAAATACGGATGCCTTCGGTTAATCGCATTAGCGCTGTGCGACTGAGCTGTGACGTGGGAGGGATCTCATTATCCACCACGTGGCCATTACCAAGCACCATCACATAGTCAATACTGCCGGATACGGGCAGAAACGCTTTGTATTCACGCTCAAGAGGCATTAACAGTTTGGTTGAAACAGGCTGGAAGGCAACAAGAAAAATGCCGACAAAAGAGAACAAAACAACAAAGCAGCCAGTTTTACGTTTTGTGGTAAAACTTATAAGAATAAGACCTAACAAGCCTATGATAAGCAATGCCGGAAGTGGCATTAACAAGGCTGACATTACTTTTTTCAGCTCAAACATACATAAATAGTCCGAAAAAACATCAATTGATAACAAAAATGAGGATAACCCTCTTTATTCCTGCTTTCCTTGTGACAGAATAGCGGCATAATCCGTTATGATAACTCAGCAGAAGTGACAGAAGACCGCAATTTCGACGATATCGCCCACAAATTTGCAAAAAATATTTACGGCTCCGATAAAGGGGAGATCCGGCAAATCATTGTGTGGGAAGATTTTCTACAGATTCTAAGTGAATTAGATGCCGACCATCAAGCACTACAAGTCCTTGATGCAGGTGGCGGCTTAGCACAAATGTCGCAAAAGCTTGCTGAGCTCGGACATCACGTCGCTTTATGTGATCTATCTTCGGAAATGTTGCAACTAGCAAAACTGGATATTGAAAAAAATGGTTTGCTTGAGCAGTATCGCCTAATTCATTCACCTGTCCAATCCATAGGCGATTTTATGGAAGAGCAGGTGGATCTTGTTATGTTCCATGCTGTGATGGAGTGGTTGGTTGATCCAAAAGCCGCCCTCGACACTGTTTTGGAACAGGTCAAACCGGGGGGCATTGCTTCGGTTATGTTCTACAACCACCACGGCTTAGTCTATAAAAATGTGGTTTGTGGCAACATTCCTCATGTTTTGGACGGCATGCCTCACCGAAAAAGATTTAAACTACAGCCACAAAAAGGCCTAAAACCCGAAGAGGTTTATCAATGGATAGAAGATTCTGGTTTTAGTATTTGTGGAAAGTCTGGTATTCGCTCATTTAGTGATTACATAGGTAATATGGAATACATGGGCGATTACGAGTTTGAAGATGTATTGGCGCTAGAAAAACAATTGTGTCGACAAGAGCCATACCTCTCATTAGGCCGCTATATTCATGTGTGGGCTAAGAAGAACGATAAACAGGAATAACGATGAGTGAGATGACTCTCAATGCTGCCGAGCAACCAATCGATGAGTTGGTTGGCTGGGTAAAGCAGCACGATTTCTCGTTGAACCTGACCACTGAGCGACTTGCATTTTTGATTGCTATCGCGGTATTAAGTAACGAAAGGTTTGATGAAGAATTGGGTGAAGGTGAATTGCATGACGCATTTGCCATCGTCACTCGACTTTTTGATGAGACAGGTGAAGCTTCTGCTTTCCGTGCCAACAATGCCATTAATGAAATGGTGAAACAGCGGCTAGTTAGCCGTTTTGTCAGTGAAATTACCGACGGTGCGAGCATTTACCGCCTATCGCCATTAGCGATAGGAATAACCGACTACTACGTGCGTCATCGTGAGTTCTCGAAACTGCGTCTCTCTATTCAGCTATCAATGGTAGCGGATGAAATGTCGAAAGCGATTGA
Source organism: Vibrio sp. AND4 (assembly GCF_000171815.1). Lineage (GTDB taxonomy): Bacteria > Pseudomonadota > Gammaproteobacteria > Enterobacterales > Vibrionaceae > Vibrio. Next base: position 112,848 of record NZ_ABGR01000006.1, on the reverse strand, counting down.
AGCAGCACAAAAAGGTGGCACTCCCGGCCACTGGAAGAAGAACGTTTATGGAGTTTTGAAATATTCTGTAGGCGAAATTTTCGATCAAATTGACCTCAACCAGCGCGTGATGGATGAGCAGCAACAATCTGTAAAACAACAGATTGCTGACTTGCTTAACAAAGATTGGCGAGAAGCGATCAATAATTGTGAAGCGCTGCTGTCAGAAACATCGAGCACGTTGCGTGAACTCCAGGATACGCTGCAAGCCGCCAGTGATGAACTGCAAACTCAGATCCTAGATATTCAAGAGATAGTCTATGGTGACCCTGAGCTTGAGTTTATTGAGGAGGCGTTATTTGGCCTCCAAATGAAGCTGGACCGAATCACCAGCTGGGGCCAGCAAACGATCGACCTTTGGATTGGCTACGACCGACACGTGCATAAGTTCATCCGTACCGCCATCGATATGGATAAGAATCGTGCGTTTAGCTCGCGTCTGCGTCAGTCCGTTAAAGACTACTTTGATTTGCCTTGGTATCTGACTTATGCAGATGCGGAAAGGCTTTCTGACCTTCGTGATGAAGCCCTAGTACTGCGTGATGACGAGGTAACAGGTCAAGTTCCGATGGAAGTGGAATACGAAGAGTTTCAACAAGTCAATGATGAGTTGGCAGAGCGAATTGGTGACATGCTGAAAGCGCATAAAGACCAAGGCGCACCAATCGACTTGAGCGTGGTTCTGCGAGATTACCTTGCACAGCACCCTCACACTCATCACTTTGATTTAGCTCGCATTGTCGTTGATCAGGCGGTACGTCTGGGTTACTCAGAATCCGACTATCAAGCCGTTCAGCCAGACTGGAAAGCAATCAACGAATTTGGGGCAAAGGTACAAGCGAATGTCATCGACCGATACTAATGAATACATGTCAGAGAATCTGGCAAAAGCAATTTCTAACCCTCTGTTCCCTGCGCTTGATAGCATGCTTCGAGCAGGGCGCCATGTCTCAAGTGAAGATCTGGACAACCACGCTTTGTTGTCGGATTTCGAGCTTGAACTTTCTTGTTTTTACCAGCGCTACAATACCGAATTGGTGAAAGCACCAGAAGGCTTTTTTTACCTCCGCCCTCGTTCAACCTCGTTGATTGGTCGTAGTGTGCTTTCTGAATTGGATATGCTGGTGGGTAAGGTGTTGTGTTTCCTTTACCTTAGCCCAGAGCGTTTGGCGCATGAAGGTATCTTCACTAATCAAGAGCTTTACGATGAGTTGCTTGCTCTGGCTGATGAAAACAAGCTGATGAAGCTAGTCACTAACCGTGCAACCGGTTCTGACCTTGATAAAGAAAAGCTGTTTGAGAAAGTACGTACGTCACTTCGTCGACTGCGTCGCCTTGGTATGATCATCAATGTTGGTGAAACGGGCAAATTTAGCATCAGTGAAGCGGTATTCCGTTTTGGTGCCGATGTGCGTGTTGGTGACGATATGCGTGAAGCGCAGTTACGTCTTATCCGTGATGGTGAGGCGGTCGTACACACTAAAGAGCCAAGCCAAGGCAGCTTGCTGTCTGAAGAAGATCAAGACGACCAAGCCCAAGAAGAAATGATGCAAGAGGGTGAAGCATGAGCATGATTGAACGCGGTAAATATCAATCGCTGACCATGGTAAACTGGAACGGCTTCTTTGCCCGTACGTTTGACATTGATGGTCTGGTAACTACGTTGTCAGGTGGTAACGGTGCAGGTAAATCAACCACAATGGCGGCATTTATCACCGCTCTGATCCCTGACCAAACCCTACTGCATTTCCGTAATACGACAGAAGCGGGTAGTAGCCAATCGTCTCGCGACAAAGGTTTGTACGGTAAGCTGCAACCGGGTGCGTGTTACGCAGCATTAGACGTAGTAAACTCACGTAACCAACGCCTACTGTTTGCGGTTAAACTGCAGCAAGTCGCGGGTCGTGATAAGAAAGTAGACATCAAACCGTTTGTTATCCAAGGCCTTCCAAGCCATGTGAAACCAACGGACATTTTGGTAGAAAGCGTGTCGGAGACGCAAGCTCGTGTACGTCAAATCAATGAAGTAAAAGAATCGATCGCGGAATTTGAAGGTGTTCAATTTAAAGCCTTCTCCTCTATTGTGGATTACCACTCGCAGATGTTCGAATTTGGTGTGATTCCGAAGAAGCTGCGTAACTCTGGTGATCGCTCTAAGTTCTACCGTTTAATTGAAGCATCGCTTTACGGTGGTATTTCAAGCGCGATCACACGCTCACTCCGTGACTACCTTCTGCCACAAAACGGCGGCGTGAAGAAAGCGTTCCAAGATATGGAATCGGCGCTGCGTGAAAACCGCATGACGCTAGAAGCGATCAAAACCACGCAGGCAGATCGTGACTTGTTCAAGCACTTGATCACAGAATCGACTAACTACGTGGCAGCAGACTACATGCGTCACGCGAACGATCGTCGCAATAAGCTGGATAAGACACTGTCGTTGCGTTCAGAGCTATTCGGCTCTCGTGAAACCTTAGTTGAGCAAAACAACTTGCTTAACCGTGTCCAAGAAGAACTCGAACAGTTAGTCGAGTCGGAAGCGGCATTAGAGCAAGATTACCAAGCAGCATCGGATCACTTACAACTGGTGCAAAACGCACTGCGTCAGCAAGAGAAGATCGAGCGCTACCAAGAAGATCTTGAAGAGCTGAGTGAGCGTCTTGAAGAACAAATGATGGTGGTGGAAGAAGCGCAAGAACGTGTGGTGATGGTGGAAGAGCAAGCAAACGTTGCAGAAGAAGAGGTGGATAGCCTTAAGACGCAACTGGCGGACTACCAACAAGCACTCGACGTTCAGCAAACTCGCGCACTTCAATACCAGCAGGCGGTTCAAGCGCTGGAAAAAGCGAAACAACTACTGGGCGATGACAGCCTAACGGCAGAATCCGCGCAAGCGCTTGTCTCTGAGCTTAAGAACAAAGAATCACAAAACACCAACGCGCTACTGTCAGTCAAACACAAGTTGGACATGTCTTCTGCTGCGGCAGAGCAGTTTGAAACCGCACTGAAACTGGTACAGAGCATCGTTGGTCAAGTTGAGCGTAAAGACGCAGCTGAGCATGCGAAAATCGTTATTGCAAAAGCGCGTGAATCTCAGCAAGTAGCACAAAATGAACAACAATGGCGCGCACAGCACCGTGACCTTGAGCGTAGCCTGAACCAGCAACGTCAAGCACGCGAACTCGCATCTGAATACCAGAAGCAGTTCCATGTTGAATTGACTGATGAAATCACGTTTGAACAAGAACGTGAACGTCATGCGATGCAAATTGAATCACTAGAAGTGACGCAAGAAGATGTGCGTGAACAACGTAGCGAACAGCGTCGTGTAGAGCAAGATGCCGCAGCGGAAATCAGCAAGCTAGAAGCCATTGCGCCGACGTGGATTGCGGCGAACGATGCGCTAGAAAAACTGCGCGAACAAAGTGAAGCTGATCTTGCTGATAGCCAGTCGGTCATGAGCCAGATGCAAGTCGTGCTTGAGCAAGAGAAAACCCTTTCTCTGGCCAAAGAGAAACTGGCAGAGCGTCGCGCTCAGTTAGATGGTGAAATTGAACTTTTAGCATCTCCTGGTGGTTCAAACGACCCTCGTCTAAAAGGTTTAGCAGATACGCTAGGCGGTGTATTGCTGTCTGAAATCTACGATGACATCACGATTGATGACGCGCCATATTTCAGTGCCATGTACGGTCCAGCCCGTCATGCAATTGTCGTTTCTGACCTGTCTGATATCGAAGAGAAATTGGTTGAATTAGACGACTGTCCTGAAGATTTGTACATCATTGAAGGTGACATTGATGCCTTTGATGACAGTTCATTTGATACGGAAGAGTTAGAAGGTGCGGTTTGCGTGCGTATGAATGCACGCCAACTGCGTTATTCTCGTTTGCCTGAGATCCCATTATTTGGTCGCGCGGCACGTGAGCAGCGTTTAGAACTGTTGCGTAACGAACGTGAAGAGGTGATTGAGAATCATGCCAAAGCGGCATTCGACTCACAAAAAATGCAGCGCCTATACCAAGCCTTCAACCAGTTTGTAGCAAGCCACATTCAAGTGGCATTCGAAGCGGACCCAGAGCAAGCGCTAGCAACCATTCGCGATAAGCGTAACCTAATCGCTCGCGTACTGGCTGATCTAGACGCAAAAGAGCAGCAGCAACGTTCTCAGCTTCAAATCAGCAAGCAAGCTTTGACCTCTCTAGATAAGCTCGCACCCAACATGACGCTGGTTGAAGATGAGTCATTGCAAGCGCGCTTTGATGAGTTGGAAGAGAAAATCGCTCAGCTTTCAGAAGCAAAAGTGTTTCTAAACAACCACGCCAAAGCGGTGGCGGAACTGGAAAAAGTCGCGGTTGCTTTAGACGCTGACCCAGAGCAATTCGATGCGCTAGAGGCAGAATACAAAGCGGCGGATCAACAGCTGCAAGATCTTAAGAAGCAAATCTTTGCGTTGGCGGATTTGGTTGAACGTCGTCACTACTTTACTTATTCAGATTCAGTTGATTTGCTGAATAAGAGCAGCGAACTGAGCGAGCAGCTAAAAGCGAAACTGGTTCAAGCTGAGCAAATGCGTTCACGCTCTCGTGAAGAGTTAAAACAGTCGCAAGGCCAAATGAATCAATACAACCAAGTATTGGCGTCGTTGAAAAGTTCACACCAAGCAAAACTGGAAACGGTTCAAGAATTCAAACAAGAATTGCAAGAGTTTGGCGTTAACGCTGACGAAGGTGCGGAAGAGCGTGCAATGCGTCGTCGTGACGAATTGCATGAGCGTCTGCACACTTCTCGTGGTCGTAAGAGCGGATATGAGCGAACGATCACTTCGACCGAACTCGAGATGAAAGGTTTAGCGAAACGTCTGAAGAAAGTTCAGAAAGAATACGTTGAGCTACGAACTTTTGTTGTTGCTGCGAAAGCGGGTTGGTGCTCGGTACTTCGCTTAGCGCGTGAGAACGATGTTGAACGTCGCTTGCACAAACGTGAACTGGCCTACTTGTCGGCAGATGAGCTGCGTTCAATGTCGGATAAATCTTTGGGTGCGCTGCGTTTGGCGGTTGCAAATAATGATGATCTGCGTGATGCGCTGCGTCTATCTGAAGACAACGCACGCCCAGAGCGTAAAGTTCTGTTTTACATTGCGGTTTATCAACACCTTCGTGAGCGTATTCGTCAGGATATCATCCGCACGGATGATCCAGTGGAAGCCATCGAAGAGATGGAAGTGGAACTGGCGCGTCTAACAGAAGAATTGACGCAACGTGAAAACCGCTTAGCGATCAGTTCTGATTCAGTCGCTAGTATCATCAAAAAGACGATTCAGCGTGAGCAAAACCGTATTCGTATGCTTAACCAAGGCCTGTCGAACATCTCATTTGGTCAGGTCAAGGGTGTTCGCCTAAATGTGAAGATCCGCGAAAGCCACGAGGTGCTATTGAACGGTCTAGCAACGCAGCAAGAGCAGCATAGAGACCTGTTTGAGTCGACTCGTTTTACCTTCTCTGAAGCAATGGCGAAGCTGTTCCAGCGCGTGAACCCACATATCGACATGGGACAACGTTCTCCGCAGGTTCTGGGCGAAGAGCTATTGGATTACCGCAACTACCTAGAGCTAAGCGTGGAAGTTAACCGTGGTACAGATGGTTGGCTACAAGCTGAATCTGGCGCGTTGTCGACAGGGGAAGCGATCGGTACAGGTCAATCCATTCTGTTGATGGTAGTTCAGAGTTGGGAAGAAGAGTCTCGTCGATTGCGTAGCAAAGACATTGTGCCTTGTCGTTTACTCTTCTTAGATGAAGCCGCCCGTCTGGATACTAAATCGATCGCAACATTGTTTGAACTTTGTGACCGTTTGGATATGCAGCTTCTTATCGCAGCGCCGGAAAACATCAGCCCAGAGAAAGGGACGACCTACAAACTGGTGCGTAAGGTGTTTAAAGATCATGAGCATGTACACGTGGTTGGCCTTCGTGGTTTTGGTCAAAACGATAAGCTTAAGACTGAAGCGCAAGAGATGATCGAAGAGTTTGAATCCTAAACTCCGAATTTAATACGACGCCCGCATCATTGCGGGCGTTTTTGTATGTATTGCTGCCTAACCTGACTCAGCCTTACGCCATTCAGGTCGTACCCGTTAAACATACTTTTCCAAGAGCCAGCCATTGCCTCGTCGAATAAGTTAGCAAGAGTCGTTATTCCATTTTTATTTTCCTTGCCTTGGTTACTTTCGGTAAATAGGGAATCAATGACTATGTCCTGAACCCTGCATCTTGAAGTCACTTGGGTATATACTGAAACTCTTATTATTTATAAAAAGGGTGGCTGATACCATAATATTAAGGAAAGACAAATAAATAGAAAACATCTACTAACTTAAAATTAATGTGAGTATAAACTTATGGCTAGGAAAATAATCATTGTTAATATAATTAATCTTTTTATTATAAGTTTTGCCGAAGCAGGAAGTGATATATACGTATTAAATAATACAGATGAGGAGATAAGAGTTTTTTCTTCTGGCGATTCAAATATAATAAATGCAAATGATGTTGAGGTTGTAAATCCATATCAATATTATCGCGTTGCAAATGTAAGTCGGTACAGCAACATAGAAGCAGGTAAGAGCTACTATTTCTTCTTTTTCTTAGGGTATGAGCACCTCACACTCGCGTTGAAGCTAGATGGAAATGTATTTGGTTCAAATATGTCATTTACTCTCGCTGACCCTGAAACCACTCATGCAAGTGGGTTTAAATCTGATCGAAATGTTTATTCAGACGTGAAAGGTGAGTATCAATATTATTATAAGGCTAGTTATACCGGAGGGTATGATAACGTTACTTTCGTCGTCGATAAGAAAAAGGCAGTAAAGCCTACCGAGAGGGATAGCCTCAAAGTCCTGACGTATAACGTATGGATGCTACCACATGTTGGATCTAATATGGATATAAGAGCAACCAGGATTGCGGAAGAAGTGAAAGATCATGATATTGTATTTATGCAAGAAGTTTTTCGTCGAAAAAACGAAGAAGATATATATTTTACTATGAATGAACACTTTGATTATATAAGTGACAAGTTGGATGGTGGTGGCAGTAATACCTACGATGGTGGTGTGGTTACATTTAGTAAGTTTCCTATAATTACTCAATCGCAGTATGTCTTCAATAACTGTATCGGTACTGACTGCGCTGCTGATAAAGGTGTTCTTTATACAAAAATCTTGAAAGATGATCACAATTTTCACCTACTTAATCTCCACTTAGGCTCTTGGAACTCAAGAAGTCATAGGGATGTTAGAATATTACAGATATATGAAATAAAAGCTTTTCTAGAGCAGTTGAGCATACCTGATGGCGAGCCAATCATTTTAGGTGGGGATTTCAACATTGCGAAGTATAAGTTTCCACTGGACTTTTCCATGTTGCTGGACTCTTTGAATTTATTAGAGCCGGAATTAACCGGGCCTTTGAAGTACAGTTACGACCCGTTGGTAAATATAAACTTAGCTGGTGGCGATGCTGCTGAACGTGAGCGGTTAGATTACCTACTTTATGTTGATAACGGCGCAATAGCATCAAGCACAGCAAAAATTGAAGTATTACGTAATTTTGATGCTGCTATGTGGGGGGGATGGGATCTCTCTGATCACCACGCGGTCAGTAGTACTTTTTACATTCGTTGATGCTCTGAGGCCATTTTAACAGTGGCGATACCATGAGAAAGGGAATGAAAGGCGACTTACTGCGTCAAATGGCTCGTTTGCTATCAAACTTAACCAAGTCATTAGGAAAAGCAAGCTAGCAGCCAAAATGATGGCTGCTAGCGAGAAGATTAGAACTGAGGCTTTACACCAAATTGCTTGGCGGCGTAAGCAACACGTTCTTTTGGCTTGGGATACTCTGCCGGTACACCTAGGTTTTCAATATGCTTTAAACGAGGCAGTAGACCAGCACCATTGGCAATTTGGATTGCCAGGCCAGGACGAGCATTCAACTCGAGCACCATTGGGCCTTCTTCTCTGTCCAGCACCATGTCAGTTCCCATGTAGCCAAGGCCCGTCATTTCCCAGGCACTGGAAGCCAGTTCTAACAAACGCTCCCAATGGGGCACTTTCAGTGTCGACAAGTCTTTCCCAGTATCTGGGTGATGCGTCACTGGCTGATCGAACTGTACTGCGCGAATGGCTTGACCTGTGGCAATGTCGATACCAACACCAACGGCGCCTTGGTGGAGGTTCGCCTTTCCATCGGATGCTGCCGTAGAACAACGCATCATCGCCATAACAGGGTAGCCTTTGAATACGATGATACGTACGTCTGGCACTCCTTCGTAACTAAAGCCATCGAAGCAGTCATCAAACTTAATTAAGTTTTCCACCACAGCAACATCATTTTTACCACCGAGGGAGAAAAGGCCCGCGAGTGCGTTACTGATATGACGCTCAACTTCTGCTTTGTTGCAGGTTGCCCCTGATGGTTTTGTATATACGCCATCTTTGTGTGAAGTGATAACTAAGATACCTTTACCACCACTGCCTTGTGCTGGCTTGATGACAAAACCAGGCCAGTTTTCAACCATCTTGTGGATCTTTTTCACTTCGGCTTGGCTGGCAATCACGCCAATGAGAGCAGGCACAGTTGCACCTGCTGCTTCAGCGATGATTTTGGTTTTTAGCTTGTCATCCACTAAAGGGTATTTGGAACGATCATTATAGCGACCAATGTAGCTGTGGTTGCGCTTGTTCATCCCCATAATACCTTTATGGCGGAGTTTCGCTGGCGAGGTAAAACGTTCAAACATCGTTTAGTCCTCCGCTAGTGGTTTAAAGCGACGCAGCTCAGTTAGACGGTAGCCTGTGTATGTACCGAGTAGTAGAATTCCTGCCAGTACAATGAGCTGAAGGCCAATAAAGTTAAACGTCAGGTGTTGGATGTACGGGTTGGTCATCGCCAAGTAAACCAGCACAGCCGTCAGCAGTGAGCCACCACCTTGAAGCGCGACTTCTTTTGCGCCTTCTTCTTCCCATAGAATCGACATACGTTCGATTGTCCATGACAAAATGATCATCGGGAAGAAAGTAATGGTTAGGCCTTCAGTTAGACCAATCTTGAATGCCACCACGGTGAATACGGAGATGATCAGAATGACCGTGATGATAACGGCGGATATCCTCGCGACCAGAAGTAAGTTCAGCCTTGATAAGTAACTTCGTATTATCAGACCCGTGCCCACAATCAATAGGAAACCAACAATACCAGTGATTAGTTGCGTTTGAACGAAGGCAACTGCAATCAGAACAGGCATAAAGGTACCGGATGTTTTAAGACCGATGATGACGCGAAGGAATACAACAATCAGCGCACCAATTGGCACCAGCATAATGGTTTTAAACATCGCTTGCTCTTCAAGTGGCAAACTGTGGATTGATAGATTCAATAAACCATCAGCTTCCACTTTATTGTTGGTCGCTTCTTTTGGTGTCAACTCTTGTTTAATCATCGAGAAGTGAACTTGGCTGTTCTTACCGCCCACAAGGTCAAGCAGAGAAACGTTTGATTCATCCCAAACAAGAAGGTTAGGTTGTGCTGCGGCTTGCTCTGAGTTTGGTGAGAACAGAACCCAATTGTCACCAGACCAAACTTGGACCATAGGTTGAATGGTTTGACGACGACGACCATCTTCTAGTTCGATGACACCCACCGTTTTGCTTTGCACACCCGCGGTGAGCAGTATTTTGTGCAGTGCATCGGTGCGGTCAAAATCGTTTAAAATCAGTGCCGCATTTTGGCTGTCTGGGTCGTTGAGTGTTTTGATCAGCTCACGAGCGAAAGTTTCATTGTCTGCAGAGCGGCTCATTGCACGCTCGATCAACGCGTTCGCTGCCGCTTGTTGTGGTGCGGAAAGGGTTGGCTTGATGATTTCGCCTGTTGGAGGCAGTTCATCCACTTTCGCTTGAGGGTCAACCAAGAACTGCGCTTTGTAGTAAATGGTCTGTGCGCCAGTTGCTTGACGGATTGACCATTCAGCTCGGCGACCTGAATCAGAGTTTAAGTAAGAAACACCGTACCCTGGAGACGACGCTGACTCTCGGATTAAGGTAAAACCTTTTTGTGTATGAGGAGCGGCGAGGGAAGCTTTTATTTCGCCGCCGTTTGCATTAAATTCTACTCGGGCTTCAACATCCCATACTTGACGAGTTTCGCCTGGAGTCCAAGGGACACCATAATTCTGATGTCTGAAAACACTCAAAGCGATGCCCGCTACAACCAAAAAAATGATTGACAGATAAAAGGGTATTCTGGACGTCATAATCTACCTTATTATTTCTTCTCTTCTTCCGTTTGAATGTATTTATGGCTGACATCTACTAGTGCGATGTCACGCATAAATTCTCTTCCCAGTAACACAGGATGGTTCATTTGAGAGCGATCTGCCAACGTAAACTGCGCTTTTTCATGAATTTTTCCAACGCGTATCCAAAGTTCAACAACCGCTCTACGCTCCGGTTCTTCATTGGTTGCTTGGCGGATTTTCACGTAGCGAATGATTGGCGCTTCAATCCAAATATCTTTTTCTTCCTCTGACTTGGTATTGTCAGCGAGGTGAAAGCGTACCCAGTTTTTGCCATTTCTTTCGAACTTTTCGATATCGATAGCATTCATCGAAGAAGTCGCTGCGCCCGTATCCACGCGAGCGTCAAATGTCTGTTTGATAGAATCGATGGTCACTCGCTCAATTGAACCAAGAACAATGTCATGGGTAGGAGTAGCAAGAACAGGAGCAGGCGCTTGAACAATGATAGGTTCTTTTAATTTGCCGACTTGAGTCATCGCCTCTTTGCGGAAGGTACTAAGTTCATCACTCAACTTATCCACTTGCCCTTCCAGATTTTCGATGTGATTCGACTGCTTACTGAGTTGAAGCTCTAAATTAGTAACGCGAGTATTGAAATTTGTTTCGGAAGCTTGAATAGCAGCTAACGTTTCTTGGTGGTACTGTTCGCCTTTGGTTAAAGTACATCCAGACAGTAAGGCGATGGCAACAACCGGAGTCAATCGTATAAACATTGATAACCTTGGGATTGGAATAAGTTGTTTGTTTTTTAGGAGTTTAGCGTTATCGACAATCGCTCACAAGCAAGAATCTGAGATAGTCTCTTGCAGAATGAGAACGAGTGACGAAAAGCCAAAAAATTAAGGATACGATACGCATCCTTAATTAGATTTGAAAGAGGTTAATGTCTAAACTGGGGGAGTGAGTTAAGACAATGTCAGAAATCTCAGTTAATTATGGCTTGATCGCAACAAGCACTGCTCGGCGAGGGGCAGGATAGCCTTCCACCGTTTTGCTTGGATCGTTTGGATCTAGGTAGTCCGGCAGGGAATTATGGGTCATCCAACTGGTTGTGCGCTGCTCACCAACAGTCGTTACGTTTTCATCTACGATGCGCACATCGTTAAAACCAACCAGTTCTAGCCACACTTTTAGTGCTTTTGCGGAAGGGAAGAAGTACACATTACGCATTTGTGCGTAGCGAGAAGTCGGTACCAACACTGCATTCTCATCGCCTTCGATTACTAGCGTCTCTAGGACAAGTTCACCACCTGATACCAACTGGTCTTTTAGTTGCACTAAGTGATCCAGTGGAGAGCGACGGTGGTAAAGCACGCCCATGCTGAATACGGTGTCGAACGCTTCTAACTTGGGCAGCTGTTCAATCCCTAGTGGAAGAAGGTGAGCACGTTGGTCATCGCCCATTAACTTGCGGATTGCTTCGAACTGAATTAGGAACAGGTGAGAAGGATCGATACCAACCGTTAGGCGTGCACCTTCGCCCAGCATGCGCCACATGTGGTAGCCGTTTCCACAACCCACATCTAATACGCTGCGGTTTTTCAGTGGCGAGATGTGTGGAAGAACACGATCCCATTTCCAGTCACTGCGCCATTCGGTATCAATATGAATACCGTGCACTGTGTATGGACCTTTACGCCAAGGGTGGAATGTACGTAGCAGGCTTTCTAGCTTTTTCAGCTCACCTTCATGAAAAGGCGTATCGTTGCTGATGGTCACTGAGTTTTTGATGTCCACTTGGTTTGGTGCACCTTGTGGGATCTTGTTCAGCGCTTTCAGCCAGCGACCAAAGTCACCGTGCTCAGCATTTTGCCAATCTGTTAATTGTTGAGGTAATACGTTTAGCCACGGCTGAAGACGAGTGTCTTGCGCGATTAACTGATAAAAATTAGCAAAATTAAACATAGTTTTTCACTGATTAGTAAATTAAAAAATTGAGACTAAATGCGAATCGTTAAGACTTTTTCGCTATTTGATCGCAAACATCGAACCAAAGTTAAAGCACTGGAACCAAACATCGAAGCTTGAGAACCCAATTTCTTCAAAACGCTTTTTATGATCTTTCTTAGAATCAGGGCGCATCACGTTTTCAATGGCGCTGCGTTTTTGACTGATCTCTAGCTCGCTGTAGCCATTGGCACGCTTAAAGTCGTGATGAAGGTCAATCAATAGTGCGTTGGAGGCTTCATCTGCAAACACGAACTTCTCAGACAAAATCAAAATACCGCCCGGACGCAGGCCCGCGTAGATCTTCTCTAGTAGCGCATAGCGATCGTCTGGAGAAAGGAATTGTAGCGTGAAGTTCAACACCACAACGGATGCGTTTTCGATCTCGATATGACGAATGTCTGCTTTTACTACATCAACTGGGGTATCGCTGCGGTATGCGTTGATGTGAAGCTTGCAGCGATCGACCATCGCGGGGGAGTTGTCCACTGCAATGATTTGACAACCTTCTTGTTTGATATGACGACGCATAGACAGCGTTGCGGCACCCAAAGAACACCCTAGGTCGTAAATGTTTGAGTGAGGCTTAACAAACCGCTCTGCCAACATACCAATTGCAGAAATGATATTACTGTAACCCGGCACTGATCGTTGAATCATGTCAGGGAAAACTTCCGCTACGCGTTCATCGAACGTGAAATCCCCAATTTTATCGATTGGCGCCGAAAAAATGGTATCTGGATTGGTCTTAGGGTTCATAATCAAATCTCTGCATATAAACCGCCTGAAAGATCAGGCATCAAAAAAGGCGCGTATTTTATGGGAAATTCGCGCCTCTGTCATTTTCTTAATTATAAGCTTGGCTAAAACATTTGTATTTGCGAGTTGCCATCGTTGGCCGGAAATACAGACAAATTTGGTAGTGGAAGCTTAAGTTGCAGCTGTTTATAAAGTTTTTCAGCAAGTTCTGGGGCTAAGACGTTATCCGGTGTGTGGATCATCAAGTACGGCTGGATATCTTGTTCAATCCATACCGGTAACTTTTTCAACCAAGGTTCAAAAAAGCGCAGGTTGTCGTCCATATCTGGATGACCGATAAAACGAATCACCGGGTGCTTAGCAGTTGCGATGGCATGCACTGGGACGCGAGGCTTTTTCTGGTGGGCATCGATTACCGCTTCAGTCGTAGGCTGCGCAGCGAATACAGGGCGACTGTCCATGATAATGCGGTCAATGCCGCTCTCTAACAGCCACTGGTTCAGCGCACGCTCTTCTTCACCTTTGGAGAAAAACGCCATATGGCGAACTTCCACTCCAAGCGGGAAGTTCGGCGGAAAGCTGGCACAGAACTTCTTCAGGCGCTCAAGATGCTCAGGACCAAAAGCGGCAGGGAGCTGGATTGTCCATTGACCGACACGATGGTGAAGCGGTTCCATAACCTTCATAAAGTCGCGTAACTGTTCGTCGCAACCTCGGAGCATCTGTTCGTGAGTGATGGCTTTTGGCAACTTAAAGGTGAATTTGAAATCGTCGTGAGTCGCGGCTTTCCAGTTTTGAACCGTGTTGAGCGTTGGTGTGGCATAAAAGGTGGTGTTGCCCTCTACGGTGTGGAACACCTGAGCATACTTCTCTAGCCGCTCAGCGGGTCTGGTACCACTGCCATAAAAGCTTTGTTGCCACTGGTTGTGTGACCACATGGTCAATCCAAGTCGAAGAGGTAAATTTTCCATATCTTTGCTTTACGTTTTTTCCTGCGCCCACTTTACGAGAGTTTTGCTGAAATAGGTAATTTCACGCTATAATCTCAAGCAATTTTTTCGCTTTGGTGCGCTTTTGAACATTTGTTGTACTAAAAAACACCAATGAATGATAAAACACACTTAATTGTATGTTGAGTAGTCGATTTTCATAGGCTTTCAGCGTATAAATGGATCTTTACTCTGCTCAGTAATAAGGCTGACAGAGGGTAGTTAACAATATTTTAGAGATTGGGAATTTCATTATGCGTACCCATTACTGTGGTCACCTGAACAAGTCCCTTGCAGGACAAACTGTAGAACTTTGCGGCTGGGTTAACCGTCGTCGTGATTTAGGCGGTCTTATTTTCATCGATATGCGAGATCGCGAAGGTATCGTTCAGGTAGTAGTTGATCCAGATATGGCAGATGCGTATGAAGTGGCTAACACACTTCGTAATGAATTCTGTATCAAACTAACTGGTGAAGTCCGCGTTCGTCCAGAAAGTCAAGCAAACAAGGACATGGCAACAGGTGAAGTTGAGATCCTGGCGAAAGGTCTTGAAATCATCAACCGTTCTGACGTTCTGCCTCTCGACTTCAACCAAAAGAACTCTGAAGAGCAACGTTTGAAGTACCGTTACCTAGATCTACGTCGCCCAGAAATGAGCGACCGCATCAAGCTACGTGCTAAAGCGTCTAGCTTTGTTCGTCGTTTCCTAGATGACAACGGTTTCCTAGATATAGAAACACCAGTACTAACCAAAGCGACACCAGAGGGTGCTCGTGACTACCTAGTACCTAGCCGTGTTCACAAAGGCAGCTTCTACGCGCTTCCTCAGTCTCCACAGCTATTCAAACAGCTGCTAATGATGTCTGGTTTTGACCGTTACTACCAAATCGTTAAGTGTTTCCGTGACGAAGACTTGCGTGCTGACCGTCAACCAGAATTCACTCAGATCGATATCGAAACGTCATTCATGACGGCTGACCAAGTTCGTGCAACGACTGAGAAAATGGTTCGTGAAATGTGGCAAGAGCTACTGAACGTTGACCTAGGTGAATTCCCAGTAATGCCGTTCAGCGAAGCGATTCGTCGTTTCGGTTCTGATAAGCCAGACCTACGTAACCCACTAGAACTCGTAGACGTTGCTGACCTAGTGAAAGACGTTGAGTTCAAAGTATTCTCTGGTCCAGCAAACGACGAGAAAGGTCGCGTTGCCGTTATCCGCGTACCAGGTGGTGCTGAGCTTACTCGTAAGCAAATCGACGGCTACGCAGAATTCGTAGGTATCTACGGTGCGAAAGGTCTAGCATGGATGAAGGTTAACGACCGTGCAGCAGGCATGGAAGGCATCCAATCTCCAGTAGCTAAATTCCTAAACGAAGACGTGATCAACGGCATCCTAGATCGCACTCAAGCGGAATCTGGCGACATCATCCTATTTGGCGCAGACAAAGCTAACATCGTTGCAGAAGCACTAGGCGCACTTCGTCTTAAACTTGGTAAAGACCTAGGTCTAACTAAAGAAGGCACATGGGCTCCTCTATGGGTTGTTGACTTCCCAATGTTCGAAGAAGACGACGAAGGCAACCTGCACGCTATGCACCACCCATTCACATCGCCTCTAGGTGTGTCTGCGGAAGAGCTAAAAGCGAACCCAGCAGCGGCGAACTCAAACGCATACGACATGGTTCTAAACGGCTACGAGGTAGGCGGTGGTTCTGTACGTATTCACAACGCAGAAATGCAAGCTGCAGTATTCGATATCCTAGGTATTAATGCAGAAGAGCAACAACTGAAATTCGGCTTCCTGCTGGACGCGCTAAAATTCGGTACGCCTCCACACGCTGGACTAGCATTTGGTCTAGACCGTCTAGTTATGCTGCTATGTGGTACAGAAAACATCCGTGATGTTATCGCGTTCCCTAAAACCACGGCGGCGGCTTGTCTACTAACAGACGCTCCAAGCCTTGCAAACCCAGCGGCTCTAGAGGAGCTAGCGATTGCAGTAACCGTTGCGAAAGAAAAAGACGCAGAATAAGCGCCCCGCAATTAAAGAAAATACTCCCGCACTTGCGGGAGTTTTTGTTTTAATGGCATATATTGTTATAAATTTAGTGAGTGATTAATTAGGACTCTTCATGTCGATTATTTTGGGCATTGACCCAGGCTCTCGTATCACTGGCTATGGCGTGATTCGCCAACAAGGTCGTCATCTTCAATATCTGGGCAGCGGTTGTATCCGTACTTCTGAAAAAGAGTTGCCAGGTCGACTCAAGCAAATATATGCTGGTGTTACGGAAATCATCACCCAGTTCCAGCCTGATGTTTTTGCCATTGAGCAGGTGTTTATGGCAAAGAATGCTGACTCAGCACTCAAGCTTGGACAGGCACGTGGTAGTGCAATTGTTGCTGCCGTGAATGCCGATCTTCCGGTGTATGAATACGCTGCTCGACTCATTAAACAAGCGGTAACTGGCACAGGCGGCGCTGACAAAGTACAGGTTCAGCATATGGTTCAGCACATGCTTAAGTTGCCAGCGAAACCTCAAGCCGATGCAGCTGATGCGTTGGGCGTAGCCATTTGTCACGCTAACACGAATAAGACGCTAGTGGCGCTTGCAGGTAAAGCGACCAGTGCAAGAAAAGGCCGCTATCGTTAAGTGTGTTCTCATATTAAAAATGTGAAATATCAGCCAGGTTTGATGATTAAGTTGCCTGCAAAGTCTCACCCATCCGCATAAAGGACTGGATGTCTATCCAGTTCTTTATTATCCTGTCGCAAATTCATTTCCAAAGAGTATCTATAGTGATTGGACGTCTTCGCGGCACGCTGCTTGAAAAACAACCACCTGAAGTTTTAATTGAAGTTAATGGCATAGGTTATGAAGTTCAGATGCCTATGAGCTGTTTCTACGAACTGCCAAATGTAGGCGAAGAAGCCATTATTTATACTCATTTTGTTGTTCGTGAAGACGCACAATTGCTTTATGGTTTCAATACAGTAAAAGAGCGCGCGCTCTTCCGCGAAGTCATTAAAGCGAATGGTGTCGGTCCTAAGTTAGGCTTGGGGATTCTTTCTGGCATGACAGCCAGCCAATTTGTTTCTTGCGTGGAGCGTGAGGACATATCAACGCTTGTGAAGCTACCAGGTGTTGGAAAGAAAACGGCTGAACGACTGGTCGTAGAAATGAAAGATCGCTTGAAAGGGTGGAGCGCCGGCGACCTATTTACTCCGTTTACGGATGCGGCACCAGCAGACTCCGGTTCTGCAGCGTCCAACAACGCAGAAGAAGAGGCGATAAGTGCGCTTCTTGCTTTAGGCTACAAGCCAACTCAGGCATCGAAAGTCGTGTCTCAGATCGCTAAACCGGATATGACCAGTGAGCAACTGATCCGTGAAGCACTAAAATCAATGGTGTAATGGAAAGTTCAAGGGAACAATATGATTGAAGCCGATCGTTTAATCGCGCCAGAGAATCCTTCGTTTCGTGATGAAGATGTCATCGACCGTGCGATTCGTCCTAAGAAACTGGCGGATTACCAAGGTCAGGATCATGTGCGTGATCAGATGGAAATTTTCATCAAAGCCGCTCAACAGCGAAATGAAGCGCTCGACCACCTTTTAATTTTTGGTCCTCCGGGTTTGGGTAAAACCACGCTTGCGAATATCGTCGCCAATGAGATGGAAGTGAACATTCGAACCACTTCGGGACCTGTGTTAGAGAAAGCAGGGGACTTAGCCGCTCTGCTGACTAACTTAGAAGAAAACGATGTTTTGTTCATTGATGAGATCCACCGATTAAGCCCAATGGTTGAAGAGGTGTTATATCCAGCTATGGAGGACTACCAATTAGACATCATGATTGGTGAAGGCCCTGCAGCGCGCTCAATCAAGATTGATTTGCCGCCTTTTACTCTGATAGGTGCAACGACACGTGCAGGTTCTTTGACGTCACCTCTTCGTGATCGTTTCGGAATCACACAGCGTCTTGAATATTACAAAGTACAGGACCTAAAAGATATTGTTCAGCGCAGCGCTGATTGCTTGGGCTTATCAATGGAGCCGGAAGGTGCGCTAGAAGTTGCTCGTCGTGCTCGTGGTACGCCGCGTATAGCCAATCGGCTGCTTCGCCGCGTTCGTGACTATGCTGAAGTGAAAGGGAATGGTCATATTTGTGCCGATACCGCAGACAAAGCGCTGAATATGCTTGATGTGGATGCCAAAGGTTTTGATTATATGGACCGTAAGCTGCTGTTGGCGATCATGGAGAAATTTGGCGGTGGTCCAGTAGGCTTAGATAACATGGCGGCAGCCATTGGTGAAGAAAAAGACACCATAGAAGACGTTCTTGAACCATATTTGATCCAACAAGGCTATTTGCAACGCACTCCGCGGGGCAGAATTGCCACTGATCGTGCTTATTTGCATTTCGGAATTGAAAAGTAAGATTTCAACACTGAGTGCATGGTGCTCGGTGTTGACGTATTTTTGACTTATATCTCATTTATTGACTCTATTTTTATTCTCATTTGATAATAAAAATCTATCTATTGTTAACTCTGTGTAGTTGCCTTGGTGATAGATACCTCTCCTGATTACCCTTCATTAACATACCAATCTGACTTTTTTGATCTGGATCAATTTGGTGGATTTTTGTCCAAATTCAAAAAGGAAAGATTGATATACATCAAAACGTTTCCTCACTATAAACCTTTTGAAACAATCCGTTTTTAGCAGTAATATTAGTCCAAGCTATATTAGCTCATGCTTAACAATTAACTAACTAATAAAGCACATTTTTGCAACAAAGCGTTGTGATAATTCAACATTTTTCGGGTGTGAATAACACTTGTATATGGATTGCAATATCTAGAGAGTGTCATTCAGCCGACACATAGGAGTTACCATGATTGACGTCGTTGATCTGTCGCGGTTGCAGTTTGCACTTACTGCGATGTATCACTTCCTATTCGTACCATTGACCCTTGGTATGGCCTTCCTTTTGGCCATTATGGAATCAATGTACGTAATGACGAATAAGCAAATCTACAAGGACATGACTAAGTTCTGGGGTAAGCTTTTCGGTATTAACTTTGCACTTGGTGTGGCTACAGGCCTTACCATGGAATTCCAGTTTGGTACGAACTGGTCTTACTACTCCCACTATGTAGGTGACATTTTCGGTGCACCACTTGCGATCGAAGCACTGGTTGCTTTCTTCTTGGAGTCTACTTTTGTTGGTCTGTTCTTCTTCGGATGGGATCGTCTATCAAAACGTCAACACTTAGCCGTCACTTGGCTGGTTGCTCTGGGTTCTAACTTCTCTGCACTTTGGATTCTTATCGCCAACGGCTGGATGCAAAACCCAGTAGGCGCAGAATTCAACTTCGAAACCATGCGTATGGAAATGGTGAGTTTTGCTGAAGTGGTATTCAACCCGGTTGCGCAGGTTAAATTTGTACACACAGTAGCGTCTGGTTACACGTGTGGTGCAATGTTTGTGCTAGGTATCAGCTCATACTACCTCCTGAAAGGTCGTGATGTTGCGTTCGCTCGCCGTTCATTTGCTATCGCTGCTTCTTTCGGTATGGCTGCGATCCTATCGACAATCGTTCTAGGTGACGAATCTGGTTACGAGTTGGGTGAAGTTCAAAAAGTGAAGCTAGCTGCTGTCGAATCAGAATGGCACACAGAGCCTGCACCAGCCGCATTCACGCTGTTTGGCATTCCAAATCAAGAAACAATGGAAACCGACTACGCCATCAAGATTCCTTTCGTCATGGGTATCATCGCGACACGTTCATTTGATGAACAAGTAACAGGTCTACGTGACCTTCGAGATGAGCACGTGGATCGCATCCGCAATGGTATGTACGCTTACGAGCTACTAGAGAAATTGCGTGCGGGTGATAAGTCTGAAGCAAACATGACCGCGTTTGACGAAGTGAAAGGTGACTTGGGTTACGGTCTACTTCTAAAACGTTACACAGACAAAGTTGTTGACGCGACAGAAGATCAAATCCAAGCAGCAGCTGATGACTCAATTCCAACTGTATGGCCGTTGTTTAGCGCGTTCCGTATTATGGTTGGTTGTGGATTTATCATGCTATTTGTTTTTGGTGCATCATTCATCCAGACATGTCGTCAGAAGATTGAACAGAAACCATGGATTCTAAAAGCGGCACTGTTGAGCATTCCACTGCCATGGATTGCTATCGAAGCAGGTTGGTTCGTTGCGGAATTTGGTCGTCAGCCATGGGCTGTTGGTGAAATTCTACCGGTCAATGTTGCTGCTTCAGCGCTTTCTGCAGGTCAAATCTGGACTTCATTATTTGCAATCCTGGCGCTTTACACTGTGTTCTTAATTGCAGAAGTATACCTGATGGTGAAATTCGCTCGTAAAGGTCCAAGCAGCCTGAAAACTGGCCGTTACCACTTCGAGCAAAACGCTGACTCTATTGAAGACAAAGTTAGCCGCCAAGTAGAAGCGTAAGTTAAGGAGAAAACAAAATGTTTGATTACGAAATATTGCGATTCATCTGGTGGGTGTTGATCGGCGTTTTACTCGTTGGTTTCGCTGTCACTGACGGTTTCGATATGGGGGTGGGCGCGCTCGTCCCTGTCATCGGTAAAAACGACACGCAACGTCGTGTGATGATCAACTCAATCGCTCCACACTGGGATGGTAACCAAGTATGGCTTATCACAGCTGGTGGTGCATTGTTCGCTGCATGGCCTCTTGTTTACGCGACATCGTTCTCTGGTTTCTATCTGGCGATGATCTTAACGCTAGCAGCACTTTGGCTTCGTCCACTTGGACTTGATTACCGCTCGAAGATTGAAGATAAAAAATGGCGTAACACCTGGGATATTTGTATCTCAATCAGTGGTTTCGTTCCACCAATCATCTTTGGTGTAGCGTTTGGTAATTTGCTACAAGGCGTTCCGTTCGAACTGAACGAATTCCTAATGCCAACATACCACGGTTCGTTCTTCAGTCTTCTTAACCCATTTGCATTGCTATGTGGTCTAGTCAGTTTGTTTATGATCCTGATGCAAGGCTCGACTTGGTTACAGATGAAAACAACGGGCGAGGTACATACCCGCGCTCGCAACGTCGCTCAGCTTACTGGTCTACTGACGATCGTTGCTTTTGTTGCAGCTGGTTTCTGGATCCAAAACATTGAAGGCTACGTCATCGTAGGTGGCATTGACACCGCTGGACCATCTAACCCGCTAAACAAAGAGGTTATCCGTCAAGCTGGTGCGTGGATGGCAAACTTCGAAACTTATCCGCTACTATGGGCTGCGCCTGTACTAGGGGTTGCAATGCCGCTGCTTGCTATCTTGGCATCTCGCCTAGAGAAGTGTGGTATTGCGTTTTTGACGTCTAGTTTGGCAATTGCGGGCATTATCTTTACTGCAGGTATTTCAATGTTCCCATTCGTTATGCCCTCAAGTGAGGTTTACGCACATAGCTTGACAATGTGGGATGCCACGTCATCTGAGCTAACTCTGAACCTAATGACGGGGGTAGCCTTTGTTATGGTTCCGATCATCTTGGCTTACACGTCTTGGACTTACTACAAGATGTTTGGTCGCTTGGATGATCAGTTCATCGAAGACAACAAAAACTCACTTTACTAAGGAGCGACAATTATGTGGTATTTCGCATGGATTCTAGGTGTACTGCTTGCTTGCGCATTCGGTATCATCAACGCTCTTTGGTTAGAGCATTCTGAAATGATGGATAAAGATAGTGACTAACCTCGCTGATAAGATAGCGCAGTTTCACTTACCAATGGACAAGACTCTTTTGAGGGTCTTGGCCTTAATCCTCGGCGGTTTGCACGTGGGATTGGTGATGTGGGATCCAAACGCGTACCATCTAGAAATTGGTGGCTTTAATGCGTTTATCGCGCCTGCATTGATTTGGGCAGTATGTTCAAGCATGGTATATGGTGTTGGCTTCAAGCCGAGAAAGTGGTACTGGCAAGTATTGTTCAGCCCATACTTCTCATTCGCTATCTTAATTTATCTGACTGCACTGTATTTCATGTAAACGTGACATCCTGAAATAAAGTCGGTTACTAAATCATCGAATAAAAGCCAGACAACTCGTCTGGCTTTTATTTTTTCCACAAATTTCAAAAATATTTTCTTCGCTCAGTACCAATTACTGACGCTTCAGTTATAGTAATCGCTTTAAAGAATTGAAATAACTGGTACTCCCTTGCAAGGCACATCAAACCCTTTCCACTGGCCAATCACCGTGTATTATGAAGATACTGATGCGGGTGGCGTTGTATATCACTCAAATTATTTGAAATTCTTTGAACGAGCACGCACCGAGATGTTGCGTGCAAAAGGCATTTCTCAACATGTGTTACTGGAACAAAACATTGGCTTTGTTGTCCGACATATGGATATCGATTTTAATCATGGCGCAAGGTTGGACGAGCATTTAACTGTCTTAACCCGAGTGTCAGAGGTCAAACGTGCATCTCTGCAATTCTGTCAAGAGTTAGTCAATGATGAAGGCAGAACATTGTGCAAGGCAATGGTTAAGGTAGCATGTATCGATAATAAGAAAATGAAGCCAATTGCGATTCCATCCTTTATCAATTCGGAGCTAACAAATAGTGACTGCTGATATTTCCATCTTAGATCTTTTTCTTCAGGCCAGTCTATTGGTTAAGCTTGTGATGTTGACACTGCTAGGCATGTCTATCGCATCATGGGCTATGATCATTAAACGCAGCAAGGTCTTATCTCAAGAGTCAAAAAGTGCTGAGTCATTTGAAGACAAATTTTGGTCGGGCACAGACCTTTCGCTGCTTTATCAAAAAGTGAAAGGCCGTAAAGACGAGATTACCGGCACAGAAGAAATCTTCTACGCGGGTTTTACCGAGTTTGCACGTCTGCGTAAGAGCAACGCGAACTCACCAGATTACGTTATGGAGGGTACTGGTCGCGCCATGCGTGTGGCAGTCGCTCGTGAAGTGGATGAACTTGAAACGAGCTTACCATTTTTGGCAACGGTAGGGTCCATCAGCCCTTACATAGGTCTGTTTGGTACCGTTTGGGGCATCATGCACGCCTTCATCGCATTAGGCGAAGTAAAGCAAGCGACACTTTCGATGGTCGCACCAGGTATTGCAGAAGCACTGATTGCAACAGCCATGGGCCTATTTGCAGCAATCCCTGCCGTTATGTTCTACAACCGCTTAAGCAATAAAGTAAGCAAGCTAGAACATACCTATGCCACTTTCTCTGAAGAATTCCACAGCATTTTGCACCGTCAAGCGATGGCGGGTCGAGACAGCGCAAGTAAGGAATAAGTCATGGCGGGTTACCAACCTAAAAAGCGAAAAATGACGGCAGAGATCAACGTTGTACCTTATATCGACGTAATGCTTGTTCTGTTGATCATTTTCATGGCGACCGCTCCATTTGTGACTCAGGGGGTGGATGTCGATCTTCCACAAACTTCGACGGCTGAGTCCATGCAAGACCTGGCGGGTGATACTGACAGCAGTTTCATTATCATTGAGATTGATCGTGACGGGAATTTAGGCCTGAGCGTGAATGATGAAGAGGTGCAACGCGGTCTATCCTTACAAGACGTGATCGTAAGAGTAAAAGCTGAACGTGAAATTAAACCTGACTCTCCTGTTGCCGTCGGTGGTGATGCGGCAACGCCATACGCTGACGTGGTACTTTTGCTTGATGAGCTTAGTCGTGCAGGCATCCCGAAAGTGGGTCTGATGACCGATATCAAAGAATAGACATCGAGCATCTATGAAAGACAATAAGAAGAAAACCAAAGAATACACCAAACCGATAGCAATATCGGTTGGTTTGCACATGCTGCTTGTTGTAGCTCTGCTTTGGGGGACGGATTTCAACATGACCAAGCCAGAGCCGACAGGTCAGATGGTTCAGGCTGTGGTGATTGATCCTAAACTTGTCCAACAACAAGCCAAAGAAATTCGTCAGCAACGTGAAAAAGCAGCGAAGAAAGAGCAAAACCGTCTCGATAAGCTTCGCCGCGAAGCGGAGCAGTTAGAGAAAAACCGCAAAGCAGAAGAAGCGCAGATTCGTAAACTAAAAGAGCAGCAGGCGAAAGACGCTAAAGCCGCTCGAGAAGCCGAAGCGGTTCGTAAGAAGAAAGAACAAGAACGTAAGGCCGAAGAAGAACGCACTCGCAAAGCGAAACAGCAAGCGGCAAAAGCCGAGCAAGAGCGTAAAGCCAAAGAAGAGGCAGTACGTAAAGCGGAGCAGCAACGTTTAGCGCGTGAGAAAGCCGCCAAAGATGCGGAAGAAAAAGCGAAGCGTGAACGCGAAGCCGCGGCAAAAGCCGAACAAGAACGCATCGCAAAAGAAAAGGCTGCCAAAGAGGCCGCAGAGAAAGCACGCAAAGAAAAACAGCGTCTTGAGCGAATAGAGCGTGAGCGTAAAGAGCAAGAAGCGGCATTGGATGACATCTTTGCTGGTTTAGAGAGTGAGTCGAGTGCAAACCAACAGGCGCAGGGGAAATTTGTGGCTGATGAAGTGTCTCGCTATAGCTCAATCTATACTCAGCTTATTCAAAGTAAGTTGCTAAAGGATGACTACCTATTGGGAAAGAAGTGTAGAGTTGACATTAAGCTGATTCCGACAGGGGCAGACATGATCGTCTCATCGGTGAGTGTGCTTTCTGGAGACTCTAGAGTGTGTGCAGCGGCAAAAAGTGCAATCGCGCAAGTGCCAAGTTTTCCAATGTCTACCGATTCAACAGTTAACCAAAGGCTGAAGGATATTAATCTTACGGTCGAACTAAAACGATAAGGGATAAGCCGTGATTAAACGTCTTTTACTAGGAATGTTTGTACTGCTTGGCAGTCTAACGAGTGTAGCTCACGCTGCATTAGAGCTGGTGATTACCGATGGTATTGATTCAGCGCGACCAATCGCTGTTGTTCCCTTTAAGTGGGAAGGCAGTGAGCCTCTTCCGACTGATATTTCTGCTGTGATTGCTTCTGACTTGCAACGCAGTGGTAAATTCAGCCCGGTACCGACCAACAAAATGCCCCAGACGCCATTCAACGAATCAGAGGTGAACTTTGATGCGTGGACGGGCCTAGGTGTGGACGCATTGCTGACGGGCTCAATCAAAAAGAACGAGCAGGGCAACTTCGTGGTTAACTACCAATTGGTCGATGTAGTACGCGGCCAGCTAACTGGCGGTAAGAGCAAAGCATTGGGCGATGGTGAACTGGTCCTCTCGAAAGATCATATTCTTTTCAACAAGGTTGCGACGGTCCAAGGCCCACGCATGCGTGAATATGCACACCGCATCTCTGACTTGGTTTACGAGCAGCTCACCGGAGATCGTGGTGCGTTTATGACGCGTATTGCTTACGTGGTAGTGAACGACAAAGATAGCTTCCCTTACCAACTTCGCATATCAGATTATGACGGTTATAACGAGCGTTTGGTACTTAGGTCTAAGCAGCCCCTGATGTCTCCCGCATGGTCTCCAGATGGCAAAAAATTGGCTTATGTCAGTTTCCAAAATGGCCAAGCCGAAATCTTCATCATGAATATTTACACGGGTGAAAGAGAAAAGATCACGTCATACCCTCGTCATAATGGTGCGCCAAAATTCTCACCTGATGGCAGCCAGTTAGCGCTGGTTCTATCTAAGACTGGTTCGCTTCAGGTTTACACCTTGGATCTAAAAACTCGCAAGCTGTCACAAATTACGCGTGGCAGATCAAATAATACAGAACCCTTCTGGCACCCTGATGGTAAATCACTGATTTTCACCTCTGACAGGGGTGGTAAACCTCAGATTTATAAAGTAGATTTGGCCAGCGGTTCGACTAACCGTTTAACTTGGCAAGGTAGCCAAAACTTAGGTGGTCAAATCACCCCTGATGGTCGATTTCTGGTCATGGTGAACCGCAGTGATTCGGGTTTCAACTTGGCGAAACAAGATTTGGAAACAGGTGCTCTTCAGGTTCTTACGCAAACATTACTTGATGAGTCTCCAAGTATTGCTCCAAATGGTGGCATGGTCATCTATAGCTCGATCTACAACAAGAAAAACGTACTTTCAATGGTATCAATTGATGGTCGATTCAAAGCCAGATTACCCGCAACAAATGGGCGTGTAAGAGCACCCGCTTGGTCACCGTTCTTGTAGTTAAGAAAAATTGATTAATAAAGGAAAATAAGATGCAACTGAACAAGGTTCTAAAAGGACTACTAATCGCGATTCCTGTTATGGCTATGACAGCATGTAGCTCAAGCGATGACGCGGCGTCTAACGCTGGTGCCGAAACAAACATGAATACTGGTGTTTCAGAAACAACAGTAGTAACGCCGATCGATCAAAATAGTCAGCTAGCTGAGCAAGAGCTAAAAGAGCAAGCGCTACGTGAAACTCAAACTATCTATTTTGCATTTGATAACTCAACCATTGCGGGCGATTACGAAGAAATGCTAGCGGCACATGCTTCTTACCTAAGCAAGAACCCTGGTCTAAACGTAACGATTGAAGGTCACGCGGATGAGCGTGGTACGCCTGAGTACAACATCGCACTGGGCGAGCGTCGTGCTGAAGCAGTATCGAACTACCTTCAAGCGCTAGGTGTTCAAGCCGACCAAGTCTCTATCGTTAGCTACGGTGAAGAGAAGCCACTTCTTCTGGGTCAATCTGAAGATGTTTACGCTAAGAACCGTCGTGCGGTTCTAGTATACTAATAGAGGTAGACCTCATGTTCAGTAACACTAAGCGCGCTGTTACGCTTACGTTGCTGGCAAGTGCAGCGAACTTCGCGTTCGCTGCACCAGCTCCAGTATCCGATCTCAACAGCACAACATCAGCATACACTCGGTCTTCCTCTGAAAGTGACGTCGAGCGTTTAGAGCGTTTGTTGAAAAATCGCAATCGCGTCCAGCTTCAAATGCAAGAGCATATTGACCAAATGTCACAAGAGATCAGTGAACTACGTGGTCAGCTAGAACGCAACAGCTACGAAATGCAACAAATGCTGAAACGTCAGAGAGAGTTGTTCGTTGAGTTAGATCGAGTGCGTGGTGAAATCAAAGCAGCGCCAGCAAAAGAAACCAAACCAGCGGAGAAGGTAGGTAAGTACTCATCCAACGCTGATGAGCAAACCGCTTACCAAGATGCGGTGGACTTGATCCTCAAGAAACGAGATTACAGCGGCGCTATTGCTGCATTTCAACAGTTTCAAAAGGACTACCCTGACTCCACTTATTCTGCGAACTCGAATTACTGGTTAGGTCAGTTGTACTTCGCGAAGAAACAGGACAAAGAAGCAGTGAAAAGTTTTGCTGCTGTGGTTTCTGACAAAGGTTCCAACAAGCGTGCAGACGCACTTGTTAAGCTAGGCGATATCGCAGAGCGCAACAACAATGACGCGCAAGCGAAGAAGTACTATCAGCAAGTCGTGGATGAATACCCAGGCAGTGCCTCGGCGAAAGTGGCAGGCTCCAAGCTGAAGTAATTACGCTAAATTAACATCAAGATAATAAAGGGAGCTTAGGCTCCCTTTTTCTTTACAGTTTGTTTTTGTCAGTCTCCGATCTGCTGACTTTGGTAAGAAAGTGCACATTATCTACAGTTAGAATTATTATTTACAACAAAGATATACGGCTAGACTGCTATAAATTCTAGTTACGGGTTGGTGTTTAAAAATCAACGAGGTTACAATATGCGGATTAAAGGAAGTTGCGTAGAGCAAGAGCAATGAGCCACATACTAGATAAAATCGAGACAGTTTACCCATTCCCGCCAAAACCAATCCCACTAAGCCAAGAAGAAAAAGCCGATTACATCGAGCGAATCAAAAAGCTGCTTAAAGAGAAAGACGCGGTTTTGATCGCGCATTACTACACCGATCCTGAGATCCAAGCTTTGGCTGAAGAGACCGGCGGTTTTGTTGGTGATTCGCTGGAAATGGCGAAATTTGGTAACCGTCACCCAGCAAGCACACTGATCATTGGTGGTGTACGATTCATGGGCGAATCTGCAAAGATTCTTACGCCTGAAAAACGCATTTTAATGCCAACGTTAGAAGCAGAATGTTCTCTCGACCTTGGCTGCCCGGCAGATAAGTTCAGTGAATTCTGTGATGCCCACCCAGACCATACCGTTGTCGTATACGCCAACACGTCCGCAGCGGTAAAAGCGCGCGCAGATTGGGTCGTAACATCAAGTATCGCCCTTGAAATCGTTGAGCACTTAGATGCAGAAGATAAGCCAATTATCTGGGGGCCTGACCGTCACCTAGGCTCCTACATCGCAAACCAGACTGGCGCCGACATGTTGCTATGGCAAGGTGAATGTGTGGTTCATGATGAGTTCTCCGCAGACGCTCTACGCAAGATGAAGAGCGTATACCCAGATGCCGCTATCCTAGTGCACCCAGAGTCTCCTGCGAGTGTGGTGGAACTTGCGGATGCAGTGGGTTCTACAAGTCAGCTAATCAAAGCGGCGAAAGAGCTTCCTCAGCAACAAATGATCGTGGCTACTGATAAAGGCATCTTCTTCAAGATGCAGCAGCTAGTGCCAGAAAAAGAGCTGATTGAAGCACCAACAGCAGGTGCGGGTGCAACGTGTCGCAGCTGTGCACACTGTCCTTGGATGGCAATGAATGGCCTTAAAGCGATTGAAAAAGCATTGAGCGAAGGTGGTGCAGAGCACGAAATCTTTGTTGATGAAGCGCTACGTGTGAAATCTCTGATCCCACTGAACCGCATGCTAGATTTCGCAGATCAGCTTAATTTACAAGTAAAAGGCAACGCTTAAGTATTTTATTGTAAACACAGCGGTTTGCTAAGATTATCCTCAAAAACCAGCCAAATATGGCTGGTTTTTTTGTTTTTTACAATCAATGAGTTAGTATTAAGTTATTGTAATCAGAGAGGGATCTGAGATCTATGGCTGTATGGCTGGTAATGAAAAAGTGGCTGAGAGGTCATCTTTTCAAATTGAGTAACCGAAACCTCCTCGTTATCAGTGGCGCTTACATTATCATTTCATGGATATTGTTAGACCTTGCGGGAGAGCATGCATTAACTGATAGCTTCTCAAACTTTATTTACTACTTAATGGTTACGGCCTCTACAGTTGGCTATGGCGATCATTCACCCGTTACGGATTTGGGTAAATGGGTTGTGGTGTTATTTATTATCCCGGGTGGTTTGAGCTTATTTGCTGCTATTTTGGGGCGAGTAGCAGGTGGAGCAATTGACTATTGGCGAGCGGGAATACTGGGCAAACGGAGAGTAAGAGTGGAAAACCATATCGTATTATTGGGTTGGAATGGTGCACGTACCATGCATCTGATTCGAATGTTACAACATGAAGAGGATGGCAAGCGTCCGATTGTGTTGTGCAGCCGTTCTGATATTGAAAACCCATTGCCGGGTGAGATCGGTTTTATCAAGGTCAACAGCTATACTGACGCACAGGAGATGAAGAACGCCAACATCACCGAAGCAAACTGTATCATCGTTGATAACCTCACCGATGACATTACGCTCTCAGCTGCTTTATATTGTGCCTCTGTAAACCCAGATGCACATTTACTTGCCTATTTTAAAGATGACGCGTTGGGGCGACTACTGAGCCAGCATTGCCCGAGAGCGGAATGTATTCCGGCAGTTGGGGCCGAGATGCTCGCTAAAGCGGCAGTGGATCCGGGATCAAGTGCGCTGCATCAAGAGCTACTTGCTTCGACCCGAGGCATGACCCAGTACTCCGTGGTTTACCCGGAAGATCAACCAACGACGAATGTCGAGACGATTTTTGGGTTTATTAAGAAGCACCATCAAGCTACCTTGATCGCTTTTGATCTTGGCGGCGGTATTGAGCTGAACCCTGACCTCGGTGCTCAAGTACCACCGAGCACTAAACTGTTTTATATTGCTGATGAGCGAATTGATGCTTTTGCTTGGACAGACATGAATAAGGACAAATAATGCACATAATTGCAGACCTGTTGGCAGGTTTTCCTAACTTTCTTATCTATTTCTCCGTTTCGATTATTTTCGTTCTGGCGTTCAAGTTCGTTTATGTAAAACTGACACCGTACGATGAATGGCACCTGATCAAAGAAGAGAAAAATACCGCGGCCGCGATTGCGTTAAGTGGTGCGTTTCTTGGTTACTGTTTGGCGATTTCAGGGGCTGCGACGAACTCAGTGAACATCATCGACTTTATGGTTTGGGGAATAGTGGCCATGCTTGCCCAGCTCATAGCCTTTGGTATCGTGCGTTTTATTCTGTTACCAAAAGTCTCAGAGCGTATCGAGAATAATGAAGTGCCAGCGGGTATTGTGCTTGCGGCTGTCTCTGTCTCTGTCGGCGTGTTGAACGCGGCTTGCATGACGTATTAGGAGGAGCGATGAAACGCAGTTCTAACGTCAAACGTTCTTCAATGGATAAAAGCTTTAAAGTTGGGCGAATTATCCCATTCGTTGCTTTTGGCGGAATCTTCTTTTTAGCAACGCATGAGTCCAAAACAGAAGGCTACATATACGCGAATGCCGATGAGTGTAAATCGGATTCTCCTGAATTTAGCGAACAGTGTGACATAGCTTATCAAGAGGCGATGGCGAGAGCGGAAGACAACGCTCCGCGTTATAACAACCAGTTCGAATGTGAAGATGATTTTTATGAGGATGATTGTTATTACAGCTCACGACATCGTTCTTACGTCCCGTTTGTGGGGGGGTATTTCTTCAGTCGCGCAATCAGTGGTCTAAGCGGTTACAACAAAAGTTACTATTCAGAACCTATGTATCGCTATAAGTCTAAGTATTACAACGGAGCAGGGCAGTTCTATGGCTCTTACCGCAATCAAGCGACCAAAGTCGCTAGTAGCAACCTAAACAAGCGTGGTGGTGGTACGATTGGGCGTGCCATGTCCCGAGGTGGCTTCGGTAAAGCAGTGTCCGTGAGTCGTGGCGGTTAACAACTATGTTTCGACGAGAGATACAAGAAAGAGAAAACTGGCGTGATTTGGCACGCCAGTTTGGTTTCGGCTTCCACTCCATGTACGATCAACCTTACTGGGATGAGAGCGCTTACTACCAATTTAACCTTGAGCAAATAGAGCGAGACATTGAAGCGCCTACCGAGGAGCTTCATCAAATGTGCCTTGAGATTGTGGATGAAGTGGTACGAAGCGAGCGATTACTGACTCGGTGCGCGATTCCAGAGACCATGTGGGCTCAAGTCGCGTCTTCTTGGCAACGAAGAGAGCCGTCGCTATATTCAAGAATGGATTTTGCTTACAACGGCTTATCGCCAGCAAAGTTATTAGAAAATAATGCTGACACGCCAACCTCTTTATTTGAAACGGGCTTTTGGCAGTGGGTGTGGTTAGAGGACGTTGTCAACAAAGGCCGAATCCACCAAAGTGCGGATCAGTTTAATATTCTGCAAGATTTTCTTATCGAGCGCTTTGCTGATATCGCCAAACTACACCCTGGCCAAATACTGCATTTTAGTTGCTGTAAATACACCGAAGAAGACAAAGGAACAGTGCAGTATCTGGAAGATTGTGCACGTGAAGCAGGCTTAACCACAGCATTTGTTTTTGTTGAAGATATTGGTGTGACCGAACAGGGCTACTTTGTTGATGCTGACGACCGAGCCATCCGCTGGATGTTTAAACTTTACCCGTGGGAGTTCATGTTCGAAGAGGAATACAGCAAGTACCTTGCAACATCGAGTGTGAACTGGTTAGAGCCGATGTGGAAATCGATTCTGTCTAATAAAGCGGTGTTACCTTTGCTATGGGAACGCTTTCCGAATCACCCTAACCTTCTGCCTGCGTATTTTGCCAACGATCCCCAAGCGAACAGTTTGAAAGATTATGTCATCAAGCCACTATTTTCTCGCGAAGGCGCGAACATAGAGATCATCAAAAACGGACAGCGCTTAGTTAAAACGCCCGGACCGTATGATTCGTGTCACAACATCGTCCAGCAATATCATCCGCTACCGAAATTTGGTCAAAGCCATACCTTGATTGGCAGCTGGTTAGTCAATGACAAAGCCGCAGGCATTTCGATTCGAGAAGACAACAGTCTGGTTACGCAAGATATGGCACGTTATATCCCACACGTTATTTTAGACTGATCAAAAAAGCTCTCCGTTTTGGAGAGCTTTTCATGCTATGCATTTTGCATCGGCAGAGCAGACAGCTTATTCTGCTTCTGCCAGTATGACACCACGCTGAGTGAGGCCGGAAAGCATCGTCGGCATTGCATTGAAGATCTCTTCAAACTGCTCCAAACCTTCCATGCCTTGGTCTGCCAGTGTTGCGATCGTGGTTTCTGGATCGTAAAGCATGGTGAGAGAAAGCAGAACGCCCCCAAGCAGCGCGTTGTCTTCGCTGTCTTCAGGCATTAATGTTTCCCAATCGTCGCGGGTGATTTGCCAGCCTTGAAGTACGCCTTCGCAGAAGTCACGTGCGCTTGCCGACACGATATCTTGATCATCCAGTTGACAACCTTCTGGCCATTGCCATGTACTTTCCAGTAGTGCAGGGCGAGCTTGGTTCCACATTTGAACTATCTCATCAATGTACTGCTCTAGTTGTTCACCATCTGAAAAGGGCGCAGTTTCTTCCCCTCCCCATAGAAATGGCAGCCACTCTTGAGGATTTAGAACGTTTGGCGCACAAGCCATTGACGTTACAAAGCCTTGAGTTTTCGCTAGGTTAAGTAGTTTTCCATCAAGTTCTGGAAGAGAAAGGATGTCTTGTAGTTTCAAAATCGAATACCATCTGTTAACGGGCTGATTAATTGTGCTCATGTTACCAATCAATCATCGATAAATCGATATTAGGGAATGATTCGTTTAAATCTATGGATATTCGTTCGTCACTCAGAAAAAAAAGTATTCTCGCTCTAACGCTTTATTTGTGTTTTTTCATCGCGACCATTGGTTCAGTTGTGTACCTTGTGGTCGAGCCACCAGTAAGAGCGAAGCTTGAACGTAACCTGAATTTACGTACCCAGTTACTCGCGTCTCACATTGAGCGGCCGTTGACTAATTCTGTCGGTTTGCTCAATAGTTTGGTCGGGTTAGGGCAAACAGCGGCGGCTGATGTTTCCCTGCAAGATACCATCCCCCAACTGCTCGCTGTGAGTGATGATATTATTGTTAGTGGAGGCTTGTGGCCGAAGCCAAGATTTGAGGGTGAACGTTGGTCATACTCAAGCTTATTCTTCAATAAGAATGAGCATGGCAGCTTAGATCTCATCCATTCTTACAATAATCCAGAGTCTGGAGGTTATGACAATGAGGCATGGTATCAATCTGCGGTGAATAAACCTGCGGGCTATGTAAGTTGGTCTGGTGTTTACATCGATACCTTCACCCAAGTTCAGATGATCACTGCTTCTGCGCCTTACTACAGAGAGGGCGTGTTTGCTGGTGTGGCTACTGTCGATGTATCGCTTGAAGCTTTACTCCAATTCATTCGCGAGCATACTAACCACTACTCTTTAGGCGTAGTGATACGTGATGCGGATGGGCAAGTTGTGGTTGAGCATAATTTCAATCTCACGAAAGACATTTACATCAGCCAGCTTGAATTTGGTGCTTTTCATTGGAAAATGGACGTTGTGAATGCCAAGGTTCAAGTTTCTGAACAAGTGTTTGAACAAGTCATGAGTGTAGAGCGGGGCATCATACCTTTCTTATTGGTCTGCGTGCTGGTGGGCTACTACCTACTCAATCGTTATATTGTTGAACCCATCGTCCGTATCGCGCAAAAAATCGATGATTCTAAAGCTGGAAGCATCATAGATATTGGTTATGACAGCGCAGACGAAATCGGGCACTTGATCACTAAGTTCAATGAGAAAACCGTGTACCTAGAACAAGAGCGAGCCAAAGCATTGGCATCGACAAACGCGAAAACTGCATTTTTGGCAACCTTATCCCATGAAATTCGAACGCCGATGAATGGTGTATTAGGGACGGCGCAAATACTGCTGAAAACCCGGTTAAACGAAGAGCAAAGAAAGTACCTTAATACTCTGTATGACTCTGGCGATCATATGATGACGCTGCTTAACGAAATCTTGGATTATTCTAAGATTGAGCAAGGACATATCGAGATCGATAACACGCCATTTCCGATTGATTCGATTTTGGGCAGTATTAACAGCATCTATGATTCTTTGTGTGCAGAGAAGGGGCTTGAATTCCGAGTGATCTCGAATGTGCCAGAGGGACGTTGGTACAACAATGATAAAGCGCGATTGCGTCAAGTATTGTTCAATTTGATCAATAACGCGGTTAAGTTCACCGATCAAGGTTATGTGGAGGTAGAGCTGACGGAGCAGGTAAGTGGGGACCAAACTCACCTTTATATTAGTGTAAAAGACACAGGTATAGGGATTCGCCCTGATGCTCAGAAACGTATTTTCCGCCCGTTTGAGCAGGCGGAGTCCTCAACCACACGTCGATATGGGGGGACAGGGCTTGGATTGGCGATTGTTAAACAGATTTCTGATCACATGGGCGGTAGTGTTACTGTACAAAGCCAAGAATATATCGGTACCAATTTTGTTGTTGAACTTGAACTAAATCCTTGTGAAGCTGGAGTATTGGAGCCTCAAAGTACACATAAGATCAATTGCCAGGGTTTACGTGCGCTTATTGTCGAAGATAACCGCACCAACACCATTATTATGGAAACTTTCTTGCGCTCAAAGGGATTCATTTGTGTGTGTGTCGATAATGGAAAACAAGCGGTAGAGCAGGTGGCAAGTCAGGATTTTGATTTGGTATTAATGGATAACCATATGCCTGTGCTTGATGGCGTTGGTGCAATCACGGTAATACGCGCCATGGATTCTCGTGCAAACTCTGTATTGATCTTCGGCTGTACCGCTGATGTTTTCAAAGAAACACAAGAGCGTCTGCTTGATGTTGGCGCGAACCACATCATCGCTAAACCTATTGTTGAGTCTGAGTTGGATGATGCTTTGTATCGTCACGCCTCAATCCTGTTTCAATACAGAGCGCGCGAGGAGAATGAGAAAGTAACCCCAAGTAATCTAGAGGCGTTGCTTTTGACCTTTTATATGGAATTAGATGAAGAAAACCTTTCGCAAGCGCTTACGACGCTTTCTTATATTCTCGATAGTGTGCAGCCGAGCATGACAGCGGAGTTGAGAGGCGTGATAGAGCGTATTGAGAGCCACTTAGTCAAAGCATTATCCCCTAAGCAAGAAGATATCGATAAGCTCACCATATTGTTGGCAGATCAATAATTCCTTTAAAGCGAGTAATGGCAAGTATGCGTCTCGAAAATGCGTGGGAGAATGGTCAGTTAAGCTCTCACCTTATGTCGATGTGGTTCCAAGTGCTAACTTACTATTAAGCAATATACAGTTACTCTCACAGAAACAAGCATCTTGAGGCTACTTGCGTGTAATAGCCTGTTTTGTATGCAATTTAGCGAAATTATAATCAAAAAAACGAAAAGAGGTGTTTTTTTTCGTTTTTAGCCTTGACCATCGTGCAGATAATCATTAAATTGTCGCCTCGTTGGTCAGCAATGCCAACCAAAATTTGATTCGGTGAGTTGTCCGAGTGGCTGAAGGAGCACGCCTGGAAAGTGTGTATACGGCAACGTATCGAGAGTTCGAATCTCTCACTCACCGCCACATTCATAAAAAAAGACGTCCTAGGACGTCTTTTTTTATGCCTTGAATATGACTTACCTATCTAGTGAGTTTCTTCCACTCAATAAAACCTACCGCCCAAGTTACTAGCCAGTGCGCCCCAAGCTATTTACAACAGATGATTCACAAATAGGATCCACTGTGTGCAAACATGAGTTGGCGTTTGTCATCTAGAAAAAAAGCTCCAACACTTGGAGCTTTTTTCGAAAAGAGAGTGGTGACCCTAACTCACTGTCCTATTGGGCGTGATCACTTGAACCTTTCTATTAAACAGGCTCTGCACTGCGTTCGTATCCTTTTCAAAGCTTAACACCTCGTTGGTAAGCTCAGTACTCGTAAGCATAGAAAGCGTTTCGCTCAACTCAAGTTTTGAGTTAGCGCGGTTTTGTTCTCTTTCTTTATGATCTATTTGAACCACCTCTCTGCCTAGAAAGATTCCCTTCTGTAGCGAGGTGGTTTGCCTATTGCTATTGATACAATCAATAGGTATGTGGCGCTGTGTTGATTGGATATCATTGGACATAGATTACCTAAACTCTTAAATCCGAGCCTTGAAGTTGGGGGGGTAAAGTTTCCACGGCGATATGAGCGGATAATAAGTCTTCCCAAGATTCGCTTTGTGTAAGCAGCTCAGAGAGAGCATGCTCAAATAGATCGTTGTCTAGCAACTCTGCTTGAAGCAATCTATTCAGACAAAGTTTGTGCCTGTGGTTGTCTAGGCTAAAAAATAATTGATGTTCAGACCAATGGTAGTTAAAAGCTACAAAAGAACGATAAAGTTCTGAATTGACAATTTGTAAATCGACGATTTCGGCTTCTAATTGAAGCATCCCTGTCGTTGGGTGAAAAATTAAATGGACTTTTAAGTTGTCATCAAAAGCTAAACCCAACTCATCTTCAATCAACTGTAATTTAGGTAACCCTATTTGATGAGCAAATTTAAGTAAAACCTCATCTACGATTTGGCGCGCAGACATAGAAGTCATCCTTTTATGAATTTTATGGTCCAAGATATGAGAAGCTAACTAATATGTTTATCAAAATTAGTTGGACTTTTTTATAACAAGGGTTTTCTGGTATATAAGTAGCGTTTTTACTAACATGATTGCTTATGAATCTGAGGTGTGAGCTTTTAAATTATACCCTGTGCGATTAGATTTATGGAACTAATATCAAATTGTCAAGCTAACGAGTTCGACGCTAATGAGACGCTTCTTATCATTCAAGATTTATTTTTTGAGTATTATATAAAATACAGGTTGATTTTTTGTCTATTTCTGTACCAAAATTGCGGTTGTAATTTTTATAGAAAAAAGATAATTAGATCGAGTCTATAGTGAAATTTAGGTTGATTACCGGGTTGCTGACCATGTGTTTCTTGAGTGCTTGCACTTACAACAACTCATCAAAGGATGGAGGGGTTGGTCATTCTCAAGCTGTTCTGTATGGGTGGGTAACCTTTGACGAGTATATTGCACCAGTGAGTACGTCTGTCGATATTGATGTATGCCAAGTCAACGGAGAGAATTGCGTCGTTGTCGCAAAACAATCATATCAAGGTGTGCAGTTGCCTGTGCAATACTCATTTGTTATCGCGCCGATACAAGCAGGTAAGGGTGAAATGAAAATCCGAGCGAAATTACGTTCTCAAGGGGAAATCAGAGCTCACAAAGAAGTAGATTATGTTTTTACGCAAGGTAGTGTGCACAAAGACTTGAGGCTAAGAACATTACAATAATGACTAAAAAAATAATTGGTTTTATTTTTTAATAAACAAGATAAATGAAGCTAAAACCAGTGCTTCAGCTTCAAATAGCAATGGGTTAGTCATTGTCTCAGTAGCTATAGGTAAGAATATCAGTTGTACTTACTATAAGTTTTATGTTTATATCCCTCATTTTTGAGAAGTTGGCTAGATAGAGTGCTTCAACGAAGCATTCCATTTTTCTATAAAAACGATAAAGGTGAAAGTAGACTCAACATTGGTACTTTCACTTATTCTAATATAAGAATGGCTTTGATTGCTTTAGTATCACTAGTAATAAGATGAACTTTAGCAAAACCTTATTAATTGTCGAAAATATAACAAATCAATCTCGATAATTTTACCAAAAAACTTTACTACCTCTGGTAGTTTTTTGAGCTATTTATAATTTTATTCGGGGAGTATTGGTGTGCTATTGCAGCTATGCTCTTTTCTTTGCTTCTTTAATTGACATCGTTCTGATTACACATCTGTAAGTACGTTTTCTAGGTGTGAGTCGAGCTTTGGCTTTTCTCTAGTTGTATTAGAGAAATTAGAATTATGAAGGGTAGAAAATGGATGTGTTAGGCCAACTAAACACAGAAAAGGTCAACTCGCTATCGCGAAAAGTCCATAGTACTTGTTACTACGAAAAATATGATGAAGTTTTTCATTCTCATCAATCTCATATTGTTGTTGTTCATCATGGACAATTGCGAGTTCAGACGGGAGATTGCACGCTAGATGTTGTCGCTGGCAGTGGAGTTTATCTTTCCCAAGGGGATTACCTATTAGAGTGTACGCCGTTAGATGGTCAATATACGGCGTCAGTGATTGAATTTGATAATGAGCTTATCAGTCAGTTTTTACAAAAGCACAGTGACTTGTTGATGTCGTTGTCTAAAGTTGAAAATGTTCAATCTGGATTGTTCCCGTTTACTCTCAATTTATTGATAGAGCATACGCTATCAGGAATGAAAACCCTGGAAGAGCAATCTTACCCAGAGACCATTATGCGCTTAAAGTACGAGGAAATGCTCATCTTACTTTTGCATGGTGAGCAAGGTGAGCACCTGTACGCGTTATTGTCACAACTTACCAATAAGGTCTCAGACCGACTTCGCCGCTTTATGGAGCTTCACTATCTGAAAGAGTGGAAGCTGACGGATTATGCGCAAGAATTTGGTGCAAGTCTGACGACGTTTAAAGAGCTTTTCAATGAGCACTATGGTATGTCTCCTAGAGCATGGATCAGTGAGCGTCGCCTGCTGCATGCCCATAAATTATTGCTAACCAGCAAAATGAGTATTGTCGATGTTGCGATGGAAGCAGGCTTTTCCAGCCAATCCTACTTTACGCAAAGCTATCGACGTCGTTTTGGTACAACACCAAGTCGGGTTCGATCTGGTGACGAACAAGTGACAATTTCTTAGGTAAAATGTCTGACGTCTAAAATTTTCTGACTAATTTTGCAAGGCATGAACTTACTTAAACTCTATTATGTACAGAGTGAAAACGAACAAAACTATTACCTCTACTTCCTTCTGGATTGTTCGGAGTAGATGCGGAGAACAAAACCGATGAAAAAGCTGCATTGGCGACGCCGTTCGCTTTTTCCTAACAACATTGTGACGCAAAGGAAGGTCACTGTATTGCAGAAAGGCACAAGATACGAAGGTTTAACTCAATCATCGCAAGTGCCTAATGTTGTTAATGTTAACCACCGACAGCTTCTCAGTGAAGACACTTTAAGTAGCGAAAATTTATCTTTGCTGCAACGCTTACTTGATCGCAACGTTGTCGATTGTTTATGTGCTAGCCAAGTGATGAAAACCTATCAGAAGCTCGGTGCTTCTATAGACAAGTTCGCTATGCGCCTTTTTCTCGAAATAGGTGGACAGCTGAGTGACAATCATCTGTTGAGCACTTTCGAGCAAAGGCTGGATTTCATTAATAATCGATTGGGATTTTGTTTTAATTTAGCGTCTCCTAGAACGTTGATCCTATCAATGCATTTGACATTGAACGAATGGCTTAACAGCCAGACAGATCAAACTGTGTTGAGTGACACCATTAAGCTTGAGCAATTGATCAATCAGTTAAGTATTCAAAAAGAGTACTGGTCTAGATTATCGATAGAGGAAAACAGCGCGATTTTTGCAGAGCAGCAGTTGGCGCTTATTCAGAGCCAGCAAAGTGAACTGTATGAGCAGCTAAATATTCTCAATGATCAACAATACCAAGTGATTGAATCTCATCGTGTCATGTTGGAAGAGTGGAAGCCAACACTTGATGAGCTAAAAGGCTTATCTCAATACACTGAGACATCAGATAAATTTATTTCTAAGTGGAAAATCTGGTGCGTTGAAGCCAGATTGCATGCGCCTGAACTTAACGATGTGTGGGATGCTTGCGAACATGTGTACAGCGATTTAAATGCCGCTGCGAAGATTTGGCATTGGTTTCAAGACATGCAAACTGTTGGCAAAGTCGATCACTATTATTTTGATGTTCAGAGCAACCAGTGTGGGAAAGCTTATAACTATCTCAGACAGATTTAAATAGAGCCAAATATGTTAGATCAAATGATGAAATCTCTTGCGGCAACGTTGGGGACGGGAGGCTTTGTTTCCTCAAAAAATGGTTCCTACGATATTGAAGTTGACCAAATGTTGCTTAACATTCGGCAGCAATCATCATGGGTCCTGTGGGAAACCATACTCCCTTTTCAGTTTGTACAGCCCCTTGATTACCAAAAAGAGCAGGCACTAAAGCGCTGTATGCAGCTCTCTCTGAAAACACTGCGTGATACGAAAAGTACATTGACTGTCAATGATCAAGAGCAGTTGATAGTGCAAGGAAAGATGAACATGGAAACGACAACAACAGAAGCACTATGTGCAGAGCTTTCCAAGCATGTGAATTTGGTGGAGTTGTTTAGTGAAGTGCTCGAGCATCAACGTGTTAATCATACCGTCAGTCACAGTATCTGGATTCCATAATGCTTGCCGTTCTAAAAAGACAATTAGGCCAACTTGCTTGGTCTGTCTCATTTACTCTGAGTTTATTGGTGGCACTGCCTTCACACTCATCAGAGCTTAATTGGCCCGATCAACCGTTTCGTTATTATGCGGACAACGATTCATTAAAAGATCTATTAAATAACTTTGGCGCAAATTATCGTATTTCTGTATCGGTCAGTGACAAGGTGAACGAACGTGTAAGTGGTCGATTTACGCCAGAAGACCCGGCAGAGTTTCTTGATTACCTCGCGCAGGTATACAACTTGATGTGGTTCTTCGATGGCGCGGTGTTGCACGTATACAAAGCGACAGAAACCCGTTCACGGTTACTACAACTTGAGCTTTTGACTGCGCGTGAGTTGCGCAGCACGCTAATATCGACGGGTATCTGGGATCCTCGCTACGGTTGGCGTGCAGCAGAAAATAAAGGTCTAGTATACTTAGCTGGCCCTCCTCGGTATGTCGATTTGGTTGTGCAAACGGCAGAAGCGTTAGAGAGCCGATTGGTTCAAAAATCTAACTCTACCGATGAGCTGTATGTTGAAATTATTCCTTTGAAGTACGCTTCGGCAACGGATAGACAGATCAGTTATCGTGACCAAGAGGTTACGGTCCCGGGTATTGCATCGGTGTTGAGCCGAGTATTGTCTGGTGTGCAAACTCAAATTAAGACAACCAATCAAGGTGACGAAGCGGGCGCGAATACGACTGCAACTACTTCAAAAAATGTTTCGGTTCATGGTGGAGCGTCAGTTGAGGCTGAACCTGGTTTGAATGCCATCATCGTCCGTGATACGCAAGCAAGACTACCTTTGTATCATAAGTTAGTGGCTCAATTGGATCAGCCGCAGTCACGAATTGAAGTGGCGCTCTCAATTGTCGACATTAGCGCGAACGATTTGAGTCAACTTGGTATCGATTGGCGAGCGGGTATCGGGGCAGGAAACAATAGTGTTCTAGACATCAAAACCACAGGTGACGTTGCTGGTGGTGATGTGACACTCGGAAGTGGGCAAACTTTTAAATCATTGCTTGATGTAACCAACTTAAATTACCTGTTGGCTCAAATCCGTCTGCTGGAATCTCAGGGTAGTGCTCAAGTCGTCTCTCGACCGACCTTGTTAACTCAAGAAAACGTTGAAGCGGTCCTGAATAACAGCAGCACGTTCTACGTCAAGTTAATTGGTAAAGAGACCGCAGCGCTCGAAGAAGTAACTTACGGCACCTTACTACGAATCGTCCCACGAATCGTAGGAGACCGATTTGTTGAGCGGCCTGAAATCAACTTAAGTTTGCATCTTGAAGATGGCGCTCAAATTCCAGATGGTGGTGTTGATGATGTGCCATCTATTCGAAAGACAGAAATCAGCACGTTGGCAACAGTGAAGCAAGGGCAGAGTTTACTCATCGGTGGTGTCTACCGTGATGAGATAAGTCACCAATTGCGTAAAGTACCTTTGTTAGGCGA
Source organism: Vibrio sp. AND4 (assembly GCF_000171815.1). GTDB lineage: Bacteria > Pseudomonadota > Gammaproteobacteria > Enterobacterales > Vibrionaceae > Vibrio. The sequence continues at coordinate 70,799 of NZ_ABGR01000006.1, read as the reverse complement.
CATACCTTACCTTGGTGCGTTGTTTCGAAGCACCACCGATACCACCAGAAGAACGGTCCGCATGTTTATTATTGAGCCGCGAATTGTTGTTGATGGAATCGGAGATAACGTGCTTGTCGGTAATGAACATGATTTGAGACCCAAGCTCGGCACATTGAACAATATTTCCAATAACAGCCAGGATTTGAAATCAGCCCTCGCACTGTATAGCTGTACAAATCAAATACAAGCGGAACGCCATCAGCAAGACTTATCGTCACAGGGCAAGTCGTCGTTGTTATCACAATGTGAGCTACCTTCAGGAAAGACAGGATGGCGGGTGCAAATTAAAGAGTGTGATGAGTCACAAAATCATTGCGTTCAACCATTAGAGGAGCAGTAGCCTCAATGCAGCAATGGAAAATTCGAATTCTTTCTGGCGTCCATGCCGGGGTAGAGGTGACCTTACCTCATGACTCATTGGTATTGGGCAGCGACGATTTTACCGCAGATCTTGTGTTAACGGACTCGGATATCAAGGAGAGTCACCTCGTGTTGGTGTGCGATGGTGAAACCGTTCTACTGCGTGATTGCGAAGATGTCACAGTCAATAATGAGAGCGTTACTGTCGACACTGAGGGTGTTGAGTTAGCGCGTAACGCCCTCATTTCTGTAGGCCGCTTAACCTTTGCTGTGGGATACCAGGGTGATGATTTGGCTGTCGATGCTACAGATGTCGTTGATAAACAAACACCCCCCGTTAGTCACAAACCGTTTTCAGGCTGGAAGAGAACGCTTAGTTTGGGATTGCTGTTTAGCTTGTTACCGACCTTCATATTTTCGGGTATTTGGTATAGTCAAATTCGAGCAAACGATACTGAAGTTATCTCTGAAGCTGAACCCATTGCCTTAGTACGTAATATTTTGAGTGAATTGAAGCTGGATGATGTACGTGTCGAATGGAATGCCATGGCAAAGCAGGCAATTCTAGAAGGTTATGTCGAAGATAGAACGCAAAAGCTTCAATTGCTTGGTCGAATTGATATTTTGGGCATTAACTACAAGAGTGATTTGCGAACCATGGAGGAGATCCGCCGTGGTGTAAGTTTTATCTTACGTAACCTCGGTTATCACCAAGTCAAAGTTGAGAATGGCGAAGAGACAGGCACATTGCTCTTAACGGGCTACATCGACGATGCGGGACGTTGGAGCCAAGTTGAGCAGATACTCGAACGCGACGTTCCTGGTTTGGTGGCTTGGAAGGTTGAGTTGCAAAGAGCCGGCGCTTACATGGATACGCTCAGATCATTACTCGAAAAAGCTGAGTTACTAAAGAAGGTTCAGTTAGTAACAAGTGGCGATCGTATCGAAGCTCGCGGTGAGTTGGATGATATTGAGAGTACTCGCTTTTATGGCGTAACGAGGGATTTTCGAGAGCAGTATGGTGAAAAGCCTTACTTAGTTTTGAAGTCTATTCCTAAAGTAAGCAAAGGTACTAACATCGATTTTCCATTTCGCAGTGTGAATTTTGGCCAAGTCCCATACGTCATTCTTACGGATAATGTGCGTTATATGGTTGGGTCACGAACCCCTCAAGGGTATCGTATTTCTAGTGTGACCCCAGAAGGAATAGAGCTAGTGAAAGGTGGGCGAGTGATCTCAATCGATTTAGGTTTCAAAGCTGGAAATACCAATGACAAATCTTGAAAAACTACTACAAAGTGAATCAGGGCAGGAACATAAAGAGGCAGTTCTCCTCAAGTTCAAGCAAGCTCAATCGACGGTTAAGCGCCAGCTTGATCTTGGTTGTTCACCTCGAGAATACCAGTCACTGTTAGAACAACATAAAGCGTATCAAGCGGCTTTGGCTGTAATAGAAACGATTAAATACAACAAATAAGAGGGGTTAATTATGGCAACTACTACCAGTTCATTTTATGATAAAAATAGCAGTGTTTATCTTGACGAGGTTAAAGATAAATTACAGGAACAAGCTAAGCTCGCAAATGAGGCCGTCAATGCCGCAATCGATAATCTTAGCGAAAACGCCGACGATCCATCAAAGCTGGCCGAATTGCAACACACAATCAACAAGTGGTCGATGATTTACAACATTAATGCTACCACCACTCGAGCCATTAAGGATGTGATGCAATCGATTCTGCAGAAGGTGTAAGTTATGGAAAAAGACATGCGTCGACTTCTCGCCGAAACGGCTTTGATGGCAACAGGTATACATCGCCACGAAGAGGCAGAGACTATCGCATCTTGCTTGGAATCTCATGATGATACAGCAGAAGTCGTATCGATGATTCGTTCTACGAGTTTGATGAATCGTGGTCGTTACGAAGAGGCTCATCAGCTGCTTGAACCTATGTGCGCGAATTATCCGGACTTGATCTGCTTGGCGGCACTGGCTGCGGGTAAAGCCGGATTAGCCAGTAAAGCGGAATCTTGGTTAGCGATAGCCTCAAAAGGCAGTCAAGAGAGTCAAGCTTTTGCAATGAGTTTTTCTCAAGATATCCGGAACTTTTAATGAAGATTGAAGACAACATCGCGCACTATACGCGTAGCGACACGCCTCTCCCTTCGAGAGTTGATCCTTATGAGGCAGACAAGATGAGCCGTCTAATGAGTGAAAGTTTATCGGCCAATCATACATCAACAGTGCAAAAAACTTCCGAGATTCCCGCTCAAGTTGAGGCCAAGGTTAAACCATTAAAAGAGTGGTATGAGTCGCTAAAAAATTCCGGAAACTTCAGCGCAACCGCGGTTAGCCGCTCACTTGAGGGGAGGTTTACTTCTTCTAGTGCTATGAGGGATGCACTGTGGTATGCCTTTAACCAGGAAAAGAGCTTAAAAGGTACCGATAACGCATCACCTGAGCTATTCGTGTCACTCGAACAAGAGTTGTTGGGCAGTTTTTCTAGACGCTTGTTAGCGGATCCCCCCCAAGACCGTGCAGAGCTAAAAGCTCTGTTGTCTGAGCACTTTCCTTTTAACGCTCAAAAAGAGCAAGCTCTTTGGCGTAGCTGGGCTGAATTGAAAGGTGCCTCTGACCAAGACGCATTGTTAGAGATGGTTAGGAAAGAGACGGTCACGGTCATGCAAATTAATTCCTTGGTCAAAAACATGCTGAATAACAGCCATAAAATCGATTTCTCATAGGAACGCATATGATCAATACGCAGTACACCGAAGTTATTCAGACGAACCTTGAGCAATTACAAGATGCTCAACCTCAAGATGGGCTTAGCGAACGTTTTGATCAGGCAATGTCGGCTTCAGAGGGAAACAATGGCTTAGAGGGCGGCTTTTTAGAGAACATCAGCGAACTTAAAAACACCATTGATACCGCTAAAAGCACTTTAACCGATAGCATGAAAGTGGTGGGTGACAATCCTGCTGAGCTTTTGCAAATGCAATGGGCATTGACTCGAATTACCTTTCAAGAGGAGCTGATCGCCAAAACGGTAGGTAAAACGACGCAAAACGTAGAAACACTACTGAAGGCACAATAGCCATAATGAAAATAATATCCATAATGAAAACAATAGTCATGATCAAAACAATGCGTGCTTTAGGCATGTTGCTGGTTGTCTTTTTGGTGGGTTGTCAGACGGAACTTTATACAGGTGTAGACCAGCAAGAAGGTAATGAAATGTTGTCAATCTTACTTTCCGAGGGGGTGGTTGCAACGAAAGAGCCGGATAAAGACAATACCGTAAAGTTGCTGGTGGACAACGCGCAAATAGCGTTTGCTGTTGATGCGCTTAAGCGAAACGGCTACCCAAAAGAACAGTTCTCGACGTTAAAAGAAGTGTTTCCGAAAGACGACTTGATTTCGTCCCCACTTGCCGAACGAGCAAGACTTATTTACGCGAAATCACAAGAGTTGTCTTCTACATTGTCACAAATTGATGGTGTATTAGTCGCACGTGTGCACGTTGTCTTGGAAGATCAAAATCTTCGTCCAGGAGAGCGACCAACGCCAGCATCAGCTTCGGTCTTCATTAAGCATGCTGCTGATGTGGCGCTGGATGCTTATGTTCCTCAAATTAAATTGCTGGTGAACCACAGTATTGAAGGACTCAATTACGATCGTATTAGCGTGGTGATGGTTCCATCTTCAGAGGCTCGTATTACCTCTCAGGGGAGCCAATTTGAAAGTATATTGTCGATTCAAGTGACCAAAGATACTGCAAGTCATTTGATTGCTATTCTTGTTTTCTTGGTATTCCTCATCATCGGTTCTAACTTGGCGACCTATGCTTTGTGTCGCAGGAATGCCAAACGTGGTTGATTCCGATGCGATGGTTTCAAAAGCTGAGCATCAGTTTAATTATCGCCCTTGTAGCTATATAGATGAAAGCTGGATAACCGAGAACCAACCTTGGTTACTGAACCTTCAAGGTTGGAGAGAGCAGGCGGCGATCAATCAGTGGTGTATTGAAAATTGGGCACTGTCACCAATCACTGACCATGTCTTTAATCATCCGTACAGTAGCTTGGTACTACTGCCTGTTGAGGCGACAAACCGACTACTGTTAATGATTGGTGGAATAATGCATTGTCACGCGATGCGTCAAGTGGTGCTAAAACAGCCCAAGCAGTGCCTCAACCAGATCTTTGGTGTGGATGAAACGCGTTTTTTCATTCAACAAGGGCCGATGATGATTTCCAACTGGCCCACCGGTTGGCAAAAAGCGCTGCCAGAAAGTTTCGATGAAAAGAGCTTTGAAAACACAGCCAGAGAGCTTGGTTATTTGTGGGTAAGATTTTTACTGGAGAAATCGCCATCAGAGCTAGTACAACGATGGCAATTTAAGGTCAATCGTCAGTTGACCCTCACTGATCTCAGGACCGACTGGTTAGATGATGCGCATCGAGATCTTGCATATCGACTTATTAAGAAAATCGCAAAACAGGTAATTCCTCAATGGTTTCATTTGTTGAAATAAAAACGGACAACTTGCAATTAGCGCCGGGCTTAAAAGTGCTCAAAGCAAAAGATTATGTGAGTTACTTAGATTCGCAGCATTTGGTCGAAGCGGCACACTCCAAAGCGGAGAGTATTGTTGCCAAAGCAGACGAAGCTTATGAGCTAGAGAGGCAGCGTGGCTATCAGGATGGTATTGACCAGGCTAAGGCTGAAAATGCCGAAACTATGTTGGCAACCCTTGATCGATGCAACGAATACTATTTGCAAGTCGAACAGAAAATGACAGGCGTTGTGCTTGATGCGGTAAGGAAGATCATTAGTAGTTTTGATGATGTGGATACCACCGCCAGTGTTGTAAGAGAGGCGCTTCAACTGGTGAGCAATCAAAAGCAAGTCATTCTCCACGTGCATCCGGATCAGGTTGCTGATGTGCGCGAGAAGGTTTCCTCAATACTCAGTGATTTTCCTGAAGTGGGTTATGTTGACGTCATCGCCGATGCACGTTTAAAAAATGGCGGCTGCATTCTAGAGACCGAAGTTGGTATTATCGATGCAAGTATTGATGGACAGCTTCAAGCGCTCAAACAGGCCATTACCAAGCAATTGAGTGAGCGTCAGAAGATACACCTTTAACCTCTTTCCTCTATTCCCTGAAAGCCCAGCTCTGCTGGGTTTTTTTTTGCTTCTCAGTTGCTAGCTACTGAGAAACAACTAGAACAATGACAGCCTTGTCAATCGTTTCCCTCTAGTCATGTATTTCGCGATAAATCCACGGTCTGCTAACTTACTTTTTTACAGCTATCATCAGGGGGGATTTTTACCCGATGAAGATTTACGTATGTAGGATGGTAAGAATATGATGGTGATTATTCCATCGTAACAGGAAGCTTTGTTTTGGCAGCATTTTAATTATAAATTGGCGCAAGTAGCAGAAACCCTTGTGCTAATTGAGCGGGGTTAGGAGCGACTCCAGACCTTATCAGATAGAGGTTGCTCTTATTTTTAAAAGATAAAGTGATATTTTGCAATTAGTGCCGGGTTTAAAAAATTTAATACTAAAGGCTATATGGGGGCCTTCGATATACATGAATTGGTTGAAGCAGATCAATTAGATATCCTAACGATCGCATACTAGTAAAAATCAAGTTTAACTCAAGTTATCTTTATTTATTTCGTTACATATTATAAACTTATGGAAATGATTTAATTTATAAGTAATGTCATGAGTCTAAGTAAAGAGTTTTTAAGTGTTATCGAAAGACTGCACCTTCTATTATCTATCAAGAAGCCGTTAAAAGTTGACGAAGTTGTTAGCTTCTTACTTGATGGGCAAGAAATCAGTATTACCGAATATCCTTTAGGTAAGCTTTTAATGTTTGCTAACTTACCGAAAGAGTTTTCTCCGACGGAAGAATCCTTCAGCCAGCAGAATATGTTTAGTCAAATTGCGATGAAGCCTGTATTAGGTAAATCTGAAAAAACACAAAGTTGGATATTATGGAATAGAATCGACATTAATAATGCGGATTCTATTTCAATAGAGGAACAGCTGACATTTATTAGTGAAACACTCGATCAGATATGGCTGAGAGAATCTGAGATACCTAATGACATACAGATTTCTAAATCAGACAAATATTTAAAAGTATGAACTGAAAAGGCCTAAAATTGAAAATAATTAATAAAGCGCAAGATATAAACACTCAGTATAGTCAGGGAAATCAACAAATTTCAGGTAAACTGGGGGAAAAAAGTGTGTCAACAACAGCCCCCTCTGCTGAGGCAATTCATCTGGCACGAAACCACGATCCTATCTCGGCTACTCACAAGAAAGATTTGAAAATACTCTACAATGAATCTCAATTTAACAAAGAAAAAGATACGAGAGGCTTTTCGTTTGGATTACTAGAGAAAGGCAACAATAATTTTGAACAGTCAGTGACAAGAAATATCACTCATCATCAAAGCAAAGAGCTGAAAAATATAGTTCAACAGATAAAAATTGTTCAAAAAACGCCATCTGAAGCTAATCTATTTAAGTTGGAGAGTGCCCTGAAAATATGGCAAGAAAATAATCCTAAAGAGGTAGAGGATAGAGGTAGTAGAATCCAAGAGTTACAATATGAAATTAAAGGTTTAGTACAAAAAATTCAAGCTAATAGAGCTGAAGATGCTGGAGTGCTGAATCTTTCTGTTGATCCTAATAAAGCGGAATTATTTCATAGTGGCTCAGTGACTTTTGATCATTTAGGTAGAGTACAAGGACTAGGTCAAATCTCTCAGGCTAAACTCGATATTCTAAAGAATAGTGCTACTACACCGTTGACTGAATTGAATTCAATGGCTGAACGAACAGCGCCTAAAACAGAAAGTGAAAGTATCATTGAATTTGCTTTTAAATTTTCTCAAAGTAGCTCTACCGAAGCAAAGGAGTTAGCGAATGAGGCGAAGTCTTTATGGATGGGAGGTGTAAATAAAAACTCATTACTGAACTTATTAGAAAAAGCAAAAAGTAAGTTATCAAGTGATGACCCATTACAAAATTTGGTGAGTAAACAAATTTCAGATGCAAAAAAAGAAAAACATACCAACCAATATATGGACGCAATCTTCAATCGACGTTTTGACTCAGAAATCGCCCATGAAATGGTTAAATCTCCATCGAAAGGGGCATTAGATAATGCCAAGAAAATTGGAGAATACTTACTGAATGATTTCACTGCGAGGATGGAAAACAAAGATAAATCGTCAGTTGACAGAACATTAAGATCTTTTGCAAGAACGATTAATAGTGATGTTCGACCTTGGTTTAGCCAAGTACCCGAAGTCACGACTTATATCGATTCTCCTACAATGGAAAACTTTGAAAAGATGATGAGTCACGTTGACGACGGCTTTGGTGTGATAAAAATGCCTTTTCTTGCTGTTAAAATGCATACCGATGCTAACATGGGGTTTGATGTTAAATCCTACAAGTTGGAGGGAGATAGGTTCTACGGTCGGCCGATCACTAAGGCTCGTTCACCTTCAGGTCAAACCCCCGCCGAAACACCACAAACCAAACATTATGGTACAGGTTTAGCGTATCAACCCAAGGGTACTGTATACGATAATTTCATTAGTGGCAGGAGTGTTCCTGATTCAAAAGCAATCAGAGTAGATGAACTAAGTCAACATGATAAAAATGCGATTGAAAATGGTGTTGCAGTTGTTACTGGTGCATCTGGTTCAACCAATATTTTGACCCATATGGCAAAATATTTAGCAGAAATTAATGATGACTTTTCTACAGAACAGAGCCAATTAAATACACTCGCTTTCCTGACTTTCGATGGAGGCCACTCTCTTAATGAAAGTATGTCTGTATACAAAGCGCTGCAAGTTGAGGGGGATGACAGAGAAACAATTCTTAATAATTATCATATTAATTACGAAGACATTGTCTCCCTTGCAAAACACGATGACAAAACTGCTATCAGGGATTTACTAGACAAAGCTTATGCGTCAACTTTACAGTTTTATGGACAAAACGCCTACTCTTCAACAAACAATAACCAAAAGATTATGGGTTAAGTATTAGGAGTACATCGCATGCTTTTATTTTCATAAAATAGTAATTAAATTAGTTAACTGTACTTGTTTTGATCGTTACTATTTTATTCATGAGAACGACAAGCATGACTGGGGAGTCTTAAAAGAGTTTTTCCTTCAAGACTCCTCAGATTGTTCTAAAGAAGCAACCCAACGCAGTATCTCGGCGGTGGATTCAATAAGTTCACCTGGGATGTACTGATCTAACTGGCCGTCGGCATACAGCGCACGTGCGAGAGGTACTTTCTGCATAACAGGGATTCCTTCCTCGCGGGCAATTGCAATCATACGTTTCGCCATCGCATCGGTTTCTTTGAGGGTAATGATAGGCAATGGCGTTTCATCTTTTTTATAATACAAACCAATAGCGATGTGAGTTGGGTTGGTGACCAATACATTCGATCGTTTTACGTTATCTCTCTGGTTTGAAGATTGCATTTCTTGGTGCAGCTGACGCCGTTTACTCTTGATTTCAGGGCTGCCTTCCATCTCTTTGTATTCGCGTTTTACCTCATCTTTGGACATCTTCAACTGCTTGGTGTGGTTAAATTTTTGGTAAGCATAATCGACGGCTGCAATGACGATAAATCCGACGGAAGAGATGATCATGAGCTGTTTTACCAACACCCCAGTGATGGCTGGGACACACTCCAATCCGCAGGTAGGTATTTGCAGTAGTGTGTTTAAGTTTCCGCGCAGTGTTACCCAAATAATGCAGGAAAGTAGCGAGACTTTGAGAATGGATTTAATAAACTCAATAATACTTTTGAGCGAAAAAATCCGTTTTGCTCCTTCTGCAGGGTTGACCTTCTTGATGTCCGGCTTAACAGATTCACCGCTAAATAACAGGCCGAACTGTGCCATGTTAGACATAATCGCAACCAAGGCTGCAACGATTAGGATTGGTGCCAGCAGGTAAATTATTTCTTCAGCGATAGCGATAGCAACGTCGATTAACGCATCATGAAACCCCTGATAGGCTAACTTACTCGGCAGCAAGAGTAGGGCGGAGATGTGCGACATATAGTAATCGGCAAAGGCAAATAAGACAGCAATCAAAGCTAGGATGAGCGCCGAAGAGACGACTTCCTGACTTTTTGCTACCTGCCCTTTTTTTCTGGCATCCCTAAGCTTTTTCGGGGTGGGGAGTTCGGTTTTTTCTCCGCTCATTACTTTTCCTGTTTATTTTACCATATGGTGTTGAGCTGTTCTTTGAACAGGATGATTTCAAAGAAAAGTGCTTCAAAGTGATTTATCATCAATGCCAAATAGACAATCAATAGCAAGCTAGCGACAGCACTTTTGATCGGCATGGCTAACGAGAATACATTCAGTTGCGGTGCGAATCGGCTAATCAGCGCAAGTCCAAATTCTGCAAGGAACATGGCAAGAACCAGAGGCGCAGACATCAAAACGCCCAACCACATCAATTGCTCGAATTGAGCGTAGAAAAAGTGTACCCATTCCTCGGTGACAGTTGGGAAAAAGCTGACCACGGGCCACGAGACGTAACTTTGAAACAGCGCATACATAAAAGCAATGAAGCCACCACCTGAGAAGAATAAGGTAATCAACGTTTGAGTTAATAGCACGGCCGTTGGTGTTGATTGTGAGCCGAGAGTAGGATTGAACATACTCGCCATTGCAGCGCCACGTTGGTTATCCACAAGAAAGCCTGCTGCATCAATTGCCCAAAAAGGTATCGCCGCAACAAACCCGATCAGCAGGCCCAATAGTATCTCTTTACCTAATATCACCATTAACCAAATCCCATCGGTTTCTTCGGGCAGGGTTTGTTGGTTGATCATTGGGAAGATAAACAGTGCAAGCGAGCACAAGACTCCATTTCTTACCATGGTGCCACCCAACATTTGCTTGTTTAAGATGGGCAAAAATATAAAGCAGGCCATTAGCCTAGGAAGCGTCAAGCTGTATAGGAATAGGGCTTGGTGTAAGTCATCATAACTCATCGTATGTAAGGGATTTTATCCAAAGTCAATGTGGCAAATGAGTGTAGTTCTGCGCCCAACCATTGAGTAGTGACAAATAAGGTAATGATGACGGCAATCAGTTTGACGACAAATCCCAATGTCTGTTCTTGCACTTGTGTCAGCGCTTGGATCAAAGAGACCAAAGTACCGACAAGTGCCGCTACCAAAATTGGTGGTAGCGACAAGAAAAGAACAAGTGTTAGAGCTTGAGTCGTAAAGTGGATGATTTCAGCTGGATTCATACTTCTTTCCTTTTACCCGTAACTGAGCACTAAGCCATGGGTCAGCTTGGTCCACCCGTCTAGCAATACGAAGAGCAAAAGCTTAAATGGCAGTGATATGGTCATTGGTGAAACCATCATCATGCCCATCGCCAATAAGATGTTGGATACGATCAAGTCGATAGCGATGAATGGTAGGTACAACAAGAAACCAATTTCAAAAGCCCTCGTCAATTCGCTGACCGTAAAGGCGGGGAGGAGTAACAATAAGCTGTCTGATTCCAGGCGGTCGACGTATTTTTGTGGCCACAAGGTTTTTGCTGCATCGGTAAAAAAGGCTGACTCAGTTTCACGAATGTGCTTTTTCAGAAATTCACGATATGGCTGTAATCCACTTTCAATCAAGCCTTCAATAGTCTCTGAATCCTCGAGCGAGATATCATGTTGCTTCACATAGTCATAGGTTTCAAAACCAACGGGTGCCATGATGAAGATCGACAAAATGATCGCCAACCCGTACAGCGCCATGTTGGGTGGAATTTGTTGCACACCCAGTGCATTTCTCAGCAGGGAGAAAACCACAGCGAGCTTGACGAAAGAAGTCGCCATCATTGCAATAAAAGGAATCAAAGCAAGTAGAGCGAGTGAGACGATGAGGTTCAGTTCATCAGGTAACTGGATCATACTGGCTCCTGACTGCCGCCAAACAGTTCGAGTACACGTACACCTAAGCGTTCATTGATGTTCACAAGCTCGCATTCACCAATAATTTTGCCATTTGCTCGCATGGTCACAGGGTTAGAAACTGGCTGGTTTAGCTCAAAGGTGAAACCCGGCTGCAGCGCATTAAGCTGTTCTAAAGTAATGGTTTGCTGACCAACATCGAAAGTCAGTTCAATTGGCAATTGCTGGTGGTCGGTGAGTGCTTCAGAGCTATTGATATCATTCATATTGGATTCTTTTTCTTGGATATGGAGAGTTGTATTGTCGAGTTGGCCTCGCCAAAGGTTTTGACTGGATACCTGAAGCAGCACTTGGTGTTGAGCGATGTAGCAATCATCGAAAAATACCACGTCGCCCAGTTCCAGTTGATCGAATTGACTGAGTGTCAAACGTGTTTTACCAAAGCTCAACCACAAAGGCAGTTCAATGTTTTGACTCAGGTAAGATGGGGCTTGCGGCAGTGTATCAATCAGCACATCTCGCCCTTCGTGGACCCACAAGCTAAGAGATACATCCTCACGGTTGATGGTGATCAGTAAGACGTTTTCTTGCGAGGTTTGCTGTTCATAAGCTTGTAGCTTGCTCAACACTGGAAGCTGACCAAATAGACCTTTAATCACATCGGCGTAGGGGTCAATTTGGTTGTTTAGCAATGATAGTTGCAATGAGTTCGGTAGTGATTCAAATGCCGTTGAGTCAAGAATGCCATGCAACCATTGCTGTAATTGCGCACCACTGAAATCAATTTGAATGGTTTGTCCGCCTATGAGTAGCGTCAAACGGTGGCCCGAAAATTCGGGCTTTTGTCCAAGAGTGAGTGACAAACTATTACTCTGGCTATCTTGAAAGTGGCATTGTTTTGCGCACAGTTGATTGCTCAGTGTGATACTTGAAGGATCGACCTTTGGGAAATCAGCGATCATATTTCGTCCTCAGGTTGCCATTCATCATAAATGCTGCGTTGCTGTCGTGAACGCTGTTGATCTTGTTGATCTTGTTGGTTTTGCTGGTGGTTCATTTGTTCGCTTACGGTAACTCGTATCGGCTGTTCAATCCCTAAGCTATTTAGGCGGTTGGTTAAATCTTGTTTTGCTGTCTGACTGATCAGAGACAGGGCGTGTTCTTGCCTAATTACAACACTGTAGCCAAAGTTGTCTTGTTTAATGGAGATCTCGCCACCTTTTAACTGACCTTCATTGATAAGCAGCCTCACTTCTTTCGCGTTGACTGAAGGAAGAGAAACGTGGATCTCTTTAACTAATTTGTTAATCAACTCTGTCACGTCTTGCGTTCTGCTACTCGGCGCTTGTGTTTCAATGTTCCTAAGAATACTGTCACCTTGTGTTGGTGACTGGCCCGGGTTTATTGTCGGTGGCAACTTAGCCTCCGACTCTGAGCGATGACTCAGTTCGACGTGCTTGAGCGGCTTAATCTTCTCTTCAAGGGTGGATAACACAGCTTTGGAATCAACAAAAGCAGCGGCATCTTTTGTTGTCGGATCGATTTTCTGGGTTGCCTTGTCAAGCTTGTGCTGTTGGCCTTGTATTACACTCTGCACGGTTGAGGGTTGAGTGTGCTCTGGCTGGATAGGTTGCGTCTGATCCTTCAAAATGTTTGGTAAATTGGCAGAAAGTGTTTTTGGATCATGAGGCGAAGCAATTTTGCTGTCTAAGATAAGCGCGGCAGGGTCTTTTTCGTTTTCTAGCAGCTCTTTCTTCAACTTAGAGGACGTTCTATTTAGTTGGTCTTTGTGATTCGAGTGATCGAGTTTATCCGCATTCAAGACTGTTGCGAATAGGCGAGAGGCTTCGGACTCACGCTCCTTTTCCGCTTTCTTTGGTTTAAGCGCATTATCAAACCGAGATTCAAGCTCTTTAGAAACGTGAGGGACTGGACTCATCTCAACTTTTTGAGGGTTGTCATTAGTGTTTGGATGATCGTTTTTGACTCGCATTTTTACCTTCTATGAAACGACAACGCTGCGGAACTCTTCTTGTTCGAGCTCTTCTTGATATTGCACCTGACGTGCTTGTTCAGCGATTTCTTGTTCGTGTAATTGAATGAATTTCTCTTTGGTTTTGTGGGCGGCTAGTGCCTCTTGCTGTCTTTCCTTGAGCTTTTGGTTCTCCTGTTCTAGTGCCTTTTTGGCTTCCGCTGCTCGCTGTTTTAAATCGGCTTCTCTTTCCCTTAGCAGTGCAATTTCTTGGCGTAACACTTCAAGCTCTTTCAGAACAACCGTTTTTTGTTTTGCTTTTGCGAAACGTCGCTCTTCTTCTTCTTCCCGCCAAAGGCGATAATCGACGACGGATTGTTCCGCTTTTCGGAGTGAAGCCCTCGCATTATTGACTCGATACTCTTGTTGCTGAACCGCGCTGTCTGCGCGGTCTGCACGAATCTTTTTGATCTCTAGTAGCTTCTCAATCATAAGCCAGCGATCCCACTCAGTTGAGTAATGGTTTCTCCGAGTTCACTTGGTTCGTGCGTGCCTTGACGTAAGAATTCTCGAATATCATCACCTTGTGCAATGGCCATATCAGCTCTACTGTCAGCACCATGTTGATATTCACCTATCTTTATTAGCAGTTCGACTTCTTCATATTTGGCCAGCATTTCACGCATGTGGGCGGCTGAAGCTTGATGCGTCTTGTCTACGATCTGGTTCATCACGCGGCTCGCTGAGCGGAGCACGTCAATGGCTGGATAGTGGTTCATTGCCGCCAGTTTCCGTGAAAGAATAATATGGCCATCAAGTATCGAACGGGTCTCATCTGCGACGGGCTCTGTCATATCATCACCCTCTACAAGCACGGTATACAGGGCCGTGATGGAGCCTTTATCTGATTGACCAGCACGTTCCATCAGTTTTGGTAGTGCAGCGAAAACAGAAGGCGGATAGCCTCGTCGTGTTGGTGGTTCGCCCGCCGCCAAACCGATTTCTCTTTGAGCTCGGGCAAAACGCGTCACTGAATCCATAAGCAGTAGGACGCGTTTTCCTTGGTCTCGGAAATACTCTGCGATGGAAGTTGCGACAAATGCGGCTTTGGCTCGTTCCATGGCTGGCCTGTCTGAGGTGGCGACAACGAGCACTGACTTTGCCATGCCTTCTTCACCCAGATCATGTTCAATAAACTCTCTAACTTCTCTTCCCCTCTCACCGATGAGGGCGAGCACGGTTACATCGACATCGGCAGAGCGGATAAGCTTAGCAAGCAGGGTACTTTTGCCTCCGCCAGCCGCAGCAAAAATGCCCATCCTTTGTCCTTCACCGCAGGTGAGCAATCCGTCTATTGAACGCACGCCCATCGATATGGGTTTTTCAATGAGTTTTCTTTGCATAGGTGGCGGTGCATCTCTGTATACCGGATACCAAGCAGTTGGTTCACTGTTCTGGGTCCCGTCAAATGGACGACCCAAGCCATCGAGTATTTTCCCTAATAGGTGATCACCAACACCGACTTCGTGCATTTTTCCCAGTGGGCTCACTTCGGTATTAGAAGAGATACCGAACATATTGCCAAGTGGGGTTAGTAACGCATGGTGTTGCTGAAAACCAACCACTTCCGCAAGCAGCGACAGGGTTTGATCTGGATTACGAAGTTCACAAAGCTCGCCGACACGTACACCAGGCACGACGGCTTTGATGATGGTGCCAGTAACCTGAGTTACGCGACCACGGATTTGGATCAAACGTGTTTGTTTGATTGCTGATTGTTGGGTTTCGGTGATGTATGAGAAGTCGTTCAATTTAAGAATATACGCGCAATAACAGATGCTGGGAGAATAAAGAGGATGGTGCAGGATTTATAGTGACTATTGGTCGGGAGTTTTTAGAAAACTGAAAATGGCCTAAAAAAACACGTCTGATTTTGACAGCCGACTATAAACGCAATCCCTATAATCGAATGATATTATACAAAGGAGTGCAACAAATGAGCACTATAGCTAACAATAGCCAAATCTCAACGAGCAATACATTTGACTCGTCAATTCGAAGTGGCTTTGAATCTTCACGCGCGGGAGCGGCAGCGAATGGCAGTTATCGTGGTGAAACTGTCCGTATACATAATGCAACTCAGTCACTTTTTGATGCCATGGAAGAACTGACGGCTCTTGGCTCAGAAAAAGCAGAAAAAGACCTGACAAAACGCAAAGTAAAAGATGGCAGCATTCGTTTGAATGAAGCCCATGAGCTGGTCTCTGATTACCTGAAAAAAGTGCCTGATCTAGAGAAGAATCAAAAGATCAAAGATCTCGCTACTAAACTGGCGAGTGGCAACTTATCAACGATGGCCCAGTTACAGGCCTATCTCAATGGTTTCTCTGAAGAGAAGAGCCATCAGTATCTCGCGTTACAAGCGGTGAAGAAGTTCCTAGGTGCTAACCCTGAAAGTAAGAACTTATTGGCGCTGGTTGACAAAGCACTTTCGAACTTTGAGCAAGATCTGGATTCTTTTTCTCAGATCAACACCGAAATTCGCGTTTCAAATTTTGCCGATGAATACAGCCAAGAGCAAGGCTTTAGCAGTTTGCACCAGCTGCGCGGTTTCTATCGTGACACTGTACACAGTTACCAAGGGTTAGGTGCAGCATACAAGGATGTGGTCGAGCGTTTTGGTGAAAAAGAAGTATCCACGGCTGTGGACTTTTTGTTGCAAGGTATGAGTGCAGACTTAAGTGTTCAAGGCAGCAGCATCGATCCCGTCAAGCTTCGACTATTGATATCAGACATGCAAACACTTAAGACACTCAATACTCTAAAAGATCAAGTTAGCAATCTGTACCAGATATTCAAACCTCAGCAGGCGAGTTATGGCTTATCAAGTTACTGATTTGATGTCAGATGTCATTTCTTTGGTTGAACAGCGCTGGGTAGGAACTAGTGAAATATGGAACCTAGTGAATTCGATGAATTTAGAATCCACAGAGCGAAAAATTAGCTTTTTTAGGGAGCTACATAAACTGGTTCGACATATTCCTATCGATGTATTTAACGATGAAGAACAACGACAAAACCTAATTCAGGCCGTTCAAAAAGCGCTTGATGAAGCGATTGATTTAGAAGAAGAGGAAATGTGGGACGATGAATTGGATTGATGCATCGGTGGATGACTTTTGCAGAGGAATGGGGCTTGAAGCGGTGGATTTCTCTGTAGCAGGACGTGTTCAACTGAGCTTTGAACAAAGTGGTACGTTGCACATCGAGAAACATCAGGGCTGCTTGTTTCTTATGCTAACGAAGCCGTTGTCTTGGCACGAGTCAAACGAAGCGATTAAAAAAGCGTTGGGGTTTTGTCATGCTGGACAAGGCTGGCCGTTCATCATTAAAGCTGGGTTGTTGGATGAACAGACGCTGGTGTTTTCTGCACAAATTGAAGGTGATGAGGTAACGCTGCCAACCATTGAACAAGCGTTCGCACTTCTGACCCGCTTACATAACGATGTGGCAGGTTTATGAATCGTATTAGTACATTAAACGTTGGTATCGAAGGTTTTACTCACGTTTCTCTAGAGCATGTTGAAAGCGATTTTCCTCAGCGCTTTCAGCTCTTGCCTGATGGTCAAGCCATCGCGACTCATTTGGAGAAGTTATATGATCTTCGCCCCTCAGAGCAGTACTTGATATCACTTGCCAAACCAAAGCTTACTCATTCAGAGTTACTTCGCCCAGATAAGTACCGACAGCAGTTTGATACCACTCAGTTGAGGCTTCAGGAATTAGCGCAGCAAAGTGGTTCTCGCACGCTTACTCAAGCTGCGGAAACTCTTCAAAATACCCAATTAGACCAACGCTATCTCACCATGGCGTTGAATCTACTGATTCAGGTTTAAAGCCCATGTTGCAAACCAAAGATGTCGAGCTATTACTTGTCCACGCTGCACTTCAAGTTCAATACCAAAAGCCTGAACAAGCCATTACTTTGCTTGATGCAGTGCTGGAAATTGAACCGCATCATCAAGGTGCTCGCCAAACTTTAGCGGTGGCGTGCCTGCATTCCGGTCGGTACACGCGTGCAGCCGAGTTGTGCGAAAGCTTATTACAAACTGAAGATTCAAACCAAACGGGTTTGTGGTTTTGTTTAAGTCAAGCGCGCTGGAAACAACATGATGTTGAGGGTGCTCGCCGCGCTCATCGACGTTATTTACAATCTATTAATAGTGAATCAAATGAATAAGTTGATCAATATTCTAAACAAAGTCGGACAGCGTAAAGACATCATGCTTGCCGTAATGCTATTGGCGATTGTCTTTATGATGATTTTGCCTTTACCGACGGCATTAGTGGATGTACTCATCGGTACCAACATGAGTATAGCGGTCGTCTTGTTGATGCTTGCTATCTATATTACTTCACCTTTGGAATTTTCTGCGTTCCCAGCTGTATTGCTGATCACGACACTGTTTCGCTTATCACTCTCAGTCACTACAACGAGACTTATCCTTTTGCAAGGCGATGCAGGCCAGATCGTATACACCTTCGGTAGCTTTGTGGTCGGTGGTAACTTGGTGGTGGGTATCGTTGTCTTCCTGATCATCACTATTGTCCAGTTTATGGTGATTACGAAAGGTTCTGAAAGGGTGGCTGAAGTCGGTGCTCGATTCTCTCTGGATGCGATGCCGGGTAAGCAGATGAGTATTGATGGCGACATGCGTGCAGGGGTGATCGATGTTCATGAAGCGCGCCACCGCCGTTCATTAATTGAAAAAGAAAGCCAGATGTATGGCTCGATGGACGGTGCGATGAAGTTCGTAAAAGGCGACTCAATCGCAGGACTCATTATCATCGTGGTCAACATTCTAGGTGGTGTTACCATCGGGGTTACCCAAAAAGGCATGTCCGCTTCTGAGGCGCTTGAATTGTTCGCCGTTCTGACTATCGGTGATGGCCTAGTTTCTCAAATTCCAGCACTGTTCATCGCCATTACGGCCGGCATCATCGTTACCCGTGTTTCAAATGAGGATTCATCGGACTTAGGCTCCGATATCGGTGGTCAGGTAACCGCACAGCCGAGAGCTTTGTTGGTTGGGGGGATTTTGCTTATCCTATTCGCACTCATCCCCGGTTTTCCAACCATTACCTTCCTTGTACTTGCTGCGGTGGTGGGTGGCGGTGGTTTCCTCTTGTTCTATAAAAATAAAAAACAGAGTGAATCTGAAAGCTCGGACTTACCTAGTTTTGTCGCTCGAGGTGCGGGTTCGCCAGCGGCTAAACCGAATAAGCCAACACCATCTCGCAACAGTAAAGGCAAACTTGGCGAGCAAGAAGAGTTTGCGATGACGGTGCCGCTGCTCATCGACTTAGATTCTCGCTTACAAGAGAGCTTGGAAGCCGTGGCGCTTAATGATGAACTGGCTCGAGTTAGACGAGCGCTTTATCTCGATCTCGGTGTGCCGTTCCCCGGCATCCATTTGCGCTTTAACGAAGGAATGAGTGACGGCGAATATTTGATTCAACTGCAAGAAGTGCCGGTTGCTCGTGGTCGGATTGAAAGCGAAAAACTATTAGTGACAGAGGGTCATGAGCAAATTGACCTATTAGGTGTACCTTACGAGAAAGATGACGACTTCCTTCCGGGCATTGCGAGTATTTGGGTGGAGCAAAGTCACCAAGAAAAACTGCAAAAAAGTCGTGTGGGCTTTCTGACGCCTGACCGTATTCTCACTTACCACCTTTCTCACGTGCTCAAAGAATACGCACAAGACTTTATTGGGATTCAAGAGTCTCGTTACCTGCTTGAGCAAATGGAAGGCAGTTATTCAGAGCTCGTCAAAGAGGCGCAGCGGATTGTGCCGCTACAAAAAATGACAGAAATCTTGCAACGTTTGGTTTCTGAGGACATTTCTATTCGTAACTTACGCATGATTTTAGAGGCTATGGTTGAGTGGGGACAAAAAGAGAAAGACGTAGTACAGCTAACGGAATATATCCGTTCAAGCTTAAAACGTTATATCTGTTACAAGTATGCTAGCGGCGAAAATATGTTGCCTGCCTATCTACTCGATCAAAGTTTGGAAGATACGATACGAAACGGTATTCGACAGACTTCTGCGGGCAGTTATTTAGCCCTTGATCCTTCGGTTACTCAGCAGTTTGTTAGCGACGTAAAACAAACTATTGGTGATTTGAGCCGCATGCCAAATAAGCCGGTGCTAGTGGTATCAATGGATGTACGTCGCTATGTACGCAAGCTGATTGAATCTGAGTACTACGAGTTGCCAGTTTTGTCATTCCAAGAGCTGACTCAACAAATCAATATTCAACCTCTTGGTCGGGTTGGCATGTAATGGCATGCCTTCTCTCCCAGTCTTTAGCGGCATCAGGCATCAATATGTCGCCTTACTTTTGGCAAAAAAGTACGATATTACTTGGTCATCGCTATGAATTTGATGGATTGGAGCTGGTATTCCGTGTAGAGGAAGAAGAGGGCGAAATCATCATCGTATTACTGCGTAGAATTCGCCCCAACCAAGGTCTGAGCAATCCTTTCTCCGCGCTGTTCTTGCTCGTAGAGCATGCCATCCAATCGTACCCACTTGATTGGGTTATTCGCGGCAACGTTGATGTATTGCGAGGCAGCAACATGAGCAGCCAACGATTAGCGCAGTTCTATCTGCGTTCCTTTGGTGCGAGCCATGATGCACAAGGTGATTGGTATTTCTTACGTCTCGGGGATTACCGTCCTTCTAAAAAGAGAAAAAGTAAAAACTCTCGACTGTTACTGACAGCATCCTGTTGATGCTCCGCTTTAAAATAGGAACTTAGATGAACTCCCCCTTTACTGAAACCATTGAAAATGCAGAACTTGCTATTCGCAATGCGGAAGACAGAACTGACGTATTCAATGAATTACTCGAAGGATTAGGTGTTGGTCCGGTGGCAGGTGATATTCTGCTCGATGGGCTAAATTCTTCGCCCCAATTAATGAAACAAGCAGAACTTGAACTGCTTGAAGAAGTGCAACGACGCAGACAACAACAGAATCAGCTACAAGCCATGAACACCAAAGGCACAAAGCGAAAGCGACCAACCATGATGCGTGGCATGGTGATTTAGAGGTTTTTAATATGTCGGATATGACAACTATGAACTCCTTAGCCGGAGTTCTCGATACAACGACCAATCGTGATTCCCAGAGCTCATACAAGAAAAATTTGGTTGAGAGCCTTTCTCCAATTCTTAACAATGCTGGTGTGACTCAATTTGAGTCTTTGGTTAACCAATTACCAATGGTGCTAGGGCGTAATGAACAACAAAGCCTGGAGCTTTATGCAGAATCATTGCGTACCTTATTAGACAAGCAAACGGTTTTTGGGACATCAGCTACTGATACCGTAGCTCATTGGATGCGGTTATTACAGAAGCAAGAAGTGAACGGCTTGATTGCTCCCCAAACCTTGACAGAAGAAGTGAATACCACGCTCGAAAATCAATTTCAGTCGTGGTTTAGCCAGCGATTAAATGATCGCGTGGACAGCTTGCTTCCAACTGAATTTGTGGCTAATTTTCGCTTGGGAAGCCAAGCTACCCAAGCGCAGCAGATTGATAAATTAGACACAGATGCACTTAAAGCCGCAAAAACAGACATTAGTAAGTTTGTGGATGAGTTGGCAACACAAGCAAATAAGAAAGATGTTCGTGAAAGTGCCATACCATTTTTGCGCAATGCTTTCGGCGATCTTGACTCAGTAGACCTCAATGACCTCAAGCATTCAGATTACCTCTTAACGAAAGAAAGTTTCAGAACTGCGGTTTCCACTCAATTTGTTACCTCTCTTGAGAGTGCTGGACTCACTTTCAACCCGAAAGACGTCGATGCTTTAGCCGATAAGATAGTTTGGATACCCGGTATGTCTAAGCAGGATCTTCGTGGTGCGTTAGATGATCTTTTTAAGCAAGTGAAAGGCCAGTACGAAAATGTCCGTGAGCAAGGAAAGCCTAATGGGCTGCAAGAAATGTTTGCAGCTCTGATGACAGAGCGCAGTAACTCCAAAGAAGAGATAACACTTTCAGGCTTTT
The DNA here is from genome assembly GCF_000171815.1 of Vibrio sp. AND4. Lineage (GTDB taxonomy): Bacteria > Pseudomonadota > Gammaproteobacteria > Enterobacterales > Vibrionaceae > Vibrio. The sequence goes on along the minus strand of NZ_ABGR01000006.1, from coordinate 49,337 downwards.
TTTCTACCCTAGCGTTTACCGGTGTTAGCGTACAATTCGACCTGTTTTACAACGGGCTTGAATCGGCACAGAAACAGCAAATGACGAAAAAGCAGCTTGAGGTTATAAAACAAGACATTGCTCAAGAAATTCACTCTCTATTTGAGAAGATTGCTGCAAGACAAGACACTGGTACTGACTTCGTTGCACGTCATTTAAAAATGACGGAGAACCTAAGTAAACTTGAATATCGCTTGGGACAAAGTACAGAAAAATCCCCTCTAACTGCTCACGATTTGTTGGCTGTAGTTAAATCCAGTATCGGCGATCGCTTTGATGATAAAGTCTTATTTGCTTTGAATGAGCGCCGCTTAGATAGACTATCAGAGCGCGAAAAGTGTAAAGATAAGCTTCAAGAACTGACCACCAGACTAAGCATATTTAGTGAGGTTCAGTCTACCATCAGTTCCAAATTGTCAGAAAAAACGGGCAAAAATAATGACGCAGGGCATTACAATCCGGACCAAGAATTTTTGACTTTTTCTGATTTCGGGTATGAGAATCAGGAAGCATTTGAAAAAGGTCCGGAGTTTAAATACTTAAAAGAGAACATTCCGTCGTATGAAGATGGTATTAGCCATAGAGAATTCTTGGAATTGGAAGGGGTGTCTGTTGAAGAAAATGATTACTCTAACGATAAAGATAGTCAATCTCTTTCTAATCTCTCTAGCGCAATTGCAAGCAAGTCGAAGCCGATTAACGATGATGTTCAGTTACAAACCACAGTGTTAAATGACATCAGCTCTCAGTACAACGCAACCGTTGAAGCGATGAACAGCTTTGTTCAGAAGTATCACAGTATTTTACAAGAAATCCTACGAGCCCTTTAAGGATAAATCATCATGACTACAAAAAGTGCACCTAATGATCCGTCTCAAATGCAAGCAGAGGAGCTACTCTCGTTTTTTGAGGAAGGGGGTACTCTAAAAATGTTGCACGATGTATCAGCAGACACCATCGAGCACATTTATGCGGTTGGATATAACTTTTTCCAATCTGGCAAAGTAGAGCAAGCCGCTAAGGTATTCCAGTTGCTTAGTATGCTTGATCATTACCAAGCGCGATTTTTTATTGGGTTGGGCGCTGCTCGTCAGGAACTAGGTGAGTACCTGCAGGCTATTGATGCCTTCAGCTACGCTGCGCTTGTGGATATCAACGATCCACGCCCACCTTTTCACTCTGCAGAATGTCACCTCAAACTAGAGCAGTTGACAGAAGCAGAGAGTGGGTTTTACAGCGCGAAGGAGATGTCTGCTGGTAATTTAGACTATGCGGAATTGCATCAGCGAGCAGACATCATGTTAGAAGCGGTTAGAACCAAAAGGAGTAACTAGAATATGAGTTCTATTGCACTTGACCGCATCCAGTATCAGGTACATATACCTGATATTGGTCAAACTACATTAGATAAGGTTACCGAGACCACATCTAATGCATCACCGTCTGCAGTGACGGTTGAAAAGACAAAAGGTAAAGATGCAGAAATTATGAACAACAATAATGTTGTTCATCTTGATGCACCGAAAGCAGCAGTCAGCGATAAGGTTGATGAGCAGACACTTAAAGCCATGGCGCAACTACAAAATATTGTAGGCTCGATCGCTCATGATTTACATGTGGCTTCCGATCACACCCACTCGCTAGCAGTTAAAATAATAGCAGGCTCCGTAGATGATTTTGAATTAGAGCTGGCTGTTATTATGGAAAAGCTTAATAGCACTCAAAATCAGTTGAAGATTAAGGAAGTAGAGGCTGTTAAAGCGAAACACCAACAAGAAATGGACGCAAACCAAGAGAAGCTCAAAGAGTCTGAGGCGGCGGCGAAAGAGGCACAAAAGTCAGGCCTAGCTTCGAAGATTTTTGGTTGGGTTAGCGCAGTCGTTTCTGTTGTTGTGGGCGCCGTTATGGTGGCGACGGGGGTTGGTGCAGTTGCTGGTGCATTAATGATTGCGGGCGGTGTTATGGGCGCAGTGAATATGGTCCTGCAAGAGCCTGCTGTTCAGGAGGCAATGAAAGAGGCCGGTGTTAATGTCGATGTGCTCAATAAAGTGATGATGGCATTAGAGATTACCGTTGCTGTGATTGGTGCAGTAGTGACATTTGGTGGTCTAGCTGCGGGTGGTGTGGCAAAGTTAGCAGCGAAGGGAGCTAGTCAAATTGCGCAAAAAGTCACTGATATTTCAACAAAAGTGGCTGCCAACATGACGAAAGTTGCTGACATGGGGTCGAAAACGGCAACAACAATGGCAAAGAGTATCCGTTATAGTGCAGAGACCGTTGATCTAACTACAAACATAGGCCAAGGAACTTCTCAAGCCGTTCATTCGTCTCACAATGCGAATGTGACGAAAATACGAGCTGACATCGAGGGGTTAAGGGCGGAGACGACGCTTAGTGAAGCGGTGATCGACAAGCTCAAAGAGGAAATCGCCAAACTGATGAGTGATTTCCAAGAGCTCATGAGCGTCATCATGCAGATGATTCAGGCCAAAGGCGAAACAATGAAAGTGGTGATGAGCCGCCCAGCAACGATTTAAGGTAAAATTATGTTAGTAGAAAGTGGTGTAAATGTAAAAATAGCGGATGTTTCTCTTGACGAGCTAGACCAAATCAGTCAGGCAAAGAAAAGCGCCGAAACCAAAATTGAAGCTGCCTCGCTTCAAGGTAGTCATGAACTGTCTACGAGAAAGCACCAGTTAGACACCCCAAATGCGGCTGCGCTTGGCGTTCAAGCTGCCTCGGTTGAAGATCTGATAGATGCTATGAAGCCAACCGCGACACTATTGATGCAAACAACAGACAAAGCATTGAAAGGCGAACAAGTTATTCATTCACCTTCTGATTCTATTTCACAGTCCCTAGAGCTCGTTAAGCTGCTTTACCAGGTGTCTATTCTGAGTCGTGATCAGCAGACCCAGCAACGTGAAATGAAAGTTGAAACAACCGTATCAAGCATCAAGAGCCAAGCAGAAGAGTTGAATAATTCTGCTAAAGCGATGGTCGCAATGGCCATTGTATCCGGTGTATTGGCCGGAGCGACGGCTTTGATTGGTGGTATTGGACATTTCAAAACGGGCACTAAAATCAAGTCGGAAGCCGCGAATAACAATATACTGAAGACCCAAGAAATTGGCTTTGATCAAGTGCAAGAGTTGATGAATAACAAAAGCTTATCTGATGTTCAACAAAAGCAAGTGATGAATGCTTACAATTTTGCAAGAGGTAGCCTCTCTGACACAAAAAATGTGTTGCAAACTGGTGGTCGTCAGTTTGACAGGGGAATGCATGTAACCCAATCGGCGAACGCGATGCTCTCGAGTTCTGGTCAAACTGCAAACTCAGTGTTAAATGCTCAGCAAACTGAAGCTCAGGCTCGAAGCAAAGCTGAGGAGGCAGAAACAACTCGTTCTCAAGCTGGTCAACAAGCAGCCAGTGATAACAAGGCCGCCTTGGACAATCTGCTAAAAGAGTTGCTGACTATATTCCGCTCTTTGTCTGACAGTCTAAATCAAACATGGAAAGCAGCTGCGCGCATGATGTAGTCCTTCTGTAAATAATCAGGGCGCTGTGACTACAGCGCCTTTTTTATTGAAAGAAGAGTGATATCAACTGCAGTGCACAACTGGTCAATCTAGCTTGCTATAACGCTTGGTGATTTTATTTAAAAATCTACTCGATAAGGCGTTCAATCCGCTTTATTATGACCGTAAATTCATTCGCTAATCATTACTTATGTCCCTGCCTCCTTGCCCAAACTGTAACTCAAAATACGTTTACCCAGACCAAGATCAGCTTGTTTGCCCAGAGTGTGCTTACGAGTGGAACCCATCTGAGCTAGCAGACGAAGATTCCGTAAACGTGAAGGATGCAAACGGCACCTTGCTGCAAGATGGAGATAAGATCACGTTAGCGAAAGATCTTAAAGTAAAAGGCAGCTCGCTAGTATTGAAGATTGGCACCAAAGCGGTGATTCGTCGTATTAAAGAAGGCAAAGATCATCAGCTAGATTGTAAAGTTGATGGCGCTGGCGAAATGATGGTTACTGCGCAGTTTGTGAAGAAAGCGTAATTACCAAGCTTTTTTGAAAGTGAGATAGGTTCAACACTTTGAGAACTTAAACACCTTTTTTTTAGCCTCAATATCGATATTGAGGCTTCTTTATTTCTATCTCATTATTTCTCGTTTTGACGAGACTAAAATAAATATCGAAATAGGCGTTGGTTGTGCATTTTATATTTCTTACATCTCACATTTATTATTAATAAAGCTAGCTACGCGTGGTTTTGAGCCTTATAGGCTATCTTCTAAATATTTAGTCTCCCTTTGTTACAAGTTCTATTTTTGTCTACTCTTTTTTTAAATTTTCTCTTCCTCACACAGAAAGGGCCTCTTATAAAAATAGGCTAAATTGAGATATTAATTACAGGTTTCGAACAAATATTATTGTCTATCGTAAGGAACGGTAAATTTTGTTGTGCGTAAAACATTGAGTAATTATTATCCCGAATAATATTTTCTGACTTGTTATTGAGTCATGTTTTTAGTTAGGAAGAGAGAATTGTCATGACACTTAGAAGCACGCTATCACTCTTGGTTGCGTCTAGCTTAACTCTAGTCGGGTGTGAACAGAGTAAAGAGGGGCAGTTGCAAAACGGTCCAGCGCCGACATCAGCAGTGACGGTGATGATGGTTGAACCTGTTCGCCAAGCGCTAACGGTGGAACTGCCAGGCCGTAGCCGGGCGTTTAAAGAGGCAGAAGTTCGCCCACAGGTAACGGGTATTATATCTGAGCGTAATTTTGAAGAGGGGGGTAGGGTTGAGCAAGGTCAATCGCTTTACCAGATCGACGATTCTACGTTCCAAGCAGACCTATTAAGCGCAGAAGCAGAACTGATTCGTGCTCAAGCTTCGGAAGAGTCGACGTATTCAACGGTTCGCCGTTACCGTGCGTTGATTACCAAAAAATCGATCAGCCAACAAGATTTAGACGAAGCGGAAGCGGCTTACAAAGAAGCGAAAGCGCAAGTCTTGGTAGCAAAAGCGAAGATAAATACGGCGAAGATCAACCTGTCTTACACACAAGTGAAAGCACCAATCAGCGGTGTGATCAGCAAGTCAAATGTCACCGCTGGTGCGCTTGTCACCGCAAACCAGGCTGCGACGCTGACGACGATCCAACAGCTAGATCCAATCAATGTTGATATCGTGCAATCTTCTGCTCAGTTACTCCGTTTGAAAGCAGCAATGTCACAAGGCCACTTGCAAAAAGACGAATCTGCTCAAGTGACACTTACCCTCGAAGACGGTTCGACTTACGCGCATAAAGGCATCATGAAGTTTACCGAAGTGAACGTAGATGAAAGCACGGGCAGTGTAACGCTACGTGCAGAATTCGCTAACCCAGATGGCTTATTGCTACCGGGCATGTTCGTGCGCGCAACGGTAACCGTCGGTGTGGATCCTGCGGCGATTCTTATTCCGCAAAACACAGTAACGCGTGATGCAACGGGTAAAGCCTCAGTCATGATAGTGGGGGACGACAACAAAGTGTCGATTTTGCCAGTGACCACCGCTGAATCGATTGATAATCAGTGGCGCATTACAGAAGGCTTGAAGGTGGGCGACCGAGTCATCACAACAGGCCTACAGATGATTCAACCGGGTAGCCCAGTGACTATACAATCAGGTGAGCAGGCATAATCATGGCACGATTTTTTATCGATCGGCCGGTATTTGCTTGGGTACTTGCGATTCTGACTATGTTGGCGGGCGTAATGTCCCTGTTCAACTTGCCGGTTTCTCAATACCCGACGATTTCACCGACCACGATCTCAATCAATGCCCGTTATCCTGGTGCTTCTGCGAAAACCGTAGAAGACTCAGTAACTCAGGTTATCGAGCAAAACATGACGGGTCTGGACTACCTACGCTACCTAAACTCAAGCAGTGATGCGTTTGGTAACGCGACCATTACGCTGACATTTGATAGCGAAGCCGATCCAGATATTGCGCAAGTTCAGGTGCAGAACAAACTGCAACTGGCAATGACGTCGCTTCCGATGGAAGTGCAAAGCCAAGGTATCATCGTAAACAAATCCAACACCTCATTCTTGATGGTTGTGGCAGTTTACTCGGAAAACCCGAACTTCACGGAAAATGACATTGGCGACTTTGTTGTTACCAATATTCAAGATCCGATCAGCCGTGTTACGGGCGTCGGTCAAGTGCAAGCGTTTGGTTCTCAATACGCAATGCGCGTTTGGCTCGACCCATTCAAACTGACTCAGTTCAACCTAACGGCAATCGACGTTGCGAACGCTATTCGTGAGCAGAACGCACAGGTTTCTTCTGGTCAGTTAGGAGCAGCGCCTGCTCAGTCTGGCCAGTTGCTAAACGCGACCATCTCTTCCGCAAGTCGTCTAACCAGTGTGGCAGAATTCAGAAACATCATTCTGAAATCAGAACCGAACGGTTCGAACGTTTACCTGAAAGACGTGGCGCGTGTTGAGCGCGGCGCAGAAAGCTACGACATCAAAGGTCAGTACAACGGCTTCCCAGCGGCAGGTCTTGGTATCTCGCTAGGTACTGGTGCGAACGCGCTAGAAACAGCAGAAGCAGTAAAAGAACGCCTTGGTCAGTTAAGTGCGACATTCCCAGACGGTTTGAAGATTGCGTACCCATTTGAGACCACGCCATTCGTAGATGCGTCGATCAAAGAAGTCATCAAGACGCTGCTTGAAGCCATCGTGTTGGTATTTTTGATCATGTACCTGTTCTTGCAGAACTTCCGTGCGACGATCATCCCAACGATTGCGGTCCCGGTGGTATTGCTGGGTACGTTTGCGATCCTTTACGCGACCGGCTTTAGTGTTAACACCTTAACCATGTTTGCGATGGTTCTGGCAATCGGCTTGCTGGTGGACGATGCGATCGTTGTGGTAGAGAACGTGGAACGTGTGATGCACGAAGACGGTCTTGATCCAAAAGAAGCAACGAAGAAGTCAATGGGGCAGATCACTGGCGCACTAGTGGGTGTTGGTTTGACGCTGTCTGCGGTATTCGTACCTATGGCATTCATGTCTGGCTCAACCGGTGTTATCTATCGTCAGTTCTCTATCACCATAGTAGCGGCGATGACGCTATCGGTATTGGTGGCGATCATTCTTACTCCGGCACTTTGTGCGAGCTTGCTGAAAAAAGGTGACGCAGAGTTTTCGGATAAGAAAGGCTTCTTTGGCTGGTTCAACCGTAAGTTTGATGCGGCAACGGCGGGTTACGAAGCGGGTGTAGCGAAAATGCTAAAACGCACTGGTCGTATGTTGTTGGTGTTCGCGGCGATGAGTGCGGGCGCAGGTTGGTTGTTCATGAATCTACCAACATCGTTCCTACCGGACGAAGACCAAGGTACTGTGTTCTCAATGGCCATCTTGCCACCGAACTCGACTCAAGAGCAGACTGAAAAGACACTAGAAAAAGTCCGTAACTACTTCCTAGAAGAAGAGCAAGACAACGTGGCGTCAGTGTTCTCGGTAGCTGGATTCAGCTTCGCGGGTCAAGGTCAGAACATGGGTATGGCGTTTGTCGGCCTGAAAGATTGGTCAGAGCGTGAAGCTCCGGGTTCGGATGCGGCTTCGCTGACAGGTCGTGCTATGGGTTACTTCTCAACGATTAAAGAAGCAATGGTGTTTGCGTTTGCACCACCAGCGATTCAAGAGTTGGGTAACGCGACCGGTTTCGATTTCTACCTACAAGACTCAACTGGTAATGGTCACGAAGCGCTTGTGGCGGCTCAATATCAAATCCTAGGTATGGCAGCACAAAATCCGAAACTGGTGGGTGTGCGTCCAAACGGTCAAGCAGATGCGCCGATGTACCAAGTGCATATCGACCACGTGAAATTACGCGCGCTTGATGTGAGCATTAACGATGTAAACCAAATTTTAGCTTCGGCATGGGGTGGTGCGTACATCAACGATTACATCGATCGCGGACGTGTTAAGAAGGTAATGGTGCAAAGTGACGCAGAACACCGAATGCAGCCGAAAGACTTCGACTCTTGGTATGTGCGTAATTCACAGGGTGAGATGGTACCATTCTCGGCATTCGCAACGGGTGAGTGGACTTACGGTTCTCCGCTATTGCAACGCTTTAACGGTCTACCTGCGATGAACATCCAAGGTGGCGCGGCTCCGGGCGTCAGTACTGGTGAAGCGATGGCAGAAATTGAAGCCATGGTAGAAAAATTGCCTCCTGGCTTTACGGTGAACTGGAACGGCATCTCTTACGAGGAACGTCTATCAGGTAACCAAGCGCCAATGCTTTACGCGCTGTCGATTCTGGTTGTCTTCCTTGTATTGGCTGCATTGTACGAGAGCTGGTCAGTACCATTCGCGGTTGTACTTGTTGTGCCTCTAGGTGTGCTAGGTGCGGTACTTGCGGTCATGACTCGCGGTATGGATAACGACGTATTCTTCCAAGTTAGCTTGTTGACCACTGTTGGTCTGGCAACCAAGAACGCGATTCTTATTGTGGAATTTGCTAAGGAATACTACGAGAAAGGTGCGGGCTTGATTGAAGCAACGCTGCACGCGGTGCGTGTTCGTCTTCGTCCTATCATCATGACCTCGCTTGCGTTTGGTCTTGGTGTCGTGCCGCTAGCGATCAGTGCGGGTGTAGGCTCTGCGGGTCAGAACGCGGTAGGCACGGGCGTACTTGGCGGTATGGTAAGTGCGACCTTGCTTGGTATCTTCTTTGTGCCGGTGTTCTTCGTTGTGGTTGAGCGTCTGTTCGATCGCCGTGCAAGAAAAGAAGCGCAAAATGAGCAAGTGATATCTACTTCCAGCTCTGCGCAAAGCCAAAAATAGGGCGGCATTCGGTTAGAAAGGCTGATTGAATTGTGGCTAACAATAATGGTGAGAGGACGCTTCGGCGTCCTTTTTTGTACTTAATTTCGCATTTTGGCTTTGATGCTTAATCTTTAGGCCTTGCTTGACAGCGAATAACACCTGTGTATTAGGGGTGAGCATTCAATTGTACACTGACCCAAAGGACTAATGAGGGGGCGCCGTTTTCTGATGATAGATTCTTAGTCTTGCGGGGCCGCAGAATGGTGGGTTGTTTTTATGATGAGTGGGCTGAAGAAATCATCATTTTGGATAATTAGGAAAAAAGATGAAGTTAGGCAACGAATGGCAAAGTACCCGTCGACACTGCCATTTTTGATGGCGTATTCGTTGAAGAAAGCGACTCGTGGTTTAGTGACGTGCATGGTGTTATTTATTGCTAATATTATCAGTAGTGATAAACGAACGGATAAGCTCATAATGACTAAATTACTTTGTATTACTCTGTTTTTATGGGCTTTTTCTTTGGCCAGTCCAGCGCTGGAACTTTCTCCGTTAAAGTCAGAGCCTTATGTTGGTGATTTGGAAGTGCTAAAGCAGAAAAAAGCCGTTCGTATTCTTGTGTCTGCTGACCTCGGTTTTTACTACATCCAAAATGGTCAGCCCAGAGGCATCATCTCTGAACTCATTCATGAGCTTGAGCGTTACTTGCGTAAAAGCAACAAAGCGATAAACATTCAGGTGATTCCTGTGGCAAGAAATGAGCTCATTCCAAGGCTGATTTCTGGTTATGGGGATATTATCGTGGCGAACTTAACCATTACGAATGAACGCAGAGAGGAGATTGCGTTCAGCGATCCGGTTCGTGAAAACGTCTCGGAAATCATAGTCACGAACGGGAAACATTCAGGCATTCAAAGCATGGAGGATTTGAGTGGCTTAGATATTTGGGTAAGAGAAAGCTCTAGCTATCATAAAAGTCTAACGAAGGCGAACAGCTACTTAAATATACAAAACAAGCCAGGCATCAATATCATGTTTCTTGATGAGATCATTCAAGACTACGAGATTCTTGAGATGATCAACGCTGGTTTTATCGATGTCACCGTGCTAGATCAGCATAAGACGGGGATGTGGGGAAGCATCTTTCCTGACGTCATTTTCCATGATCAATTGACAGTAAGACAAAATGCACAAATCGCTTGGGGGATAAGAAAAGATTCCCCTCGCCTTGAAGAAGCAATCAATAAGTTCATTAAGAAGATTAGGGTAGGCACCTTGTTTGGCAATGTCGTCAATGAAAGGTATCTAGAAAATGACAAATGGTTGAGAAAATTCCTCAACAGAGAGAATGTTATCCGATCTAAAGAGCTCTGGAATATTTTCTACTTTTATGCTCAGGAATATCAGTTCAATCACTTATTGATGATGGCACAAGGCTTTCAAGAGTCAGGTTTGAATCAGAATGTCATTTCTCACAAGGGGGCGGTTGGTATCATGCAAATACTACCGACCACTGCGCGCGACAAAGCGATAAACATCTCCAACATTTATGAAAAGGAGCCCAATATTCACGCTGGTTTGAAATACATGCATTACCTAAGAAAGTACTTCTTTAACGATGCCGCGATCAGCGAAAATGACATCATTTACTTCTGTTTAGCTGCCTATAACGCAGGGCCTGGCAACATCAGAAAGATGAGAAAAATTGCAAAGGAAAAAGGCTACGATCCCAATGTGTGGTTCGATAACGTGGCAGTAGTGACACGCCAACATATAGGTATGGAGCCAATACGCTACGTGACCAACATTAACCGCTATTTCATTGCTTACAAGCTTTTAGAGCGATTGAACAGTCGTCGAAACGATCTTGAACCTTACCTCCATCCGCCATATAAACGCTCCGCGATTAAGCTTTACTATTAGCTATCTATTCCATCCGGTATCTCTGTTGACCTGCTCAATATCGCAGTTTGGCTACGCTTGGTTGTTAGTTTGTTGCATATACTGTTTTACTAAATTAACTTAAAAAGCTCAGAAGTATTTCACGTTAATTTGCTCATTGGTTTAGTAGAGAGTTTAATTATTGGAGCCATCGATCGGTTCTAACAGAGGTATTCAAGGATGAAAAGCAAACAAAACAAAGTGGTATTATGCGCATTTGTATCAGGAAGCTTGTTTGGCGCAGTACTGGTCATCGCTATGCATATTCAGATTTGATGCAAGGAAGCTATTTTGATGGGGGCATGGGGCATTGATATCACACTAGCCTACTTTATTCTCTCATTTTTTACTTAAACTCATTGATAATGGTTCTCATTACGCTATTTTGTGGTTTTGAAGACAATCTATTGCGGAGACCAACATGGAACACTTGGACATTACTCAGCGGCTTATTCCACAAAGTGATTGGGCATCGCCTTATCTTTTTTTATATGAAGGTGAAGATAAGCTGCGCCTGAGCTTAGAAGGAGCAATCCAATACAGCGGGCTGAACAGTATTGGTGGTGTAGTACTTGGGTTTAGGATGATTCAGTACGCAGTACAATTAGCTGCTGGAGAGCAGTCTTTGCAGCGCGACGGCATCAGTATTTATACCGCTTTCCCCGGACGTGGTGCACAAGATGCATTTGAATACACATGCCGAGCATTACGCGATCGACGTTATTGCTGTGATACCACACTTCATCACCCTGCTGCGCAATCTGGTCAACGTGGTCAGTTCCTATTTACGATTCGCTTAAATGAGCAATCTATGGTGATGACGCCAGCTAACGGTTTACCAAGGCAAAGTTATTTCGAAGCTGATCGTCACTCTCAAGAGAGTCGACAGGCGGCATGGAAGTGGCGAGATGAGAAGATTAACTTTGCGAACACGCTTTTAAGTTTGCCTCCCGAAGAATGCTTACGCGTGTTGTAACGTTTGAGTTGCACCAACAGATAAATAACAGAAGGTCGCTCGCTTTCAAACCAGCGACCTTCCTGTAATAAGCGTTCATGAAGACCAGATTTCCATTCACGCTTAGTATTGCTGGAATGACGCGTTTTAGGATGTGGTTTATCGGGGATCCCTCAGTTCCAATTGCTCATAAAGGAGAGTCATTAACTGCAAAAAATTCACGACGAAAATCCGCAATCTCTTGTTGGTAATAACGTTGCCATTCTGAATCTGACCAACTCGCGTGGCTGGTGGCTCTTTGTGATGTCAGCCTTGATTTTAACTGCTGCAATTCATCTTGATAATCAGTTGCTTGCTGTTTTTGCTCTACAATTTGCTGCCTCCGATTGTTTATCTCTTCGATTTCTTGTTCAGAGAGGTAGTTCTGTTGAAGCGTCAGAATCAATTCCTCACGTTCTGAGTCATTTATTCTGTTGGGAATCAACGCGACTGCACGTTCATACTTTGCTTGATGACTTTGCAACCCCAGCGCTGCCTCATTGCCTTGCCACATTTGGAGCAAATCTTTGTAGGTTTGAACATAATCTTGAGTGGGGATATCGGCCAACTGTTCAGCTTGCAAACTAAAATCGTACAATGCGAATTCATCGGCAAGAATCACCTCTGACAGTTCACCCCAAACCTGTTTTGCTGCTGATTTGAACAGCGCAATACGAGGCGCCAGCGGTTGTTGCTCATCAAAAGGTAGGGCAGCCAAGTTTTGCTGCCAGAGGCTGTTGAGCGCGTGGTAGTTTTTCAGCAGTGCGAAATGCTCAGCAGACAAATGTTCTTCGAGCTCTATCAACTGAGATTCGCAGTTCTGGTCTGACTGACATGTATGCCAAAACGTTTCTATCTCTGTTTTTAACGCTCGCCCTTTGAGTTCAACTAAACGCTGAGACACAGCCTCGATCGAAGAGGGTATTCCTTCTGTTTTAGGCAAGATGACTTTCCTCTTAGTTTGTCCTGCCGCTAAAAAAACACTGTTCTTCGCTTGGGTGTCAGAGGTGTTTTCCGACGTGTAAGAGAGTGGATACAAGTGTTCATTCTTGTTTCCCGCGGATAAAAACCAAATTGTGCCCGCCACAGCGACGGACACAAAAATGAACGAAAATGGCCTCATGGTTTGAGCACTGTACTCACCGGAAAGTGATCCGACAGGTTGTAATGCTGCCATATACTTGCCGCTGTTGAGCGTGGTACATCAACGTAGTTATCGTTTTGCGATTTTATACCATACTCGTTACTGACCATCACATAGTCGAGGTATTCCACACTTCCGTCTCCGGAAAAAGTTCTGCCAGCAAAGTTGTTAATGCGTGGATCAAACGTAGATTCGGTATAGCCAGAATATTCCGGTTCGATAGCGCTAAGGTTGGCGATCATCTGCTGGTAATCATCAGGGAATTTCAACTTATTGACGTTAAAGTCGCCACTGTAAACTACGGTTTCATTACTTGGGATATTCAAAGATTGAGCCATCGCGCGCATCTGCTTGAACTGACGTTGACGATGTTCGCGTGCTATCTCAGTATCAGAGGAGGCTGCATGAGTGTTAAAGATATGGTAAGCCTGACCACCCTTGATGATCTCCGCATAATTTATCCCTTTATCAGCGAGACAATCGGCACTGGAACAATCAGGAAAGACATACTGTGCCTGATTCACGATAGGGTAGCGGCTGACAATGGTCACGCCGCCGTCGTGGATGTTGAAGCCATCTTTGTCCAGCATTTTTGTTTGATACGGGTATTCTTTAGCGAGTTCGCGCAAAAACGCCTCTCGACCATCCGCAAACACTTCTTGTAGTGCGACTACGTCGAACCCTTTAACGTATGAAGGAATCAGCTCGTAGCGGTCATCAATGTGTGAAGCCACAGCCGGTAAAGCCCAAATGTTGTATGTCATCAAATTTAGGTGTTGCTCATTGTCGTCGAGAGCTTGATTTACTCTCCTCGGTGTGACGGTGTAGTACAAGTCATCATAGCCCTCAGTGGCGTCGGATTTAAAAGCGAGCTCGGTTGTGCGAGTACCAAATGAATCGGTGTTATAACGGTGGATTTTACGATCACTTTTTAACGCCATAGCGACATCAGAAGCGGATACACCGTATTGAATCGTCGAGTTATACCAGTGACCCTCCATCACCTGCCTTAAGGTTATGCTCTCACCTAACGGGTTAGATGCTACGGTCTCAAATTCATAATGCTCGCCTGTTCGCACACCCTCCCAGCGGTTGAAGCTCAAAATTGATTTGGTTTCCCATGGTTCAAGTACTTGCACATTTTGTTGCCATTCTTCGCCGTACTCCAACAAATCGCTGCCATCGTGTGTCACTTGGATAGTTAAAGGTTGGTCAGAATTGTTTGTTAGGTATACATAAGTGTCCGCGAAGCTTGGCAATGCGAGTAAGCCACTTAGCCAAATAGTCCGTCGTGTTAATTTCATCTGTCTGTCCATAAATTGAGTGAGTAGAATTATTCTTATTGATAGTTATGAGTTGCATATTAAATATGGATGACAGTAAACCGTACGGCATACTTTGGTTGCAAGTTGTGATCTTTGTTTGAGATTAAAATCGATGGTTTTCATGTCGCGATGCTTTCTATCTACATGGAAAATAAGAAGGCCACTGAAAGAACATCTTATTAAATATGAGTGTTTTTGCAGTGTATGTACCTTCTCCGCCTGTCATGACGTTGGCGTATCTATTGGTTGAAAAGTCGTATGCATTTGCAACGGTTTTTAACTGGATAACGCGAATACAAGTATTGTCTTGTTATTTGATTGTTGCTTGTTGTGAATAGAAAGTTACAGTGCAGGGTTTTCTATTCACATTGCGTGCGTCTTTGGGGTGTTTTTTGAACTGACATCATAAAAATTATGCAATTTAATTCACATTGGCAAGTTTGAGAAATATAAGTGCAGCACTAATCATATAAATTATCAATGAGTGTTGTTATGTCTCATATTCGTCTATTCTCACTACATCGTTTTGCGCTAGCCTTTGTTTTCGGCACTGTGTCCAGTTTTTCTTTCGCTAACAAACAGTGCGATATTTCTGCGCTTGAACAAGCTTCGGAGCTTGCTCCTGTAATCTCCTCGGCGACTTACCACTGTCATGAATCTTGGTTTTCTGCCCCCAGCAGTTCGATAGACAATATCTACAGCGAGGGGAGTTTAGCCCGAATTCAAACTGTACTTAACCGTGCCATCGCCAACTACAGCGGTGAGGCAGAACAAGCGCGCCAATTGGAGAACCTTGGTGAGTTTATACGTGCGGCTTATTACGTTCGCTATAACGAAAAACAGCCAGCTTTTTCACGAGGGCTTAGTCAAGGTTTTGCCCGCACTACCAAGGCATTCCTTGCTAACCGTCATGCACTAGACCAAGGATATGAGCAAGTAAGTGCAATGAAAAGCCTGACTTTGATGGTCGATAACGTAAAGCAACTGCCGTTGACGATGGAATCACAATTGGCGGCCCTCCGCTACTTTAACCCAAGCACCGCGCAAGATACGCAGTGGGTTGATGGGCTAAACAACCTTTTTCGTGCCATGTCTGGTCATGCTGGGCGTGGTTATTTCTACCGCTATTTGTCGGAGAATAATCGGCATATTCAAGTGCTAATAAAGTTTACTCAGCAAAATGAATGGGCATTAGATACTGATGCCAGTTTTCTTGTGTATAACGCGGTGCGCGAAGTTGGTCGTCTACTTGCCAGTCCTTATTCCTCCACTCGCAGCGCCGCATTGGCAGAGATGCAACGAGTGATGGAGCGATACCCGTTGGGGAGTAAGCATGACAAACTGTGGCTCGCTGCGGTTGAGATGATGGAGTACTACGCGCCAGAGAGCTTAAAAGGTTTGGATTTAGAGCAAGCGAAACGCCAAGTCGCAGCCAATGTGCTGCCAAATCGTTATGAGTGCGATGGACCTGCAATCATTCGTTCTCAAGACTTAACCCATGCCCAAGCTTTGGAAGCGTGTGCAGTTTTGGCAGCGAAAGAGGCTGATTTCCATAAAGTTGCGAATACTGGGTATCAACCCGTAGAAGACGATCACAATGATCGGGTAGAAGTGGCGGTGTTTGCTAATAACGGCAGCTACGTTGATTACTCGTCGTTTTTGTTTGGCAATACCACGGATAACGGTGGCCAGTATCTTGAAGGCAACCCCGCGCAATCAGATAACGTCGCGCGTTTTGTCGCTTACCGTTACGATAATACTGATAAGCTCTCCATTCTTAATTTAGAGCATGAGTATACTCACTACCTAGATGCACGTTTTAATCAGTATGGCTCATTTAATCATAACTTGGCTCACGGTTATGTTGTTTGGTGGCTTGAAGGTTTTGCTGAGTATATGCATTACAAGCAAGGTTACGACGCGGCGATCGGCCTTATCGAAGAGGGCAAGATGAGCTTGTCAGAAGTGTTTGCGACCAATTACTCACATAATACTAATCGCGTCTATCGCTGGGGTTATCTTGCGGTTCGCTTTATGTTTGAAAAACATCCTCAAGAGATCGAGGGTTTGCTTACGCTTTCTCGCTCTGGCCAGTATTTGGAGTGGGCAAGACAAGTTAAAGTATTAGGTGAGCGATACGATAGTGAATTTGAACGCTGGCTCGCGTCTATTGCTCATGAATCTGAGCAACCGAAGGCAGAGCAGCCCCCAAGTTCGAGTGGCTCGACATCGGCTTCAAACCAAGCGAGCGAGCTTACCGCGAACCAGAGTGTCGTGTTAAATGGTGCGGCGTACAGTGAGCAGTTGTTCTATGTGGACGTGCCAGAAAACATGGCGCACTTCGAAGTGGAGATACAAGAAGGCAATCTGGGCGATGCGGATTTGTATATAAGCTTTGAGCAAGAAGCGCATTACTACGATTTTGAATTCAGCCAACATGGTCCGGGTAGCAATGAGATTGTGATGTTCGAACCAAATCGATCTGGCTATGTTAAACCAGGTCGTTATTACATCAGCATCACAGGTCGTTCTGCGTTTGATGCGGTGACACTAACTGCATCATTGAAAAAGCAAGCCGAGCTACCGCCAACATCTGAAGATGATTTAACACCAGTCGTATTGGAAGTTGGTCAAACACAATCTCTAACGGTGCTTAAACGACGCTATGCCGCAGTTTATGTACCGAGAGGCGTTCAAGAGGTACGTGTTTGGCTTAAAGATAAAAATAGTTTTACCGACAATGGCAACGTGGATCTTTACGCGAGCCGAGAAAACTGGCCAACCACAGAGCAACATGAACATGTGTCTGATGGCAGTGGTAGTAATGAATATCTAAGAATACCAATAACTAAAGAGGGCTATTTACAATTCTCGTTGGACGCGCCACAGCAAGGAGGTGAAGTCGAGATGCTGGTTTTTTTTAATAAGTAACGCCCAGTAAAAAATTTGAAAGTCGAACATTAGTGTTCGGCTTTTTTATTGTGTCTTCCTATGCATCTTTACGAATAATTGACTTTGAGCTGCAATAACGCTGTCACATTTGAGGTATAAGTTCTTCAACGGAAATTGGCGGTGCCAGCAGCCTGCTGGATTCATCGACCATTTGGTGAGTAACTTAACTTTTAGATTGGAAAGTCATGTCAAGAGAAGTAAACCCAGCTGATGAAGTGATCATTAAATTGCTACAAAGCCAAGGTTTGATAAAAAGCGAAGCGGAGGCTCGCTTAAAAGATGAGGTTTACCGTTTGCAACCGCAGGAGATCGAAATGGTAAAAAATTACGATCAACACTTTGGTAGTAATGCCCAAGAGAAGTTGATTGATGAGATTTTAAATCTTCGACGCAAAATTTTGATCAAGGAAATTTCCCGCTCGCAAACTGCTGCTTGCGAGTAATTGGCTTCTATTATACTCAAATCACACTCGCTCAACCGAACATAGCGACTAGAATGAGAAAAACCAAACGCGGTGTCTGGTTTTTCTCATTGAGTTCGGCTTAATACCTAAGCTTTTAACACGGGAACGCCACTGTGGAATTTGAAATCGTCATCCGGCGTTGAAATAAGCTGAGCTTCAATGCGCCCAAATTCTGCTACACGTGCACTAATATCCTTGCCCGCGATCTGTTCTGCCAAAATCAAGTAATCTTGGTAGTGACGTGCTTCTGAACGCAGCAAAGATACGTAGAATTTGGCAATGTCTTCGTCCATATGTGGAGCCAGTTTTGCGAAACGTTCACAAGAACGAGCTTCGATATAGGCGCCAATAATAAGCTTGTCAATCAAGGTTTCTGGTTCATACGTTTTCATTTCAGAAATCAGTGTTTTCGCATAGCGACTTGCAGGAATGTTCTTATATTCCACGCCACGGTTTTCCATGATTTCAAGCACTTGATAGAAGTGGTGTAATTCTTCTTTGATAAGTAGGACCATCTTGTCGATCAGATCTTGGCTGTAAGGTGAATCTGATTTAGCGATGATCGCTTTAGAAATATTACTTTTTCCTTTGAGCGTCTCTAGCGAGCCTTTCTTGCGGTAGGCAAAGTCCTCATATGGCTTGAACCAATCGAGTAGGGCGTGTGAACTCGCTTTATCCACGGCATATTTGCGGATCAGGAACATGGCTGATTGGCCAGCTTTCAGTTCACACAGCAGGTGGTCTAATAAAATGGTTTGAAGGTTTTCAGGTTTCTTTGCCTCTTCAACCCATTCATCTGGGGTGCTGCATTGTAAGAATTGGTTAATTGGGGCAAGGAGGTCCTGATAAGAGTTGAGATTAATCATTTAATTTTTAATACTTTACATTCAAATTTTGGTTTATCCAGCCAACATCTTTTTAATAGAAATAAGGCACAAAAAAGGCTGCATACGCAGCCTGAATCGAGATAGGCAGGAAAGCTTGAAAAGAGTTTACCACTTTTTCTTTTCGCCGAAGAGCGCATCCATATCATTGTCGCGTTCTTTATCTACCTGATGCTGCATGTCAGCGTCATTTTTGTCTTGGCGTTTCTTATCAAGATCGCCAAGCATTCCTTCAAGTTTTTGTTTCGCTTGCGTTGAGTAAGCGTCGTTTTTAGTGCTCAGTGCATCAATGCCTTTACGAAGCAGTTGAAGAGCCGTACCAGGCTGACCTCGCGCAATGGAATCGTTCGCACGCTTGATCACATTCTCGATGTTGATTCGTATCTGCATTGTTTCAAGGCGCGCGTTCTCTGCCACGTAACTTTGTGTGTTCAAACGGCCTTTATTGTGTTCATTACGAACCGTATCTCGTAGGCGCTTAACAAGTTTAAGCATGAGTATGGCTTGCTTGTCGCTGCTTGGCATTTTAAACGTCGTACTTTCGCCGCCTTGATTATTATCTGCCAGTTGAGCAATTTGCTGCTTCATATTCTCAATCCGCTGGACTAATTGTTTGTCCTTTGGATCCAGCTCGCGCATATTTTCGAGCGCATCAAGAATACGATTGTTCAGGCACAGCAGTAAGTCCTTGCTAAAAGGAATATGGTGAGCGTGCCCAATAAGTTCCTCGGTACTGTCAATCAGTGTCACGTAACGAGCAGATTCCTGTCTTTTTGTGGTCTCTACTTTTACTTTGTACTGCAGCATGATGTTGTAACCAAGAACCAAGACCAGTAGAACGGCTACCAAAATGACAATTAAACCAGTATTCATATCTTTGCGTCTGCTTTTTACTTTTTTATGACCAACAACAGAGAATACATGAATCTTATCTCTCTCGGCACCCTATTTATCTGATTATTTTACCCTAAACACGTTTTCCGTCGTATTTGGGCAGAGAATACGGCGAGCGGTGCAAAAATACAGATTTTAAAGAATCAAACATTGTGCATATCAAAACGTTATAAGTGATTCACTATTAGCTTGAGCTATAAGTTAGAAATTACTGTTCATTTAGTGGCTAACACGTTATAACTAAACATTATATCTACTCGGCCAAGTCGGCAATATGAGTATGACATTATTGTCTCAATCAATGAGTAAGGGATTACGATGAAGCTGCAACAACTGAAGTATATTGTTGAGGTTGTAAACCATAATCTGAACGTTTCTGCGACAGCAGAAAGCCTATACACATCACAGCCGGGCATCAGTAAACAGGTCCGTTTGTTAGAAGATGAGCTAGGTATTCAGATCTTTGAACGAAGTGGTAAACACTTGACTCAGGTGACACCCGCTGGTGAAGAGATCGTACGAATTTCTCAAGAGATTCTAGCGCGTGTGGAAAGCATTAAAGCCGTGGCGGGGGAGCATACTCACCCTGAAATGGGCACGCTGAATATTTCTACCACTCACACTCAAGCACGCTATGCACTTCCTGATGTGATAAAAGGTTTTACGTCTCGTTACCCAAAAGTGTCCTTGCATATGCATCAAGGAACGCCTTCGCAAATGTCTGAGGCGATCGCAAAGGGAACAGCGAACTTTGCCATAGCAACAGAAGCGCTTCACCTTTACCAAGACGCCATCATGCTACCTTGCTACCACTGGAATCGTTCTATCGTGGTACCAAAGGAGCATCCATTAGCAAAGAAAGACGTCGTTACAATTCATGACTTGGCGGCTTATCCTTTGGTGACCTATGTGTTTGGCTTTACTGGTCGTTCTGAGTTGGATACGGCGTTTAACCGCGAAGGTTTGACCCCACGTGTGGTATTCACTGCAACCGATGCGGACGTGATAAAAACTTACGTTCGTATGGGGGTAGGGGTTGGGGTGATTGCGAGTATGGCTGTCGATCACGATCAAGACGGCGATTTGGTTGCAATTGATGCGAGTCACTTGTTTGGCGCAAGTACCACAAGCATTGGCTTTCGTCGTGGTACCTTCCTACGTTCTTATATGTATGATTTTGTTGAGCGCTTTGCACCACACTTGACACGTCCTGTTGTTGAGCAAGCGATTTCTCTAAAGTCAAACTCGGAAATTGAAGAGATGTTTAAAGACATAGAACTTCCGGTGAGATAACTCTTCATTGCTGTTTCGATTCCCTCTACAATGCAACCGTTGCAGGGGGAACTATGAAAACGCAATTTCAATTTATTAATGACTGCTTAATTGAGCATCAATCGTTGTGGCGATTCCAGCCATTTAAAAGTAGTGTCCACGCATCATTACCTTGGCAAGCCCAACACCCTCAGCTTTGCCGGTGGTTAACCTCTCTAACTCCCTCTGAAATCGATGAATACAAATCGGACCCTGAACTTGCCATGAGGGCACTTAGTCCCTTTTTGCCTGAGCTTGAAGCACTTGCCGATGTTAGCTACTTGAAGCCCCTAGCGCTAAAAGGTTTGGACCTTTCTCGTGGTTTAGACAGTGGTATTCCTGGTCGCAAATTAGCGCAGATCTGCGCCATGGGAGAGGCGGCTATTCACCATCATCATGGCGAAGAATGGCTAGAGTGGTGTTCAGGCAAAGGTTATTTAGGGCGCATCCTGACAACGCAAACTGATCAGCCAGTTACCAGTTTTGAATACCAACAAACGCTGTGTGATTGTGGGCAACAAGCGGCAAATGAGCATGATTGGAAGATGACCTTCATCCAGGGCGATGCATTTGATAACCAATCGAAGGCCGTGTTTAAGCCAAACCAACACGCGGTGGCATTGCATGCGTGTGGCGATCTTCACGTTCGCTTAATACAGTACGGCAGTGAAAATGGCGTTGCAGCGATGACAATATCGCCATGCTGTTATCATTTGATTCAGTCTGAGCAATATCAGCCGATGTCAGAGTCGGCTAAGGCTTCTTCTCTTTCTCTGTCTAAGCAAGAACTGCGTATCCCCTTACAGCAAACAGTGACTGGTGGTGAACGTGTGCGTCGTCATCGTCAGCAAGAAATGGTGTTTCGCTTAGGGTTTGATTTGATCACGCGACAAGTATTGGGTATGGAAGGATATCAGCCAGTGCCGAGCATTCGTAAGTCGCAATTAAGTGATGGTTTTGAGTCTTTGTGTCGCTGGGCAGCGGAGCAGAAGGGCATCGTTTTTCCGCAAGAAATCGATTTCGAACATTTTGAAAAGTTGAGCGAACAGCGCTTTTGGCAAATGGAGCGTTTGAGTCTGGTTCAGTTGGTTTTTCAACGTCCGTTGGAGATTTGGTTGGCTTTAGACAAAGCACTTTATCTTGAAGAACGTGGTTATCGTGTTAGATTGGCAGAGTTTTGCGCTAAATCTGTCACACCTCGAAATATTTTAATTTGCGCTTATAAGATTTAGATCTTTTTTATAGCTAAATGTTCTAAGCAAAAAGCCCACTTCCTAGTGGGCTCTTGTAAACAAAACGTGACATTTTTGTACGTTATTTTGTCATTAGTTGAACATCGCGATAGCTTGCGCTGGTTCAATGTATTCTAGCTCAAAGCTCTCTGCCACTTCTTTGCAGGTTACTTTGCCGTGGATAACGTTTAGGCCTTCAAGGAAACCTTTGTCTTCTATAAGTGCTTCGCGATAGCCTTTATTTGCTAGCTTCACTATGTATGGCAGTGTGGCATTGTTAAGCGCAAATGTTGAAGTGCGAGCAACCGCACCTGGCATGTTCGCCACACAGTAGTGCACCACGTCGTCAACAATGTAAGTTGGCTCTGCATGCGTAGTTGCGTGAGAAGTTTCGAAGCAACCACCTTGGTCAATGGCGACGTCAACCACTGCCGCGCCAGGCTTCATTTTAGCGATGTGCTCTTTTGTTACCAACTTAGGCGCTGCTGCACCCGGAATTAGAACCGCGCCGATTACTAGGTCTGCTTCTAGAACATGCTTCTCGATGGCGTCTTCAGTAGAATAAACCACTTTAGCGCGACCTTGGAATTCTTCATCCAGCTTGCGAAGCGTATCCACGTTACGGTCAAGAATAGTCACGTCAGCACGAAGACCGACCGCCATACGTGCTGCGTTCGCGCCAACGACACCGCCACCAACAACGACAACTTTTGCAGGTTCAACACCCGGTACGCCACCTAATAGTAAACCGCGGCCGCCGTGAGATTTCTCCAACGTTTGTGCACCGGCTTGAATTGACATTCTACCAGCCACTTCTGACATTGGTGCTAACAGTGGCAAACGACCCATATTATCTGTTACAGTTTCGTATGCGATACAGACAGCCTTGCTCTTGATTAGCTCATCGGTTTGTGGAAAATCTGGTGCAAGGTGTAAATAGGTAAATAAAATCTGCCCTTCGCGGAGCATTGCTCTCTCGACAGCTTGGGGTTCTTTTACTTTTACAATCATATCTGCTTTTGCAAATACGTCGGTAGCAGTAGAAAGGATGGATGCGCCAACAGCGATGTAATCATCGTCTGTGAAGCCAATACCAGTGCCAGCATTGGTCTCAACTAAAACTTGGTGACCATGTGAGATCAGTTCTCTCACGCTAGCTGGGATCATTCCCACACGGTATTCGTGGTTTTTAATTTCCTTTGGAACGCCAATGATCATCCTGTATCCTCTTTCTAAAATGGTTGTATTAACTGTTTGTAGGGTGTTATTGTCGAATTAACATCTAGTATAGATGTTGATTTGTAATATTTGGCACCAAATATTAAAAAGTTGTAGTATATTTTTTTGCAAGGAAGTAATAAGGTGGAATAAAAAATGGCAGAGAACTATAAGAAGCCGTCTAAGGAACTAGATCGTATTGACCGCAACATTCTTAATGAACTGCAGAAAGACGGTCGTATTTCGAACGTCGAACTTTCAAAACGGGTGGGACTTTCTCCGACACCCTGTTTGGAGCGTGTGCGTCGCTTAGAACGCCAAGGTTACATTACTGGGTACACTGCGCTGTTAAACCCGCAGTTCTTAGACGCATCACTACTGGTATTCGTAGAAATCACCTTGAACCGCGGAGCACCTGATGTTTTTGAACAGTTTAACGCTGCGGTTCAAAAACTCGACGACATTCAAGAGTGTCATCTTGTATCAGGTGATTTCGATTATCTTCTAAAGACTCGAGTGTCTGATATGGGTGCTTATCGTCGTCTGTTGGGCGATACGTTGCTGCGTCTTCCGGGCGTCAACGACACACGTACGTACGTCGTAATGGAAGAAGTGAAGCAAAGTAACCAGCTTGTGATTAAAACTCGTTAAATTCTTGCAAAGAAAGCGGTAAATACCTCCGCTTTCTCAATAGAGCAATTGGGTTTTTCTCTTTGATATGGTTAAATCAATTTACCGAGCGGCTTTGTGCCGCTCGGAACATTTTGCTCATTCCTATTCATTTCCAATTCAAGTTGATTTATGTTCAAAGAGAACGCAAAGAAAGTCGAAACCATTATTAAAACCAGTGAAGAGCCTCAGTCTTCACGTCTCAATGGCTTCCAACGCTTAAAAGAGTGCTGCTTTATCGTTGGCGTTCTTAGCTCGGTGCTGTTGGCTGTTGCACTATTTACCTTCAGTCCGGCTGATCCGTCTTGGTCCCAAACTGCTTGGGGAGGGGCGATCAATAACGCTGGTGGTTTGTTCGGCGCATGGTTAGCCGACACACTATTTTTTACCTTTGGTTCCCTCGCGTATCCATTACCATTCCTGCTGACTGCGGGAGCATGGGTGCTTTGTCGTAAGCGTTCCGAAGACGATCCTATCGACCTTATGTTGTGGGGCACTCGTCTGTTGGGTTTAGTCATCCTCATTCTGACTAGCTGTGGACTTGCCGATATCAACTTTGACGACATTTGGTATTTCTCGTCTGGTGGTGTGGTTGGCGACGTACTGACCAGCTTGGCCCTACCTACATTGAATTTGCTGGGAACGACGCTTGTGCTTCTTTTCCTATGGGGAGCCGGCTTTACTCTGTTTACAGGCATTTCTTGGTTGAAAATCGTTGAATGGTTGGGTGAGCGTGCACTTGGCACTATTGCGACTGTTACCAACAAAGTTCGTGGTACGGAGCAAGAAACGCTTGAGCCTCAGTTGGATGAGTTTGCCGAAGATAGCGTGATGAGTGAGCGTGTTAAAGAGGAACTTGAAGACGAGTCTTTGCCGCACCTTACTGCTTACGATATAGAAAAGCCAGTAGAAGAGGTACCTGCACATGAATACCCGATTTACATGCCACAGTCGGTGACAGAGCAACCTCAACAACACCCAGTGACGCAAGCTGTTGTTCCGCCAGCACCTCAGGTTGCAGATATAGCGCAAGTTCCTGTTCAGCCTCAGGTTCAAGGCCACGCCCAAATGGCTGAGCCTGTTCGCGTTGTGAATACAGACAATGTCGACCCAATGGTGGAACGTACTAAGCAACTGGACGTCACCATAGAAGAACTTGAAGCAGCGGCGCAACAAGCAGATGACTGGGGGGATGAAACGCCACCTATACAAGAGCCAGTTGTTCCGCCTGAAGTGACTGGGCATGAGACAAGCCTCCATGATCTGTCCGATAACGCGCCAAACTATGACGAGTATGCTCAGTTCGAAGCTGAACAGGCTCATCAGACGCAAGTACACGCTGAGATTGGGCAGCAAACACCAAGCCAGCCTCTACAAGACGAGCCAGTGATTGACTCTGTTGCTCTGGATAAAATTGTTGAACAAACTGAGCCGAGCCAGCACATCGAACCAACCATTTCGAACTTCGATGTAGTTGATGAAGAAGATGAATATCAAGCACCGCAGTCTGCTCAACAAGCCCAGACTACGTATTTAGAGCCGCAACAACCTGTTTCTCAACCTGCACTACAGCAGTCTGAACAAGAACCACCTAGGCAGCAGCAAGTCGTACCGCAACCACAATCGGCAGCGCCTTCTGCTACGTTTGAACCGACACCTCAAGAAGTCGAGGTAGAAGAAGTTCAAGAGGGCGATCAAGATGTTGCAGCTTTCCAAAACATGGTTTCGAGTGCTCAATCGAAAGTCGCTGCTCAGCAAAACCCGTTCTTGGTACAAAAAGATCAAAACTTGCCCGTTCCTACAGAGCCACTACCGACACTAGAACTGCTCTATCATCCAGAGAAACGTGATAACTTTATCGATCGAGATGCCTTGGAAGAGGTTGCGCGTCTCGTTGAAACTAAGCTTGCGGATTACAAGATTAAAGCGGATGTAGTTGGTATTTACCCTGGCCCTGTTATCACTCGATTCGAACTTGATTTGGCACCGGGCGTGAAAGTAAGCCGTATTTCTGGTTTGTCTATGGACTTGGCACGTGCCTTGTCTGCGATGGCTGTACGTGTTGTCGAAGTCATTCCGGGCAAACCTTATATTGGTCTAGAACTGCCTAATATGAGCCGCCAGACGGTATACCTGTCGGATGTGATTAATAGTCCACAGTTTGAACAAGCAACCTCACCAACAACGATCGTTCTTGGCCAAGATATCGCGGGTGAAGCTGTGATTGCCGACATTGCGAAGATGCCCCACGTACTGGTAGCGGGTACAACTGGTTCTGGTAAGTCAGTAGGTGTTAACGTGATGATCTTGAGTATGCTTTACAAAGCATCACCGGAAGATCTGCGTTTCATCATGATCGACCCGAAAATGTTGGAGCTTTCCATCTATGAAGGTATTCCACACCTTCTTTCAGAAGTGGTTACCGACATGAAAGATGCGTCTAACGCACTGCGCTGGTGTGTGGGCGAGATGGAGCGTCGTTACAAGTTAATGTCGGCTCTTGGCGTACGTAATGTCAAAGGCTTTAATGAGAAATTGAAGATGGCCGCAGACGCAGGCCATCCAATTCATGATCCATTTTGGCAAGATGGCGATAGCATGGACACGGAACCGCCGTTGCTAGAGAAACTGCCATACATTGTGGTAGTGGTCGACGAGTTCGCCGATCTCATGATGGTCGTCGGTAAGAAGGTTGAAGAGCTGATTGCTCGTTTGGCACAAAAAGCGCGAGCGGCAGGTATCCACTTGATCCTAGCGACGCAGCGTCCATCGGTTGATGTGATTACCGGTTTAATCAAAGCGAACATCCCAACGCGTGTCGCGTTCACGGTATCAACTAAAACCGACTCTCGCACTATTCTTGACCAAGGCGGTGCTGAATCGCTACTTGGTATGGGTGATATGCTTTACTTACCGCCAGGTTCAAGCCATACGACCCGTGTTCACGGGGCGTTTGCATCGGATGACGATGTTCACGCTGTTGTAAACAACTGGAAAGCGCGTGGTAAACCAAACTACATCGATGAAATCATCAGTGGCGATCAAGGTCCAGAGAGCTTGCTACCGGGTGAGCAGATGGATTCGGATGAAGAAATGGATCCATTGTTCGATCAAGTCGTGGAGCACGTGGTCCATTCGCGTCGTGGTTCGGTTTCTGGCGTACAGCGTCGATTTAAGATCGGTTATAACCGAGCAGCTCGTATTGTTGAGCAACTAGAAGCGCAAGGTATCGTAAGTGCTCCGGGTCACAATGGTAACCGTGAAGTACTGGCTCCTGCGCCACCAAAAGATTAATGAACTTGTGTTACTCACCTCAGTCATACTGAGGTGAGCGGTTCTAACAATAGGTATCTGAATGAAAAAACTATTCTCAGTGAAACTTTTCTCTGCACTTGTTTTAAGCTTTTCCCTCTTTTCTACGGCACACGCCGCGTCTCCTAAAGATGAATTCAACAAACGCCTATCTATGAATGACGGTTTCAGTGCGGATTTCTCACAACAGGTGATCAGCCCTGAAGGCGAAACGGTAATGGAAGGGAAAGGCACTGTAGAGATCGCTCGTCCGAGCCTGTTCCGTTGGAGCACAACATTACCTGATGAAAACCTCTTGGTTTCTAACGGTAAGACACTGTGGTACTACAGCCCGTTTATCGAGCAAGTGAGTATCTATTGGCAAGAACAAGCAACAGAGCAAACACCATTTGTTTTGTTAACGCGTAACCGTGCAAGTGATTGGGATAACTACAAGATCTCCCAAAAAGGTGACCAGTTCACGCTGATTCCTACTGCGCTAGACTCCACACAGGGCCAATTCCAGATTAGTATTGATGCCAAAGGTGTGGTGAAAGGTTTTAACGTAGTGGAGCAAGACGGTCAGAAAGGCTTGTTTACCTTTAATAACGTGAAGCTTGGCAAACCAAAAGCAGACAGGTTCACATTCACAATTCCAGATGGTGTGGAAGTGGATGATCAAAGGAATTAATTGCTAGTGAGTAATTACACATTAGACTTCTCGGGGGACGAAGATTTTCGTCCCCTTGCCGCTCGTATGAGACCGGAAACGATTGAACAGTACATAGGTCAGCAGCACATCTTAGGCCCAGGTAAGCCACTGCGTCGCGCGCTTGAGGCTGGCCATATTCATTCAATGATCCTGTGGGGGCCGCCGGGCACAGGCAAAACGACATTGGCGGAAGTAGCGGCAAACTACGCCAATGCTGAAGTTGAACGCGTGTCTGCTGTCACGTCTGGCGTGAAAGAAATCCGTGCGGCGATTGAGAAAGCGCGCGAGAACAAAATGGCGGGTCGCCGCACCATCTTGTTTGTGGATGAGGTGCATCGTTTTAACAAATCTCAACAAGACGCTTTTTTACCTCATATTGAAGATGGCACGGTTACCTTTATTGGCGCGACGACCGAAAATCCATCGTTTGAGCTAAACAATGCATTACTGTCACGTGCTCGCGTTTACAAGCTCATGTCTCTTGACAAAGATGAAATCTCCTTGGCGTTGAATCAAGCCATCACTGACAAAGAGCGTGGCTTGGGGAATACTTCCGCACACTTCGCCGATAACGTGCTGGAACGCTTAGCTGAACTGGTAAACGGTGATGCGCGTATGTCTCTCAATTATCTTGAGCTGCTTTACGATATGGCAGAGGACAATGCGCAAGGTGACAAAGAGATCACATTGAGACTGCTTGCGGAAGTGGCGGGAGAGAAGGTTTCTCGTTTTGATAACAAAGGCGATATTTGGTACGACTTAATTTCAGCGGTGCATAAATCGATTCGTGGCTCAAACCCGGATGCTGCGCTGTACTGGTCTGCGCGTATGATCGCTGCAGGTTGTGATCCTTTGTACATTGCGCGTCGATTGCTGGCGATTGCCTCAGAAGATATAGGCAACGCAGACCCTCGAGCAATGCAGGTGGCATTATCCGCATGGGACTGCTTTACCCGTATTGGTCCGGCAGAAGGTGAACGCGCACTTGCGCAGGCGATAGTGTACTTAGCTTGCGCACCAAAGAGTAATGCCGTCTATGTGGCGTGGAAACAAGCCCTCACGGATGCTCATAACTTACCTGAATATGAAGTGCCGCATCACTTGCGCAACGCACCAACCAGCTTGATGAAAGACATGGGTTACGGGGCGGAGTATCGTTATGCTCATGATGAACCTGGCGCTTACGCTGCAGGTGAGCAATATTTGCCACCTGAAATGGGTGATCGTAGGTACTATCTGCCGACAAATCGTGGCTTAGAGACCAAAATCGGCGAAAAGTTAGATTACTTGGCTACTTTAGATGCAAATAGCCCACAAAAGCGCTATGAAAAGTAGGCGTTTTTGGATACATTTGATCAGTAAATTTTTGAAACGTGCACGAGTTGGAAAGTGCGCGTGATTTCACAACAAAAAGCATAGGATTAACAATGCTGGATTCTAAATTACTTCGTACTGAGCTGGATGAAACAGCTGCTAAATTGGCGCGTCGCGGCTTTAAGCTAGACGTGGATACTATTCGTAAACTTGAAGAACAACGCAAGTCCATTCAAGTAGAAGTAGAAAATTTACAATCCACGCGTAACTCCATCTCCAAGCAAATCGGCCAAAAAATGGCGGCTGGCGACAAAGAAGGCGCGGAAGAGATCAAGAAACAAATCGGTACTCTTGGTAGCGATCTTGATGCGAAGAAAGTTGAACTTGAGCAAGTAATGGCTCAACTAGACGAATTTACGCTTTCTGTACCAAACATCCCAGCGGATGATGTGCCAGATGGTAAAGATGAAAACGACAACGTTGAAATCTCTCGTTGGGGTGAGCCTAAGACTTACGACTTCGAACTAAAAGACCACGTTGATCTAGGCGAAATGGGTGGCGGTCTAGACTTCGCAAGTGCAGTTAAAATCACTGGTGCACGTTTCATCGTGATGAAAGGCCAATTTGCTCGTCTCCACCGTGCAATCGCTCAGTTCATGCTGGATCTTCATACAGAAGAACACGGCTACACTGAAATGTACGTACCTTACCTAGTAAACTCTGACAGCCTATTTGGTACTGGTCAGCTTCCTAAGTTTGGTAAAGATCTTTTCCACACTGAGCCGCTAGCCGAAAAGGTAAACGATGAAGAGCCACGTAAACTGTCGCTAATCCCAACGGCAGAAGTACCAGTAACGAACCTAGTACGTGATACGATTTCTGACGAAGCGGATCTACCACTTAAGATGACGGCTCACACACCATGTTTCCGTTCAGAAGCGGGCTCTTACGGTCGTGATACACGTGGTCTAATTCGTATGCACCAGTTTGACAAAGTTGAGCTAGTACAAATCACTAAACCAGAAGATTCAATGAACGCACTAGAAGAACTAACAGGTCACGCTGAGAAAGTTCTGCAACTTCTCGAACTTCCTTATCGTAAAGTGGTTCTTTGTACTGGTGACATGGGCTTTGGTGCTCGTAAAACATACGATCTAGAAGTTTGGGTTCCTGCGCAAGAAACTTACCGCGAGATTTCTTCTTGTTCTAACATGTGGGATTTCCAAGCTCGTCGTATGCAAGCGCGTTTCCGTCGTAAGGGCGAGAAGAAACCTGAGCTTGTACACACGCTAAATGGTTCTGGTCTTGCTGTTGGTCGTACCATGGTTGCTATCTTAGAAAACAACCAAGAAGCAGATGGTCGTATTGCAATCCCGACCGTACTTCAGAAGTACATGGCAGGCGCGACGCACATCGGTTAATCCAAGCCGCTAGCCACTAGAACATCAAAACCCAGCCTAACAGTGCTGGGTTTTTTGTTTTCTGCACTGAGTGGAAAAATCAATTATTACTAATCTGTAATAGTGTTTTTGAATTTACCCTGATTATCTTGTTATTTGCAATCGATATAATCATCCACCTTACCACGGTAAGTAGATTTTCTCATTCAAGTAACGAGGAGGGCTTATGGCCGTAGGGTGGGCAAATGACGATAGTGTCAGCCAACAAATTCAACATACCATCGACGACGAGATTTCCCGTGTTCGTGGCAATATCAAACAGGGCGAAAGTGCTCATTATTGTGATGAATGTGGAGATGAAATCCCACAAGCGCGTCGAATAGCCATGAAAGGCGTTCGTTTATGTATCGAATGTCAGTCAACAATCGAATTGGTGTCTCAACGCCAAGGATTATTTAATCGACGAGCGAGTAAAGATAGCCAATTACGCTAATCGTACTTGCAGTGGCGTTTGTATTGTCAGTAAGACGCCAGTAAGTATCTTTTCAAACAGCAAAAAAGGTTCGAGTAGTATGCTCGAACCGTTGTTTTTATTTTCTACCAATCCTCTGAATTTAATGAGCACGCATCAAGTGAAACAAGCTTGACACTGAAGCGCTGCTTTAACCGCGTTAACAAGCTTCTCAATATCTTCCGGTTTGCTAATAAATGGTGGCATCATATAAATCAGCTTGCCAAAAGGGCGAATCCAAACGCCGTGTTCCACAAACAAGGCTTGAATCGTTTCCATATTCACTGGTCGATGTGTTTCAACAACACCAATGGCACCTAACCAACGGGTGTTTTTAACTAAGTCGTATTCTTCAAGTGTGGGTAGTAACTCAGAAAATAGTGTTTCGATTTGTCGGGTTTGTTGCTGCCAGTCACCTTGCTCAATCAATTCTAAGCTTGCTGTGGCCACAGCACAGGCAAGTGGATTCCCCATAAAGGTTGGGCCGTGCATGAAGCAACCAGCATCACCACCACAAACTGTATCCGCAACGTTTTTGCTTGCTAGGGTTGCAGAGAGCGTCATGTAGCCACCGGTGAGTGCTTTGCCGACACACAAAATGTCCGGTTGGATATCGGCATGTTCGCAGGCAAACAGCTTACCAGTGCGGCCAAATCCTGTGGCAATTTCATCCGCAATTAATAACAAACCGTATTTGTCGCAAAGCCTACGCACGCCTTTGAGAAATTCTGGATGGTAGATACGCATACCGCCCGCACCTTGAACGATAGGCTCTAGGATAACCGCAGCGAGTTCTTGATGGTACGTTTCAATCTTGTGCTCGAAGTCAGTAAGATCTTCTGGATCCCATTCAGCCCAATAACCACAAGTAGGTGACTGGGCAAAAATATGTTCAGGCAAAAAACCTTTGTAGAGGGAGTGCATGGAGTTATCTGGATCGGTCACTGACATTGCTGCGAAGGTGTCGCCGTGGTATCCGTGTCGTAAGGTTAGAAACTTCGGTCGACGTTCGCCTTTCGCATGCCAATATTGCAACGCCATCTTCAAGCTAACTTCTACGGCAACAGAGCCAGAATCAGCAAGAAAGACATGTTCAAGGTTACTTGGTGCAAGGGACAATAGCTTTTTACACAAAGTGATTGCTGGCTGGTGGGTAATCCCGCCAAACATAACATGAGAGACCTGATCGATTTGCCGGTGAGCCGCTTGATTCAAGTGCGGGTGGTTATAGCCGTGGATCGTTGACCACCATGAAGACATGCCATCGACAAGCTCCGTCCCGTCTTCCAATTTAATGTGGACACCATTTGCCGATGCCACTGGGTAGCAGGTCAGAGGTGTCAACGTCGAAGTGTAGGGATGCCAGATGTGCTGGCGGTCGAAGGCGAGATCCATGTGCTATTCCAATAGTGTTTTGGGTTGAAAAATAAACAGATGTAAACTTTGTTGTTTTGTGTTGTGTTGACAGTTTATCGAGACTCAGTAGACTGTCAACACAACAAAAAAGTGACTAAAGGAATACACGTGGAAGTTCGTCATAACTGGACGCATGCTGAAGTACGCGGTCTCATGGAAAAACCGTTCATGGATCTGCTATTCGAAGCACAGCTTGTTCATCGTCAATATCAACAGCCCAACCATGTTCAAGTAAGCACACTTCTGTCGATTAAGACGGGTGCTTGTCCAGAAGATTGTAAGTACTGTCCTCAGAGTGCTCGTTACACCACAGACATCGAAAAAGAGCGTCTGATGGAAGTAGAACGTGTACTCGACGCTGCGCAAAAAGCGAAAAACGCGGGTTCTACTCGATTCTGTATGGGGGCTGCTTGGAAGAACCCTAAAGAGCGTGATATGCCGCACTTGACCGACATGATCAAAGGCGTGAAAGACATGGGGTTAGAAACGTGTATGACGTTAGGCATGTTAACGCCAGAGCAAGCCACGCAACTGGCAACTGCAGGTCTGGATTACTACAACCACAACCTTGATACGTCACCTGAATTTTACGGTAACATCATTACTACACGCACCTATCAAGACCGTTTAGATACTCTGTCTCACGTTCGTGATGCTGGCATGAAAATCTGCTCTGGCGGTATTATCGGCATGGGTGAAAGTGCCAATGACCGAGCGGGCTTGTTTGTCGAATTAGCTAACTTGCCAGTACACCCTGAAAGCGTGCCAATCAACATGCTGGTTAAGGTGAAAGGCACACCACTGGAAGAGGTGGACGATGTTGAGCCATTCGATTTCATTCGCTTGATTGCGATTGCGCGAATTATGATGCCTCGCTCAGCGGTTCGTTTATCTGCTGGCCGTGAAAATATGAACGAACAAATGCAAACGCTGTGCTTTATGGCGGGCGCAAACTCCGTTTTTTATGGATGCAAACTTTTGACGACACCAAACCCCTCTGAAGACAAGGACATGATGCTGTTTAATAAACTTGGTATAAACAGCCAAGAGGTGTCTCAAAAACCTGACGAAATCGAAGAAAACGAGTTGTTGGATCGCGTCGTGGAGCGCGTTGCTGCACGTCCAACAAAAAACGACCTTTTCTACGATGCCAGCGTTTAAATCTCGTATCGAGTCTGCTCTTGCCAATCGTAAAGTACAAGGGTTAAGTCGCTCGATGAATGTGGTGTTTTCTGGCAATCAATCGATTTTGGAATGCAACGGAAAACGCTATATAAATTTCTCAAGTAACGATTATTTGGGCTTGGCCAATGACCAAGCGCTTGTTCGTGCTTGGCAGCAAGGCTTGAGCGTATACGGTAGCGGCAGTGGCGCCTCACCTATGGTCACCGGTTTTAGTGCCGCTCATAGTAATTTGGAAGCGGCACTGACCGAATGGCTGGGTTACGAACGGGCGATTTTGTTTGGTTCTGGATTCAGTGCCAATCAAGCTCTGTTGTTCACCTTGTTAGAAAAAACAGACGTACTCATTCAAGATCGTTTGAATCATGCCTCGTTGATGGAAGCAGGGGCGCTATCACCCGCTAAAATGAAGCGCTTCAAGCACAATGATATCGAGCATCTCAAGTCGTTGATGAATAATGAAGACAATCATTTAGTCGTGACTGAAGGGGTGTTCAGTATGGACGGGGATTGTGCACCACTCAGTGATATTGCCGATCTCACACGAAGCCACGATGCCTGGTTAGCTGTCGATGACGCTCATGGTATCGGCGTCCTTGGTCAATCCGGTGGGGGCTCTTGTGAGTTGGCCGCGGTTAAGCCTGAATTACTGATCGTTACCTTTGGCAAAGCTTTCGGTATGTCTGGCGCAGCTATTTTATGTGACCATGCAACGGGTGATTTTTTAACGCAGTTTGCGCGCCATCATGTGTATTCTACGGCGATACCACCTGCACAAGCTTACGCATTGACGCATGCTGTCTCTATGATTCAAGAGCAGTCTTGGCGACGTGAAAAACTTACCGAACTGAGTGAAGTTTATCGAAATAGTCTCTGTGATCTCGATGGCTTCGTAGAAACACAAACCTCGATAAAGCCGTTTATGCTTGGTCAATCTGAATTGGCTTTGCAAGTCGCAAGTGCTTGTCGACAGAACGGCATTTGGGTGACGGCTATTCGCCCTCCGACGGTAGCGAAAGGGACATCCCGTCTTCGAATTACGCTCACTGCCAATCACACTAACGAACAAATCAAAACGCTGTCACTCGCTTTGAAGCAAGCACTAGGAGCGCTGTAATGAATAATGCACAGAACATTGCATTTGAGAGCTTAAACCAAAACAAACACGCGATTGCCTCTTCGTTTGGTAAAGCAGCAGATACCTACGACAAGCATGCGGCGTTTCAGCGTGACGTAGGGCATCGCTTGCTTGATAAACTGCCTAAAAACCTAACAGGACTTCGTGTCTTGGACTTGGGCTGTGGTACAGGCTACTTCTCCCAACTGCTCCAACAACGTGGCGCAGACGTGGTTTGCGGTGATATCTCGCAAGCTATGCTGGATAAAGCGGAACGGCGCTGCGGTATGGAACGAATGCAGTACACATTGGCTGATGCCGAGAACTTGCCTTTTGATGATGAAAGCTTCGACTATGTATTTTCAAGTTTGGCTTTGCAATGGTGTGTGGATTTAAGTTGTGCATTCAAAGAAGTACGGCGCGTTTTAAAAAAAGATGGTACGGTGTGTTTTTCGACATTAACTGACGGTTCACTGTACGAACTGCGTGAAGCGTGGTCAAAAATTGATACGAATCAACATGTAAATCACTTTATTACCCGTAATCAGGTAAAAATTGCGTTGGCGCAATCTGGGTGCCCAAAGCATCATCTAGACTTGACACCCATCACTGTTTGGTACGATTCAGCGCTTTCTATCATGCGCGATCTCAAAGGCATTGGTGCAAATTACGTAAATGGCCGCTCGCACGGTTTTTCGAGCCGTCGCACTTTATTAAAGGTTGAGTGTGCTTATCAAGCCTTTAGAAACGATCAAGGTCTTCTGCCTGCAAGTTATCAGGTTTGTTTTGGAGTCATAGTTAAATGATTAATGCATTTTTTATTGCTGGTACGGATACTGATGTAGGGAAAACGGTAGCGTCGAAAGCGATTTTGCAAGCACTCGGTGCAAAAGGCTTAAACACCATTGGTTACAAACCAGTCGCGGCGGGAAGTGATAAAACGGCGGATGGATGGCGTAACTCGGACGCATTGCATCTTCAGCAAGCGGCGACATTGGATGTCGCATATGATGATGTGAATCCATACGCGCTGGAGTTACCAACTTCTCCTCATATTGCCGCCAAGCATGAGCATGTTGAAATTAAATACGAAGTATTGAGTGATAAATTGGCTCGGCACAAAGAAAGAGCCGACATTGTTCTTGTTGAGGGGGCTGGCGGCTGGCGTGTACCTACCTCTGATAAAGACAGTTTGTCGACTTGGGTACAGCAAGAAAAGCTTCCCGTCGTCATGGTGGTGGGTATAAAGTTGGGGTGCTTGAGTCACGCTTTGCTAACGGCAGAGGTTATCAAAGCGGATGGTTTGAACCTCGTCGGATGGATAGCCAATCGCGTCAACCCGGGTACTGAGCACTATGCAGAAATTATCGATATGCTGGAAGAGCGTTTAGGTGCCCCAAAACTCGGTGAAATCCCATATATCCCAAGTGCTAAGCGTAAAGAGCTGGGAAAATATATTAATGTTGAGCCATTGCTAAACATGTAGGTGGGCGGCTACAACAAAAAAGGGCAGCAAATTGCAGCCCTTGTTGTATTTACTTGTGTGTCCAATCCCGATATGCGATTTTGGATTATTACTCTTGACTGAGCCCCATTAGGGCATGTTGCGTTTCTGCAACGCGCTTTGCCATGTGAGCATTAGTTGAAATGCCAAGTTGTTGTTTTGCCTCCTCCTCTGAGATACCTAGGTGACAACAAAGTAAATCTATAGCCATTTGATAGTTGTTAGTTTCTACCATGATTTTTTCCCTCAAGACATGGAATTTTGGAATTGCTTTACTGTCCTTAAAGCTCGTCCTGTTTTGTTCGCCTGTGCTGAATCTAACATGCACAGGTAGTCCCACAATAAGACCAAAGTCTATACTGATCTTAACGTTCTGATTTTGAGTGAAAATTTTTTTCGCTATTTCTACCTCGAAAACAAATGTTGCAATTTATTACTTAACCTTGTTTTTATCGCGGATAGACTATATCTATAACTTAACGGCGCTCAAGGCGGAGTGCGACCCAACTTTCGCAGCGTTCCGTTACTCGAAAGACTTGTTTTATACCCAAGTAACCTCGAGATGCTTGGTTCAGCGAGAATGACTTGGTTTGCAGACGCGGCGTCGATTTAAAGGTCTAGTGGGTCTAAATCGAGAATCGACAACAAAGTATGCAAGCCAAGTCAACTCGCCCTTCGGGAGCGTGTCATTGAACAGATTCCTGCGACGAGCAGGCTTTGACACTGCGTTGTTTTCCTTGCTTACTTTCGGTAAACAGGGAATCAATGACAACGCTCTGAATCCTGCATCTTGAAGTCACTTGGGTATATATAATAATCATTTTCAAAAAACGATAAGCTTCCTCGGAGAAAAGTAATGAAGCGAATTATGTTATTCCTAGCAACTAACTTAGCCGTTGTACTGGTACTTAGTGTTGTTCTGAATATTGTTTACGCTGTAACTGGAATGCAGCCAGGCAGTTTGTCTGGTTTACTCGTCATGGCCGCTGTGTTTGGTTTCGGTGGCGCGTTTATTTCGTTAATGATGTCGAAAGGCATGGCACTGCGCTCTGTGGGCGGTATGGTAATAGAGAGCCCTCGTAACGAGACTGAACACTGGCTACTTGAAACCGTTGGGCGCCAAGCGCAACAAGCGGGTATTGGTATGCCAACGGTAGCAATTTACGATGCTGCGGACATTAATGCATTTGCAACAGGTGCAAAGCGTGACGATTCTTTGGTTGCCGTTTCCACTGGTCTTCTACACAACATGACACGTGATGAAGCAGAGGCGGTATTGGCGCACGAAGTTAGCCACATCGCCAACGGTGATATGGTCACCATGACGCTAATGCAAGGCGTAGTAAATACCTTTGTTATCTTCCTATCACGTTTCATTGCCAACATCATAGCCTCTAACAGCAGAGAGGATGGTCAACAAAGCTCTAATATGATGGTCTACTTCGGTGTGTCTATGGTGTTGGAGTTGGTGTTTGGCTTCCTAGCAAGCTTCTTAACCATGTGGTACAGCCGTCATCGTGAATTCCATGCTGACGCTGGTGCGGCTCAGTTAGTCGGTAAAGAAAAGATGATTGCTGCACTAGAGCGTTTGAAAATGAGCCACGAATCACAACTGGACGGCACAATGATGGCATTTGGTATCAATGGTAAGCGTTCAATGACAGAGCTTCTAATGAGCCACCCACCTTTAGATAAGCGTATTTCAGCGCTTCGGAATCAAGAATACTAGCGGGTAAATAGGCTGGGATAATTGTTCAGAAACTAAATTTAATATCCTGAAAAGGCTTGGTTTTTTTACTAAGCCTTTTTTTTTATCCGTTGATCGCTACAGGATATCGTCACGTATCAAATTACAGCAACAAAGTTATACAAAATTATTTTTGTACAACTTTTTCGTTTGGTCTATCTTGTACATATAAAAATTTTGTACAACCCTGGGAGTGTTATGGGAGCAAAAAAATGGATATTCAGTCAGTTGGCAACATTTATCAAAAGTTGAGTAAAGCAAATTTGTATTTGCTCGAAGGGGTTTATCATCAAGACGTGGTGTTTGAAGATGCTGCTCATCGTTTAGAGGGCTGGCCTGCGTTATCTGATTACTTTCAATCGCTTTACACCAATGTCATTCGTTGTGATTTCTTCATTCATGAACACCAACAAGTAGGTGAGACCGGCTTTCTCACTTGGACAATGGACTTACAACATCCAAAGCTCCAGAAAGGTGCGCCGATTTCGGTGAATGGTGTCTCCCATCTCAAGTTCTGTGATGGGCAGGTTATTTATCATCGAGATTACTTTGACTTAGGGGAAATGCTTTATGAAAACCTGCCGCTACTTGGTTCTGTGGTTAAAACCATCAAACAGAGGCTAGGGCAATGACTGGCTCTGTACTCGTGACTGGCGCAACATCGGGTATTGGCCGTCAGCTGGTGTTGGATTATGTAAATGCAGATTGGAAAGTCATTGCATGCGGGCGCAATGAGACTGTTTTATCGGAACTTGGCTCTCTCTCTAGCAATGTTTCAACTTTACGCTTTGATGTGACCAATTACGATGAGACCCTCCAAATCTTGAAGGCACTGCCATTTGTTCCTGACACCTGGATTTTCAACGCTGGCGATTGTGAATACATGAATGATGGTTTAGTTGACGCTAAACTTATGGCGCGTGTCATGAATGTTAACGTGGTTGGAGTCGCCAATTGCGTTGAAGCTTGTCAACAACACTTTGTAGCAAGCCATCGGGTGGTTATTGTTGGGTCAATTGCATCGGAAATTGCGCTGCCTCGAGCCGAGGCCTATGGTGCCTCCAAAGCGGCAGTGAGTTATTTCGCACGCACTTTAGCGGTCGATTTGAAAAAGAAAGGAATCAAGGTCGTAACCGTTTATCCAGGCTTTGTAGAAACACCTCTTACCGACAAAAATACGTTTGATATGCCGATGATTGTCTCGGTTAAGCAGGCCTCTGCTGCAATCCGAAAACAGTTGGATGCAGACAAAAGCTATATCTATTTCCCCGCGAGATTTACAGGCATTTTGCGTTTTATCTCGCTACTTCCCTACAGTTGGCAAGCTCGGCTAACCGCTAAACTCATTTCATAAGAAGGAAGAAGCATGAACATTGCAAGAAAAAAGAAAATCGCCATCGTTGGTTCCGGGATTTCTGGTCTCACTTGCGGCTATTACTTGCATAAAGAACATGACGTAACGTTGTTCGAAGCGAACGATTACATTGGCGGGCATACGGCGACGGTCGACGTTTGCTTAAACGTGAAAATGCATGCGATTGATACTGGCTTTATCGTATACAACGATCGCACTTATCCCAACTTCATTAAATTGATGAACGAGATTGGTGTTGAAGGTGTGCCAACTCAAATGAGCTTTAGTGTCAGGAACGACGGTAACGGCTTAGAGTACAACGGCCATACGGTTTCAACGTTATTTGCTCAAAAACGAAACTGGGTAAATCCGAAGTTCTATCGGTTTATATTAGAGATCCTTCGCTTTAATAAACTTGCAAAGCGCTTCGCCAAGCAGAGTTCGGCGGATTCACAGACGCTGGGTGAGTTTCTTGATGAGCATAACTTCAGCACGTTTTTTACCGATAACTACATATTGCCAATGGGAGCGGCGATCTGGTCGTCGACATTGGCAGACATGCGCGCGTTCCCATTAATGTTCTTTTTGAGGTTCTTCCTCAATCACGGCCTGTTGGACATCACCAATCGTCCACAGTGGTATGTGATTAAAGGTGGTTCGCGCTCTTATATTGAACCATTGACCAAGGGCTTTGCCGATAATATCCGCCTTAACAGCCCGGTAGACAAAGTCATACGCACAGAGAGTGGGGTTGGTGTTCAAGTCCACGGGGAGACAAATTGGTTTGATGATGTGATTTTTGCTTGTCACAGTGACCAAGCAATGCGAATTCTTGGCGACATAAGCGTAACAGAGCAATCCATTTTAGGTGATATGGAGTATCAGGCGAATGAAGTCGTGTTGCACACGGATATTGGATTGTTGCCAAAACGCAAAGCGGCATGGGCAGCGTGGAATTATCGGCTAGAGGGCAGTAAAGACGAGCAGCAGCGTCTACCTTCTTTGACTTATAATATGAACATCTTGCAGCACGTTCAGTCTGAACATACTTTCTGCGTGACGTTGAACAGTACGGAGCAAATCAACCCAAACAAGATCTTACGTTCATTCACTTATCATCATCCCGTCTTTACCACGGAGTCTATTGCAGCGCAGCAACGAAAAGACGAAGTGCAAGGTGAGCGAAGTACATGGTTCTGTGGTGCTTATTGGTATAACGGTTTCCATGAAGATGGCGTTCGTAGCGCTATTGATGTTGTTCAAGGGCTAGAACAAAAGTATCGCGAGCAAACCTCAGTCTCTCTTGAACAAGGCGCGGCCTGATATGGGTGGCCAGATAAACAGTCGGCTGTTTATAGGTAATGTTCGCCACCGCCGATTCACACCCGTAAGGCATGAGTTGCACTATTCTCTTTTCATGCCATCCATTGATGTCGATGAACTTGAGGTTCTGGAGAAAACTGTCTGGGGCTTTGGTTCGCGCTGGTGGCATTGGGCTCGCTTTAAGCGTAGCGATTACATCGGTGTGACAGGGTGCATTAAATCCGCCGTTCAAGATAAATTGGAAGCCTTGACTGGCGTGCGTTTGAGCGGAAAAGTGATGGCCGTCTGCCACCTGCGTTACCTGGGTCTCTACTTCAGTCCGGTCAATTTCTACTACGTTTATAATAAAGAGGGGGATTGGAAGTACCTACTTGCAGAGGTGAGCAATACCCCTTGGAACGAACGCCATTATTACGCGATAGCGGCAAATGAACAGGATGAAAATTTTGGTTGGGAGCAAGACAAAGCATTTCATGTGTCACCTTTCAATCCGATTGACCAACGTTACCAATGGAAGCTTAAGCCTCTGACAGACAAGTTAAATATTCACCTTGAATGTCACAAAATCGAAAAACATTTCGATGCCACGATGGTGATGAAAGCGCATCCATTTACAAGTCGTACATTAGTGAAGTGCTTGATCGTTACACCAATTCAAACGGTAAAAACCATGGTTGGTATTTATTGGCATGCTCTAAAACTTTGGATTAAGGGCGCACCTTTTTACTTACACCCCAAATACACTCAGCCAAAAGCAAAGGGAGCAGAGCACGTGAGTAAAGACGAAAAGAACAAGAAGCACAAGGAGAACTCTGCATGTTGAACACAACTTCTATGGCAATGCCACGTGAATTAACGACAACGCAAAAAGCGGCTCGTGGTGTTCTTTTTCAATGTCTGCAGAAGATGGAGATTGGCTGCTTAACGATTATTGAGAGCTACAAGACAGAAACGACAGAGCGCAGTGAGAGATTTTCCACGCCGAATGGCGAATATAATGGCGAACCTGTTGCAGCGACAATTGAGGTCAAACACCCTGGTTTTTACTCTCGTATTTTGCAAGGTGGCAGTATTGCCGCTGGCGAAGCTTACATGGACGCTTGGTGGGATAGCCCAGATCTTACAGCATTAATGAAGCTGATGGCGCTCAACATGCGTGCATTGGATAAACTCGAAGAGCAGGGAAGTTGGCTAACGAGGTTACTTTATAAAGTAAGCCATTGGAGTAACCGCAATTCGCAGGAAAATTCCCGTAAGAACATTCATGCGCACTACGATCTGGGTAACAATCTGTACCAAGCGTTTCTTGACACCAACATGCTGTATTCTTCGGCATTGTACAACAAAAAGGACGACTCATTAGAGCAGGCACAAATCAACAAAATGGAGCGTCTTTGTCAGCAACTAGAACTCAAGCCCAGCGATCGCGTTATCGAAATCGGTACTGGCTGGGGTGCAATGGCGATCTACATGGCTGATCGTTACGGTTGCCACGTTACCACGACCACGATTTCAGAAGAGCAACATGCTTACGCAGAACGAAAAATAAAAGAACGTGGCTTGGAGGGCAAGGTGACTTTGCTTAAAGAGGACTATCGTAATCTAACCGGGACGTACGACAAACTGGTCTCTATTGAGATGATCGAAGCGGTGGGCAAACAATTTCTGCCTTCGTACATTAGAGTATGTGAGTCGTTGTTGAAGTCAGGTGGCTTGATGGCGATTCAGGCCATTACCATTGCTGATCAGCGTTATGACTACTACAGTAACAACGTCGATTTTATTCAGAAGTATATCTTCCCGGGAGGTTTTTTACCTTCGGTCACTTCGCTTACTCAAGCAACAACCAAGTATAGCGATTTGGTAACGCGAGATTTATTTGATATCGGATTGGATTACGCTAAAACGCTAAATGAATGGCATCATCGTTTTAACCAAGCAGAAAGTGAAGTGCGCTCGTTCGGCTACGATGATCGTTTTGTTCGTATGTGGCGTTACTACCTGAGCTACTGTGAAGGTGGATTTTTGGCTCGCACTATCAGTGCTGTTCATATGACGTTTCAGCGTTCGTAGTTTTCAATGAAAGTGTTTCTATCTTCGACATGGTTCCAACTTTGTTGGTTTGCCGCAGTGCTTGGCACCTATCAGTGGCAGTGGCTAACCTTAGTGCTCACGTCACTCACCCTTGTGTACTGCTGGAGGGTTGAAGCTCAAGCTCTCAAGTGCATCATTGTCATAGTATTCTTTGGCTTGGCATTAGATACCCTCAACACGCTATTTTCTATCTTTGTATTTCCAACGTTATGGTTGCCGGTATGGCTTGTTTGTTTATGGGTTTTATTTGCTTGGTACGCCTATCAACTCAAGTCAATTTTGTACCGCTTCCCAAAAACCTACGTATCAATAGTAGGCGGTATTGGAGGAACCGCGAGCTACTTTGCTGGCTACAAACTCCATGCCGTTGAATTTGGATTTAGCGTTGTTACTACATTCGCGATCTTATTCGTCGAATGGTGCGTAATGATGCTCTTGATACTCAAGGTGTACGGAAATGAAAAGCTTGAAGAGAAGTTGGAAACGTAAGCTGACTGGCAATATGCTGATAAACGGTGTGATGGTAGTGTTCGGGATTTGTGCGATGCCTTTGCAAGCTCAAAATGTGGTGGGTTCAAGTCAGACAATGACCACGAACAGGACAATAATCACAAGCAACTGGCAGCAATGGCAAACGGTCGGCGAAGCCCAACTCACTTGGTTTATTTTTGATATTTACAAATCGCGCCTTAAAGCACCTGAAGGGCGGTATCTGGTTACCGCTGACGTTTCTCCCCACCCGTTTGCTTTGGAAATCAACTATCAACGTGATATCAGCAAAAAGCAACTGCTAGAGGTGACAGATGAGCAGTGGCAAAAGCTCGGTTTCACTGAGCCTTATCGCCAGCAATGGATCTCTGAGCTAGATACCATGTTCCCCGATATTAAAAAAGGGGATGAGCTCACCTACCTTACTGATGGTAAAAACGGGCAACTCATTTACAGCCAAGCTGGTATAAGTAATGAGACGCAAAAAATCGTTGGACATGTGAAGGACGAACGACTCAATGATGCGTTTCTTTCCATATGGCTATCACCACAAACAGAATTTCCTAAACTTCGTGCAAAACTAATAGGGCAGGTAAGGCAGTGAAAATAGTAAAACGTATTCTTAGGGTATCACTGCTTGCAGCGGCAACTTTGCTCAGCGCTTGCTCTGCTGATATTGATAATTATCAATCGGCAACGCCTTCATTTGATCTTTTTGGCTACTTTAAGGGTGATGTTAAGGCATGGGGCATGGTACAGGATTACACCGAGAAACAAACTCGACGCTTTCAAGTTGACATTGTTGGCACGGTAAAAGGTAATGAGCTAACTTTGGTGGAAGACTTTGTTTTTGATGATGGTGAACTCGATCAGCGTACATGGGTTATTACCAGGCTCGAAGA
This sequence comes from Vibrio sp. AND4, assembly GCF_000171815.1. Classification (GTDB taxonomy): domain Bacteria; phylum Pseudomonadota; class Gammaproteobacteria; order Enterobacterales; family Vibrionaceae; genus Vibrio. The sequence continues at coordinate 5,068 of NZ_ABGR01000006.1, read as the reverse complement.
TGGCACTTATCGAGGTAAAGCGGATGACATTGTCGGAGTCGCTACGGGTAGAGAAAGAGGAAATGCGTTGCAATGGCAGTACGACTTTGAGTTAAAAATGGATGATTCAACCATCAAGGTGTCATTTGATGACTGGCTTTACCGTCAAGACGAGATGCACCTGTTTAACCTTACCAAAATCAAGAAGTTTGGGGTCGAGGTAGGGACGATTACACTGTTTTTTCAGAAGCAATAGAAATAAAGAAACGAGATGCGGGAGCGCTTCGCTTTAGGAGTCGAGATTGAGGCGCGGTAAGTTTAGCGAAAGGAAGGTGAATGTGATGTGTTGCAGTTGCATCTAGAATGGCTATAACCGAGCCTTATCCCTTATCCCTTATCCCTTATCCTGAAGATTAGCGTTCCATAGGGAGAATCCCTTTCACTCTAAACGAAGAAAGGGTTGACGCTTTCACGTCAACCCTCAAAATTATCCGATTCTCGATTCTCGATTCTCGATTCTCGATTCTCGATTCTCGATTCTCGATTCTCTTACAGCTTATCTGTCAGCTCGATCGCTTGGCCGATGTAATTTGCTGGTGTCATCTCTTTCAGACGTGCTTTCTCGTGTGCAGGTAGTTCTAAACCGTCGATGAAGTTACGCATTGCTTCGCCGTCTACACGCTTACCACGAGTTAGCTCTTTTAGCTTCTCGTATGGCTTCTCGATGCCGTAACGACGCATCACTGTTTGTACTGGCTCAGCTAGTACTTCCCAGTTCTTGTCTAGTTCAGCTAGAAGCGCTTCGCGGTTTACTTCTAGTTTGCTGATACCTTTAAGCGTCGAAGTGTAAGCGATGATTGCGTAGCCAACACCAACACCAAGGTTACGAAGAACCGTTGAGTCAGTAAGGTCGCGCTGCCAGCGAGACACAGGCAGCTTTTGTGCCAGATGACCGAACACTGCGTTCGCAAGACCTAGGTTACCTTCAGAGTTTTCAAAGTCGATTGGATTAACTTTGTGAGGCATGGTTGAAGAGCCAATTTCACCAGCAATGGTTTTTTGCTTAAAGTGGCCCAGTGCAATGTAACCCCAAACGTCACGGTCGAAGTCAATCAGGATCGTGTTGAAACGAGCGATAGCATCGAACAATTCAGCGATGTAATCGTGTGGTTCAATCTGAGTTGTGTAAGGGTTCCAAGTCACGCCTAGAGACTCAGTAATGAACTCTTCAGAGAACTTGTGCCAATCTAGTTCTGGGTAAGCAGAAAGGTGCGCGTTGTAGTTACCAACTGCACCGTTGATTTTCGCTAGGATTTCAACGTTTTCGATTTGCTTGAATTGACGCTCCATACGGTACGCCACGTTTGCCATTTCTTTACCCATAGTAGATGGAGAAGCTGGTTGGCCGTGTGTACGAGATAGTAGAGGAATATCGCGGTATTCCACCGCTAGCGCTTTGATAGCATCAATTAGGTTACGGATTTCTGGAAGAATTACGTTTTCACGCGCTTCTTTAAGCATCAGAGCGTGTGACGTGTTGTTGATGTCTTCAGAAGTACATGCAAAGTGGAAGAACTCGTTTACTGCGTGCAGTTCAGGAACGTCTGCTACTTTCTCTTTAAGGAAGTACTCAACCGCTTTAACGTCGTGGTTAGTTGTACGCTCGATCTCTTTGATACGGCGTGCATCTTGTTCAGAGAAGTTTGCAGCAAGGTCGTCTAGGAATTGGTTTGCTTGTGCGCTAAACGCTGGCACTTCTGCAATTTCAGCAGTAGCAGCAAGCTTTTGTAGCCAGCGGATTTCAACGATAGTACGGTACTTGAGTAGACCGTATTCACTGAAAATTTCGCGTAACGCAATTGTCTTGCTTCCGTAACGGCCGTCTACTGGTGAAACAGCAGTCAATGCTGACAGTTCCATGATGTTCTCCTGAATTGAGTTTCTAAATTTCGTGAGCTTTATACCAACAACTGCGGCAATTGTCACGAATATTGCGCAAACGTTTGCGCGAGATTTGTTTTGGTCTAAAAAAAATGAGCTCGCGATAAACGCGAGCTGCTCACTAGATACCTTATTACATTCGAGCAAGCAGGATTTGTGCTTGCTCTACGATCTTTTTGCGTCCGAAGATTAGGTGGCGACGTTTACCGCCAACTTGACGCCAAAGTACCGTGCTACGAATACCTGACAACAGCAAAGCACGAACTTTGTGTTGGTTAGAGGTTTGTTGCAGTACGGATGGAGTACCAGTTACTTGAATACGAGGACCAATTGGGCTGACGACATCCAAATAAATGCTTGCTAGGTTACTGATCATTTGATCATCCAGCAATTCAAAATGTTCCGTTTGACGCTGAGCCATTTGGATGCGGTCACCAAGCTGTGACATTGCATCATTACGACCGGATAGCTTACGCTCTAATGCCATTAGACTGATGATGTAGCGAGTGACTTCACTTCCCGAGGGGGTGCTATCAATCCCTTTCACCAAATATTCAAGGCCCAGCTTAAGGTCGGCTTCGCGGCCGAAAACACCAAGAGTGTTTGCTGGGCTAGTATTCAAAATGGCGTTTATTGACGTTTCAAAGGCATCTTGATCACAATGTCCGTTTTTCGCTACCTGTTGAACCAAAGCAACAGCTTGGCAGATACCTGCAAAAGCGATAGTGCGGTCATAAAGTGTATTCGCCACGTAACGACTCCTAAGCTTGAGAATATTTAATGCGTTGTTCGATGATGCCGCCACCTAGGCATACGTCGCCTTCGTAGAACACTGCTGATTGTCCAGGCGTTACGGCAATTTGTGGTTCATCAAAGATCACTTTAATGTTTTCATCATCGATGGGAACGATTGTACAAGGAATATCTTCCTGACGGTAACGAGTTTTCACTGTGCACTTCATAACATCGCGAATTGGTTCACGATCTACCCAGTGAAGTTGTGATGCAAGTAACCCTTCTGATTTTAGCAGAGGGTGATCTTTACCTTGAACTGCAATCAACACATTGCGCTTTAGATCTTTTTCTCCGACGAACCAAGGGTCTTCGTTACCACCGCCGCCTTTTCGGCCGCCGATGTGCAGACCTTTACGCTGACCTAATGTGTGATACATCAAACCTTGGTGTTGACCAATCACTTCACCTTCTGGGGTTTCGATGTTGCCTGGTTGAGCTGGAAGGTAGCGACCCAGGAACTCGGTAAACTTGCGTTCACCGATGAAACAAATACCCGTAGAGTCTTTCTTCTTCGCCGTGATCAGATCTTGCTCTTCTGCGATGCGGCGTACTTCTGGCTTCTCTAAATTACCGACAGGGAATAGGCTACGTGCAATTTGCTCGTTGCTTAATGTGTATAGGAAGTAACTCTGGTCTTTGTTGCTGTCTAGGCCACGTAGCATCTGTGGCTTTTTACCGTTCTCTGGGAAAGAGCGACGCACGTAGTGACCCATTGCAATGTAATCAGCATCAAGCACTTCATCGGCAAACTCTAAGAATGCTTTAAACTTGATTTCTTTGTTACAAAGAATGTCTGGGTTAGGTGTACGGCCTGCTTTGTATTCAGCTAAGAAGTACTCAAACACGTTATCCCAGTATTCCGCAGCAAAGTTGATGGTGTGTAGGTGAATGCCTAGCTTGTCACATACTGCTTGAGCATCAGCAAGATCTTCTGCTGCTGTACAATATTCCTCGTTGTCATCTTCTTCCCAGTTCTTCATGAACAGGCCTTCTACTTGATAGCCTTGTTGCTTTAGAAGATACGCAGAAACAGAGGAATCAACGCCGCCGGACATACCGACGATGACTTTCTTTTGGCTGTTATCAGACATTACTAAACACCACTAAAATTTACAGGACGCAGATTCTACCAGAATCCACCGACCGGGGACAGATCCGAGACCGAAATCACACTTCGATTTTGATTAGAATTCAACCGTCTCTGAGCCGAGTATGAGAATTCGATAAGTATATACTCAAGCAACCTCGCTCTGTAGAAGGGATCTTGAAGTCACTTTGGTATAGGGAGGTATATATGGCATAGTTGGCAAAAATCCAAGAGGAAATGCCAAATGACCGAAGAAAACCAATTTATGCAAGAAGCTGAGTTGATTGAAATTGTTGAAAATCAGCTTGAAGATGGTAACCCGATAAAAGTGAAAGAGACCCTAATGCGACTAATGATGACAGGTACGCCGCGTCAAGATGCGGTTGCAATGATGGCTTGTGCAATGTCGATTGAGATTTTTGACGTAATGAAAAATGGTGGTGAGTTCAATCTAAAACGCTATACCGAACACCTCGAACAACTGCCAGATTTAAGCTTCATGGAAGGCGAATAGAAGCCAACAAAATAAAAAGCAGGCAGCAAACGTTTGCTATAATCGCTTTTATTGCTGCTTTACTGTCAGCGGTATAGAATCCGCTCTCCTTTTCATCCCTCACTCAGACTAACAATATGAAATTTCCCGGACAACGTAAATCAAAGCACTATTTTCCTGTTCACGCTCGCGACCCATTAGTGAGCCAAGCACAAGAAAGCAAGAAGATGACGCGCACTCACATCATCGGCATTGATCAAACGCTGGTTGACATTGAAGCGAAAGTGACAACGGAAGTGATTGAAAAGTATGGTCTAAGTAAAGGGCATTCATTGGTAATCGATGATGTGACAGCGGAAGCACTTTACCAACAGTTAAAAGAAGAAAACCTAATTACGAATGAGTATGCGGGAGGGACAATCGGCAATACACTACATAATTACTCAGTGTTGGCTGATGATCGTTCTACGCTTCTCGGGGTAATGAGTCAGGATATTAAAATTGGCAGTTACGGATACCGCTACCTGTGTAATACATCTAGCCGTATGGACCTTAACTACCTGCAAGGTGTTGATGGTGCAATCGGTCGTTGTTTTGCTCTTATTACCGAGGATGGTGAACGTACTTTTGCAATCAGCGAAGGTCAAATGAACCAACTTTGTCCAGATAATATTCCTGAAAAAATCTTCAAGAGTGCGTCTGCTCTTGTCATCACCGCTTATTTGGTTCGTTGTAAAGAAGGCGACCCTATGCCGAGAGCAACAGCACGCGCG
>NZ_ABGR01000007.1 GCF_000171815.1 Vibrio sp. AND4 | reverse complement strand
TTCCGAGTAAAGCTCGCATGTTTGAGGGCTTAATTGAGTTCATCGAAGAAGCACTCATGACACGCATCAACCGTATTTTGGATGATGAGAAAGACACACTAGAGCGCATTCGTCTGGTCATGCACCTTATTTTGGCATTTTCAGAACGTAACCCAGGTTTGACACGCATTCTTTCTGGTCATGCTCTCATGTTTGAAAATGAGCGCCTACGCGATCGCATCAACCAACTGTTTGAGCGTATCGAAACACAACTTCGTCAGATCCTACGTGAACGTAAGATCCGTGAAGGCAAATCGTTCCCAGTTGAAGAACGTATTTTAGCCGCTCAAATCCTAGGACAAGTTGAAGGTAGTTTGAACCGCTTTGTTCGCAGTGACTTCAAATACCAACCTACCGCAAACTTTGACGAGTACTGGGCACTTCTTAGCGCACAAATTAAGTAGAGATTATGAGTAAAGACAAATTCACTAAGCCCGAGTTTTCTCTTTCCCTTCTCCACCCTCGTAACTGGGGAGTTTGGCTCGGTTTTGGCTTGTTGGCCGTTGTGGTCAATATCCTTCCATACCGCATGCTACTATCACTAGGGCGCACACTTGGCCGTATCGGCATGCGCTATGGCAAAAAGCGTGTGCATGTGGCAACGCGCAATCTAGAACTGGCTTTCCCAGATAAAACGTCTGCAGAAATCCAAGATATAGTTAAAGAGAACTTCAACAATACCGGTATAGCGTTGATCGAAACTGGCATCACTTGGTTTTGGCCCACTTGGCGCTTCAAAACGCTGATCACCGAAAAAGACCTAGGCGCCCTGCGAGAAAAAAATGCAGAGGGTAAAGGTGTACTGCTGTGCTGCGTGCACGCCCTGAACCTTGAAATTACTGCACGCGCTTTTGCGGTACTTGGTGTTGCCGGTTACGGCGCTTTTCGCCCACACGACAACCCAGCATACAACTTCATTCAGTACTGGGGCCGTACCCATAACGGCAATGAACTGATTGACCGAAAAGACGTTAAGCAGATGATTCGTGTTCTTCGCCGCGGTGAGCGTTTGTTCTACTTACCGGACCACGATTACGGGCGCAACAAATCGGTATTCGTGCCTTTCTTTGCGGTCGAAGACGCTTGCACGACAACGGGCACCAGCATTCTGGCTTACACGTCTAAGTGCGCGATCATTCCGGGCTCAGGCTTCCGCAATCAAGATGGTAAATATGAGATCATTGCCGATAAGTGCATTGAAGCTGACTATCCCCAACAAGATGAAGTCGCAGCAGCAGCTTACATGAATACCTTTGTGGAAGAGGTGATTCTACGCGCGCCAGAGCAATGGATGTGGCTGCACAAACGCTACAAAACCATGGCGGATGAGACTGAGCCAAAAGGGATCAGGTATCAATAAAGAGCTAGCTTCACAGAAGGTCCTAGGGTTCTAGGACCTTTTCTAAACCTAAGACCTCTCTTTTAAATCCCAAACTCAGCACGGTACGCTTTCACCGCTGCTAGTTGCTCGGCATTGTCGCCTTTCTCTTCTAAGAAAGTAATAAGGTCTGTCAGGCTCACGATAGAAATCACCGCACAGCCAAAATCACGTTCGACTTCTTGAATCGCAGACAACTCACCTTTGCCTTTTTCTTGGCGGTCAATCGCCACCAACACACCAGCGAGGTCTGCACCGTTTGCTTGGATGATTTCCATCGATTCACGAATGGCCGTGCCCGCTGTGATAACGTCATCCACAAGCATGATACGCCCCTCAAGCGCAGCCCCCACCAGATTACCACCCTCGCCGTGGTTTTTCGCTTCTTTGCGGTTGAAGCAGTAAGGCGTATCGATATCGTGATGATCCGCTAGCGCGACCGCGGTTGTTGTCGCAATAGGGATGCCTTTGTATGCTGGGCCAAACAATAGATCAAATTCGATGCCTGAATCGGCAAGTGCTGCGGCGTAAAAACGGCCAAGACGTGCTAGGTCACGACCTGTATTGAAAAGACCAGCGTTAAAGAAGTACGGGCTTTTACGGCCAGATTTCAAAGTAAACTCACCAAACTTAAGAACGTCTTTCTCAAGTGCAAACTCAATAAATTCACGCTGGTATGCTTTCATTATTTCCTCTCAACTTTTACTGTGTAAATATCTATTAGTATTCTGCTTCCTAGGTTCCAGGTCCTAGCAATAGGTAAAAAAATAGCTTCCTTAGTGGGAAGCTATTTAAAAATCATTAATTTTCTAACGCCGCCTTCTGCGCTGCGACAATTTCCGTAATGCCGATTTTCGCCGACTCTAACAATGCCATCAGCTGCTCGTGACTGAACGGTTCACCTTCTGCGGTGCCCTGAATTTCAATCATCTTGCCTTCTTCTGTCATGACCACGTTCATGTCTGTGTCTGCCGCAGAATCTTCAACGTACTCAAGATCACACAAAACATCCTCCCCTAACAAACCAACTGAAACTGCCGCAACATGGCCTTTCATTGGGTTTGCTTTTAGCTTACCGCTATCGACTAGGTGTTGGAACGCATCCGCCATCGCAACGCTCGCACCGCTGATAGAAGCAGTACGAGTACCACCATCCGCTTGGATCACATCACAGTCCACAGTAACCATGAACTCACCCATCGCTTTAAGATCAACCACAGCGCGCAGGCTACGTGCGATCAAACGTTGGATTTCCATCGTGCGACCACCTTGCTTACCGCTCGCGGCTTCCCGGCGAGTACGCGAGTGAGTTGCACGAGGTAGCATGCCATATTCAGCCGTTACCCAGCCTTTACCTTGACCTTTTAGCCAACGAGGCACAGATTCTTCAACGGTCGCATTACACAACACTTTGGTGTTACCAAATTCAACTAACACTGAGCCTTCAGCATAAGCGGTGTAGTTACGAGTAATTTTGATTGGGCGAACTTGGTCCGCCTTGCGATCGTTTGGACGCATGGGCATCTACCTTAGGTAATGAGGAGAAGACGATTTGATTGGGCGAAGATTATAACGGAATCGATTAAATAAAGCTATCTGGACAACCTCGACTCACAATTACACAGCCACTAAAGGTTGGCTGTGTTAGTATTGCGGGGTAATTTTCAGCAAATTAGAAGACAGGAAAATTCAATGATTTACAGCATGACAGCGTACGCACGCAAAGAAGTAAAAGGCGATTGGGGTAGCGCAGTGTGGGAAATCCGCAGTGTAAACCAACGCTACCTAGAAACCTATTTCCGTATGCCTGAACAGTTCCGTGGTTTGGAGCCTATCCTACGTGAACGTTTCCGTAAGCGTCTAGCGCGCGGTAAGGTTGAATGTAACCTACGCTTTGAGGCAAACCCTGCTGCCAAGGGCGAACTCAGCATTAATGAAGATTTGGCTCAGCAAGTCATTAATGCTGCCAACCAAGTCATGACGATGACAGGTGAAGACAGCCGACTAAACCCATTCCAAGTAATGAATTGGCCTGGCGTGATGGAAACCCCCGAGCAAGACATGGATGCCATCAATAAAGATCTACTAGAAGCGTTTAACGATGCAATCGCAGAGTTCATTGATGCCCGCGCTCGTGAAGGTGAAAACATGAAGGCGCTCATCGTACAGCGCTTGGATGCCATCACGGAAGAAGTTGTGAAAGTTCGTGCACGTATGCCCGAAATCTTAGAGTGGCAACGCGAACGTCTGTTCTCGAAGTTTGAAGATGCGAAAGTGGAATTAGACCCATCTCGTGTTGAACAAGAGTTGATCCTTCTGGCACAAAAATCAGACGTAGCAGAAGAACTAGACCGTCTTGACTCTCACGTGAAAGAGGCAAATGCAGTACTGAAGAAAGGTGGCGCTTGTGGCCGTAAACTAGATTTCATGATGCAGGAGTTCAACCGTGAGTCGAACACGCTAGCGTCAAAATCGATCAGCACGGACATCACCGCCTCTGGTGTTGAACTAAAAGTTTTGATTGAGCAAATGCGCGAGCAGATCCAGAATATCGAATAACAGACCTTTCGATTTATCTTCTAAAGCCCTGCATTACAGGGCTTTTTTAATGATCTTTAGTCTGTGTTAGGCATTGATATTCAACGCTCAAACATAAAAAGTTCCTGATATCACCCTAGCAATACAACACTCGGATAGTAGATTCTGAATCTGACTCGTTCCTCGTCGTTCAGAATGACGCAGCATACCCAAGTAACCTCGAGATGCTTGATTCAGCGAGGATGACTTGGTTTGTAGACGCAGCGGCGATTTAAAGGACTAGCGAGCCCAAGAATCTACAACCAGCACACTAGAAAGTAAAAAAGCTTATCCGTATCCATCCTCTTTATAGACAAACGCCCTAAGCCGACTAGGCCTAGGGCGGTAAAAATGTCAAAGTCCCGATACCCTGTTAATCGCAGGGCTGCTCCGCTTAAATGAACGACATTGCGCACAGGGTGAAGCTTTATATTATTCGTCTTTTTCGGCAGTTTTATTATCGATATACGGCCAATAGTGATGACCAACTCGAATAACCAAGGTTGCTGCCGCCAGAATAAATGCCGCCAAAGACAGCCACACGATCATCACTGAGTCGAGTTCTTTCATACCAAGGGTGATGTAGCGGGCAATGGCCATCATGGCAATGTAGATAGGGTATCGAACCGGTATCTTACCATTCATCACAAACTGCCCTACCATAGCGAGCACTTCCAAATAGATGAACATTAATAGGATGTCATCGAGCGCGACCCGCTTTTGTGCATAAATGTGAGTAAACTCTTCCACCGTCGCCCACACCGTCGCTAAAGTAATGGCGACCAACAGCATGGCTTCAAGCAGATGAAAGATTTTCAGAAATGGGCGGCTGAATGATTTAGGTAAATGCGACGGCATGGTCAACTATCCAAACAAATCAAAGGAATAAGCCAGCAGTGTAACACGCTCAATTAAAGAAGCTGAAGGCTCATCCTCCCTCCTGCTATAAAAATAAGCTCACAACAAAAAACGCCCCGACAAATTGGAGCGTTTTCTTGATGATAATTTTACTCGACAGATGGCGGCATTACGCCACTTGCTGCTTTTTTTCTGCTGAGCGCTTTTTCTTACGGTACTTCGGATGGGTAATTGGGATCGCGGATAATAGTGTCTTGGTGTAGTCATTTTGTGGATTGGCGTAGATTTCTTTCGCATCACCCGCTTCCACCACTTTACCAAAATACATCACCGCCACTTTATCGGACACATGCTTCACTACAGATAAATCATGGGAAATAAAGATAATCGCTAGGTTCATCTCTTGCTGTAGTTGCAGCAGCAAGTTGAGAATTTGCGCCTGAACCGATACGTCCAATGCTGACACAGACTCATCACAAATCAGCAACTTAGGCTTAAGCGCTATCGCACGAGCAATGCCAATACGCTGGCGCTGACCACCAGAGAACTCATGTGGGTAACGGTTCACCGCCGTTTCCGGCAAGCCGACTTTTACCAATAGCTCTTTCGCCCATTGTTTACGCTCAGCTGAAGTACCTATGTTGTGAATCACATACGGCTCTTCGAGAATCATGCCTATGGTATGGCGTTGGTTAAGTGACTCCATCGGATCTTGAAAGACAATTTGCATGTCTTTACGTAACGAGCGCATTTCTTTGACAGAAAACCTGGTGATGTCTTTACCTTCAAAGAAAATCTTGCCATCCGTAGGCTCATACAACTTGAGAATCGTGCGGCCAAGGGTACTCTTACCACAACCAGACTCACCAACTAGACCAAGGGTCTCACCCTCGCCTACTGACAGCGATACACCATCCACCGCTTTGATGGTGTAGCCTTTCTTAAACAGTCCTTTACCAGATACAAAGTGCTGCTTAAGATTTTCAATTCTTAATACTTCTTTGGCCATAACATCCTCTTTTATGACTTGTTCACTTTGCACCAGTTAGCTAGCAAACATACTGGCATCGATCGGCTTAATGTCGATCATCTGCTTGGGCTCATTATCTAAGCTTGGCATCAACCCCATCAAACGCTTTGTGTATGGATGTTGTGGGTTATCGAACAACTCGAAAATCTCCGCCTTTTCAACAATACGACCACCATACATCACTGCTACGTCATCACACACCTCTGCAACCACGCCAAGATCGTGGGTAATAAAGATCATCGCCATGCCTGTTTCTTCTTGCAGTTCATTCATTAATTCAAGAATAGACGCCTGAACCGTTACATCCAGTGCCGTCGTTGGCTCATCACAAATCAAAATGTCGGGCTTACACGCCAGCGCCATGGCGATCATCACTCGTTGACGCATACCGCCAGATAGATTGTGCGGGTACTCATTCAAGCGTTTCTCCGGCATCGGAATTTTCACCTTTGCCAACATTTCAATGGCGTAAGCCGCACGCGCTTTCTTGTTTAACTCAGGGCGGTGTAGCTCTAACACCTCACATAGCTGACGACCAATTGAGTGCACTGGGTTCAGTGCCGTCATTGGATCCTGAAAAATGATTGAAATGCGATCACCACGCATGGCATACATTTGCTCTGCAGGCAGTGTCACCAAGTTCGTCCCGCGATAATCAACCTCACCATTGACAATATTACCGTATGGTTTTGGTAGCAGCCCCATAATGGACATGGACGTCACACTCTTACCACTGCCCGATTCGCCAACAAGGCCAAGGGTACGCCCAGCGCGAACATCAAAGTTCACGCCATGCAGTACTTTCACTGGGCCGTCATCAGTAGTGAATTCAACTTCTAGGTCTTTAACACTCAGGATTACATCGTTTTCCATAACACATCCTTACAGCTTATACGTGTCATCAACGACAACAACCGGTTCAAAGGTTTTACCCGACTTCATCGCCTTTTGGGTTTGTTTCTTAGCGTCCTTATCAATCCAGTACGTACCATCACCAATAATGCCACCACTGAACAACGCTTCTGTCATTCGGTTCATTGGCTTCTCTGGCAGTTTCAACCAACGCCAGTGACCGTAACGTACGTATGGCACCATGTAACCGGGAACAATCACGTGCGCATCAATGATGTCACGTTGGATTTCATGGCCCAATTGGATTTTCTTATCCATGTCCATAGTAAAACGGTAAGTAATGATCTTTTCATCCAACTCTGGCGTGCTGTAATTGGTGAATGAGTTGGTTTGCGGTTTATTGGCATTCACGGAATGGAAGTACTCCCAATAAGTTGGGATTTCCGACGTGCCCATATCAAAGAAAGCAAGTTGATGTTTTTTCTCGAGCGCATATTTGAACATCGACGAGCCATCGATCAGCTTAAGTTCAATGTCTAAACCAGCCAACTTGGCTTGTTCACGTAGAAATGCGATACGAGGAGTGTGCACTGGTGTCGAGTAGGTCAGCTCGAAGCTTAAGCGCTGGCCTTTGTCATTGACACGGATACCGTCCGAACCAATTTTATCAAAGCCCGCGGCAGCAAATGCTTGTGCCGCTTTTTCTGGGTCAAACTTTGGTGCTTTCGCATCTGGTAATGTGTATTTACCGTGACCATAGCCTGTTGGGTTGGGTTTGCGGCTGTAGTCACCACGCATGATGTTTTCGATCATGCCATCAAAATCGATCGCGTAAGTGATCCCCTTGCGGATGTTTAAGTCATCCAATAATGGCATTGCGGTGTTCATCCACACGCCACCTGCACCGACAGGGGGTTGGTTGTACCCCCAAAACTTCTCAATGTAGCCTTTTTGATAAGGTGCGGTATTGGACTTGTCATGCCATAAACTTGGTAGCACAAGGGCAAACGCATCTAAACTGCCCTTCTCAAAGTGCTTCTTGGCGATGTCGTTATCACGAATAACCGTGATGCGAATCTTGTCGACGTTATAGCGGTTCTCGTAGTACTTATTGGTGTAACCCCACCAGCCCTCACCGACGTGCTTAAAGGTAACACTTTTGCCTTTTTTGATATCGTCTAGGTAGTAAGCACTGGTCGTAGGCTCGCTCTTGAAGTTGTAATAGCGAACAAAGTTGTCGTGAATACCATCACCATTCTCATCTTTCTTTGGGTTCGCATAAAAATGAGCAGGGCGAGGACGCAGTGCCCCCATTCTTAACAACAGCTCTTCAGGGTTGAGTTGTTTTGCGGCCTTCACTGCGAACGTGTGATCATCAAACTTAATTACCTCGGCGACAGTTTTGTTGTAATAATCGTTATACCAAGGCTCAAGAATGTCTTTGGAACGGTAGAACTTAAGCATGAAAACAAAATCGTCTGCCGTGACGGGTTTACCATCAGACCATTTCGCTGCTGGGTTCAGTTTGAAATAAACCGTTTTGTTGTCACCTGCCAGTGCCCACTCATTGGCCAGCTCAGGGATAAATTCGAGGGTGTCTGGGTGGCGGACCACCAATCCCGGAGTATCGTCCAAGATGTAGCGGCGCAACCCAGCGTTTGCATCCGGGCCGACGCTACGAAGAGTCTGAGGAAAGCTCGACATGTAAGTACGGTAAGTCCCACCGCGCTTTGCTTCAGGCGAGCCATATTGCGGCTCATCCCAGTTTGTTTGCCAGTTTAAGTCAGTCGGTAGCGTTGCTGACATCGCACCAAAACTTAGGGTACTCAGCGTGGTCGCTAAAAATAATTTTTTCATAAAACTTCCCTTTTTATGTTTTGCTCACAACGCTTGATCAAACATAGCGTGTGAATTTTTTCGGGTCGAAAGCAGCTCGAATCGCTTCACCAATGAAGGTCACCATCACCAACACCAACACAATAGAAGTCACGACTGAAGAAACAATCCATGGCGAGTCTAGGTTTGACTTACCTTGCTGCAGCAGTTCACCCCAACTTGGTGTTGGCGGCATCAGACCTAGGCCTAGGTAATCTAGCGCGGTCAGTGCCGTGATGTTGGCGGCAATAGTAAATGGCGCAAGTGTTACGATCATCACCATGGTGTTCGGTAGGATATGGTTGAACAGAATACGACCTGTTGAGGCACCTAGCGCACGCGCCGCCATCACATATTCTCGAGCCGATTCTTTATAGGTCATGGTACGCATGTACCAAGTCATCCCCATCCAACCAAACAGAACGTTAATAGCAACAAACAAGGTGAAGGTAGGCTGCACTATGGATACCAAGATCATGATGACGTACAAAAACGGCACCATAGACCAAACTTCGATTAGACGTTGAACAAACAGGTCGAACTTACCACCCCAGAAACCCATCGCACAGCCAACGGCAGTACCAATTGCGTACGAGATCGCCATGGTTAATAGCGCAAACCCCATCGCAGTGCGAAAGCCGTACACCAATCGAGCCAAAATATCACGACCGATGACATCCGTGCCGAGATAATGTTTATGCTCAGCGTTTGGAGCTGTTGGTGGAAAATCACCACTAAAGTCTTGCTCATAAGGGTTCCAAGGAACAATCGGCAGAAGAACAAAGTTATCGCCGCCTTGTGCTTCAAATACTTTCTGCAACTCTCGGTAATCAGCTTCACTCGAAGACGCTTGGCCAAACTCACTACCTAAACGTACATCACTGACGACCGGGAAGTAATAGCTGCCGTCGTATTTAACGACCAAAGCCTTACTGTTGATCAACAGCTCAGCAAACAGAGAAAGGATCAACATGGTGGATAAGATCAAAAACGACCAGTAGCCACGTTTGATTTCTTTAAAGTGACGGATTTTCTTTTGAGTTAATGGGCTGACTTTAATCATATTACGCTCCAAACTTCACACGTGGATCGACTAAAGCAACACAGATATCGGAAACGATATTGCCGATAAGCAGTAATACCGCATTGATAGCCACAATGCCCATGACGACAGGGTAGTCACGTTCCATAATGGATTCATAGCCCAACAAACCAATACCATCGATATTGAAAATCACCTCGATAAGAAATGCCCCTGTCATAAAGAACAGCAGCGAATTACCAAAGTGAGAAGCGATTGGTATCAAACTATTGCGCAACGCGTGTTTACGAACCGCCTTCTTAAACGGTAAGCCTTTCGCAATCGCAGTACGAATGTAATCTGAGGATAAGTTTTCCATCAGATTGTTTTTCATCGTCATCGTTAACGTTGCAAAGTCACCTATCAAGTAACAGATAAGAGGCAGTACCGCATGCCACATGATGTCTTGAGCGCGTTCAAAAAAGGTTTCATAGTCATCAAAGTCATCCCCGACAAAGCCCCCCATTGGGAACCATTCTAGGTGATAACTGAACAAGGTAATCAGCAAAACACCAACCACGTAGCCAGGTAAAGCATAGCCAACGAAGATAAGAACAGAAGAAGTGGAGTCAAACACCGAGCCGTGCTTCAACGCTTTATAGTAGCCAAGAGGAATTGAGATAAAGTAACTAATAAAGAAGGTCATGCCGCCATAGAACAAAGACACAGGCAAACGCTCAGCAATCATGTCTGATACAGGCTCGTAGTATCGGGTGGATTCACCCAAGTCGAGTGTAACCAAGCGACTTAACCACTCAATATAGGCTTCTGTGACTGGTTTATCTAAGCCGTAGAACGCGTTGAGTTCTGCGATTTGTTCATCAGAGAGCGCAGTGTTACCACCAGCAGCAGTAATAGAGGCTGCACCATCACCTTGTGCTTGCATTTGTGACAACATGCGCTCTACAGGCCCACCAGGAACAAATCGAGTGATCGCGAAGATGAGAATGGTAATGCCAAGAAACGTTGGAACCACCAGCGCCAAGCGGCGTAAAAAGTACGACAGCATATACAACTTGCTCCTTGTCTACTGTCCATTATTAGGCGAGGTTGGAAAGGATAAACCCGACCTAAAATGGTGCTTTTTATCCTGTAGTAACTAAAACCGTTGAAACACTCTCCTTGAATTTCAAAAGCCAGTTTTTTCCACTACTGCAATAATTTCAGCGTCATATTTATCTTGAATCTGGATAAGCTTCAAGTGTTTGAATTCAAAACATGACAAACTTCTTTCGGTCTCGAAAAGTAGAAATATTTTTGTAAATAATTATAAAAAACCACGAATTCAATTCACACAGAATATCAATCTAGCCATACCTAAACCAAAAGTCTGTATAGAAATGCATATATGTGGAATAAATAGACACAATTATCTGACTTGGATTTACACCTAAAATACGAGTGAACCCTTTTACAACGCTGGGTCTCATATTCTGATACCCACCAAGAAAACCGACCCAATGCACTACACAGCCAACTAAGATCGAGCAGCAGCATAATTATCTACATATCAATAAAATTTCAGCACCAACCACCCACTTAAAAACCGTAAACCATATAAGTTATTAGACTTTATAAGAAACACAAAATGTGGCGTTTTTTCAAAATTAGATCTCGTTCTGGACGTTATCATTGGCAAATTATGCTGTTATTTATGCTAAATTTGAATTCTTACATCTTTTTTACATTTATTTATCTCTGTTTACTACTGGTTTGACTTCTTTTTTTCATCTCGGTTATACATATCCGGACGTTGACGAAATATTAACGTCACAATAGGTCGCTATGTGACCACAAGGGAAATAATAATAAATGGAGCAACAAGGATGTATAAAAACACAACCGCTTTATCTGTTGCGATCAGCCTTGCACTGGGAACGGCGACAGCAGTGATCCCACTAGCAACACAGGCAGAAGAGCAACAAGTTGAAAAACTACAAAAAATGAAAGTTACTGGTTCGCGCATTTCTCGCGTGGACATGGAAGGGTCAGAACCAGTTCAAGTATTAAGCTCAGAGTATATTGAAAATACCGGTCTAGTATCTATCGGCGATGTCCTAAACCAACTACCAGGTGTTGGTGGTACGGTTCAAAGTACATCAGTGAACAATGGTAGTAACGGTGCAGCGACCGTTAACTTACGGGGTTTATCACCAGAGCGTACACTAGTTCTTGTTAACGGTAGACGCATGGTGAATGGTGGCACTGGTGCAGATGCTTCAGTCGATTTGAACATGATTCCTACTGCAATGGTTGAACGCATTGAGGTATTAAAGAATGGAGCTTCCTCAGTATACGGCTCTGATGCTATTGCTGGCGTGGTAAACATTATCACGAAGCAAAATTACGAAGGCTTTGAAGTAAATGTAAAATCAGGTAGAACCTCAAAAAGCGATGGTGAAGTTACAGATATTAGTTTATTAGCAGGCTCTTCAAGTGACCGAGGCAACATCACGTTTTCAGCAGGTTACACTACAGAGAAAGAGATTAGTGCTGGTAGCAGAGGCTTCTCTAATACAGACATAATGCACGATGGAAGTGGAGGAAGTTACGTTGGAGGTAGTAGCGCTACACCTTGGGGCTACTATGATGGAAAAACATACGGGCCAGGAAATGGTGATACATTACGTGACTTTGTTGCACCTGACGACCTATATAATTACGCACCAGATAACTATCTGAAGCGCCCAGCTGAAAAAATGTACCTTGCTGCGCAAGGTGATTACCTCGTAACAGAAAACGATTACCTAGGCCCTGTTACTGCTAGTTTTGAAGCTCTCTACTCTAACTCGCAATCAGACTACCTTTTAGCTCCTGAGCCTATTTTTGGTTACTTTAATGGCTATGATCCAATTTCTAAAGATAACGAGTACAACACAACTGGTACTGATATCGTAGACTGGCGCAGACGGATGGTAGAAACAGAGGGGCGCAATCGCTACTTTGAGTCAGATACAGCACGTTTTGTCTTTGCACTAGATGGGGAGTTTTCGAATGGCTGGGTTTGGGATTCTAGTTTCAACTGGGGGAAAACAAAGTCGGTTCAAAGTGAAAATAACGTCTTCATGAAAGACCGTGTCAACAATGCAATCGGAGCATCTAAAGATGGTCAATGTCTAGACAGCGCAGGCCAAGTGATCGAAGGTTGTGTACCGATGAATCTGTTTGGTGGAGTAAGTCAAGCAGCTCTTGATTATGCAACTTTCACACGCCAAGACACAGGATATAATCAACAACAATCCATTGACTTTAACGTATCCGGAGATGTCTTCGAACACGAAATGGGAACCGTTGCATTTGCCGCTGGTTATCAAACACGCCGTGAAGAAGGTGAAAATACACCAGACGCGCTTGTAGTGTCAGGCAATGCAAGTGGCAATGCAGAGTCTGCAACCTCTGGTTCCTATACGGTAGATTCATTCTACGGAGAGTTACTGATACCAATCTTATCTGACGTAGCAATGGCAGATTATTTAGAAGCGAAAGTCTCAGCCCGTCACGATAAATATTCTTCTTTTGGTGGTGAGTCTACATTTGGTTACAGCTTCTTGTACCAACCTGTTGAAGACATCATGTTCCGAGGTTCATACAGCGATGTATTCCGAGCCCCATCTATTTCAGCGCTTTATGGAGGTGCAGTAGAGAGTTTTGATACTTTAACCGATCCAACAGGGCAAGATACTAGTGGACGCACACAGTTCCCAGTGTTCTATGGTTCGAATGATGAATTAAAGCCAGAAGAAGGTCACACTGCGTCATTAGGCTTTGTGTTCGCACCAAGCTTTGTTGAAGGAATGTCAGCTACTGTTGATTACTGGCAAATCGAACTAGAAAATCTCATTGATAGCGTTGATCCACAATTGATGCTTAATCAATGTAATACTGATGGAACTTACTGTGACAAAATCGTTCGAGATTCAAAAGGTAACATCAGCTCTATTGATGCACGTTTGACAAACCTAGGGAAACTAGAAACTAACGGTCTCGACTTTAATGTTCGCTACTTGAACGACTTCGACTTTGCAACGTTGATTGTCAATTGGGAAAACACATACACCTTTAAATACGACGTGACTCAGTCCGATGGCTCTATCGAAGAGTACAAGGGCAAGTTTATCAGTAGCCAAATTGGCAACTACTCTGCATATCGCTCAAACTTAAGTTTAGGCTTGGCAAAAGATTCTTGGAAAACTAATTGGAACGCGCGCTTAATTGATGGTGTTGAATACGAATTACCTGGTAGTAATGGCGAAATCTACAACTTCAATGTCCCAACCGTGGTTTACCATGATATCAGCGCAGCTTACATGTTTGACAACGACATTACCCTTTCTGGCGGTATCAATAACCTATTTGATAAAGAACCACCTCTGATTATGGACACTATCTCAGGTAATACAGATACCACTACTTATGATGTCGCTGGTCGTTACTTCTACGTAAACCTAAATGTTAAATACTAATTAACTAACTCTTTGCTGGCACAAAGTTTTGTGCCAGCCCTATTCGACTGACTTTATACACTGACAAGGATGCTACTATGACGTTAAAGGAATTTGGCGTAAGTGCAGTTACTGCCGCGATTTTATCGGTGAGTGGTGCAGCTATTGCTGCGGACTCAGGTACCGTTGTCGCTAACCAAGCAAAAACGACGAAGTCTTCTCAGGCTTCACAACAAAAAATCGACACCTATGCTGAAAGTGCTGAAAGCATGCTGGCTGAATACAAAGGCCTGTTGCGACAGATCGACAGCATGAAAGTCTACAACGAGCAAATCAATCGTATGGTTCAGTCGCAACAAGGCGAATTGGATTCACTGAACAGTCAGATTGCTCAAATCGATCAAACAGCGACCGAGGTTGTACCGCTAACACTCAAAATGATCGACGCCCTTGATGAGTTCGTTGTACTTGATCTTCCCTTCCAAAAAGAAGAGCGCACCAAGCGAGTCAATGAATTGCGTGACTTAATGGATCGTGCAGACGTAACGACATCAGAGAAATTCCGTAAAGTGATGGAAGCGTATCAAATTGAAGAAGGCTTCTCTCGCTCAATCGAATCTTACAAAGCTAGCCTAGAGCGTAACGGTGAGACCGTGACTTACGACTTCCTTCGTATTGGTCGTACCGCGCTTCTATTCCAATCGCCGGATGGTGGTGAGACGGGTATGTGGAATCAGCAAACCCATCAATGGGAATCATTACCAGAAAACTACCGTATCGCCGTACAGCAAGGCCTTCGCATCGCGAAGAAACAAGCGCCACCAGCGCTGATCAAACTGCCTGTATTTGCTGGGGAGGAATAAGAGATGAAAGGATTCAAAACTCTGGCCGCTGGCTTGCTAGCGAGCTTATTTATGATTTCTGGTGCGCAGGCTGAAGCACCAAAGAACCTATCTGAACTGCTGAAAAACGTAAAATCAGAGAGTATCGTCGAATCAAAACAGAACAAGGCTCGTGAAGCTGAGTTCAAAAACAACCGTGACCAACAAGCAGCTCTTCTTGAAAAAGCGCGTGCAGAATTGGCCGCACAGCAAGCCCTTGGTGATGAATTGAAGGCTACGTTTGATCAAAACGACAAACAACTGACCGACCTAACGGAAACACTGCGTGTTCGCTCAGGTACTTTAGGTGAGATGTTTGGTGTGGTTCGTCAATATGCAGGCGAATTTAAAGGCCTGTTTGCAGCTTCGCAAAACGCCGTTCTTTTCCCCGAGCGTGACGCACTGCTTTCTAAACTAGCAGAGAGCAAAGAGCTGCCATCCACGCAAGAGCTTGAAGCATTTTGGCACACGATCCTACAACAGGTGGTTGCATCAGGTGATACCACTACCGCACCAGCAACCGTTGTATACGGTGAAGGTAAAGAAGCAGTACGTGACGTCACTCTCGTCGGTGAGTTCAATGCAATCGCAGATAGCAAATACGTCACCTACGTCCCTCAAACTGGTAAGTTCGAGGAGCTATCTCGTCAACCAAGCAAAAACATCACTCGTTTAGTTGGCGGTTTTGAAGCCGCTGAGGGCACATATGAACCACTGTTTATTGACCCATCTCGCGGTGTCATTCTGTCTCTATTGGTACAAAGCCCAACCGTTCAGGAGCGCATTGACCAAGGTGGTATTGTTGGTTACGTCATCCTTGCTATGGGTGCCGTTGGCGCACTTATCGCTCTGGCTTGTTACCTACGCTTACTGGTTATCGGTGGCAAGATGCGTAAGCAAGCGCAATCGGACACGGTTATTCCTGGCAACCCGTTAGGTGAAGTTATCCAAGCTTACCAAGAGCACAAAGGTGACAACCTTGAAGACCTTGAAGCAAAACTGGACGAAATCATCCTACGTAACGCACCGAGCATCGAGCGCTTTATCGGCTCAATAAAACTGTTCGCCTCTGTTGCGCCACTACTAGGTCTACTGGGTACAGTGATGGGTATGATAGGAACGTTCCAAGCCATCACTCTATTTGGTACCGGCGATCCTAAGCTAATGGCTGGCGGTATTTCAGAAGCGCTTGTAACTACCATGCTTGGTCTGGTTGTCGCTATCCCTCTACTGTTCCTGTACACCATCGTACACAGTAAAGGTCGTCGTTTGGTTCAAACTCTTGAAGAACAGAGTGCAGGCTTCATCGCTCGCTATCAGGAAAAACTGCATAAAGCCGAAAGCTAAGGAGGCGTTATGTGGTGGTTAGTTGGAGAACTTGAATCAATCAGACGCTTCTTGGGAATGGGTGGTGATGTACTCGTCGCCATCTTCATCCTCAGCTTCATGTTATGGGCAGTATTGCTAGAACGTTGGTTTTACTTCGCTGCCGTCGCGCCAAAAGCAATGAAACAAGCCGTAAGCTTTTGGCAAGAGCGCTCAGAACATAAAAGCTGGAACGCTAAGATGATCCGACAAGAAATCGTTTCTCGTCAGGATATTGAGAATAAAAAGGGACTACCAATCGTTAAAGTACTGATTGCGCTTTGTCCCCTACTTGGTCTACTCGGCACCGTTGTCGGCATGATTCAAGTATTCGATATTTTAGCAGTGACAGGTACAGGAAGCCCTCGAGCAATGGCCTCGGGGATCTCAAAGGCAACAATCCCAACATTAGCGGGAATGGTGGCTTCACTATCAGGACTGTTCTTTAGTACTCGTCTTGATCATTTAGCCAAAGTCACCACGCAGAAGCTTGAAGACAAGCTAAAGCACGCTAGTTAATCAATGGGCATCGCCTGAGTAAATGGAATTAGAGGTATAGGTCATGAAAAGACGCTATAGCAATGACAGCAGTGATGAAGCTGCTATCGATATGACACCGATGCTCGACATCGTCTTCATCATGTTGATTTTCTTTATCGTAACAACATCGTTCGTTAAAGAAGCCGGTCTAGAAGTCAATCGTCCTACGGCAAGCTCAGCGCAAACCGTGAAGAAAGGGAACATCATGGTTGCCATTGGCGCTGCAGGTGATGTTTGGGTTGATAAACGTCGCATCGAAGTCGATGCAGTACGTGCCAACATCGAACGTCTACGTGCAGAAAGCCCAGACGGAGCGGTTGTTATCCAAGCGGATACTGAAGCGAACGCTGGTGTAGTCGTGAAGGTTATGGACCAGATTAAGATGGCAGGTGTAGAAAGCATCTCCATTGCCGCAACCAATAAGGATTAAGCCTATGCGGTATCTGGCCTCAATTGCACTGGCGCTCATTGTCTCCCTCGGATTGTTCTGGGGGATGGACAAGCTAGTAAACAAAGAGCGCCACGAGCTAGTGTCGAATGATGATCTCCGCATGGTGGAATTCATTCGCATTAAACCGGACGAAAAAATACAGGAGAAAAAGCGCGAACTCCCGAAACCACCGCCACCGAAACGCCCACCGCCACCACCGGAAATGAAGGTGACAGCGACGGTCAAGCCGGTGATGGATCAAATCCCGATGGATATGCCGAAACTTGATCTACCCGTTAACGTAACCGGTGGTTCAGTACTTGGACACTACACCCAAGGTGGTGGTGCTCAACTGGCTGGCAGCGGAGGTCCTGTACCTCTGGCTACATTCCAACCTCAAATGCCACGTAAAGCGGCTCGTGCAGGGATAGAGAAAGGTATCGTTTTAGTAGAGTTCACGGTGAATGAGCGTGGTAGCGTGCAAGATGTCAAAGTCTTAAAAGAAACCCCACGTAAGTTAGGCTTGGGTAAAGCAGCAAGAAAAACCGTATCAAAGTGGACCTTTAAACCCAAAATGGTTGATGGAAAGCCGGTTACTTCCCGCTTATCGCAAGAAATAGAGTTCTCTACTAACTAAGGAGTCGCAGCATGAAAGCATATACAAAATTGTTAGCTTCTCTATTGGTTATTGCAGGTGCGTACAGCGCACCTGCAATAGCAAAAACACCAGAGTTATCTGACAGAACATTTCGCACGGTAAACAAGGTTCAAGAACTGATTGCAACTGAGAAATACTCAGACGCTCTCTCGAAACTGAACTCGGCACTAGGCAGTACCAAGAAAAAGAAATACGATCGCGCCGTGTTATTGCAACAAATGGGCTTTTTGTATTCTTTAAAAGACGATTACCCGAAAGCGGCAAAATACTTTGCTGAAGCGCTCAAATTAGACGCTTTGCCAGTACCCGTTGCTCAACAGGTTCGTTACAGCCTTGCACAACTTTACCTTGCAGAGGGCCAATTTAAGAAATCAGTAAACACCATGAATACATGGTTTAAGATTGCTGAAACAACAGAAGAAAAGCCGCAAGCACACGCTTACATTACGTTAGCCAGTGCTTACATTCAGCTACAAGACTACCGCAACGCAATTCCGCCGACGAAAAAGGCCATTGCGATGACGAAGAACCCTAGCGAATCTTGGTACCAACTGTTGATGTCAGCACACTACGAATTAAAACAGTTCAAGAGTGTTGCAGGCGTACTGAAAATCTTAACCACCAAGTATCCGCAAAATAAGCGTTACTGGACCCAGTTGTCCGGTATCTACATGGAGCTAAAACAAGAGCGTAACGCACTTTCTACGCTAGAAATGGCTCATAAGTTGGGCCTACTAGAAGAAGAGAAAGAGTACTTACGTTTAGTGAATTTCCAAGCTTATCAGGGTGTTCCCTTCCGAGCCGCCAAGACAATGCAAACGTCGATGGAAGAAGGTAAGGTCACTCGTAATGCTAAGAACTTGGAAAAGCTGGCTGCTTTCTGGCAACAAGCGCAGGAATTGGATAAGTCGATTGAGACCTATGTCGCGGCTTACCAGTTAGCGCCAAAAGCGAAAACGCAGATCAAGATTGCTCGTTTGATGATCTTGGATAAGCAATACTCTGCAGCAACTAAGTTTGCCAAAAATGCCGCTCCAGACGCCAAGCGTAACGATAAAGGTGAGCTGAACTACATTCGAGGAATGGCGTATTTCGAATTAAACCAGCCGAGCAACGCGCTAAAAGCCATGAAGAGTGCAGCGCAGTCGCCCGACATGAAGTCTGCCGCCAGCCCTTGGATTAACTTCCTGGAGTCTCAAAGCTAACAAGTCAAGATTTGCAAAATAGTAACCAAAGTCACTGTGGTTGCTCCAAAAGTTAAGTGTGAGTCAGTCGCACGCCTGGGGAAGTGAAAGCTTCCCCTTTTTTTATTTTCATATCACCTCAGGCCTGAAAGATCGGCTAGTAACCGTGCGGAGTTCATGGTACTCTTCGCCTCCATTTTTCTGGCGGGTTTATCACCTACTTCACGTAATTGAGTGATAAATCATCAACGCCAGTACTATTGTTATACCAATCTCGTCAATCAACGTCATTGGCATGACAACAAGGTCGATACTTCTTTCGGCATTTACTCAATCCAACCAAAGTGGAACAGTACAATGGGCAAAGGTACTCTCTATATCGTATCTGCACCTAGCGGCGCAGGTAAATCTAGCTTAATCTCAGCCATGCTGGAGCGCAATCCAACCTATGCAATGAAAGTATCTGTGTCTCATACTACTCGTGCCATGCGTCCTGGTGAAGAAAACGGTACCCACTACCACTTCGTTGCAAAACAAGAATTTGAAGCTCTGATTGCAAAAGGCGACTTCCTAGAATATGCCGAGGTGTTCGGTAACTACTACGGCACATCACGCATGTGGATTGAAGAAACGCTGAACAAAGGCATCGACGTTTTCCTAGACATCGATTGGCAAGGAGCACGCCAAATCCGTAAGCAAATGTCAGAAGCGAAAAGCATCTTTATCCTGCCACCATCAAATGGTGAACTCGAACGCCGCCTAAACACGCGCGGTCAAGACAGTGAAGAAGTGATCGCAAAACGCATGGCAGAAGCCAAATCTGAGATCTCACACTACAACGAGTACGACTATGTGATCGTAAACGACGATTTCGATACGGCATTAATCGATTTTAAAGCCATTTTACGTGCGGAAAGATTGAAGGAAGAAAAGCAAGCTGCTAAATATAAAGGTATGCTTGATGCGCTTCTAGCAGAGTAATTCTGTCCCGAAACACAAATTTTTTGCTTCTTTATTTCAGTAAGGAAGCTTATATTACTTAGAGAGAAAGTCATTGCTGTTGCACACGTCTTATCGCTAGTAAATATTCTACTGAGACTGTATACTTTCTCGTCATTTAAAATTTAGTTAACTATTTGGAGTCCTTATGGCACGCGTAACTGTTCAAGACGCTGTTGAAAAAGTTGGCAACCGTTTCGACCTAGTACTGATTTCGGCTCGCCGAGCTCGTCAAATGCAAACTGGCGGTAAAGATGCACTAGTGCCAGAAGAGAACGATAAGCCAACGGTTATCGCTCTACGCGAAATCGAAGAAGGTTTAATTACTAAAGAAGTTCTAGACGCTCGTGAACGTCAAGAACAACAAGAGCAAGAAGCGGCAGAGCTAGCGGCAGTAAGCAGCATCGCTCACAACCGTTAATTCTGACTTTAGAATTCAACAACCTCCCGAGCCTATAATTTGTATCTATTCGATAGCCTCAAAGACGTTGCCCAAGAATACCTAACAGAGCCTCAAATTGAGGCTCTGCGTCAATCTTATGTGGTAGCAAGAGATGCCCATGAAGGGCAAACCCGCTCAAGCGGTGAACCATACATTATCCACCCAGTTGCTGTATCTCGAATCTTGGCCGAAATGCGCCTTGATATCGAAACCCTCCAAGCCGCACTACTGCATGACGTTATCGAAGACTGTGACGTTACAAAAGAAGATCTCGAAGAGAAATTCGGCAATACCGTCGCTGAGTTAGTGGATGGTGTATCTAAACTGGACAAACTCAAATTCCGCGACAGAAAAGAAGCGCAAGCCGAGAACTTTCGTAAGATGGTTTTGGCCATGGTGCAAGACATCCGCGTTATTTTGATCAAACTGGCTGACCGTACGCATAATATGCGCACATTGGGTGCCCTGCGCCCCGACAAAAAACGCCGTATCGCTCGCGAAACGCTGGAGATCTACGCGCCGCTGGCTCATCGTCTTGGTATTCATAATATCAAAACGGAACTCGAAGAGCTTGGATTCGAAGCACTTTATCCAAACCGCTATCGCGTTCTAAAAGAAGTGGTTAGAGCAGCCCGCGGTAATCGTAAAGAGATGATCCAACGTATTCACAGCGAAATTGAAGGTCGACTTGAAGATTTTGGCTTGAATGCACGTGTGTTAGGGCGTGAAAAGAACCTGTTCTCCATCTACAACAAGATGAAAACCAAAGAGCAGCGTTTCCACACCATCATGGACATCTATGCTTTCCGTGTCGTGGTTGATACTGCTGATACTTGTTATCGTGCTCTCGGCCAAGTACACAGCTTGTATAAGCCACGCCCTAGTCGCATGAAAGATTACATCGCGGTGCCAAAAGCAAACGGCTATCAGTCGCTACATACTTCGATGGTCGGCCCTCACGGCGTACCCGTTGAGGTTCAGATCCGTACCGAAGATATGGATCAAATGGCGGACAAAGGTGTCGCTGCGCACTGGTCATACAAAGACAAGGGCGACAAGTCAGGCACGACAGCGCAAGTGAAAGCTCAGCGTTGGATGCAAAGCCTGCTTGAACTTCAACAAAGCGCGGGTAACTCGTTCGAATTCATTGAAAACGTAAAATCGGATCTATTCCCTGACGAGATTTATGTCTTTACACCAAAAGGCCGTATCGTTGAATTGCCATTAGGTGCAACCGCCGTCGATTTCGCCTATGCCGTACATACAGATGTCGGTAACTCTTGTGTTGGTGCCCGTGTTGACCGTAACCCTTACCCATTAAGTAAGGCGCTGAAGAACGGTCAAACAGTGGAGATCATCAGTGCACCAGGCGCGCGTCCAAATGCAGCTTGGTTGAACTATGTGGTCACCTCACGTGCTCGTACTAAGATTCGTCAAGTATTGAAAACCATGCGTCGTGAAGAGTCGATAGTCTTAGGCCGCCGTCTACTGAACCACGCTTTGGGCCGTCATTCGATTGATTCCATCTACCCTGAAAACATCCAAGAAGTGCTGACTGATCTGCGTCTAGAAAGCGTCGACGATCTGCTGGCAGCGATTGGCTTGGGTGAGTTGATGAGCATCATCATTGCTCGTCGCCTATTGGGTGACACCGACGAATTGACCACGACAAGCTCGATTCCAAGTGATTCGAACAAGAAACTGCCAATCCGTGGTGCGGAAGGATTGCTGCTGACGTTTGCGAACTGTTGTCACCCGATCCCAGATGACCACATCATCGCCCACGTATCACCGGGTCGTGGTCTTGTGGTGCACCGTGAAACGTGTCCAAACGTGCGCGGTTACCAGAAAGAGCCGGACAAATACATGGCCGTTGCTTGGTCTGAACAGTACGACAAAGAGTTCATTGCTGAGCTGAAAGTCGATATGCTCAACAGCCAAGGTGCTCTGGCGGAATTAACCAATGTGATTTCGAAAACGGGTTCGAACATTCATGGTCTTTCTACCGAAGAGCGAGATGGTCGCTTGTATACGGTTACCGTTCTGCTAACCACCAAAGATCGTGTTCACCTTGCTGGCATCATGCGTAAAATCAAGAGCATGCCGCAGGCGACCCGAGTCAGAAGAAGAAAGAACTAAACTCTATCGCCACCCGCACACCGGGTGGCGATTTTTTATATCCCCATTTATTATGAATTTAGAACGTTACAACCGTATCCATCAAGTACTCAAAGCACGCCAAACCGATCTCACCCTGTGCCTTGAAGAAGTACATAAGCCAAATAACGTTTCCGCAGTGATACGTACCGCTGATGCGACTGGCTTACACAAAGTCCATGCGATTTGGCCAGATAAAATGCGCACCCTTGCCCACACCTCAGCAGGTGCACGCAACTGGGTGGAAGTGGATACCCACGACTCAATTGACACTGCGATTAGCGAGCTAAAATCGCAAGGTATGCAGGTTTTGGTGACCAACCTATCCGATACCGCCGTCGACTTTCGTGACATCGACTACACCAAACCAACAGCCATCATTCTTGGCAGTGAAAAGGTTGGCGCTTCAGATCGAGCCAAGAAACTCGCAGACCAAGACATCATCATCCCAATGATTGGTATGGTGCAATCTCTGAATGTATCTGTCGCCAGCGCCGTGATTCTTTACGAAGCGCAACGTCAGCGTGAAGCCGCAGGTATGTACCAACGTGAAGAAAGCGCATTACCTAAAGAAGCCATCAAGCGAATTCTATTTGAACGTGGTCACCCGGTATTAGCAAAAGTGGCTAAGCGCAAGGGACTGGAATATCCGCAACTTGATGAAGAAGGGCAAATTGTGGCTGACGAATCGTGGTGGAAAGAGATGCAGAAGAAATAAATTCGGGATTCGGGATTCGGGATTCGGGATTCGGGATTCGGGATTCGGGATTCGGGATTCGATTCTATTTTGCCTTTCTGGAGACAAGTTCCGTCAACAATTTCTATACTTAAGCTTCTTTCAGTCCATACCCCAGCGCACACATCCCGATTCCCAAAGCGAAGCGTTCTCTAATCTCGGAGCGTGAGCATTCCCATATCCCTTCTTCTAACTTAATCCTGTACAAAAACACAGCTTAGTGGTTAACATACGGCTATGTTAACTATTTTCTGAGCCTACTATGTCTGCCCAAATGTTATCAGCGGTTCCTCTAACTTCCCTGTCTGGCGTTGGCGCTAAAGTCGCAGAAAAACTCGCCAAAGTTGGCTTGCATAGCGTTCAAGATCTGCTGTTTCACCTTCCTCTTCGCTACGAAGACCGCACTCGCATTTATCCCATAGCCAAGCTGCATGCCGGACTATGGGCGGCGATACAAGGCAAAGTCATGGCTGTCGATACCATTTTCGGCAAACGTAAAATGCTGACAGTAAAAATCAGCGACGGAAATGGCACCATTACCCTACGCTTTTTTAACTTTACTGCCGCGATCAAGAACAATTTCTCACAGGGTAAGTTAGTACATGCTTACGGTGAGATTAAGCGTGGTAGTATGGGCTTGGAAATGGTCCACCCTGACTACAAGTTTTATGCTAACGAGCAAAAGTCGGACGCAGAACAGAGCTTAACCCCTGTTTATCCAACCACCGACGGATTGCGTCAAATCACCTTGCGTAACTTGACAGAGCAAGCCTTATCACTCCTCGATAAAGCCGCAGTACAAGAGCTGTTGCCCGCCGGTTTGTACGATCATCAGATCACCATGTCGCAAGCACTGCATACCATTCATCGACCACCTCCCAAGATTAATTTGGATGAGTTTGATGAAGGCAAGCACCCAGCTCAAATTCGTTTGATCATGGAAGAGTTGCTGGCACAGAACCTCTCCATGCTGGCTGTGCGTAGCAAAGGACAACAAGACATCGCCTTACCCTTAGCGTCATGTGATTCACTGAAAAAGCAACTGTTGGATCAATTACCCTTCTCACCAACCAATGCTCAAGCACGAGTGGTGAAAGAAATTGAAGCGGATTTAGAAAAAGCTCATCCAATGATGCGCCTCGTTCAAGGTGACGTAGGCTCAGGAAAAACCTTGGTTGCCGCGCTCGCAGCAGCCAGAGCTATTGAGCACGGCTACCAAGTGGCTTTAATGGCGCCGACCGAACTGCTTGCTGAGCAGCACGCCATCAACTTCGCCAATTGGTTCGAAAAAATGGGCATTCAAGTAGGTTGGCTTGCGGGCAAATTGAAAGGAAAAGCCAGAGAGGCTGAACTGGCATGTATTGCCAGTGGCGAAGCGCAAATGGTCGTAGGTACTCACGCCCTCTTCCAGGAACATGTTGCGTTTCATCATCTAGCTTTGGTCATCATTGATGAACAGCACCGCTTTGGTGTCCACCAGCGCTTAGAG
Organism: Vibrio sp. AND4; assembly: GCF_000171815.1. Taxonomy (GTDB): domain Bacteria; phylum Pseudomonadota; class Gammaproteobacteria; order Enterobacterales; family Vibrionaceae; genus Vibrio. The sequence continues at coordinate 153,137 of NZ_ABGR01000007.1, read as the reverse complement.
CTGCGTGAGAAAGGCGCAAAACAAGGCGCTTACCCACATCAGCTCATCATGACAGCAACGCCGATCCCACGAACGTTAGCCATGACAGCCTATGCAGATTTAGAAACGTCGGTGATTGATGAATTACCGCCGGGTCGAACGCCCATCCAAACCGTCGCCATTCCTGACACCAAACGCGATGACATTGTCGAACGAGTACGCAGTGCCTGCTTAAATGAGGGCAAGCAAGCGTATTGGGTGTGTACCTTGATTGATGAATCCGAAGTACTGGAAGCTCAAGCCGCCGCCGATACCGCAGAGGAGCTACAACGCAAACTGCCCGACGTAAAAATTGGTCTGGTGCACGGACGAATGAAACCCGCAGAAAAACAAGCGGTCATGCAGAACTTCAAAGACAACCAACTGCATTTGCTGGTCGCAACCACGGTGATTGAAGTTGGTGTCGACGTGCCTAACGCCAGCCTGATGATCATCGAAAACCCAGAGCGGCTAGGTTTAGCTCAGTTACACCAGCTAAGAGGACGTGTCGGTCGAGGCTCAGTCGCCAGTCACTGCGTGTTGCTGTACCACTCACCACTGTCCAAAACTGCCCAAAAACGCTTGGGTGTATTGCGAGAAAGCAACGATGGCTTTGTGATTGCACAGAAAGACTTGGAGATCCGCGGACCGGGTGAGCTTCTTGGCACCAAGCAAACTGGCTTGGCTGATTTTAAGATTGCTGACTTAGTCAGAGATCAACGATTAATCCCAGAAGTTCAACGTATCGCGCGCCATATTCATGACAACTACCCGACCAATGCCATAGCAATCATCGACCGTTGGTTAGGTGAACGTGACATTTATTCTAAGGCATAAACTATCTTGGCGAGCAAAACCGTTCGCCTTTTCTTTTCAACCAAGAGCAAACGTTTGCTTTTTTGATGAATCTCTCTATAATCTCGCTCAAAATTTATGGTGTGCGCCCTATCACATCAAACCAACCTGAGTTGACACTGATTAACAGCAATCACAGGTTATATAACGTCAACTCCACCCAGTCCTCCCATTCAGCGAGCTCTGGGCAAGAATTATTGCGACTAGCGAGATAAACATGACAACTTCAAACCGAGCTTCGGAACTGGTCTATCAATTAAACGATCGTCCACCACTACCTCAGACCATTTTTGCTGCAGTTCAGCACTTACTGGCGATGTTCGTAGCCGTTATCACTCCTTCTCTGATTATTTGTCAGTCCTTGGGGGTGCCTGCTGACCAAACGAATACCATCATCAGCATGTCATTATTTGCATCTGGCGTATCTTCATTTATCCAGATCCGTACGTTTGGCCCTATCGGCTCGGGCTTACTTTCAGTGCAAGGGACCAGCTTTAACTTTCTCGGTCCGATTATCGCTGCTGGCCTGTCCCTAAAAGCAGGCGGCGCTGACATCAGTACCATGATGGCGGCAATTTTCGGCACCATCTTGGTGGCCTCTTTTGCTGAAATCCTGTTATCTCGAGTGCTAGAACACGCACGTCGTATCATCACGCCGCTGGTATCTGGCATTGTTGTAACGCTTATCGGCCTGACACTTATCCAGGTAGGCTTGGTCTCTATGGGTGGCGGCTACGCTGCCATAAGTGATGGCTCTTTCGGTAGCCTAGATAAGTTGGCTTTGGCGGGCACAGTACTTGGTTTGATAGTGATCCTTAACCGCTCAAAAAACCCTTACGTGCGCGTTGCATCTATCGTGATTGCCATGCTAGTTGGCTACGTTATGGCATGCTTTATGGGTATGGTCGACACGTCCAAACTGGGGAAAACAGACCTCATCGCACTGCCGATACCCATGCAATACGGCTTGAGCTTCGACTGGTCTCTGTTTATCCCGCTGGTTCTGATTTTCTTTATCACCGCTCTAGAAGCAATTGGCGACATTACTGCAACGTCTGAGGTTTCCGGTGAGCCAGTAAAAGGTCCGGTTTACATGAAGCGCATCAAAGGTGGCGTATTAGCAGATGGTTTGAACTCAGCCATTGCAGCAGTATTCAACAGCTTCCCAAATTCAACCTTCAGCCAAAACAACGGCATCATTATGCTGACTGGTGTCGCCAGCCGCTATGTAGGCTACTTCATCTCAGGTATGTTAGTGATTCTGGGCTTGTTCCCGGGTGTAGCCAGCTTTGTTCAGCTGATCCCTGAGCCAGTATTGGGCGGTGCCACCATAGTGATGTTCGGTACTATCGCAGCGGCGGGTGTGCGCATCATCTCTCGTGTTGATCTAGACCGTCGCGCTATTTTGATCATGGCACTGTCATTTTCAATGGGCTTGGGTATCGCACAAAAACCAGAAATTCTGCAATTCATGCCTGAGTTCATTAAAAGTATTTTCTCAACTGGCGTGGCTGCTGGCGGCATTACCGCTATCATTCTGAACCTATTGCTTCCAGAGAAACTGGAAGAGGATGATGAGCCCACAGCTCAAACGATTAAAGAATCTTAACCTAACACTGGATGCTCAAAAGGCCCAACCCGATATTTTGGTTGGGCTTTTTTGTTGGCAGTGTTTGGGGGAAAACTTACTTGCCCGGAAAATCTACTTGCTTAAAAGATTTACTTGGTTGGAAAGCTGATTTGCGCGCTTAACCCACCTTGGCTGCGGTTACGCACCACAACCGAACCAGAATGTTGACTGACAATGCGCTTAACAATCGCCAAACCTAAGCCCGTCCCTTCACTGCCTCGCGCCGTATCACCACGAGTAAAAGGTTCAAACAAGCGTGCAACTTGCGATGGTTCGATCCCCGGACCATTATCTTCAACACACACCCACACTAACTGCTTGTCAGCCGTCACACCTGTACTGATTTTCACCCTACCATTGCCGTAGCGTAGCGCATTCACCACTAGGTTACTCACCGCGCGTTTAATGGCGATAGGACTGCCTTTCGCCACTGGCTTTGTTGGGTTGAGCTCGGTTTCGATATCGATATCATAACTCCCTTCTGATGTCGCAACGTCGCTGATTATGGTGTTGATATCAACCCGTTCAAATGATTCTCTATTAACGGGTTTAAGGTAGTCCATAAACTGGCTGATGATCTCATTGCATTCTTCAGTATCGCTGATGATACCTTGCGCTAAGTAACTGTCTTCTGGCGACATCATTTCTGTCGCTAAGCGAATTCTCGTCAGTGGCGTACGCAAATCGTGGCTAATCCCTGCCATCAACAAGGCTCGGTCTTCTTCCAACTCTTGTATACCTTTCGACATTTGGTTAAATGCACGGGTTACAGAACGGATTTCCGATGCGCCCCTTTGCGGTAACGGTGGCGGTATCTCTCCTCGCCCAACTTCTTCCGCCGCCTTCTCCAGCGCAATCAATGGCCGGTTTTGCAAACGAATAAACAGCCACCCCCCTGCAATGATCACTAATGCCATGATCAAGTTGTTACTAAATAGAGGAACAAAATCTTCTTTTTGTAGTTCGGAAAGAGGAATTCGAATAATAGAATCCGGTAACTGATCGATACGCATCCAAAGAATATAGCTCTCGCTACCTAGCATCAAACGGACTTCTGTTGGGGAATCAAGCTGCTGTGTCATTTCTTCCGACATTAAATCAATCGGCAGCGCACTATCAAACTCACGCATCATGTCACTTTTCACACTGTGCACCGTGACGCCCAGGTTTTCGAGCAATTCATGGCGCAGCGGTGTATCACTATTTGAGCCCTCATTTTGATCAAGGACTAAATTCAATTCATGAGCGAGAATTTTGTTGAACTGCTGCAAACTTGGCATCAAGGCGTAGTTAAATACCGCGTAGTAAGAGAAGACTTGGCTAGCGAGAAGCAAAGAAACGAACAGTAGAATAGATTGTGTAAATGAACTTCGGATTCGCATGGAGTATTCCTGATGGACTGTTCCTAGAGAACAACATTCTTTGCGAGCATCCAGCCCTCAAACAGTAAAGGGTTTGAGGGTGGAATATGAGCAACCGAGTATTATCGGTAGACCTAAGAGGTGATTACGCTTGTTTGCCGTCTGGGACGAACACATAACCTAAGCCCCACACCGTTTGGATGTAACGCGGCTTGCTCGGATCATCTTCCAACATACGGCGTAGACGTGAGATTTGAACGTCGATAGAGCGCTCCATTGCTGAGTATTCTCGACCTCGAGCCATATTCATCAACTTATCACGCGACATGGGCTCGCGCGCATTGGTCACTAATGCTTTCAGCACCGCAAACTCACCAGAGGTCAGTGGCATCGCTTCGTCACCTCGGGGACATTTTCACGCGTGCCCAGGTTAAGGCGAAAGTCTCTGTTTTGCACCACGACCAAAATACCCCTGCCCCGGCTCACAAGGCAGTTCGACCGTTTGACGGCGAAGTACTGCTTTAATACGAGCCAACAATTCGCGGGGGTTGAACGGCTTTGGCAGATAGTCATCTGCTCCCACTTCAAGACCAACGATGCGATCGACTTCATCGCCTTTCGCCGTCAACATTAGAATAGGTAGCGTGTTGTTTGCATTACGTAAACGACGACAAATCGATAAGCCATCTTCACCCGGCAACATTAAATCCAGCACCATAAGGTGGAAGTTTTCCCGGGTTAGAAGACGATCCATTTGCTCGCCGTTAGCGACACTTCTCACCTGAAAACCTTGCTCAGAGAGGTAACGCTCCAATAGGGCACGCAAACGAGCATCGTCATCAACAACGAGTATTTTATGATTTTCCTGCATTGAAACATCCTTTGAAAGGCATCTATTGTCCGAAATGTATCACTGTTTTTTCAAACGTGCTTGTGCAAATTGTTACTCTTTTTATCTAAGCCAAAGTTTTAACAATTAATTTCGTTTGAGCGCATGATTTTCATGATCACAGGACGAGCTCCTGTCCTGTATGCACACTTTGAAGTGCTGGTATTGAACTCAACAAGAGTGACTGGGGTTGGTGCCACTAAGCCCGATAGCAAAGGTCGATACGCAGAAATCAACACAGTAAGAAAAAATAAAAACAAAAAATCACAAATAAAGCTATCTTTAGTCAAATAACCCTGTATAGTGGCCCTTGCTCTGACAAAGAGTTGTTTAAAGATAAAATTATTAAAGTAAGTTTTCCAGCGTAATCCCTGACAAGTTTCTCTCTGCAATACCTCTTAATTCTCTATCCTAAAATTACACCTATGTTCAGTGCACCTTAATTTTAATTTTTTATAAGGGGCATAATATGTCTAACAAAGCAACTGGTACAGTTAAGTGGTTCAACGAAGCTAAAGGTTTCGGTTTTATTTCGCAAGAGAGTGGTGATGACCTTTTCGTTCATTTCCGCAGCATCTTAGGTGATGGCTTCAAAAAACTTGTTGAAGGTGAAAAAGTTTCTTTCACTGTTGGTCATGGACCAAAAGGTTTACAAGCTGAAAATGTAACGGCTCTCTAGTCTTACAGTAAATATTTTACTTCCTTGTCGCTTATGCGATAAGGAAGTCGCTCTGACAAAGAGTTATTTAAAGATATAATTATTAAAGTAAGTTTTCCAGCGTAATCCCTGACAAGTTTCTCTCTGTAATGCCTCTTAAATTTCTATCCTAAAATTACCCCTATGTTCAGTGCACCTTAATTTTAATTTTTTTATAAGGGACATAATATGTCTAACAAAGCAACTGGTACAGTTAAGTGGTTCAACGAAGCTAAAGGTTTCGGTTTTATTTCACAAGAAAGTGGTGATGACCTTTTCGTTCATTTCCGTAGCATCTTAGGTGATGGCTTTAAAAAACTTGTTGAAGGCGAACAGGTTTCCTTTACCGTTGGTCATGGACCAAAAGGCTTACAAGCCGAAAATGTAATGGCTATCTAGCCTTACAATAAAAATTTCACTTCCTTGTCGCTAAAGCGATAAGGAAGTTGCTCTGACAAAGCGTTGTTTCAAGATAAAAACATAAAGTAAGTTTTCAGCGTCATCCTTTGCAAGTATCTCTCTGTAATACCCCTTAATTCTCTATCCTAGAATAACACCTATGCTCAGTGCACCTTAATTTAAATAACAAATAAGGGGCATCCTATGTCTAATAAAATATCGACTAAATCAGATATCATTGAAAACAAATCAAACAACAATAGAAAAGTTTTAATTGATAAAAAAATATCAATTAATAGCTTGCTACAAAGAATATCAAATGGGCAAAGCGGTGTTGTCTTAGAGGAATTATTATGAGAAGCAATAGCCGAAAAAAGATTTGGTTTAAACTGAAAAAGAACAGCAGATAAAAACTAAGAAATATTGCATTTAGTTACGGATATGCAGCTTTGGGTAGGTTTTCCTTAATTCCGAGAAAACCGAATTAATGAGCATTGATTCTGCATGATTCGATATTTCTATACCTTGATTAGCAGAACCTGAACAGCAGAAAGATAAGAAGAAGGTAACCCCTTGGTTCCTCATCTTAATATGCCAGATTCAGGCTGATTCCGTCATATAGGTGATTGAATTGATAAACCATTCTTTGTCTCCCTCAGGAGTGCGGACAGTTATCTCATCGTCGACTTCTTTTTTCAGTAAAGCACGCGCCATTGGAGAGTCAATTGAGATATAACCCTTGGCATCACCATAAATTTCTTCCGGGCCAACGATTCTAAACTGCTTAACATCTCCTGCCTCATTTTCGATTTCAACCCAAGCACCAAAAAATACTTTACCCTCCTGCTGAGGCGAGTAATCTACAATCTTCACTTCAGGTAAAAATTTACGCAAAAAGCGAACACGACGGTCGATTTGACGTAATAGGCGTTTATTGAAGGTGTAATCGGCATTTTCTGAACGATCACCTAAGCTTGCTGCCCACGTAACTATCTTGGTTATTTCAGGTCGCTTTTCATTCCATAAGTGATCATGCTCAGCTTTGAGTTTGTTGTAACCTTCTCGAGTGATGAGTTTTGTTTTCAATTTGAATAATCCAATATCTTTACTGTTGTGAATCCATTCTTGACTGCGATAGTCATCTTAACAAAAAATCCTTTCGCGTGAATTGACACTTTAAAGCCATCTTCCCATGACTCCTACACCCAGCAAACCATATCGCACCTTAACAGTGCGATATGGGCTTAAGCCACTTATTTTTCTTCGTCGGGCTTATCGGTCACTATGTAGTTAGTGTCGCTGGCAACGATCGCACCATGTTTGAGGAAGTTCCTCCCCAAAATCATGCTGTAATAAAAACGGCTACGGTCTTGTAGGTTAACGCGGATCTTCTTCTCTAATTCGCCCAGCTTAACGTGCATTTCCACCACGGGACGTACGTTGGCTTTCTCACCTTTCTTGGCCGTAATGCGCATCACGTCGACAACGGGCTTGATAAATGCCTTCTTCACACCGCTAGCGTTCTCGTAAGTGAAACTCACCATATCTTTACCATCTTCCTTGAACTGTTTGATGTTTTGAGCATTAATCGAGCTCACATCCGCACCGGTATCCAGCTTCACAGGGAAAGACATGCCTTCCACTTCTGCCACTTCAATGTGACCGGCTCTGAACAATGGGCGCGCCTCCAGTAAATGGTCAGCGCGTGTATTGAGCAACACTCCACCTTTCGCCATCTCGTGCCCAAACACGAAAAATGGCTGTTCTTGATCGTCTTTGTCTAGTACATCAATAGCAAACTCAATGCTCTGCTCTTCATCGCCAAACAAGAATTCACCTTCTACGACTGGACGAACCGAGTCCCCCACTTTAAGCTTCTTCAGCACACGCTTAGTGATTTTTTCTTCTTTACCTTTACTGCTTGGCAGATAAAAGGTCACCACTTCTTTCTTGTCTTTTTCTGTCAATTCCAAGCCATTAACACGCAGAAGTGGCGTTTTCACCGCGAAAGTTGGATACGCTGGCAGTACATGACCATCAATGTTGACTGACTCTTCTGGCGAGATCACTAGCGGCGCAGATTTCAACGCATTCTTAAATGACTTTTCCACACCACCGAGCAAGTTCTCTTTATCGGTATCAATGACAAAGTGCTGGCTTGCAACATCTCTTCCCAAACGGATTTGCGAGCTGAATTTGCTGCGATCACGCAGGTAAACCAACCATTGTTGCGTCTCGGTCTCGCTCACTTTGACCGGAAGGTAAACCAGAGGACGCTCGCTCTTGCTGGTTTTCAGCATTCGCACTAATGGTAACGTCATTGGGTGACGCTTACCGTTTTCACCTTCAAGGGTGAAAGAAACTTGTTTTTTCTTCTGGTCGACTTTGATGTTGAGTGCATGCACGTTGGTGTAACGACTAGAGGTCGAAATACTAACCTTGTAAGGCACCCCCTCCACTTCCACCGTTTCTTTTTTACCGATAATTTGCGCATTGGGTTGTTCTTGCAGGTAATCGTAACCAGCAAACACCCACGCATTGTTATCAAGGTAAGTCTTACCAATCAGGATAGGCGCAGAGAATTGAGTACGCTTGGTCAGGTTAACCACAGTATCCACAGTACGCCCAGCAATGGTCATCGGCATTTTCACCGCAGGACGTAGAATCGGTTTCTCGCTGGTTCGGCTGCGGATCGCACTGATGCTTTCAAGATCATCCGTGACCTTAATTTCTTTACCCGTGTATGGATGATGAATAGTGAAGCTCACGGTGACTTGATACGGCTTAAAGCTACCTGTATCCCATTTGGCTTTGGTGCCACCAAGATCATCAACGATTGCCCGCATCAGCTTGTCATCTTTAAAATTTTGGTATTCTGGATGGCGACTGCTAACGTGGATATTTTCTGCGTGCATTGAGGTGGTATCAGCACCAGTATCAATCTTGCCGATAAAAGGCACGTCACTTAGCTCGGCAATGTCACTGTAGTAAACACTCTCTACTCGCCCCAATACAACTTTGTCATCAAGTTGGTAAATCGGATCCTGAGTGGTCGCGGAAAGTGTTTGCGACCAAGCGAGCGGCGTCGCCAATACGGCGCCAAAGAGCGCCAAAGCCAAAGACATTTTCTTCATCATTGTTTTCCGTGTGAGCTAAGGTATGAGTTAGTCGACAATCAAACATATAAGTTCTGAATTTGATTACAGTTTTGACACAAATCTGACTGATGTCCACCAGCACTCGGTAAATTTTTGCGCGACTCGTTTAAAACATTGCAAATTCCCTGAATAACCCCAATGTTCTATAACACACCAATACCAAACAAAATTAAAGAGAATACACGGATGAGCCAAGCTATCTGTCGCATGATTGCTCAAGAGCTGAATGTTCGCCCTGAGCAAGTCAATGCCGCTGTAACCCTTATTGATGATGGTAACACTGTCCCATTTATTGCACGTTACCGTAAAGAGGTAACAGGTGGCCTTGATGACACCCAACTGCGTAATCTAGACAGCCGTCTGTCTTATCTTCGTGAACTGGATGACCGCCGTCAAACTATCCTGAAATCGATTCAAGAACAGGGCAAACTGACGCCAGAGCTTGAACAAGAAATCACTCAGGCAGACAGCAAGACTCGCCTTGAAGATTTATACCTGCCTTATAAACCAAAGCGCCGCACCAAAGGCCAGATCGCGATTGAAGCAGGTCTTGAGCCGCTAGCGGAGCAACTTTGGCACCACCCGCAAACCGAACCAGAAAGCGAAGCAAGTAAATACCTTGATGCTGATAAAGGGGTGGCTGACACGAAAGCCGCACTCGATGGCGCACGCGCGATCATCATGGAACGCATTGCAGAAGACGCCAACCTACTAGAGAAAATCCGTGGCCACCTAAACCGCAATGCAGAGATGGGCGCTCGCGTCGTTGAGGGTAAAGAGCAAGAAGGCGAGAAGTTTAAAGATTACTTCAACCACAACGAACCACTCAGCAAAGTGCCATCACACCGTGCGCTGGCAATGCTACGAGGCCGAAACGAAGGTTTTCTGACATTGGCAATGAATGCCGATCCAGAACAAGAAGAAGGCGTTCGTCAGTCTTATTGCGAGACGATTATCGCTGACCACTACGGCGTGACATTAAGCAGCGCACCCGCGGATACATGGCGCAAACAAGTGATCAGTTGGGCATGGCGCATCAAAGTATCGATGCACATGGAAACCGAGCTAATGGGCGCAATGAAAGAGCGCGCAGAAATCGAAGCGATTGAAGTCTTCGCCACCAACCTAAAAGACTTGCTGATGGCGGCTCCGGCAGGTCCTCGTGCCACTCTTGGTCTCGATCCAGGTCTGCGTACAGGCTCTAAAATAGCTATTGTCGACCCTACTGGCAAGGTGCTTGTAACCGAAACCATCTACCCTCACCCACCGCAAAAGCAGTACGACAAATCTGCGCACATCGTCGACCAATTAGTGCGCAAATACAATGTTGACTTGATTGCAATTGGTAATGGCACCGCTTCGCGTGAAACTGACAGCTTTGTCGCAGACGTTATTAAGCGTGGCAACCTAAACGTTCAGAAAATCATCGTTAGTGAAGCGGGGGCGTCTGTTTACTCGGCATCTGAACTTGCAGCCAAAGAATTCCCTAACATGGACGTGTCTTTACGTGGTGCCGTATCGATTGCTCGTCGTCTTCAAGACCCACTGGCTGAACTAGTAAAAATCGATCCTAAATCAATAGGCGTGGGTCAATACCAGCACGACGTGAGTCAATCTATGCTGGCAAAACGTCTGGATGCCATTGTAGAAGACTGTGTAAACGCGGTTGGTGTTGATGTGAACACCGCCTCTGCCGCACTACTCACACGCGTAGCTGGCTTGTCGAGCACCATCGCGCAGAACATTGTCGACTTCCGTGACGAAAATGGTCGTTTCGAAGCCCGTACGACATTGAAGAAAGTACCTCGTTTAGGGCCTAAGGCGTTCGAGCAGTGTGCAGGCTTCCTACGAATCATGGATGGCAAGAATCCACTTGACGCGTCTGCGGTTCACCCTGAAGCGTACCCAGTGGTAAAAGCGATTTCTGAGAAGAACAGCAAAGACATCAAAGCTCTGATCGGCGATTCTAACTTCCTAAAAGGCCTACACGCCGTGGATTACACCGATGAAAACTTCGGTGTTCCAACCATTACAGACATCATCAAAGAACTAGATAAACCGGGTCGTGACCCGCGTCCAGAGTTCAAGACGGCGACATTTGCAGAAGGCGTTAACTCGGTTTCTGATTTGGAACCAGGCATGATTCTAGAAGGCGTAGTATCGAACGTAGCCAATTTCGGCGCCTTCGTTGATATCGGCGTGCACCAAGATGGTCTCGTCCACATTTCGGCACTGACAGATCGCTTTGTGTCTGATCCACGTGAAGTGGTAAAAGCGGGTGACATCGTTAAGGTGAAAGTGATGGAAGTGGACGTACAGCGTAAGCGTATTGGTCTATCGATGCGTTTGAGCGACGAACCAGGTCAAGACAACCGCAGCCAACGCTCTACAGCAGCGCCTCGTCGCAATGACCAACCACAGCGACGCCAGCCTCGCCGTGATGACTCATCATCCAACAACGCGATGGGCGGCGCTTTTGCCGCAGCGTTTGCGAAAGCGAAAAAGTAATCTCAGCTCAGTTTCAACGCTAGCCGGGCTTCAGCGCTAAAAAGAAAACGCTCCAATCAGTGAACCTGCTTGGAGCGTTTTTGTTTGGGTAGGATATTGAGTCATCATAATACTGCTATCACTTCTGACGGGGTATGGGGCGCGACCGAGTGACCATAATGGAACTTAATCACCTTTCTGCGCTTTTCCATCAATTCCTGTTTGACCGCTGCATCCAAAATGCGCTTAGGCAATCGAAAGCGTATCGCATAGCCTTTACCCTGTTCCTCACTGTAACTCTCGAGCGCGAGCAAGCCAAAAAGACGTTCTAATGTGTCTTCTGGCTCTTGGTGATAAGCACAATCCACCTCTGATTCCACTTCGTAATCAGGATGCTCCGATGGATCCCACGAAGATTGGCGTCGCCGCTTCTCATCACTTTTTATTTTGCGCTCTGCATTGGTTTTCGCCAATGCAACTGTCGGTGTCACAGGTTCTCGAGCCTTGTTGTCGCGAGCTGCTTGTTCCGTCTGCACATTAACGGATGGGGCGATCAGTGGTACACCTGCGTTAGCCGGTGACACTATCATTACAAACCCTCCTCAGGGTCGTCCAACTCGTCAATAGAGCAACCTCCTCCCACTAGAAAAGATTGCCATTATTTATATCGGCCAATTTTTGACCAACTTTAGAGGTTTTATTCACTTCGATGTGTAGGTCTTGCCGTTAAGCTGCAAATTCGCGAATTTGTAGACAAAACGCATCATGTTCAGTCATGAAAGGCGCATGAGAGGATTGATTGAAAATAAACTGCTGAGTACTTGGCCACTGTTCGCTCAAATCACTCGCTACTTTGATTGGTACTAAGCCATCGAGGCGACCATAGAGGCGCAGTACTGGCATAGAAAGAGACTTAAGTTGATCACGCAGATCCACATCAGCAAGAATAGTTAACCCAACCAACAATGAGTCGGGGTTCGGTTGCGGACGCGACAGTACGGCTTGCTTGAGCTGTTTGACGTCTTTGCGTGCAGACGGGCTGCCCATGGCTTGCAGCGCCATAAAACGTTCGATAGTGACGGAGAAGTCTTCCAGCAATTGATCGGTAAACGCAGTTAACACCTTAGGTTGAATACCACGCCAAGGACGCTCAGCAGCAAATTTAGGTGAGCTTGCTACCGTGATTAATTTGCTCACTCGCTGCGCGGCATTGAGTGCAATCTGGGTTGCAATCAAACCACCTAACGACCAACCCAACCAGATTGCTTTTTCTGGGGCACCTTGCAGTACAAGGTCTGCGATATTGGTGAGATCGTCTGCATGAACGTCTGCACTGTGGCCATATCCAGGAAGGTCAACCACATGCACTCGAAAATAAGGTTGAAGAGACTCAACCGTCTGCTGCCAGACTGCACCATTCATTCCCCAACCATGAAGCAACACCAAATCTGGACCTTGACCATATGATTGCCAGTGTAAATTTGTGCTCATGCTCTCGTTCTCTCCCACTTATCTTATTCCTTATAACGCAACCCAAGCATTAGTCTGGTGACTCACTTACTTGGATGGATTGTATGTTATCTCATCAATGGAAAAACATCATGCACCACGTACTGAGCAGCCAGTGCGAGTTATGCCGATTTCCGCTCCCCAAAAACCGAAGGCCTAACCTAATGCACTGGTGTGACAGCTGTTTTAAACACCTCACGCCAATCAAACGCTGCGTGCGTTGTGGATTAAAAATGACAGAAGATGAATCACTATCCGCTGCCGAATGTGGCGAATGCCTGAAAGAGCCACCGCCATGGCAGCGTCTGTATACTTTGGGGGATTATGACTTCCCCTTGTCCCAACAGGTGCAAAACTTTAAGGACCACGGTGAAGCCTGGCAGGTAAGTGCACTTACCCAATTGCTGGCAGAGCGAATTGAGCAACCACCGCCCATTATCACCAGTGTGCCCGTTCATTGGCAGCGCTATATAAAGCGAGGCTTCAATCAAAGTCATGTTTTGGCCCAGTACCTTGCCCGCCATTTGGATGTGCGCTACGAAGATAAGCTGTTCAAGCGCATCAAAAACCTACCGTCACAACGTGGAAACAAAAAAGCCAGTCGTGAACAAAACTTAGATGGGGCATTTGTCTTGAAAGGTGAGGTGAACTTTCCACACCTAGCTATCGTAGATGACGTCGTGACAACGGGCAGTACCGTCCGACAATTATGTCATTTATTACTTGAAGTTGGCGTAGAAAGCATCGATATTTATTGTATCTGCAGAACTCCTGCGCCCGGTTGAGTGTTACTTGCTTCGCCGTGTCTTAGCATCAAAAAAACTAGACCGAGGCGTGAACAGGAGTAGAATAGCAGCAGTAGCCTACAAAATTACTCAGGTATTCGTCGTGTCAAACATTACTATTACAGAAACTGCGCAAACGCATTTCGCCAACCTTTTGGGCCAACAGCCTGAAGGCACAAACATTCGTATTTTCGTCGTAAATCCAGGTACACAAAACGCAGAGTGTGGCGTCTCTTACTGCCCACCAGAAGCGATTGAAAGTACTGACACTGAAATTCCTTACAGCGGTTTTTCAGCTTACGTTGACGAACTCAGCCTACCATTCCTAGCAGACGCAGAAATCGACTTTGTGACGGACAAAATGGGTTCTCAGCTAACGCTAAAAGCGCCAAACGCGAAAATGCGTAAAGTGGCGGACGACGCCCCGCTTGTGGAGCGTGTTGAGTACGTAATACAAACCCAAGTGAACCCGCAACTTGCAGGCCACGGTGGGCATGTCAATCTTGTTGAAATCACAGACGATGGCATCGCTATCGTTGCATTTGGCGGTGGTTGTAACGGCTGTTCAATGGTCGATGTCACGCTAAAAGAAGGCATTGAAAAAGAACTTCTCAACCAATTTATTGGTGAACTGACTGCAGTTCGCGATGCAACCGAGCACGATCGTGGTGATCACTCATACTATTAAGTCTCTCATGACTTGCAGCATATCAACGAAAGTGGGAGGCGTTTGCCTCCCATTTTTGTTTTTCATTCAGCGAATCTGGAGCACCGCGCTAGAAACTCGAGCTTTCTTCTCATATATTAAGAAATCTCATATTAGGCATTCTCACTTCCCTCAATGAGTTAACGATACTAAGGAGCCGGCGTTATGTCGAAAAGGACCCCACCTGAGATACTCTCTTGTCAGACGGTCGCACAATCTAACCTGTTTGCAGTGGAAGCCCTCGACCTTCGCTTCTCTAATGGCGAACTGCGCACTTACGAACGTATGAAACCAAGCGGTCGCGATGCCGTAATGATTGTTCCTGTCACTGAACAAGGCGACTTACTATTGGTGCGCGAGTATGCAGCAGGCACCGAGCGCTACGAACTAGGCTTTCCAAAAGGTCTCATCGACCCGGGAGAAACACCATTGCAAGCAGCCGATCGTGAGTTAAAAGAAGAAATTGGTTTGGGCTCTCATCAGCTAACACCATTAAAACAGGTGATCCTTGCGCCTTCTTATTTCTCTAGCAAAATGACACTGTTCTTAGGGCAGGGTCTGTATCCAGAGAAACAACAAGGGGACGAGCCAGAACCACTAGAAATTGTTCGCTGGCCTTTGGCACAAGCAGAAGAGCTATTAACGCACTTGGACTTTTGTGAAGCAAGAAGTATTACGGCGTTGATGTTGGCACTAAAACACTTGCAAAACACCACTCACAAACACAATGCATCGCAGCCGGAGAGCTGAGCCATAACTGTGAGAAAGGACCATTACTTATGCCAATGACAAAAGATTTATCTCATCTGCTCCCGCAAGTCATCGAAATTGCTCGCAGCGCGGGACAATTGATCCTCGATATTTACGAGAAAAAGCAGTACGAAGCTTACACCAAAAGTGACCACACCCCAGTCACAAGTGCTGATATTGCCGCGCACAAACTGATCACAGAACGTTTGAGCGAACTAACACCGGATATCCCAGTACTTTCTGAGGAAGCGGCAGACATTAGCTTAGAGCAACGCGCAAATTGGGAGCGCTACTGGTTAGTTGACCCGCTTGATGGCACACAAGAGTTCATCGCACGCAGTGGTGACTTCGCGACAATTATTGCACTTATCGACAATAATAAACCAACCATGGGGGTGGTTTACGGGCCGGTTTCTGGTGTCAGTTATTATGCCTATAGCGGCAAAGGGGCGTGGAAGATCCCTGACATGTCTGAGAGTGTAAAAATCCATACTCACAAACATGAGCGTCCTGGACAAAACATTGCTATCGCGATCAGCCGCCGCCAAGACATTAACCATATCACCAATCGCATGAGCAGTGCTTGGAACTATGACTTAATTCCTCTCGGTTCGGCCGCACTCAAGGCGTGTCTTGTTGCCGAAGGTGCGGTGGACTGTTACTTACGCCTAGGTCCAACTGGCGAGTGGGATACCGCAGCGACCCAATGTATCGTTGAAGAAGCCGGCGGACGTATTCTCAGCACGCAACTTGAACCACTGTCGTACAACGAACGTGAGACGTTGGAGAATCCGAACTTTATCGTTCTGGGCGATGCCGATTTACCATGGGATGAGATTCTACAAGATAAAGACTGAGCACCATTCGGTCATGCATGGCTAGATTTTGTAGAGACAACGAATCAGCTTTGCGGTCTTTCTTTTTATCCGTACGCCACGATCAAAGAATTTGGCCTACCATGATCTAAAAACCAAAAGAGCTGCACATAAGCAGCTCTATCACGTGGTAAGGTTTCTAATGTGATTAAAAACGCCCTTGGTAATCAAATTCATACTGGCCTTGAGAATTTGGATTGCCTAGCCACTTAAGTTGTTCACTCATGCTCGAAGGGAACTCCGCCCCCGGTTTAAACTTCGCATTGGTGGAGTAATTCAGGTTTGGCATCAACTCAGCAGAAAATGCCGCTGAAACTTGTTTACTCTTTTGTTCACCCGATGCCGATAGCACACTGTCTTGGCAACTTAAGTCAGCAATCACAGGGCCAAGTTCAAGACTGCCGATCGGGCTTTGAATACTGCTTGCGCTCCAAACCAGAGTACCTTGACCGGTTTTGCACCACGGCGCCGCGTAAGTCGCATGTCGGATATTGAGTTCAAGTTGCCCATCCACACCAATAGGGACAGGCAATTGCCCTTGTTCCATTACTTTCTTAGCAGGGATTGAAGCAACTAAGTTTTCTGCGTACGGGCCGCTGACTAAACTATAGCCAACCAAGCCGCGTCCACGAACCTCCATATCACTGCCACGGCCAAAGCGCACTGCGAATTCCGCTTTCCCGGTGAACAAACCAGAAAGCTGAAAATCCCACTTCACTTCACCTAGATTTTGACGCTGCCAACGCACATTGGATGCACTGCCTTGCCAAACCGTACCTTGCGCGTCTTGAATATCCAAACCTCTCACCATAGACACTTGCTGCAGCACCCAGGAGATTGGTAAACCAGCAATTAAGCTCGTCGAGAAAAAGGCAATAAAAATACCAATATAAAGAATCGTTCTTTTCACCTTAACCTCGCTTAAATTGCAGTCGGTTTACGTCGACCATTCCAGCTTGGTCACTGCGGTCAATGTCTAGAAATTCGACCTCAATGCCTTGTTTCTCTTTTAGGTAACGTAACCAATCCACCATTTGGTTAAATGCCAAAGGTTTAATCCATACTTGAACACTCTCATTTCGTGGCTGTACACGAATAAGCTCAACTTTGTAACGGCGAGCCGATGAGGACACCACCTGATTCAAAGGCTGACTAGACAAGCTAACACCGCCGCTTTTACGCAGGGCGGTAATATCATCCGCTTTGTCTTGCACCCAAGTGAGCAGACGCTTCTCACTTTGAATTCGAGACTGCGCCATCTCAGCGCGTTGGTTCATTGGCTGAAAAAGACCAAAATAAATGATACCCAGTACAACAACTGCGCCACACCCCATCATCAAACGTTGTTCACGTTGTGAGATACTGCTCCACCAAGTTTGAGCTTGTGCGATTAAATTTTTCATTATCACCTCACTGACGCTTCAACACGAAGCTGCCCATAACAACGTCGCCGTTGCGGTTCAGCTGACCTTGCTCAACGTTAAACTTCTCTTCCAATTTCACACGAGCTTGCTCAAATGGCTGGAAGTCTGAACTACTCACTTGAATGCGTGCTTCGCCACGCTGACTATCGTATTTGAAACTTGTGATTTGCAGATCATTAACCAGACCCAGCGTTGAAGGCAGCGCCGCGAGCCAAGACAACATTGCCACATCGCTCGCCCCGCCAGACAAAATACGCTCTTCATCGGTCATCTGACGCTTCAAGTAACTCACAGTTGGAATACGTTTTTTATTTGGAAAAACTTGGCGGAAGATGCGCTCACTCTCTTCACGATACGCTTGAGCTTGCGCTTCATACTTATGCATCGTTAGCAGCTGCTGACCAACCAATACCACAAGCAGTACACCTGCAGCAATCGCGGTCTTTTGCCAAATTTTAACATACTTGCCCCACGATGATTTTGGCTTGAAAATACCCGTCAGTAAGTTGACCTTGCTCTCTGGCGCTCCTTTTGCCAGCAATGCCATGGCCATTTCTTCTGGTTTTGCTACCCAGATATCTGCCACTGCTGATTCAGGCACAGAGCTGTAGCACTCGAGCTTCCACTCTTCGCGATCTTGTACGTAAGCAGATAAGTACAAATCAAGCCAAGACTCATCAACAGCCGCACCTTGAGTTTGTGAATGGCGAATTAGCCATTGCTCGCCAAGCTGGACAGCAGAACTGCTCTCTTGTTTAAAGGGCAACGCAAGAACATCAGGTAACATCGCTTTGATAACAAGACCTTGGCTGGAGAAACGCTGTAAAATGGTCTGAATCCAAGCACGTTCAACAGCACACACTTGTGCCGCTTCCGCTTGCTTGTCTAATACGGTGAAATGCAGGTCGTCCACATCTTGCGCGACTTCATCTTCCACCAAATATGGCAACATGCTGTCAAATTGACGCGATGCCCCTGGTGGAATATCCACTTTGGTTAACAAAACATCATTACTGGACAGCAGCGCTATAATTTGGCGCTGATCAGCATAGGCAACCAGCTCATCCAGATGTTCCCATCCGGCAAGCTCACCGCTAGCAATCACTTCTTGTTGTTGTGTCGACCATACCAACCACGGAATGGTACCTTGTTGTTCGCTACTCAGCCGAACGGTCAGAAACTCGCTCACTGATTCCTCCAAAACGACGGCGAACCACTGTCACCGTTTTTCTATCTGTACTTTGTAAAAGGCTACGGAGACGCACTCGGGACTCATCCACCAGTACTTGAACGTCCAGTTCAAAGAAAGAACTGTCGACTCCTAAGTAACCTTTGGCATTTTTCTTTACGTCATCGCTTAAGCCAGCTAATTCTGACTCAGACAAAAATTCATCTACGCTGTCCCAACCATCAAAAGGACGCTTTTCTATTAATTGAACCGCATCACTGCTGCTCAAGTTGGGGCTGAACATCGCAACCAAGATTGGCGCTTGTTCGATCTCAATCGTGTTTACATTCAAACGCCAGTCATCGGTTGGCAGCGCACAAATCATCGGGGCTATCTTCTGGTAGATGTCGCCACTCACTTGATAAACCGCGCGCAACTCACTTGCATCCGCCATCCAACCATTTGGTGGTAAATATGGTGGTTTCATACCTTCATAGGTGCTGTCTTCCACACCTGACGAAGAACGTACCGTGCTGTCACTATCGACATACTCCCATGTCGAGTCAGCAATCACTTCCGATTGATAAGGCTCGACTTCTTTCTCTTCCATCAGACGTTGGAAAACTCGCACTAAATACGGACGATTTGTCTCTCCCCCTGAGGATTGTACACTCGCTAACACATTCAAATTAAAGCAAGCTTGCTTATCAATGATGCGGCCAGCTGCTTGGCCGTAATCCAGAGGGTAAACCTGATCTTTTATCGCCCAAGGCTGACTCAAGTTAATCGTATCATCGTCTTCATAGCTCTGTTTGATACCAATCTCGGCCAGCGCTTCTACCCCCAAGCTATACCAGTAAGCTTGTTGGTAATTAATTTGATTCGAACCACGCTGAAACTGCAGTAACAATCGCTCTGACATACTTGCTGCTATCGTAGTCATGATGGCAAGTAGCATAAGTACAATAAGGAGCGCGACCCCACGCTGATGCTGATGACTAGCCATTATTGCCCCCAGACGAATCATTCCCTTGCGATGAGCTGTCACTTTCCGACGAATTGTTCCCCTGAGAATTGTTCCCTTGAGAAGCATTACCGTCAGAGTTTTCTTCTTCACTCGATACCAGTTTTCCATTTGGTGTCAGGTAGGTACGAGCGATCTCACCGTAGTCTTTCAGCGTTAATACCACCGACACTGCTTTGGGTAACTCGCTGCCATTTTCCCATGTTTTCTTCCACGACGAGCCATCGTAAAAACGCATATCAAATGTTTCAACATCGGTAAGCAATGGTGTCACGATACCTTCTTGCCCTGTTGGAGTATCAGGGTAGCGCCACCACACACGTTGTAAGACTTCATCTTTGATGCGATAGCCGACTTTAGTCACCTCTCCACGTGGAAACTGTTGTTGAGGGTTGTGCCAACCTAAACGTGAAAACATCACGCCTTTCTTATCTGAATCAAGTAAATATTCGGACCAGAACAACAGCTGTTTTGCAGGTTCTTCGCCATCAGTTCGCACCTGGCGCATCGCCATCTGACGGAAATCATTGTCCATCATGACCATCGCACGTTGAAGCTCATTCAGGCGCTGAGTGCGTTCCTGTGATTGAACATTACTGCGCTGTACTTGTGATACCACTTGGTAGGCGGCCACACTCATACTGCTAAAAATCGCAATCGAGACCAGTACTTCAATTAAGGTAAAGCCACGGTTTGACTTCATTCTTGATGCTTTATATCGCTTATTATTCGGCAACATAGCTTCTCACCGTAACGACCGGACTCGCTTCTTTTTCAGTGGCGACACTGACATCAAATGCTTTCAGCAATGGCTGCGCGGTGGTAACAGGCGTCACCTTCCAATACCAAGTACGCCCCGCCAACTCTTCAGTGCCTTTTTTCACTTTGAGTTTTTCAGTCGAGAGCATCACATTGGCCATTTGGTTATCCACAACCATGGCTGCAAACATTTTTTCTTCTAAATAACTGACGGTATTGATGTGCTGGCTCACTGAACGAATCACACTGATTGCAGCAATAGCAAAAACTGCCAGTGCGACTAACACCTCAAGTAAGGTCATTCCTCGGACATGACGGCGCGATGAGCGAATATCATTTAACTTAGAATATCGAATTATCATCGTCTTCCGCTTCTTCTCCTGGCGCTAACAATCTAATTTCGCCAGTTTCTTTACCTATGATTCGCCAACCATTATTAAATGCATCCCCCTCTTCAGGAAACAAAGACAAGGTGAATGGTGTCACCTCAGCACTTGAGAAAATGAACACTTGCGGCGGTTTCACCTTCTTTTTCTCTTTGTCGTCTTCTTCCGCAAACATCTCTTCATCAAACAGAGTGCCAGGCTCAAACAGTCGGTCATCATCATCCCATGCCCCGCCACCGAGTTCCAATTGCAACGAGATATCGTCTTCCAACTTGGTTTCACTCGGGATCTGCTTCAATTCCAATGGCTGCCATCCATCTTGGGTCAGGCTAAGCAAGACATAAGTGGATTTCACATCATCAACACGCAGACCAAAGTCTTTACCACTCAGCACAGCCTCTTCATTAAGCAACAGTAAGCGATGAAAAAGGCTTTGCGCGTATTGTTTAGAAAGGTCTTTTTGACTGGTAGGCAAGGTCGCTATTACAGCGACTGCGGTAAGAGATAATAAAACCAGTACCAATAGAATTTCTATTAATGTAAAACCGAGGTGTTTTTGCATTTGCTTCATTAGTACTGGTTTACACTTTATCTGATTAGAAATCTTGCATGTTCCAGTTGCCGATATCCGACGCAGAGCCTTCTCCGCCCTCTTGGTCATCAGCGCCTAGCGTAAAGATATCAATGGTGCCGTTATCACCTGGACTCAGGTATTGGTACTCATTGCCCCATGGATCAGACGGTAAACGTTTGATGTAGCCGCCATCGCGATAGTTGCGTGGCTCCGGGTTAGATGGTTTGTTTACCAATGCATCCAGACCTTGGTCTGTCGTTGGGTAAACACTGTTATCCAACTTGTACATATCCAGTGCATTTTCCAATGCCACAATATCGGTGATCGCTTTTTGTTGATCCGCTTTATCTTTGTTACCAAGTAGGTTAGGAACAACGACACTTGCTAAAATACCTAGGATGACTACAACAACCATCACTTCTAGCAGTGTAAAGCCCTGTTGTTTATTACGCTGAAATTTCATTATTATCTCCGAAAGTTAGATTCAAGCCATATCATCAGTAGACACGACTTAACTCAAATTTTATCCACTCATTAAGTTATTCATTTCCAACATTGGCATCAATGTCGCCATAACGATGAAAAGAACAAGGCCAGCCATCAATGCTATCAGTACTGGTGTGAAAATCCCTAGCGCGATATTCACTGTCGATTCAAAGTTTTGGTCTTGGTTATCCGCCGCACGGGTCAACATACTTTCAAGCTCGCCACTCTGCTCGCCACTGGAAATCATATGCAGCATCATTGGTGGGAATAAGCGAGTTTGATCGAGTGCTTTTCGCAGACTCGCCCCTTCTCGTACGTTGTCTGCCGCCACCAAAACTTGTTGTTTCACATAACGATTCGACATAACGTCAACCGCGACACGCATGCCTTCAAGAATAGGGATTGCGCTTGAAGTACAAATGGATAAGGTGCGAGCAAATCGCGATGTATTCAGGCCACGAGAAATTTTGCCAATCAAGGGGACACCAAGAATTTTTTGATCCCAAGCCAAACGAAAGTTGGGTTTTTGTAGTGCCACTTTTAAGCCGTAGAAAAACACCACAAAGACCACGAAGATGATCAAGCCCCACTCTTGGACAAACTCACTGGCCGACAATAGCATTTGCGTCGATTGGGGCAACTCTTGCCCCATCTGAATGATTGGCTCGATGATCTTAGGTACTACAGAAGAGAGCAACAAAGTGACGATACCAACGGCAAACACCACCAAAACCACAGGATAAATCATGGCTTGCAGTAGTTTCGAGCGCATCTTCTGACGGTTCTCAACGTAATCAGCCAAGCGTTCAAGTACCGCATCTAAGTGACCGGATTTTTCACCCGCCGCCACCATAGAAAGATACAATTCATCAAACACATGCGGGTAATCACCTAGGCTGTCTCCCAAAGGGTAACCCTCCGTGACTTTGGAGCGCACTGCTGCAATCATCGAACGAATGCGGGGCTTTTCTGCTTGCTCTGATACGGCTTTTAAACACTCTTCTAACGGCATGCCCGACTGAACAAGCGTGGAAAGCTGGCGTGTTATTAGTGCAAGCTCTGCGGTTTTGATGCCACGCTTGAATCCCACTGACGCGCCTGAAGACTTGGCAGCTTTAGCTTTGGTTTCCATCACCTCAACAGGGATCATCCCCTGCTCTTTGAGACGTTGGCGCACCTGACGAGCATTATCGCCTTCAATTGTGCCTTTCTTCTGCTTACCTTTCGCATCCAGCGCTTTGTATTCGAATGCTGCCATTACACTTCCTTGGTCACTCGCATGACTTCTTCAAGTGACGTAATACCAAGGCTCACTTTACTCAGACCATCACTACGAATACTTGGGGTATGCTGCCGAACGAGCTTTTCAATTTCTTGCTCACCAGCCTCTCCGTGAATTAACTCTTGTACTTGCTCATCCACGATCAGCAGTTCATGAATACCGGTACGACCTCGGTAGCCTTTCTGGTTGCACACTTCACAGCCTTTAGCACGATGCAGAACCAGCGATTCGTGCTCCTCTAAACCAAACAGTTTCTTCTGTTCTCTGTCTGCTTCGAATGGCTCTTTACAGTCAGAACAAAGCACACGAACTAGGCGCTGTGCTAACACACCTAAAAGCGAAGAAGAAATCAGGAAAGGCTCAATACCCATATCACGCAGACGCGTAATGGCACCAACGGCAGTGTTGGTGTGCAGCGTTGACATCACTAAGTGACCAGTCAAAGACGCTTGCACCGCAATCTGCGCAGTTTCCAAGTCACGGATTTCACCAACCATCACCACATCCGGGTCTTGACGAAGAATGGCACGCAATCCGCGCGCAAAGGTCATATCAACTTTAGGGTTTACCTGGGTTTGACCGATACCATCAATATCGAATTCAATTGGATCTTCAACGGTTAGAATATTGCGTTCGTTGCTGTTGATCTCTTGCAAGCCCGCATACAAAGTGGTCGACTTACCCGAACCTGTCGGACCGGTCACCAA
The DNA here is from genome assembly GCF_000171815.1 of Vibrio sp. AND4. Lineage (GTDB taxonomy): Bacteria > Pseudomonadota > Gammaproteobacteria > Enterobacterales > Vibrionaceae > Vibrio. Next base: position 129,208 of record NZ_ABGR01000007.1, on the reverse strand, counting down.
GATGATGCCATGTGGACGTTGAATCAAACGACCAAAGTTATCGTGCACTGATGGCGTCATACCGAGACTGTGTAAATCTAGACGAGTCGCATTTTTGTCCAAAAGACGCATTACCACACGCTCACCATGCGATGAAGGCATAGTAGACACACGCACGTCTACCGCACGACCACCAATACGCAAAGAAATACGGCCGTCTTGAGGCACACGTTTTTCTGCGATATCCAGCTTCGCCATGACCTTAACACGAGAAACCAGCAAAGGTGCCAGTTTACGGCTTGGGGTAAGAACTTCACGTAATACACCGTCGACTCGGAAGCGAATAGAAAGCGTTTTCTCGAACGTTTCAATATGAATATCCGACGCCCCCTCTTTGATCGCCTCACCGAGCATGGCATTAATCAGTTTGATGATTGGCGCATCGTCTTCAGATTCTAACAAGTCTTCATCATGCGGCAGCTCTTCTGCCAATGAGAAAAAGTCGTCGTTGTCTGCACCAATATCTTCCATCAACTGTCGAGCTTCAGAAGAGTCTCGCTGATAAGCTTCCGTGAGCTTTTTATCGAACGCTTCTTTATCCATTGGTTGAGGAATAAAGTTTTGTTTCAGTACGCGGCGCACTTCAACCAAAGCCACAGGGTTGAGTGGCTCGACGTAATACAGAATTGGAGGGCGCTCTGGGTGCTCCGTCTCCAATACCAGTTTAAAACGATTGGCAAAACTGAATGGCAGACGGCGCATGCTTGGCGCTGTGCCTAACATATCAACCATTGTCCTTTACCATCTGGTCAATGAAAGCTTGAATTTCAGCAGGGTGCGTACGGTCTTCACCAAATGCAGGCATTAATGGAATCTTAGCGTCATCCATTAACTTCAAACCCTCTTGTGCTTTGTATAACTGCTCAGCCCGAATGAAGTTGTATTTACGTTGAGTAATCCCATCGGCCGTCATGCCATCTCGAATAATGGTTGGCTTGATGAATACCATCAGGTTACGCTTCTGAGTTTGCGTACTGGTCGACTTGAATAATTGACCGATAACTGGGATATCACCCAATAGCGGTACTTTTGATTCACTTTCCATTGCGCGCTCATCAACCAAACCACCAAGCACGAGCATTTGCCCATCTTGGATCATGACGGAAGTATTCAGCTGACGCTTAGCAAAACGTACGTCAACCGCACCTTCCGCACCTAATACGTTAGACACTTCTTGCTCAATGTCTAAATGAACAGAGTCGCCTTCGTTGATCTGAGGCACCACTTTCAATTTGATACCGACTTCTTTGCGGTCAACTGTTTGGAATGGGTTGTCGTTATTTGCCCCCGAAGTCGAGCCCGTGATCACAGGTACTTCTTCACCAACAATAAATGACGCTTCACCGTTATCCATCACAGTAATGCTTGGAGAAGACAGGATGTTCGAGTTGGAATCCGATGAAACCGCGCTAATAAGCGCCGTCCAATCACCCATCACAAGGCTCATTGCTGCACCATTAACACCGCCAAGTGCTGCCGCTAGAGTAGAGTAGTCACCAGATTCCGTGACATCATAAGGCGTTCGCTCGCCATCGCTGTTGGTGTAGTACTCTGTACGAGTCTGGTCTTTCGCTTCTTCAAGACCCACCATAACGTTACCGATTGAAGCTCCCGTGTTGCCATATTGGATTACAGCACCCGTATCTAGGTTACCCCATTGAACACCAAGGTTGATACCATCACCTTCAGACATTTCGACGATCAGCGCTTCAATAAGAACCTGAGCACGACGAATATCCAGCTGAGCAATCACATCTTGCAACGCCATCATGATATCTGGCGGCGCTGTCAAAACCAGTGAGTTCGTTGCCTCATGAGACGCGATCACCACTTCACCACGTTGCGCAGAAGAGGTATTTTTTTGACCTGCTTGCTTCTCCGCTTGCAGGTTGTCAGAGACACCTTTTAGTACATCAACCAGATCTTCCGCTTTCGCATACTTTAGGTAGACCACACGGTTATTGCCTTTGGTCGCCATTTCAACATCAAGTTGACGAATCAAGCGCTTCAGGCGTGCGCGTACTTTAGGGTCACCCGAAATCAGAATAGAGTTCGTGCGCTCATCCGCTACGATTTTTGGCTCAAGAAATTCAGGCGTGCTTTTTTGGTTGGTTGTTTTGTTCAAGGCTTCGACTATGCGAACCATCTCAGCAGCAGATGCATTGCGCAGCTCTACCAGTTCAATGTCTTTATCACCAGCTTGGTCTACGCGTTTGATAATTTCTGCAAGGCGGTTCACCACAGCAGCGCGCCCCGTGATCAAGATGATGTTGGCAGGATCGTAGTGGACCACGTTACCTGCACCCGCGTTATCAATCAATTGACGTAGTAGCGGAGAAAGTTCACGAACCGAAACGTTACGTACTGCAACCACGCGTGTGATAACACTATCGCCTTTCGCACTGCCATCACCTAAGACAGGGATTGCCGAAGATTTAGAGTCTTTTGCTTTAATGACTTTGAGAACGCCACTGTCCATTTCCACAACCGCGTAGCCATACACTTCTAATACGTTGAGAAAGAAGCTGTAATATTGCTCTTCATTGAGAACGTCATAGCTTCGTACATCGATTTTACCGCGTACGGACGGGTCAACAATAATGGTCTTCTCTAGATTACGACCAACAATGTGGATAAATTCTTGAATGTCTGTGCCTTTAAAGCTAGCACTAAAATCGTTCGCCATTGCACCTGGCGCGCAGAGAAGAGTCCCTGCAAGTAACCAAGTACTTTTGCTAAACCAATGTTTCACGTATGTCTCCCTGAACTTACGCAGTTTGCCTAAGTATTACAATTGGATGTATATATCATACTGCTGTCCATCACGGTCAACAGTCAAATTCAGTTCTTGCGGGTTGTTCATCACTTGCATCAGTTTCACTGAAGATGAAGGGTCGCTGAGATCGATCCCATTGAGTTGCACCGCAATATCACCAGGTTTTAGACCAACATCATTAAACAAAGCGGCATCGCGACCTGGTGAGACGCGATAGCCAACAATTCCGCCGTCTTTTTTGACTGGAGAAATGTTGATATACCTAAATACACTCTGTGGATTTTTTGCAATTTCCGCTCGAATTTTCTCTAACTTTCCACCAACAGCCGAAGCCTTGTTTTCCTTCGCCTCTTGTGGTCGTGCCGCCTGACGAGTGTCAGACAGCTTTGTGTATTCAATCCCTTCAAGCATAAGGGTTTCATCCCGGCCTTGATTGTCAATAATGACTCGGTCCACCAGTACTGCTTTTAATTCTACTCGCGTCCCATCAATTTCTTCACCAATACCGTAAGTCTCTTGTTTACCGCGGTTTGCAATGACCGCCAAACTGGTTTTTGCATTGCTGCTCGCCACTGCACCAACCAGCGTTAGGTTTAAACGAGTTTTAGGTGCATCTTGAACGACCGGCTGCTCTACAACGACTGGTTTTTTTTCGCTGTACTTTCCGAATAAATTGGCATTTTGTAACGCATCGAAATCAATCGCATCTTTTTTATTACCAGATACGACGGCAACACCTGACGGGCTCCATTGAGTGACATCAGAAGTTTGAGGCATTGCTAACCACACCACTTTACCTAGTGCCCAGCCTGTCATTGCAATAAATAGGCAAGTAAATAACAAACTAAGTTTCGCTTGAATGGTATAATTGTTGGACTTGATCTGAGCCAGTAGCGGGCTACTTGACAATCCTGCACTCAGCTCTAAACGCTTCACTGAATTGATTCCTTTATTTTTATGTCTGCCGGACTAAATTAAGTTAAGACTGCCGACTCTATCTTGCGAAAATTACAACAAACTTATTACTCAATAAATAGCACTGAACTATATCACAAACTCTTTTTCATACCTTTTTCCTGTGCAATTTATGATAACTGCCTTGAAAAAAAAGCCCTTTGGCTCCATTTGTAGGTGAATAATCCACCAGCCACTGCACTCTATTGCAGTGTTGAGACAGTGTAGAATAGCATGAGTTCCGTAAATGAAGCCGTAAGGCTAGATAAATGGCTTTGGGCCGCCAGGTTTTATAAGACCCGATCCATCGCACGTAACATGGTCGATGGCGGTAAAGTCCACTATAATGGGCAACGAAGCAAACCAAGCAAAATTGTTGAGTTGGGCGCTGAGATTCGACTTCGCCAAGGTAATGAAGAGAGGACCGTCATCATCGAAAAAATCTCTGATCGTCGTATGGGAGCACCTATCGCTCAAACGCTCTACCGCGAAACCGACCAAAGTATTAGCCAACGTGAAGAGTTCGCTAAGCAACGTAAACTCAACGCCCACAACCCGAGTCCGGAACGCCGCCCAGATAAGAAGCAGCGCCGTGACATCATAAAATTCAAACATCAATAAAAGCCGGAATTATCAACGAGGAACGCACTCCATGGCACATAATGTTTTACACCGCTACCTATTCGAAGACCTTTCTGTACGTGGCGAGTTGGTTCAATTGGATGAAGCATACCAACGTATTATCTCCAGCAAGGAATATCCGGTAGCACTACAAAAACTGCTGGGTGAGCTTCTCGTTTCCACCACTCTTTTAACCGCAACTTTGAAGTTCGAAGGCTCAATCATGATTCAGCTACAAGGTGATGGCCCGGTGTCACTTGCTGTCATCAACGGCGACCACGATCAGAAGGTGCGTGGCGTTGCACGCTGGGAAGGGGACATCGCTGATGATGCAAGCCTGCACGAAATGATGGGTAAAGGCTATCTAGTGATCACCATTGAACCCAAAAAGGGTGAACGCTATCAAGGCGTTGTTGGCCTAGAAGGTGAGACACTGGCTGACGTTATTGAAGGCTACTTCGCGAACTCAGAACAGCTCAAGACGCGACTATGGATTCGAACTGGTGAACTCGAAGGCAAAGTTCACGCTGCCGGCATGATGATTCAGGTAATGCCAGATGGGACAGGGTCTCCAGAAGACTTCGAACATTTAGAACAACTGACGGCAACGGTGAAAAGCGAAGAGCTGTTTACGCTACCAGCAAACGAACTGCTTTACCGCCTCTACAACCAAGATTCTGTTCGCCTGTACGAGCCACAACCAGTCGAATTCCACTGTGGTTGTTCTCGTGAACGCAGCGGCGCGGCAATCATTACCCTAGCACGATCTGAAATTGATGAAATCTTAGCAGAAGAAGGTGCCATTGCTTTACATTGTGATTACTGTGGTACGTCATATTCATTTGATAAAGCAGAGGTGGCTAAGCTCTACGAGCAAACAACGACAGCAAAGAAAACCCTGCATTAATTCTCATAGCTTAACAAGCTTGTAATTTACCCTTCAAAAGGCCACCTTAACGCTGGCCTTTTTGTGACCTCCCCCTCTAAACACCTCGCCTAGCGCGTAAGAAAACAACTGCTTAATTTTATATAATTAATAATTCTTCTCCTCTGGCGCAAAGGTTTGCGCCCACGATAAACTACCCTTACCAGTAGGTGGCGGGCCAACGAAAGCCTTAATGAAATCATGGGGCTTTTTGAGCTGTATCCCTGTTTTCTGCCCATCCCGTTGCTAGCATGGTGAGCAACTAAAAATTAAATATTCTTATAATCCCTACAAAAGTCCTTAGAAGGAGCACCTATGACCGTTATGGAACACACAAAGGCTGCAACAATTGATCTGACCAAGCACGGAGTGCAAAACGCTAAAGAGGTTTTACGCAACCCTAGCTACGAAGTGCTGTTTGAGGAAGAGACCCGTGCTGACCTAACCGGTTATGAACGTGGTGTGGTTACTGAGCTTGGCGCGATTGCTGTAGACACTGGTATCTTCACTGGTCGCTCTCCGAAAGATAAGTACATTGTTAAAGATGCAACGACAGAAGAGCATATGTGGTGGACCTCTGACACTGTGAGAAACGACAACAAACCCATCACTCAAGAAGTGTGGGATGATCTCAAAGCGCAAGTGACCAACCAACTTTCAGGTAAGCGTCTATTTGTGATTGACGGTTATTGTGGGGCAAACCCAGATTCTCGTTTAAGTATTCGAGTGATCACCGAAGTAGCCTGGCAAGCGCACTTCGTGAAAAACATGTTCATCCGCCCAACAGAAGAGGAATTAGCAACATTTGAACCTGATTTCGTGGTAATGAACGGTGCGAAGTGCACCAACGACAAATGGCAACAACAGGGTTTAAATTCTGAAAACTTCACTGTATTCAACCTAACAGAGCGCATGCAATTGATCGGCGGCACTTGGTACGGCGGCGAAATGAAAAAAGGCATGTTCGCAATGATGAACTACTTCCTTCCATTGAAGGATATTGCATCGATGCACTGCAGCGCAAACATGGGTGAAGAAGGCGATGTGGCGATCTTCTTCGGGCTATCTGGCACAGGTAAAACAACCTTATCTACCGATCCTAAACGTGCGCTAATTGGGGATGACGAGCACGGTTGGGATGATGATGGTGTCTTCAATTTTGAAGGTGGCTGTTACGCAAAGACCATCAAGCTATCGAAAGAAGCCGAGCCTGATATCTACGACGCCATTCGCCGTGATGCATTATTGGAGAACGTGACGGTTCGCAGCGATGGATCCATCGACTTTGATGATGGTTCTAAAACTGAGAACACCCGAGTGTCTTACCCACTGTATCACATCGACAACATAGTGAAACCCGTATCCAAAGGCGGCCACGCCAACAAGGTGATCTTCTTATCCGCTGACGCATTCGGCGTACTCCCTCCTGTATCGAAACTGACTCCTGAGCAAACCAAATACCATTTCCTTTCAGGCTTTACGGCAAAACTAGCGGGGACAGAGCGTGGTATTACAGAACCAACACCGACCTTCTCAGCGTGTTTCGGTGCTGCATTCCTAACCTTGCATCCGACAAAGTACGCAGAAGTGCTGGTGAAACGTATGGAAGCAGCGGGGGCAGAAGCTTATTTAGTCAATACTGGCTGGAACGGCAGCGGTAAACGTATCTCTATCCAAGATACACGCGGTATCATTGATGCCATCCTTGATGGTTCGATTGAAGAGGCAGAAACCAAACATATTCCAATCTTTAATCTAGAGGTACCAACTTCACTTCCGGGGGTGGAGACAAACATCCTTGACCCTCGTGATACCTACGTTGACCCGCTGCAATGGGAAAGCAAAGCGAAAGACTTGGCAAAGCGCTTCATCAACAATTTTGATAAATACACTGACCATACTGAGGGTAAATCACTGGTGGCAGCAGGGCCTCAGCTCGATTAAACCATTCACTAGACCTTGTTATCTCAGTGGCAAAAATGATCTTCAAGCCCCTATTTTAAGGGGCTTTTGTTGAATCCAGCCCCAGATTGATACAAGCTTAAACCTATCTATACCCAAGTAACCTCGAGATGCTTGATTCAGCAACAATGACTTGGGTATAAGTAAGTTGAGATTCTCATACTCCAATTTATGTATAGGTTTGGGCAGGAATGAAAACAACAAGTCGAATTCTACTTCTTATTCTCATACTGGCGATCGCAGCTCCGGCCGTCTTTGTGGGTATGCTCACCACCTCGCATTCGCGCCAAACCTGGCATCTGTTTTCCGATTTTGTCGATTTGCCACTGCAAGTCGATAACGTGCAATACGAGTTTCCTTATCATCTTACCCTCAGTGGCGTGGTAACCAAGCGACAAGATCTGCCCTTGATTGAGCAAATCGATCTCTGGTTAAATCCGGATATTCGCCGTGATGGGAAATGGATTGTCGATACGTTATTGATTGATGGGTTGAGCTTACAACAAGGCATACCAACGCTGCCGCCATCGAGCAACGTTTACCTCCATCAAATAGCGCTCAAGAACCTAGATTACGCCGATGATACCTTCAGCATTACGGGTTTGAATGTACAAATCCAAGACCCAACATGGTCAACTAACGCACAAAAGATGCCATATGGTACGATTCAGCTCTCTGCCGAACAACTGCACTGGAATGGTGAGGCATTCGACAAGTTGCTGGTAGATCTGGATTACAAAATACAAGACAGCACACTTTACGGCGCCTCATTTAACTGGCGTGGCAGTGAGATCTCCGCTCAAGGTGAACAATACCCACAAGGTTGGTCAATCATAAACATGACCGCCGATAAGCTGAACATCGACAATCAACTGCTGCAATCTTTACTCGCTAAACCATGGCAAACCCTGCCAGTTCGCATCAATCATATCAACAGCCTTGATCTCCTCAATGCGGATATTGAGTACGGTGCTTGGCATTGGCAAAACCTAGAGTTATCACTAGAGAACGCCTCTCTGCCATTGTCACTATGGAACACAACAGCGCAGCTTTCTCTGCAAGCAGACAGCGTGCGTTTCCAAGATCAAACCGCAGTTGAGCCTCGCTTAAATGCCACCCTCAAGCCCGGGGCGATTCAACTGCAAGAACTGAGCTTGGATTGGCAGCAAGGAGCTGTGCAGGTTTCAGGCATATTTGAACCTGAGCATTGGAAAATCAACAGCGCCATCATCAGTGGATTAAAATGGACTATCCAACCGAATGACAAGGTCGACTGGTGGCAAAAAGCCACCAATAAGCTCCGCCAGGTCGATGTAAAGCAGTTTGAGATAAAACGCAGCCAAGTTATCCAGTTATCAAAACAACCTTACTGGCAGCTTTCTGGCTTAAATATGGAAGGGGACCAGCTAGAAGCAAAACATAACAACGGCCGCTGGGGGATTTGGAACGGCAAGTTAGAAGCGAGCGTCGTCAACGCGAGTTACAAGCAAGTAATCTCCTCACACGCGGCGATTGCAACGCAAAGTGACCACGGCCTCTGGCAACTGACACGCCTGTTCGTTCCTCTTGAGCACGGCTATATCGAAGGCTTGGGACAGATCGATCTCAGTACAACCAGCCAACCTTGGGCGCTCAACCTTAATGCAGATGGGCTTCCTCTGGCATGGTTTCACCCGTTTTTACCAGCGGCACTCGCGGTTGATGGTTTCTCTGATTTGAGTCTCGACCTAAAGGGGCTGGCCGGCGATCAAAGCATGTTTGCTTACAGCGTATCGGGAGAAGCGGAAGCCAACTTACGTGATACCAGCTTAAAATCAACAGCCGATGATTCACGCGATGCTATCACCTTCAGCCCGCTGCGTTTAGAGGCTCAGCGCGGCGAAGTTAAACTTCAACCAGTCACCATTTCAGGCAAGACCATTAAGGGTAACCTGTCTGGTCAATTTGATATGGCGAGCAACCCGCTTAACGGCGTGATTTACCAACTCCAAACCTTGTGCGGCATGATTAAAGGCGATGTGCTGAGTGACGAAATTGAAACGAATCAGTGCATAAATAAACCAGCACAGACCGAGCGAGAGGAAAAGCCACTGCAAAAAAGCAGTGCTTCGGCGTCAAGCCACTCACCGGCCGAACAGGACCAATCAGATCAGAGCGCACCAGAGCAAGACTCAACCACTCTAGCAGCCGAGTAACTTGGATTGACTCGGTAACAGCATGAACGTACCCACAAAATCCACAGCTGGCACATTGCCACTGTGGATCACCACATGGACAACGATGCGCGCTTTGCGCCCTGATGCCAGTCTGTCCAAGTCACCACTGATGCCATCAAGCGAGGTGCTCGCTACTGGGTTCTGCTCGACTGGATGGCGATAACGAATCGAGCTGTCTGCCAATACAATGTCACCATGTAGGCCACGCTCTTTCATCAACAACCACGTCATGCCCCACCCCGTCAGTGTCGCCAGAGTAAAAGCTGAGCCCGCAAACATAGTATTATGTGGATTCAAGTTTGGGTTAAGCTGCGCACTGCATTCAAATTGATAACCCGTGTATTGGTTGATTTTGATCCCCATTTTATCCGCAATTGGGATCTGCGCCTCCCAACGTTGTTGCAGCTCAGTACACCAATCTGGGCGACGCAATACATTCGCCATCGGGTCGAGCGGTTTCACCATTTGTTGGTGACGCACAGGGCCACGCTCATCAGTCAACTCACCACGACGCTCAAAACTATTCTTCTCATAGAAAGCGATTGCGTCCTCTCGGGCATTACACACCAAACGCTTTGCCCCCTCTTGCCGAGCAAGAGACTCAAGCGCCACCAGCAATAATGAACCCAGACCTTTGCTACGACGATTGCTCTTCACTGCCATGTAACGGATCTGACCATCATTATCCGGAGTAATATACAAACGACCAATCGCCATCGGACGACCACGACTGTCGGTAATCATGCGGTGATGGCTCATGCCATCGTACTCGTCTCGCTCGGATCCTACCGGCATGCGCCAAGGCTCGCGTAGCAACTGCCAACGAAATTGATAGTACTTGTTGAGCTGGTTTTCTGTTTTTGGAGTTATGAGCTTAAACATATCAATCCTTTGATATACGAACTAAGTGAAAGCCTTATACCCAAGTAAATTTTCTTGGCATTAAAGTTTAGACCATGGTGCTTTGGTTACCAGATTAGACCTGCAGCCAAAAAGTCACTGGGCCGTCATTAATTAATGACACTTTCATATCGGCCGCGAAACGACCACGCTGCGTTGGCAGTTCTTGTTCACATAAGTTCGAGAAGTAGTCATACAGACGTTCTGCATCCGCTGGATGAGCGCCGCGAGAAAAGCCGGCACGAGTGCCTTTTTTGGTGTCGGCTGGTAAGGTAAATTGAGATACCACCAATACCTTACCCTGTATCTGTTTAACGTTGAGGTTCATTTTGCCTTCATCGTCTTCAAACACACGATAAGTCGTTACACGTTCCATTAGACGTTTTGCTTTTGCTTCATCATCATCTTTCTCTACACCAAGTAGGACAAGTAGACCTTGGTCTATTTCGCCGACAACCTCACCGTCGACACGAACGGCGGCTTCACTGACGCGTTGGATTAGTGCTATCACGACTCTCGCTTCCTTCATCTGTTAATTGTAATTCAGCGGTCGAGTGTATCATTTCTAAGTCATCACTCCAGCGCTCTCTTTCACCAAGAGCGGCGGTCACTTCCGCACCAATTAACACGATTAACCAACATAAATAGACCCATACAAACAAAATAGGGATCGCAGCGAGTGCACCGTAAATTAACTGATAAGAGGGGAACTGGGTTATGTAGAAGGCAAAACCCTTCTTACTCAATTCAAACAACACAGCGGCAATAGCAGCGCCAATGGCCCCATGAGACAGATACACTTTTTTGTTGGGTACTAAGAAGTAAAGCCCCATGAATGCAAAGAATGACAGCAGCAACGGCAGCCAACGCAGAAATAAGTCATACGCTCCCGATAACGTTTCGTTTTCCATCAGCTTCAGCGATGTGACGTAAGAGGTCGCAGCAATACTTGCCCCCACTAAAATTGGGCCAAGAGTTAACACCATCCAGTACATAGAGAAAGAAAATACGGGAAGACGCTTGTCTTTCACACGCCATATGTAGTTTAAATTTTTGTCGATATTAGAGATCAACATCAATGCTGCCACGAACAAGAACGCACCACCAACGGCGGTCATCTTGCCAGTATTCGATACAAACTCTTGCAGCGCGGTTCTTACTGCATCACCAGCAGCAGGGACAAAGTTATCAATGACGTAACCTTGCAAGGTTTCGCCCACATTCTCAAACACCGGAAACTTCGATAGTATCGACAACAATACCGTCAACATCGGCACTATCGACAATAAGGTGATATAAGCTAAATAGCCTGCGTTCACATTAACGCGATCGTGCGTCATGCGCTTGAGCAAATATTGGAAAAACGCGACACTCACCGGCACGAGCTTGCTCAATCTCACCTTGTAACTCTCTGATAACTGGTCCATAGTTCTTCCTATATATTAGCGTCGAGGACATTAGAATGCCTTATTTATTAGCAATTGTACTATCAATTTTCACTTTGACAGGATGTCAATCCGCATATTATTCGGCAATGGAACAAGTGGGGTACCACAAACGTGACATTATGGTTGACCGCGTGGAAGATGCCAAAGAGTCTCAACAAGATGCGCAGAAAGAGTTCACCAGCGCACTAGAAGCCGTCTCGGCACTCACCAACTTTGACGGTGGCGAGCTAGAAAGTGTCTATGACAACATTAACGATAAATACAAAGACAGTGAAAAAGCAGCACAAGACGTACGCGACCGTATCGCTGCGATTGAAGATGTGTCAGATGCGTTGTTTGAGGAATGGCAAGGCGAGCTAGACCTATACACGAACGCTAAACTGCGTCGCTCTAGCGAACAGAAACTACGTGAAACCAAAGCGTCTTACAAAGACATGCTGAGCGCGATGAAGCATGCAGAAAGCAAGATGACGCCAGTGCTGAATACGCTGCGTGATAACACGCTTTACTTGAAGCACAACTTGAATGCGAGCGCGATTGGCTCATTGAAAGGGGAATTCTCTAGTCTAGAGAAAGAGATTCAATACGCGATAAAACAAATGAACGCCGCGATTGCTGAATCGGATGAGTTCTTACAACAGCTGAATCAAAAATAAATTGCTTAGCCTCCTCCACGTGAGGAGGTTTTCCTATCTGGTTGCCAAGTTCCACCCGACAACCCAAGTGATTTCTCAGTATTATCCCTGCCAACTTTGTCTTTTCCGTAAGAGACAAAAAGCCCCGAGCATCACTCAGGGCTTTTTCTTAATCGAATCCGTTACAGCAAATTATTTTGCTGAACGTGAAGCGCGCTTACGATCGCTTTCCGTTAGGAATTTCTTACGGATACGGATGCTTTCAGGTGTCACTTCTACTAGTTCATCATCATCGATAAACTCTAGTGCTTGCTCAAGAGTCATCTTGATTGGCGGAGTAAGAACCTGCGCATCATCTGTACCAGATGCACGAACGTTAGTTAGCTGCTTACCTTTCAGTGCGTTTACTGTTAGGTCGTTGTCGCGGCTGTGAATACCGATAACCATGCCTTCGTAAACCTCAACACCGTGACCGATGAATAGACGACCACGTTCTTGTAGGTTAAACAGTGCGTTTGTTAGCGCTTTACCCATCGCGTTCGCGATTAGTACACCGTTAACACGTTGACCGATGTTACCGCCTTTGTGTGGGCCGTAGTGGTCAAATGTATGGTACAGAAGACCAGAACCAGACGTTAGCGTCATGAACTCAGTTTGGAAACCGATCAGACCACGAGATGGCATGTCGAAGTCCATACGTACACGGCCTTTGCCATCTGGAGACATGTCTTTCAGCTCACCTTTACGTAGGCCGATGTTCTCCATGATACCGCCTTGGTGCTCTTCCATAACGTCGATCGTTACTGTCTCGAACGGTTCCATTAGTTGGCCATCTTCTTCTTTGATGATTACTTCTGGACGAGATACAGCTAGCTCGAAGCCTTCACGACGCATGTTTTCGATCAGGATAGATAGGTGAAGCTCACCACGGCCTGATACGCGGAATTTGTCTGGATCGTCTGTTTGCTCAACACGCAGTGCAACGTTGTGTACCAGTTCCTTCTCTAGACGCTCAAGGATGTTACGTGAAGTTACGAACTTACCTTCTTTACCAGCGAATGGAGACGTGTTCACTTGGAACGTCATCGTTACTGTTGGTTCATCAACAGATAGCGGTGGTAATGCTTCAACTTGGTTTTGTGCACAGATAGTGTCAGAGATTTTTAGCTCGCCAAGACCCGTGATTGCGATGATATCACCCGCATTCGCTTGCTCAACTTCGTGACGCTCTAGGCCTAGGTAGCCCATTACTGTACCAACTTTACCGTTACGAGTCTTACCGTCAGCACCAATAACTGTTACTTGTTGGTTTGGCTTAACGCTACCACGAGTTACACGAGCAACACCGATGACGCCAACGTAAGAGCTGTAATCTAGCTGAGAAACTTGCATCTGCAGTGGACCATCTAGGTCAACTTGAGGTGCCGTTACTTCTTCAACGATAGTTTGGAACAGTGGTTCCATGTTCTCGCCAGTTTCGCCTTCCTCTAGTGCAGCCCAACCGTTAAGTGCTGAAGCGTAAACTACTTTAAAGTCTAGCTGTTCGTCAGTGGCACCTAGGTTGTCGAATAGGTCGAATACTTGGTCCATAACCCAATCAGGACGAGCACCAGGACGGTCAATCTTGTTGATTACAACGATTGGCTTAAGACCGTGAGCGAATGCTTTTTGAGTTACGAAACGCGTTTGCGGCATTGGGCCGTCAACTGCGTCAACGATAAGTAATACTGAATCTACCATCGACATGATACGTTCTACTTCACCACCGAAGTCCGCGTGTCCCGGAGTATCTACGATGTTGATGCGGTAGTCATTCCAGTTAATTGCTGTATTTTTAGCAAGAATGGTGATGCCACGCTCTTTCTCGATGTCGTTCGAGTCCATGACTCGCTCTTCAGCTTCACCGCGAGACTCTAGCGTGCCTGATTGTTGTAGCAGCTTGTCAACCAACGTTGTTTTACCGTGGTCAACGTGCGCGATGATCGCGATATTTCTTAATTTATCAATCTGTGGAGTAGCCATGGATATTGATTCACTTAGATATATGAAATGCCCCCATGCCGAGAACAGGTGCTCTCTGACGACATTTACTGATTAAAAAAACGGCCATAATGTACCAGATTCTAGCAAAAAACCCAGAAATATGTGATCCAGTCCTTAGCTTTTATACCAAATTTACACTTCGCGCCCAGTTTATTTCACTCGGAGAGTGGATTAAAAGCAAATTTATGCTAATCATTGCTTATCGAAAACTCACACTCGCGTAAAGACTGAGCGGGATAAGCAACGTGATTGTCACATTATAGTGCAACAATAAAAAGGTGCACTATTAAGGTGCAGTCGAAGATCATTTTGGTGCAACCACTTGCACCAAGCTAGCACAAAAAAACATAATCAATTGAAATTAATGGAATAATTTTTTTGGCACAGTTTTAGCTAAGACCTAGTCAGTATCGATTAATAAAATGTTAATCAAATTAATCAATACTGAGTAAATCAATTTCTCACAAATCGAGTTTTTACCGCTTTATTAACACTGGAGGTTATCCAAGATGTCAGTAGAAAACGTTTTATCACTTATCCAAGAAAACGAAGTTAAGTTTGTTGACCTACGCTTCACAGATACAAAAGGTAAAGAGCAGCACATCTCTATTCCTGCTCACCAAATCGATGCAGACTTCTTCGAAGAAGGTAAAATGTTCGATGGTTCATCCGTAGCTGGCTGGAAAGGCATTAACGAATCAGACATGGTTATGATGCCCGATGCATCTTCTGCAGTGCTTGACCCCTTTACGGAAGATGCAACGCTGAATATCCGTTGTGACATTCTTGAGCCTGCAACGATGCAAGGTTACGACCGCGATCCTCGCTCTATCGCAAAACGAGCTGAAGACTTTATGCGTTCTACTGGGATTGCAGACACGGTACTTATTGGCCCTGAGCCAGAATTTTTCCTATTCGATGACGTTAAGTTCGCGACCAACATGTCAGGTTCTTTCTTCAAGATCGACGACGTAGAAGCGGCGTGGAACACAGGTTCTGATTACGAAGAAGGTAACAAGGGCCACCGTCCTGGCGTTAAAGGGGGATATTTCCCAGTAGCTCCAGTAGATTCCTCTCAAGACATCCGTTCTGCTATGTGTCTAGTAATGGAAGAGATGGGCCTAGTTGTTGAAGCGCACCACCACGAAGTGGCAACTGCGGGTCAAAACGAAATCGCAACTCGCTTCAACACGCTAACAACTAAAGCTGACGAAATACAAATCTACAAGTACGTGGTACACAACGTTGCTCACGCTTTCGGTAAGACGGCGACATTTATGCCAAAACCATTGGTTGGTGACAACGGCAGCGGTATGCATGTTCACCAATCTTTAGCAAAAGATGGGGTAAACTTATTCGCTGGCGACAAGTACGGCGGCCTTTCTGAAACAGCGCTTTACTACATCGGCGGTATCATCAAGCACGCTCGCGCAATCAACGCATTTGCGAACCCATCAACGAACTCGTACAAGCGTCTTGTTCCAGGCTTCGAAGCGCCGGTAATGCTCGCTTACTCAGCTCGTAACCGCTCTGCTTCAATCCGTATCCCTGTGGTACCAAGCCCTAAAGCACGTCGTATCGAAGTTCGTTTTGGTGACCCAGCAGCGAACCCATACCTAGCGTTCGCAGCAATGCTAATGGCGGGTCTTGACGGTATTAAGAACAAAATCCACCCAGGCGAAGCGATGGATAAAGACCTTTACGATCTTCCTGCAGAAGAAGCAGCAGAAATCCCAACGGTGGCATATTCATTAAAAGACGCGCTTGAAGAACTGGATATTGACCGTGAGTTCCTCACCGCAGGTGGTGTATTCTCTGATGACTTCATCGATTCTTATATCGGTCTTAAGTCTCAAGATGTAGAGAAAGTAAACATGACCACTCACCCTCTTGAGTTTGAGCTTTACTACTCAGTTTAAGGCCATAGCTGTGTAAAATTATATTCAGATGCCAAATACTAGGCTCGCCTCGCAGGTGGGCCTTTTTTGTATTCGCTGACCCTACATGGGCGTTTAACATCAAAGGGGAACAAAAATACGCTTAAACCCTTTTGCTCGGTAAGCGCATTTCGAACGTGCCATCATGTATCAACAGAAGGTGAGCAATGAAAGTCCAGCTTTTATTATCGCTATGTGCCTGTAATGGTTTTCTGATCGCCACAGCTCCCTCAGCACAAGTAGCTTACACTTGGATCGACAAAGACGGCGTTGTGCACTTTAGCGACACCCCGAGCCATGACGCCAAAACCATCTCTCTGCCGAATCTTAAAACCAGCGTTCCAACACCAAGAGTGGCAAGTGCGCAGCCTTCGGCCCCGCAAGCAAGTGCTGAATCAAAACTTCAAATCAACGACAAACCGGAAGCAAAAAAACCAGGGCCTCTTTCACTGACGATACTGAATCCACAGCATGATGAAACCATTCGCAGTAACCTTGGCGCTATCAACATCCAACTCGATGCTAACCGCAAACTGGGCATCGGTGTGCAACTGCAGCTCTTAATTAATGGCCAGCCATATGGACCACCACAAAATCGCTTAACGTGGCAATTAAAGAACATCGATCGTGGTACTCACACCCTCTCGGTGCAAGCGAAAAGAAGCGGCAAGCTTATTGCATCTACTAATTCTATAGCGGTGCATTTACACAGAGCGAGTATCAAGTCAGGCGTTCAAAGAGCAAAACAAAATATTGAGTAAAAAAACGCACTCTGGTAGCGCTTTTCACTTCTTATTCTTCGTTTTATTCGCCATACTTACCTTCTATTGCACCAAGATAGTGCAATACGCAATCATAACGTAAACAAGGACGTAATGTGGATACCAGTCTCTCTAATGCCATTCTTAACAACATGGTGACAGCAACCCTGATCCTTGATGATGGATTGGCCGTGCGCTACGCCAACCCTGCGGCTGAGTTATTATTCTCACAAAGTGCTCAGCGCATCATCGAACAACCTTTGTCGCAGCTGATCCAACATGCATCATTGGACCTTGCGCTACTCACCCAACCGTTACAGAGCGGACAAAGCATTACGGATAGTGATGTGACTTTTGTGGTGGATGGACGCCCTTTGATGTTAGAAGTGACTGTCAGCCCGATCACATGGCAGAAGCAGCTAATGTTGTTGGTTGAGATGCGTAAAATAGACCAACAACGTCGGCTGACTCAAGAGCTTAATCAACATGCTCAGCAACAGGCTGCGAAGCTATTAGTGCGCGGTTTAGCGCATGAAATCAAAAACCCACTTGGCGGTTTACGCGGCGCAGCGCAACTGCTAGAGAAAATGCTGCCTGATCCTTCTTTGACTGAATACACTCACATCATTATTGAACAGGCCGACCGCTTGAGAGTGCTCGTTGATCGCTTACTAGGGCCTCAGAAACCCGGTAAAAAGACTCAAGAGAACCTCCACCAAGTATTGGAAAAAGTACGTCAATTGGTTGAGCTGGAATCTCAGCATTCGGTAGTGATTGAGCGCGATTATGACCCGAGCTTGCCCGAAATTTTGATGGACGCAGACCAAATTGAACAGGCGATGCTTAACATTGTGAGCAATGCGGCACACATTCTGTCTCAGCAAGCACATGGCCAAATTACCATACGTACCAGAACTGTCCACCAAGCCAACATTCATGGGCAGCGCTGCAGACTCGCGGCCCGCATTGAGATCACCGATAACGGCCCAGGTATCCCACCTGAGCTAAGAGATACCCTTTTCTACCCCATGGTCAGTGGCCGTGAGGGCGGTACAGGGCTTGGACTGTCTATTTCACAAAACTTGATCGACCAACACAACGGCAAAATTGATGTCGATAGCTGGCCGGGTCACACCACTTTTACGATTTATTTGCCAATCTGACTTAATGAAGTGTCTTATCTCTTGGTCAGTTTTAGGCTTTTTCTGCAAGGATTTATAGCATGAGTAAAGGATATGTTTGGGTCGTTGATGACGACAGCTCGATTCGCTGGGTAATGGAGAAGACCCTCTCTTCTGCCAATATCAAATGTGAAACCTATGCCGATGGTGAGGGCGTGTTAATGGCGCTAGAACGTGAGGTACCGGACGTTTTAGTCTCAGACATCCGCATGCCGGGTATCGATGGTCTAGAGCTATTAAAACAAGTTCAACACGACTACCCCGACCTCCCCGTGATTATCATGACGGCACATTCCGATTTAGATGCCGCGGTGAATGCTTACCAAAAAGGCGCTTTTGAATATTTGCCCAAGCCGTTTGATATCGATGAGGCCCTAACGTTAGTAGAACGTGCCATTGCTCATTGTCAAGAAAACAAACATGAACAACTTCTACCCGATGACACCCCAACCGATACACCCGAGATCATTGGTGAAGCCCCTGCGATGCAGGAAGTGTTTCGTGCTATTGGTCGTTTATCACGCTCTTCGATTTCCGTTCTGATCAATGGTGAATCTGGTACCGGTAAAGAGTTGGTTGCTCATGCCTTACACCGCCACAGTCCGCGAGCCAACAAGCCTTTTATTGCCCTCAATATGGCCGCGATCCCGAAAGATTTAATTGAATCAGAACTGTTTGGTCATGAGAAAGGCGCGTTCACTGGTGCCAACAGCGTCCGTCAAGGTCGTTTCGAGCAGGCTAATGGCGGCACACTGTTTTTAGATGAAATTGGCGATATGCCGCTGGATATTCAAACTCGTTTGCTACGCGTTTTGGCCGACGGTCAGTTCTATCGCGTTGGCGGCCACTCTCCGATTCGTGTCGACGTTCGAATTGTTGCGGCAACTCACCAAAACCTGGAAGAGCGAGTTAACAAAGGCGATTTCCGTGAAGACCTGTTCCACCGACTGAATGTCATTCGTGTTCATATCCCAGCCCTGAGAGAACGAAAGCAAGACATCGAAAAGCTGACGCAGCACTTTTTAGTTCGTGCCGCAGATGAGCTCGATGTTGAAGCCAAAACTCTGCACCCATCTTCGGTGGAGATTTTGAACCGCCTCGATTGGCCGGGTAACGTTCGCCAGTTAGAAAATATCTGTCGCTGGTTGACCGTCATGGCAAGCGGTAGCGAAGTATTACCAAGTGATTTACCAACTGAGCTGCTGGAAGAGAAGAACGTCGCCAAAGAGACCAGCAGCGGCAACTGGCAAGAACAATTAGCAGACTGGGCACACCGTGCGCTAGAAGCCGGAGATACAGAGTTACTTTCCTACGCATTGCCAGAGTTTGAGCGCATTTTATTAGAAGTCGCATTAGAACATACTAAAGGTCACAAACAAGATGCCGCTAAAGTACTAGGATGGGGACGAAACACCCTGACCCGCAAGTTAAAAGAACTGTACTGATCTCGAGCAGATAAGCGTTTGGCAAAGGGTTATCAAGCGTGCATTTGTCTCTCTTGGTAACCTAAGTATCAATATGGTACGACAACCTTATGTGGCTAGACAATGTCAAAAGCAACAACTCAAATTACACTGCGTACCGCCGTTCTGATCCCTTTTGTGATGATTTTTTTGCTGGCTATCGGTGTCATTGTCTATGTCCAAAAACAGAGCTATGAGGAAGCTGCCACCGACATCAGTGACAAACTGCTTTCAGTGCTCACGGAGAGTGTTCACGACCACTTAAATGACTATCTGCGTAAGCCTTTCACTACAGTGAATGCGCTGGGACACAACATCAGTTATCACGCCCTCGCCCATCCAAACGACACCAAAGATATTCAAGCTTATTTGCTGAGTGCATTTAAAGACTTATACCACTCAATACCACAATTGGATGTGATTGCGTTTGGCTCTGAATCCGGTGACTTCACCGGTTTCAGGCGTGAAGCAAACGACAGCTACACGCTGATGGTTCAAGACCATCGTACCGATAGTAATTTAGTGATTTACGGCAGCGAAAACGTCTGTGATGACATTCGAACTGTGGTTACCCCTTACGATCCGCGTACCCGACCTTGGTATCAGCCCGTCGCCCAAGACCACAAAGCCCATTGGTCGCCAATTTACGCCAATGCCGATGAACGTAAAGACATTACCCTGTCGGCTATGGCTCCCATTTACGAGCTGGGTGAGTTTGCAGGTGTCCTAGTCATCGACATTCGTATCAATACCTTTAATTTATTCTTACAAGAGCTCAAACGGGCCAACGGTGCATCAGTTTACATCATGGATCAGGATCACCGCTTGGTGGCACATTCTGGACAAGGCAGTGTGATTTCTTGGGGAACCAAGTTTTCAGCTAGGGGACAACGTTTACTGGCATCAGAGAGTACGGATCCCATCATCCAAATGAGCGCCTCTCGCCTAATGGAATACGAGCTGAGTCACCACGACGAGCCGCACACCTTCGAGTTCGACCTCAATGGCCAACGCACTTTCAGCCGCGTCACTCCATACCACGATAAAAATGGCTTAACGTGGTTTATCGGTACTTCAATTTCAGAAGCCGATCTTCTTGGAGCACTGCCCAAAAGCCAACAAAAAAGCTGGATGGTCGGAGCCTTGGTGAGCTTATTAGGCACTATCATTAGTCTACTGATATTCAATCGCATCACCCGCCCTATCAATGCAACCGCAACCGCGGCGCAGAACTTAGCTAAGGGGGATTGGGATAGCTCAATGCCTCGCCCCGGCTACGTTTACGAAACGACGGTGTTGGTACAAGCGTTTAATGAGATGACAAGCAATCTAAAAGCGTCGTTTAAAGCACTACGCGATCAACTCGAATTTGACCCCTTAACTCGCTTGTACAGTCGCCAAGGTTTAATTGAAATCAGTAAAACACTGGCTTGCTCAGAACAAAGTAGCTTATACCTTATCGGCATCAACAAATTTAGAGATATCAACGACAGCATCGGCTATCACAATGGTGATCAGCTACTTATCCACGTTGCTGAGCGCCTAAAACAGCAACTGCAAGATGAAGCAACTTTGGCGAGGATTGGTGGTGATGAGTTTGCGGTGTTCATGCCAGACACCCACAGCGATGAAGACGTCCGATTGACAGAGCAACGCCTACAACAGTTGCTCGCCGCTCCGTTTATGCTGGATGGAGAAACCGTAGTGATCAAGATTTCTATCGGCGTTGTGCGCAAACAGACAGGACAAAACATGTCAATCTGGTTACGTAACGCCAGTATAGCGCTCAGCTCTGCTAAACAAGACTCACGTACCAGCGTATGTCATTACAGCCCAGAGATGGCAAGCGCATCTAAGTTCAGAACTCAAATGCTGACGAAGATTCAAACGGGTATCGACAAGCATGAGTTTGTCCCTTTCTACCAACCGATTATTGACCTCGAGAGTGGCAATATCTGTGGAGCAGAGGCCCTAGCACGCTGGCACAGCAAATCCGGAATGATTTCCCCATTAGACTTCATCCCCATCGCCGAAGAAAATGGCATGATCAAAGCCATCGGCCAACAAATTCTGTTTCAAGCTTGCAGCGACACACGTAAGGCCATCGACAGTAAACAATGGCCACAAGATTTTCAGTTACACGTAAATGTGTCGGTTCATCAGTTATCTAGCACGAACTTCGTCGAATCAGTTGCTAAAGTACTGCATAAAACAGGCCTCGCGGCAAGCAATGTCACGTTAGAGATCACTGAGTCTCGGATTATTGATAGTGCACCAACAACGCTAGACAACTTACTTAAACTCAGAGAAATGGGGCTGGGTATCGGGATTGACGACTTCGGCACAGGGTACTCGTCTCTCGCCTACTTACACGCTTTGCCATTTACCTGTTTAAAGATAGATCGCACCTTTGTTAATCGTCTAACCAAAGAAAACCTCGATAGCTCAGTCGTCGCGGCTATCATTAATATCACGAAAGGCATGAAAGCCAAGGTAGTCGCAGAAGGTGTCGAAACTGCGGCCCAAGCGCAACTACTCCATTCACTTGGCTGTGATCAAGTTCAAGGCTTTTACTACAGTCGTCCGATGCCGATGGAAGAATGGCCAACAAGTTTGGTTAACATGCGGTAAAAAACAGCTAAAGTCGTTGATTTAATCGTCATACTATACTGATAATCTGCCATACGGTTATTTATACTTAACGCCAAGTCTTCCCCATGTATTGTCATTGATAATTTTTGGGCTAAGATCCTGTCCACAACATACAACCCGGATCGACATAATGATAACTAAGAATCTTCCCCTAACCGACTTGCACCGTCACCTTGACGGCAACATTCGTACTAAGACTATTCTTGAACTTGGTCAACAATTTGGTATTGATCTGCCTGCTTACGACATCGAGTCGCTAACGCCACACGTTCAAATTGTCGAAGCTGAGCCATCGCTTGTCGCTTTTCTTGCAAAGCTTGATTGGGGCGTGGCAGTGTTGGGTGATCTAGATGCATGTCGCCGCGTTGCTTACGAAAACGTAGAGGATGCGCTAAACGCACAAATCGATTACGCAGAACTTCGCTTCTCGCCTTATTATATGGCAATGAAGCACAAACTCCCGGTAGCGGGTGTAGTAGAAGCTGTGGTTGATGGTGTGCAAGCGGGTATGCGTGATTTTGGTATCAAGGCAAACCTAATTGGTATCATGAGCCGTACTTTCGGTACCGACGCGTGCCAGCAAGAGCTGGATGCGATTCTAAGTCAAAAAGATCATATGGTTGCCGTTGACCTTGCAGGTGATGAACTTGGTCAACCGGGCGAGCGCTTTATCACCCACTTTAAACAAGTGCGTGACGCTGGCCTAAATGTCACCGTTCACGCAGGTGAAGCTGCTGGCGCAGAAAGCATGTGGCAAGCAATTCAAGAGCTTGGCGCAACACGTATCGGCCATGGCGTGAAAGCAATCCACGATCCTAAACTGATGGATTACCTCGTAGAAAATCGCATTGGTATTGAGTCGTGCCTGACGTCAAACTTCCAAACCAGCACGGTTGAATCATTGGTAAACCACCCACTGAAACAATTCTTAAATCACGGTGTGTTGGCATGCCTAAACACGGATGACCCGGCAGTGGAAGGTATTGAGCTGCCATACGAATACGAAGTGGCGGCACCAGCAGCGGGCCTGACCCAGGCACAAATTCGCCAAGCGCAAATCAACGGGCTAGACATCGCTTTTCTATCAGATACAGAAAAAGCCGAGCTGAAAGAAAAAGTCAAAGATCGCGTATAATTGCCACGAAATATACAAAAAATGCCGGCATTTGCTGGCATTTTTTGTATTCGAATTCTGCTTAGAGATTAGATAACACGAGAGAATTGCTGCTGACGCGCTTTCGCTCTTAAGTACTTATCAAAACACATACAGATGTTACGAATGAGCAGACGACCACGCAATGTCACACGAATTTCGTTGTCATCCATCTCCACCAACTCATCATCGATGAAAGTTTGTAGCAGCTCTAAATCTTCTTTGAAGTACTGTTCAAACTCAACGCTAAAGCCCGACTCAATGGCTTTCTTATCCAGTTTGAAGTTACAAATCAGTTGTTTGATCACTTCACGACGCAGCAAATCATCTGCGTCCAGTGATACGCCTTTCCACAATGCATGGCGAGATTCATTCACTTGTGCATAGTACTTCTTCAGCTCTTTTTGGTTTTGCGCATAAGCGTCACCAATCATTGAAATCGCAGAAACACCAAAACCTACTAGGTCACATTCACCTTGTGTGGTGTAGCCTTGGAAGTTACGGTGCAAAATACCTTCGCGCTGAGCCACAGCAAGCTCATCATCTGGCATAGCAAAGTGGTCCATACCGATAAATTGATAGCCGGAGCCCGTTAACGTTGCAATCGTGTCTTGCAAAATCGCCATCTTCTCTTCCGCTTTTGGCAAATCTTCGTCTTTAATCTTGCGTTGAGCTGCGAATAGCTGTGGCATGTGGGCGTAGTTAAACACAGACAAACGACCCGGCTGCATTTCTAACACTTGCTCAAGTGTTTTGGCAAACGATCCCTTGGTTTGTTTCGGCAAGCCGTAAATTAAATCAAGGTTAGTAGAACGGAAGCCAAGCTCTTTGGCACGAGCAACCATAGCAAAAATGAACGCTTCGTCTTGCTCACGGTTCACTAGTTGCTGAACTTCTTTATTGAAATCCTGCACACCAATACTTAGGCGATTGAAACCTTCCCCGCGCAGGTGATCCAGCACAGTGAGTTCAATTTCGCGTGGGTCAACTTCAATACTGATTTCCGCATCTGAGCTAAAAGTAAACTCTTGGCGCAACAAATCCATCACACGGGTAATTTGCTTCTCTGATAGAAAGGTTGGCGTACCACCACCAAAGTGCAGTTGAGTTACAGTACGCTTACCCAACAACGATGCACGTTGACGGATTTCATGTTCAAGTACATCTAGGTATTCATCTGCCTTGTGCGCATGGCGAGTAATCACTTTATTACAGCCACAGTAGTAGCAAAGCTTGTGGCAGAACGGAATATGAACGTACAGAGAGAGCGGACGATCTGGGTAATGAGAACATGCCATATCGTAGTCTGCGATGGTAAACGCTTCATGAAACTCCAGTGCTGTCGGGTACGACGTGTAGCGCGGGCCGGAGTAGTTGTACTTATCCAATACCGCTTGATCCCAGACAATTTGCTGTTTCGATTCTGTATGTTGATTCGACATGGTGGTACTTTCCGTAGATGCGAGGGAGACGAAAACTGTCCCCCAATATTCAGAGGCACTATTGTGCCATACGACAATGGCGACAACAGAAGCCACTCGTGACCTATTAATTATAAGACTAACGAAGTGCTAGTGTGTTCACGATACCCCAAGGTTTATAAGTAAACCAATAGGAGCGCCAATTAAATCATCTGAATATTAATTTGGTTATTGAGTGGCTGAACGTTTTTTTGCAACACTTTAAGCTCTTCAACAATCGCGTCCGTTAAGCGCTGCTCTGCTTTATGACGTGTCAGGTTCTGCTGCATACGTTCTTTCTTTGCAAGTTTCTGACGATCTTCACCGCGCGCCATATCTTTCACAATATGGTGGAGCTCAGAAATCGCAGGGTACGTGGTGTCGAAATCAATACGGGCTTCACCTTGAACGTAGTCCATGATGTTGTAAACACGGATACTGATTTCCGATAAATCACACTGACCTTGGATACCCGCCTGACACAAGGTATGCACGCTCTCAAAAATGTTGGCGTTGCGCTTATCGATCGCCATTTTTTTATGCTTCAGTTGCAATTCCTTTTGCTTTTTTAATTGAAGCAGAAGGTAACCTGCATAAGAAGCCAGCGCGATAATGATCACTGCACCCGCAATCGCTAATAAGGTTACGTTCATGGATTGCCTATCCTTTATAATCGTCGAGGTTGATATCGTCGAAGTCTGCAAGCAGATCGTCATCGTCACGAGCACCTTTGGAAGTTGGCGCAGTAAAGTCTTCGTCTTCTTCCGGTTCTAATAAACCTAGCTGGTCCATCAGTTTCTCAATACGATCGAGTTTCTCATCCACGAACTTTTGCAAGCCAGTGCCGAGATTCTCACCCGCTTCGATACGATCGAGCAACACGTTCAGTTGTGCATCATTTTCAAGCATCTCCAGCTCTTGCTCTGCTGATAGACGACGCTCTTGCTTAGTTTGCTTCTTCGCCGGTTCAACAATTAGAGGAATTTTCTTCTTGCTGCCTAAGCGAGGATCACGTTTCTGCGCTGCTGCTTGCTTCTTCTGTTCTTCAACATCAGAGTTACGGCTACCCGTCTTCAGGCCCTTGCGCTTTTTCACCCGCTTACGTAGGCGACCTTCGATATCTGACTCTGTACGGTTACGAGTTACAACCACTTCCGGTGCACCAGAGGCACCAGGCTTTCTTGATTTTTTATTACGGCTCATTACTGGGTCTTCCTCAGTAAAATTACATCATTACCAATAAATTCGAGTTCGAGCTTATCCCGCTCTGCTAGGAACTGGAACGTGTCACGGCTAAAGAACACCACATGGGTAGGATCGTTCTTATAATGCCATGTCCGAAAGGCTTCCACGTCGATGACCATTTTCGTCATCAGGCCTATCCAGCCACCTGGCTTAACTAAATTCAACCATTGCTTCCACACCATATCAGGGTGGTAGAGGTGT
Source organism: Vibrio sp. AND4 (assembly GCF_000171815.1). Taxonomy (GTDB): domain Bacteria; phylum Pseudomonadota; class Gammaproteobacteria; order Enterobacterales; family Vibrionaceae; genus Vibrio. The sequence goes on along the minus strand of NZ_ABGR01000007.1, from coordinate 102,636 downwards.
TCTATCACCTCTGTTGCTGTCATGAAGTCGTACTGTTTTTCCAACACCTTTGTATCTGGGTGGTAGTATAGATCGTACAACGCCATGTTGTGCCCCACTTCCTCCAACATCAAGGAAAGCGTAGGGCCCGGACCACAACCAAAGTCGATTCCGTTCGATTGTGGTGAAATTCGCTCTGCGATTGGATCAGCAATTCGCGACAAAAAGCGGCGATACCCCATATCTTCAGCATTGTTCTCATGCAGATCATAGTGCGCTTTTTCAGTTTCAGCATCCAAGCGCTGGTCTGGATTTACGAACACTAAACGGCACTGGACACACTGAAGATACTCACGTTGCTTATCTTCAAAAAAGTGGTGAGTACACTGATTTTGGCATAACGGACAGGTATGCATGCTGACTTCCTCATACAGGGATGCGAAACATACCAGAAAGTGGGCTCAGATTGGAGTGCTATTGGGTAATTTTTCAGCAGTTCTTATTAAAAAAATTTGATTAGAGAAAATAGATATAAAAAAAGCGACAGTAAGACTGTCGCTTTCTAAATGCCACGATGAGTGACGAAACTGTGTTGCACTCATTTGGTGCATCAACTATCCTTTTGTTTTTCGAGCTTTCCATGCCACAAATGTTGTTCTTCATCTTCCTGATGAGTTTTGACTGTCCTTTGACTTCCTGTCAGCTGAGCTACTTCCTGAGCTTGGTCCATTTCACTGTCTTAACCGTTAGATGAGAAAACCATCCATATTTAACAGGCTTCATGCCTATTGAGTCCCTTTACGGCTATCAAATGTCCTTTATTCGCGTCCTTGGATACCTGATATCCATGGTTCAAATCCTGCTTACTCACTCCCTGTGAACAGCATCTACTTTACGGATTGAATTGAGACCAACAAGCCGTTGAAAGTGATTATTGATAAAAATTTTACACCTAAAACAAATGACCAATTATATCAATAACTTGAAAAGACTAGAGCACCATCGTATTAATCAAGCATGGCAAATATCTCACAAAGCCCGAAGCCAACTATCTCATCCTGCCAAGCGACCATGTGTGACTGGGATCACTAACACCAGACGACTCGCCAGCGAATACATTCTATAAACAAAAATGCCCCAGCGAGGGCGCTAGGGCATTTTTGTGTAAAAGTGCTCGTGCTTTGTCGGGGCTAGTGCAGGCCGCCAACGTACTTAGACAGAACTTCGATATCTTCATCTGTCATTTTCTTCGCGATGTCACGCATCATAGCATTCATGTCATTGCCACGGTTACCATCACGGAACTTCTCTAGCTGCGATTTAATGTAGTCTGAGTGTTGGCCAGAGATTTTAGGGAAGCCGGAAAGCTCAGTACCATTACCGCGAGGGCCGTGACAAGCAATACAAGCAGTAAGACCGCGCTCGGCATTACCAGCGGTATAAAGGACTTTACCTTTATTGACAACATCTTCCGGTGTTGAACTCTCTGAAATTGGTAAAGAGGCATAATAAGCAGATAGATCAGCAATATCTTCATCACTCAATGGCATTGCCATACCACTCATCACAGGGTCATAACGACCTTGCTTACCACCACTAGTCATCCCTAGTTTTAGCTCTTTTAACTGCTTCTCAAGGTACTTAGCGTGTTGGCCTGCAAGTTTCGGGTACATTGCGATGGCACTGTTACCGTCTGCTCCGTGACAGGCGACACAAGTTTGTGATTTTGCTTTACCAGCTTCAATATTACCTTGGGCCCATACTGAGCAGCTGGCTAAAAGACTCAAAATTAGCGCTAATTTCTTCATGACATTCCATTATAATTATCAAGCTTCCCGTACCACGGAATGTGAACACACCGCGTACACTCATGGTACAATAGGCGACCATATGCCGAGCACGGTTATTTTACACAATTTCACAAAAAAGTAATCAATCGACTACACAAAGTCGAGATGGAGTTAACAGTGAGCGTAAAAATTCATTACCAAAACACGCATTTCATCACCAGCGCACCCGATATTCGTCACTTACCTGAGGACGAAGGTGTCGAGATTGCGTTTGCAGGACGCTCAAACGCTGGTAAATCGAGTGCACTTAACCGTCTTACTAATCAAAAAAGCTTAGCAAAGACATCAAAAACCCCTGGTCGTACTCAGTTGATCAACCTTTTCAAAGTACAAGAAGGTTGTCACATTGTCGATTTGCCAGGATATGGCTTCGCACAAGTACCGATTGAGATGAAAAACAAATGGCAAAAATCATTGGGTGAATACCTACAGAAACGCGAGTGCCTAAAAGGCTTGGTGGTTCTAATGGATATCCGTCACCCAATGAAGGACCTCGATCAGCAAATGATTTTTTGGGCAATCGACAGCCGCATCCCTGTCCAAGTTCTTCTGACGAAAGCAGACAAGCTTAAAAGCGGCGCTCGTAAACAAACGCTATTGAAAGTCCGCAAGCAAGCAGAAACATTTGGTGGCGACGTATCAGTTGACGTGTTCTCCTCGCTGAAAGGCCTCGGTGTCGATCAGTTACGCGCAAAACTGGATATCTGGTTTGCGCCAGCATTAGCACACTTGATTGAAGCAAGCGAACAAGAAACTCAACAGAGCGGCGATGAATAATTAACAAAACTTGTTAACACTTTGCAACTTAGCCCTGCCTTTCGGTGGGGCTTTTGTTTATCTACTGCCTAAAAACATAAATTTTAGGCGATAAAAATCCCCACCTTACTGGCAGGGATAACGAGTGAGAAAGATCGGTCATTATTCTTGTGTGGCGAAGCATTACGAAACAGAGATTCAATTTTTGAAAGCCGTTTTATTACTCTTCGACCGCCTAACACTCCAAATCAAAATATAAAATAGCCCAATATTCATAAGGTTATTTTATATAAAACATCAAAGGTGCATCACTTAGTTTCCCGCAAGAAAAAACAATAGTATGACTGGTGAAAATTTACAGTATGGATGATGCAATCAATTTTTAAAGAAATATCTAGGATTTACAGTAAAGGAGAGAAGCCAAAAGGGAAGATTTGGAAGATGATACTTAAATTACTGATAAAAATTGGATTTTCTTTCGTCCAATAAAAAACGCCCCAGTCAAAAACTGACTGGGGCGGCTGAATCAGCCTAATCCAATAACGTGAAACAAAAGGTCTGAAAGATAGAACATCTTACCTCTGTACCCTACGAGAAATAATGTACAACAATTGGTCAGATTTTCAAAGAACTTTTGTAGTTTTTTTTCATGTAAATTTTATTAAACAACATTAAACCTTAGTTCTAATTTACTTTTTTTATAGTAAAAAAAAGCCAGCATTTGTGCGCTGGCTCATAACAAACAGGAAAAATTGACGTAAAAATTACTAGTGAGCTTGATCCCAGTTATCACCGTGACCCGCATCTGCCACTAAAGGCACTTTCAGCTCAGCTGCAGATTCCATCAATTTTTGTACTTTACTTTCAATTTCGGATAAAGACGACTCTTCAACTTCAAATACCAGTTCATCGTGCACTTGCATCAGCAGCTTCACTCGACCATCACCATGTTCTTCAATCCATCGACCAACCAGTAACATTGCTTTTTTGATGATGTCAGCAGCAGTACCTTGCATCGGTGCGTTGATCGCAGCGCGCTCTGCCGCTTTACGGCGCATACCGTTACGAGATTGAATTTCAGGAAGATGCAGACGACGACCAAAGATAGTCTCGACATAACCTTGCTCTGCGGCGGCACTGCGCGTGTCTTCCATGTACTGCATTACACCTGGATAGCGTTCAAAATACTTGTCCATGTAAGCTTGGGCTTCACCGCGAGGAATACCAAGTTGTTTCGCCAGACCAAAAGCACTCATGCCGTAAATAAGCCCGAAGTTAACCGCTTTTGCACGGCGGCGTTGTTCGCTTGAAACATCCTCAATCGAAACGCCCATGATTTCTGCTGCGGTGGCAGTATGGATATCTTTGCCATCTCGGAACGCGTCTAGCAGCGCTTGGTCACCTGATAGGTGCGCCATAATGCGCAATTCAATCTGAGAGTAATCGACAGCCAGTATCTTGTAACCCGTCGGTGCAACAAATGCCTGGCGAATACGACGACCTTCTTCATTCCGAATTGGAATGTTCTGCAAATTAGGATCGGTGGATGAGAGACGACCCGTTGCCGTCACCGCTTGGTGGTAAGAAGTGTGCACACGACCTGTTGATGGATTGATCATCTTCGGCAATTTGTCAGTGTAAGTTGATTTTAGCTTCGCCAGACCGCGGTATTCCAAAATCAACTTTGGTAGTGGGTAATCAAGAGCGAGCTCTTGCAGCACTTCTTCATTAGTAGAAGGGGTACCTGACGGCGTCTTCTTGATGACTGGCAGACCCATTTTCTCAAACAAAAGCGCTTGCAACTGCTTCGGTGAGTTCATATTGAACTCTTGTTCTGCAATCTCATAAGCTTTCTGCTCAAGCTCTTCCAAACGTGCTGCAATTTCCACCGACTGCGCACTTAGCTTCATGTCATCAATCAGTACACCGGTGCGCTCAATTCGAGACAGAACTGGTACCAATGGCATTTCAATTTCTTCGTAGACCGCTTTTAGCTTTTTATCTTGTTCGATGTTGGCAGCCAAACGGTTATGCAAGCGAAGTGTTACGTCGGCATCTTCCGCGGCATATGGGGCAGCCTCATTCAGATCAATTTGGTTAAAGGTCAGTTGGTTCTTACCCTTACCTGCGATTTGCTCGAACGAAATACAACTATGTTGTAGGAAACGCAGTGCCAAGCTGTCCATATCGTGTTTGCCGCCTACGCTGTTGTAAACGTAAGATGCCAACATGGTGTCGTGCTTGATGCCTTTCATCTCGATACCGTAGCGAGCCAGCACAGATGCATCGTATTTTAGATTCTGACCGACTTTCGCTTGAGCGTCGTCTTCAAGAATCGGCTTCAACTGTTCTAGTACCCAATCACGATCCAGTTGCTGGGGCGCATCTAGATAATCGTGAGCAAGCGGGACATAAGCAGCAACACCCTCATCGGTTGCAAATGACACACCAACTAGGTTCGTCACCATGTAATCTAGGCTGTCAGTTTCAGTATCAAACGCAAATAAATCAGAGGCTTTAAGTTTATCTAACCAAGTATAAAATGAAGCTTCATCTAGAATGGTTTGGTATTGGCTACGATCAATCTTCACCGCAGAGGTGTCCATATCCAATTCAGATGAAGCAGAACCACCACGGACTACGCCTGTCGATTCATCGGCTTCAACCACACCTGTGCCGCCTTCCAATAATTCGTTCAACCAAGACTTGAAGGTCAACTGACCGTAAAGTTTGATCAGCTCATCGATGCTTGGTTCTGTTTTTAGCAAGGATTCTGGTGTCTCTTTCAGTTCAACATCCAACTTGATGGTCGCAAGCTCGTAAGAGAGTACAGCATTGTCTTTGTTGTCAGCTAGCTTCTTCGCCATGGTTTTCGAACCGCGGAATCCAAGCGCTGCAATATCGTCGAGGTTTTCATACAGCTTAGTCAGACCACCAATACCTTGTAGCAATGCGGTGGCTGTTTTGTCACCCACACCAGGAACGCCGGGAATGTTATCGACTTTATCACCCATCAGCGCTAGGTAGTCGATGATCAATTCTGGTGGAATACCAAACTTCTCAATCACGCCTTCACGATCCATAACGACGTTTGTCATGGTATTGATCAAGGTAACATTGTCATCCACCAACTGTGCCATATCTTTATCGCCAGTACTGATCAAAACAGGCATACCTTGCTGCGAAGCTTGATAAGCCAAAGTACCGATAACGTCATCGGCTTCTACGCCTGGAATGCAGATCAATGGCAACCCCATCGCACGAATGACGTTGTGCAGTGGTTCAATCTGGCAACGAAGATCGTCTGGCATTGGTGGTCGGTTCGCTTTGTATTCCGGGTACATATCGTCACGGAAGGTTTTACCCTTAGCATCGAAAACCACAGCAATTCGATCAGAAGCGAACTGACGCATCATGCTTCGCAACATGTTCACCACACCGTAAACAGCGTTAGTTGGAATTTCACCGTTACTCATCGTGCCTGGGTAAGCGTGAAAAGCGCGATATAGGTAAGAAGAGCCGTCGATTAGAATCAGCGGATTTTCAGGAATACTTGCCATAATTGTCTGCATCCAAGTCAGTACTTAATAGATCTGCTTAGCATGCCATGACTGCTGATCCGAATCTATCTTGTTCGCTCGATCGAGGTCGGGTAATTTTTCCGATATTATTCATCACATTTTCAATTACTTGTGGATAACTCTGTTTATAGAAATTACCCACGGGTTATCCAAGGGAAATAAAAATAGCCGCAAAACATCATAAGTGATTGTTTTTAAATAAAATAAACATAACAACACAAAAAGATCAACGATCCTGAAATGATCACCCTCTGTGGAAAAGTTATCAATGGGGGCGTCAATTAGAAATTTCAGAAAAGAAAAAAGCGACCCAATTGGGTCGCCTAGCAGAAGTGGTTAAGCTATTTCCATTTGTATGGCAGCTTAACCAAGAAGCTATAAATTACACTGGAAGCAATGTGAGCAATGTCGTGTCAAAAAGAATTCGTGCAAGTTCAGGGAAAATGTTTCATCACCTTGTCAAATCTCAGTTAATCAACTGCGGTCGATAAGTAACTCCACGTCTTTGTGAACTTCCCTCATTCCCTAAGACAGGGTTAATAATAATGATTATCATTTAACAGTCAACAACTAAATGAGAAAAAATCTCATTTATTTTTATAACGCTTTGATAAAGTGCACTCGAGAATCTCGCAAGTTTTGTTTTTCTTCTAATTTTTCAATGATATATTCATTTCTCAACAGTAGACGAAGCATGGCAGAAAATTGATTGCGTGATTTCACTTTTAAGGTTTTGTAACCTTGTTCAGCCACCCAACCTTCTTGTGCTTCTAACAACATCTGCGCGACACCTTCGTTACGAGCTTCTGGAGCCACACCACCGAACCAACTGTAGAAAGTATGATCATCGAGTTCGTAACCGATTTTAAAGCCAAGGATCGCTCCCGTTTTCTCGGCCACTAAAATGAGACTTTTTCTCCCTCTTAGGCGCTGCGCCATAGATTCAACCGTCTCACCACGAGCAAACTCGGTAACACGAACCGCCACCTGGATCGCTTCTTCCAGCGTTCCCTCACGAATCAGCATTGTCATTGTCCTACTCTCCAGAAACAAATATACCCAAGTTACTTCAAGCCGTTTATCTTCCATCTTGAGGGTACTTGGGTATATTCAGACCAACAACCATTGTCGACCTGGCTTTTTCATTAAGCGATAATTATTCGTCTGTCGCTTGCTGCGCTTTCAATAAGTGCTCTGCAGTTTGTGCGTTTTCTTCTGCTAACCATTCCGCCACATCTTTCGCAAAGTAAGTCAGAACGCCATCGGCCCCTGCGCGTTTGAAGCAAAGCAGAGATTCCATCACAGTCTCACGCTCCTTCAGCCAACCATTCATGATGGCAGCCTTGTGCATCGCGTACTCACCAGACACTTGATAAGCAAACGTTGGAACTTGAAGCTCAGTCTTCACACGGCGAACGACATCAAGGTAAGGCATACCGGGCTTAACCATTACCATATCCGCACCTTCATTGATGTCTAGTGCCACTTCATGCAGGGCTTCATCGCTATTCGCAGGATCCATTTGGTAGTTTTTCTTGTTGCCACCTTTTAGGTTCGACGATGAACCAACCGCATCACGGAATGGACCGTAGTAGTTTGATGCGTATTTCGCAGAATATGCCATGATTTGAGTATGGATGTGACCCGCTTGTTCTAAAGCTTCACGGATTTCACCAATACGACCATCCATCATATCTGATGGAGCAACCACATCTGCCCCCGCTTCAGCATGAGACAGCGCTTGTTTTACAAGTACTTCAATGGTTTCATCATTCATCACATAGCCGTCTTCATCAATGATGCCGTCTTGACCGTGAGTGGTGAATGGGTCAAGTGCTACGTCTGTGATAACACCGATTTGAGGCACATGCTCTTTCAATTCACGTACTGCGCGCTGAACCAAACCTTCAGGATTGTAAGCTTCAGCAGCACATAAACTTTTGGCATCTTGGTTTACAACAGGGAAAAGCGCGATTGCTGGAACACCCAGGTTTGCTAGGTATTGGGCTTCTTCTAGCATTAAATCAATCGACAAACGCTCTACACCTGGCATCGATTCAACACTTTCGCGACGATCTTTGCCCATCAAAATGAACATTGGATAAATCAGATCGTTGACTGATACTTGATTTTCAGCCATCAGACGACGACTAAAATCGTGCTTACGCATACGACGCATACGGCGTGCTGGGAATGGACCTTGAATGGATACAGACACCACTTTCTCCTTGTCTGGAAGGTTAGGATGATCAAATCATCTGATGGCAAAATCATATCACTCTTGATGGACCTTGCGGGCAGCAATATGGAAAAACGGCATGAAAAAAACCGAAAATGACCCCGCACTCACACTCGAGTATACTTCCTACTAATGACGTACACCGATAAACCATAGAGACCAATCATGATCGATACTCACGCTCATATTTACGCTAGCGAATTTGATGAAGACCGCGACCAAGTAGTGAAGCGCGCCCGAGAACAAGGCATAGATCGAATTCTGCTACCAAACATCGATCTTGATTCTATTGAACCTATGTTAAAAACCGAAGCCGCTTACCCTGAAATTTGCCGTTCAATGATGGGCCTGCACCCTTGTTATGTCGACGGCAATGTCGAACAAACACTGGCCATCATTCGTGGTTGGTTTGATAAGCATAACTTCATTGCAGTGGGTGAAATCGGTATCGACCTGTATTGGGATAAAACTTTCCGAGCAGAACAAGAAATGGCATTTGTGACTCAGTTAAACTGGGCAAAAGAGATGGATTTACCTGTCGTCATCCACACACGTGATTCGATAGACGAAACACTCACTTTACTTCGCCAAGAACAAGACGGTCGCTTACGCGGTGTATTCCACTGCTTTGGCGGCTGTCTAGAAGAAGCGCGAGCGATCAACGAATTAGGATTTCATTTAGGCTTGGGTGGCGTTTCTACATTTAAAAATGGCGGTATGGATAAAGTTATCCCTCATCTGGACATGAATTGGGTCATTCTAGAGACTGACTGTCCTTACCTTGCGCCTGTGCCGCATCGTGGCAAACGTAACGAGCCTGCTTACACATCTTTAGTGGCCGCGCGTGTCGCAGAACTACGTGGAGAAAACATTGGTACGATTGATACCTTGACAACTAACAATGCAGAGCACTTATTCGATTTGAAATAGTACCGAAACACTCCCCTACCTCTAACTGGAACCAAGCCCATATTTAACAGAGAAACTATATCGCCTAACTATTGATATAGATGCATATTATCACATAGAATGTGCACTGGCTGATAAAACAATAAAGAATGGGCTTACAATGTGTAAACATGGTATTTATTTACAGCGTCAACACCGTCGTTGGTTTCAGAGATTGATCGGAATTAAAGAGGTATACATCTGCTCTAAATGCGGCCACCGAATTAAACTTCGATAGACGACAAAAACAAAAAAGCGGCTCCATGAGCCACTTTTTTATGCTGAGTTATGGCGTCGTTTTACTCTTCCGCCTGCTCTTCTTCATCTCTACTGGTATAGAAACGCGCAAAGAACAAACCAACCTCAAACAGCAAACACATAGGGATGGCAAGTAAGGTTTGCGAGATCATATCCGGTGGCGTCAAAAGCATGCCGAAGATAAACGCACACACAACGATATATGGACGCTTCTCTTTTAAGTCTTGTGTCGTAGTGGCCCCAGTCCAACAGAGTAAGATAATCGCAACAGGCACCTCAAACGCGATACCAAACGCCATAAACAGCGCCATGACAAAGTCGAGGTAACTCGAAATGTCAGTTGCGAACTCAACCCCACCAAGAGAGATAGCGGTAAAGAAGCCAAACACCAACGGAAATACGACAAAATAGGCAAACGCCACACCGCAGTAGAACAAGAGTGAGCTTGAAAATAGCAATGGCATGACCAATCGACGTTCATGCTTGTACAAACCCGGAGCAATAAAAGCCCATACTTGATACAAGATAAACGGCACCGCAACAAACACCGAAGCAATTAAGGTTAATTTCAAAGGCGTGAAAAACGGTGATGCCACATCCGTTGCAATCATAGTCGCACCTTCTGGCAGACGTTCTACCAAAGGCGCTGAGACAAACTCGTAGATGTGGTTAGAGAAGTAAATTAGTCCAACAAACACGACCAATATCGCAGCAATGGCTTTGAGTAATCGGTTGCGAAGTTCTAATAAATGACTAATTAAAGGTTGTGTCTGCTCGACGGTAGACATGGCAAACCTCTTTTTTGAAAACGGATCAAAAAGGAGCAACTAATCACTCATCGCTCCTCCAAATGAGACTATTCGGCTTTCTTATCTGTCACTGTAACCTTAATCTCTTCCGCTTTCTCAACGCTTTCAGTTGCATGAACCTCTTGTTTAGGCTCTGCTTCTGAATTGCTTGGTTCCGCGTAAGGGCGGTTTACAGATTGCGCCGCTTTCTTCAGTTCATCCACTGAAGACTTTAGCTCAGGAGACAACTCATCCATCCCCATTTGCTCAGCTTTGCGTAAGTTTTCTTGCAGTTCTTGAACTTTCAGCTCGTGTGACAACTCGTCTTTGACGCTGTTCGCCATACTTTTCGCCGCTCCAATAAAACGAGAGACACTACGGATAGCGTGCGGCAAACGCTCTGGGCCAAGAACAACCAGACCAACAACAGATATTAATACCAGTTCCCAAAAACCGATATCAAACACGTTTTACGCCTGCTCTTTGTCTTTTTTGGATTCGGAAGCCGCTTCTTTCTTTTGCTGCTCTTCTAAACTTTTTGGTTCGAAGTCTGCGTCTTTGTCTTCTTTTTTTGCTGGCTCATCTTCGCTCATTGCTTTTTTGAACCCTTTTACAGCACCACCCAAGTCACCACCAATACCGCGTAATTTCTTAGTGCCGAACAACAATACAACAATAACGGCAACAATTAGAAGCTGCCAAACACTGATACCACCCATTTCTTTACCTCAAGTCTTTAAATAGAATAACTTCAAGAGTTTAATGCCTATTGACGATAAGCCCGCCAACTAAGCACCCAAAATGTGAACCCCATCATACCGCTGGCAATTGATAACTGTTCATATGTGTTATCCACTAGTATTGCCGAGCATACGACTAACGTAGCACCCACACCAAACAAAAACTTTCCTGTCGCCTGCTGGCGCTTACTGTGACGGTAACCTTGATAAAGCTGATCCATGCGTTGGTTCATGGCTTTGCCTTGTCTCAGGCTATCGTAAAGCAGCTCCGGCAGTTCCGGTAACTTCTCTGCCCAAAACGGTGCGCGGTCTTTGATCGCATTGACCAAAGCTTGCGGGCCGACTTGATTCATCATCCACTCTTCAAGAAACGGCTTCGCGGTCTCCCACAAATCAAGTTGCGGGTACAACTGGCGACCAAGCCCCTCAACGTACAACAGCGTTTTTTGCAGTAATACAAGCTGCGGTTGTACCTCCATGTTAAATCGACGTGCGGTATTGAACAGGTTTAACAATACGTGACCGAAAGAGATTTCACAAAGTGGTTTAGCAAAGATTGGCTCACACACAATGCGAATCGCAAATTCAAATTCATCGACATTGGTATCGGCAGGCACCCACCCTGAGTCAACATGCAATTCCGCTACGCGGCGGTAATCACGATTGAAGAAAGCAAGGAAGTTTTCCGCCAAATAACGTTTGTCTTCACTATTTAGCGTACCAACAATCCCGCAATCCAACCCAATCCACATTGGATTCTCTGGGTGCTCCGGTTTGACAAACACGTTACCCGGATGCATGTCGGCATGAAAAAAGCTATCTCGGAACACCTGGGTGAAGAATACACTCACGCCGCGTTCCGCGAGCAATTTCATGTTGGTACCGTTCGCTTCCAAGCCTTCAATATCAGAGACTTGGATGCCATATATTCGCTCAGAAACCATGACAGTTTCATTGCTAAAATCGGGAAAAACTTCTGGTACGTAAAGCTCTTCACTGCCTTCAAAGTTGCGACGCAGCTGAATGGCATTCGCAGCCTCGCGTCGCAAATCGAGTTCATCAAGTAAGGTTTTCTCGTACTCACGAACCACTTCTACGGGTTTTAGACGACGAGCTTCAGCCATCGAACTAGCGACTATACGCGCCAATCGATGCATCAGTTTTAGATCTGAGTCAATAACTGGGCGAATATCTGGTCTGATAACCTTGAGAACCACCTCTTGACCAGTGTCTTTTAGACGCGCCGTATGCACTTGAGCAATCGACGCAGACGCTAACGGTTTGATATCAAAGTCAGTAAACCAGTTTTCTAACGGTCCGCCCAGAGCGAGTTCCATTTGCTCCTTCGCTAACTGACCATCAAATGGTGCAACTTGGTCTTGTAAAAGCGCAAGAGGATCAGCGATATGCGGAGGGAAAAGATCACGGCGAGTCGACATCATCTGACCAAACTTAATCCAAACTGGCCCCAGCTCTTGTAGAGCCAGACGCAAACGCTCACCCAGCGGTTTCTCTGGGTGCTTGTTCTTAATCCAAATTAGGCTTTTGCGCATTAAAAGTGGTGCTTTGGTCAGTTGATGATCGGGCAACAACTCATCCAAACCGTATTCAAGCTGAACTTTAATGATGTGGTATAAGCGTTTTATTTCTGCTGGTGTCATGAGTTCTCCAGCGTAGGCTTATCCGAATTGAATTTGTTGAATAATGCGTTTAAGCGCGCTTCAACACGTGAAGCTTGACTGCGAACGTCATCCACTTGGTCACAAAAATGAGTGATTTCCAACGGTGCTGGCGCCAATTTCCATTCTTCTGTGACCACTTGAGCAAGATGGCGTTGGTGTTTTTCGGCTTGAGAAACGAAGAAGCCACCGACATTTTTGCTGCCTTGCACAACAGTATGTGCTACGACATCGCCCGTCACACGAGACAACCACTCTTCGACATCTGGTTTACAATCCACCATCAATTGAGAGAATTTCTGTGCTAATTGGATATCACCTTCAAGCTCAAGCTTACCTTGCTTAATAAGGCGAGTGATGTTGGCTTGATCACGCAGCTCAGGCAACACGCTCAGATTCAATGATAAATAACAATCTGGCTGACCTTCGTAGTTACCTAAAACATCAATTTGCTGGCTGAAGATAAATGTCAGTGTCTTATTGATTTCTTTCAGATGAATTTGAATCACCTGACCTTTAAGACGCGACAAACGACGAACCAATTCAGGCTCGTCTTTTACTAGCGTATTTAGCGTCGTTTCTATAACGGCAGTGATAAGTGGTTCAAATGGCATGCCGCTTATCCTTAGAATTTGTAGCCGCGGTGCAGCGCTACAATGCCACCCGTTAGATTAAAGTATTTGGTGTTTTCAAACCCCGCATCTTGCATCATACCTTCCAGTGTTTTCTGGTCTGGGTGCATACGGATAGATTCTGCTAGGTAACGATAGCTGTCTGCGTCGTTTGCCACTAGCTCCCCCATTTTTGGTAATAGGTGGAACGAATACGCATCGTACACTTTAGATAGTGGCTCAAGAACTGGTTTTGAGAACTCAAGCACCAACAGACGACCACCAGGCTTCAATACACGGAACATAGAACGCAATGCTTTGTCTTTATCGGTGACATTACGCAAACAGAAGCTGATGGTAATGATATCAAAGTAATTATCAGGAAATGGCAGCTCTTCTGCATTCGCTTGAACGTAATGCACGTTACCGACAATACCGTTGTCACGCAGCTTATCACGACCGACATTCAGCATTGAATTGTTGATATCCGCTAGGATCACATGACCCTGTTCACCCACAATGCGTGAGAATTTTGCTGTCAGGTCGCCAGTACCACCACCTAGGTCAAGAACTCGTTGACCTGGACGAGCGCCACTGCAATCAATAGTGAATCGCTTCCAAAGACGGTGAACACCGCCTGACATCAAGTCATTCATGATGTCGTATTTCGCTGCCACTGAGTGAAAAACTTCGGCAACCTTGGTCACTTTTTCATCTTTTGCCACTGTGGTAAAGCCAAAGTGGGTAGTGTCGTTATCTAACGCTGTATTTGATTGCACACTTGTGTCCGTCATTCTGATTCCTCTTGGGCAGCACTTTCTCGCTACGGGGCAGTTGCTGAAAAATAGGTGAGCCCACTGTACTGCTGGGGATTAGTTTACTTTATCCTCAGCCGGATGTCTTTCTACTAAAGATGCATTTTCCGAAAATGACTCCGTCTGTGCCAACTGAGCAAGATCAGGAGAAATCGGCCGTTTTACCTCAACCCCAAGTTGCCTGAAGCTTTCTGCTTGGCGGATAACATTACCACGCCCTGTTGCCAGTTTATTCATCGCGCCTTGGTACGTTTGATTGGCTTTGTCCAATGCGCCGCCAAGCCCTTCCATGTCATCAACAAATAAGCGCAGTTTGTCGTACAACTTAGCCGCGCGTTCAGCAATTAATTGGGCGTTTTCATTTTGACGTTCGTTACGCCACAAGTTGTCAATCGTACGAAGTGCCACCAGCAAAGTAGTCGGACTGACTAAAATGATATTTTGCTCCATCGCATCTTTAACCAAGCTCGGATCTGCCTGGATCGCAACTTGAAATGCAGGTTCAACCGGGATAAACATCAGTACGTAGTCTAAGCTCTGAATGCCTTTTAACTGATGGTAATCCTTGAGACTCAACCCTTTGATATGTGCACGCAGCGCAGCAAGATGATCGCTCAGCGCCTGCTCACGCTGAATGTCGTTCTCTGCATTGAAGTAACGCTCATAAGCCACCAACGCCATTTTCGAATCGACCACCACTTGCTTGTTTTGCGGTAAGTAAACAATCACATCCGGTTGGTAGCGTTTTCCCGCCTCATTTTGCAGGCTCACCTGGGTTTGGTATTCGTGCCCTTCACGCAAGCCAGATTCCGCCAGTACACGAGCCAGAACCACTTCCCCCCAATTACCTTGTTGTTTGTTGTCGCCTTTCAGGGCTTGGGTCAAGTTGACCGCTTCTCGGGTCATGTGTTCATTCAAGCGTTGCAGGCTTTTCAACTCATGTACAAGGGTATGCCGCTCTTTTGCTTCTTGACTAAAACTGTCGTTAACTTGTTTTTTGAACCCTTCCAACTGCTCTTTCAGCGGAGAAAGCAAGCCTTCTAAGCTCTGACGGTTTTGCACGTCAACTTTGGCCGTTTTCTCTTCGAATAATTGATTCGCTAAATGCTCGAATTGCTGCTTTAAACGCGTTTCAGCTTGCTCAAGGATTTGCAGTTTATCCGCATTGGCTTGATTGATTTGCTCATGACGCGCCTGCTGCTCACCAAGCTGAGTTTCAAGACGCGATTTGTGTTCACGCATTTTTCCCAGCTCATCAAAATACTGCTGGCGCTCTTGCTTCACGGCTTCGAAGTAACGCAGTTTTTCCATCGCGGCCATTAATTTACCGTGGGTTTGGCGCACCTCAAATGCCGCTTTGTCGCGCTCGTCATCGAGTTCATCTAATTCTTGCTGCGCTTCGGCGAGATTTTGCTTCACTTGTTCAAGTTGTTGTTGATAAAGCTGTTTTTCAGAGTAACGCTGTTGTTCGAGCAACTGAATCTGTGTGGCAAAGCGTTGTTTGACCCACCAACCCACTGCAACACCGCTGACGGTCGCAGTCAAAACAGAAGACAAAATAAGAGATTGATGCTCAAGAATCCATTGCATAATAGCGTGTTAGCCTATGTTTTTTATCTCTAATAATGGTATTTACATACTGGATAGATGTCCAGTTTGTTGGGTAAAAAATCCTCGCATACACTAGGCGATACTTGCAACATTCTCACACCAGCTCTAACCAATACCATGAGCGGTGTATCATCACACAGAGGCATCATGAACGAGCGTCGCGCCCTAGGGTTTGGGCTATCAGCGGTATTACTTTGGTCAACAGTCGCAACTGCATTTAAATTGACCTTGGCGGAATTCACCCCCATCCAGATGCTGACTGTTGCGAGTGTAGTCTCAGCCATCGCACTTATCACTGTGTGTGGCGTGCAAGAGAAACTCAATCAGATCAGCTCGACTTTTTTCTCCAACCCTTGGTACTACTTACTGCTTGGATTCATTAATCCATTGGCCTACTACCTTATCTTATTTAAAGCTTATGATTTATTACCCGCTTCCCAAGCGCAGGCAATCAACTACAGCTGGGCGATCACACTCACCATGATGGCGGCGGTTTTCTTGGGTCAGAGCATTCGTCGTAAAGATTGGATTGCAGGTAGCTTCAGTTACCTTGGCGTCATCGTGATTGCGACCAAAGGCGACGTGTTAGGAATGGAATTCGAAAGTCCGCTTGGTGTGGCGTTAGCACTGCTATCGACTTTGCTTTGGGCAAGTTACTGGATTTTGAATACCAAACACCAAGCCGACCCAGTCATAGGCGTACTACTGGGCTTTCTGGTCGCAATTCCCTTTGCGATTGGCTTAAGCATTTATGAAGGTGCAAGCTGGTCGAAAATCACAGCGAAAGGTTGGGCTGCCGTGACGTATGTCGGTCTATTTGAGATGGGGATAACCTTTGTATTGTGGCTCACAGCACTCAAACTCACAGAGAACACAGCACGAATCAGCAATCTGATTTTCGCCTCACCATTCATCTCGCTGATACTTCTTGCCACTATTATTGACGAAGACATTCACCCATCCACATTGATTGGTTTAGTTCTAATCATCAGCGGCTTAGTCATTCAGCAAGTGACGTTTAACAAGAAACAAAAACCAGCAAAAAACACTCAGTGACGACACCCAAATCCATTGCAAAAGTGAGACAGAATTAATGAAAAAGAGAACCAGATAACAGTTTTTCTGATTAATGGAACCTTCCTTACTTGGATTTATCTAGGCTTTGGATACGATACAGTCAAAGCCCAATATCTACTTCTCGTCAAATGTTCACTATTAAAATCCAAGGGCGCGTCAGGATGCTTTATTAATTATGTTTCGCTTCGCTATCTCCCCTGCTTTAATGACAGGCTGGAAACAAGCTCTTCAGCAGTGCTGTGATGTTACTCAGGCACACGGTCAGCTTTATACGTTCAGCTACACTCGCCAATGGCGTTTAAGTGAGGTGACCACTTCGTCGCAATATAGTCGTGATATCTTGGTGATTCTCGACTACGCCACTGAACGCTTTACCTACCCTCGACTGGTTGTTGAACAAACGCCCTTTCAAGACCAAACTTTGAGTTACTGCCCAATATGGCTACCGAGCGGCGAACTGTTTGCTGCACTCGTGTTGATCCATCCAACGGCACAAGATGCCGTCATTTCCGGTTGGTTGAGTGCATTAACAGGACGCATCAGCTTTGATGTTTCGCAGACTTACTATCGAGAACAGAAACGTCACGATGTCCAACTGGCGGAGCTACTGCCATCACTGCAAGAATTCATCGATTGCTTAGAAGACCACACTTGGATAAAAAGCACCGATGGGCGCTACGCAATGACCAACCGCAGCGTTGAAGAATCGTGGCAAATGGCCGGTAGTGACATTGTCGGCAAAAATGACTTCGAGTTGTTCAGCAGTCGCCGTGCAAGAAAGTTCATCGATACTGACCAATTGGTGATCGCGACAGGCAGCCAGAATACGGTCGAAGAATGCACCTTAATTGATGACAATAAAAACCCAACTTGGTTGGAAACCATCAAGTCGCCAATCCGTAATCGAACTGGTGAGTTAGTTGGTATTCTGGGCATGACGCGTAATGTGACGCGCCGAAAAATGGTGGAAGCTCAGCTTTCATTGGCGTCAAAAATCTTCGACAACTCTCACGAAGGTATGGTAATCACTGATCGTAAGGCCAATATTCTCGATGTGAACGGAGCCTTCACTCACATTACCGGTTATACAGCAGAAGAGGTGATCGGCAAAAACCCCAACATCCTGCGCTCGGGGCATCATGACAGTCAGTTTTACAAGCAACTCTGGCGTCAATTAGAAAGCAAAGGGCAATGGAAGGGTGAGTTCATCAACCGTAAAAAAGATGGCAGCATTTACCCACAACTCGCTACGATCAGCGCGGTAATGGACGATAAAGACCAACTGATTAACTACATCTGTGTATTTGAAGATATCTCAGTACGAAAAACGCACGAAGAAAAGCTACAACGCATGGCGTTTTACGATCCATTGACCAATCTTCCTAATCGCACCCACTTGATCAACCTTCTCGAGCAGCACATTGAAAATGGTCACAAAAATCAGCACATCTTTGCGACCCTATTCCTCGACCTCGATCATTTCAAGCACATCAACGACAGTATGGGCCATTTTTGTGGTGACCAACTGCTGACTAAGCTCGGCGAACGCCTGCAAGATGTGTTGCATTTACGTGCGCATGTTGCGCGTATCGGTGGTGACGAGTTCGTTGTTGTATTGCCGAATATAGACTCTGAGTCGCAGCTTATCGACACCATTGAAGACATTCTTTCTCTGTTTAACCATCCTTTTGAAGTCAGCAACAACGAGTCTTTACGCATTTCCACCAGCATAGGTGTGGCGCGTTACCCGCAAGATGGCCAAGACAGTGAAACATTACTCAAAAACGCCGACACTGCCATGTACTTGGCGAAGAAAAATGGCCGTAATGGCTACGCGTTTTACTCGCCAGATTTAACGGACAAATCCGTGTCTCATGTGCGGATACAATCGGCCCTACACGAGGCAATTGAGAAGAATCAATTGCACCTAGTTTATCAGCCGCAATACAACTTAAGTGCCAACGAACTTGTCGGCGTAGAAGCACTTTTGCGTTGGCAACACCCTGATCTTGGTATGATATCTCCGGCTGACTTTATCCCGATTGCAGAAAAAACAGGCCTGATTAAAAACATTGGCAAATGGGTATTGGAACAAGCCTGTTTGCAAGGCCGCGCATGGCTGGATGATGGCATTGAATTTGGCAAGCTTGCGGTCAACGTTTCGGCTCTCCAGTTACAACAATCAAACTTCATCAGCAAATTGGAGGGAATTCTCCAAGAGACCAAATTCCCGACATACCGGTTGGAGCTGGAGATCACTGAAAGCTTCCTTTTGATAGACCCACAGCAAGCGATCGCCTCATTGAACTCGCTACGTGAACTCGGTATTGAAATTTCTCTTGATGATTTTGGCACAGGTTACTCATCACTGTCGTACTTAAAAGGCTTACCCATCAACAAACTGAAAATCGACCGATCTTTTGTTAGCGACCTACCCGGTGACACCGACAGCAATGCGATTGTTAATGCCATCATCGCTATGGGTAAAAGCCTGTCACTCAAAGTGATCGCGGAAGGCATTGAAACCGAAGAACAAGCGCAATATTTATGCGAACATGACTGCGTCTATGGGCAAGGCTTTCTTTTTAGTGCGCCAGTGCGTGCAGAGAATCTGTTCAAATAACATCGTTTAAATAACACTGTTCTAGTGACATTGTTCTAATGACAAAGACCGAGCACAGGCTCGGTCTTTTGCGTTCTCCAAAACCGTTGCTTGGCCACTGCTCGACTCAAACAGCACCAACCCACCTTTCAATAATTCTCGAACACTCGGCCGCATGCTCATGAACAAACAAATGGCCGCCATCAAGACTGTATGTGTCCACTACGGAGTAATGTTTCACCAGGTTACGTGACAATGGGGCTGGTATCACTCGATCATGATGGGAATAAAGCACCAGAGTTTTCTCAACAAAGCTCGACTTTAAGCCTCGATTGACCAGCAATGTCATTAACTTTATCTGATACAAACAATCTTGATATCTAGGAAAGTTCGAGTTGATTAAACTCTGAACTTCAGACAAGTACGCTTGATCGTTTTTACTGACACATGATAATGAGTTCCACAGTGATACTTTGACGAATGTATGTCGCTCTAACGAATACAGATAATCAAGGAAATCAATCCAATTCGTGGCAGAAAACTTTGAAAAATCATTGGCCCAGCAGGTACCACATAAAATGAGCCCTTCTATATTATCTGGGTACGCTTGAGCATAGTATTGAGCCAACCATCCCCCCATTGAATAACCTATCAAATAGTATTTTTCTACTCCCAGAGTTGATAGCAGATGATTTAATTCCTCAGCCCACAAGGATAGACAAACGGCAGTATTGTTCGTTGTATGTTCGACGATGATGACACTTGAATTAGACAGCTTGGACGCTAATTTGTCCAAGCTCCAAGTATCGAACATGTATCCTGGAAGCAAGACGTAAGTAGGCCCATCCTCATCCCTAATACGACGAACGATCATGCACCTATCTCTTCACGAAAAAAAAGGGCAAACCACTCGTTAAGCGTCGATGATGTATAAAAACGCTCTCTACAAATATCTTCTTGATTGAGCTCAAGAGCAGCAATCGTGCGTGACAGAATTTGGGTTTTAGAAAGTGAATCTAATCCAAGATCAATCTCCAAGTGACAATCCCCATCGTCTACTGTGATAGGGTCAAGAGAGAATGCATTGATAATTTCGATTAATTGTTCACTCTCTTTTCGCTGATCAACCTTAACTTTTCCTGTGCGCTTAATCAGATCGACATTATCAAGGTCGCTGAGCAATTGATGTCTGAACATATTGCAGAATTCTGTGATGACATGCTGGCTAAAAAATCTTGAGTCGTAATTGAACGAAATGACGAGGCCATTTGGTGTCAAGACAGACATAACATCAAGCCCCCCAGATAAATTCGTGGTTCCCAAGTAACAGCTTGATACCTGCAAGTTAGGTTGATGATTGTCGATGCCAGATGCACCATAAAATGAGAAGTAGATATTCGTCGGCATGCCACGTCGTAGCGTCATTGCAAATTCTTCATCTGAGATTTTGGATTTGATATTACTGCTAGCAAGAGATTTAGCATTACGTCTTGCTGTGACTTGATCGACCTCATTAAGCGTACACTTGGTGGTGTGCTCGTTAACTCGCCTCTCTACCTCAAATGATTCAGAAATCTCGACCTTCTCGCGCTCAAAGTGAAGTAAGAAAGATTGAGCAAAGCAACCGACTTGCGATTTTGGAATCGTTTTATCTGCATAACTACGGCCATGGGTCGGGATCTGAAGCAATAACTCCGATTCATCTTGATTGGTCTTAAAAAATGCCTTAGCAAAGCACGATGCCATGTACGAGAAAAGCGACACCTCATGTCGAGCAACAACCGTAGTGATTTTCTGAAGATTTTGGGCTGGAATCAATGAAGACATCATTTTATACCGCCCCACTAAATGGCCTAAATGCTTCTCTTCAGGTGACCAAAAGTATCTTTTGGTCATCATCGACTTGCTGTAATCAATCGCAAAACGATTGAGTGTCTCCTGATACTGTTGATAGTCCATCAGGTTGTGGTCTGGCTTTGTGCTGATTTGGGGCGACTTAGAACCAATGACACAGTCCAACTGCTGCAAATAGCAATTGAGCAAGTTATCCACGCTAATTCCGTCTGCATATAGATGTTCAACGACAAGAAACACCAACACATCACGATCATTCATCTGAACAACGCGCAAAAAATGATTATTGTGAGAAGATATCCCTAAAGACATACACAGTAGAGCATTCACTTCGGACTCAACAAAGTCGTTCACGTCATTTACCGCAGCCTGTGAGTACTCGTAACAAGATAAGTAAGAGCCATCTGAGACGCTGTCAACAAAATTCATCTGACCGTAGCTATCGTTTCCGAGGTTAATATCAAAGTGCAAACTCTTAGCGGCATCATAGAAATGCTTGTAAGCGGTTAAAAACGTCGATGAATCGCATGACCTTGATAGAGATATTTTAACGGCGCTACAAACACTCGTTCCACCACACAGGTCTTTCCACATTCCAAATAGATATTGTGATGGTGTTATTATTGAGTTCATATTATCTTCCCTGCATTAATTATCAAAAAATTTACTGATTTTGGCGCGATCAAACTTGCCATTTGGCGTCCTCGGTAATTCATCGCTAATCAGAATGATTTTGTTAGGGTGCATATATTTTGGTAAAGACTCTCTAATACGATGACTGATATATTCAAAGTCACCGTCTTCTTTTAACTTTATAACGCAGCCAAGCAGATCCTCGAGTGAATTATCTTGAGGGCTAAAAATAACCACCACCTCAGAAACCTCTTCAAGATTGGCTATCGTTGCTTCAATTTCACCTAACTCAATACGATGACCTAAATACTTTACCTGACTATCTTTCCTTCCGATGAAGTAAAAAATATCATCCTTATCTATTTCAACCACATCGCCAGTTTTATAAAGCTTATCGGGGTATAAGTCATGCTCAGGATTTTGGATAAAAGAAGATTTTGTTTGTAAATCATTCGCCAAATAACCATAAGATACAGATTCACCTCTTACCACCAACTCACCTCTCTCACCTGGGGATTGAGTCAGCTCGCCTTCATCGGTAAGAACAAATAGATCCATGTTGGCGCGCGCTTTTCCAATCGGTAAGTGCTTAGTTTGCTCATCCGGTATTTCATCAAAAATGTGATAGGTACAGTCTACGGTTATTTCAGTGGGACCATACATATTTACAAACCGAACATGAGGGAGACACTGCATCCAAGTTCGCAGTACTCTCGGAGCGAGAACTTCACCAGCACAAAGGAGTTGCTTCAAGTTGAGAAGGATACCCGGACGTACTCTGCGTGTTTGCTTCAACATTGAAAGAACCGAAGGGACGCAAAAGAAAACGCTAATTTCCGATTCTTCTAACCACGGAATCAGGCTCGGAACCATCTGATTTATGCTATCGGGAACTAGATGTAACGTAGCGCCGACCTTCATTGCCGTGTAGATATCAAAGGTAGAGTTATCAAAATAAAGAGGGGCATGATTAGCAATATTATCTCTACTGCTCAATTGATACGTTTCGACGCACCATTCGATATAGTCATTGATTGCTTTATGCGGGATCATAACGCCTTTGGGAGTGCCTGTAGAACCTGATGTAAATAATATATAAGCTAAGTCAACTGATATCGCTTGTCGAGGTGGACACGTTCCAATATCAGATATAGAAATCTCTTCTTCTATATTAATGACTCTTACACTTTTTATTTCGGAAAATAGTTTAACTGCCAGTTTAAAACTATCATTATTTACTATAATAACTTTAATTTTTGCTGACTCAACTATCGCATTTAATCGCGATTTAGGTGAATTAACATCCAATGGTACATATACATTACCAGACTTAAGTATAGAGAACATTGCCTTTATAGCAGCAATCTTTTTAGGCATAAAAATAGCGACGGCTTGTTGCTTAAATACACCTAGACTGCGAATATATTGACTATACTTGTTAGTAAATCCATCTAATTCTTGGTAAGTAATGGTTTCTTGATAATGTAAGTCATTATATTGAACTGCAATTTTATTAGGGAAGAGTCTCGCCGACTCCTCCAAATATTTATGAACCGTTTTAATCACTGTAGTATCCGTTAAGTAAAGGTGATTGAAGTCAAATATTTCTCAGGTATCTTATCCCAATGAATGTCATGCCCATCCAACCAACTCTTTATAATATGGTGATCATGATCGCCACCTTCGGATAGTTGGGGCTTGTTTCCAATATCAAGCTCTATATCAATGTAAGTTCCATCCTTCGAACTGATTTCACTGAATAAAACCTTTGATATAGTCTTTGATTCCAGTAACAACTCTAGGTAGCCGTTAGCAATGAGCTTGATGAATGACGGGATATCATTGAGTAAATCGAGCAGGCGCTCAGGCTTCACAATCCCCTCTTTAATGATGAGGTAGATCGTTTTTAATGGTGATGAAATGTGATCACTGGATAAACCCCATTTTTCATACAGCTCTAATGCTGCAAACACGTATGCTAAGTGGGTATGTTCCGCACCACATGCTTTACGCCATTTGGTCATCAATACTTTATAGGTAAATTGTTGCTTTTCTAGCGCCTGAGCATTTTCAACCCATTCTGATGGCAGTGACTCTATTGCGTTTTGCACCCCTTCAATCCGATTGAAAAAACGCTGACTTAACCTCCAAACCTTGTTGCTGTCACTGATGTACATCATCCCAACATTGAGGTGATTCATCACATCTTCGGTTACCTCTTCGTCATCTTCGACGATCACATAAGGTCGATTTAACGATTTAAACAGGGATAAGTGATTGAGATAGTCATAAGCAAAGACCGTATTGAGATTAGACGAGAATTGCACCTCTTCTACGGCACTTCCCAGCACTTTTTTCGCATAACGAGGCCGACCGCTCTCATCACTAAAACCGCCACAAATCTTACGAGCATGTGCGATATTTTTTTGCACCAAATTCGGACTAAAGCCAATGTAGTATCCATCGCTTAAAGGGAGAGGATTTTTTTTGCTGCTTGTTGCATTGGCTTCAGACAAAATAACATGGCCATTAGCGCCACCAAAACCAAATGAGCTTACCGCAGCCCGTCGAACGCCCTTTACTTGTTGCCAACGCTTATTTTCAGTCGGAAAGTTCAGCTTCCTCTTTCTTTCAAAGACCAGAGGGTTCAAGGTTTCAATCCAAGAATTCGCCGGTATCACTTTATTCTGCAGCATCAAAATAACCTTGATGATGCCTGCTAGACCCGCGACTGATTCGGTATGCCCAACCACCCCTTTGATACTGCCTACATCACTGTGACTGAATACTCGAGACAGTGCATCTACCTCAATGGGGTCCCCCAGCGAAGTGCCTGTTCCGTGCGCCTCAATATAAGAGATCGACTCCGGCTCAACTTCTGCCATTGTAAGACTGTCTCTAAGTAGCTCTACTTGGGCATCGACACTAGGGGCCGTAATTGAAGGAGTGCGGTTCCCGTTATGGTTACCAATAACGCTATCTATCACGGCAAAAATAGGCAACCCTAGGTCAGTGGCCCGCTCAATAGTGGTAACCAGTAATGCGGCCACACCATCCCCCGGAACATAACCATCAGCGTCAATTGAAAATGGCGTGCATTTCCCTTTTCTCGACAACATGCCCGCTTTGGAGAATGAAAGATACTTCATCGGATGCAAGTTGAGATTGGCAGCAGCAACGATGGCGAATTCTGCCCTATTCAAAGCAAGCAAACGTTCAGCATCACTCAAAGCCATGAATGACGCACTGCAAGCGGTATTAATGGTTTTGCTCTCGCCCCTAAAGCCAAATTCTGAACTGATTCGGTTGGCTAATAATGCTTGGAAGTTACCTAGTGTTGTCTCCGGCCCGATAACTTGTGTGCCGTCAAGCTTGTCAAAGAGATTATCCACAACCATAGCGCCCACCGAGACAGAGACGATGTATTGCGCTAAGTAGGAGGCATCAACACCAGCACATTCCATCGCCCTTTCAACATGATCAAATAACAACCATTGCTGCGGATCGAGCTGTGCTTTTTCAGTGGAGGTTAGGCGTGCTTTTGAACGACTCTGCGCTCGAGCAAGATCGATGGGGGCCATCCATTTAGAGACACTTCTGTTTTGTTCATATCTGGATGTACTAAAAAAGCCCTCTAAAGGCCACCTGTCTTTCGGTATCTCTGTAAAAGCGGAGGCACTTTCAGTCAGTAAGTTCCATAGGGAACTTACATCTTCTGCACCAGCCAGCTCACATGAGTATCCGACTATTGCAAGTTTACCCATTTCTAGTCTCACCTTGGTCGGTACGTGCAAAATTTAGCGTAGTGACATCGATGTAACTTTGAGGACTTATCATCATATGCTGGCGACCCGTTTGGATATCACGCAGCACTCTTTCAATATTGTTACGCTCGGAAATAGCGGAAGCACCGAGGTTTTTGTAAGCAATTTCCCCAGCCTCTGCACACATTTCATTGGCAAATGTCGCTGCGAGCCTGACCTTTTCGACTAAGACTTCAGTTAGGGTCGAATGCGTTTGTAGATGGTCTTTCGCTAAACGAGCGGCGGACACTAATAATGCTTCCGACGCTAATGCTCGTGCCTTAATGCGAGCCCAGTCCTCTTTGAAGCCATCTTTAGATGCCAAAGGTAACTTTTCATTTGCCCGCACAATTTTCTTTCCCAGCTGTTTGAGTTCAGTCAGAACTCGATTCGTCATTCCTAAAGCCCAACAACCATGTGAGAGCGCAGAAAGAGGCAATATTCCCATGCGATAAAGACTGCTACCTCTTTTTGCTTCACCAGAGTCAAACTTGAAACAACGATCATGGGGAACAAAGATGTCGTTAACACTGTAGTTGATGCTTCCTGTCCCTTTTAGGCCTGTCGTCTGCCAATCACCAAAGATTTCCACTTCCTCGATGGGTATAACAGCAATCATCACCTCAGGCTCACCGGTATCCGTTTTTATGACGCTTGCGTTATCCACTTGTATGAACCCAGCAACGACCCACTCCGCTAGGTGAATGCCACTGCCAAACGACCATCGTCCAGTCAAGCGGTAGCCAGCCTCCTCAACATAGCCTCGACCGTTGGGTTGATATTGACCAGCGATCAACGTTTGGCCTTTGTTCGAAAAGACTTCCTCAAAGCCTTCATTGGGCAAATAAACACTGCAATGCGCGGCAGCTAAAACATGAGCAATCGCTAACCAACCAAATGAACCGTCGATGTAAGCGCACTGTTGCCACATCTCGACCAATTCATCTGGGCTCTCGCATTCTCCCCCAACCTCTATTGGGTAGATAGAGCGCCATGCATTGGTTTTTTCCATAATGCCGACGATGTCTCTAGGAAACATTCGATCTTGCTCAGCCTGTTCAGCCAAAAGGAGAATTTGATCTTGGGCCTGTTTTAAGGCGTTTAAAGCGTGATAAACCATAGTTAGACACCTTAGCTATTCGGAAAGTATGACGCTGATAGCAGCATTTATGGTTTCGATAGACTGAAATGTCTCAATGTTTAGTGCTGTGTGAGGGAAATGAAAGTTGAAATGTTCCTCAAGTTCAACCATTAGGTTAACCGACATAAGTGATGTCATTCCTAGATCATATAAATTATCTGCATAGGACAACTTCTCGGAAGCGGGTAAATTAACTAATGCCTTCTTCACAATGATTGCTACTTCGTTCGTGTACATTTAAGCCTCTATTTGTATGTTGTTTGTTGTTTGATTTTCTGTTGGAAGTCATGCATTTTCTTGGCAACCAATGATTCCTTGATGCATATTTCTTCCAAAATAGGAATATTCCGATAAAGAATTTGAACTGAACCCTGACTAACCGAAAAACTATGAAACATCTCAAAGGTTCGCCACAAATCAGCCAATTCTTCATAGCATTTAATAATTTCTTCAACTTCCTCTATGAAATAACTTGCGAGGGCGTGCTGCTTGTTGAGCAAGGCTCGGAAAAAAAGAGCATTGGCATGACGCTCGCCAAAACACCTCTCTGTCCATGGAACTAAGAATGGAATATCGTTTATCAGTAAATTTTTATACTGAGAAGTAAAATTATTAATAGCATTTAAGCCATGGTTAGGTTTTGATGAGTTTAAGTTCTCAACTATCCTAGAGAGGTCATCACTTAAATTGATATCATCAATATGAAAGTCCGTATCTTCTCTATTGACGATATACACATCCAAATGACCAAAATTCTCAAAGAAATAGTTAAAGTTATTTTCAAAATCGTCAAAAGAAATTTTAGATTGTTGGTGTTTCCTCTCTATAAAGCTATACGTTGAGTTGTTAAAGTCTTTACCATTGATGATGCAAACACTAAAAGAGTGATATTTATTAAAATATGGGCTTTCTTCAATAAAAAATGGGTCGACTACACTCATCACATGGTAGTCCTCTGATAAAAGAACACTTTCCAAATCCTGAAAATCAACTATTTTTAAGCGACTTACACTGTATCCGTAACGTGAACTTATATTTTTTACAACACGATGGGAAAGTACAGACTCTGTACTGGACATATCCCAATTAGGTTGAATAGACATGTTTGATCGGATGTCGCTAATACCAAAATCATCATTATTAAATAAATAAAACTCATGCTCTAAATGAGCTAGATCTAAGTTATTGACCATGTAATGCTTGCTAATAAAGCAAGATAAAGTAGCAAGAAAACAATTAGGACTTTCTAATTTAGGGTACTGCTCATATGGATAAAAAAACTTAGACTTACTCATTTTAATCACTAAAAATCCACCTTGACTTGATTTTATATTATTAATATCATCATAAAAATAACATATCAATAATGTTTTTTAACCATAAACAACAAATCAACTATTAATAGAAACAACACCAAGACCCAATGGAAAATTAATCTTTCTATCAATAAATAGAAGGAAAAATCTTAAGTAGATAATATTTTAAGTTGTCATTAATCAAACATTATTGACAGAAAAACTATTAGACCAAGGAAAGAAATAATTATGCTACCGCTCAATAAAGAGTGTATCCCTGTAGAGGCTATATTATTACATGGTGATATTACGCCAGACGCTATTGCCGTTGTTGACGATGAGATAAGTTTGACGTATCGAGAGCTTAAGATCGCTGTAACACAATTAGCCCACTCTATTTTTGAGTATTTTAATAATACAGATGAAAAAAGAGCAATGGTATTATCAGATGGGAGTGCTGATATGGTCATTGCAATATTAGCAATACAATATGCAGGTGGGGCCTATATCCCCATCGAACCTAAAGTTCCAATGGAACGCGTTCGAAGCATATTTAATGACGCGTCACCTAGGCTGATAATAAACGATTTCCGCAACAGTATTCGTGCTAAGGAACTTTCAGACGCACTTAATATTCCCCAGTTGACTTATCAGTTTGACTCCTCGGAAAATATAGGAAGTCAACCTTCAGTAGCTCTCCCTAAACTGCACCCTCACACGCCCGCCGTTGTATTCTTTACATCTGGCTCTACGGGTAAACCCAAAGGAGTTGAACTCGGTCATTTGGGCTACCAAGCTTGGTTTAATGGAATTCAAGAATGTTTCAATGTTACTCAAGGTGACCGAGTTGCCTTAACCACAAACCATAGCTTTGACTTGTCACTTGGCGAATTGTTGCTAGGGCTTGTGTCTGGAGCAACGCTTGTTGTTGCACCACAAAGTACCGTCAGGGATCCCCTATCAATAATACCTTGGCTTAATAAACACAAGATAACCGTTTGGCAGTCTGTTCCGTCACTGATGAAACAAATCCTGCCATTTTATGATCTAAGCGACGCTCTAAGATCATTGAAAGTGCTGATGTTTTGTGGCGAACCGCTCGAGTTAGATTTAGTCAGGAGCTTTCACACCACCTTTTCCCATAGCCCTGCTCGAGCCATCAATCTATATGGCCCTGTTGAAGCGTCAATTCAGGTAACGTGGTGCTGGGCTGATAAGTACTTAGATTGCGATATGACCCATGTCCCGATCGGCAAAGCACTTGCCTACGCAAATATAGACACTATCCCGCACGGTAAATCTGACCAAGAACTCATTGTCAGTGGCCCTCACCTCGCTTTGAGATACCTTGATGATGAAAAAGATCGTAAGACATTTATTACCGAAGGTGGCTCTAACAGATACTACAAAACCGGCGATCTGGTACTTAAGAGAGAAGACGGGGAGCTGGTCTTTAATGGGCGTACCGACGACCAAGTCAAAATCAATGGATATCGGATTGAACTCCCTGAAATAGAGAAAGCTTTGTTACAGCATACAGCAGCGACAGACGCCTGCGTTATCGCTCATACCGAAGGAACAGAAACAAAGCTTGTTGCTTTTGTTGTCACCAAAGAGACGAACAGCAGAGAGATACGCCGGCAACTATCGACTTCATTGCCCATTTATATGCTTCCGAAAAGGTTTGTGTTTATGGATAAACTCCCACTAACTCAGAATGGCAAGCGAGATAAAGTATTGATGAAGAAAGAGTATATTTAAAATGACGAAAACTATTAATTTTGGCTGTATCGGCTATGAGCTTGGTGAAACCTGCATAAACTTGGAGGACAACATCAGTCTCTGCTCAGATCGAAAGAGTCAGTTATTTCTTCGTACTATGGGCTTTGGCACTTACTATAAAACCGAGCGAACATTGGGAGAAATTGCCCAAAAATCGATTGAGCAAAGCTTAGAAAAATCCAATTTATCCCCCAAAGATATTGATTTGGTCATATATTCTTCGAGTACTTTTGGTGACCGCCATGGTGATGCCATTGACAAAGAAATTGCCCGCTGCTTAACCAATGTGGGCCTAGAAAAAGTGTACCCACTGGGGGTTTATCTATCCCAGTGCAATAACTTTTTCGCGGCATTGGATATTGCGACTCAATATATTCATTCTGGGCGACATCAAACCATTCTGATGGTGTTCACAGATAGAGTTCTTGATGAATCAACAAGGTTCAAAAATTTAGCCATTAATAGTGATGCAGCGGCATCTTGTGTATTGTCAACTCGGAGTGATCTAGGGTTACCGCTGACCGTCAGCGGACAAAACATCAAAACACACTTGACCGATGCCGATATGATCAACCCTAACGACAATAGCTTGGATAAGAGTATTCATGACCGATATTTAACTGGCATATCTTCCGTATTTGGGCAGATGTTGACGGAAAACAAGGTCACTGTTAATGATATTAACCAAGTCATATGCCACAACTTCAGCTATAGCGCTCTTCGTCAAATTGCTACCGCTATAAATATCAATGAATCTCTTATATTCAAAGAGAATATCCAAAGATTTGGCCACGCGTACACTTGTGACACCTTAATAAATCTCAACGATTATATGAATAAAAGTGACATCAATCATGAAGGTCAAAAAGTCGGCGTCATCAGTACCGGCTTGTATTTTTGGGGCAGCGCCCTGTT
Source organism: Vibrio sp. AND4 (assembly GCF_000171815.1). Lineage (GTDB taxonomy): Bacteria > Pseudomonadota > Gammaproteobacteria > Enterobacterales > Vibrionaceae > Vibrio. Next base: position 71,679 of record NZ_ABGR01000007.1, on the reverse strand, counting down.
TACAGTAAAAAAGGAAAAATAATGGAAGAACGTTTATTAGCAATATGGATGGATGTGTCTCAGTTGGACAATATTGATCGTGACATGACCGTTTTTGAACTAGGCTTGGACTCAATAAAAGTTATTGATATATCTGAACAAATTTATAAAGAAATGAAGATTCGCCTGGAATGGGAAGAATTTAATGTCATATCAACTTTCAATGATACTTTGTCACTCCTCAATGAAAAAAAGGCACTTTTAGAGAACGCTTAATACAAGGAACTGGTGAATGCTTTTTCACCAGTTATTTAATATATGAGATACTATGCGAAAAACTTCTCCATAACTCACCCCGTCGTTGGGAAATTAGAGTTAACACAGTGCGATAGCGACTTAGTTTTAAGCTATGAAAGCAAAACGCAAAAAATATGTTGGGACTTACCAGAACCCATCATAAACATAGAATTATTTGGCGATACCATCCAGGTTAACTACCAGTTTCCACAGGGCTCTATCCTCAGGAAAAACCTCTATTTTTCTCAAGGTTCTTTTAACTTCACTATTCCCGATGGTATCTGTTTCTTTGTTAAAGAAAATATTGAGCAATGGCCGACCATTTATCATCAATGCCGTGAAGGATCGCAAGTCAGTTTTTATTGTCCTGACTCGACACAATCGCTCGTGGTACAGATACACAGCACAAAACGCGATCATGACGGGCAGTATGTGACCGATTATTCTTTCAAAGTCGGGGCTGAGATTATTCGTCGCTCCCTGTACCCCAACCACTTTATACACATTGACAATTTCTACCTTTATAACAGTCCCTACTCAGGCGCTTGGCCTGTATTTTTATTGAGTAAAGCAAAGCTATCATCTGAGAAGCTGACCTCTATTCTCCCGAAATAATTTTTGATGAGGAATCAAAAATGAAAAGCTTACTTAGCGGTGTTTCTGGAAAGTTATTTGTAGTAAATAGCTTAACGGCAACTGCCTATGCATTTATTCTACCTATAATGAGCGTTTTTTTGGTAGGTGACATTGGCGCAAGTCCCTCTTTTATTGCGTATTATAGCGTCAGTTTCGCACTATCAGGCATGATGTTTAGTCAATGGTTTGGTTCGTTATCAGATAGGGGGGTGAACGATCGATGGCTATTCTTAACCTCTATGGTATGTATCCTTGTTTCCGCAGTCTGCTTTTCTTTTATCACTGAGCCATGGCAAGCACTCATGGTAGGCATTATTCTTATGGGACCCGGAAATGCTTGTATCCCATTAATCCTATCGATGATTAAACGATACGCAGATCAAGCAGGCAAAAACATAACGAGCCTTAACACTCAAATGCGATCTGGGGTGTCCGTCGTATGGATTATCGGCCCTGCACTCGCATTTGTTGTCGCTGATACTTGGGGCTATCAGACCAACTTTTACATCGCTTTTGTCTTGTCTATTTTAGTTATCATCATAACAGCAAAATATCTTCCTTCGTTTAATCAAACCACTCAGGCTTCATTAACATCGGATAGACAGAAGTCGCCTGTAACCATGATCGCCTTTCTTCTTGGCCTTGTTATCTTTTTAGGAAATTTAGCAAACCATGTTTATCTGACCGCAATGCCGTTGTACCTAACTCAAGAGCTGAACATACCTTTGTATTTCCCCGGCTTTTTATTAGGTCTCACCGCGCTGTTCGAAATTCCTGTCATGTTATATGCGGCAAAGCTGTCTGAGAGGTATGGCAAAGGCCAAATTATGGTGTTTGGCCTCCTTTGCGCCATGGTCTATTACGGATTCATGCCCTTTGTTACCTCCATTCAACTGCTGCTCTTACTTCAAGTTTTTAATGGGTTGTTCTATGGGGTATTTGTGGGGTTGGGCATCACTATTATTCAGGATGCTTTCCCGAAGAAAGGCGGCTTCGCGTCAGCCTATTACACCAATATGATGAGGATTGGGATGATGTTCGGCACATCTATCGCTGGTTTCATTGCCCAATACTTTGATTTCCAGACGGCCTTATTCGCCTCATTGGCCTCTATCTTATTTGCTTTGCCTCTTATGTTGTATGTGTTAAACAAGTCGGTTCAAGATTCAATCAGAGCAGCTTAATTAAAACTGTTGTTATCTGTTCGTGGCGATAACGGATATGGCTGTCATATTCTCTTTAGCAGCCTCAGTTCGAATACCACTTCAACAAGGCAGGCCGATGAAACTCTGATACATTTGCGTTTCATCGGCCTGCTGATGCGTCTCTATTTCGACTTCACCAATGAAGCAAACTCCTTTCACCCTATCATCCGCGAGTTTAAACCTGGTAGATGATGTAATTCGATCTCCTCACTTATTATTAAGTAATAAGTCATCAAAACCAGCCAAACTGCTTTGCAATTATCGAAATGAATCAATAAACAATTAAACAAGTTGTTCACTGTATTCTTTTACGTGAACATATTGAGTTTGTTTAGCATTTGGTAAATAACACGTATACAAGAATGTCATTGCCATGGAAAATACACTCTACTGGAGCCAACGAAGTGAAATAATGACACTATATTCATTTTCTTTTTAGTATTTTTGTTGTTTCATCTAAATTGAAAGCTTATTCAAGTTTCGAGGTTAGAACGGGAAACAACCGTCTGAAAGCGATTAGTAATGTGGATGATCATATGAAAGAAGTTATTAGTAAAAAGATACTAGAAGTCCCTGAAGAACGTATCCAGATGTTAGATTCAAAACTTGCTTCGATTGATACCGATATGGCCATATCTTTGTCTTTTGTTCGTCGAGCTCAAGGCCTTACTTTTAAAGACTTGGAACAAAGAACAAGTGGTTTAAAAGGAGCAACGTTGAAACGATATATGCAACAGAGCTACCAGTCTATACGCCCGATTCATGTCGTTGCTGCTTTGTCTTGGATAATGATGGTGCCAATGACAAGCTTCTACTTCGCATTGAAAGCGAGAGAGCATTACCGAGGCATGGATCAGGATGCAATAAAAGCCCTCTATTGTGTTGGTCGCCTACCTACCAAACAATTTGACCTTTACCTGCAAATGGTGATGAACCTGATGAGTGAGGAGAAAAGTCAACAATTTCAGGACTATCATGCACAGCTATTATCTACGATTGATTTACCAACATCGTATGAAGAGTTACTCCCGCCAAGCACTTTGGATATTAATGAGTTTGCTATCGATTATTATCGCTCTGCTGCCATTACCGTGAAACGATTTCGGCTAGAGAATCATATTCCAATTGAAATGATGGCTCGTGTATTAGGCTTATCAGACTATCAATATCTGACGTTTGAAGACGTTAACAAAGTTAGAGACTTTTCGGTAGCAATAGGTTTTCGAATCAAGCTCGGCTTCCAACTTGACTCTCATGTTTCATTCACAAGTGAGATGCAACAATTTCCTCAATTTCATCAACTTCGAAAATTTCAGCACGTTAGAGATTCACTTATTGTTGAAGCACTTCGTCAACTGCCACCAAAACATAAGAATAGCATTGTACAGGTACTTATAAATCTATCAGAAATATACATGTAAAATGAGACATTTGAACGTAAAGTGGAAATATATAACTTAAAAGACGCAGTATTTTGACTTGCGAATTTTTCAGCGGTATCCTTGGTTATATAAATTTCAAATCACCAAACAAATGGAACAAAGAATATACATTCTATATTGTTAGTATATAAACAAAAAAAATACTGAGTTTTCGAACAATATATCGATAAACTCAAAGCGTAGAACTAATCTTTCTTTACTCATTACAGTGCCGATACAAGTATTGATAATTATTAGTGTCTATTTGATTTTTGATAATTTTCATTATATTTCGTCTTTTTATTTTATAGGACGATAAGTGATGAAAGTGATAGAAATAGCGAGAAAAATGAATAACAACCTCCTAGAGCAGTATTTAGCTGTAGCAGATCAACCTGTTAAAGACTTTATGGCCGAAGTTTTGGAGAGCTTAGGTAAGCAAAAATCAGAGATGCAGGAGCCTCTTATAACCTTACATTATTTCGGCGCTTTGCTTGAAGTGAGGTTAGTGTCGTTTGATGGAGACAGGCCCGCCTATAAGCAAAATAAAGACAAGGTTAAAGAGCTGGCAAATTAGGGTCAAAAAACGCTTTACCCATCTCTGGATATTAACCCTGTCATTTCTGCTCTTTATTTTCAGTCATGGTGCCCAACAAAGCTCAATGTCGTTTCTATAATAAAACTGAACGTGGTAATTGCTTAGACTGAATTTATGGCTTGGCACCATACATGACAGCGTCGGAGATCGAGTACTTTTAAGCAACCATATACAAACTCAGGTGGCTCGACACAATTACACCCACTGACCCGCCACAAAACCGCTCGACCAACACCATTGGAAGTTGTAACCACCTAGCCAACCAGTGACGTCCATCACTTCACCAATGAAGTACAAGCCTTTGATGTTTTTACATTCCATCGTTTTTGAAGAAAGGTGATCGGTATCTACGCCACCTAGGGTAACTTCTGCGGTGCGATAACCCTCAGTCCCGTTAGGTGCAACTGCCCAATTTTCTAGGCGCTCAACGATGGTTGCCATTTCTTTTTGGCTGAACTGCTTAAGTGGCTTATCTGCCAGCTCTTTACGTTCAATCAGTACTTCCACCAAACGCTTCGGTAGCACTTTGGCCAGTGTGTTCTTTAGGGATTGATTTGGGTGCTTCTCACGGCTACGCTCCAGCAGCGCTGCGATGTCGTCATTTGGCACGAGGTTTATCGTCACCTTCTGACCCGCTTTCCAGAACGAAGAAATCTGCAGTACTGATGGACCCGATAAGCCACGGTGAGTGAACAGTAATGCCTCTTTGAAAATAGTGCCGTCTTGCGCGGTGATTTCTGCCGGGATCGCAATGCCCGATAGCTCAGCAAAATCTTCTTTGTCTTCTTTATGCAGAGTAAATGGTACCAAACCAGCTGTCGTGGTGATCACCGGAAGTTCAAACTGCTCGGCAACCTTGTAGCCAAATGGCGTTGCGCCCAATTTAGGCATCGACAGGCCACCCGTTGCCACCACCAAAGATTCACATTCGATGTTTTCAGTACCAGCGTGCAGGCGGTAACCATCGTCAGTCTTCTCGATCGAGTGCACGTCACATTGGTAACGCTGTTGGATGTTTGGCATTTCGCATTCTGCTAGCAGCATCTTAACGATGTCTTTGGCGGTAAACGCATCAACACAGAATAGCTGCCCATGATCGCGCTCTTCAAACTCGATGCCATGCTTGCTGACCATAGAGATAAAGTCCCAGTTGGTGTACTGCGACAATGCCGATTTCACGAAATGCGGATTTTGGCATAAATAGTTGCTTGCAGAGACGTCGTAGTTAGTGAAATTGCAACGCCCACCACCTGAGATAAGGATTTTACGCCCTGGTTTTTTCGCATGATCCAGCACGAGTACACGGCGGCCGCGTTTACCTGCTTCAGCAGCACACATCAAACCTGCCGCACCTGCGCCGATTACAACAACATCAAAATTCTTACTCATGGGTAATGCTCAATAACTTATCTAGATTGGTTTATCCAAAATCCAAAAATAAAAAAGGATGTGCGTATTGCACATCCTTGCTCTCTGCAGACGCTATTCTAACGACAAATGTCGGGCGGGAAAAGCGCTTAAATTCCAAACATTATTTTCGAAGTTATAGAATAAAGGCTGCAAGTAGGGTCACACCGAGAAGAGCGATCGACAAAATGAATAACTCGCGCACCCTCTCACACTTGCCAGTAAATATCTCATCGTGATGATGATGATACTCTTTGCTCTTAATGTAATGGTACAAACGTACCTGTTTGGAGACGTTGCCATGGGTGGTAAAAAATCCATTGCCGTCCACTTGCTGATAAAGCAAAGGATGTGCCTCACGCATGATATAAATCAGAGAACGAAGAGCGGTGAAGTAACGGACCATATTGACTGCCGTTACTACCATTAGCGCAAATAAGATTGTGTCTCCACTGATCATCTTTTCCTCCCTACATCTTCAATGACGCTCAAAAGAAAAAGACGACTTGCTTCGTCTCTTACCCGCTACTTAACGCAAGATACGCTATGCAGACGGAGCATCCATGATTGAAGATGAACCTTCTTTCGCCATTTGTGCTAGATCTTTATCAATGAAGAACAATGCTTTACCGTCCTCACCGACTAGCTCGATCTTATCTAAAATCCCTTTAAACAACTTTTCTTCTTCGTGTTGTTCAGCCACGTACCATTGTAGAAAGTTAAACGTTGAGTAATCTTGACTGGTGAATGCACCATGGGCCAGTTTGTTGATTTTTTCCGTGATCATTTGCTCATGTTCGTAAGTTTCACGGAAAACATCGCCCAGGCTCGCAAAACTGTGCTTTGGTGCTTCAATTGCCCCTAAAATAGGCATTGAACCTGTTTCACTCACGTAAGTGAATAGTCGTTGCATGTGCTCCATTTCTTCTACGGCGTGGGCGCGTAAAAATTCAGCGGCACCTTCGAAACCTTTGTCTTCACACCAAGCACTCATCTGTAAGTATAGATTGGATGAGAAAAATTCTAGGTTAATTTGCTCATTCAATTGTTCAACCATAGTTTGAGACAGCATGTTAGCTCCTATTTCTGTGTATTCGTTATACCCAAATAACCTCAAGATGGGTGGATTTAGCGAGGGCGACTGTTCAAAGTCACTTGGGTATAACCTAATTGTACCATGTTTACTGATTTAAGACTTTGTACCTACGATATTGATATGAGATCACTTCAGCAAAATTCTCTCTGACTTAGTGCTAATCTGAGACTATGACTTTAGCATGGAGATAGCAACATGAGTTATAGACACATACTTGTGGCCGTCGACCTCTCAGACGACAGTAAAGTATTGATTAAAAGGGCCGTGTCACTGGCTAAACCTCTGGATTCGAAAGTCTCTTTCATCCATATCGATGTGAATTACGCCGAACTTTATACTGGGCTGATCGATATCAATATGGCAGAGGCACAGCACCAAGCGATGGAAGCGTCTCGTACACAACTAGCAAATTTTGAAGACTTCGCGGAGTACCCAATCACACATACATTAGTCGGTAGCGGTGATTTGAGTAACGAGCTATGTGATACCATTCAGAACTACAACATTGATTTGGTGGTTTGTGGTCATCACCAAGATTTCTGGAGTAAAATTCTCTCTTCAACACGTCAGCTGATTAACTGCTCACCCGTCGATATGCTGGTCGTACCGCTAAAAGACTGATTTGCGTTGGCTCGACCGGAAAACTTAGTTAGACTGCGGGCACCTTTGTTGTTGATAAAGATTCTCATCCATGCCTTATCTATCCGCAGTTACCCTACTTTGGGCATTCTCATTTAGCCTGATTGGCGTTTATCTTGCTGGTCAGGTTGATTCTTGGTTCTCTGTTTTTATGCGCGTGGCGCTGGCGAGCCTAGTTTTTATTCCTTTTTTAAAGTTTCGTGGCGTAAGCAAGTTGCTGATCGCGAAATTGATGGTCGTTGGCGGTTTCCAACTCGGTTTAATGTATTGCTTCTATTACCAGTCTTTCTTACTCCTCTCTGTACCAGAAGTTCTACTGTTCACCGTCTTTACCCCTATTTATGTGACCTTGATTTATGACTTATTAAAAGGTCGTTTCTCGCCTTGGTATTTCGTCACAGCGGCAATTGCGGTATTAGGTGCAGCCTGGATTAAGTTTGCTGACATCAATGAACATTTCTTGATGGGCTTTTTGGTGGTACAAGGGGCGAACTTATGTTTTGCCATCGGTCAGGTGGGCTATAAATACATCATGGAAACCGAACCGATGGACCTGCCGCAGCATACCGTGTTTGGTTACTTCTACTTGGGCGCATTGTGTGTGGCAACCGTCGCTTTTGCTCTAATGGGTAACCTAGACAAGTTGCCAACGACAGCGACGCAGTGGGGCATTCTGACTTACCTTGGTTTGATCGCCTCTGGCCTGGGTTACTTCGCTTGGAACAAGGGCGCGACCATGGTCAACGCTGGCGCTCTCGCCGTCATGAACAATGCTCTTATCCCTGCTGGTTTGGTTGTGAATATATTGATTTGGAACCGCGACGTCGATGTGATGCGATTAGCTATTGGCGGTGCGATCATCATGCTATCGCTTTGGATTAACCAGACTTGGGTAAAGAAGCGTGTAGAAAAGAAATACGCCAACAAGTAGCCAAATGAGGCTCCTGAAAAAAAACGCTCTCCAAATGGAAAGCGTTTTTTGATTAGATAAAAATAGATTAGTGCACTTTGGCTTGCGAGCTTGAACTTGTCGATGCATTAGGCGGCATTGGTAGCAGTATCTCAATTTTGGCATTACGCGCTTCAAGCTTACGTTGTTGTTTTAGTAATTTTTGCTGATTTTTGGCTAATTTGAGTAATTTCTTTTGCTGTTTGTAGTATTTCTTAACCGCTTTTTTGGCCTTCTTCAACGCTTTCTTGTCTGACAAATCAAACATAACAGGTGCCTCAAACTTGGTAGCAGAGGTCACAGCCGCCACTTTCGCGGCCAGCTTCTTCTCTTTCGCTCGTTCCACCACACGCTTCACGATGGCAGTTTTCTCTGCGCCTTGTTCAGGAGCCATGATGATTGATGCCTCTCGATTGCGCGGTGAAGTTGGTAAAGCTTCCGCCAATAAACCACAAGCTTGCTGCTCAGAGAGCGGCTTATCTTGGCATTTTTGAGGAGGAATCGCAGCAGGCTTACACAAGGTGTCTTTGGAGGCAGAAGAACGGGCACAAGAGCGACAAACAAACTTAGGCTCGACAACTAAGCGGTGAATATCGCCCAAACTCTCAGCAATCTGTTTGCGGCTCATCTTACATAATCGTTTCGCCATGCTACTACTCCAGCTTCCCAATTCTCGACTGTCTTACTCTACAAGATCACACAAAGTGAATAATAATAATTCTTAGTTAGATATACAGTCCGCGTGCCGAATGATCAAGAGAAAAGTATCAATAAGCGACTCGTACGCCAGATACAAACACAGCGCTAAACCAAGCGCTGTGGGAAGAAGTGTAGTGTCGTCAGGCGTTTAGTCGGGTCACACCATTGACGCCTTCACATAGACATCAAAACGGTTTTTTTTGGTTTCGATTGCCATGCTTGGCTTTTTCTCATCGAGCCAATTCGCATAATCAGGGCGCTTAACCACCACACGCTTACTCGCCAAGGTCATCGCAGGAGCCAATAAACCATCAGCATCAAGATCCGCTCCAACCAAAGATTGGAAGACGCGCATCTCTTTCTTCACTAATGCCGATTTCTTTTTGTTTTCCGGGTGTGGGTACATAGGATCGAGGTAAACCACATCGGGCTGGACGAAATCTTTGTCTTGCGCTAGATGCTCCAGCGCATCATGGCTAGAAGCATGAATCAAAGACATACGCTCTGATACCCAAGTTCCGATGTCTGGATCGTGTTTTGCGCGGGCCAAGCCATCATCCAACAGTGCGGCGACCACTGGGTGACGCTCAACCATTTGGACCTGACAGCCCAGCGACGCCAACACAAACGCATCACGCCCCAAACCTGCCGTGCCATCCAGTACGGTTGGAGTTACGCCTTTGTTCAAACCGGCCGCTTTCGCGATAGCCTGCCCCTTGCCCCCGCCAAACTTGCGACGATGTCCAACTGCACCACCAATCAAATCAACAAAGATTGCACCCAGTTTGGGTTCATCCACTTTGCGCAGCTCAAGTCGCTCTGTCGTTAGGACTAAAGCAAAGTCACTGTCTTCAGTGTGAGAGAGCTGCCAACGTGCAGCGAGTTCATCAAGGTGAGACTGTTGAGATAGGTCTTCACAAATCAATTGCAATTGCAAAAGGAGGCTCCAGTAAAAATCGGCTTAACTGGCGCTGAGTGTATACCTAACCCACCACTCATTGCTAGGTTAAGGAGAAGTTAGACAACTTCCGGTACGTGGTCTCAGATTGTAGAAGTTCGTCGACAAGCTCAGCGAGAGGCTTAGGATGCCCAATGCCATAACCTTGCCCATAATCGACACCAAGCTCAACCAAACAGGCTCTAACTTGGTCATTCTCAACAAATTCTGCCACGGTAATTTTGCCCATTTGCTTGGCTAAATCGTTGATTGAACGCACCATCACGCGATCCATCTCGTTGACGTTGATATCTCGCACGAAAAGACCATCGATTTTTACGATATCAACTGGAAGTCGTTTCAAATAGCCGAAAGAAGACAAACCTGAACCAAAATCATCCAATGCAACCAAACAACCGAGAGCACGGACTCGAGTAAAGAAATCGAGCGCTTGATCTATATTGCTCATCGCCGCCGTTTCAGTGATTTCTAAACAGATCTTCTCACAAGGAATCACAGACAACTGCAAACGCGCTAGAAGGAAATCAATAAACTCTTGATTCCCCATCGACTGACCAGACAAGTTAATCGCGCAGCGACCGAGCTTTCTCACCACTTCAGGACGTGCTTCAAACCACTCAAGGGTCTGGGTAATCACTTGTTTATCAATCCAGTGAGCGATGTTGTAGCGCTCACTGGCTGGCATAAAGACACCCGGTGACAAATAGTGACCTTGAGCATCACGAATACGCACCAAAATCTCAAAACACAATGGCGAGCCACCGCCACTCAAATTCAAAATACGCTGGGCAAACAATTCAAGACGTTTACTCGATAGCGCTTCATGCACCAGATTGACGCTTTGCATCTCTAATTGGCGGTGCTGCAACTCTTCGTTATCCAAGCTGAATAAGTTAAAACGGTTACGCCCCTGCTCTTTCGCGGCATGGCAGGCTGAGTCCGCTTGAGCATGCACCATTTGTGGCGTTTCTGCCGTGTGGTCAATAATACGGATGCCCACCGAGCAACTCATGAAAAGCTGTGTATCTTCCCAGCGGAAAATTTGCTCACCTAAGGTAGTAATGATCTGCTTGGCAACATTAAGTGCGCAGTGCTCATCGCAGTCTTTCAACAACACCGCAAATTCATCACCGCCCATGCGTGCCAGCACAGAATTGTCTGGCAGTACCTCCTCTAACATGCTGGCACAAAATTGGATCGCCGCATCACCCGCATCATGCCCAACGGTATCGTTCAGCACTTTGAGCTGGTCAAGATCGAGGTACAGCATCGCGTGCACACGTCGATGGCTTTCCACTTCTCGCAGTGCCGTTTGGAGTTCTAACTCGAAATAGTTTCGGTTGTAGGTGTCGGTCAGTAAATCATAGCACGCTTGATATTCAAGCTGCTTGGCGAGCTTCTTAGTCTCGGTAATGTCTTCGCCAACGATCAACAGTTGGTCAGAATCTCTTAAAGGGCGAATATTTTCACGCACCCACACACTCTGTCCATCAGCATGGCGATATTCAATTTCACGGCGCCAAACACCGTGCATCACTTGCTGCGGCTGCAACAAGACTTGGCGAGGATAGAGTGCTTTTTCATCACAATAGAATGAAGATAAATGCTGCCCCAACATATCCAGTGGCTGATAACCCAAAAGCTGCTGCGCAAAGCGGTTCACCTCTTGTACACGGTTATTATTATCGAGTGTTACCATCATCACGGGTTGCTGCTCGTAGTAATTACGTAGGCTCGCTTCACGTTGGTAAAGTTTATCTTCCATTGCTTTACGGCTGGTGATATCGCGCGCCTCAAACAGATACTGATCTTGGTTCGCCACTTGTTGAGAAAAGGGTTTAAGGGACACCTCCAATACCATGGCGCCGTGTTCCTTACTCCAGATTTCGGCCTCAAAGGTAGCGACTTGGCGATGGCTGGAGTGGAAATAGTTGGCGAGTAACTGCCGTGCTTCCTCGCTCCAGTGTTTATGATGCCAAAGTGGGCGGACGACACTCATATTCTGACGATTAAATAGAGATTGCAGACGATCATTACCTGATTTGAGCAAGCCATGCTGATCGAGAATCCCCATGTACTGCATACTCTGATCAAACACCGACTCTAACATCGCCTGGCTCTCACGGGCGATGCTTTCGCTGCGACGAATGCGCTGCAGGTAGTAACTGAGCAGCAAAATAGTGCAAGCCATTACGACTAAAATGCTACCAAAAAGACTGATTTCCCGTGCGTAACGCTCTGCAAACTCTGCTGGTTTATTGTAGAACACCGATGACGCTTCTTGCTCTGCCCCTAAGCCCCAGCGAACAACTGATTGGTAATCAAGTTTAATGTCCGACTCTGTACTCACCACCGCAGGTAAGGCTTGCATCGGGTCTTCCAACACTTTCTCCAGCAACTTCGCTGCTTCGGCGCCTTGCCGGTAGCCACTTTGAATAACACCACCGACCGCACCATGCCCAAGTTCAACGTCGTGCACCATAAATACAGGCGCATTGGAAGCTTGGTTGATATCACGCCAGTCTTGATCGGTCGCAACGTTGCCGTGGATATCTCGATAGTAAGTCCAAAACAGCACCACATCATCAATGCTCATTTCTGACACTTTTTGCTTCAGCGTTTCAAGGCTATCTGGCACAAAGTGGTGAACTTTGTCGCGATATGTGGGGTTTTGATTGAGAAAGCTTTCGATCTGGCCGCGAAGTGCCGTTCCCGTCACCGAATAGTCACTGACAACAAGAACCTGCTTATGCTTAGGATGTAATCGCTCGATAAGCGCAAGATTAGCGAACAAGTCTGCATCTTCAATCACACCAGTGGCTCTGAGCCCCTCAAGCATAGAGGGGTCATAATGGTTGATACCGCTGAAAATAACAGGGGTATCTTGTAGAGCGTCTGACAAACGCTTCATTAACGCAAGTGCATTGTTATCGCTGACGACGATTGCATCGAAATGCTCTTCACTCAGTTTGGTGCGATAAAGAGATTCAAGTTGACTGAAAAATTGCTGACTCTGACTGCGCTTAGAGTCAAGATACAAAACACGAATATCAAGCGGGCGCCCTTTAAGTTGCTGAGCGAACCCGCGCTGAATAGAATCAGTCCAGAAAAAGCCTTGATGATAAGAGTGAACAACAAGGACTTTTTGCTCTTGCGCCGTTGCAAACGTACTGAAAATAAGCGCTATAAAAAACAGAAAAAGTGGCACATCAACTCCATGATTCAGAACTACCTCGCGATTATCCCTGCGTAAACCTTGTGAATCCTGTCCGCTGTGAGTATAAAATGAAAGTCAAACCTCATACCCAACGGAAATAATTGTATGAATGCGAGCCTGCCAAAACTCGACGATCTCGATCGCGCTATTCTCAAAACCTTGATGGCGGACGCACGTAAACCTTACGCAGAAATGGCAAAACAATTTCATGTTAGCCCTGCAACCATCCACGTTCGTATCGAGAAAATGAAAGCCGCAGACATCATCGAAGGTACAGAGGTCATCGTCAACACCAAAAAGCTAGGATATGACGTGTGTTGTTTTATTGGCATCAACCTCAATGCCGCTCGCGACTATCATTCAGCACTAGAAAAGCTCAATGCCCTGGATGAAGTAGTGGAAGCCTACTACACCACAGGCGCGTATAACATATTTGTCAAATTAATGTGCAAGTCGATTGAAGAGCTGCAATTTGTCTTGATTGATAAGCTTCAAGCGATCGACGAAGTGCAATCCACCGAGACACTGATCTCTTTGCAAAATCCAATCAATCGTAGTGTAAACCCATAACGCTATGAATCAACGAATAAAAACCAATCTCAGAATAAAAAATGGGCAGCCACTTGGCTGCCCATTTTCATTATCAATCGAGATTATGCGGCGATACCAGAATGGCGCAGTAGCGCATCGATCTCTGGCTCACGACCACGGAAGCGCTTAAATAGCGCCATTGGTTCTTCACTGCCACCCATCTCTAGAATGTTGTTCAAGAAACTTAGGCCGGTTTCTTTGTTAAAGATGCCCTCTTCTTCAAAACGAGAGAATGCATCGGAAGACAATACTTCCGCCCAAAGGTAACTGTAATAGCCTGCGCTGTAACCACCAGCAAAGATGTGACCAAAACTGTGTGAGAAACGCGCCCACTCCACTGCTGGCACAACTGCAACTTTTCCTTTTACTTCAGCCAAGGTTTCAAGCACACGGGGACCAACTTCTGGATCGTATTCTGTGTGAAGAGTGAAGTCGAACAAACCGAATTCGAGCTGACGAAGGATACCCATCGCTGACTGGAAATTCTTCGCTGCGAGCATTTTGTCTAGCATTGCTTTTGGTAACGGTTCACCAGTTTCGTAATGACCAGAGATGAACGCTAGCGCATCTTCTTCCCAACACCAGTTTTCTAGAAACTGACTTGGTAGCTCAACCGCATCCCAAGGCACGCCGTTGATACCCGATACCGCGCCTGTTTCTACTTGCGTCAACATGTGATGGATACCATGACCAAACTCATGGAATAACGTCACGACTTCATCGTGAGTAAACAGTGCTGGCTTGTCGCCCACAGGACGGTTGAAGTTGCACGTGAGGTAAGCAACCGGTGTTTGTAACTCGCCCGATAGCGTCATACGACGGCCACGGCAATCATCCATCCACGCACCGCCACGCTTGTGCTCACGTGCGTACAGATCAAGATAGAAACTGCCTCGTAGTGTGCCCTCGCTGTCAAAGATGTCGAAGAAGCGTACTGATTCGTGCCACGTATCCACACCTTCGCGCTCGGTCACTGTCATACCGAACACACGATTGAGTACTTCAAACAGGCCGCTGACCGCTTTGGATTCAGGGAAATAAGGACGCAGCTCTTCATCTGAGATTTGGAACAAGTGCTGCTTTTGCTTCTCGCTGTAGTACGCGATGTCCCATACGTTGAGCTCGCTGACACCAAACTCGGCGATAGCAAACTGACGTAGCTCTTCGATTTCGCGCTCACCTTGTGGTTTCGCTTTGGTTGCCAAATCATTCAAAAAACCGAGTACTTGCGCTGGGTTCTCTGCCATTTTGGTAGCCAGAGACTTTTCGCTGTAGGTGTTGAACCCCAACAGACGAGAGATTTCATGACGCAGTTTTAGCTGCTCAGTGATGATTTCTGAGTTATCCCATTGACCTGCGTTTGGACCTCGGTCAGAGGCGCGTGTTACGTATGCTTCGTACACTTCTTTACGTAGATCTTGGTTATCACAGTATGTCATTACTGGTAAGTAAGATGGGATATCAAGCGTAATTAAATAACCATCGAGCTCTTTCGCTTCTGCGGCCGCTTTTGCTGCTGCAAGGGCCGACTCTGGCATGCCAGCAAGTTCTTTTTCGTCTGCCACATGCTTAGTCCAACCCATGGTTGCATCCAGCACATTGTTGGAGAATGTCGAGCTTAGCTCAGACATGCGCTTGCTGATTTCACCGTAGCGATGTTGCTCGTCTGATGGCAGACCTATGCCTGAAAGCTCGAAGTCACGCAGTGAGTCCGAAACGGTCTTTTGTTGTGCACGCGTCAGTGTTGCAAATTCTTCACTTGCTTTGATCGCTTTGTACGCCTCGTACAGACCTTTGTGCTGACCAACCCAAGTGCCGTACTCAGACAAGATGGCTAAGCAGCTTTCGTACGCTTCACGCAGTGATTCACTGTTCATGACTGAGTTCATGTGCCCCACTGGCGACCAAATGCGGCTCAAGCGATCATCTGCTTCTTCAATTGGTGCGATAACACTGTCCCAGCTCAGGTTTGCGTTGTCTTTCAGTACCTCGTCAATCTTGGCACGACAGTCTGCAATCGCCTGCTCCACCGCAGGTTTAATGTGTTCTGGTTTGATTTGTGAAAACGGAGGAAGATCCGTAAACGTAAGAAGTGGATTAGACATGAATAATTCCTTTTGTGTTTTGGCTCTGTATCTGCCTATTCGCATTTGCAAAGCACCTATTGGTATTTGCAAAACAACAGGCGAACTCAATGCACAGGTAAGCCAACAACATGGATGGGGGGATTTCCGTTCCCTTTCTCGATGCAACAATGGCCAAATGGCGCAAAGCGCGCTTACTCTGTCCTTGAGTCTTGTTATGCCTAAGCTAGGATTCGCGCTCTATTGAGGCTGCCTCATCCCGCCTAGGTTTAATTTGTTTACTCATACTAAGTATGGGTGACTTAAAGAAATTTCAATAGCGTCCCCAAACAGGGATAGCGATTTAAATCGAAGTTCTACATCTTCAAGCGACTTGAGTATAATACCGTGATATCGCCAAAATCACAGACCACACTCGGTTAAAGAGTGTTTCGAGAGTTTATTTTGTTAAGTTACCGTCACAGCTTCCACGCTGGCAACCACGCTGACGTGGTGAAACACATCGTTCAAAGCCTCATTCTTGATGCACTAAAGCAGAAAGATAAGCCATTTGTTTATCACGATACCCACTCGGGTGTGGGACGCTACGATCTGACTCACGAATGGTCTGAGAAGACGGGCGAATACAAACAAGGCATCGCGCGCATTTGGGACAAGCCAAATATGCCTGCAGACATCGCAAGCTACATCGATTCAATCAAAACATTAAACAACGGTGAGAAGCTGCGCTATTACCCAGGCTCACCGCGTGTTGCACGTGCGCAAATCCGCCCACAAGACCGCATGGTTCTGACGGAGCTGCACCCATCTGATCACCCGCTACTAGAGCAAGAGTTCCACCGCGATCGCCAAGTAAGTATCTACAAGGAAGATGGTTTTCAACGTCTCAAAGGCAGCCTGCCTCCGCAAGAACGTCGTGGCTTGGTGCTGATTGACCCACCATACGAGCTAGCGAAAGAATACCGCGACGTCGTGCAAGCGATTTTCCAAAGCCACAAGCGCTGGGCAACGGGTATCTACGCAATTTGGTACCCAGTGGTAAACCGCTGTGATATCGAAGACATGCTTGAGGGGTTAGAAGGGCTTGGTATTCGTAAAATCCTGCAAATCGAATTGGGCGTAACGCCAGACACCAACGAGCGTGGCATGACCGCATCGGGCATGATCGTGATTAACCCACCGTGGAAACTGGAGAGTCAGATGAAAGAAATTCTGCCATTTCTGCAAGAGGCCATCGCACCAGCAACAGGTCACTGGAAAGTCGACTGGATTGTTCCAGAATAAACAACTTAATTTCAAAACCTAAGCGTAAAAACACTCGGCGAAATAGCACCTTATTCCACTTTGCTATGCTTTCATCGCTATTTGTCATAAGCAATCTTACTTTTTCCCATTTAGGAAATAGCGAGACTCGATTTATGATAGGGACAACGGATCATGCTCAATTAGCTTCGGCAAACTTGAGCAGGTAACAATTCATGTTGGGATGTTGAGTTCATCACCCACCACCCCAATGTAGTTGTTAGACAAAATTAATAAGCTCTTGGAGAAAGTAATGGCGACTCATTTTGATTATATCTGTATCGGCGGCGGCAGCGGCGGTATCGCATCAGCAAACCGTGCGGCAATGTACGGTGCTAAAGTAGCGCTTATCGAAGCTCAAGACCTTGGCGGTACCTGTGTAAACGTTGGTTGTGTGCCTAAGAAAGTCATGTGGCACGGCGCGCAAGTTGCAGAAGCAATGAACCTATACGCAGAAGACTACGGCTTCGATGTAGATGTAAAAGGGTTCGACTGGAGCAAACTGGTTGAGAGTCGTCAGGCTTACATCGGTCGTATCCACCAATCTTACGACCGTGTTCTTGGTAACAACAAAGTAAATGTGATCAAAGGCTTTGCTAAGTTCGTTGACGAGAAAACGGTAGAAGTAAACGGTGAACACTACACAGCAGATCACATCCTGATCGCAGTGGGTGGTCGTCCAACAATTCCAAACATCCCAGGCGCAGAATACGGCATCGATTCAAACGGCTTCTTCGATCTTGCTGAGCAACCAAAACGCGTTGCAGTGATAGGTGCAGGTTACATCGCGGTAGAAATCGCTGGCGTACTGCATGCACTTGGCACAGAAACACACCTATTCGTTCGTAAAGAATCACCGCTGCGTAGCTTCGATCCAATGATCATCGAAACGCTAGTCGAAGTGATGGACGCCGAAGGCCCAACGTTGCACACCCACTCAGTGCCAAAAGAAGTGGTAAAAGAAGCAGACGGCAGCCTAACTCTGCACCTAGAAAACGGTGAAAGCAAAAACGTCGATACCCTAATCTGGGCAATCGGTCGTCACCCAGCAACTGACGCTATCAACCTAGCATCAACGGGCGTTGCAACCAACGATCGTGGCTACATCAAGGTAGACGAATACCAAGAAACGAACGTGAAAGGCATCTACTGTGTCGGTGACATCATGGAAGGCGGTATCGAGCTCACACCAGTAGCAGTAAAAGCGGGTCGTCAACTTTCTGAGCGTCTGTTCAACAACAAACCAAACGCGAAAATGGACTACGATTTGGTTCCTACCGTGGTATTTAGCCACCCACCAATCGGTACTATCGGTCTAACGACTCAAGAAGCAGAAGAGAAGTACGGCAAAGACAACATCAAAGTCTACACGTCTGGCTTTACTGCGATGTACACAGCCGTCACTAAGCACCGTCAACCATGTAAGATGAAACTAGTGTGTGCTGGCGAAGAAGAAACGGTTGTTGGTCTGCACGGCATCGGCTTCACGGTTGATGAAATGATTCAAGGCTTCGGCGTAGCAATGAAGATGGGCGCCACCAAAGCAGACTTCGACTCTGTTGTGGCTATTCACCCAACGGGCTCAGAAGAGTTTGTGACCATGCGTTAATCACGCGTGAATCGCTTTGTTGATTAGAGCAGATAAACAAAAAGGGTCATCAATTACTTGATGACCCTTTTTCTATTCACGTTGTCCGATTTTCGGGGTTAATTCGAAGCCGTTTGCGTATTTTCCTTAACGGCACGAACCAATTCTGCAATCCCTTCCCAATCGCCGTTGTCCATCATTACGGTTGGCACCATCCAAGTACCGCCACAAGCGACAACCGATTTCAGCGCTAGGTAATCTTCCACGTTAGATGGGCTAATACCACCAGTCGGCATGAACGCCACCGGATAAACCGCGGTTAGCGCTTTAATCATGTTTACGCCGCCAGATGGCTCAGCAGGGAAGAACTTCAGGATGCGTAGACCCATTTCCATCGCTTGTTCAACCAAGCTTGGGTTGTTCACGCCCGGTACGATTGTCACGTTACGTTGCTGACAGTGTTTCACTGTGGTTGGGTTAAAACCTGGGCTCACGATAAAGTCCGCACCAGCGTCAATCGCAATGTCCACTTGCTTCGTTGTCAGTACGGTACCAGCACCAATCAGCAGTTCTGGGTACGCGTCACGCATAATGCGGATCGACTCAGCCGCCTCGTCAGTGCGAAATGTCACTTCCGCACACGGTAAACCGTTTTCTACCAACACTTTTGCCAGTGGCAGAGCGTGTGCTACATCGTTGATTGCGATAACTGGGACGATTTTGATTGCTCTTAATCGTTGTTCAAGTGTTGTCATGGACCACCTCTAAAAAATGAAGCGTAATCTTGCTACTCAGAATGACGATATCAAAGGTTGAGCAAAGTATATTAAGCCGTCTTCATCACCACAACGGCCGCAATCACAATAAAGAGACCAAACCAGCCAATTGGCTTAAGTTTTTGTTTGAACAATACCGCACCACCAATCGCAGTACCCAAGATACCAATCGCCCCCCAAGAGGCATAAGCGATCGCAAGGTCAATCTCTTTTACGGCTTGAGCAAGCAAGGTAAACGCCAGCATCACCAACACAATCGCAGCCATGCCCCATCCTTTGTGCTTAAAGCCTTTTGAGCGAGTGAGCGCCATGTTTGCCATAATGTCGACCAACGCCGCGATAACAACAAATCCAAAGGAAAGCGTGTAAAATTGACTCATGATTCACACCTCTCATGCGATGAGCAGTGTTGCTCATTTTTTTGTGGAGGTTGTTCGTGGGTTTCGCCGAGCGTCACGCACACGATACCAATCACCGCCAGTGCCAAACCACACAGCTGTTGAATGTTCAAGTTAGCATCAAATAAAACGATAGAAACCAGCGTAATTAAGACGATGCCCAAACCTTCCCATATTGCATACGCCACACCAATGGAGATCCTCTTTGTCGCTTTCGACAAGAAATAATAAGAAATAGCGATCAGAGCGTACATCACCAGATAGCCTTCCCACGTATTACTTTCACCAATAAACGACATAGTACTGGTACCAGCAACTTCGGCGATGATGGCGAGCAACAGAAATAGACGTGCAATGAGCATGATTCATCCTCCCAAGAAATTAAAAAACTGCATAATGGAGAATGGTGAATGCCCCTTAACAATCAGACATTCCAAAAATTTAAACGATAAAAAGAGCCGCTTCTCCTGAATATTTGGGTCAGGTTAGCCTCTCTTCCACGATCCAGATAGGTAATTGAGATATTCATTTTTGAATATCTAGAAGAACACTTTGTCTAACTGATCACGTTAATGGTGTATTGAGGGTTTGCTGGACGACTTGATGCAAATGGCGATGTAATGGGTGATTGCGATACGTTTGTAAATAACCTCCCGAAACAACAAATTGGCTGAACTCACGGTTGACCAGTGGCATTGGGTACGAGGCGAGTTCGTGCATCAAGTGCGCGGTGCTTTGGCTTGCGTACATAATGGCATCGGTCTCAAGCAGCATTTGGCAAGCCACTCGTAAGTTGTAGGACTTGAGCAACACAACAGGCTCGTAACCCATGCGTCGATATTCCGATTCCACCGTACACAGCGGGTTATAAGATGCGGGCGCAGGTAAAGAGACCAGCGGCAGTTTCGACACGGTATCCCAATCATTACTGGCTTGTGACAAGCTTGGATGGTCTTTACGCGCCAGAATCACGCGCTTTTCGACAAACAGAGGGCGTATATAAATGTCTTTGGACAGTTCAGTCTCTTGGTCGAGAATACAGTAATCGTGTTCGCCTTCTAACATCTCAGCTTGGGAGTAGGTATTCCAGCTTGAGAAGGCAAATGAGGCTTGAGGAAAGGCTTTATGACAGCCGCGCAACAAGCGCTGCCCCTGTTCGTCCATGAGATAAGGGTCAGTCACAATCGCAATTTGACCTTGGTATTCAAGCGGATCAAATTCCGTAAACTCCTGCACCACTTTTTCTATCGGCGACAGCATATTATCGAACTCAGCTGCCAAGCGAATGGCCATCGGGGAAGGCTCAACCCCATGGGCTTTACGCACAAACAGCGGGTCATCAAACACGCCTTTCAATTTCATCACCCCGCGGCTGGCACTGGGTTGAGAAATACCAAGCTGCATCGCCGCTAACTTGATGCTGCGGTTGTCCACCACGGCTTTGAGTAAGCGCATTAAATTAAGATCCAGCGCATCAAGTTGGTGTGGCATGCCGTGTCCTTTTTAGAAACGAATGATCAGAAATAAATAGGTGAAGACGATGATCAATAAACCGCAGAGCAATAGCAACACAAAACCCCATCAAAATAAGGCATGTGACCTTAACTTACTTCACGCAAATCACATTCAGTAATGACGAGCCCGTGAGCTGATTCGACGCTCGGTCAGTAAATAACCCCTTCTTACCTTTACCCCAATACGGCAACTGTAATGGCCAATTGTTTTTCTCCATCACTCCGGATGCGCGCAGCAGTTTGAACTCAGAAACACTCACCACATCCATACTGAGCTGTCGGCATACTTGCTTAGAACTCGCGTAGTTTAGGCGGTTCCAGGGCTTACCAAACTCCATGTAGAACTGATTGTCATTGTCAGCTAAGTACGGCACGACAAAGGTTTTACCTTGTAGGATTGTTTTCAAACGTACCTGTACATTATCGTTACTCCTCATCGGCTGAGCGGGCTTTGACTCTTTGCTAGCTCTTGCAGGCATTTGAGGAGCCTGCTTCGGCGATGTCTTACCTTTGCTCTTAAACGCACTGGTATCAGGACGAGAAGCTGATACCGCAGGTGCGACTGGTTTTGGTGTCGCCACTGGCGGTTTCGGCTTCGTCTGTTTCACTGGGGCAGTGCTGCCTTTGCCAACTGCACGAATAAAGGCATCTTTGTAGGTTGATAGCGTTTTGACTCGCTGTAAGTCCTGTGAAGCCTTGGCAAATTCAGTATAAGGACCAATAAGACAACGATAACCCTTTTGTTCCGGTTTCACCCAGACATCAGTGGTGATCTTGCTGTAGATAGGTTTGGCTTTGGCTAAAGACATCGGCTTTGGCAACAGACCACATTGGATCCAGAAGAATTGATTGCCACCTTGCGGCACTTTCTTTCCCCACACTCCTCTCCCAATTGGGCAAGCGCGTTCAAGTACTGGTAACTCTTTATTACTCGCCTGAGAGGCTTGGCAAAGGAAGTCTTCCGCCAAGACTGGGCTGGCAAATTGTGCGCCCGCCACCAACAACCCTAGGCTCAAGCCTAATTGGGTGAGACGCGAGAGCTTGTGTGCCTTCTTCATTTCCATACGCTTCACTCTGAACAGTAGGTGATGAAATTATCGCGACAAAACGTCAATAAAACATGAATAAAAGGGAATAAGCAAAAAAAGAGCCGGAATTTCATCCGACTCTTAGTTTAAAAAGAAATCTATCAAATAGGCAACCTACATAGGCCTATTTAGTGGCGGGTTAGCACCTATAGAGGATTAGCCCTTGTAGATTTTCGGGTTAAATACATCACGCAACCAGTCACCCAACAGGTTGATAACCAGTACCAGCGTCACCAAGACGACCCCCGGGAAAGCCGTTATCCACCAGGCACCAGAGAAGATATAGTTAAAGCCAATACTGATGAGTGCGCCCAGCGATGGCTGATCGACTGGCAAACCTAAACCGAGAAATGACAGTGCCGCTTCCGACATGATTGCGTTCGCGACCTGTACCGTAGAAATAACCAAGATTGGTGACAGGCAGTTCGGCAGAATATGGCGGAACATGATACGCGGTGCTTTAAAGCCCATCACTCGTGCCGCTTCAACGTATTCTTTTTGCTTTTCTGCCAGCACCGAAGCACGAATAGTTCGCGCATATTGCGGCCACTCTGCCACACCGATGATCACCACCAGCATGACTACCGCATATTGGCTGTAAAAATCGCTGCCAAAACTGGCTTTGAAGATAGCCGAGACGATGATCGCCACCATCATAGTAGAGAACGACAACTGAACGTCAGCAAAGCGCATCAAAAAGCTATCAATACGGCCACCGAAGTAACCCGCAGAAAGACCAATAATGATACCCAGCACCAACTGAAGCCCAACCGCAAGAAAGCCTATGGTCAGAGATAATCGAGAGCCATAAAGAATGGTCGATAAGATATCCCGGCCTTGCTCATCGGTACCAAGCAAGAACCTCGCATCACCCTCTTCCATCCATGAAGGAGGAAGCTCTGAGTCCATAATATCAATCGATGATAAATCGTATGGGTCAGTCGGTGATAAAACGGGGGCCGCAAGTGCCATGATTAAGAACAGCATGAACACAGTAAAACTGGTCATGGCAACTTTATCGCGCTTAAAGTAGTACAAGAAGTCCGAATTTTTAAAACGTTGCCACGTAGAAGGTACAACTTCAGGAGCGGCCGTTACATTTGATTGGCTCATAGTTAAGCTCCTTTTCCTGTTAAGTTCACTGTTGGGTTAATGATGCCGTACAGCAAGTCAACAATCGTATTGGTTACCACGAAAATCAGACCAACAAAGATAACGTAAGCCGTGATCAGCGGTGTATCGACGCGATTGATTGCTTCAAGAAAAAGAAAGCCGGTACCTGGCCACTGGAAAACGGTTTCAGTCAGGATGGTATAAGCCACCATAGTACCAATCTGAACACCACCTACCGTCAGTACTGGCAGTAACGTATTCTTCAATGCATGTTGGTAATAAATTTTATTGAGCGCTAAACCTTTTGCTTTACCGAACTTAATGTACTCAGAGCTCAACACTTCAAGCATCTCGGAACGCACTAGGCGGATAAATAACGGTAGCATAATAGAGGCCAGCGCAATGCACGGCAGAATGAGGTGAGCCAAACCATCAAGAGTAAAGAACCCAGACTCCCAGCCAAGTACATTCGCTGTTTCACCTCGACCATAAGAGGGTAACCAGCCTAACTCGATTGAAAAGACATACATCAGCATAATAGCGGTCAAAAACACCGGAATTGAAATACCAATACTGCTGCCTGCCATTATAATTTTAGTGAAAAAGCTTTTTGGATGAATGGCTGAGTAAACGCCAAGAGGGATCGAGCAGAACACAATAATAAGCGTGGCTCCAAATACCAGCTCAAGTGTCGCGACTAGCTTGTCAAGAATCACTTCAACCGCCGGGCGCTTGAAGAAGTAAGACGTACCTAAATCACCTTGTAGAGCGTTGCCGACAAAGCGTGTGTATTTTGTAATGAAGGGATCATTCAAACCCAGATCATCACGCAGTGCTTGGCGCTCAGCTTCTGAAACCGACTGACCAACCAACTCTCGTAATGGGTCACCTAGGTTATCCTGAATGGCAAACGCCACTAGACTGATCACAAACATCACTATCAGTGCCTGAAACAGGCGCTTAACCAGAAACGAAAACATTCCTTGCCCCTTAAACTTTCCATAGATTTCAGCCTTAAAAATGGTACTTAGCCCGACTGAAACAAAGCTAAGCACCAAAATTCGACCAAGCACTCAAGCAAGAATACTTGGTCTAACTCACTGGTGATTATTTAACCACGAGGTCGCCGAAGTATGGGAAGTTCATGCCGTTGATAATTGGACCAATCTCAACGTTACCTTTCGCAGCCCATGATGGATCTTGCCAGTGTAGAGGAACGAATGCCGCTTCGTTATATAGAATCTCCTCGACTTTCTTGAGCAAATCACTACGCTTGGTTAAGTCCGTCATTGTATTCGTTTCTACAATTAGCTTGTCAACTTCAGCATTTGAGTAGCCGCCGCAGTTGTACTGACCTTTACCTGTGTCAACGTTACGCGTCATCGCTAGGAACTCAGTAAAGTTACCTGAATCCTCAGTATCTGGATGCCAGCCAATCATCAGCATATCTGCGGCACACTTATCGAATTCAGGCCAGTATTGAGCTTTAGGCATGGTCTTTAGATCAACCTGAATACCGATCTTAGATAGCATTGCTGCAGAAGCTTGAGCTATCTTGTCGTCATTCACGTAACGGTTGTTTGGTGCCATCATTGTCAGCTTGAAGCCTTTCTCGTAACCCGCTTCTTTCATCAGCGCTTTCGCTTTATTGAGATCGTAGCGAGGCTTGAGGGCGTCATTATGACCAACGAAACCCACTGGGCTCTGTTGACCCGCAGCCGTTGCCGCTCCCTTCATTACTTTCTGAGTAATACCTTCGTTGTTTATCGCGTAGGTAATCGCTTGACGAACACGTACGTCCTTCAGAGCAGGGTTGCTGTTTTGATTCATTTGGAACGTAATGACACGCGTACCCGGCATAGTGTAAAGGTCGACACCATCCGCTTTTTTAATTCGCTGGTAGTCGTTCGGCGCAACAGGTGCAATCATGTCAACGTCACCAGAAAGCAGAGCTGCAACACGTGTTGCGTCTTCTTTGATTGGAACCAGCGTCAGCTTGTCTACGTTACCGTCAGACTCCTTGTCCCAGTAGTCATTGAAACGCTCAAACGTTACTTTTACGCCTTGCTCGCGCTGAGTGATAATGAAGGGGCCCGTACCAGAAACGTTGGTCGATGCGTAAGAGTTACCGTGTTTAACTAGCTCCGCTTTATCTCTACCATCTTCTGTCTTCCCGGAGTAGAACTTGCTGTCCATTGGGAAGAAGTATGTCATTACGTTTTCTACTAGCGGATAAACCCCCTCTGTTTTCACTTCAACGGTGTAATCGCCAGTTTTGGTGAATGAAACGATAGGGCCGAAAATACCTTTGAAATCAGGAGAGCTTTTCAGGCGGTTAAACGTCCATACGACGTCATCTGCTGTTAGTACATTACCTGAGTGGAACTTAACGCCTTGACGAATATTAAATTGCATCGTCTCGTCATCAATACGCTTCCAAGACTCGGCTAGTCGTGGCTCAAATCCCATCTTCTGGTCAAAACGAATAAGCGGATCAAATACCATGTGAGACATTTGCAGTGTGCCGCCAGACAGTTGCTCATGCGGGTCAAGTGACACTGGGTCTGCATCATAAGCGACGGTAATATCTGCTGCCGCTGCACCAAAACTTAGGCCAGCTGCCATTAAAGCCACTGCTAACTTGCTTTTCATGGTTTTCATTGCATAACTCCTTATGCGGGATTTCTATCCCTAGTTGTGTATTTGTACCTGTTAAACACCTGACTCTGCTTACGTCAGGAAAGGTCGACGACTTACGCCGTTTTTATGTTTTCTCTTAAGCCAGTAAACTCAGGCATAAGGGAAATAAGTTGCTTACTGTACTCGTGCTGCGGTGCGGTAAATAGTTGCTCGGTTGGCGCCACCTCTAACAGCCTACCCATCTGCATCACACCCACTCGATCACACATTTGACGAATCACCGGTAAATCATGACTGATAAACAGCATAGTCAGATTTAGCTCATCTTGTAGATCTTTGAGTAAGTTGAGAATCTGAGCCTGTACCGAGACATCCAATGCGGATGTCGGCTCGTCACAAATCAGAAGTCGAGGGCGAGTCGCCAATGCGCGCGCAATCGAAATACGCTGACGCTGACCACCGGAGAATTCATGAGGGTATTTCACGCCCGCCATTTTGCCTAAGCCGACGTGTTCAAGCAGATCATTGACTATCTGACGGGTTTCCGCTTCATTTTTGGTGAGCTTATGAAAACGGATTGGCTCCGCGATGATGTCAAATATCTTCATCCGCGGGTTCATCGAAGTGTATGGGTTTTGGAACACCATTTGCATCTGACGACGCAGTGGGCGACGCTCTTTTTCAGATTTTAACGCGGTTAAATCGATGCCTTCAAAGCTCACTTGGCCTGAATTTGGTGCATACAGACCGGCAATCACACGTGCAATGGTCGATTTGCCTGAGCCAGACTCACCAACCAAACCAAACGTCTCACCTTCATGCACTTCGAAGCTGACATTGTTTGAGGCTTGTACATACTCACGGCGGCTTTCAAACAAAGAATCTTTGGTCACAAAACGCAGGTTTACGTTCTTGACGTCGAGTAAAGGCCCAGCGTAATCACGCTCATCCTGGCTTTGCCCCAACCAGTGATTCTTAATATCTAGCTCTTTGAGCTCTGTGGCTTCCTCGATGTAACTCACTAATGGGAAGCGCTCGAGCTTGATATCAGAACGAGGAACCGCTGATATCAAACTGCGTGTGTACGGATGGTCAGGATCACCCAAAACCTTAGCGGTTGGACCAAATTCCACCAAATCACCGCGGTACATTACCGCAACCCGATCAGTTACGTTGGAAACCACGCCCATGTCATGGGTCACCAACATACAGCCAACGTTGTTCTTGATGCACAGTTCGCGGATAAGACTCAGGATTTGATCTTGAATAGACACATCAAGAGCAGTGGTTGGCTCATCAGCGATGATCAGGTCTGGCTCTCCAGCCAAAGCGATAGCAATGACCACACGCTGTCGCATGCCACCAGAAAATTGGTGTGGGTATTGTTTGAGGCGATTTTCCGGTTGAGGAATGCCAACCTGCTGCATTAAAGAAAGTGCACGTTGATACGCCTCATCATCCGACATCTTAAGGTTGGCGTGGATGGTTTCTTTCAGTTGCTGCTCAACCGTGAATAGCGGGTTTAGCGAGGTCATTGGGTCTTGGAAGATAAAGCCAATCTTAGAACCACGAACTTTACGCATCGCTTCTGGTGTCAGACCAGAAATTTTTTCGCCATCGAGGTAGACATCGCCACTAGCAACACGACCCGGAGGGCTCAGCAAATCAATCACTGCGTTACCAACGGTGGATTTACCCGCACCTGATTCGCCAACAACACCCACTATTTCGCCACGATCAATATGGAAAGAAAGCGCTTTCACGGCCGCGTGGACACCGTGACGGGATGGATACTCAATACGAAGGTTTTTCACCTCTAATAGTGACATTGCAGACCTCTACTTCCTTGTCTGTGGTCTTGAATTGCGCCCAAAGCACTATTCGCCACCTGAATGAATCCGTTCAAATTCAGAATAATACTCTGAAATATTAATGCGGAAATAATTTGGCAAAAATTACACAAAAAAGCAACAATTAAAGTATATTCGCCCGCAAAAACATTATTTACACGCACAATGAGCGAATAGAAATGCACCAGAAGGTATTTAACCATTTTCATAACGCACCACATTGTGCGCAATATACTGATAAAAACAGGAAAATACTCTGGCTTTACTGGAGAAGCGATGAATGACAGCCCACAGCTATTCAAGCAATACAATTAACATTTACCAAACAATATTTCGTTCTTATTCGGTTGTTTCGAAATAAAATGTTACTTACAAACGAGTTCGCATACATAAAAAACAAAAATACCTACAGTTCAAGAGAAACGACAAGGTAAAAAAGCGGGCAAAATGCAATCGATTACCTTGCATTGATTATGCGTCTTTTATGCGGTTTTATGACTAAAATTATTTTGGTACAGCAGAACACCCAGGCTCATTAGCCAGTGGAGACGACATAAACGCGCGTCGAGCGGGTGACTTTCCGCTGTTATTTTAAGTGAGATAAGAGATAATAAAATATCGAGTAGTGAATGAAGGAGCCGACGTGCTTAAAGCGATATTTTTTGATATGGATGAGACTTTATGCGGCACTTCTCAAGCCGATAAAGTAGCGGGACAAGAATTTGCCACTTGGGTGGCTCAAACATACCCCCAAGTCAATGACTCAGTGGCCTTAGTGCAACGCTACTTACAAGGCGTATACAAAAAGCTCAATGCGGAATTCCCTCAGCTTATTGCCCTACTTCCCGATGAGAATGCTTTCCGCTGCGGTTTAATCCAAGTGATTCTCGCGGAACAAGGTATCGAAATCGACGCAGAGCAAGCGCAGCAAGCACAGAACGTCTTTGATTCTGCACGTATGCAGGCCTTCACCTTCTTTCCTGGGGTGAAAGAGATGCTGACCGAGCTGCGCCAACACTACAAGTTGGTGGTGATCACTAACGGCCCTGTCTTCTCACAGCACCCAAAACTCAAAGCAACACAAATGAGTGAATGGGTCGATCACATTATCGTGGGTGGCGAAGAGCCAGAAGAGAAACCAGCTGCAAGCATCTTCCATAAAGCCCTCAACCTAGTAGGGGCATCACCAGAAGAAGCGATTCATATAGGCGACTCTCTACCCGCCGACATCGCGGGTGCCAACAATATGGGTATGCTGAGCGTGTGGGTAAATGCAACAGGTACAGAAAACCCAACCGATATCGAACCACACTATGAAGTGAGAGAGACAATTGAGCTGAATGAAATCCTAAAAACGCTCACTCAATAGATGTCTGATTTCGCCCCAGCCTCCGTGCTGGGGTTTCTTTTTTCAGCTCAAAAAGCATTTGGATCATAGGTGGTCAAAAGGGCCCAGAGCTGTACATTTTTACTTGAATTGAAATGGAATGCAGATTTTTGAGGGTACAATGCACAAAGCTCTAAAACGACGAAAGCCTGCTAAGAAGCAGGCTTTCTAATAGTGGTCGGTGAAGAGGGATTCGAACCCCCGACCCTCTGGTCCCAAACCAGATGCGCTACCAAGCTGCGCTATTCACCGAACTGTATTCGCTGATTCTCTCAAATCAGACTGGATACTTCAACTAAGAAGTCACCTTAATTAATGGGGTGGCTAACGAGATTCGAACTCGCGACCACCGGAATCACAATCCAGGGCTCTACCAACTGAGCTATAGCCACCATCAATTTTTTTGCTTACCGCCCGATTGGAGCCATAAACTAAATAATGGTCGGTGAAGAGGGATTCGAACCCCCGACCCTCTGGTCCCAAACCAGATGCGCTACCAAGCTGCGCTATTCACCGACGAGTTTTATTTTGACTCTTGGGATATTTGAATCAAAATTGGAAACGTGATGTAGTACGTTACCAAATAATGGGGTGGCTAACGAGATTCGAACTCGCGACCACCGGAATCACAATCCAGGGCTCTACCAACTGAGCTATAGCCACCACTACGTTTTTGCCGTTGATTTGTATTCCGGAATGGCACGCCCGAAAGGATTCGAACCTTCGACCTTTGGCTCCGGAGGCCAACGCTCTATCCAACTGAGCTACGGGCGCATGCCCCATCGGCGGAGAGGAA
The DNA here is from genome assembly GCF_000171815.1 of Vibrio sp. AND4. Classification (GTDB taxonomy): domain Bacteria; phylum Pseudomonadota; class Gammaproteobacteria; order Enterobacterales; family Vibrionaceae; genus Vibrio. Next base: position 41,451 of record NZ_ABGR01000007.1, on the reverse strand, counting down.
TAATACGGATATCACACTATGCCGTCTAGTACTTTTTTTACTTTTTTTCTCGTTTGGTCTCTTTTTCGACAGTTATCCGTCTTAAAAGTCAATTGATGATGTGATTCACACCCTGTCATGGATAACTTGTTGTTTATTGCAACAAGTTATCGGGATATAATCACCCATTATTTACATTGATTTAACAGCCGCAACTTGGTTGTTCAATCACTCTAGACTGTTAGATGAGGTTTTTTGCTCACGATAGAAGCAATCGCGTAAACCTTCCTCAACGGCTCTAAATACTCTAACTATATAAATAGGTAAGTCACTTACCTCGGAATGTGAAGTGGGTTTAATGGATATGTCTCGACGAATGATTAGCGTTTTGTTCGCTGCCTTAACTTTCTCTACGGCTGCTTTGGCTTCTAACATTGGCCAAACGGAATACGATGCGATCGCAGAACGCATCAAGCCTGTCGGGAACGTTTATCTTGCAGGTGCAGAACCAGTAAAAGCAGAACCAACTGGTCCACGCGATGGCGCGGCCGTTTACGGCACTTTCTGTATTGCTTGTCACGCATCAGGCGTGAATGGCGCACCAAAAACAGGTGATGCGGGCGATTGGGCACCACGTATTGCACAAGGCAAAGACGTATTAGCCAACCACGCAATCCAAGGCTTCAACGCGATGCCAGCAAAAGGCACATGTATGGACTGCTCTGATGACGAGATCATCGCAGCCATCAACCACATGATTGAAGGTCTATAGTAACGATATCAACGAAAAAGGCTTGCCACATGGCAAGCCTTTTTATTTTTAGCAAGTTGGAGCAAGGCTGCTCTATTTCTTAAACATGGCTCGAAGATTGGCGATGTGTGCCTGACCTTTTGCCATGCGCTCTTCCGCCGATACTGGTTTTTTGTTTGCTTCCCACTCAACGTCATCAAATGGCAGTTCATCCAGAAAGCGGCTTTGCGTCGGTTTGATCAACTCGCCATACTGTCGACGTTCTTTACACATGGTAAAAGTCAGTTCACGCTGCGCGCGCGTAATACCTACATACATCAAGCGACGTTCTTCTTCAACGTTGTCTTCATCAATGCTGGTCTGATGCGGCAAAATCCCCTCTTCCGAACCAATCAAATAAACGAACGGGAACTCCAAGCCTTTTGAAGCGTGCAGCGTCATCAACTGAACGGCATCGCTGTCCTCATCTTCTTCACCTCGCTCCATCATGTCGCGGAGAGTAAGCCGTTGAACCACCTCTTTTAGCGTCTTTTCTTCTTGATCGTAGTTATCGCCCTCTAGATCAGCCACAATCCAAGAGTAAAGGTCAGAGACATTCTTCATGCGCATTTCTGCCGCCTTCGGGCTGGCTGACGTCTCATATAACCAATCTTCGTAATGAATATCACGCACCAACGAACGTACCGCTTCAACCGTATCACCACGTTCAGCCTGATCGGCGATCGCTACCAGCCATTGAGTAAAGCGGCGCAGGTTCTCTAAACCTCGACCGGTAAGGAATTGCTCCAAACCCATTTCGAAGCTGACTTCAAACAAGCTCTTACCACGCATGTTGGCGTAGCTGCCTAACTTCTCTAGTGTGACCGGACCGATTTCACGACGTGGTGTATTCACTATACGTAAGAATGCGTTGTCATCATCAGGATTCACCAATACTCGCAGGTACGCCATGATGTCTTTGATCTCTGCACGAGCAAAGAAAGACGTACCGCCGGACAGCTTGTATGGTACGCGGTTTTGCATCAGTGATTTTTCAATCAAACGGGATTGGTGGTTGCCACGATAGAGAATCGCATAATCTTTATATGCAGTGCGATTGAGAAATTTGTGCGCAATCAATTCACCCGTTACACGTTCTGCTTCATGCTCTTCATTCTTTGCCAGCAACACTTTGAGTTTTTCACCGTCAGGAATTTCCGAAAACAGTGATTTCTCATACACGTGTGGGTTATTGGCAATCAAGATGTTGGCTGCACGCAGGATGCGGCTGGTCGAACGATAGTTTTGCTCCAACTTAATCAAACGAAGGTTAGGATAGTCTTCACCCAGCAACACCAAGTTTTGCGGTTTAGCACCACGCCATGAGTAGATAGACTGGTCGTCATCACCTACCACGGTCAAGCGACCACGCTCACCTACAATCAGCTTTACCAAATCGTATTGGCTGGTATTGGTATCTTGGTATTCATCCACCAATAAGTAACGAATGCGATTTTGCCAACGCTGGCGCACTTCTTGATTATTGCGCAGCAATTGTACAGGCAAAGAAATAAGATCATCAAAATCAAGCGCGTTGTACGCCTTCATCTGCTTTTGGTACATCTCAAAGCAGAACGCAAACAGTTGTTGTTGCTCACCTTGAGCCAGCGCTTTAGCTTGCTCCGGTGTTAACATGTCGTTCTTCCAGTTAGAGATACAACTGAGTAACTGACGCAACAGATCTTTGTCGCCATCGAGTTGTTTTTCTGTCAGCTCTTTAAGTAAGGCTAATTGGTCTTGATCATCGAACAGAGAAAAGCCCGCTTTTAAGCCAAGATGTTTGTACTCACGCTTGATGATGCTCAAGCCTAAGGTATGAAAAGTAGAGACCATCAAGCCTTTTGATTCCGCTTTACCTAGTGTTTGACCAACACGTTCTTTCATCTCACGCGCGGCTTTATTGGTAAAAGTGACCGCCGCAATATTGCGTGCCTTGTAACCACACTGCTGAACCAAGTAAGCAATTTTATTGGTAATAACACGAGTTTTGCCCGAGCCCGCCCCAGCAAGCACCAAACATGGGCCTGAAACATACTTAACGGCTTCGTCTTGTCTAGGGTTCAGCTTCATAAAAATTCTCTGCGGATCGAAATTGTGGCGCCTATGATAAAGGGGTGACCGTACGAAAGCTACGCCGATTTTCACGTAACTTTTACACAAAGACTTCACTATTGCATAACGTAAACGCCCAATATTTACGCTATAATGAATGAACGTTCATTCATTGCGCTTATAGAACTATGGCTACTAATCAAATTCGTAACGACAAACGCGAACAGATCGTTGTCGCGGCTGAACGTCTTATTGCTGAATCAGGATTTCAGGGGCTTTCAATGCAGAAGCTCGCCGACGAAGCAGGTGTCGCTGCCGGAACCATTTATCGCTATTTCTCCGATAAAGAACACTTACTCAAAGAAGTGCGTCTTAGCGTAACGACACGAGTTGCACAAGCGGTGCAGGCTAATGTCGACGACAGCATGCCTTTAAAGCAACGCTTTGGAACCATGTGGATGAATATCTGGCACTTAGCCGGAGCAAATGTAAATACTTTGAGTAATCACCTTCAATACGACGCACTCCCACGTACAACGCAAGCCAACACAAGGGAGCTTGAGCGGCAGTTATTCATTCACGTCGACCGCCTTTTCGATCAAGGAAAAGCGGAAGGACTTTTTAAACCTCTCGCGAATGAGGTTTTATCGGGGTTAAGTTTTGAAGCAAGTGTTGCACTTGCAAGAAAACATGCCCAAGGGATTTATCAACTGGATGATGATGCTGTGAATGCAGCCATTGAAGCCAGTTGGGACGCAATTATTAAACACTAACTTGGAGTTCTAAATAGAATGAAAAAGTGGACTTTCTTTATGGTACTTATCACCATTCTCCTGTTCGGAAGCGTGATAGGTTTTAACTTATTTAAGCAGCAAAAAATTGCTGAATACATGGCGAATCGTCCGGAGCCAGAGTTTCCTGTCACCGTGACAGAAGTAAAATCGGTTGATTGGGTACCTGTCATTGAAGCCATTGGCTTTATTGAGCCTAACCAAGGCGTCACTATTGCCAACGAGACTAATGGTGTTATCGATAAGATTTCATTTGAATCTGGTACTCAAGTAGAAGCCGATCAATCTCTGATACATCTAGATTCTGATGTTGAAAAGGCAAACCTTCAGAGCTCACAAGCCAGACTGCCTGCAGCCAGAGCTAAATATAAACGCTACCAAGGTCTCTTTAAGAAGGGCTCAGTGTCTAAAGAAGCGTACGACGAAGCCGAAGCAAACTATTTTTCACTGAAAGCGGATATTGAAAGCCTCAAAGCCACAATTGACCGTCGTGAAATCAAAGCACCTTTTGCTGGCGTCGTTGGTATCCGTAATGTTTATCTTGGCCAGTACTTACAAACGGGTACCGACATCGTTCGTCTTGAGGACACCAGCGTGATGCGCCTACGTTTTACTGTTTCTCAAACAGACATCTCTCGCATTGCACTTAACCAAGACGTCGATATTTTCGTCGATGCTTATCCAGACAAGCCATTCAAAGGTTCTATCTCGGCAATTGAGCCAGCGGTTAACGTTCAAAGTGGCCTGATCCAGGTGCAAGCAGACATACCTAACAGTGATGGGCAACTTCGTAGCGGCATGTTCGCGCGTGCAAACATCATTCTACCTAAACTAGAGAACCAAGTAACGCTGCCACAAACGGCTATCACGTTCACGCTGTACGGCGACAACGTGTACATCATGACTGAAGAAGACGGCGAAAAACGAGTTAAGCAACAAGTCGTAAAAGTGGGTGAGCGTACTAAAGACATCGCACATATCCTAGAAGGCGTGAAACCAGGGGATATTGTGGTTACGTCAGGTCAAGTCCGTTTAAGCAACCACGCGAAAGTAAACATCGTTGAAGATGCTGCACTTTCACCACCTGCTGAAACACCAATGCTCTAGTTGGAGGCACCATGCGTTTTACTGATGTTTTTATTAAACGTCCTGTTTTAGCGGTATCGATCAGCTTTTTGATTGCGTTGCTTGGTTTGCAAGCCGTATTTAAGATGCAAGTCCGTGAATACCCTGAAATGACAAACACAGTGGTTACCGTAACCACTAGTTATTACGGTGCAAGTGCCGATCTTATCCAGGGCTTTATTACTCAGCCTTTGGAGCAAGCCGTCGCACAGGCCGATAATATTGACTATATGACGTCATCCTCGGTGCTTGGTAAGTCAACCATCACCGTCAACATGAAGTTGAACACCGACCCAAACTCAGCGCTATCAGACATTCTAGCGAAGACCAACTCGGTTCGATCACAACTACCTAAAGAAGCAGAAGACCCAACAGTAACCATGTCGACAGGCTCGACTACTGCGGTGCTGTACATCGGCTTCACCAGTGATGAGTTGTCTTCAAGTCAGATCACTGACTATCTAGAGCGTGTGATCAACCCACAGCTATTCACAGTAAACGGCGTTTCTAAGGTGGATCTATATGGCGGTATGAAGTACGCACTGCGCGTATGGCTAGATCCGGCCAAAATGGGGGCACTGAAACTAACAGCCACCGACGTGATGACGGTACTTAACGCCAACAACTATCAGTCGGCGACGGGACAAGCGACAGGGGAATTCGTACTTTATAACGGTAGCGCAGATACTCAAGTATCCAACGTTGCTGAACTCGAAGCGCTGGTTGTAAAAACGGGTGAAGGCGATGTTATTCGTCTTGGCGATATTGCAAAAGTCAGCCTAGAGAAGAGTCACGATATTTACCGAGCCAATGCGAACGGCCAAGAGGCAGTGGTTGCTGCGATTAACGCTGCTCCGAGTGCAAACCCAATCAACATTGCTGCAGACGTTCTAGAGCTGCTGCCTCAGCTTGATCGGAACTTGCCAAGCAATATCGACATGAACGTGATGTACGATTCGACCATTGCGATCAATGAATCAATCCACGAAGTGGTGAAAACCATTCTTGAAGCAGCCATCATAGTACTTGTCGTTATCACACTGTTCTTAGGGTCACTTCGTGCCGTGATCATCCCTATCATTACTATCCCACTATCATTGATTGGTGTTGCGATGGTGATGCAAGCGATGGGCTTCTCATGGAACTTGATGACGCTTCTGGCAATGGTTCTTGCTATCGGTCTCGTGGTCGATGACGCAATCGTGGTGCTTGAGAACGTCGACCGTCACATCAAAGAAGGGGAATCGCCTTTCCGTGCCGCCATCATAGGTACCCGTGAAATTGCCATTCCAGTCATCGCCATGACGCTGACACTCGGCGCGGTATACGCCCCGATAGCGCTAATGGGCGGTATCACGGGCTCGCTATTTAAAGAGTTCGCGTTAACCCTTGCTGGTGCGGTATTTGTATCTGGTATTATTGCTCTGACTCTGTCACCAATGATGTGCTCAAAAATGCTTAAGGCAAATGCAGAGCCAAGCAAGTTTGAGCAAAAAGTGCATCACGTATTGGATGGTATGACCAACCGCTACGAAAAAATGCTGACCACTGTCATGGCGCACCGTCCAGTTATTATCGCTTTTGCGATCATAGTGTTCGCTGTACTGCCAATCCTGTTTAAGTTCATTCCAAGTGAATTAGCCCCTTCAGAAGATAAGGGCGTTGTTGTTCTGATGGGTACAGCGCCATCGAATGCAAACTTGGATTACATCGAACACACCATGAGTGACGTCAATAAAATTCTGTCTGATCAGCCAGAAGTGGAATACGCTCAGGTGTTTAATGGTGTACCAAACTCAAATCAAGCGTTTGGCTTAGCAACACTGAAACCTTGGAGTGAGCGTGAAACCAGTCAAGCAGACGTCACCACTCGTGTCGGCGGATTAATTTCTCAGGTTCCGGGCATGTCAGTCACTGCATTCCAGATGCCAGAGCTTCCTGGTGCTGGTTCCGGCTTGCCAATTCAGTTTGTTATCACCACGCCGAACAGCTTCGAAAGCCTGTTCACTATCGCAAGTGACATCCTGTCTGACGTGTCGACTAGCCCAATGTTCGTCTACTCGGATCTGGATCTTAACTACGATTCAGCAACGATGAAGATCAGTATCGACAAAGACAAAGCGGGGGCTTACGGTGTGACCATGCAAGACATTGGTATCACACTGAGTACTATGATGGCGGATGGTTACGTAAACCGTATCGACCTAAATGGCCGTTCGTACGAGGTTATTCCTCAAGTTGAACGTAAGTGGCGCCTAAACCCGGAATCGATGAACAACTACTACGTGCGTTCGGTTGATGGCAAAGCAGTCCCACTGGGCAGCTTAATCACTATTGATGTTGTCGCAGAGCCTCGCTCACTGCCCCATTTCAACCAGTTAAACTCGGCAACGGTTGGCGCAGTTCCTACTCCGGGCGTGGCGATGGGTGATGCTATCAACTGGTTCGAAGACACAGCACAGAACAAACTGCCATCAGGCTACAACCATGACTACATGGGTGAGGCTCGTCAGTTCGTGACTGAAGGTAGCGCGTTATACGCAACATTCGGTCTGGCACTGGCAATCATCTTCCTAGTACTGGCGATCCAGTTTGAATCTGTCCGCGATCCACTCGTTATCATGGTATCGGTACCGCTGGCGGTATGTGGTGCATTAATTGCGCTGGCTTGGGGTACGGCATCGATGAACATTTACTCGCAGGTTGGTTTGATTACTCTGGTTGGCCTCATCACCAAACACGGTATCTTGATCTGTGAGGTAGCAAAAGAAGAGCAGTTGCACAATAAACTGTCTCGTATTGATGCGGTAACGGAAGCGGCGAAAGTTCGCCTGCGTCCAATCCTAATGACTACAGCAGCGATGATTGCAGGTCTGATCCCACTGATGTACGCAACAGGGGCAGGCGCCGCACAGCGTTTCAGCATTGGTATCGTGATCGTTGCTGGCCTAGCGATCGGTACCCTGTTTACTCTGTTCGTATTACCTGTGATTTACAGCTACCTAGCAGAGCAGCACAAGCCACTACCAGTATTTGTTGAAGACAAAGACTTGGAAAAGCTAGCTCGAGTCGATGAAGCGAAAGCCGCTCACCGCGAATTAGCTGATAACAAGTAAACTTAAAGCACTAAGAAAAAGGTCACTTCGGTGACCTTTTTTATTACTGCTCTCTTTTTTGCCATCTAAATGGCGACTTTCCCGTATCATTTACATAGAATGTGGGCAAATCAAAAGGAGTTTTAGCCACTATGTTTGACCCAAAGAAATTAGAGCAAATCGCTAAACAAATTCACGAATCAATGCCGCAACCAGTAAAAGATCTCGGTACGGATGTTGACCAAAAAGTTCGCCAAGTAATCCAAGGTCAGCTAAACAAGCTAGACGTTGTTAGCCGCGAAGAATTCGACGTACAAACTCAAGTTCTATTGCGCACTCGTCAAAAGCTGACAGAAATGGAAAAGAAATTGTCTGAGCTTGAAGAAAAGCTCGCTGATAAATAAGCGAGAAGCGAGAAGCGAGAAGCGAGAAGCGAGAAGCGAGAAGCGAGAAGCGAGAAGCGAGAAGCGAGAAGCGAGAAGCGAGAAGCGAGAAGCGAGAAGCGAGAAAATTCTTGAGGGTTGGCGTGTACTCGTCAACCCTTTTTGTTTTTTGGGATTCGGGATTCGGGATTCGGGATTCGGGATTCGCTCCAATTTTGCCTTCTTAAGGGCAAATTTCGTCAACACTTACTGTGCTTCTGTTTCTTTCCATTCTATCCCAACGAACATTTCCGATTTTAACAGCGAAGCTACCCCCACAGTTTGAAGGAAAAAGTCGTTTTCATAAAAACAAAAAGGCTTGGTCAACGGCGACCAAGCCTTTTAATTAGATGTTGTGTTTTCTTTTGTATTTGTCGACCCCTGTCTGTCTGGGGTTCTTACTGCTTTGCTTTAATGCAATTACGCAGATTGTGCATTCAAATCCAAGCACTTGATTTATCAAAGGTAACACTGAGTTAGCGAGTATTACCGACAAACAAATTAAGCTCCTTAGCTAAGAAGATTAGCCGCCTACCGCGATGTTCTTCATATCCGTCATGTAGCCACGCAGCTCTTCACCAATGTACTCCACTGGGTGGTTACGGATAGCATCATTCACAGCGATAAGCGTTGCGTTATCTACTTGGTTAGAAGTTTCACCTAACCCCTTACCGATTACGTCGGTATTTACTGCTGGCATAAACTTCTCACGTAGAAGCGGTGTTGCTACGTTAGCGAACAGGTAGTTACCGTACTCCGCAGTGTCTGAGATAACCACGTTCATCTCGTATAGACGCTTACGTGCGATGGTGTTCGCGATCAGTGGTAACTCGTGTAGAGACTCGTAGTAAGCAGACTCATCGATGATGCCAGATGCCGTCATTGCTTCGAATGCTAGCTCAACGCCCGCACGAACCATAGCAACCATCAGGATACCGTTGTCGAAGTACTCTTGCTCAGAGATTTCTGTATTAGCCTCTGGGTAGTTTTCGAAAGCAGTTTCACCCGTTTCTGCGCGCCAACCGAGTAGGTTGACATCATCATTCGCCCAGTCAGCCATCATAGTGCTAGAGAAGTGACCTGTGATGATGTCATCCATGTGTTTGTTGTATAGCGGACGCATTAGATCTTTTAGCTCTTCAGAAAGTTCAAATGCTCTCACTTTTGCAGGGTTAGTGAGTCGATCCATCATATGCGTAATACCACCAAACTTCAGCGCCTCAGTGATGGTTTCCCAGCCGTACTGAAGAAGCTTACCTGCGTAGCCTGGATCAATGCCATCAGCAATCATCTTCTCGTAGCATACGATTGAACCCGCTTGTAGCATGCCACAAAGGATAGTTTGCTCACCCATTAGGTCAGACTTCACCTCCGCAACAAAAGAAGACTCTAGACAGCCTGCACGGTGACCACCGGTTGCAGCTGCCCAAGCTTTCGCGATATCCCAACCTTCGCCTTTAGGGTCATTCTCTGGGTGAACAGCGATAAGAGTCGGTACACCGAAACCACGCTTGTATTCTTCACGAACTTCCGTACCTGGACACTTAGGTGCAACCATGACTACCGTTAGGTCTTTACGGATTTGCATCCCTTCTTCCACAATGTTGAAGCCATGTGAGTAACCCAGTGCTGCCCCCTCTTTCATTAGCGGCATAACCGTCTCTACCACGTTAGTGTGTTGCTTGTCTGGGGTAAGGTTTACGACAAGATCGGCTTGAGGAATAAGCGTTTCGTAGCTACCCACTTCAAAACCATTGTCTTTTGCATTCTTGAAAGACTGGCGCTGCTCATCAATCGCAGCTTGACGAAGCGCATAGGCGACATCTAGACCAGAATCACGCATATTCAGGCCTTGGTTAAGACCTTGAGCACCACAACCTACGATGACCACTTTTTTACCTTTCAGGTAATCTGCTTCTGATGCGAATTCTTCGCGGTCCATAAAACGACAACGACCAAGTTGGTCCAATTGCTGACGCAAGTTTAGGGTATTAAAATAGTTAGCCATCTGGGTGCTCCTTAACATTCTTCCATAGAGGTCGGCACTAGTATTGCCGAATGAACTCATACTAAAGCAGACATTCCGTTGCTGAAAGTGATATATTCACAATTACTTATTGCAATAAATGCAACATGGAAGTGAAGATTTAATGAACATCAAAAGCCTGCAACTATTCATTCATCTGTGCGATAGTAAAAGCTTCGCCAAGACAGCGGCAGCAATGCATATCAGCCCTTCTGCACTGAGTCGACAGATCCAGAAATTGGAAGAAGAAACGCAGCAACAGCTGTTTCTCCGCGATAACCGAAGTGTTGAATTAACACGACAAGGTAAGAAACTATTACCCGTTGCGCTGAAGATCTTAAGTGAATGGCAACAATACCAAAGTTACGTCAAAGGAACTGAAGATGAGTTAAAGGGTGAGATACGTTTATTTTGCTCAGTAACCGCAAGTTACAGCCACTTACCAGAGCTTATTTCTGAGTTCCGCATACAACATCCATTTATTGAATTTAAACTCTCTACTGGCGATCCAGCCCAAGCCGTCGACAAGATATTGGCTGATGAGGCAGATATTGCGATCTCGGCAAAACCAGATCAACTGCCTGCCAAAGTAGCGTTTGAGCCAATCAGCGAAATACCTCTATCAGTGATCGCTCCTGTGGGAGTCAGCAGTTTTGTAGAAGAACTGCAGAAAGAAAGTCCGGATTGGTCAACGATACCTTTTATTGTCCCAGAAGAAGGCACAGCAAGAGAAAGAGCAAATGTTTGGTTTAAACACATGAAGATAAAACCAAACATCTACGCACAGGTAGCGGGACACGAAGCCATCGTCAGTATGGTCGCTCTAGGTTGTGGTGTCGGTATCGCGCCAGACGTGGTAATCAACAACAGCCCTGTCAGGGAAAAGATAAATCGACTTAAGGTTCTCCCAATCAAACCATTTGAACTCGGTGTTTGCTGCATTAAAAGTCAACTAGAAAACCCATTGGTTAAAGCATTATGGGAAGTTGCTGAAGGTAAATATATCTCGCTGTAGCGCTATTATCGCTTTTTGACAAATCGCAATAGGCAACAAGGGTGTATCAAAGAGAGTCGGTTACCCTGACCAGTTCACTTTCCAGATTGGTATCAAATAGCTTAACCTATTTGTAAACGCCAGACATGAAAAAAGCCTCGCTATTTCTAGCGAGGCTTTTGAATAGTGGCGGAGAGATAGGGATTTGAACCCTAGAACCGCTATTAACGGTTGCCGGTTTTCAAGACCGGTGCTTTCGACCACTCAGCCATCTCTCCGCAAATTGTTACTAAGCCTAGTCTTACTTAAATAATGCTAAGTCTCAGTTTTGCTTTTAGTTTAATCTAAAAGCGTTATTAAAGCCTGGCGATGTTCTACTCTCACATGGGGAAGCCCCACACTACCATCGACGCTAATTCGTTTCACTTCTGAGTTCGGAATGGAAATCAGGTGGGTCCAAATCGCTATGGTCGCCAAGCAAATTCTTTTTGTCTTCAGGTCTAATTCAACCTAAAAACAATCATTCGGAAAGCTGTTTTCGTTCTCACACATTCAATCTGTTCTTGCTTTGAGTCCATCAAAACCTCTTGGGTGTTGTATGGTTAAGCCTCACGGGCAATTAGTACAGGTTAGCTCAACGCCTCACAACGCTTACACACCCTGCCTATCAACGTTCTAGTCTCGAACAACCCTTTAGGATACTTAAAGTATCAGGGAAGACTCATCTCAGGGCTCGCTTCCCGCTTAGATGCTTTCAGCGGTTATCGATTCCGAACTTAGCTACCGGGCAATGCCATTGGCATGACAACCCGAACACCAGAGGTTCGTCCACTCCGGTCCTCTCGTACTAGGAGCAGCCCCCTTCAATCTTCCAACGCCCACGGCAGATAGGGACCGAACTGTCTCACGACGTTCTAAACCCAGCTCGCGTACCACTTTAAATGGCGAACAGCCATACCCTTGGGACCGACTTCAGCCCCAGGATGTGATGAGCCGACATCGAGGTGCCAAACACCGCCGTCGATATGAACTCTTGGGCGGTATCAGCCTGTTATCCCCGGAGTACCTTTTATCCGTTGAGCGATGGCCCTTCCATTCAGAACCACCGGATCACTATGACCTGCTTTCGCACCTGCTCGAATTGTCATTCTCGCAGTCAAGCGGGCTTATGCCATTGCACTAACCTCACGATGTCCAACCGTGATTAGCCCACCTTCGTGCTCCTCCGTTACGCTTTGGGAGGAGACCGCCCCAGTCAAACTACCCACCAGGCACTGTCCGCAACCCCGATAAGGGGTCGACGTTAGAACATCAACACTACAAGGGTGGTATTTCAAGGACGGCTCCACGCAATCTAGCGACTGCGCTTCAAAGCCTCCCACCTATCCTACACATGTAGGGTCAATGTTCAGTGCCAAGCTGTAGTAAAGGTTCACGGGGTCTTTCCGTCTAGCCGCGGGTACACTGCATCTTCACAGCGATTTCAATTTCACTGAGTCTCGGGTGGAGACAGCGTGGCCATCATTACGCCATTCGTGCAGGTCGGAACTTACCCGACAAGGAATTTCGCTACCTTAGGACCGTTATAGTTACGGCCGCCGTTTACCGGGGCTTCGATCAAGAGCTTCGACCGAAGTCTAACCCCATCAATTAACCTTCCGGCACCGGGCAGGCGTCACACCGTATACGTCATCTTACGATTTTGCACAGTGCTGTGTTTTTAATAAACAGTTGCAGCCACCTGGTATCTGCGACTCTCAATAGCTCCATCCGCAAGGGATTTCACCGTCGAGAGCGTACCTTCTCCCGAAGTTACGGTACCATTTTGCCTAGTTCCTTCACCCGAGTTCTCTCAAGCGCCTTGGTATTCTCTACCCGACCACCTGTGTCGGTTTGGGGTACGATTCCTTACAATCTGAAGCTTAGAGGCTTTTCCTGGAAGCATGGCATCAATGACTTCACTACCGTAGTAGCTCGACGTCGTGTCTCAGCCTTAGAAAGAGCCGGATTTACCTAACTCTTAAGCCTACGCACTTGAACCTGGACAACCGTCGCCAGGCCCACCTAGCCTTCTCCGTCCCCCCATCGCAATTGTAAGAAGTACGGGAATATTAACCCGTTTCCCATCGACTACGCCTTTCGGCCTCGCCTTAGGGGTCGACTTACCCTGCCCCGATTAACGTTGGACAGGAACCCTTGGTCTTCCGGCGAGGGGGTTTTTCACCCCCTTTATCGTTACTCATGTCAGCATTCGCACTTCTGATACGTCCAGCATGCGTTACCACACACCTTCAACCGCTTACAGAACGCTCCCCTACCCAATGCACAAAAGTGCATTGCCGCAGCTTCGGTTTACTACTTAGCCCCGTTACATCTTCCGCGCAGGCCGACTCGACCAGTGAGCTATTACGCTTTCTTTAAATGATGGCTGCTTCTAAGCCAACATCCTGGCTGTCTGAGCCTTCCCACATCGTTTCCCACTTAGTAATAATTTGGGACCTTAGCTGGCGGTCTGGGTTGTTTCCCTCTCCACGACGGACGTTAGCACCCGCCGTGTGTCTCCCGGATAGTACTTACTGGTATTCGGAGTTTGCAAAGGGTTGGTAAGTCGGGATGACCCCCTAGCCTTAACAGTGCTCTACCCCCAGTAGTATTCGTCCGAGGCGCTACCTAAATAGCTTTCGGGGAGAACCAGCTATCTCCAGGTTTGATTGGCCTTTCACCCCTAGCCACAAGTCATCCGCTAATTTTTCAACATTAGTCGGTTCGGTCCTCCAGTTGATGTTACTCAACCTTCAACCTGCCCATGGCTAGATCACCTGGTTTCGGGTCTATATCCAGAGACTGAACGCCCAGTTAAGACTCGGTTTCCCTACGGCTCCCCTAGATGGTTAACCTTGCCACTGAATATAAGTCGCTGACCCATTATACAAAAGGTACGCAGTCACCCAACAAGTGAGCTCCTACTGCTTGTACGTACACGGTTTCAGGTTCTATTTCACTCCCCTCACAGGGGTTCTTTTCGCCTTTCCCTCACGGTACTGGTTCACTATCGGTCAGTCAGTAGTATTTAGCCTTGGAGGATGGTCCCCCCATATTCAGACAGGATATCACGTGTCCCGCCTTACTCGATTTCACTATAAATGCGTTGCCGGTTACGGGGCTATCACCCTGTATCGCACAACTTTCCAGAAGTTTCACCTGACGCATAAATAGCTTAAGGGCTAGTCCAATTTCGCTCGCCGCTACTTTCGGAATCTCGGTTGATTTCTTTTCCTCGGGGTACTTAGATGTTTCAGTTCCCCCGGTTCGCCTCGTTATGCTATGTATTCACATAACGATACGTGCTTATGCACGTGGGTTTCCCCATTCGGAAATCCCAGACTCAAGCGGTTTTTACTACCTAATCTGGGCTTATCGCAAGTTAATACGTCCTTCATCGCCTCTGACTGCCAAGGCATCCACCGTGTACGCTTAGTCACTTAACCATACAACCCGAAGAAGTTTCGAATTGCTGTTAAACAACCAAAGTCGCTATCTCATTATTTGAATGAGCGAGATAGCATTCGATTTTGCCGGACTCAAATATGTTTTGTTTTACTTAAACAGTAAGACAAAACCCAAGAACACTTGAATGTGTTCGTTTACTTTCATTTTTAAAAAATGAAAACAAACAGTTGGAGTATTCAATTAAGAATACTTTGAGAACTTTACAATCAAATCTTATTCACTAGGAATAAATTTGATTTGTCAGCTTTCCAAATTGTTAAAGAGCGAATCACTTCTAATGAAGTAACCATTTTTAAAAACTCTCAAGAGAGAATGTTTAAAGATGGTGGGCGATAGGGGAGTCGAACCCCTGTTACCGCCGTGAAAGGGCGGTGTCCTAGGCCTCTAGACGAACGGGACACTGTAGAATGTTTTGCAAAAAGCGGAAACAATATAGCTAGTGGTGGAGCTAATCGGGATCGAACCGATGACCTCTTCGCTGCCAGCGAAGCGCTCTCCCAGCTGAGCTATAGCCCCACATAAATCGTTTCAGCACTTTATGCAGAACCAATTTTTGCTCTGAAATATAAACCATATCAATCTGTGTGGACACTCATCGTGACTCATTTGTCTTCACTTTTTAAAAGTAAAAGCAAACTATCCATTTCGTATAAGGAGGTGATCCAGCGCCAGGTTCCCCTAGCGCTACCTTGTTACGACTTCACCCCAGTCATGAACCACAAAGTGGTAAGCGTCCTCCCGAAGGTTAAACTACCTACTTCTTTTGCAGCCCACTCCCATGGTGTGACGGGCGGTGTGTACAAGGCCCGGGAACGTATTCACCGTGGCATTCTGATCCACGATTACTAGCGATTCCGACTTCATGGAGTCGAGTTGCAGACTCCAATCCGGAGTACGACGCACTTTTTGGGATTCGCTCACTTTCGCAAGTTGGCTGCCCTCTGTATGCGCCATTGTAGCACGTGTGTAGCCCTACTCGTAAGGGCCATGATGACTTGACGTCGTCCCCACCTTCCTCCGGTTTATCACCGGCAGTCTCCCTGGAGTTCCCGACATTACTCGCTGGCAAACAAGGATAAGGGTTGCGCTCGTTGCGGGACTTAACCCAACATTTCACAACACGAGCTGACGACAGCCATGCAGCACCTGTCTCAGAGCTCCCGAAGGCACACCTGCGTCTCCGCTGGCTTCTCTGGATGTCAAGAGTAGGTAAGGTTCTTCGCGTTGCATCGAATTAAACCACATGCTCCACCGCTTGTGCGGGCCCCCGTCAATTCATTTGAGTTTTAATCTTGCGACCGTACTCCCCAGGCGGTCTACTTAACGCGTTAGCTCCGAAAGCCACGGCTCAAGGCCACAACCTCCAAGTAGACATCGTTTACGGCGTGGACTACCAGGGTATCTAATCCTGTTTGCTCCCCACGCTTTCGCATCTGAGTGTCAGTATCTGTCCAGGGGGCCGCCTTCGCCACCGGTATTCCTTCAGATCTCTACGCATTTCACCGCTACACCTGAAATTCTACCCCCCTCTACAGTACTCTAGTCTGCCAGTTTCAAATGCTATTCCGAGGTTGAGCCCCGGGCTTTCACATCTGACTTAACAAACCACCTGCATGCGCTTTACGCCCAGTAATTCCGATTAACGCTCGCACCCTCCGTATTACCGCGGCTGCTGGCACGGAGTTAGCCGGTGCTTCTTCTGTCGCTAACGTCAAACAATACAGCTATTAACTGTACCGTCTTCCTCACGACTGAAAGTGCTTTACAACCCGAAGGCCTTCTTCACACACGCGGCATGGCTGCATCAGGCTTGCGCCCATTGTGCAATATTCCCCACTGCTGCCTCCCGTAGGAGTCTGGACCGTGTCTCAGTTCCAGTGTGGCTGATCATCCTCTCAGACCAGCTAGGGATCGTCGCCTTGGTGAGCCTTTACCTCACCAACTAGCTAATCCCACCTAGGCATATCCTGACGCGAGAGGCCCGAAGGTCCCCCTCTTTGGCCCGAAGGCGTTATGCGGTATTAGCCATCGTTTCCAATGGTTATCCCCCACATCAGGGCAATTTCCTAGGCATTACTCACCCGTCCGCCGCTCGACGCCGCTATCGTTCCCCGAAGGTTCAGATAACTCGTTTCCGCTCGACTTGCATGTGTTAGGCCTGCCGCCAGCGTTCAATCTGAGCCATGATCAAACTCTTCAATTTAAAGTTTTTGTGACTCAATGAATACTGACTTCAAAACTCATCCTTACTCGAAAGTAAGAAGTAATTCTAAAGCTATTATCCCCCTCTTCTTAAATAAATAAGAACAGAACGATAATGAATTGACTGTGCCAAGTCTTTCGACTCGTTTGGTCACTCAGTTCATTGAAATCGAATTCGAAGCCTAAGCTTCTAATTGGATTATCATCAACGAGTGCCCACACAGATTGATAGGTCTATATTGTTAAAGAGCTTTCCTGTTGAGCTTTGCTCAAACAGGACGGCCATTTTAGCGAGTTAAAGTTTAGTGTCAATCACTTTTTTCAAACTTTATTCTAGCGTTTCCGCTTGGCTAATTGGCTCGCTAATTTGGCGGTTTGCTTTAGAAACTTAAGCTTCGAAGCGTTGCCGTGTCAGCGAGGTGGCATTATAGAGATTGCGATCACATTGGCAAGTGCTTTTTAGCGTTTTTTTTGATTTTTTTATCGTTCGGATAAACTTGCATCAAAAGCGTCCAAAAGAGCAGGTTATTTCTACAGTTCTTTGAATTTATCTGCGAAAAGAGCCACCTTTTGCCAATTGGTGTATTCCACTTCTTTGGTTGTGTCTGTCTCACCACCTGTCATCGACATAATGAACTTAATCATGGTTTTGTCGAACCAACTGTAACGAGGGTAATAAAGTGCGCCAGCAAACACACCAATTAGGCTTGGTTTCCAAGGTGACTTAATCAGAAACTTGCGAATGTAAGCGCTACCCTCAGGCGTGTCTTTTCCTTGTTCTTCTTTTCGAGCGGTCAGATTAACGCAAAAAAACGCCACTTTACTCTGCTCAAGTTGGTTTAGGTTCCGCTCAATAAACTGATACAGCTTATTGTTAAAATGACCATAACGAATAGAGGCTCCGATCAATACTCTGTCGAATTGGCTAAAATCAATCGTCTCTGCATTGTGCAAATCCACCATTTCGCAATCGAAGTCTGTCAGTTGCTCGTCTATATAGTGGAGAATTTTTTTCGTCTGCCCTTCACGGGAAGAATATAGAAATAATACTTTTGCCACGATTTCCCCTTAACTGCGCCAAAACGTCGGCGTAAGTAGTATAAGTAAGGTAAAGATTTCCAAACGACCAAACAGCATAGAAACAATCAACACCCACTTTGCTTTGTCATTCACATCACCAAAGTGAAGCGCAACTTCACCTAAGCCGGGGCCAAGATTGTTCAGCGTTGCAGCCACCGCCGAGAACGCACTGAGTTCATCCATCCCGGTCGCAATTAAGCACAACATGCAAATCACAAAAACCAATGCATAAGCAGAGAAGAACCCCCAAACTGCGTCAACAACACGTTGCGGTAGTGCGCTGCCCCCCACTTTGATGGTGTAAACCGCTCTAGGGTGAACCAAACGCTTCAGCTCACGCGCTCCTTGTAAGGTCAATAACAAAATACGGATCACCTTCATGCCCCCACCCGTCGAACCAGCACAGCCGCCGATAAAAGAGGAGAACAATAACAACACTGGTAAGAACAATGGCCAATCGGCAAAACCTGTGGTTGTGAAACCAGCCGTAGTAGATATGGATACCGTCTGGAATAGTGCTTGATCAAAGGCGTCATATAGTGACTCATACGAATGATGATTCAAGAGTAATAAGAAGCACACTAAAAACAGGATAAATTGTATCAAGATAAACGCACGGAACTCAGGGTCTTTCCAGTAGTATTTTGGGTGCACACCACCAGACGCAAACGCCGCAAAGTGCAGAGTATAGTTACATGCCGAAATCAGTAAGAAGACGACAGTAATCATATTGATGGCATAGTTATCAAAATAACCCATGCTGGCATCGTGGGTAGAGAAGCCACCAATCGCAATGGTTGAGAAGCTGTGACTGATAGCATCGAAAGGCGTCATGCCCGCTAACCAAAATGCCAAGGCACATGCAATGGTTAAACTTAAATAGATGTACCACAAAGCCTTTGCTGTTTCCGCAATACGCGGAGTCATCTTGGTATCTTTTACCGGACCCGGTATTTCAGCTCGATACAACTGCATGCCACCGATACCAAGGACAGGAAGAATGGCAACCGCCAATACGATGATACCCATACCACCAAACCACTGTAGCAGCTGACGATAGAATAAAATCGCTTTTGGTAACTCATCGAGTCCAACGATCACCGTCGCCCCCGTTGTGGTTAACGCAGAAAAGGACTCAAAAAATGCATTCGTTACTGACACATTGGGGTTATCTGAGAGCAAAAAAGGGATTGAGCCAGCACTGCCAAGTACGGTCCAAAAAAGAACAACAATGAGGAAACCATCACGCGCTTTTAGCTCGTGCTTGTACCTGCGATTTGGGAACCAACATATCCCACCACACATAAGAAGTACGAAGAAAGTCGTGACAAAAGATACACCCGCTCCATCTCTATAGATAAGCGCGACCAGAGCAGGCGCAAGCATAGTGACACTAAAAAGTGCGAGCAATAGCCCGACGATTCGAATAATTGAACGAAATTGCATGGATTGATTGACTAGCTAAGCTGCCCCTGTGGCTTTGTATTTTTCATTGTTACCGCCTAGTGGGATGACAACTGCCTTTGCACCACTTTTGTTGATGATAGCTTGGGTAAATGCGCTCAATTCACGTAGCTCAATTTCCACCACTAATACCACCTGATCGCTGTATTCAGCCTTCACCTCTACCGCTCCGAACTGGGGCATGAGTGACTGTGCGATTGGCATAAACCCATAGTCTAACTCCAGTCGGAGTTTTGTGGTTATTTTTTTCTCAATTGTTTGAAGCAACTTGAGCGCTTGTTGCACACCACCACCATATGCTTTGACCAATCCACCAGTACCGAGCTTGATGCCGCCAGAGTAACGAGTGACCACTGCCGTGAGCTCTCCCACACCAGAGCCAGACAACTGTGCGAGAATAGGTTTACCTGCCGTCCCTGATGGTTCGCCATCATCACTAAAACCCCACTTCATCGAGTCTTCTGGTCGGCCAGCAACAAACCCCCAGCAGTTATGCCGTGCAGCAGGATGTTTGGCCTTGACCTGTTCAACGAATGCCTTTGCCGCATCGATACTGGGTGTATGGGCTAAATGCGTAATAAAGACACTCTTTTTGATCTCTTCTTCAAATTGAGCTGACTGGGCAGGAATCAGATAAGGCTGGTCATTCATAGAGTTTGATCACTTATTTCTTTGTTCAAAGTCTAGCACGAGACGGAATGGCGAGTCGCATAAGATCTGCATCAGCGCACAATGTTAAACACTTGTTTAAAAAATGTATTGAAATTCACCATTCTCGGGTCCAAACTGACTCCACTGGTCAAACCAGAACGACAAATAAGACGACTTTCCTCTATATCGATTTGCTGCCCTACAACTACATTCAGCCCGCATCAAAGCGATATACAGACAATCCAAGATTGTATGTCATGGAGATAGACAATGATTTACCAAGCCGAAACCCTAAAGGTAAAGGAAGTACAAAATGGCATTGCGGAACTTAGCTTCTGCTCTCCAAAATCCGTAAATAAGCTCGACCTAGCGACACTCGAATCGCTTGATAAAGCTCTTGATGCCCTATCAGCGCACCAAGGACTGAAGGGGTTGATGCTTACATCAGATAAAGACGCGTTCATTGTTGGCGCCGATATCACTGAATTCTTGGGACTATTTAGTAAGACAGACGCCGAGCTCGATCAGTGGCTGCAATTTGCTAACCGTACCTTCAACAAACTAGAAGACCTGCCTGTGCCAACCATCTCGGTACTAAAAGGTCATACATTAGGCGGCGGCTGTGAGTGTGTGCTGGCGACTGACATGAGAATTGGTGACAAGACCACCAGCATTGGTCTACCAGAAACAAAACTGGGCATTATGCCGGGGTTTGGGGGTTGCGTACGCCTTCCACGTGTTGTCGGTGCCGACAGCGCAATGGAAGTCATCACCCAAGGGAAAGCTTGCCGAGCAGATGAAGCATTAAAAATTGGTCTTCTGGACGCGGTTGTTGATGGCGATGCGCTTTACGAGTCAGCACTTAAAACACTGACATCAGCAATCAACGAGAAGCTAGATTGGCAAGCTCGTCGTCAGCAAAAAACATCACCCCTTACGCTAAGTAAGCTAGAGTCCATGATGAGCTTTACCATGGCGAAGGGGTTGGTAGCACAAAAAGCAGGCCCTCACTACCCGGCACCAATGACAGCCGTGGTAACCATAGAAGAAGGCGCTCGCTTTGCTCGCAATGAAGCGCTCGACATAGAACGAAAGCACTTCGTCAAACTGGCAAAATCAGAAGAAGCAAAATCATTGATCGGCTTATTCTTAAATGACCAATACATCAAAGGCATTGCCAAGAAAGCGGCAAAATCCGCTAGCAAAGGGACACAACGTGCAGCCGTACTTGGTGCTGGTATCATGGGTGGCGGTATCGCTTATCAATCAGCACTTAAAGGCGTGCCAGTCCTAATGAAAGACATCGCGCAAGCGTCACTAGACCTTGGCATGACAGAAGCATCTAAGCTGCTAAATAAGCGTTTATCTCGCGGTCGAATTGATGGCTTTAAGATGGCCGGTATTTTAGCCTCTATCACTCCAAGCCTGCATTACGCGGGTGTTGAAGAGTCGGACGTGATTGTTGAAGCTGTGGTTGAGAACCCAAAAGTAAAAGCGGCCGTTCTCACGGAAGTGGAAGCGCATGTCGGTGATGACACGGTCATCACCTCAAACACCTCGACAATTCCAATTAACCTGTTGGCAAAATCGCTAAAACGCCCAGAGAATTTCTGTGGCATGCACTTCTTCAACCCAGTGCATCGTATGCCTCTTGTAGAGATCATCCGTGGCGAGCGCACCTCTGATGAAACCATTAATCGTGTGGTCGCGTACGCTGCGAAAATGGGCAAATCACCAATTGTCGTCAACGACTGCCCAGGGTTCTTTGTTAACCGCGTTCTGTTCCCATACTTTGGCGGCTTCAGTATGCTACTTCGTGATGGCGCAGACTTTACGAAAATCGACAACATCATGGAACGCAAGTTTGGTTGGCCGATGGGGCCTGCTTACTTGCTCGATGTCGTTGGTATTGATACTGCTCACCACGCACAAGCCGTAATGGCACAAGGTTTCCCTGAGCGTATGAGTAAACAAGGTCGTGATGCGATCGATGCACTATTCGAAGCAAACAAATACGGTCAGAAAAATGGCCGTGGTTTCTACAGCTACACCCTTGATAGAAAAGGCAAACCGAAGAAAACCTTCTCTGAAGAAATCTTGCCTGTGCTCGCTAACGTTTGTGCCGATGAACCCTTCCATGACAAAGAACGCTTTGATGATCAGACCATCATTCAACGTATGATGATTCCAATGATCAATGAGGTAGTGCTGTGTCTGCAAGAAGGCATTATTGCCACGCCTCAAGAAGCGGATATGGCACTGGTCTACGGCCTTGGTTTCCCTCCATTCCGCGGTGGCGTATTCCGCTACCTAGATAGCATCGGCATTGCTGAGTTTGTTGCAATGGCCAAACAATATTCAGAGCTAGGTGCCATGTACCATGTGCCGCAAATGCTGATTGATATGGCAGAGAAAGGCCATCCCGTTTATGGGAAAACCTTTTACAGCGCACAACAGCAAGGCTCTATCTAAGGAAGGATTGTAAAATGACGAATCAAACAAGAAATGTGGTCGTGGTCGATTGCCTGCGCACTCCAATGGGTCGATCTAAAGGTGGGGCTTTCCGTCATACAAGGGCTGAAGATCTATCTGCACGTCTGATGAAAGGTATTCTTGCACGCAACCCGCAAGTGAACCCAAGCGAGATTGAAGATATTTACTGGGGCTGCGTACAACAAACGCTAGAGCAAGGCTTTAACATTGCACGTAATGCAGCGCTGCTTGCTGGCCTACCAATTGAAATTGGCGCGGTGACGGTTAACCGCCTGTGTGGCTCATCAATGCAAGCGCTTCATGACGGAACACGAGCCATCATGACTGGCGATGCTGAAATCTGTCTAATTGGTGGTGTCGAGCACATGGGACACGTACCAATGAACCATGGCGTTGACTTTCATCCGGGTATGTCAAAGACCGTCGCCAAAGCCGCTGGCATGATGGGCTTAACAGCAGAAATGCTTGGTAAGCTGCATGGTATTAGCCGTGAACAGCAGGATGAGTTTGCTGCACGCTCTCATGCTCGAGCACAAGCAGCAACGCTTGAAGGTCGGTTTAAGAATGAAATTCTGCCAATTGAAGGTCATGCCGCTGACGGTACACTGTTTACGCTCGATTACGATGAAGTGATTCGCCCTGAAACCTCCGTTGAAGGTCTATCTCAACTGCGTCCAGTGTTCGATCCTGCAAACGGCACAGTAACAGCGGGGACATCATCGGCACTGTCTGATGGTGCTTCTGCAATGTTGATTATGAGTGAAGAGAAAGCCAACCAACTTGGTTTGAAGATTCGTGCACGCATCAAAGCCATGGCCATTGCAGGCTGCGATCCTTCTATTATGGGTTACGGCCCTGTACCAGCCACGCAAAAAGCACTCAAGCGTGCAGGTCTATCGATGGAAGATATGGACTTAGTCGAGCTAAATGAGGCATTCGCTGCGCAATCTCTACCGTGTGCCAAAGACTTAGGCCTGCTTGACGTAATGGATGAGAAGGTCAATCTTAACGGTGGTGCCATTGCTTTGGGTCACCCTCTTGGGTGTTCTGGTTCACGCATCTCAACCACGCTTATCAACCTAATGGAAGCGAAAGATGCGAAATACGGCCTTGCCACCATGTGTATTGGCCTAGGTCAGGGGATTGCGACCGTATTTGAACGACCTTAAATGGTTTGAATCATGTCGAGTTATCGTGATCAATCCAACAATCACGTTCAAGGACACCAATAATAAACAATTTTAAACTTACACTTAAGGGCGACATTTTATGTCGCCCTTTTTGTAGTAAGCATTGCTTACATGCATATAAAGCATATATTTGATGCTCAAGTTTCATTTTATTCATAGACTAAGAAGACATACACTTAGCAGCAGTTGATATCTTGCTGCATGTGACCCAGAGTCACGTTACCGCACATTCGGAGAACCTTATGTTTAATGCTCTAGTTCTAAATCAAGAAGACAAACGTACTATCGCTAACATCGAGCAAATCGATGAAACACAACTGCCTGAAGGCGACGTTCTAATTGACGTTGATTACTCATCGTTGAACTACAAAGACGGACTTGCGATTACAGGTAAGGGTAAAATCATCCGTAACTTCCCAATGGTGCCAGGTATTGATCTAGCAGGTACAGTTGTTAGCTCTGAAGACGACCGCTACCAAGCAGGCGACAAAGTCGTCCTTACTGGCTGGGGCGTAGGTGAAAACCACTGGGGTGGTATGTCTCAACGTGCTCGTCTAAAAGCAGATTGGCTAGTGCCATTACCAAAAGGTTTGGACAGCAAGAAAGCCATGATGGTTGGTACTGCTGGTTTCACTGGCATGCTGTGTGTTCAGGCACTACTTGATGCTGGCATCAAGCCAGAGAATGGTGAGATTCTAGTCACGGGTGCAAGTGGTGGCGTAGGCTCAGTAGCGGTAACACTCCTAGCGCAGCTTGGCTATAAAGTCGCGGCGGTGACAGGTCGTGTAGAGAAAAATGGCCCACTACTAGAAAAACTGGGGGCTAGCCGTATCATCGACCGTGTTGAATTTGAAGAGCCCACTCGTCCACTTGAAAAGCAAGTATGGGCAGGTGCCGTTGACACAGTAGGCAGCAAAGTACTCGCAAAAGTATTGGCGCAAATGGATTACAACAGTGCAGTAGCGGCTTGTGGCCTTGCTGGCGGCTTCGATCTACCAACAACAGTGATGCCGTTCATCCTTCGTAACGTTCGTCTACAAGGTGTTGACTCTGTTTCATGCCCATTTGAGAAACGTACAGCTGCATGGGAAAAGTTGGTTGAACTGCTACCAGATAGCTACTTTGAGCAAGCATGTACTGAAGTCGAGCTGGCTGAAGCACCAAAATACGCTGAAGACATCACCAACGGCCAAGTAACGGGTCGCGTAGTCATCAAGCTCTAGAAAACAAGTATCCTTGATGGAATAAACGAAGCCGGGTGATTGCCCGGCTTTTTGCTATTGCCGCTGTCGAAAATCACGTTAATCCAGTTTCATGTCTTCAATTCGTTTAGCAATCAGACGACTACACTCTTCTCGAACCACCGCACGTAGCCACTCTTGAGCAGGAGAATGCTCACAGCGCGCATGCCAAATCATCGAATATTCAAGCGGAGTAAAATGGAAGGGTAATGGCTTAATCACTAGGTCGTAGCGTTCAGCGACCAAATACGCCAAGTCAGCAGGAACAGTAATAATGATTGGTAGTGTATCAACGATCGCCAGTGCCGCTTCTAAATGATAAGCACGGAGCACCATCTTACGCTTTGGCTTTTCCATTAACACTTGTTCAATCAACGCCTTCACTCCATCACTAATAGCAATCATTGCATGTGGATAGCAAAGGTAATCCTCCAAGCTCATTTCTTTATCGACTAATGGATGTTGCTTGGAGAGCAAACACAGCACCCCAACTCGCCCTAACACTTCACTGCGTAATGGTTCAATCGGTCCTGTAGGGCGACAAATCGCTAAGTCCGCACCCTCATAAGTCAATTGGTCAGATAAGCGATCGTGTTGCAGCGGTAAGAAGTTCAATGACACATTCGGCGCTTCTTGATAGATACGCGGCAAAGCGAAAGGCAAAATAGTTTGCATAGCGTAGTCAGTGGTGGCGATATTGAAAGTTTGCTCACAACTGCGCGGGTCAAATTCTCGGGGAGAAAGCAGTTGGCGCAGCGATTCCAGCGGCTCACCCAGAGATCGATCGATTTCTAACGCCTTTTGCGTTGGAATCAAGCGTTGCCCTTGGCGTGTGAACAATGGGTCGCCGAGCAGATCACGCAGACGCCCCAATACTCGACTCATTGCCGATTGGCTCAAACTGAGACGTGTTGCCGCTTTACTTACGCTGCTCTCTTCGATCAACACTCGTAATGCAACCAACAAATTCAGGTCTCGACGATAGATATCTTCTAATTCCACAGTTTGTCGCTTATCAAATTTAGGGGATTTAGATAAATTGTACTCTTCAGGCAAAAAAAATCCCGCCTTTCAGCGGGGAAGCCCAAGAAAAATGGGGGATAGTGTCGGAATGAAGTATCGTTAAACTTGGTGATTGGTGAGTCGATGGATTCAGGTTGCTTCGAAAAGCATTAATGCTCATGCTCAGATACATCTGACCACTTGCGCATCTCAATCCAAATACCCAAAATTGTTGCAATCATACCGATAACAGGCATCAATGAGGTATCATTTGGCGTCCTTAAGACCAATGCACAAAACGAGATAAAACAAAAAACCGAATAAATGGTTAGTCTGTCTAACGCTGTTAACATCGTACCTCCGCCGAAATGTTGCCAAATTGTTAACACAAGGTAAATCAAAAATTCAACTTTGCCAAGTGGTTATTGAATATTTTTTCAACGAAAGTAAAATTCAATGCTCAGTTAGTTACGAGAATCACACTATGAGTTTTAATCCTGAACTGGCGAACACAACATTAGAAGCGGAAGGATTACGCTGCCCAGAGCCTGTGATGATGGTCAGGAAGACAATTCGAAACATGCAAGAGGGTGAAATATTGCTAGTGACCGCAGACGACCCATCTACGACCAGAGATATCCCGAGTTTCTGTCGATTTATGGATCACCAATTGATTGCGGCACAAACGGAACAACAGCCCTATCAATACCTGATCAAGAAAGGCTTGGAATAACCTCGGCACGATCAAAAACGGCAGCCTTTGGGCTGCCGTTTGTTTATTCATCGTATTCTAAAGTGCGCACTTCTGATTGCAGTTTATTCAATTGTTTCCGCATTGCCCGCATCTCTTCGTGCATCGGAATAATATGAGCAACCCGAATCCAAGACTCGACTGTCAGACCAGTAAGAATAAAGGTCCCTGCCACAATCGGCAGCCACATATCAGTCAGCACCATCGCAAGTAAACAAAGCGCCAGACCAAAGGTGAATAAATAACTCTGACTTTTTGGGGCCATCCCCGTGTAACGTGTAAGCATAACCTTGCCCTCTCGCTATTATTCACACCGTTAAAGTACCATGACAAGTATGACACTAATATGCCATCCGTCACGGTATTGAATGAATTTTAGTCAGATTCTGAGCTCGAGCATAGCTTTGCTAGTCATTGATAATTATCACTATTTATATGCATAAAATCAAAACAATGCAGCGCCTACTGCAAGGACAATAAACAAAAAAGCGGTGACTTTACGAATAGCACCCAAAGGTAATTTATTGGCGGATAATTTACCAATAACAACCACAGGTACATTGGCAAGCAGCATCCCCATTGTTGTGCCAAGGATCACCCAGCTCAACGCATCGGCGTACTGCGCCCCCAAGATAGAAGTGGCAATCTGAGTCTTATCGCCAATCTCAGCAACAAAAAAAGCAATAAAACTGGCAATGAATGGACCTCGGTTGGAAATCTGCTCGTCATCATCCAGTTTATCGGGGATCAGTACCCAAGCTGCCATGGCAACGAAACTGACCACCAGTACCCATTTTAGGACCTCTGGTGACAAGTAATCAGCCACCACCACCCCCAACCATGCTGCCAAAGCGTGGTTGGCAATCGTCGCCAAAAGGATTGCAGTAATGATAGGAAGAGGCTTGCGGTAACGACTGGCAAGCAATAGAGATAGCAATTGGGTCTTATCGCCAATTTCTGCTAGCGCTACCGTAGTAATTGAAATAGCTAAAACGCTCACGACATGCTCATTGAGGCGGGATTATTATATTTAACCTAAGACAAATCTCACGCCCCGCCCCGGTTCATGATGATTTGTCTAAGGTCTTGCTAAACTCATCAGGTTGATGAGTCTCGAGCGCCATGGTGATTTAGCACCAATTATGTTGACGAACGAACCTGATGAAACAGACATTCCACCGGGTAAGCTACTCCCCAAAGACAGACGCAATTCTAGCCACCTTTTGCGGCCATCTCAAGAGTCAAAGTCAGTGAAAACACCCAGACAGAAAAAATTCCGCAGATAACGCGCTAAAAAACCTTCAAGGAAGAAATTGTCCACGAATTAATCAAGATTAGCTCTACTCCCATGCTCAATATCTGGGTATACTTGAACGTTAATTTATTCAACCGTAATTACTCTGAATCACCATTGTTGGGGGCGATAATCCCAGCGAGAGAGACGACTTCACGAGTAAATAAGAGAATCGCGCGAACCTGACTTATGCAAAAATACGATATCAAAACCTTCCAGGGAATGATCCTCGCGCTGCAGGATTATTGGGCTCAAAATGGTTGTACCATTGTTCAACCACTGGATATGGAAGTTGGTGCAGGTACCTCTCACCCTATGACCTGTTTACGAGCACTTGGCCCAGAGCCAATGTCTACAGCTTACGTACAACCTTCACGTCGCCCCACTGATGGCCGTTACGGTGAAAACCCTAACCGTCTTCAGCACTACTACCAATTCCAAGTAGCGCTAAAACCATCGCCAGACAATATCCAAGAGTTGTACCTAGGTTCTCTAGAAGTTCTTGGTGTCGATCCTCTTGTTCACGACATCCGTTTCGTAGAAGACAACTGGGAAAACCCAACACTAGGCGCATGGGGTTTAGGCTGGGAAGTTTGGCTAAACGGCATGGAAGTGACTCAATTTACTTACTTCCAGCAAGTTGGCGGTCTGGAGTGTAAACCAGTCACTGGTGAGATCACTTACGGTATCGAACGTCTAGCCATGTACATTCAAGAAGTAGACTCTGTATACGACCTAGTTTGGAACATCGCACCAGACGGCAGCAAAGTGACTTACGGTGATATCTTCCACCAAAACGAAGTAGAGCAATCGACTTACAACTTCGAGCACGCAGACGTGGATTTCCTATTTGGTTTCTTCGAACAGTGTGAGAAAGAGTGTAAAGAGCTGCTTGAGCTTGAAAAGCCACTGCCGCTACCTGCTTACGAGCGCATCCTTAAAGCAGGCCATGCATTCAACTTACTCGACGCCCGTAAAGCGATCTCAGTAACTGAACGCCAACGTTACATCCTGCGCATCCGCAATCTGACGAAAGCCGTTGCAGAAGCATACTACGCATCGCGTGAAGCACTTGGCTTCCCGATGTGTAAAAAAGAACAAGCGTAAGGGGTAAAGAAACATGGCAAAAGAATTTTTAATCGAGCTGGGTACAGAAGAGCTACCACCAACGCAACTTCGCACGCTAGCGGAAGCATTCGCAGCAAACTTCGAAGCGGAACTAAAAGGCGCTGAGCTTGCTCACGAAGGCGTGAAATGGTTCGCAGCACCTCGTCGTCTTGCACTTAAAGTCGCAGCACTCGCGGATAGCCAGTCTGACAAAATCGTTGAAAAGCGTGGCCCTGCAGTTTCTGCAGCGTTTGACGCAGAAGGCAACCCAACCAAAGCAGCTCAAGGCTGGGCACGCGGTTGTGGTATCACGGTTGACCAAGCAGATCGCATGGTTACCGACAAAGGCGAATGGCTACTGTTTAAACAAGAAGTGAAAGGCAAACCAACGTCTGAGATTGTCGTTGAACTTGCGGCGAAAGCACTAGCAAACCTACCTATCGCAAAACCAATGCGCTGGGGTAACAAAACGACGCAATTTATCCGCCCAGTTAAGACACTAACCATGCTAATGGGCAGCGACCTAATCGAAGGTGAGATCCTTGGTGTTGCCTCTGCGCGCACCATCCGTGGTCACCGCTTCATGGGTGAGCAAGAGTTCACTATCGACTCTGCTGAGCAATACCCTACGCTCCTCGAAGAGCGCGGTAAAGTCATGGCCGATTACGAAGCGCGTAAAGCCATCATCCTTGCTGACGCACAAAAAGCGGCGGCAGCGGTTGGTGGTATTGCTGACCTAGAAGATGATCTAGTCGAGGAAGTCACGTCTCTGGTTGAGTGGCCTGTCGTACTGACAGCGAAGTTCGAAGAAGAGTACCTAAAAGTGCCTTCTGAAGCGTTGGTTTACACCATGAAAGGTGACCAAAAATACTTCCCAGTTTATTCACATGAGAATGGCGATAAAAACAGGAAGCTACTTCCTAACTTCATCTTCGTGTCGAACATCGAATCAAAAGAGCCTCGTTACGTCATCGAAGGTAACGAGAAAGTGGTTCGCCCTCGTCTTGCAGACGCAGAATTCTTCTTCAATACCGACCGTAAGCGCCCGCTTATCGACCGCCTGCCGGAACTGGAGCAAGCGATTTTCCAAAAGCAACTGGGTACGATCAAAGACAAAACAGACCGTATCACAGAACTTGCCGGCTACATCGCTGAGCAAATCGGTGCTGACGTCGAGAAATCAAAGCGTGCCGGCCTGCTAGCAAAATGTGACCTGATGACCTCAATGGTATTCGAATTCACCGACACTCAAGGTGTGATGGGCATGCATTACGCTCGCCACGACGGGGAAGCAGAAGAAGTTGCAGTCGCATTGAACGAGCAATACATGCCTCGTTTCGCAGGTGATAAACTGCCATCGAACGGCGTTTCAACAGCGGTTGCAATGGCTGATAAGCTAGACACTATCGTCGGTATCTTCGGTATTGGTCAAGCGCCTAAAGGCAGCGACCCATTCGCACTACGCCGCGCATCTTTGGGTGTACTGCGTATCATCGTTGAATACGGCTACCACCTAGATCTTGTTGACCTAGTCGCGAAAGCAAAATCTCTGTTTGCCCAAGAAGATGGTACCAGTCGCCTAACCAACGACAATGTTGAACAAGAGGTTATCGAGTTCATGCTGGGTCGCTTCCGTGCTTGGTACCAAGACGAAGGCTTCAGTATAGATATCATTCAAGCAGTACTCGCGCGCCGTCCAACCAAGCCAGCCGACTTCGACCAACGCGTTAAAGCCGTTTCTCACTTCCGTGAACTGGAAGCGGCAGAGTCTCTAGCAGCAGCGAACAAGCGTGTTGGTAACATCTTAGCGAAATTCGACGGTGAACTCGCTGCAGACATCGACCTAGCACTGCTTCAAGAAAACGCAGAGAAAGCACTAGCAGAAAGCGTTGAAGTAATGACAGAAGCGCTAGAGCCAGCATTTGCAACGGGTAACTACCAAGAAGCCCTAAGCAAGCTCGCTGACCTACGTGAACCCGTTGATGCGTTCTTTGATAACGTCATGGTCATGGCAGACGACGAAGCACTTAAGAAAAACCGTCTAACACTGCTAAACAACCTGCGTAATCTGTTCCTACAAATTGCAGACATTTCGTTACTTCAAAAGTAATTCATTACTCTTCGAAGTGATTAAGAAATAAGTAAAAGGGAAGCGTCTGCTTCCCTTTTTTGTTGCTCTTTTGGCCTTTTTATCTCTTAGCTCTGGTCTGATGACATACTTTTTTCTTTTTCGGCTTAATTCACACTTTGCGTCGTATGGACATTAAGGTAAGGTCAAGGATTACCCTATTGATCAGTCAAAGACTGGTATTAAGACACAAAGCAATCACAATGAATTAGGTATTACGAAAAATGCAGTTCTCAAAGTTTGGTGAAAAGTTTAATCAGTATTCAGGTATCACGCAGTTAATGGACGATTTGAATGATGGCCTTCGCACACCAGGTGCCATTATGCTCGGTGGGGGAAACCCTGCTGCCATTCCTGCCATGCTCGATTACTTTCGCCAAGCCAGTGAGGAAATGATCGCCAGTGGGGAACTCGTCGCCGCCCTAGCCAACTACGATGGCCCGCAGGGAAAAGATGCGTTTGTTAAAGCCTTGGCTCAGTTATTCCGTGAAACTTACGGCTGGGATATTTCTGAGAAGAACATCAGCCTAACTAATGGCAGCCAAAGTGGCTTCTTCTACTTGTTCAATTTACTGGCAGGCAAGCAGCAAGACGGTTCACACAAGAAGGTGCTACTACCTATTGCACCTGAGTACATCGGTTATGGTGACGCAGGAATTGATGAAGATATCTTTGTCTCTTACCACCCAGAGATCGAGTTGTTAGATCATGGCCTGTTTAAATACCACGTTGATTTCGAGCAGCTAAAAGTCGATGACTCTGTTGCCGCAATCTGTGCGTCTCGTCCAACTAACCCAACGGGTAATGTACTGACAGACGAAGAAGTACGTAAGTTGGACAAGCTAGCACGTGAAAACAACATCCCGCTAATCATTGATAATGCTTACGGACTGCCTTTCCCAAACATCATTTTTGAGGATGTCGAACCGTTCTGGAATGAAAACACCATCCTGTGCATGAGTTTATCTAAGCTTGGCCTGCCGGGCGTGCGTTGTGGGATTGTGATTGCGAGTGAAGAAATCACTCAAGCGTTGACCAATATGAATGGCATCATCAGCCTAGCCCCGGGCAGTGTTGGCCCAGCGCTGGCAAACCACATCATTACTAAGGGTGATTTACTTAAACTGAGCTCAGAGGTGATTAAGCCGTTCTACAAACAGAAGTCGCAACGAGCGGTTGAACTGCTTCAAGAAGCGATTACCGATGAGCGCTTCCGTATCCACAAACCAGAGGGCGCTATCTTCTTGTGGCTATGGTTTGATGAACTGCCAATTACGACAATGGAACTTTACCAACGCTTGAAAGCGCGTGGTGTTTTGATTGTTCCAGGTGAATACTTCTTTATTGGTCAGAAGGACGAGTGGGATCATGCACATCAATGCTTGCGTATGAACTACGTTCAAGACGATGAGATGATGCAACAAGGCATTGCGATTATTGCTGAAGAAGTGGAAAAGGCTTACCACGAAGGTAAATAGACCGATTAAACTCAGCCGTTGTTCTCTTTGAAATTACGGCTTTGAAATAGAGGCTTTGAAAGCCCAAACTAAAAAGAGCGCCCTTTTCCATAATGGAAGGCGCTCTTACTCATTCTATAACCGTGTGGTTAACTAAAACATCAGTAGCTGATTAACTGTTTTCAATCAGGTTACCACCGATAGCAATCTTGCGTGGTTGCATAGCTTCTGGAATTTCACGAACTAAATCAACATGAAGTAGACCGTTTTCCATTGATGCACCAACGACTTTTACGTAATCCGCCAGTTGGAATTTACGTTCAAAATCGCGCTCCGCAATACCTTGGTAAACGTAGTTTTTGCCTTCTTCTGCTTTACGCTCGCCCTTCACGATCAACATGTTTTCGTTTTGAGTCAAATCAAGCTGATTTTCAGCAAAGCCAGCAACTGCCATGGTAATACGGTAGTTGTGCTCGTCTTTTTGCTCGATGTTGTATGGAGGGTAACCGCCAGAAGTGTTCTTCGCCGAACTTGCTTCCATCAGGTTGAACAGACGGTCGAAGCCAATTGCATTACGGTATAGTGGTGAGAAATCTACATTACGCATAATCTATCCTCTTTTAAGCAATAGTCTTAGCTCAGATGAAGGGCATCCACATGGCACTTTTATGCAAGAAAGCGCCGAGCTAAGGGATCCGATGATTCACTCCTCTGACCTACTCATTAGGTTCGGGGACATGATGTCGAATCTAGGTTCAAGTTGTGTGCTAATACTGAGTATCCTCTGCTGAGCGATCTCGTTTAGCTATTCTGAGGCGCTACTCTTCTCTTGTTGAGCAAGCCAGCTATCCCTCTTCATAACTAGATATAAGGTCGAAAAATGGGCTTTCAAGGGCTCCAGTGAAAATTTTTTAGCTCTCCGAATCGATCGTTCCTCTCAAAGCGTTCCCCTATCCATAGAGCGCAGTCGTTCTCGACTCTTTTATCTCGTTTCTCCCCCAATAAAAAACGCCACCTCTTGCGAGATGGCGTTTGTAGTATGATTTGACTGAACCGATATGACTACACGTCTAGGTTTGCTACTTTAAGCGCGTTCTCTTCGATGAAGTTACGACGCGGCTCAACTTGATCACCCATTAGCGTTGTGAACAATTGGTCGGCACCTACGGCATCCTCAATCGTTACTTGCATCATGCGACGGGTCTCTGGATCCATGGTGGTTTCCCAAAGCTGATCTGGGTTCATCTCACCAAGACCTTTGTAGCGTTGTAGGCTAAGCCCACGACGCGATTCTTTGATTAGCCACTCAAGTGCCGATGCAAAACTTGTTAC
The DNA here is from genome assembly GCF_000171815.1 of Vibrio sp. AND4. GTDB lineage: Bacteria > Pseudomonadota > Gammaproteobacteria > Enterobacterales > Vibrionaceae > Vibrio. Next base: position 7,275 of record NZ_ABGR01000007.1, on the reverse strand, counting down.
TGGCTGAGTACGCTCACCACGTTTGATGTAAGCGCCTTCTTCTAGCAAGCCGTCTAGTGCTTCAGATAGATCCGCTAGCTTAGCGTACTCTTTCGAGTTCAGTAGATCGATGCTTAAAGCATAGTTGTGCGTCACACCGTGAGTACGGACGATGATCTTAGGTAGGTTTAGACCTAGCTCTTCGTGTTGCTCAACTTCGTAGCTGTATTGGCTTGCGCCCACTTCTTTCGCATTTAGCTGCTCAACGAGCTGCTTGGTCCACGCTTCTACTGCTGCAGCATCGTGACATTGTTCTGCCGTTAGACGCGGCGTGTAAACAAACTCATGAACAAGTGCGCTTGGGTAGCGACGGCTCATGCGATCCGCCAATTTGGTGCCCGCGTTGTACTGCTTAACCAATTTCTCTAGCGCTTCCCCTGCCAATGCAGGTGCTTGTGCGTTTACGTGCAACGATGCATTATCAAGCGCCAAGGCCACTTGGTATTGGGTCATCGCGTCTTCGTCTTTGATGTACTGCTCTTGTTTGCCTTTCTTCACTTTGTAAAGCGGTGGTTGAGCAATGTACACGTAGCCACGCTCGATAAGCTCTGGCATTTGACGGTAGAAGAAGGTCAACAGTAGCGTACGGATGTGCGAACCATCGACATCAGCATCGGTCATGATAATGATGTTGTGGTAACGCAGTTTGTCCGGGTTGTACTCGTCACGACCGATACCACAGCCTAGTGCAGTGATCAGTGTTGCGACTTCTTGAGAAGACAGCATTTTGTCGAAACGTGCTTTTTCTACGTTAAGAATCTTACCTTTAAGCGGCAGGATTGCTTGGTTCTTACGGTTACGGCCTTGTTTTGCGGAGCCGCCTGCCGAATCACCCTCCACTATGTACAGTTCAGAGAGTGCTGGATCTTTTTCCTGACAATCGGCAAGTTTACCTGGCAGACCAGCTAGATCGAGTGCGCCTTTACGACGAGTCATTTCACGAGCTTTACGCGCGGCTTCACGAGCACGGGCTGCATCGATGATTTTCGAACAAACCATCTTGGCTTCTGCTGGGTTCTCAATCAGGAACTCAGACAGTTTCTCACCCATCGCAGATTCAACCGCTGATTTAACTTCCGAAGAAACCAGCTTGTCTTTCGTTTGGCTAGAGAACTTAGGATCTGGCACTTTAACCGACACAACCGCGGTCAGACCTTCACGAGCATCGTCGCCTGATGTTGCCGTTTTCGCTTTCTTAGAGAAACCCTCTTTATCCATGAAGGTATTCAGTGTACGCGTAAGCGCCGCACGGAAACCGGCAAGGTGAGTACCACCGTCACGTTGTGGGATATTGTTGGTAAAGCAGTAGATATTCTCTTGGAAGCCATCGTTCCATTGCATAGCGACTTCTACGGCAATGCCATCTTCACGCTCAAAATCGAAGTGGAAGATTTTCTCAACGATTGGTGTTTTGTTGGTATTTAAGTGCTCGACGAAGGCTTGAATACCACCTTCATACATGAAATGGTCACTCTTATCTTCTTCACGCTCATCAACTAGCTTGATAGAAACACCAGAATTCAGGAAAGAAAGCTCACGCAGACGTTTTGCTAGGATGTCGTAATGGAACTCAATATTTGTGAAGGTTTCAGCACTTGGCCAAAAGCGGATTTGTGTCCCGGTTTGGTCTGTGTCACCCACAACCGCCAACGGCGCTTGAGGGTCACCATGGTGGTAGGTTTGTGTATGGGTATGACCGCCACGATGAATCGTCAATACCACTTTTTCAGACAGGGCGTTGACTACCGAAACACCTACACCGTGAAGACCGCCCGATACCTTGTATGAGTTATCATCGAACTTACCACCAGCGTGAAGTACTGTCATGATAACTTCAGCTGCCGATACTTTTTCTTCTGAGTGCATTTCTGTTGGAATGCCACGACCATCATCCGTAACTGAAACCGAGTTATCCTCATGAATTGTCACAACGATGTCTTTACAGTGACCTGCCAACGCTTCATCAATTGAGTTATCCACCACCTCAAAGACCATGTGGTGCAGACCGGTGCCGTCGTCCGTGTCGCCAATGTACATACCTGGACGCTTACGAACCGCATCCAGACCCTTTAGTACCTTAATACTCGATGAATCGTAATTTTCAGACATGAGTTTCTCTCTTCTAGTTTGACTCTATCCTGCCATGTTCCACATGAAACAATTTACCCGTATCGTCCAACATGTCGGCGATTTGGTTGTCAGTGATAGAGCTTACAAATACTTGTGCGCCCGTCTCTTTTAAGCAATCAGCAAGACGCTTACGACGTTGGCTGTCTAATTCCGACGCAAAGTCGTCAATTAGGTAAATACATTGTTTTCCGGTCATTTCAGTCAAGTGTTGTCCCTGCGCAACACGCAATGCACACACCATAAGCTTTAATTGACCGCGTGATAGAACGTCTTCAACTGGCGTTCCGTTCACTTTAATGCGCAGATCAGCCTTATTCGGCCCACTAAAGGTGTAGCCCAACGACTGATCACGCTCGAAATTCTTTTCTAGTATCTCATGATAAGGCGTATCTTTGTCCCATCCACGATAATACTTTAATTGGATCTCAAATTCTGGCAAAAATGTCTGGCAGATGGTTTCCGCGACCGTTTTCATCTGTTCAATGTACAGTGCCCGCCATTGACTGATGTTTTCAGCCAAACGAGCCATCTCTTGATCCCAATAACTCAGCTCGCGATAACTCCTAGCGGTTTTTAGCAGCGCGTTGCGTTGCTTGTTTAGGCGCTTGAAGCGTCCCCATGCATCATAAAAAGCAGGTTCAGTGTGAAAAACGCCCCAGTCTATAAAAGCACGACGATGCTTTGGACCATCCGTGAGTAAATCAAACCCTTCTGGGTGAATCAACTGCAGAGGTAACACCTGAGCCAGTTGTGCCAGTTTTTGCCCAGATTGACCGCCTATTTTAACCTCTGTTGAGCCATCACGCTGCTTATTAATGCCAATAGGTAGCTCAAATTGATCAGAGTTCAAAAAACGGCCGTGGACAAACAGTTCATCACACTCATTTTGGATAACTCGCCCTGTCAGAGAGCTTTTAAAAGAGCGCCCATGTCCGAGTAAATAAACCGCTTCTAAAATACTGGTTTTACCGCTACCGTTTGGCCCTATAAGAAAGTTAAAGCCTGCTGATAGGTCAATATCACAGGCTTTAATGTTTCTAAACTGCTGAATGATGAGACGAGAAAGTGGCATTCAGATAACTTATAAACGAATTGGCATTACCACATACATTGCACTGTCGTCATCGGCGTTTTCAATCAACGCACTGGCGTTGGCATCCGACATCGACACACGCACTTTGTCGCAACGCAGGGTATTTAGAACATCAAGCACGTAGCTTACGTTAAAACCGATCTCGATAGCGTCCCCTTCAAAGGTTACATCGAGTATCTCTTCCGCTTCCTCTTGCTCTGGGTTGTTGGCAGTAATGCGCATTTCACTGCCCGCAAGATTCACACGAACACCACGGAACTTTTCGTTAGAAAGAATCGCAGCGCGTGAGAAAGCCTGACGTAATTCATCACAGCCTGTTTCCAACGTCTTGTTGGTACTTTGCGGTAATACGCGGCGATAATCTGGGAAACGACCATCAACAAGCTTTGAAGTAAAGATGAAGTTGTTCACTTCCGCACGCACATTTGAACTGCCGATTTGTAGCACAACAGGCTGCTCCGGCGCATCCATGAGCTTCACCAACTCTTGTATCCCTTTCCGTGGCACAATGATTTGCTTCTGAGCGAAGTCCGCACCCAACTGAGTTTGTGATACCGCCATACGGTGACCATCGGTTGCCACACTACGAAGTGTCGAACCGTCGATTTCAAACAACATGCCATTTAGGTAATAACGAACATCTTGGTTCGCCATTGAGAATTGGGTTTTTTCTACCAGCGAACGTAAGTCAGACTGAGTCAATGATACTTCCACTTCACTTTGCCAATCTTCAATATTGGGGAAGTCGTTCGCAGGCAGTGTCGAGAGTGAGAAGCGGCTACGACTGGAACGCACTTGCACACGGTCGCCTTCTAGTACGAAAGTGATGATAGAGTCATCGGGTAAACCACGGCAGATATCAAGAAACTTACGAGAAGGAACGGTAATACTACCCGCTTCAAAATCTCCTTCTAGCGTCACTTTGCTCACCAATTCCACTTCCAAATCGGTCGCCGTCATGGATAACACGTTATCTTCTACCTTCAGCAGTAGGTTGCCCAAAATTGGTAGAGTTGGTCGGCCACCTAATGCACCCGAAACCTGTTGTAGCGGTTTGATTAAATGACTACGTTCAATGGTAAATTTCATGCTTGGCTCTTTACGCTGTCAGATCAGTTAATGGTTTACTTAGAATACTGTCATTCTAACCGATTACGAAGACAGGGTACGAATCAAGTTAGAGTAATCTTCTTTAATATCGTGGCTCTCTTCGCGCAATTGCTGAATTTTGCGGCATGCATGCAGCACCGTGGTATGGTCACGACCACCAAATGCATCGCCAATTTCCGGCAGGCTGTGGTTGGTCAACTCTTTTGCCAATGCCATCGCCAACTGACGAGGACGCGCAACCGAGCGTGAGCGACGTTTAGACAGTAGGTCAGCAACTTTAATCTTGTAATATTCAGCGACTGTCTTTTGAATATTGTCGATCGTCACCAGCTTTTCTTGCAAGGCAAGCAGATCACGCAGTGCTTCACGAACAAAATCAATCGTAATCGGACGGCCAGTAAAGTTTGCATTCGCAATAACGCGGTTCAGTGCACCTTCCAATTCACGAACGTTGGATCGTAAACGCTTGGCAATAAAAAACGCCACTTCATCCGCTAGATGAATTTGGTGTGCCTCTGCTTTCTTCATCAAGATCGCTACACGAGTTTCTAGCTCAGGCGGCTCAATCGCAACCGTTAAACCCCAACCAAAACGTGATTTCAGCCGATCTTCTACCCCGCTGATCTCTTTTGGATAACGGTCAGATGTGAGAATGATCTGCTGATTACCCTCTAACAGTGCATTGAAGGTATGGAAAAACTCTTCTTGTGAACGTTCTTTATTGGCAAAGAATTGAATGTCATCAATAAGTAGCGCATCAACACTGCGGTAGTAGCGTTTAAACTCTTCAATCGCGTTGTTTTGCAGTGCTTTCACCATATCTTGCACGAAGCGCTCAGAGTGCATGTACACCACTTTTGCGTTTGGATTGTTATCCACAATCGCGTTACCTACTGCGTGCAAAAGGTGGGTTTTACCTAAGCCCGTGCCACCGTATAGAAATAGTGGGTTGTAAGCCGCACCAGGGTTATCTGATACTTGACGTGCAGCGGCAAGGCCCAATTGGTTCGACTTACCTTCAACGAAGTTGTTGAACTTGTGTTTTGGGTTCACATTTGAGCGGTGGTTGATGTTCGCGATCGCTTGTGCGTCGTCATCCCACGTTTTGTGTACTGGCTTACGAGCTTGCAGTTGCGCAGGCGCGGATGACTCTGCTGCCACATCTGCCGGCGTACGTGTCGGAGCCGGTTTTGGTGCTGCGACTGGACGGCTGCCTACTTCAAAGCGCAGGTTAGGTAAATCGTGGCCACAATGCTCTTGCAGTAAACGATTGATGCTATTCAAATATTTGTCGCGAACCCAATCTAAAACGAAGCGGTTTGGCGCGAACAAAGTGAGAGTATTGTCATTGAGCTCCGCTTGTAACGGACGAACCCACATACTGAATTCTGTAGCTGGTAGCTCTTCTTGAAGCTGCTGCAAACATTGCAACCAAAGCGAAGATGACACGGTGCCCCCACTGAGTATTTATATTATCGGAATGACTGGCAATTTTACCTGTTGATAACCAAGATCACCAGTAATTGATCGACGATCAAGTGAATAAGATCCAAGTTATTCACAATATTTCGGCTCGACTTAGTGAGATCAACACACCTTACCCCTAATTTACCCACATAATGATCCACATTTTGACCAAACCGATCAGATCAAGCGATTGGTGATAACTCTGTGCATGAATTTCTGCTCGTTACTATTTTTCGCTTATCATTTCTGCTCTCTCCGAGCGTTTTTGCATCATTTATTCCTAGATATTGCCTTTTCTGGCCAACAAATAAGATCTTATTACTTTGAGGTCTAGGTTATCGCACTTGGTTATTTATTTAATTGAGCTCGCTGACAGTAGTATCTCCATCCATAAAAGTATGGAGATGTATTATGAAAAACTGGATTAAGGTTGCCATCGCAGCGATTGCTTTGTCTGCTGCGACGACTCAAGCGATAGCCGACACTGTGAAGACCGAAGTAAAAGTGGGGATGTCTGGCCGCTATTTCCCGTTTACCTTTGTAAAGCAAGATAAACTTCAAGGTTTTGAAGTAGATATGTGGGATGAAATAGGTAAACGTAACAATTACAAAATCGAATACGTCACCGCGAGCTTCTCTGGTCTATTCGGTCTACTAGAAACGGGGCGTATTGATACCATCTCTAACCAAATCACCATGACCGATGCGCGTAAAGCAAGGTACCTATTCGCCGACCCGTACGTGGTAGATGGTGCACAAATCACCGTACACAAGGACAACGACAGCATCAAAAAGATAGAAGACCTAGCAGGTAAAACGGTTGCCGTTAACTTAGGCTCTAACTTTGAGCAATTGCTTCGCAATTACGACAAAGACGGTAAGATCAACATCAAAACGTACGACACGGGCATCGAACAAGATGTTGCATTAGGCCGAGTAGATGCCTTCATCATGGACCGTTTGTCAGCATTAGCACTGATAAAGAAAACCAAGTTATCGCTCAAACCAGCAGGCAAAACGTTTGAAGAAATCGAAAACGCATGGCCATTCATTGATGACAAAAAAGGTCGCAAGCTACAAGCCGAAGTGAATAAAGCCCTTGCCGCTATGCGAGCCGACGGAACAGTAGAGAAAATTTCACTGAAATGGTTTGATGTCGATATCACAAAGTAACCATTCTCTTCTTTTGGGGCGTTGAGCGGTTTCTCGCGTCCTTATTAACTCAATGACAAGGTGGAACTTAGTATTCCACCTTTTCTTATCTCCAGGTAAGTTGTATGGGATTTGATTTTAATTACATGTTGGAGCTGCTGCCGATACTGCTCAAGTATCTTGGCACCACCATGGAGATGGCCACGTGGGGGTTAGGATTTTCACTCATTCTGGCTGTAATTTTAGCTAATATTCGCGTATTTAAGCTGCCAGTTCTTGACCAA
>NZ_ABGR01000008.1 GCF_000171815.1 Vibrio sp. AND4 | reverse complement strand
AGAAAAATGTGGTCACTGCTCGGTGTGCCGTGGGCAAGTTGCCTCTTTTCCCCAACCACAACAAGCGCAACCTGAATTGGCACACTTATCCACTTGGATAGACGAGTTTGTCCAACTTTCCCCCACTGTGATCAGCGATGCCGCCGTGGCGCGCTTCTTGTGCGGGGTCAGTACGCCAATCATTACTCAGCTGAAAGCCAGCAAACTGCAAGGCTATGGCTCAATGGCAAATGTCTCTTTCAAAAAGGTGCTAGAGCAGGTTGAATCCGCACGAGTTTAGAAAAAACTCAATTGACGAGCTTGTTGTTCAGGCTTGAGCATCACACTCAAGCCTAAAAGCCGTATCTCTCGACCGTTTTGACGCTTAAGGATATCGCTTAGCAGAACTTTGAAGTCGTCGAGGTCAAGTTGAGGATGAATATGCTCAATCGTCGTGAGTTGAAAGTCGGCAAACTTAAGTTTGATACCCTGCTTGATGATCGATTTATCTGGACTGGCTAGCTCCAAGCGTCTCTCTAGCTCAGGGAAAAGCTTCTCTTCAATCACCTGCCAACACTCATCGTAAGTAGCAATATTCTCGCTAAAAGTACGCTCGACCCCGACTGACTTACGTTCCCGCTCAACGACAACTTCACGCTCATCAATGCCGTGACTGCGTTTCCATAATGAAGCACCTTGGCGTCCAAATTGACGCAACAGCTCACGGTAGTCACTGTTCTTAATGTCTTCGCACAGATAGAAACCTGCTTGGTGTAACTTCTCTAAGCTGACTTTGCCCACACCAGGGATCTTTTCTAGAGGCAGTTTATCGACCACCTCCTGAACCTTATCAGGCGGGATCACAAACTGGCCATTCGGTTTGTTCATGTCTGAAGCAACCTTAGCGAGAAACTTAATTGGCGCAATGCCTGCCGATGCCGTTAATCCCAACTCAGTATGTATATCGTTACGAATCGATTTCGCGATCAAAGTGGCAGAGCCTCGACAAACATTAGAATCCGTTACATCAAGGTAAGCCTCATCAAGGGACAGCGGCTCAATAAGCTGCGTATATCGTTCAAAAATAGCTCGAATCTGGTGAGACACTTGTTTGTACACATGCATTCGCCCTGGGACAACAAGCAAGTTGGGGCAAAGCTGGAGCGCTCGTGCTGTTGGCATCGCACTGCGCACACCAAACTTACGCGCTTCATAGTTACACGTGCTGATCACACCTCGATGCTTTTCATGGCCGCCAACGGCAAGTGCAATGCCACGATAGCTCGGATTATCACGCATCTCGACTGCGGCATAAAAGCAATCCATATCCACGTGAATTATTTTTCTGACTCGCTCAATCACGTCCCGCACACAAAACACTGTCTAAAAAAACAGTATAACGATAAATAGATTGATTGGAAATACTGTTACCTTATGCGAGAGACCTACAACTTTTCATGGAATTCAAATTTCATTCCATTATTATTGACACTCAAAATACTAAAGCTGATACATATATAAAAGTAGGGGAACTTTTTGAGTAACAAAATACTGGTTGTCGAAGACAGTCGTCCCTTTAAAAACTACTTACAACAGATCTTGAGCCAAGCTGGCTATGAGGTACTTACGGCAGAAACCTATGCAGTAGCACAATCGATTTTAGCCACTGAACCAGAGTTGCTTTGCGCCGTTCTTGATTATTGCTTACCAGATGCACAAGACGGTGAAATCATCGATCTCGTGCTCTCGAATGAGCAGAAAGTTATTGTACTTACTGCGATGTTTCAAGATGATGCTCGTGAAAAGATGCTAGCCAAAGGTGTGCTCGATTACATCTTAAAAGACAGCATGGCATCGGTGTCTTATTTGCTTCCACTGCTCAAACGATTAACAAACAATCAGCGCCATAGATGCTTGGTGGTCGATGATTCGATGACGGTTCGTCGCCATGTGGTGCAGTTGCTTGAACACCAATACATACAAACACTGCAAGCCGAAGATGGACAGCAAGCTATTGAGTTGATCGAACAAAACCCAGACATTACCTTGGTGCTGACTGACCATGATATGCCAGTCAAAGATGGCATTACCATGATTCGAGAGCTACGCCAAAAGTGGAATAAAAACCAACTCGCCATCCTTGGTATCTCTGGCAGTGACGATCGCACCATGACTGCTCGCTTTCTTAAAGCTGGAGCAAATGATTTTTTATATAAGCCTTTTAACCAAGAAGAGTTTTTCTGCCGTGTTCATCAGATTCTGGATATGAAGGAAGCAACAACCGAGCTGTTTAGAATGGCAAACCAAGATGCGCTAACCAGCTTATGGAATAGGCGTTTCTTGTTTGGGCAAACGAATGGCAAAAGTGAAGAACGTAACATCGCGATGTTGGATATTGATTTTTTCAAGCAAGTAAACGACAGCTATGGGCACTATGGCGGCGATGCAGTACTTGTGATGGTTGCGAATATCCTGAAAATCTACTTTCCGGACGACATCATTGCTCGCCTCGGTGGTGAGGAGTTCTGCATTCAAGCCTATGGCGATTATGATGACTTCGTCAATCGGTTAGAGCAGATGCGTCAGCGTGTTGAGAAAACGCCGGTACTTTATCAGGAGAGCAGTATCCAGGTGACGATAAGTATTGGCGCATCAAATGTCAAAGGGGCTCTTGACCAACAGATTAAAGTCGCCGATGACCGTTTGTATCAAGCGAAAAAAAATGGACGAAATCAAACCATTCACGGATAAATTTTCCTTGTCTTGAACCGAAAAAACCCAGCCAAGGCTGGGTTTCTCATTTTGACTACCACTCAATCAAGCAATACGATCTTTTTCCCACGCGGCAAGCTTTTCAGCGCGCAGCGCTTCGCGTGCTTCACGCTTTTTACGCGCGTCACATGGTTCTGGACAGTTACATACTTTTTCAATACCAACCGCACCAAGGCCACCACAGCTACCTTTTACGACCTTTTTTTGGAAAATGTAACCCACTGCCATCGCAGCAATAACTGCAACAAAGACAGCAAAAGTAATTAGAAATGTACTCATAAGGACATGCTCATATCTGTTGTTATTTCTTCATGAACGGCTTGTATGCTTCCGAAGCCAGTTCTTTAAAACCATTTTCTGTTTTCACAATCATGAAAACAGGAATATTGTTCTCGTTCGCGACTTTCATGCCTTTGTCTTCGCCTAGCACCATAAGGCCAGTTGCAAGACCGTCAGCAGTCATTGACGACCCATCCAATACCGTTACAGACACCACTTTATGACGGATTGGCTTACCTGTTTGCGGGTTAATGATATGAGAGTATCGCACACCATTGCTCTCAAAGTAATTACGATAATCACCACTTGTTGCAATTGCCATGTCCCCAGGCTCGATGATTTCTTGAATTGAACGTTCATCAACACTTGGTTTTTCAATAGCAATGCGCCATGGTACTCCATCACGATTAATGCCTTTCAGACGCATTTCACCGCCAACCTCTACCATGTAGTTATGGATACCTTCAGATTGTAGGTAATCCGCAATCACATCAACCCCCCAGCCCTTCGCGATTGTTGACAGATCGACGTATAGGTTTGGAATGTCTTTCGACATCTTATTACCGTCAACAGACAAATGATAGATGCCTGTATTTGCTTTACGAGCTTGCAACTCTTCATCTGTTGGAACCACATCAGGTCGCGCTTCTGGTCCAAACCCCCAAAGATTCACAAGTGGTCCAACAGTCACGTCTAATGCACCTAGAGTTAGACCATTGAGGCGAATCGCTTCTTTCACTACCCTTGCTGTTTGTGGCGAAACTTCAAATTCGTCACTGGTTTGGTGTTGGTTAAAACGACTCAACTCAGAATCTTCACGGTAAGTGGACATCTGATCGTTCACCTCTTCAAGCAGGCGATCGATTTCTTTGTGAAGCACTTCAGACGATGGTAAGCCATCTTGCCCGATGTATTTAATATTGTATGTGGTGCCCATTGTTGGGCCACTTAAGTGAATTTGATCTGCAGGCTGATCACAACCAGCAAGGACCAATAGAGAAGCGAATGCAACAAGCCACTTTTTCACTTGCTTTACTCCTATTACCGTTAAATTGATATAGAAAATGGGTTCTGTTGAGACCAACCGATTTGCTATAGCAACTGTTGAGTATGGTTTTTATTTCTACAAAAAATAATGGCTAGCTCTTAGAGAGCTAGCCATAGATTCAATCACTTAGAGGGATTAACCACCGAAGTCATCTAGTAGGATGTTTTCATCCTCTACACCGAGATCTTTTAGCATACCGATTACAGCAGCGTTCATCATAGGTGGACCACACATGTAGTATTCACAGTCTTCTGGTGCTTCGTGGTCACGTAGGTAGTTCTCGTAAAGAACATTGTGAATGAAGCCAGTGTAACCATCCCAGTTATCTTCTGGAAGTGGATCAGACAATGCACAATGCCATACGAAGTTGTCGTTCTCTGCCGCTAGGCCATCGAAGTCTTCTACATAGAACATTTCACGTTTAGAGCGTGCACCGTACCAGAATGACATCTTACGCTTAGAGTGCAGACGTTTTAGCTGGTCGAAGATATGAGAACGCATTGGAGCCATACCTGCACCACCACCAACGAATACCATTTCAGCGTCCGTGTCTTTCGCAAAGAACTCACCAAATGGACCAGAGATAGTACACTTGTCGCCTTCTTTTAGAGACCAAATGAACGATGACATGATACCAGGAGCAACTTCTGGGTTGTTCGGCGGCGGAGTCGCGATACGAACGTTAAGCATGATGATACCGTGCTCTTCTGGGTAGTTAGCCATAGAGTATGCACGAATTGTCTCTTCATTAACTTTCGACTCGTAACGGAACAGGTTGAACTTATCCCAATCCTGACGGTATTCCTCAGGAATATCGTAATCCGCGTATTTAACGTGGTGAGCAGGCGCTTCAATCTGAATGTAACCACCAGCACGGAAAGGTACTGATTCACCATCAGGGATTTGTAGCTTAAGCTCTTTGATGAATGTTGCTTTGTTATCGTTAGAGATAACTGTACATTCCCACTTCTTAACGCCGAAGATTTCTTCAGGAAGTTCGATGTCCATGTCAGTTTTCATTGCAACCTGACACGCTAGACGCTCACCTTCACGCGCTTCACCTTTAGTAATGTGGTCAAGCTCGGTAGGTAGAATGTCACCACCACCTGATTTAACTTTTACGCGACACTGACCACAAGAGCCACCGCCACCACAAGCAGAAGATACAAATACGCCAGCACCTGCCAACGCAGATAGAAGCTTACTACCCGGCTGTGTAACGATCGCCAATGAAGGGTCGTCGTTCACAGAAATTGTAATGTCACCTGTTGGTACAAGCTTAGACTTAGCGAAAAGAATCACTAGTACTAGCGCAAGTACGATCAGAGTAAACATCACTACACCAAGAATAATGTCCATTGACTATTCCTTAATTGTTGCGGTTTACCCGACTTACAGTTGAACACCAGAGAAAGACATAAAGCCTAACGCCATAAGACCTACAGTGATGAAAGTGATACCTAGACCACGTAGACCAGGAGGTACATCTGAATACTTCATCTTCTCACGGATACCTGCAAGAGCGACGATCGCTAGCATCCAACCTACACCAGAACCGAAACCGTATACGATGGATTCAGCAAAGTTGTAATCGCGAGTTACCATGAAAGATACGCCACCAAAGATCGCACAGTTCACGGTAATAAGCGGTAGGAAAATACCAAGCGCGTTGTACAAAGGTGGGAAGAAGCGGTCAAGAACCATCTCCAAAATCTGTACAAGTGCTGCGATAACACCAATGAACGCGATAAAGTTAAGGAAACTTAAATCCACGCCTTCAACCAACGCATTCTCTTTTAGGATGTGCGTGTAAACAAGGTTGTTCACTGGTACAGCGATCGTAAGAACGACAACAACTGCCACCCCAAGACCAAACGAAGTCTTAACTTTCTTAGATACAGCAAGAAACGTACACATACCTAAAAAGAAAGACAATGCCATGTTTTCGATGAAAATCGATTTCACCAACAAGCTAATGTAATGTTCCATGATGCCCTTACTCCTTAGCTTCTACTTGTTCTGGTTTGAACGTGCGAATTGCCCAAATCAAGAAGCCAATTAGGAAGAATGCCGATGGCGCTAGCAGCATCAGGCCATTTGGTTGATACCAACCGCCATTGCTGACCAGAGGCAATACTTCCATACCAAACAACTTGCCTGAGCCTAGAAGTTCACGGAAGAAACCAACCGTGATTAGGACGAAACCATAACCAAGACCGTTGCCAATACCATCGATGAATGCTGGGATCGGTGGCGACTTCATAGCGAATGCTTCAGCTCGACCCATTACAATACAGTTAGTGATGATCAGACCAACGAATACTGAAAGCTGTTTCGAAATATCGTACAGATACGCTTTAAGCACCTGGTCAACCAGCATTACCAATGATGCAATGATTGCCATTTGTACAATGATACGTACGCTGTTAGGAATGTGCTTTCGAATCAAAGAAACAAAAAAGTTAGATAAAGCAGTAACGAACATTACTGCGATAGTCATAACAAATGCCGTTTCCAGTTTTGTAGTTACTGCAAGAGCAGAACAGACACCAAGAACTTGAAGCGCGATTGGGTTATTGTCCAATACTGGCGCCATGATGCTCTTTTTGATGTTTTGTGCGCTAGACATTAGTTCAGACCTCCGTCACGAACTTTTGCTAGGAAAGGACCAAAGCCCATATCACCTAACCAAAAGTCAAATGTGTGCTGAACACCATTACTTGTTAGTGTTGCACCAGATAGACCATCAACGCCGTGTTCAGAACCTTCAGGAGCACCACCTTTAACAACCTTGATAGCTGGCTTGTGGTTCTCGTCGAAGAGTTTCTTACCCACGAATTGAGCACGCCATGCTGGGTTTTCTACTTCACCACCAAGTCCTGGAGTTTCACCTTGCTCGTAGTAAGTGATGCCAGACACAGTGTCGCCGTCAGTTTCAACCGCAACAAATGCGTACATCATTGACCAAAGACCGTTACCGTGAACCGGAATGATAACTTTGGAAATGTCATCACCGTTTTTCACTAGGTACACAATACCAGTGTTGGCGCGGCGTAGAATCTTCGCTTTGTCTTCACCAGCAGTTAGCTTGATAGACTCGGCTGGATCTTTCGCTGCTTTACGTTGGTCGTAGTTAGCTGCTGTGGAGCCATTTTCTGTCGTCTCGACAAAATCACCCGTTTTGAAATCAACCAGACGAGGCTCAATGTACTCAGCAAATAGCTCAGGTACTGGCTTTCCGTCAGTTTCAATACCAGCAACTTCTACAATCTTTGATTGCTTGTCTAGGACAGCGTTAGCTTTTTGCTTATCACGCAGGCCTACTGCCGCTGTTGATACGATGATTGAACAAACAAGGCTCAACCCGATAACAACACCCAGCGTTTTCTTAATGCTGTCGTTATTACTTGCCATAGCGTGCTAGTCTCCGCTTGATGTTCTTCTCGATAACAATATGGTCGAACAGAGGTGCGAATAAGTTCGCGAATAGAATCGCCAGCATCATACCCTCTGGGTAAGCTGGGTTAGCTACACGGATCATTACACACATTGCACCGATTAGAATGCCGTACCACCATTTACCACCATTGGTGAATGAGGCAGATACTGGGTCTGTTGCCATAAAGAACATACCGAACGCAAAACCACCCAGAACTAGGTGCCAATGCCAAGGCATGTTGAACATTGGATTGGTCTCAGAACCGATCACGTTGAACAGTGTCGATGCTACGATCATACCCACCATTACGCCTGCAATGATGCGCCATGAAGCGATTCGCATGTAAACGATCATCGCAGCACCGATCATTAGAGCAAGTGTCGATACTTCACCAATAGAGCCTGGGATGTTACCGATGAATGCATCCATCCAAGTAATAGGTGCGCCAGTGACGTTATTAATCAGTGCGCTGCTACCACCGTGAGCCCATTGGCTAAGGCCAGTTGCACCAGAGAAGCCGTCTGCTGCCGTCCATACTAAGTCACCCGAGATTTGCGCTGGGTAAGCAAAGAATAGAAAAGCACGGCCCGCAAGAGCAGGGTTCAGGAAGTTACGACCTGTACCACCAAAAATCTCTTTCGCGACAACAACACCAAATGTGATACCTAGTGCTGCTTGCCATAGAGGTAGCGTTGGTGGAACGATAAGTGCAAATAGGATAGAAGTTACAAAGAAACCTTCGTTAACTTCGTGCTTACGCACCATACAGAAAAGTACTTCCCAGAAGCCACCAACAAGAAAGACTGTTGCGTAGATTGGTAAGAAGTAAGTCGCACCAAGCAACATCTTACTGCCAACACCAGCTTGTGCACCTATGGTGCCACCTAGCATTTCTGTTAGCCAATAGTGCCAATCGCCACTGATAACACCAGCAAGTGATTCAGCCGTTGGGTTCATGTAGTTAAGTGCAGCAATCGCTTGACCACCGACGTTGTACATACCCCAGAACATTGCTGGGAACACAGCGAACCAAACCATGATCATGATACGTTTTAGATCAACGCTATCACGAACGTGCGAGCTACGTTTTGTTACTAGACCTGGCGTGTAGAATAGCGTTGCTGCTGCTTCATACAGTGCAAACCATTTTTCATGCTTGCCGCCTGGTTCAAAATGATGCTCGATATCCTCAATGAATTTCTTAAGCATGGATTACCCTTCCTTCACGATGGTATCTAGGCATTCACGAAGTAGCTGACCGTACTCGTATTTACCAGGACATACAAAGGTACACAGTGCTACATCTTCTTCATCCAGCTCCAGTGCACCAAGCGCTTGAGCACTATCAGTATCACCAGCGCATAGATCGCGAAGTAGCAATGTTGGTTCCATATCAAGCGGCATTACACGCTCGTAGTTACCGATTGGAACCATTGAACGATCACTACCGTTGGTTGTCGTTGTCATGTTGAACAACTGACCTTTGAAGATGTGACCAAGGAAAGATTTCGTGATTGAGAACTTGTTTTTACCTGGAACAGCCCAGCCAAACAGCTCTTTTTCACGTCCTTCACGCAGAACAGAAACCTGCTGATGGTAACGACCAAGGTAAGCGTAAGGACCAGACGCATGAGTACCTGAAAGTACCGAGCCTGAAATCACACGAACTTCACCTGGCATCAACTCGCTATCAGTAAGATCTTCAACAGATGCGCCAACAACAGTTCGAAGAAGGCGTGGATTATTCACTACAGGACCAGCAAGAGAGACAACACGATCTGTGTATAGCTCGCCAGTGAGGAATAACTTACCGAATGCGATAACATCTTGGTAGTTGATGCTCCAAGCCACGTTCTGTGCATTTACTGGATACAGGAAATGCATGTGGGTACCAGCAAGACCTGCTGGGTGAGGGCCATCAAATACATGTTCTTCTACATTAGACTGAGAAGAACGTGGCAAACTCGTGCCAGATTTACATACGTAAACCTTGCCTTCTGTCAGAGCTGAAAGAATATCCAAACCAGCGACGAATGCTTCTTGTTGTTCATTAA
The DNA here is from genome assembly GCF_000171815.1 of Vibrio sp. AND4. Lineage (GTDB taxonomy): Bacteria > Pseudomonadota > Gammaproteobacteria > Enterobacterales > Vibrionaceae > Vibrio. The sequence continues at coordinate 126,129 of NZ_ABGR01000008.1, read as the reverse complement.
TGATCAACTCAGGCTGAGCTGCGAGAGGATTAGTATCCATTGCAGTTACAAAAATAGCCTTAGAATTTGATTCGATTGCTGGAACCTTGCTAAACGGACGAGTACGTAAAGCGGTCCAAAGTCCAGAATCAACCAGCTGAGTCTTGATCGCTTCACGATCGAGATTTGCGAGTTGAGCGGCTTCGAACTTATCAAATGTCACCTGCTCTTCGCCTGCAACTTCAATCACTACAGATTGAAGAACACGCTTAGCGCCACGGTTCACTTCGATCACTTTACCGGCAGCTGGTGCAGTGAACTTAACGCCAGGATTCTTTTTGTCTTCAAAAAGAACTTGCGCTTTTTTCACTACATCACCAACGCGGACATGCATGGTAGGTCGCATGCCAACGTACTCTTCGCCAAGCAAGGCGACTTTATTGATGGTCTTACCATCATTAATCACCTGGGATGGAGCTCCTGCGATAGGAAGATCCAAGCCCTTCTTTATTGTAATCATACGCACTTGCACTACTTTTATCGGGAAAAAGATTCTTTTGATTGCGTAACTTTTAGACACGACATCAGTGTCCGGTTTTGATGTTGTTTAAAACACCAAAATCGCAACATCCTATTAATTATCTCGTTACGAAAATAAGTCGAGATTTATCAGGTGCCGTATTCTAGCATCTTTTAGGAGATTGATGCCACGACCAATATTAGGAAAGAGGAGGGTATTTTAGTAGAGCTGGCTCTAAAAGGTTAAAGAATAGTCATAAGTTTGACCGATCGCACAAACGCCAAAGGCCACAACCCGACTGTGGAAATAAAACACTCACCTCCTGGGGCGCGCGTTAATTTTTCACTCATTTCTTGTGGCGATTTTAACGGGTTTTATAGCCTTAATTCATATCCTATCATTACCCCTTTAGCGCGGTGAATAAAAAGACGGCCTAAGCCATCTTTTTATTTCAATTCAATATCTTGAACCAATAGTTTAGGTTGTTACTTTGCCCACATCCTAACGGCCGCCACCCATGCACATTGGACTATCTGGCACGCCATCTTGCTCTTGCTCCCACTCTTCCTTAGTGTAAGTGTGGATAGCTAATGCGTGTATATGATTTTCGAGCTCATCGGCCAGTACTTTGTGCACTCGACGGTGACGCCCAATGAGTCGCTCTCCAGCAAATGTCTCACTGACAACAATTACTTTGAAGTGGCTCTCAGAACCCGGCGGAACATTGTGCATATAGCTCTCATTGACTACTTTCAAGTAATTAGGCTTCAGCTCACTTTGCAATTTTTCTTCTATGATGTCTTGGATCATATTCTGTCCTCATCGATACTCGTTCGGTTAGTATATACTCTCGTTTAACAAATAAAATCACCGAAACGCTCAACTGTGCCTCTTACTCACCATACCACTCGCTAAAGCCCTGCAGAAATCAGTAAATTTGACAGCTTTTTGTATCTTGAACCTTCATCATTTGCGACAATAATAACTAATTTCCAAATCGACTTACGTTTAGTTATGAAAACCGAATTAGACCTTCACGATCGTAGCCTCACGCTGCACCGTTTCCCAAAACGATCCAATGAGACTCTTCAAGCATGGGATGCGGGTGATGAGTACCTTATCAATCACGTAGAAGAACTATCGCTACCTGATAATCAAAATATCGTGGTTATTAATGATAACTTTGGTGCGTTGGCATGTTGGTTTTCAGACAAGCACAATATCACGTTGATGAGCGACTCCTTCATTTCACACAAGGGGACGCAACAAAACCTTGCAGACAATCGTTGTAAGCCCATTTCTTTTCTTTCTACGATGGATAACATTCCTACTAACACTGATTTAGTCTTGCTGCAATTGCCAAAAAGTAACCGCCATCTTGTTTGGTTGCTCAGCCAACTGCGTAAAGCGTTACCAACGTCGTGCCCTATCATCGCGGTCAACAAAGCGAAAGAGATCCACACATCAACACTCAAACTATTTGAGAAATACTTAGGGGACACTAAAACCTCTCTGGCGTGGAAAAAACATCGTTTGGTATTTTCAAGAGCCAATGCTCAGCCAGTCATCGGTGTCGACCCAATGACGATTTGGGGCGTTGAGGGTGAAAACATCCAGCTGAAAAACCTACCAAATGTATATTCAGGTGAAAACTTAGATCTCGGCGCGCGCTTTATGCTGCAGCATCTTCCACAAGACCCGGCGCTAAAACATATCATTGATCTTGGTTGTGGCAATGGTGTGCTGTCAGTGAAAGTCGGCCAATTGAACCCAAATGCTCGTCTAACCTGCGTAGATGAAAGCTTCATGGCCGTCGAATCAGCTAAACAAAATTTAATTGATAACCTAGGTAACACTCGCGACATTCAATGCATCGCAAATAACTGCTTGGACAGTTTTGCCCCAGACAGTGCTGACATGGTGATGTGTAACCCACCTTTCCATCAACAACAAGCCATTACAGACCACATTGCGTGGCAAATGTTTTGTGATGCTAAACAAATACTGAACCAAGGTGGGAAGTTATTGGTCATAGGTAACCGCCACCTTGGTTACGATGCGAAGCTGAAACGTCTGTTTGGCGACAAAAATGTGAGATTGGTCGCTGCTAACAATAAGTTCCTGATTTTACAGGCAACAAAGAATCCTGCTAAATTAGATGCCAAGTAATAAAGCTCTGACTTTAGCTACATGTTTAAAAGGAATAATAGATGAAAAAACTGATACTCGCGGCCTCGGTTGCTTTGCTTGCTGCATGTTCAGCGCCACAACAACAACCTCAGTTAAACCTGATGCCTGAGGCAACTCTAAGCACAAACCCGATAGTACAAGGTAAAGGCTACAGCTTAACCAGTAAAGACGCTCGTGCCGCTCAGTACGTAGCGCTTATCGATAATGGCCGTTCAAACATTTTGCCTCTTCATGCGAAACAAAACCTACGTATTTCTCTTGAAGAAGCATTAGAGAGACAATTCTCTTCTCAAGGTTTCCACTCTGATCTAAACAGCGACAACACTATCGAGCTTGAAATACAGCAAGCGCTGGTGAATGTGAAGCACTCTGTGATGGAAAATGAGATGGACGCAAAAGTCATTCTAGAGGTGACTGCTGAAACACCACAAGGCAAACTTGTAAAGACGTTTACTGGCACCGCTAAACGTTCAGGTACGCTAAGCGCTTCAGACTCTGATATCGAGCAAACTCTTAACGATGTTGTTGATTTAACGCTAAAAGAGATCGCGAACGACCCTGAACTTCGTCAATATATGCAGGAGCGCTTCTAATGCTACGTAATATTATTCTTTCACTCGCACTACTGAGCTGCAGCGTGTTCGCCGGACCAAAAGTAGCGTTTGAAACAACTCTCGGTAACTTCACTGTAGAGCTCAATGAAGAGAAAGCACCCATTACGGTTGCGAATTTCCTCAAGTATGTTGAGGATGGTAGCTACAAAGATACGATTTTCCATCGTGTGATTCCTGGCTTTATGGCTCAAGGTGGTGGCTTTAACCAAGACATGCAAATGGTTAAGACCAACGCACCAATCAAAAACGAAGGCAAAAACGGTTTAAAGAACGATACGGCAACGATCGCTATGGCCCGTACTAATGCGCCAGATTCTGCGACTCGTCAGTTCTACATTAACTATGCAGACAACGACTTTCTAAATGCAAAGGGGGGTAACCCGGGTTACGCTGTATTTGGTAAAGTCACAGAAGGCTTCGATGTGATTAAAAAAATGGCAGCTCAGCCAACCAAATCTGTCGGTCGCATGCGCGATGTCCCAGAGACACAAATCGTCATCACCAAAGCAACACTGCTCAAATAGCCAAGATCATAAGCCCTTTGAATATTCGAGGGGCTTCCCGTTTAATGGCTCTATTTTAATGGATTGATTTATGTCTTCATTACCTTCCATCACTTGGTTGGAAACGGTAAAAAGTTACCTCGATAAACGCCTACTTTGGGTTTTCATGTTGGGTTGCTCCAGCGGCTTTCCGTGGGTGCTTATTGGTTCAAACATGTCAGGCTGGCTGAAAGATGTTGGTTTAACCTTATCTGCAATCGGCTATTTCGGAAGTGTATTTGCTGTTTATGCAATCAACTTTTTGTGGGCTCCACTGGTTGATCGCGTCAAGCTACCTATCTTACATCGCTTACTTGGGCAACGTCGTAGCTGGATTTTCTTATGCCAAAGTATCGTGCTTGTTGCTACTCTGTTCATTGCTGGCGTAAACCCTGCAGAAAATCTAATTCTCACATCCCTGCTCGCATTGTGTATTGCAACGGCCTCCGCGACGCAAGATATTGCGATCGATGCATTCCGTATTGATAGCTTTCCCAAAGCGGAAGGTTCCAAACTTCCGCAAGCATCTGCAATGGCGGTCATTGGTTGGTGGACTGGTTATTCGTTACCCGGCTACTTTGCCTTCATGAATGCCGATAGCATAGGTTGGAACGGTGTGTATTATGGCATGGCGTTTATCGTCGTCATCCTAATGGTTTTCACTCTTTTAGTTGGTGAGCCCAAAACACAACGTGAACAATTGCAATCGGAAGCAGAGCTGCGCCATACAGAGGTCGTAGGGTCTAAGCTGGTAGCTTGGTTTACAGTAACCGTAGTCGAACCCTTCTTGGATTTCTTCAATCGTAATGGCGTCCGTGTTGCTATTACACTCCTACTTTTTGTCTTCCTATTTAAAATTGGCGAGGCGTTCTTAGGGCGTATGTCAATTGCCTTCTATAAAGATATTGGTTTTAGCAACGAGCAGATTGGTTACTACTCGAAACTCATCGGCTGGGGCGCAACCATGTTGTTCACTTTTGTAGGCAGTATGTTTAACGTTAAGTTTGGGATTGTTCGTGGTCTGATGATAGGTGGTATCGCCATGGCCGCCAGCAATTTAATGTTTGCTTGGATTGCGAAAGTGGGCCCAAATGAACACCTGTTCTTGGCTACAATCATGGTCGATAACTTCACAACGGCTTTCTCTACCGTTGCTTTTGTTTCGTTTTTGACAATTCTGACTGGGCAAGCTTTCTCAGCTACTCAATATGCGCTGCTGGCCTCACTGGGCAACTTAGGGCGAACAACCTTAGCCTCTTTCAGTGGCGAGTTAGTTGATTACCTGAGTAACTGGACAACTTTCTTTGTGATTACCGCTGTGATGGTCATTCCGAGTTTAATCATGCTTTACTCGCTGCGACATTACTTTACCGAATTGCTGGAAAAAGCAAGACAAAGGAATTAGCAAACAAACAAAAAACCACCGCATGCGGTGGTTTCTCATTACTTAAGCGGCTCGCAAGCCCTTAAGGGTACATACCCTTGCCGAACATGTTGAATATTCTTGCAACGCCTTGAGTAAATATCATCGGCTCCGTGAGTACCGTCAAGCATAAGCAATCTTCGCCAGGTTTAGTGAATGGGCTATGTCTTGCCGACGCATCCCGCACCAATAAGTCCCCGACTTCGTAGTGACCATCCTCGTCGCTGAACCCGCCGTGAAGAACAAGTGTTGATTCAGATCCCTTATGAGTGTGTTGCGGTATGCGCACATCTTCACTGATGTACATCAGGTTCACTCGCGCATCCTCTCCGAAGTCAATTTGGGCACTGAATACCTTGCCGCCGTAACTTTTCCACTCGCCGACGAGGTCAGAAAAACGACTCAGAGTTTTCGGCAATTTAAAATCCTTACCTGCAACAGCCACTTCGGCAATGTCGTTTATAACCACTGGGTCTGATTTGGGTTTCTGGGTAACGATATCGTTGAGCATAGTGTCAAAGTCGGCGTTGTATCCCCATGTGATATCACTGACGGCGCAAGACGCCTGTTCAGCTTCGATCTCATTGACGTACGCTCGGCATTTCGGGCAAGTCTCTAAGTGCGTGGCTACCACCAGACCAGAAACTGCGTCAATTCCACCAGAAGCGTACGCCTCCAGCAGGATGTTGTCTGGGTGTTTGTTCATAACTGCTCCGTTTGCATCGAGTGCCTTAATTTTTCAACCGCTAATCTCAAGCGAGACTTTACGGTACCCAAGGGTATGTCAAACAATTCCGCTACTTGTTGATGTGGTAGCTCTTGCAAGTAAACCGCCTGTAGGACCTCCCTTTGATTTTTCGGAAGGATGTCCAAGAATTTGACAACCTGATCTTTGAGCATGTCTTGTTCCGGCGAATAGTGGTCAACTAGATCAGGCGGGTAATAGTCTGATGGCCAAATATCATCAGAATGGATGTGTAAGTCTTTCCCCTTCTGCTTTCTCAGAAGGTCGAAGCAAAGGTTCCGGATGATCGTATATATCCATGTCGACAACGCGCTTTTGGCACCGTCGTATAAGTGGGCTTTTTGCCACACCGTTGCCATGGTCTCCTGTACCATCTCCATTGCGACCTGCTCATTGCCTACATGTTTGTAAGCGAACTGTTTAAGCTTTGGTGCATAGAAACGGAACACGAAGGCAAAAGCGTCTTTGTCACGAGCCTTCACCTTGTTCATGTAATCATTCCATTCACTTCGCCCGAGTTTTTGTGGGCTTTCACTCATCATAATCAGCCTTAATTGCTGGGAGAGGCCTCCCCCTCCCTTTCATCCTAGTCCGTGATGTCATCAACGAGCAGATTGAAACCACCACTGTTACCATCGTCGATAGCAACAACTTGATATACGACACCGTTGGTTAACGTAACGGGCGCTGAATCTATTGCCACAGTCGTTGGGTCTCCGGCTACCGTTACCGTCACATAATAATCGCCGTCCGCTACATAAATTCCTTGAACACTATCTTTGTACGCGAAATTGGCTATGGCTGGATCACTTCCATCAATACCTGTACTCGCGGTGAGATAAATATCCACTTTTTCCGCAACGGGATTGGCAGCTGCATGGGTTATGTTAAGTGTTGCGCTTGTCGCGACGGCTCGGCGCATATCTTCGACCACAAGCGGTTCAATCGCGATGGCAGGAGCCACAACACCGACAGCGTAAACACTGTAGTCCATACCGCCCTTCACTTCTAAGCCGTCAACATCAATAAGCGGATCCGTCGTGGTGCCATCAACAAACACATCAATGTTGTACGCTTGTGGAGCAAGCCCCAGATAGCCACGAATTTCTTTAAATGCGAGATCTGCTAACGGATCGAATGCTGCGCCGTTAACATAAACATCGACGACAGGAGCACCATCAACGAGATGACCGACACGTACTTCAGCCTGACTCGCTGCATCTTCAATTATAGAAGAACCTGAGCCATCGAGCACCACTAGCTTCACCGGCGAAGCGCTGTTCTCATCCCCCGTTTTGATGGCCGCTATGGTCAGGTTTGCGTTAGCGGGTAAAGGAATGGTCCCAGAATCAAAGGCGACCTCTTCACCGACTGCCAATCGCACTTGGTAATCGCCCGCCGGAATATTGAGCACGTCCGTCGAGGCCTTGTAAGCAAGATTAGATATTGGCGACGAATCTGCGAGCGTTGCACCGGGCTCAGTCACATACAAATCAACAGCAGGAACGCCAGACGCGGCATGCACAACTTGAACGTCTAGACTGGTACTGTCTGCCATTGATGTCGCACTACGAGTTACAACCAGAGGTTCAACGGGGTTTGGTGTGCCGGAAGCGTCACCAACAACAAAGACGGTGTAGTTGAGCTCCGAGCCCAAATCAAGGGTCGTGTTGTCCACAACTGTCGCAACGTCGCCGCCAGGCAACTGGACATCGACCTGAACTGAATTTTCTCCCGCAGGCAGCCTGACGTAACCCGACCCAATACCATAATCAACACCAGTAAGTGCGGATTGATTGTTAATCCGTACATTTGCAAGAGGCGCATCTGATGAAGTATGTACCGCTTGCAAATTAGAATATTCAATCGAGTCACTGTCTGACCCGCACGCAGCAATCCCTAGCACAGCAACTAAAGTTACTGCGGTTTTTGTAAGTCCTTTCATATCCTAGTCTCTCTTTGAATTGGGGCCTCTATGGCATCATTAAGAAAGTGCAACGCAGGAAGGCAATCCTCTGCTCCAACCAATTGCTCAAACAACTCACAGCCTAGCGGCAGGAGTTCGAGCCATCTCTGAGCGACCCAAGATGGGTCATCGTAAAAGCGATGTTGATAGAGCGTCCCTAGTTGAGGAAATTGTTCGTATACATGAGCAAGCTGACAGCTGATGTGACGGAAATCTGGGTGAGTTCGTGGCTCCTGCCAGTTGTCCAACCAATCAATTTCCGCGTGACGTAGTCCATCGGAGTCTGCTCTGACTCGTTTAACAACGAAGCGTCTTTCACCGACAACGGTGATGCCAAGTAGGCCGTCACTGAGTATTTCAAAATCAACGATAGTCACCAAAGTGCCAATGGACGAGACGTTTCCCGCGGCTTTCGGGTCGCCTTCGTTGCCGACCAAACAAACGCCAAAACCTGCATTTTGTAAGCTGCATTCTTTCACCATGCGTTTGTAACGTGGCTCAAAGATACGCAGATTCATTTTACCTTCGGGTAAAACGACTGAGGTTAATGGGAATAACATGACTTCTTTCATTCAAACGTCCTCTTTGGTTCCCCAACTGATACGAATAGCTTATTGGTCAGATCACTAACGATTTATGTTGGTTAATCGACTGGCTTAAAAAGCTATACAAACGATTACGCAAACGACGAACATCACACATTTACTGCAAATCAGTGCAAAAAAATAGAAAGTTCCGTAAAATAAGCCAACTTCGAGAAGTTCATCACAAAAATCCTTCATTTTTGCATCATTTATCACTTTCATTTGAGATTTTTATCGCTATTATTCCCGCCAATCGGAAAGCGCAGCAAAGATTGCGTGTTCTGAATCATGACAAACATAGAGAGTCCCCTTATGCGTAAATCACTTTTAGCTCTTAGCCTTCTAGCGGCATCTTCAGCACCTGTAATGGCGGCTGACTACTCAGACGGCGATATCCACAAAAACGATTACAAGTGGATGCAATTCAACCTAATGGGTGCATTCGATGAGAAAGGTGCAGGCCCAGAATCTAGCCACGATTACCTAGAGATGGAATTCGGCGGCCGCTCTGGTATCTTCGATCTATACGGTTACGTGGATGTATTTAACCTGGCTTCTGACCCAGGTAGCGACAAAGCTGGTGCTGAAAAAATCTTTATGAAGTTCGCACCACGTATGTCTCTTGACGCATTAACTGGTAAAGACCTGTCTTTCGGTCCAGTTCAAGAGCTATACGTTGCAACACTAATGGAATGGGGTGGAAACTCAGGCGTAAATAACCAAAAAATTGGTCTAGGTTCTGATGTAATGGTGCCTTGGTTGGGTAAAGTTGGTCTAAACCTATACGGTTCATACTACGGCAACAACAAAGACTGGAACGGTTTCCAAGTATCTACTAACTGGTTTAAACCTTTCTACTTCTTCGAGAACGGGTCATTCATTTCTTACCAAGGTTACATCGATTACCAATTTGGTATGGAAGACAAACAAGGCAACAAGTTCAACACCAACACCTCAAACGGTGGTGCGATGTTTAACGGTATCTACTGGCACTCTGATCGTTTCGCAGTGGGTTACGGCCTAAAACTTTATAAAGATGTTTACGGCTTTGAAGATGGTAAAGCACTTCCATGGACTCAAACTGTTGACTCTTCTGGCGTAGCACACTACCTATCTGTAACTTACAAGTTCTAATCGAACCGATAAGTTCCTCAAAAATGGCGCCTGTTGGCGCCATTTTTATTTGCTTTCCTTTTTTCCCTCATTATCCTTGCAGCAAACCTTTTTAATGAGAGCGTTTGGTGAATATTCTCATCCTTGGGCCTGGAGCCATCGGCTCACTCTGGGCAACCAAATTCAAACTTGCTGGGCACAATGTCTCCTTATGGGGAAGAAGCTATGAGAGTAAGCAGCAACTCCAACTCGATGACAGCCCTGCGATTAACTTTGCTAATCGGCACCTCCCTTCTGTGCAGAACGCAGACCTAATTGTCGTGACGGTAAAAGCATGGCAGGTTGAAACCGCTATTGAGCCTCTTCTTCCCTACATCAACGAAGACACCATCGTGATGTTAATGCACAACGGGATGGGAACCGCATCGCTCATTGAAGCAAAACTGGCTGATAACCCATTAATCGTTGCCACAACAACACACGGCGCTTACAAGCCCAATAAAGGGCAGGTGCTGCACACTGGCCAAGGACAAACGCAGTTAGGAGGCTTCAATCTCAAAGGCGCTCAATGTGGCTTCTTAGCAGAAGTCATGAATCACGCTTTGCCTGAGGTAAATTGGAACCCAAACATCAACGCCGCGCTGTGGACCAAGCTTGCGATCAATTGTGCTATCAACCCCCTGACCGCCATTCATCAATGTAACAATGGTGAGCTTGCCGCTGCGAAGTTTGCCACTCAGTTAACTAACATCATTCGTGAGTTGGTGGCGGTCATGAATCAAGAGGGGCTAGAGGTCGACTTTTTCTCGCTTCACGCCACCATCACGCAAGTGGTTAACGCAACTGCCGCCAACTACTCTTCTATGAGACAGGATGTTTTTCACCAACGCCGCACCGAAATAGACTTTATTACTGGCTATCTACTGCAAACCGCCGAAAAACATCAAATTAGTACGCCAGAGAATGCCAAACTCTATCAACGTATCAAACAGATTGAACAAAGCTGGACAGAATAATGAACAAAAAAATCTTAGTCCCCATAGCGACGGGCACAGAAGAGCTAGAAGCGGTCACCGTTATCGACTTAATGGTTCGCGCGGGCTATGACGTTACAGTAGCAAGTGCAGATTTCGATGGTGCACTCACCATGAAAGCCTCTCGTGGCGTGACGCTAACAGCGGATTGTCGATTGGTTGATATCGCTGACGATGAGTTTGATGCAATTGTTCTGCCTGGCGGAGTTGGGGGGGCAGAAACCCTGCGTGATAGCACCGTTATGATTGAAATGCTGAAGCAGCACACCTATGAAGGTAAGCTGGTTGCGGCTATTTGCGCAGCCCCCGCTTTGGTCCTGCAGCACCACAATCTGTTCCCGCAAGCATTAATGACATGCCACCCAAGCTTCCAATCACATATTCCCGAGAACAAATGGCGCGCCAAACGTGTCACCATAGACGTAAACCACAACTTGATCACGAGCCAAGGACCGGGAAGCGCACTGGAGTTCGCCATGGAAATCATTATCAAACTCTCCGGTAAACAGCATGGGTGGGCGGTAGCGGAGCCATTAGTCACCATTCCAACCTTGCACTATCACGAATTTGGTGAAAAGTAATGTTTAACGCAAACACCGTTCGTCAGCAGTTTCCTGCTCTAAACCAAGACGTCAACCAATCGCCTTTGGTTTACCTTGATAGCGCCGCGACAACGCAGAAACCCCAGTGTGTTATCGATGTAATTAGCCACTACTACAGTGCACAAAATGCTAACGTGCACCGAGGCAGCCATAGCCTAACAGCCAACGCCACCAGTCAATTTGAAGCCGCTCGTGAAACCGTTGCGAAATTCATTGGCGCGAGCAGTTCAAAAGAAGTTATTTGGACTCGTGGTGCGACTGAGGCACTGAACTTAATCGCTCAAACTTATGCTCGAAGCGTTCTCCAAGCGGGTGATGAAATCCTGATCAGCGAAATGGAACATCACGCGAACATTGTGCCTTGGCAAATCGTCGCCGAACAAACTGGGGCAACGGTCGTGAAAGTGCCGATGACTGCCGATTGTCAGTTCGATATCGATGCGTTTGAAACTCTGCTTTCGGAGCGCTGTAAGATTGTGGCATGCGCACAAATCACCAATGTGACAGGCTCTCGTCAGCCTATCGAGGAAATCATCGCCATGGTGCATGCGGTGGGCGCAGTTGTTGTTGTCGATGGAGCGCAAGGTATTGTTCATGAGCAGTTGAACTTGGCAGATCTCGATGTCGACTTTTATGTCTTCTCTGGTCACAAGCTGTATGCCCCCGCTGGAATTGGCGTACTGTATGGCAAACTTGAACTTTTAGAGACGATGCCCCCCTGGCACGGCGGCGGCAAGATGGTAGAGAGAGTCTCGTTCGAGAAAACCACCTTTTCTGCATTACCAGGTAAGTTTGAAGCGGGGACACCAAATGTCGCTGGCGCGATTGCTCTGGCGAAAGCCATCGATTGGTATCAAAGCTTTGACCAAACCGCAGTAGAAGCGCATCTGCATTTTTTGCAGGACAAAACATACCAAGCATTAAGTCAATTGGATGACATTCAAATTCTTGGTTATCAGCCGAATGCTTCAGTACTTACGTTCGTGATGGATGGTGTTCATCACCAAGACATAGCCACATTGCTAGACCAGCAAGGTATCGCCGTTCGCGCAGGGCACCACTGTGCTCACCCTCTGATGAATGCGCTCAAGGTCAAAGGTACGGTGCGCGTTTCCTTTGGTATCTACAATACGTTAGAAGATGTTGAGAAGCTGATTGCAGCCGTCAAGAAAGCAGTCGATATGCTTTAACAATCAAGATATAACTGTATATATAGAAGAAGGGTTGAAACCATTTGGCTTCAACCCTTTCTTTGTTTTGTTCTTTATGCGGTGTTAACTAATCGCAATTACTGAGCCTGTGTTTTGATCTGCTCAACAATCGCTTTTAAACCGTTGCCACGCGATGGGCTTAGATGAGCAATTAAACCCAGCTTCTCAAAGTAAGCATCAATATCAAACGTTTGAATATGCTCTGCCGTTTTGCCGTCGTAAGCGGCCATCACCAAGGCAATCAGACCACGTACGATTCGCGCATCAGAATCAGCGCAGAAGTGCCATACGCCTTCTTGCTCTTTGCTCACCAACCATACTAGGCTTTCACAGCCAGAAACGGTCACTTGCTCTGCTTTGAGTTCTTCAGGCATTTGAGGCAATTTTTTACCCCATTGAATCACCTGACGGTAACGATCTTCCCAACCTTTGAGTTGCTGCATGATTGCGGCGATATCTTCACTGGTGATATCGGAGCCAAACGGCGAAACCGGAAAATCAGTCATTAGTACGCTCTCTTCTCTGAATTATTTTTTGTGCTTTTGAATCAGCTTTTCAACGATGCGAGATACCGCAACAAAGCCGAAGGTAGCAGTGACAACCGTCGCCGCACCAAAGCCACTCGCACAATCCATACGTTTTGGGCCTTCCGCTGTCGATTTCACACCACATACCGAACCATCAGCCTGTGGGTATTTCAACTGCTCTGTAGAGAAAACACAATCGATACCAAACTTACGCGCCGGATTTTTTGGGAAGTTATGATGACGACGTAAGGTATCTTTAATCTTCTTTGCCAGTGGATCTTGGATAGTCTTGGTCAAATCCGCCACCATGATTTGAGTTGGATCGATCTGACCGCCAGCACCACCTGTGGTGATCACCTTGATCTTATTGCTACGACAGTAAGCTAACAGAGACGCTTTGGCTTTAACGCTATCGATCGCATCCAACACGTAATCGAATTTTTTACTCAAGTACTGGTCTTGATTGTCTGGCGTGATAAAGTCGTCAATGAGATTCACCTTACATTCTGGGTTAATCAGCTTGACGCGCTCTGCCATCACTTCAATTTTGCTCTGACCTACCGTGCCTGTCATCGCATGAATTTGGCGGTTAATATTGGTCACGCACACGTCATCCATATCGATAAGCGTCAGCTCGCCAACACCGGTACGTGCAAGAGCCTCTACAGCCCATGAACCCACACCACCAATACCAATCACACACACGTGTGCAGCACGAAGGATTTCGACCTCACTGTTCCCGTAGAGGCGACGAGTGCCACCAAAACGTTGGTTGTAGCTGTCAGATGCCGGGGTATCGAGTTCACGCATATTGAAGTTCCAGATGATCGATAGAAAAATAAAGAGTGCGATTTATACGCACTCTTTGAAGAAATGTCTAGATGATGAGAGGTGGTTCCCCTCACTACGTGCTTATTGTAACTTCTCTGGCGACAAAGCCCAAGGCGCTTGCGTTGGTGTGTTTTCCAGACCAAGTTTCCACACTCGGCCAAAGTGCTTGTAATGACCCGCTTGGGTGCCCGCGCGTGGTCCCATACCGTGGTACAGGTCGAGGTGGTTTTGTTTCACTGCACCGCCAGTGTCTAACACGATAAGAAGACGAAGTTGGTGTGCACCGCTCCATGTACCATCTTTATTAAGCAGCGGTACTTCCGCCAAAATTGGCGTTCCCATAGGTAGAATTGAACGATCCCCCGCCACCGATGCCATAGGTAATAAAGGGATGCCTGCCGAGCCAGTGACCGGTGCGTCTGCTTGCGGCTCGAAGAAAACATAAGAAGGGTTTTGCTCTAGCAACTCACGAACGCTTGCCTCATCATTCTTCATTACCCAATCTTTGATGGCTTTAAGTGACATCTCCTCACGCGGCACTTCACCGCGCTCAATCAAAATACGGCCAATGCTCACGTACGCCTTGTTATTTTTGCCTGCGTAAGCGAAGTACTCTAACGTGTCATCATCCTCAAAGTGAACGAAGCCACTGCCCTGCACTTCCATCATAAACGGGTCAATCATATTGGGGGCGTAGCCAAGTTCGAGGCCTTTACCTCTGAGTGCGCCATTATAAATTTCAGCGCGTGTCGGACAATTCGAACCACACGTCGGTTTACCATATACCGGATATTTAAATGTTCCATTTGGTTGATGACGCAATTCCATCACTGGTGAGAAATAGCCAGTGAATAACACGTTGCCCTTCTTATCACCACCACCAAGCTGCGCCGCTTGAATACCGTAAGCACCTAACGATGTCGTATCACCACTCTGTAATGCCCATTCACTCAACTTCTCGTAGAGCGGTTGGTACATTTTGGCCATCGAAGGCGAATTGATAACAACTTGCTCTGCCTGCTTGTTAAATTCAGTGAAGTCTTGCGGCTTACGCGATTCAACCCGATCAGTTCTGTTCAAAATATGCGAAAACTCACCATCGTAATCTTGCTTAGCAAGTGAGTTTTGTTCTGGTTCCGGCACTGGTGCTGTTGCACAACCAAATAGCAGACTTAAAGTGACAATAGGAAGAAGTTTTTTAAGCACGAGTTTTTTCCATAAAAGAAGATAGCAAAAGGATGGCAAACAAATGTGAGTGGCGCAATTGAAAAGCTGCGACAAAGTGTATCAGCAATAAGGCAAAGGCTTTAAGTGCTGATGATTTATCCATAATAGCAATCACAGTGAGTGTTCAAAATTAGCCTAAGAGAAGCCTCTCAGAACAAGCTAGAGGGCCCCATAATTTGCCATGTTCGGCATAACAATATGTTTGGCGATATAGTAACAGGAGGTAAGTGAGCAAATTGTCCAGAGAATGTCTGAACAAGGAAGCAGGAGACTGATTTAACAGAGCAGTTTTGAACAAGCACGGGGAAATAGATCACTCTATACCCAAGAATCTAATTTACCATGACTAACGTATGCCTTTGCTGGAATGGCCCTCTAAATGAAAAACCGGAAGATAATGGGCATTTGAATCTAGTTTTATCTCTGAATGGTGCTGATCGAGAAAGTTAAACTGACGAACCTTAGCACCGATTTTATAAGAAAGCGTATCACCATCAAATTCAAAATCCGTTGCGACGATTGAACCTCTCACAGTGACACCGCGCTCGCTGAGAATAAACACCTCTCTTGCATAGGGAGCGACATCTTGCTCGACCCATTTACCATAAATAGTGGACTTGGGGACAGGTGGATTCACATGGCGCGTAATCAAATCACCATATAAAAGTAAAACAGCGATAGTGCCAACAAATGCTGACAGCATGAGTAAGCGCTCTACCCATTTGCGGAGCAATGATTTGGTTGGGGAACTTTGCTCGGGACGAGCAGCGCTCGCAGCATTCTTATTTCCGACTGAAGACATTAGGCTTAGGTATTTAGACTAGACTCACGCATTGTATCTGCTCCCCTCGAACAGAACCAAACAGCAGACTCCGATTTTTGTGCCTTGTTCCAAAAAACTCTCTTGCTATAAAATGAATAAAAAGGCAATAATAAAACATAAATAAACAAAAGGAATGCGTATAGTGAAATTTCGCAGTACTGCTCTGGTAAAAGGATTCCGTCAATCCACTCCCTATGTAAATGCACACCGTGGAAAAACCATGGTTTTGATGATCGGAGGTGAAGCAATTGAAAACAAAAACTTTGGCAATATTATCAATGACATTGCTTTAATGCATAGCTTGGGCATTAAGATCATAGTCGTTTATGGTGCCAGACCCCAGATAAACCAGCTACTGGAAAAGCAAGACCTTACTACACCATACCACAAACACGTTAGAATCACGGATGAAGCCGCACTTTCAGTAGTTATGCAAGCAGCAGGACAACTTCAACTGGCCATTACCGCACGCTTATCTATGAGTCTTAACAACACGCCAATGGCCGGCACTCAACTGAATATCGTGAGCGGCAATTTTGTCATTGCTCAACCACTCGGTGTGGAGGATGGGGTCGATTATTGTCACAGTGGCCGTATTCGTAGGATTGACACGGATGCCATCCATCGTGCTCTCGATCAGGGTTCAATTGTGCTACTTGGCCCAATCGCCAGTTCAGTCACTGGTGAATGTTTTAACCTGCTTTCTGAACAAGTCGCGACTCAACTGGCAATCAGGTTAGATGCAGACAAACTGATTGGGTTCTGTTCAGAGCAGGGGGTCATTGATGACAATGGCAATGCTATAGCCGAATTATTTCCTATCGAAGCAGAGCACGTCATCAAAAAACTGACCGAGAACACTTCGTCAGGTACCGACAGCACCTCTGAAACATTATGCTTTCTTAAAGGGGCCATTGAGGCCTGTCGTGCAGGCGTGCCACGAAGCCATCTTATTAGTTACCAAGACGATGGTGCACTCATCCAAGAATTGTTCTCTTTCGATGGTATCGGAACCCAAGTTGTCATGGCCAGTGCCGAACAGGTACGGGAAGCTGGCATCGACGATATAGGTGGTATTTTAGATCTGATTCGCCCACTCGAAGAGCAAGGTGTATTAGTCAAACGCTCTCGCGAGCAGCTTGAGCAAGAAATTAATAAGTTTACCATTATAGAAAAAGATGGACTTATTATAGGTTGTGCTGCTTTGTACCCATACCTCGAAGAGCGTAAAGCAGAAATGGCTTGTGTGGCGATCCACTCAGATTATCGCGATGGCAACCGCGGGTTACTTTTACTCAACTATATGAAGCATCGTTCTAAGTCAGATCACATCGACCAAATCTTTGTATTGACGACACACAGCCTACATTGGTTTAGAGAGCAAGGTTTCTACGAAGTAAACGTCAATTATCTACCCGGGGAAAAACAAGACCTATACAACTTCCAGCGTAAATCGAAGATCTTAGTGTTAGATCTATAGAAGTAAGGTTCAATGGTTGAAAAATTGTAATTTTGTTGTGTCGAGAGTTATATTAATACTGGTCGCAAATTAACCTTTTCAATATACACTACGTTGGTTATACTCTGCACAATGTTCGATTGAGTTTTAACCGATCAACATTATGGATCTAGGTGAGTTTTTTCACCCTAAAGTGTTGAGAGTTTTCAAATTGCTGAGAGTGTTAAAGCGCTGAGAGCCTAGACGACTCCTCACGATACATCAAGGACAGCTGTTATTCTTACAATAAATAAGATGAGCGCTGTTATGAGAACCATTATTTGTAACTCACTGCAAAGCTTCTTGGATATGGCGGACAACCAATTTTTGGAAGGGTTCGACGTCCACTGTGTATTTCCTACTAATGACGCTATCAAAGACTTCATATTGACCTGTCAAAAGCAGTATGGGATCCGTAGCGTGTCGTTTACCAACGCGTTTGCCCTAAATTAAAAAAGATCGAGCATCGTGCTCGGTCTTTTTGTTTTAACCAGATAAACGAGAAATTAATCCACTCGCTCGGGTCGTTTTTACCTTGATTCCACGCTTAAGGACACCCATCTCTGCATACATTGAGAGACGTTTCTTTGCACGAGTAATGCCTGTGTAAATCAACTCACGAGTGAGAATTGGACTGAAGTCAGGCGGTAAAATCATCAGCGTGTAGTCGAACTCACTGCCTTGGGATTTATGGATGGTCATCGCATATGCGGTTTCATGCTCAGGCACTCGGCTTGGAAGCACCGACTTCATGCTGCCATCTGGTAATTCGAAGAATACTTTGAGACGCGACGCCCCTTCGCTATTGTCCCGCATGCAAATGCCAATATCACCGTTGTACAACCCTAAGCCATGATCATTGCGAGTAACCATCACAGGTCTACCGTGATACCAAAGCTCGTCTTGGGTTTGGATCAACTTACGTGCCGCTAATGCTTTCTCTATGCGTTGGTTTAGACCTGTCACACCAAAATCACCCTCGCGAATTGCGCACAGTAATCGACATTGATTAAAGCTTTCCAGCACCGCTTTGGCTTGGTGGGTCAGCGTTTCTGGCTCCCCTGTCTTTGGATCAATCTCTGGATGTCCAATACGTTTCAAATAGCGACCATATTCGGAGACTAAGGTCTGGATCATCTGATTGTAATTTTGGCTACTCAGCGCAAAATGTTCGATATCAGCAAAATCGCGAAGCCAAACCTTATCCACTTTAGCCGCTGAGCCGACATTGACCGCCCTCGCTAGCTGGCCGATGCCAGAGCGTGCATCGAACCGGTAACTCTTTTGCAGCATACATAAACTATCAGCAATCGAAGCATTACTGTTGGCGCTGAACGCCAAGGTATCAAACCCGGTTAACTTGGCGACTGCAGACGCCTGCTCTTTGCCAAAGCCAAATGCATGAAACGAACAGATGTCACCTAACACAGCCCCCGCCTCTACTGACGCCAACTGGTCTTTGTCTCCAAGTAAAATCAAACGAGCATGCTTTGGCAACGCATCGACAACTTTGTACATCATCGGCAGATCGACCATAGAGGCTTCGTCCACCACCAAAATATCGAGGTGTAGCGGATTTTGCTTGTTATGACGAAACTCAGCGCTGTTCGGGATCGCACCCAATAAGCGATGTAAAGTACTCGACTCCGTTGGTATTTTCAGCTTGAGTTCGGATTCGACTGGCAACTCTTGAATCGCCTTACCAATAGACTCAGTCAAACGTGCCGCCGCTTTACCAGTTGGCGCCACCAGCTTAATAGTAAGATTTTTCTCTTGTCCTGCTTGCTCAATCAGCGCGGCAAGCAGTTTGGTTACCGTGGTGGTTTTACCCGTCCCCGGACCACCGGAAATCACCGCAAAACGGCGCGTCAGAGCCACAGCCGCTGCAACTTTTTGCCAGTTCACGCAGGCTGACAGCGGTATAAGCTTATCCAATACTTGGAGGTCACTAACGTGTTTCGCTTGGCAGACGACAGCTTCAATGGCTGACCAATCGAGATTGCCTCCGGCAACCACATCCAAATAATCACAGACTAACTGCTGACGCAGCACTTGGCTGCTGGTTCCAACTTCGGCCAATCTGGCGAGTGCATTAAACAAAAAGTGGTACTGACGAGCGAATAAGTGATGGAGCAGTTCTGATAAACGCTCGAACTCTTGCGACTGCAAATTTACAGCAGCACTGAGTTGATTGAGCTTACCCGCCAACGTCACTTCATAGTGCCAGTAACGATGCAAGTAGAGACGCTCACCATCAAACATCATTGGCAAGGCTTCACCTTGAGCACCAACCAAAGGCGACGCTTGCAGAAGCTCAACCCAGTTAACGCCTTGCATCTGAGTGTTCAGCGTCAATGAGGGTTCACCAAACAAACCAAGCTTACTGGCAAGATCGACTGGTTGTCCTTGGCTATCAAAAAGGGGCAAACAAATATGCCCTTTACCTAACTCACTACTGGCTACTCCAGCAATAAAAGCCAGCGCTTGGCTGTTCTCTTGCAGTTCAGCTTGAGCATAAATAAAGCAGGCGAACTGAAAATCCAATTGACGAATCGCCCCCTTACTGACCAGTGACGCTAAGGTGTTCATCAGGTCTAAAGTTGCGATTGCACCATCTGGAGCAGAAGTCACATCATTGGTTTTCATCAAATTAACTCCATTTGACCCGATTCACTGGATCGCGTTTCAAGCGCTCGACCATCAATCAAATGATCCATCTCTTGTAAAAATTCGAAGCTTGGCTTGGCAGAAAAAATACCATGATCGCTTTGCCCATCCATGCCACGCAAGAACAGGTAATAAACGCCACCAAAATGTTGTTCATAATCATAATTTGGCAGTCTGCTGCGCAAGAAACGATGCAGCGCCAAGGCGTAGATTTGATATTGCAGATCGTAACGATGATCCGCCATGGCTGACTTCAGTGCATCGCCATGATAGTGGCACACATCATCGCCCAAATGATTCGATTTCCAGTCAAGTACGTAGTATTTGCCTTGGTGTTCAAATACCAAATCAATAAAGCCTTTCAACATACCTTGCACCGTTTGGAAACCCAGATCGCCCGCTTTGGCAGACAATGGATCATGACGTTGAATCACACGGTTTAGTGCTGGTGCAGACAAGACTTCAATTGGCAGCAAGAATTCCATCTCTACCAAGCGCTGCGCGGTACCTTTTTGATTCAGTTGCAACGCTTTGCTATCCAACGGAGTGGCCAGCACGGTATCAATCAATTTTTGCAGGATTGGCAACCATTCCTCATCAAGCTGTTCACTTTCCATCAAACCAAGAATAATCTGGCTATTCTCTTCTGTTGTTGCAGGCTGAGTAAACTCGATTTCCTCAAATAAACTGTGCAGGAAAGTCCCCGGACGTGCGCCACGAGGGAAATTAAAGATAGAGCGTTCTGGCTCAACCAATGCCGCTTCATCTTGCTCTTCGGAAGAATCGATATCAAAGCCCGTGATTTCTATCGTCGCGTCATGTTCAGCATGATGAGAGCCTTGCTTAATCAAGCCCGAGTAACTGGTGATGCGCCAGTTTCTATCAATTGGTTTTTGCAGCTCTTTCGCTGTCAGCGCTTCTAACTCGGATTGCTCTGCTACATACCTCTCAACATGCTGCTTTGGGGGCTCACAAATCACAACACTATCGAGGTTCTCTTGCTGTTTGCTAAGCCCGACAAACAGATCGTTAATGCCGCCCTCTTGACCATTTTGTACCAAGTAACCAATCGCACTGTGATGCACTCCTGTTGGCTCTTTGGTTGAACGCCCATTACGCAGTGGTGAAGCGCCAATAAAACAGGCATACACGGCACGCGTAAGCGCTACATAGATAAGGCGTAAATCTTCAGCAAGCCGCTCTTTATCAGCTTGTTTTAGCGACGCATCGTTCCCGGTAATATCGAGCACGGTACGATCATTCTCGGCGTCGTAGTATTTGGCTTCACTCGCCTCGCGGTAGCTAAATACAAATGGAAGAAAGACCAACTCGTATTCCAAGCCTTTAGATTTGTGAATGGTGACGATTTGCACCAAGTTACGCTCTGATTCCAAACGCTGAATTTGGTCATCGCTGCCACCTAACCCATGTTCTGCATCGCTGATGGATTGCGCCAACCAACGCAGCAAACCATGGTCGCTGTCTAATTCGTTGCTTGCTTGCTGCAATAACTCACCAATGTGCATCAGATCGGTAAGTACTCGCTCACCGTTTTCGCTTTGTGAGCTGGCTCCTTGTTCCAAAAGACGTTCGGCAATATGACGCTTACTGATCACAGCTCTAAGCATAGGTAGCACGCCACGTTGTACCCATAACTTACGGTATTCTTTAAATTCATTAACCGCATTGTCCCATACGGCTTCATCGTTATTGAGAGCATCCAAGCTTGCCGCATCCAGAGCAAATAATTCAGATGCTAAACTGGCTCGCAATGCCCTGTCATTTTCTGGCGTTAACACCGCTTGCAGCAAACGTTGTAAGTCTTGTGCGACAGAGCTGGTAAACACGCTATCGCGGTTAGAAAGGTACACGCTAGCAATACCTTGGTCAGCCAGCGCTTGCTTGATCTTGCGGCCCTCACTCCCCGTTCGCACCAACACCGCAATATCGCCTGCTTTGACTGGCTTTTGCTTTTCACCATTCACCAAACACGCTTGGCCGCGCTGAGCTGCGGTCAAAATGGTTTGAATTTGGCTCGCCGTCGCTTCAGCCATAACGGTAAGATATTCGCCTTTTGCCAATGGTTTGTCTTCTGCTGCTTGCAACCAATAAGTCAGCGCAGGTTGCTTTTGCCCCCCCATGGTCCAAACGCGTTTGTCTGCACTTGGACTGTAATTCACCGCGTGAAATGGAATATCAGTATCGTAGATGAACGGACTATCTGGCAGAGAGAAAACCTGGTTCACGGCCTGCACCATATCAGCACCTGAGCGCCAGTTAGTGCCAAGCGTGTAATGAGCACTGACTTGGTTACGTGCCTTGATGTAGGTAAAAATGTCGGCGCCACGAAAACCGTAAATTGCCTGTTTCGGGTCACCGATCATAAACAGGCCGCATTCAGGGTTATCCAAATAAATACGGCTAAAAATACTGTATTGCAGTGGGTCTGTATCTTGGAATTCATCAATCATCGCAACGGGATAAAGCGTGCGGATACGATCCGTCAGCAACGCACTCTCATCGCTATCAATAGAAGCAGAAAGCTGAGTCAGCAAGTCATCAAATGATAGCCATTGCTTCTGTTTTTTGGCTTTTGCTAGCATCACTCGGCCATGCTCAATCGCATGGGCTAATAGCGGTGCCTTTAAGCTGATTGGGTTGGCAAGGAAAGCTTCGATCGCCTCAAACATTGGGTGCTGCGGCGCGCTGCCTTTCGCAGTTTTCTCAAATAACACATTTTGTGCAAACTTCTCCAGCTTATCTGGATAGTCATAGCCTGTGGTTTCTGTCGCAGCCCATGCATTGACCACTTCTAACCATGTCGGCAACGACTTTTTAGTGTAGCTGCGTTTGTTGACATCAGAGTCCGAAATCAGCGTAAGAAAGTCATCTTGACTATCACGCCATTGGGCTTTCAATGCATCGATCTGCTTTAAATTTTGCTCATGTAACTCAGCAAGGCTGCCCTGCATTGCTGGAACCGAAAGACTGAGCTGTGCTCCCGTGAGATAGTGACTGATGTCATACAGCAGCTCCGATGGCGAACCCCATAATTGGCGCACTTCTCCAGCCAAAGCGAATGGCAAAGGGTAGAAGTTACGACGCCAGTAATCGGCAACCACTTGCGCCTTAAGGTGACTCTCATCGGTTACAAACTCATTGTCGAAACGGCTACCCGATTCAAAAGCGTTCTGTGTCAGCATACGTTGACAAAAACCGTGAATGGTATAGACCGCGGCTTCATCCATTTGGCGCTCTGCTTGCAAGAGTATCTCAGTGGCTTGCTTATGATCGTCGATCTCTACCAACAGAGGCTGGATAACAGGATCCAAGCTTTGGCCACGAGAAAATGCGATCCTTGCGTCGTGAATACGCGCACGAATACGATCACGCAGCTCCGCCGTTGCGGCCTCAGTAAAGGTCACCACCAATATTTGATCCACGGTCAACGGCACGCGATGTTTGGTATCGGTCGTGCCGTGTCCTAACAGCAGTCGCAGGTACAACCCCGCGATGGTAAAAGTTTTACCCGTACCCGCCGATGCTTCAATTAACCTTGCCCCATGCAGTGGAAAAGTCATGGTTTGCAGTGGCGTTGGAACTGACATTTGCGCCATAACGCTGAATCTCTCCAAGTATTCAATAAGGACATGTTGATGTTCAGAAGGTAAATCACTTCTAAAGATCAATCAGTCCTCTAATACTGTCTATCGTTAAAAAACTCTACTCACTACCAATAAATCGCAACATTTACAGGTTAGTGGGATCTCACTCACGGTAGTCATTATGAAGTACCGTTAGTATGCGGCCCATGCAATTAGCCAGCCTGTTAGGCGGCTAGATTCAAACCAATCACGGTCCCTCTGACCTTGCGGCCGCACAGCAAACGCCCTACAAACAATAATGATTTTCTGGCGGCCACCCTACTCTCTCTGTACAATCAATTCACATTCGCCAACTTAATTTTCATCACTGGCCTCTGTCGCCGCCAATCTTGCACCTTGCAAAACCAACGCCGTCAACATACGTACCTCTGCTGCAAGCTCATCATTCCAAGCAGACCAAATACGCGAAATATAGGCGTTATTTCCTTCGCCCGGGCTCATATAGCCATCATTGAATGCATCGGCCATTTTCTTGAGCGATTTCTCTTCATCATCGGCCCAATGCCCGCGGCTAAAGCCCGCATCAACACACGCAAGTGCAGTTTTCGGGAAATATGGCAATGGCTTAGTCATGCCTTCAAAAAACAAACGTACTAGTTCAGCAAGCAGTTGTTTAGCTTTTGCAGCGTCTGCCATTGCTGGGTAAACCAAGTGTACAGCCCCTTCCTTTCGATCATATCCGATAACATGGGTCTTTCTCGCCTGACCGGAAGCCGACATAGCAAGATGATCAATCCATGCAGCAAGATAATCCTGCGCACGAATTCTACCGCTTCGGTAACGAATCAAGCCAGACTGATAACACTGGGTTAGCCAACCTATTAAACGAATATTCTTCCCTTCGCCAAGCACATCAAAGGTAAGGTCGATTTCTAAATCATCTTGCGGAGCCCCAGATAAGAAGGCCAATTTATCCACCAGCTCTTCAGCTTGCACGCGGTTGGTCTCAAACTCGATATCACCGAATGCACCAACTGGGAGTTTGCCTTGAGCACGTTGTTCACTCATAAAATGCTTGAGTACATCTGCTTTTGCCGACGGTTGAGTAATGGCGGTTTCGAGTAAGGTTTCCAGTAACTCATCACGCATCTGGTAACTTTCTAAGCCACCCAACACGAATGGTTCATCATCTGCCATTATCGGTAATGGTGGCTCGAAAATCACTTTCAAACGGCGATTAAAGAAATACTGTACTGGCAAGCGCCAAAAGCGCTGTAATTCCACCAAGTCCAGCTCGATTGGGAAGCTCGCTCCGAGCAAGTAATCATCCAATGCACGGTTAAACTCACCACGCGCACTGCCTTGCAATTGATTGCTTTGGGTCAATGCAGCAGGAATCCACTCTTTGGCGTAGCTTGCATGTGAACCTTGGAATGAGTTCGGGCTGAATGGCACCATCGCATGCACGTTCACTAACTCGTTGAGCAGTTTATCTCCGGAGTCATCGACTGGCTGTTCTTGATCACCCTCTAGACAGTAGTTTTGATGGCAATATTCCATCAACTCCGATACCAGTACAGACGGCACACGCTCAGTGTTATCTTGGATAGATCGGCCAACGTAGCTGATGTACAAACTTTGCTGCGCAGACAACACGGCTTCTAAAAATAGGTACCGGTCATCATCTCGACGCGAACGGTCACCAGGTTTAGTGCGCCCCGTCATTAAGTCAAAACCTTCCGGAGGCATTGAACGCGGGTAAACACCATCATTCATCCCAAGCAAACACACGCTTCTAAATGGGATCGAACGCATCGGCATCAGAGTACAGAAATTCACTTGTCCGGCAAGGAAACGCTGACTGACTCTTGTTCCTGACAGTTTGTTTTGCAGATATTGACGAACAATCGCAGGCGACAAGTCGTCTTCAAAATCGGCATCAGTGAGCTGTTCTTTCAGTTGACTCAAGGTATCTCGAATCGACTTGAGCGCCATTTCCCCCTCTAGCTCAACTAAGAAGAAGCCATCTAACATCGCCACCAAGATCTCGCGCCATGCGTCAATCGACTGAGCATGGGAAAGTTTGCCTCGATAGTGGCTGATTTGTTGAATAAAGTGGGCTAACTTACCCGCAAGCTCTGCCCCCATACCTTGAACTTCATTGTATGGTGCAAGGCTCCCTTGTTGCGCTTCAAAAAGACTGGCTGATTCAGGCATCGCGTAGCCCAATAGCATACGCTGGATACCAAATAGCCATGTATTTTGACGTGTTTCTGGTAGTTCAAATTCGCCGCCTGTATGGCTATCAAGCCCCCAGCGAATGCCAGATTCTTCCACCCATTGTTTGGCTTGTAGGAAATCGTCTTCGCTGAGTTCAAATCGCTGTAAAATCGCTGGCGTTTCTAACAGTTCAAGCAATTCAGAAGCCAAACAACGTGTATTCGGTAAATTAACAAGTTGCATGAAAGCCGCCAATATTGGGCTTTCTTGATCGGCCGTTCGGTCTGAGATCGAGTAAGGAATGTATCGCTCACCTGGTGCGTTACCGAATACTGCTTGAATGGCAGGGCTGTAGGCATTGATGTCTGCCACCATCACGATAATATCGCGCGGTTTCAGTGTTGGGTCCGCATCGAACATTGCCAGAAGTTGGTCGTGCAGCACTTCGACTTCTCGCATCGGGCTATGGCAAGAATGTAAGCTCAGAGATTTATCACCCAAAGTCACTAATTGTTTGTGCTGACTGCTGTCAATTTGCTGGTCGTCTTGATGCTCTTCTAAATTAAGAATGTCGGCTTGAAGTTGATGGAGTAGACTGTCTCGCTCGACATCAACAAAAGCTTCAATTTCATGGGATTCAAGCTGTGACAGCAAATACATATTGTCGCGCCCGAGTTTCCCCATTGAAGCCAATAAACTATTACCCACCACATCGGCATGCAATTCATCAACCAGGTTCTCTTCTAGTGAGCCTTTTAATTGCTCACTCTCACCTCGCACTTCAGAATGATCTTCTTGCCACACCACGTGTTTACGATGCTTTGCTGCCAAGCGAGCCAAAAATTTACGATCGCGAACTTCACCCCAGTAATAACGACAAGGGTTGGTAAACATCAGGTGCACATCGATATGTTCACCAATGGCTTTTAGTGCATCCATATAACGTGGCGGCAGAGAAGAGATACCAAACACAAACAGACGCTTCGGCAAATGTTCAAAATTACCGTTAAAGTTTTCTAGTGTATCAATGAAGTGCTCGTACAAGTTGGCTCGATGATAAGGTGAATGCCCCAAGGTCACAGTGTGATCGTACAACGCCTGCCACAAGATCGGCTGCCATGGGTGCTCACCTTCAAGTTCAGGCACCGTTTGTCCAGCTTCCCAGTTCGCAATCCATTCCGGGCGATAGACCAAATAGCCATCGAAGATATCGGCAATTTTCTCTGCCAATTGATACAGTTTGGAGTGGTCATCGTCATCCTGGAGATAACGAGCTAAGGGTTCGAATGACGCTTCGTTCAACAAACCCGGAAGCAAGTGCATTAGCTTCCATGTCATGGCTTCTTTGTTGAAGGCACTGCGCTTTGGCACATCGGTCAAGACTTGAGTGAACATTTCCCAAATGAAAGTCGCTGGCAGTGGGAACTCTAGATTTGCGGCAACACCAAACTCTTTTGCCAATTCCATTTTTAGCCACTGAGACATGCCTGGGCTTTGCACCAAGATTTGCTCTTTTTCGAAAGGGTTTTCTAGTGGATTGATGCGAATGAGCTCAACAAGAAGTGATTTAAGAACATCGACCTGATTAGAGTGATAAACAGTAAACAAAGTAAGAGCACCGAATGCCAATGGAAACTGTTAGCAAGCTTAGCACAGCCTTATTTATTCCCAGAACGATCTCGATAGCTTAAGTAACAAAAGGTTAGAGAACACTCAAACTCTGCGCAAACAACCAACAATCGACATTTGTAAGTTAAATCTTACACGCAAACACAAATCGAACGTGACCAGCAGATCACCGATGATTTATTCAGTTTCAAAAACAGGAAAGCGACCAACCGTATTTTGGCTTCTTATTTTACGATTCTGCTCACGGTACCAGTGCATGTGATTAAACATTCCCTCGAGGATATGTCCCGCTTTTACAACAAACGATAAGAATGCAGATGTTCATCATGCCGCTAAATTAGCGTAAGGAATCATTTCAGCGATACAAAAAAGCCTCTTGGTGAGATCAAGAGGCTTCATTTACCAATAAACGTAATGCGCTGTTACTAATTTCGCTGAATTAGTAAGTGATTGATGTATTGCAAACCAACATAAAACACCACAATGGTTGCCACAACCAACTCAATCCCTGCCAAGCCTCGAACTTGTTGTACATAGTGCGCTGCTAGGCCACGCGCTTCCATCCAATCTGCGGTTTTAAACAGCGCTGTCGCACCGATCACCATAGGGAAAGTGAACGCTGCGTAGCCCGGGCTAAATGGCAGTCTTAGCAATTTAAAGAAGGCTAGGTAGGTGATGGCTGTCATCAATACCGCAATACCAAACAACAAAGCAATAATGACAGGTGAAGGCGACGTGGTTACAGTAAGGTAGCCCGCTAATGATAGGCTTGCAGGTGCCGCCATAATCGCCATGGTTGGTTTGGCTACGTCTGGGATTTCATGAGTAAACATAAAACGATAGATCATCATTGGTAGCATTACCGCGTAGGCCACCATACCGAAGACCAAGGTACCGTACGCTATGGGATCAAGTACAGGGTTTCCAGAGAACGACACGTCCGCCACTATGATTCCCACTGGTGGAACGAACCAACTTGGCACCATGTGGTGTAGTTCAAAGTCTTTCGCACGATGGTATAAGAAGCTCACAAGGAACACGATATGCAAGACGACTGCCACTAACCAAAGCACGTCACCTGCAACAGAGAAAAAGTGCCCTAATGACTTTGACACCACCATGGTTCCCATCGCGAAAGTTGGAACGACACTACCGACGACAGGGTGTGCAAGATCTTGTCTCAACAAATGATTGTGAAAAAGAAACTTAATCGCCAAGATTGCTAATAATACGCTTGCAATACCTGCGCTAATCCACTGTCCATAGCCATTTAATTCGGCGAAGTTTTCCCAACTCCAACCTAAGCTCGCAATACCAAGAGCCAGACCCGCCATTGGGGTCGGAGCTCCCATTACTTTTGCTTTTGTTCTTTGAATCATTACGACCTCAAAATTCAAGCTAACTTCTATGGCGGATAGTTTACTCTTGCACTTCGTTCTAATATATCTAATTATTCATAACTAACGTTCAGCTTTGGTTAACGGAACATCATGGCTAGTCATATCTCTTTAAAACAACTGAAAGTTTTTACTACGATCACTCAGCACAAAACGCTGACAGCAGCCTCAGAAAGCCTATTCCTTTCGAAGGCTGCCGTCAGTATGGCACTGTCTGAGTTAGAGAAACAGATTGGCCATCACCTGTTTGATCGGATCAATAACCGCTTAATACTCAATCAAGAGGGACATAAGCTTTTGCCCCTTGCCGATGAACTCCTTAACCGAGCTCGGGATATTGAGAGTGTGTTCGATAGCGACCAAACTTTATCAGGATTGCTACGTATCGGTGCCAGCGACACCATTGGCAACCAAGTCGCACCTTACCTATTAAGTGACTTCCGTGATGAAACAAATCACCAATCGCAGAGTTTGTTCATCTCCAACTCGGCGCAGATTTGTGACATGTTGATCGCCTATGAACTCGACATCGCGCTCATTGAGGGTAAGACTATTCACCCAGAGCTACAATCAACGCAATTCAGTGCAGATGAAATGTGTGTGATTTGTCCGCCGGACTACCCTAACCTCAACGCAGGGCCTATCAGGCTAAACGAACTCGAAGGCACGGAATGGGTTCTGCGTGAGGCAGGTTCAGGTTCTCGAGAGTTCTTCATGCGCGCTATCGCTCCACGTATAGAACACTGGCATGAGGCTTTTCAGCTCAACACAACAGAAGCACTAATTAACTCAGTATCAGCAGGGCTAGGTTTAGGTTGCCTGTCACGCTTATCAGTAGAACCTGCGATTCGCGATGGTCGTGTAAAAATGCTCAACATACCACTGGATATGAAACGTCGCTTCTGGCTTTTGATCCACAAGGAGAAGTATCAGAGTCCACTCCTGCGTAAATTTATTGAGTTCAGTCAAAATTGGAAGCGCCCACAATCCCACACCTCAAGGGTGGCTAGTTCGAGGGGAGTAGTTCAAGGTAGGTAGATAGTTCAAATGCTGGTCACTTAGTTGCACCGGACTCTGATTCTGAGGCTTGCTGCTAGACTTATGAACTCAAAAACTGTATAAAAAGCCAGTATAATTTAATCAACTTAGAGGACCAACCATGGCTGTAATCGTCAAGTACGTGGTAGAACGCAATGGAGAAGAGAAAATGACTTTTACCTCTAAAGCGGAAGCTGACGCATACGATAAAATGTTGGACATGGCGGATGAGCTATTTTCACTGCTGGGTAAAAGTGAACTTCTAGAAGACGAGGGCAAGCAAGAGGATCTTGCTATGTTTCTGGCGCAAAATAAAGACGAAGTACTTCATGCGTTGGGTGCAAAACGTAAACCTGCACCAAAAAAAGCCAAGAAACTTGAAGCTGTTGAAGAAGATAGCGAGCAAGAAGACGCTGCATAAGCCTCTAATTTGTTTCGAGAAAACGTCGCATTGTGCGGCGTTTTTTTATGCTATTTATTTATCGCTATATATCTGTAGCAATATAAAGAACCAATTTAATATCCCCAATTACTCTAAGTTTTATATTGCAGGCTAATGTGACTTAGATCTAATCTATTGGGGTTGGTGATGGGGTGCCACCGGAATCGAATGATTCAAACCGCTTGTATAGCTGATGACTCCTACAGAGACGAAAACAGGTCCGCCCTGTTGGAAATGCTTTTACTTATGACGTGAAAGCTTGAGTTCTGTAGTGAGCAATTCAACTCTCCTCCAACCCTGCCCCTGTTTTCTCAAAAATAAAAATACACTGGGAAAACACTATGCAATACTCACACGAAATCCAATCAATGTGCCCGATTCAACGTGGCGATCTTCATGCATCTGCACCGATCCCTGTCGAAGGCGCAATGATCAATCCAAAAGACGTTATCGCGATTTCTGGTCTAAGCCACGGCGTTGGTGCTTGCGCTCCTCAACAGGGTGCAGCAAAACTGACGCTCAATGTCAAAAGCGGCATCATCGAAGAAGCTTTGATCGAAACGATTGGCTGTTCAGGCATGACCCAATCCGCAGCGATGGCCGCTGAAATCTTAACTGGCAAAACCATTCTTGAAGCTCTCAACACCGATTTGGTCTGTGATGCTATCAACGTCGCGATGCGCGAAATCTTCCTCCAGTTCGTTTACGGCCGCACTCAATCTGCTTTCTCTGAGGGCGGCTTGGAAATTGGCGCAGCACTGGAGGATCTTGGTCAAACTCAACGTAGCCAAGTGGGTACCAGCTATTCAACCAAAGCGAAAGGCGTACGTTACATGGAGTTGGCAGAAGGCTACGTCACTAAGCTCGCGCTAGATGAAAACAAAGAAGTGATAGGTTATCAATATCTCAACCTAGGCAAGATGATGAAAGCCATCAACAAAGGCGTGCCCGCAGCTGAAGCGGCAGACAAGGCAACGGGGACTTACGGTCGTTTTGACGAAGCCGTAACCACCATCAACCCACGCCAACAATAATTGCCACCACGAGGAAAGAGATTATGAACACTCCAATGACTGAATCTGTACGTCGCACACTAGACGAAATGCAACTTTCTTCTCTGGAAGAGGCTTACCAATTTTGTATGGATCGTAGTATCGACCCAAAAGCACTAGTGATGGACACTCAACCTATCGCGTTTGAAAGCGCAGCCGATGCCTACACATTAGGTACTGCATTAGCGATTTTTCGCGGTGCGAAAACAGCGGAAGCCGCAGCAAACATCATCGGCGAAGGACTGCAAGCATGCACAAAACCAGGCAGCGTGGCAGAGCAACGCCAAGTGGGTATCGGGCACGGTGCATTGGCAGCTCGTTTACTGAATGAAGAAAGTGGCTGTTTTGCTTTTCTTGCCGGTCACGAGTCATTCGCAGCAGCAGAGGGCGCAATCAAAATCGCGTTAAACGTGAATAAATCACGCCAAAATCCATTAAAAGTGATCTTAAATGGCTTGGGCAAAGACGCCGCCTACCTGATATCACGCATCAATGGTTTCACTTACGTGCGCACTCAATACAACTACCAAACTGGTGAGTTAGTAGAGGTGGAACGTCGCCGATTCTCGCAAGGTCCACGTGGTGAAATCCTTTGTTACGGTGCAGACGATGTACGTGAAGGCGTGGCTATCATGCACAAAGAACAAGTAGACGTGAGCATCACAGGTAATTCAACCAACCCAACTCGCTTCCAACATCCAGTTGCAGGTATATACAAAGCAGAGCGTAACCGTGAAGGCATGCCTTACTTCTCTGTAGCATCAGGTGGTGGTACTGGTCGTACTCTACACCCAGACAACGTCGCGGCTGGTCCTGCGTCTTACGGTATGACCGATACCATGGGTCGCATGCACGCTGATGCGCAATTCGCGGGTAGCTCTTCTGTACCAGCACACGTTGCAATGATGGGCTTCATCGGCATGGGTAACAACCCAATGGTGGGTGCTACCGTGGCACTTGCAGTAGAGGTCGGTGAGCTAAGCCTCTGATCCGATTTACTGACTTTTCTATCCAAAGCCAGTAAATCCCACAAACCCAGTGTAGGGGGAGTGACTTCGGTCCTCCCCTTATTTTTCGCCATGATAAGTTCCTTCTCGCCTACCTTGGTGCGAACCAAATCCAGTCAGCACTCGCTTTTACGACAGATTTATCATTAGACAAACATTTCTTATCAGACAGGCGCATCTCTAGGAAGACAAAAGGTATCCATCGATAGACTTTCTATCGCTCCCCTCTTTAAACTGCCCGATACTCTCATTATGATGGCTAACAACTCATTATTTCTTGTCAGTGAATAGACGAGACACAAGACCCAACACATGGAGATCAACTATGGCTTTCTTCTCTCTAGCCTTCGGTACAGCAACTAAAAACCGCGACGGCAAAATCATCGAAGCGTTTTTTCCAAACCCAGTTCTTAACCCAAGTGACGCGTTAGTAAGTGCACTCGCAGCAGTAGCAGGTTACGAACAAGGCAACCAAGCTATCGAGATCTCTGCAGCACAAAGCGCAGAACTGGCAGCAGCATTTGAAGCAAACGGCGATGCGGCAAACGCCTCTTTCGCAGCAAAAGCAGCAGAATCAGCACAACCACTTGTACTGGTTATCCTTGCAACGGACGAGCAGCCACAAAGCGTCGCTGAAGGTTTCCTAAAACTTCAACTTATCTCTAACCGACTAGTTCAACCACACGGCACGGTATTAGACGGTATCTTCGGTCTACTGCACAACATCGCATGGACTAACGAAGGTCCAATCGACCTACCTGAACTGGCAGAGCGTCAAATCGAAGCTCGCCTAGCGGGTCATGCACTCAGCGTCGACTGCGTAGACAAGTTCCCGAAAATGGTGGACTACGTGGTACCAACTGGCGTTCGTATCGCTGACACTTCTCGCGTACGTCTTGGCGCACACGTTGGCGAAGGCACAACGGTAATGCACGAAGGCTTCATCAACTTCAACGCAGGTACCACTGGCGTGAGCATGGTTGAAGGCCGCATTTCTGCTGGCGTAGTGGTTGGTAACGGCTCTGACATCGGCGGCGGCGCATCTATCATGGGTACGCTATCTGGCGGTGGTAAAGTTGTGGTTTCTATCGGTGAAAACTCTCTACTAGGCGCAAACGCAGGTCTTGGCTTCCCAATGGGTGACCGTTGTACCGTCGAATCAGGTCTGTACGTAACCGCTGGCTCTAAAGTACGCATGCTAGATTCTGCTGGCCAAGAGGTAGAAGTAGTGAAAGCCCGCGATCTTGCTGGTGTTTCAGATCTACTATTCCGTCGTAACTCTATAACAGGTCAAATCGAGTGTCTTGCAAACAAGAGCGCGGTTGAACTGAACAGCGAACTGCATAAAAACAACTAATTCATTCGTGAATTAGCCCTACGAAAATCCCCCAGCAGGAAACTGTTGGGGGATTTTTATTGCCTGATAGAGGGCAAATTGTTACGACATGGCGTGTGACGTAATGCGTAGTGTTCCAAACACTCTGCTTGTCAGAGAATGTGGATTCCTGACGTTTACTTATTTAGAAAGCTCACCGCTTTATCCGGAAAATCAGTAAACAAGCCGTCTACTTTGACTTGATTGTAGAAGATATCCATCATGCCATCGAAGCTATCTGTGTAAGCAGGAATGCGTCCTGTGTCAGCTCGGAAAGTATAAGGGTGCACTTGCAAACCTGCATCTTTTGCCGCTTTCATCAGAGGTTTGATGATGATGTTATCCTTGGTTGATTTGTCATCCACCAACATTGGCTTCCAAGGACCAATTCCTTCCGCATATTGGGCAACCTTCTTCATGCCATTGGCTTCAAACATCCAGTCATAACTGTATGGTGTTTCCTTGTCGCCTTTGTACTCCATGGTTTCGTTCCAATCGGTGTAAGCCATGAGCTGAACGAGCTTTAAATCCATATCCATTGCTGGCATGAGTTCACTATTAATGCGTTGCAGCTCATTCGCATCAAAGCATTGTAAGAACACTTTGTCATCTTGCGAGTCGTAGCCGTACTGCTTTAAGACTTTAAGTACTGCTTTGGAGATGTCTTTGCCTTCATGACGGTGAAACCATGGTGCTTTGATTTCAGGGTAAATGCCAATATCGTAGCCGAGGGTTTTATTTAAGCCTTGGATTAACTCAATCTCTTCAGCAAAAGTCGGAACAGTAAAATCTGACTTCCACATTGGGAATCGATTCGGGTAACCCGCAACCTTATTCCCCTTGTCATCGATATTAAACCCTTCTGTCACACGCAATGATTTGATCTCTGCAAGCGTGAAATCAATCGCGTAGTAACGACCATCTTTACGTGCACGAGCAGGGAATCGCTCTGCCACATCGGTCACGCGATCGAGATAATGATCATGCAATACGACGAGTTGATCATCTTTGGTCATCACTACATCTTGCTCGATGTAATCTGGCTTCATCGCGTACGCCAATGCTTTTGCTTCTAGGGTATGTTCTGGCAAGTAACCCGATGCACCACGGTGGGCGATAACAAGCGGCTGGGCAATGGCGCCAACTGAAATACTGAGAGCGAGAGCCGCCATACACACTGATGTTGTTTTCATTGTTATTTCCTTCATTTATTCGAAGGGGCAGTATTTCACTGCCCCTTTAAGCTTTTATGACGCTAATGCTTCTTTCTCACGTGCTTTTTGCTCATGATGAGCACGCTCTCCAAGGAATGCGTAAGTCAAACAAACGATGGACGTGATGCACGAACCGATAAGGATGATAAAACCACCATCCCAACCGAAGTGATCAACGGTATAACCAAGAACCGCATTGGCCGCTACCGCACCACCCAAGTAACCGAATAGACCCGTTAGGCCAGCTGCGGTACCTGCCGCTTTCTTGGGGGCAAGCTCAAGTGCGTATAAACCAATCAGCATTACCGGACCGTAAATCAAAAAGCCAATCGCAACCAATGCCATCATATCAACAGCTGGGTTTCCAGCTGGGTTGAACCAATAAACAAGTACAGCAAGGGTAACGAGCACCATAAATAAAATCCCCGCGGGCGCGCGGCGGCCTTTAAATACTTTGTCAGAAATCCAACCACACAACAGCGTCCCTGGGATACCTGCCCACTCGTACAAGAAGTATGCCCAAGATGATTTATCGACCGAGAAGTCTTTTGCTTCTTTTAGATATACCGGAGCCCAATCAAGAACACCGTAACGGATCAAGTAAACGAACGCGTTAGCAATCGCAATTGACCACAGTAATTTATTGGAGAAAACATACTTGAAGAAAATTTCCTTTGCGCTCATTTCCTTTTCATGCGACTTATCGTAGTCGTCTGGGTAATCATCTTTGTATTCTTCAATCGGAGGAAGGCCACAAGATTGAGGCGTGTCTCTGACTGTAAACCAAACAAAAACAGCAACGAGCGTGGCAAAAAATGCAGGGACATAAAAAGCGGTGTGCCAGTCGTCGTTAAACGCCCAAAGACCTAAAATGAACAGTGGACCAATCAAGCCACCACCTACGTTATGTGCCACATTCCAAACCGACACTATCTCGCCACGCTCTTTACGCGACCACCAGTGGACCATGGTTCGACCGCAAGCAGGCCAGCCCATACCTTGGAACCAACCATTAAGGAACAAAAGGATAAACATGGCCGTAATGCTCCCAGTAGCCCATGGCATAAAGCCAAAGCAGAACATCACCAGCGCGGACATCAACAGACCACCACTTAAGAAGTAACGGGGATTCGAACGGTCAGAGACACTGCCCATCAGGAATTTTGATAAACCGTAAGCAATCGAAACCGCGGCTAACGCAACACCCAGATCACCACGACTAAAACCCTGTTCAATAAGGTAAGGCATTGCCAAGCTAAAGTTTTTGCGAACAAGATAGTAACCAGCATAACCGACAAAAATGCCAATGAAGAGTTGCCAACGTAAGCGAGTGTAGACGCCATCAATTTTATCGGACGATAAAGGATCGATATGCGCCTTAGGTTTGAAAATACCAAACATAGGGACCTCATAATTATATGGAGTGGTGGTAAAGAATCTAAAATCGCGAACGAGCAAAAAGGAGTTTCGTTCGAAAGTTGGTGCATTTTATGAAATTCAATTTTTATTTCTGTGATTAGTGTTACATAAGAATTAAATTTAAGTAAATCCAGTAAAATACGAGACATTAAATTAGACTGCGCTTCCACTTTCACCAAAATTTGTTACTGTTAAATAAGTGAGCAAACGCTCAAATCAATGGTATTTTTGAGTTAATCGGCGCTCAAACAAGCACAAAATTCAGAATAAAAGGTTAACTTCAAGTAAGTTGGAGAGACTAATCACCACATATCAAACCGAAATAAGCACAATTTCCACAACTGCATCTCGTAAACAACCGAAAGCGACCTCACCAAACGCCTCTCACCACAACGTGTTTAATAACATCATCGGCAGCTTAAGCTTATTAAGTATGAAGTTGATGCTTCTCAAGCATTTATCAAGTTTTATTTTAAGTAAAAGATGCGCCGTTTAACAAAAGCCAAGAATTTTATTAACAATCTCATGCTCAAACACTCATTTTAATCGTTCGTTTATTTTCGAAAACGTTTATCTATGCACAATGGAGCCGTGCTAGAGAAGCATAACAATTAAAGGACGCTTAACATGACAACAAAAAAACACCCTTCATTGCTCGGAGAATGTTTGGCCGAGTTTATTGGCACAGGGTTACTTATCTTTTTTGGCGTAGGCTGTGTCGCTGCACTTGTATTGACGGGGGCTGAATTTGGTCAATGGGAAGTCAGTATTATATGGGGCTTTGGCGTTGCCATTGCGATTTACTGCACTGCTGGCGTATCCGGCGCGCACATCAACCCTGCCGTTACAATCGCACTAGCCATGTTCCATGGTTTCGATAAGACGAAAGTGGTGCCTTATATCATTGCGCAAATGCTCGGGGCATTTTGTTCTGCTGCTCTGGTTTACAGTTTATACAGCACCCTATTTACTGATTATGAAATCGCGCACAACTTTGTTCGTAGCAGCCAAGATGCATTAGTGACGGCAGGCATTTTTTCAACTTACCCGCACGCTTCTCTCTCTTTCTTAGGCGCTTTTGCTGTGGAGTTCGTAATTACGGCCGTGCTCATGTTTGCCATTCTTGCCCTGGGTGACGAGAACAACGGCGCACCTCGTGGCGCAATGAACCCGCTACTGATCGGTATTCTCATTGCAGTGATTGGTGGATCTTTAGGCCCTCTCACTGGTTTTGCGATGAACCCAGCTCGTGATTTTGGCCCTAAACTGTTTGCTTACTTTGCGGGCTGGGATTATGCACTGACTGGTGCTCGTGAAATCCCGTACTTTATTGTGCCAATTCTTGCTCCTATCGCAGGTGCCTGTTTCGGTGGTTGGTTGTACCCAAAAACAATTGCGGCGTATCTGCCACAGCAAGGTCATGGCTGCACTATTCCAAACCAGTGCGAGAGCGAAGAAGAAGCAGAGCAAGCCCGAGCTTAAAACTCACTAGTTCAACTAAAATATAAATAATGAAACAAAAGGACTCTTACCATGACTGAGCAAAAATACATTGTTGCCCTAGACCAAGGAACGACAAGCTCTCGTGCTGTCATTATGGATCATGACGCAAATATTGTGAGCGTCTCTCAACGAGAGTTTACTCAGATTTATCCCGAGGCAGGTTGGGTCGAACATGATCCTATGGAAATCTGGGCGACTCAAAGCTCTACCTTGGTTGAAGCACTGGCGAAAAAGGGCATCCGCAGCGACCAACTTGCAGGCATCGGTATTACTAACCAACGTGAAACCACAATTGTCTGGAACAAAGAGACGGGCAAACCTGTTTATAACGCAATCGTATGGCAATGTCGCCGTACTGCCGATATCTGTGAAGAGTTGAAAGCACGTGGACTAGAGGATTATGTTCGCAACAACACAGGGTTGGTACTCGATCCGTATTTTTCCGGCACAAAAGTGAAGTGGATTCTTGACAACGTTGAAGGCGCACGCAAAGAGGCAGAAGCAGGCAAACTGTTATTCGGTACCGTTGATACCTGGCTGGTTTGGAAAATGACACAAGGCCGCGTGCATGTAACCGACTACACCAACGCTTCGCGTACCATGCTGTTTAACATAAACGACCTATGCTGGGATCAAAAAATGCTGGACGAACTGGGCATCCCAGCCTCGATGATGCCTGAAGTAAAATGCTCGTCTGAAATCTACGGTCAAACTAACATTGGCGGTAAAGGTGGCACTCGTATCCCAATCGCCGGTATTGCCGGTGACCAACAAGCCGCTCTTTACGGCCAGATGTGTGTGGAAGCAGGCCAAGCGAAGAACACCTACGGCACAGGTTGCTTCTTGTTGATGAACACGGGTCAAGAGAAAGTCACATCCAAGAATGGTCTGCTGACAACCCTCGCATGTGGTCCAAAAGGTGAGCCCGCTTACGCCCTCGAAGGTGCGGTATTCATGGGCGGCGCTTCCATTCAATGGCTGCGTGATGAAATGAAAATTCTAGCGGGTGCAGAAGATTCGGAATACTTTGCGACCAAGGTTGATTCCTCCAACGGTGTTTACGTTGTCCCTGCGTTTACAGGTCTGGGCGCGCCTTATTGGGACGCTTACGCTCGCGGTACGATTGTCGGCCTCACTCGGGGCGTGAATGCTAACCACATTATCCGTGCAACGCTGGAGAGTATTGCTTACCAAACCCGCGATGTTCTCGATGCAATGCAGGCCGACTCGGGCATCAAGCTCGCAAACCTGCGTGTAGATGGAGGTGCTGTGGCGAATAATTTCCTAATGCAGTTCCAGTCTGATGTTCTTAATACCCAAGTTCACCGTCCTCAAGTAACCGAAGTGACGGCGCTAGGGGCTGCATATTTAGCGGGTCTGGCCGTTGGGTTCTGGAGTAGTACAGATGAACTCCAAGGCAAGGCGGTGCTCGACCGCAGGTTCGAGCCACATGACGATGAAGAGAAGCGTAACCGCCGTTATAAGGGCTGGAAGCGCGCAGTGAAGTGTGCTCAAACCTGGTCTGAGCTGCACGACGAAGACGATTAATGTCGGAGAAACCATCACATCTCCCCCAATGAATTGTACAGAGCGTCAAATTGGCGCTCTTTTTTTGTGTTCGATCGCGGATTCTCCACTCCTACAACTTCTCACAATGCGCTAATTCGAGCACAATAGCGCTAGTTTGTATTTTCGATTTTGAAGTGCTGGCAATGACCAGTGCACAAGGGAGTGCTAAGTGAAGCAAATACCGAGACACCAACAGATTGTTGAGTTGGTGAAAAAACAAGGCTATGTCAGCACGGATGAGCTGGTAGACAAGTTTAATGTGAGCCCTCAGACCATTCGTCGTGACCTAAACGACCTCGCGGATGAAAACAAGATCCGGCGCTACCATGGTGGTGCAACGATTCCTTTAAGTTCGGAAAACACATCCTACAACACACGTAAAGCGCTCAACTTTAATGAGAAGGATGTGATTGCTGAAGAGGTGGTAAAACACATTCCTGACGGCGCAACTTTATTTATTGATATCGGCACCACACCAGAAGCCGTCGCTCGAGCACTGAATAAAAACCACAAACAACTTCGCGTCGTCACCAATAACATTAATGTGGCCTCCATCTTATTATCGAACCCTGAAATCAGAGTGATTTTGGCGGGCGGTGAAGTACGTAACCGTGATGGCGGTATTGTCGGGGAAGCAACGCTAGATTTCGTCAAGCAATTTCGTCTCGACTTCGGCATTCTTGGCATTAGTGGGATCGACTTTGACGGTTCGCTGTTGGACTTTGATTATCACGAAGTTCGCGTAAAACAAGCCATTATCGATAACAGCCGAAGTGTCTTCCTAGCGGTTGACCATTCGAAATTTGGGCGCAATGCCATGGTTAAATTGGGCAATATCGCGCAATTGAACATGGTATTTACCAATAAACAACCGCCAGAAGAAATTCTCGCAATCCTGAAAGAAGCCGCCGTTCCGTTCGAAGTGGTTGATACACAAATGAAAATAATAGAAGCCGAATAGCACTTACTGTCGAAATTTACGCGCATAAATGACCTCTTTCTTAATTAGATAGAGGTTTTTTTGTGCCCAAATCACACAAAACGCTCATAAACGAAAATAAACAATGACCAAAAACGAAACCTAAGTTAGGATAAAGACCGTTTCCAATGTGCTCGTTCGCTCACAAAGAGGTCAAATTTATGAGTATCCAACAAAATGCTTCCACGACAAACTCATCCCCTACTCTAGATATGATTGTGATCGGCGGCGGCATCAACGGGGCCGGTATTGCGGCAGACGCTGCTGGTCGCGGCTTAAGCGTCGGCTTGTATGAAGCCAATGACTTTGCATCGGCAACCTCTTCTGCCAGTTCAAAACTGATCCACGGTGGTTTGCGTTACCTTGAACATTACGAGTTTCGTTTAGTTTCGGAAGCGCTCGCTGAACGTGAAGTACTGCTTCGAAAAGCGCCACATATCGCATCACCGATGCGTTTCCGTTTACCTCATCGTCCCTTCTTGCGCCCAGCTTGGATGATCCGCTGTGGTTTGTTCCTTTATGATAACTTGGGAAAGCGGACTACACTGCCAGGCAGTAAAACCATCGACCTCGCGAAATCAGGGCTACTAAAACCTGAAATGAAGACAGGTTTCGAATACTCAGATTGTTGGGTAGACGATGCGCGCTTAGTATTGCTCAACGTTCTGGCAGCAAAAGAAAACAACGCCGAAGTTCGCAACTACTGCCGTGTTGAAAAAGCGCACCGTGAAGGCGGAGTCTGGCATGTCACCATTCACGACATGACGACAGACCAACGCTTCGAACGTAAAGCAAAAACCTTAGTAAATGCAGCAGGCCCTTGGGTCAAACAGTTCTTTGATGATGGATTGGATCAAACCTCTCCTCGTAATATTCGTTTGATTAAAGGCTCACACATCGTTGTTCCTCGTATCCACGATGAGCCACAAGCCTACATCCTGCAAAACAAGGACAATCGCATCGTATTTATGATCCCTTACTTAGATCAGTTCTCGATCATTGGTACCACAGATGTGGAATACAAAGGCGACCCGCGCGAAGTCGCGATCTCAGACGGCGAAGTTGATTACTTAATTGATGTCGTTAACCAGCACTTCGTTCAACAGCTAAGCAAAGAGGACGTAGTATGGACATTCAGTGGTGTTCGTCCACTGTGTGATGATGAATCAGATTCACCACAGGCAATCACACGTGACTACACACTAGAGCTGGATGCAGAATACGATCACGCACCTTTGCTTTCAGTATTCGGTGGCAAGCTCACAACTTACCGCAAGCTTGGCGAGGCTGCACTGAATAAACTGGCTCCTTTCCTTCCTGAAATGGGTAAAGACTGGACGGCAAACCAAGCACTTCCTGGTGGTAACTTCAGCTGTAGCCGTGAGCAACTTGTGAAAATGATTCACGCTAAATACACATGGGCGTCAGAGTCGATGCTACTTCGCTATGTAACCCAGTTTGGGACCCGAACTTGGGATCTTATGGAAGGCGCAAACGACGCAGAAGATCTTGGGCACTGCTTCTCAGATCAAGCGAGTGGTGTATATCAGCGTGAAATTGACTACTTAATCAATCACGAGATGGCAAGAACCGATGAAGACATCTTATGGCGTCGAACAAAACTTGGTTTGTACCTAGCAGAAGAAGAAAAACTGGCGCTGGCAGACTATCTCAAAGACAAGCTGCAGCAAAAAGTCGTGAGCCTCTCACAAGTCAGCTAGATTCAACTTCCCTAATACAAAGCCTGCACTTCGCAGGCTTTGTTTTCGGTGAATCATAGCATTAAGAGTCTATTGTGATATCACCCAAAGCCTTAGCTATAGATATATGTATAGATAGGAATAACCAACACTCTTACTGAGCTTAATAGCCTCACCTTACCTCAGTTTTATACTCAATTTTTTTGAAGTTGCTATAAATGTAAGGCTTCATTTGTCCCGAATAATTCTGAAATCCTTTTTCAAGTAATTGTTCTCCACTAATTTCAAAGAGTTGATGACTAAAAGAACGTTTGTTGTCCCAATCAATAATAATTGTTTCTTCTCCAACCTTAGGACCATGCCTCAAAGGTGTCCAAGCGCGTCGTTTATCAAAAGTGATTCTAACTTTAGTTGCGTTGCTTGGTATGACTACTTTATCACTAGGGTAAGCAATGTCACTCCAACCACCTGGTTTTGATATATCTTTCCATACAGACATATCTTTCCTTATCGGATCTTCTTTCGCTAACTGATTACAGGTCTGCCCTTGAAACAGAGTACATTGGGGCTGATCTGGTGAAAAACATTCACTCCAACGTTTTGCATTCCCACACTTTCCATACATATGTGCGTATTTATTAGACGTTTGGAGACACAATCGAAAGTAAGGCTGAAAAGGACAGCGAGGTGCGTATTCGAACTCCATAAAGTGGTCCCACTTTTTCATCTTTTGTCCTATCGGGCGATAGTCTAAAAATGTTTGCCAATAAGTATTATTCGTGGGATTTAAATACTCAGAGGTTTCATAACGAATTGGAGCAAGTTCTTGGCTGTCATTTTTCTCAAATTGTACTAATTTTTCTTTAAAGTTAAGAAGGTTAAAATCAGAAATGACGCTATCATCACCAACTATGTAGGCTTTAATTTGAAAGTTATAATCATTTTGGTAAAGACGATATTTATCAATCGTCGATTGACTTGCGGAGCCACTGACTAAACCACCGTACGAAGCCGATATTTCCTTGGCCACTTCTTTCGATTTTTTCAGGTCATCAGTTTTTGACTTAACTTGAATTAAAACAGCAATTTCTTTGCCATATATGGCACTGCTAATTACAGCATCTCCACATAAGTTCCGGAAGTTAATTTTAGAAGCCTGACTACCTGCCAGAAGAAGCCTTTGCGCTCTGGAGTTTAGTTCTGGTCTCGCTTGCGTTATTTTTTCTTTGGTTTGGTGTTTGATAGTAAACGCAACTGTCGTTGCATTACTCAACTCATGAAAGTTTTGACTAACCTTCCTCTTATTACTGGCAAAAGCAGAGAATTTACCGAAACCTTCACCTGCAGGCGTATTCATTTCAAAAAACTCATTGATTTCAGAAGTACTGTTCACTACCTTTCCATCAACTATTTTAGATAAGTTTGGCACATCACCCGTCCCACCTTCCATAAGACAGTTATAGTTGGTTGGCTCTTGAGATAGGATATTAAAACCGTAGTTCACGAACTTATCTCTATTGGATAGGATGCTACTGCTATCACGAAGTTCTTTAGTCAAGCTATTATTCAATTTAACCGTTAACATTCCATTATTTTTAATTTTATCTAGCTCTCTATCGTTTAAAACTTCTAATTCTGCTTTTTCCCATAAGCTCGTGAGTTCTTCAGAACTACTTTTAGCATATATTCCGTGAGTAAAAAAAGCTGACAACAATG
The DNA here is from genome assembly GCF_000171815.1 of Vibrio sp. AND4. Lineage (GTDB taxonomy): Bacteria > Pseudomonadota > Gammaproteobacteria > Enterobacterales > Vibrionaceae > Vibrio. Next base: position 82,168 of record NZ_ABGR01000008.1, on the reverse strand, counting down.
ATATACATATTATTTTCTTATTCATAACATTTCTTTCTTGATGAAAATCCATTACAAATATATATAGCTAGTTCAACAAGTAGAATAAAAATCATCAAAAAGATTTATAATATCAAATACGCCCCCTCAAAAAACACAAGATAAAATAACATTTCAATTAATAACTAAGATGATTTTATAGGCTAGAGGACTTTGTTACGTAATTCCGTTTAGAGATAGAACCGACCATTTAGTATATTTCTTAGTCAACACGACAAGTTTCAGGCATACCTAACCCAGTAAGCTTGCTCAAGGTATTTGTCATTGCTCAAGTCCCCACCCGCTTATCAACTTGCAAGGCCAGCGAGCCACGATTAATGAGTGATTGGTTGTATTGCTTTTAGCTGATTTTTTGTAACTAGATTTGGGCATGGGGCCAAAAGAGATAGTGGACCTAACTGTTCAGATCGTAGGCTCTGGATTTAGTTCCGCTGAATTCCACAACAAAGCCCAGCACCACCTAACTATGTCTAGACTACCACGGTCTAAAAAAGGTAACTAGATACAAAGAGTGGATTATTTCTGAAAAGACTTTAATGGAAGAAATTATGTAACCGATACAACACCACGATAGCCAAGGCCATCGTGATGTTGTTTACAAAGCTACTGAATAAAAAGTTTTAGTTTGGTCGAACGTCTACTAAATACTCAATTTTTTTAAAGTTACTCCAGCTGAAACTTTTTAATTTTTTAAAAATGCTAATTTTTTTGGTTTTGCCCCCCCCCGTCGAAAGTATCGATTCAGATAATTTATCTCCTTTAATCTCTAAGAATGGATGACTAAAAGAGCTTTTATTTTCCCAATCAATGGTTATCGTTTCTTCTCCAACCTTACGATTAGTGCCAACTATAAAACCAGAGCGTTTTTCAAAAGCTACTCTTACTCTAACTGCGTTGCTTGGTATAACTACGGAGTCAATAGCAATAGCTCTGGCATCCCAACCACCCGCTTTTGATATTTCTTTCCATACAGAGTAGCTCTCTTTCTCTAACTGATTACATAGTTGCCCTTGAAGCAAAGTACATTGAGCCTGCTCGGGTGAAAAACACTCACTCCAACCTCTCGCACTCTCACACTTTCCATACATCTCTTTATACTTATTAGCAGTTTGAACACACAATTGAGAATAAGACTGCGAAGGGCAGCGAAGTGCGTATTCAAAGTCCATAAAGTGGTCCCACTTTTTCATCTTTTGTCCTATTGGGCGATAGTCTAAAAATGTTTGCCAATAAGCATTATTCGTTGGGTTTAAATATTCAGAGGTTTCATAACGAATTGGGCTAAGTACTTGACTATCATTTTCCTCAAATCGTACCAATTTATCTTTAAAGTTGAGAAGATTAGAATCAGAAATGACAGTGTCATCACCAACTACGTAGGCTTTAATTTTAAAGTTGTAATCATTTTGGTAACGGCGATATTTATTAATCGTCGATTGATTTGCAGAGCCACTGACAAAACTACCGTATGAAGCCGATATTTCCTTAGCCACCTCTTTCGATTTTTTTAGCTCATTAGTTTTTGATTCAACTTGAATTAAAACAGCAATTTCTTTTCCATATATAGCACTGCTAATTACAGCGTCTCCACATAAATTCCGGAAGTTAATTTTAGAAGCCTGACTACCAGCCAGAAGAAGCCTTTGCGCTCTAGAACTTAGTTCTGGCCATGCTTCCGTTATTTTTTCTTTGGTTTGATTTTTGATAGTAAACGCAACTGTCGTCGCATTACTTAACTCTCTAAAGTCTCGAGTAATCTTCTTCTTGTAGCTGGCAGAAGCAGAGAATTTTCCGAAACCTCCACTCGCACTAGCTGAAGTATTCATTTCGAAAAACTCATTAATTTCAGTGGTATTGATAACCACCTTTCCATCAACTACTTTAGAGTAATTTGGTACCTCAATCGTCCCATTCTCCGAAAGACAGTTATAGTTGGTTGGCTCTTGAGATAAGATGTTAAAACCGTAGTTCACGATATTATCTCTGCTATATACGACGGAACCTCTGTTACGCATGCTCGATAGGGTGTTTCCTCTATCACGCAGATCTTTCGTTAACCGATTATTTAATTTAACCGTTAACGTTCCATTATTTTTAATCTTGTCTAGCTCTCTATCATTTAAAACTTCTAATTCTGCTTTTTCCCATAATCTCGTGAGTTCTTCAGAGCTACCTTGAGCATATATTCCATGAGCAAAAAACGCTGACAACAATGATATAGATATTATTTTCTTATTCATAACACTTCTTTCTTGGTAAAAATCCATCGGAAATATATATAGATAGTTCAGCAAGAAGAATAAAATTTCTCAATAATATTTATAAATCAAACAAAGCCCACAAAAAACACATAATATAATAACAACATTATTACTTAATAAGCGCCTAAATATAATACTTACATTAATAACCTAGATGAATTTATAGGCTAAGGAATAAAAAGACCACAATTTCTCACAAAGAGTCAACAATATATTCTAAAAACGAAAATCCGATCAGCGAAGGAGCTGCAAAACTGGAGGCAATGAGTTGATAAGAGAGATGCTGATGTGCAGTAAGCTTTAATGGGCTTGTGAATTACTGGAGATGAATCATTCCGGTTATGGGCTCATACCGTTGGGTTGAGCCCTTTTTTCCAACTCAAACGGCGATTAGCCTGGGTGACCATCTATTCTTGGCGTTATTAGCATCACGCCAAACCGCCACACAAACATACCGAAAGCCAGAACCCACAAGGCTGCGCTGATATCAATCCAAAGCAACATCTGCGAAGGAGCAAAAGTTACCCCCAAACTTCTTACCAGTGCCGCACAAAATACCGCTAAAAAGGCGATACTCATATTCGGGCCTTTGTAAATCATCCGCCCTGTATGCCCCATAGTCACTCGAGAAATCATCGCTAAGATCAAGCCCCCCAAAGCACCGATAGCAAATAGGTGGATCAAGTTATGATTGGCAAACTCGTTTGCCCAACTACCGCGTAGGATCAGGCTCAACGGTAAACACAAGTAAGCGCTATGTAACGACCATACCAGCGGTTCACTTAACGTTAACCAAGGCTTCCAACGCAAAAATCGAACCAATTGAGCCACACCAGCAAACAGCATAATTGGCTTAGCAAACTCTGCAAATGCCACAGGGAAGAAACTCAATATAAACAGCACAATCAATGGCAAGTTGGCTAACCAATCCAACCACATCAATGGCTGCGCTTTTTCGAAATTAAAACGACGCGCAGTAAAGAAAGGAATCACCCGAGCTCCCATTACCGAAAGCAGCAAAGTAAACCAGCACAGCATTGCTTGCCATACTGCTGATGACGTAAATGGCAGTGTCCCCGTCACCGTAGCGTAACTAGCAAAATTCGCAAAAATAGCGAGTAAAAACAGTGGTACGAAGAATAAATTGCGCCAACCTTTAGAGCGATAAACACGGATGCCAACTTCGTAAGTGACAAATAATAAAAATAAGGCTTCAATACCACTGGTTAGCCACAGTGGTGCGGGAGTCCACAGTAATATTCGAGGAGCAAGCCACAACACAAATACGGCCAACAAGGTGTAATGTTTCGTACCGTTGATGCCTGTCCAGTTTTGCACCGCAGTCAGAACAAAGCCCACGACAATTGCCATTGAAAAGCCAAATAACATTTCATGAACGTGCCACCACAACGCAGGAACACTCAACGCACTTGGCTGACCAGTTTGGAACATCCATACCCATACCGTAATTGCAACAACGGCATAAGTAGCGCCAAATAGAAAAAACGGTCTAAACCCTAATCGCAGCCACGCTGGGATTTTCTCTTCCACTTTTTTATCGGTGATGTTCAGCATTGTGATGCCCCTAAGTACTCGATGATACTGTTCAAAAACTCAACGTGTTTGAATCTTACCACAAACATATATTAAAAATACATGTTACAAATTCAAACTCTCCTTTTGAGGTAAGCTCTGCGTTCCATGCATTGCTTGGTTGATAGGGTTTAGGTATAACGGATAGCAGTGATTTCGTCGAAGTAAAGGAAGCAATCGAGATGTATATATTTGGCTACGGCAGCCTAATCAATGCCGCCTCGCGAAAATTAACGGGGCAAACAGGAGAAGCCATCCCAATCATCGCTCACGGCCTAGTGCGTTACTGGGGAAAAGTTGACGACAGCTATATTTTATCCCCCTTGGTTGTAAATGAGGGCGAAGGGCAAGTTAATGGCGTGCTGCTTGAAGTGGATGAGATAGCGCTGGCTGAGTTTGATCGCCGCGAACGTGGCTACCATCGCATTCAAATACGTCCTGAGCAAATTGAAACAGAAGCCAGTTTCAACTCAGAACATAGCATTTGGGTTTACGTGAAAAACGACCCGCTACCACCCTGCTCACTCAATCCCATAATGCAAAGTTATGTCGATACGGTTCTCGCGGGATGCTTGGAGGTCTCTCACGCCTTTGCTGAGCACTTCGTTCGCCATACCATTGGTTGGCATCATGCTAAAGAGAACGACCGCCACCAGCCAAAATATGGCAACATGGCTGGCGTCAAAGCGCATCATTATGAGTTGATTGATAACCTAATCAAAAAGGGAACCTAATGGCTCCCTTGTGCTATTTGCATTCTGCTTGAGCAAACTTAAAATTTGTAATCAACGCCAGCGTATAAGCCTTCTAAATCAGCACCATATTCCAAGCCTTTATACTCAATCGTTACTGAAGAAACACGGTAACCACCAGAAATAATCAGACCAGAAGCGAATTCATAACCAACTTCAGCACCATAATTGAAAACAGTATCGCTATTGTCAGTTTTAACACTAACCTCTTCAGCACTTGATTTAACCTCCCACTCCGCTACCATCAAACCAAGGCCGGCTACTGCGCCAACGTAAAAGCCAGTGCCAGAGAAGTGGTACTTAGGTTTTGCATTCAGGTTGAAACCGTAGCCTTCAATGGAATATTTTAGTGACTGGCCATATTTTCCTTCAAAACGACCATGGTTAATATATTCACCCTCTAGCGCCAGTTTGAAGTTTTCCGAATATTGCAGCTCTTTACCGACTGCAACACTAAAACCAGTTGCAGAAGAAAATTGTAGCTCCGTAGCGTCTTTAATGTCTGATTTTAAAACATCCGCACCAATGTACCAGTTACCTTCTGCCTGAACCGACGCCGAAGCAAACGCTGCACCTAAAACCAATAATGGCAATACTTTTTTCATTATAATTTCCCGATTTTTCATTATTTTAGATAGCTTTTAAAAGCGCGGGGATTATAAGCAAAAAGGAACACTGTTTCATTTCTTTTTTTATAGAAAGAGTGTGGAAATATAAAAAATCAGCATAAGAGTTACTTTAAAAAGTTTGCGCAAGGGATCGTTCCTATCGACTAAGGCCCAAAAGAACTTTGACTCTAGAAACGTTTACACAATGAGTAAGCTCAATAATTACAATAGGTAAAGATCATAACTTGGTAAGTATACACCGCATAAATTGCACTTATTACACAATGGGTGTTTAATACTTCGATTAACGTTATTTAGCCCACGAAAGGTCCCTCATGGCAACAATCAAGGATGTCGCGAAAGAAGCCGGCTTATCGGTAGCAACTGTATCTCGCGTGATAAATAAATCACCGAAAGCAAGTCAATCCTCTGTCGATGCCGTTACGAAAGCGATGAGTAAATTGGGCTACCGTCCAAATGCGGCGGCACGCGCGCTCGTCAGCCAAAGTACGAATACCATGGGGGTGCTTGTCGGTGATGTCTCAGATCCGTTCTTCGGCACCCTGGTGAAATCGGTAGATAACGTGGCGCGTGAAAACGGCAAACACATTCTGATTGGTAATGGCTACCACAACCCAGAAGACGAACGCCAAGCGCTAGAACTTCTGATCAACAGCCGTTGTGAAGCCATTGTGATTCACTCCAAAGGTTTATCAGACGAAGAACTGATCGACTACGCCAAAGAAGTCAAAGGCATGGTGTTGATCAACCGCCATATCCCAGAATTGGCAGAGCGTTGCATCTCTCTTAATAACCGTAAAGGCGCGTACTTAGCGACGGAATATCTGATTCGTCATGGTCACAGCAAGATCGCTTGTATCGCCTCATCCCATGGCATCGAAGATACTGACGAGCGTTTACAAGGTTACCAAACGGCACTGAAAGATCACGATATCGAGCTATCAAAAAGCTATATCGAACATGGTGAGCCAAACAGTGACGGCGGCGAAACAGCCATGACCAATCTGCTGACCAAATCACTCGCAATCACTGGCGTCGTGGCGTACAACGACTACATGGCAGCAGGTGCGCTGGCGGCGTTAGACCAAAATGGTATCGACGTACCAGAAAAAGTGTCCATGGTTGGCTTCGACGATGGCTTAATTGCTCGCTTCGTCAATCCAAGTTTGACCACGATTCGTTACCCAATCGAAATGATGGCAGAGCGTGCCGCGCGTTTGGCGTTAGCGTTATCGCGTGATGAACAAGTGGAAGATGACACCATCATCTTTAGCCCAACTTTAGTGCGCCGTAACTCGGTGGATCGCCTTTAAGATATCGCGCTATGCAGTGCCAAGAAAGGTTACAAAGTGACAGAGCTTTTTCTTTTTTGGGTGTTTGTAGAGAACGTTATTTTTCCAACTTTCAATGAGCTTTTGACCTACTATGAGCAAAAAGCCTACAGTAACCCAAAAGCTTAAAAGTGCTCAGTTTACCTAGAAAGCAAACTGATAAGTGGTGCAGAAGCGGTACTCTTGTTCAGGCTCAAGAATACAGCTTGGCTGTGCCCACTCAGCATGGTTTGGCAAATCTGGTAAAAACTGCGTTTCTAACGCCAGGCCCGCGTAATCGTTATATTCACCGCCACGGCGATTTGGTGCACCAGCTAGCCAGTTGCCCGTATACAATTGCATCGCAGGCTTATTGGTCACCACCGATAAGTGCACTTTTTCATCTGGAGAAACCACCAGCGCAACTGGTTTCGAAATATCGCGGTGGGCATCAAATAGGTAGCTATGATCATACCCTTTGGCGGCAATCTGCTGTTCATCTTGTAAGAAGTGCTCTGAAACTGTTTTTTCACTTCTAAAGTCAAATCCAGTGCCTTTCACATCTTGCAATTCACCAAGCGGAATACCGACCTCAGAGGTTGGTAAGTATTGGCTTGCAACGATGGTTAAGCGATGCGAACGACAATCTAAGCCCGCTTCTGCCCCCAACAAATTAAAGTAGGCATGGTTGGTCAAGTTGATCGGTGTCGCTTTATCTGTCTTAGCGAAGTACGCAATGCTCACTTGGTTATCATCAGTCAACGTATACGTCACTTGCACTTCTAGATTGCCCGGAAAACCTTGGTCACCATCTTCAGACAACAAAGAGAACGTCACTTGCAGATTCGAGTGAGACTCAATCTTCCAACGACGTTTATCAAACCCTTCATCACCACCATGCAGACAGTTGCCCGCTTGGTTAGTAGACACTTGGAATACTTCGCCATTCACTTCAAAAAGACCATTGGCGATGCGGTTTGCGTAGCGACCAACAGTGACACCCATGTAACACTGTTGCTGCATGAAACTCCCCATCGTCCCCACTCCGAGAAGCACTTCACGCAACTCCTCATTCGCCAAAGGTAAACGACAACTCAGCCATGTCGCGCCAATATCCATAAAAGTAACGCTCATGCCTGTGTTATTTTTCAGTTCGACTACGGTGGCAGGCGCGCCATCAAAGGCGGCCTGCTGTGTCATCGTGATAGTTAATGGCTCAGTCATCTCTCGCTCCTACTGCGTCTCAAAGCACTTTGAACTTAAAGCAATTTTGCATTTAAAGTACTTCGACTAAACCAGCGCCGTTTTTTGCTTGGCACACATAGATGGATTCTTTTAGACCCGTTGCTGCTTGGTACTTCGCTTCTACCGTTGCTTTCACTTCGTCAACCAACGCTGGCGGTACAATAGCAACGATACAACCACCAAAGCCGCCGCCTGTCATGCGAACGCCGCCTTGCTCGCCAATCACTTCTTTCACCATCTCAACTAACGTATCGATTTCTTTGACTGTGATTTCGAAATCATCACGCATAGAAGCATGAGACTCAGCCATCAGTTCACCCATGCGCTTCATGTCGTGTGCGCGAAGTGCTTGTGCCGCTTCTACCGTGCGGTCGTTTTCTGTGATGACGTGACGAGCACGTTTTGCGACCATTTCATCTAGTTCAGAAACTTTTTCGTTAAACTGTTCAATGGTCACATCACGCAGTGCTTTCACACCGAAAATGCGCGCCGCTTCCTCACACTGCTCACGACGTGTATTGTATTCACTGTCTACCAAGCCACGTTTTTTGTTCGAATTGATGATCACCACCGCCATGTCTTCAGGCATTGATACCGCTTCAGTTTCTAGGCTACGACAGTCCAACAGCATGGCGTGGTTTTCACGACCTTCTGCCGAAATCATTTGGTCCATAATGCCGCAGTTACAACCGACGAATTCGTTTTCTGCTCGCTGGCCGTTTAGCGCGATTTCCGCTTGGCTGATTTCAAGATTGAATAGCACTTTGAACGTTTGACCAATCACCACTTCCAACGCTGCCGACGAGCTTAAACCCGCACCTTGAGGCACGTTACCGCTAACAGAAATATCCGCACCAGAGAATTGGTAACCACGAGCAAGAAGACACTTAACTACACCGCGAATGTAGTTCGCCCACATTTTGTCTTGCTGGAATGTGATTTCTTGCGTGATATCGAATTCATCAACGGCATTGCCGTAATCCACAGAAACGACGCGTACTAGGTTGTCTTCACGCTTCACTGCCGCCACAACGGTTTGATAGTTGATCGCACATGGCAGTACAAAACCATCGTTGTAATCAGTGTGCTCACCAATCAGGTTTACACGACCAGGCGCTTGAATAATGTGGCTTGGGGCGTAACCCAACACTTGTTCAAAAGAGGTTTTCACATTTTGGATTAGATCAGACATAGGGACGTTCTCTTAAATTATAAATTTGGTATTGGGATAGCGCATTGAGCCTAACTTTCTACCTGTAAAGTCACGCTATCCCGTTATTCGTTATCAATCTACTTTGAGGCGCTATTGCTCTTTGTAGTGCACATCGCTTAGGTCACGCAGACGCTGCGCCGCCTGTTCTGCGGTTAGGTCACGTTGACTTTCTGCCAGCATTTCATAGCCGACCATGAACTTACGAACCGTTGCGCTACGTAGCAGTGGTGGATAAAACAACGCATGCAGTTGCCAATGGTCAATATCGGTACCTTCTTCAAAGAACGGCGCGTAATGCCAGCCCATTGAATAAGGGAAAGAACAGTGGAATAGGTTGTCGTAACGGCTGGTTAGCTTTTTGATTGCAACCGCAAGGTCGTCACGTTGCTCATCGGTTAGCTCACTCATTCGACGAATATGTGTTTTAGGGAGTAGCATGGTTTCGAATGGCCACGCCGCCCAGTAAGGAACAACAGCAACCCAGTGATCGGTCTCAACCACTGTGCGTGAACCATCTTTAAGTTCAGCCTGCACGTAATCCACCAGCAAATTGCCGCCATGCTCTTGGTAATAAGCTTTTAAGTTTTGTTCTTTGCGCTCAATTTCGTTTGGCAAGAAGCTGTTTGCCCAGATTTGACCGTGCGGGTGAGGCTGAGAACAACCCATGGTCTCACCTTTGTTCTCGAATGCTTGTACCCAAACGTAGTCTTTACCCAGCTCTTCGATTTGATCATTCCACGTGTCAATCACGCCACGGATTTTGTCGACCGGTAGCTCAGGCAAAGTTTTGCTGTGATCAGGCGAGAAACAAATCACTCGGCTCAACCCGCGTACACCTTGCGTTTTGAACAATGGGTTATCTGACTCAGGCGCATCTGGAGAGTCCACCATCAGTGCTGCGAAGTCATTCTGGAACACGTACGTGCCTTGGTAATCTGGGTTTACATCACCAGAAATACGCTCGTTGGTTGGACAAAGAAAACACTTCTCGTCGTAGCTAGGTAGCTCATCAGTTACAGGCTTCTCATCAGCGCCACTCCAAGGGCGTTTTGCACGATGTGGTGACACCAAAATCCACTGACCCGTTAGTGGGTTATAACGACGGTGTGGGTGATCCACTGGGTTAAATTCAACAATCGACATCTTACTTACTCAACTTTTAAAAATCCTTTGTTATGCAATGCGCAAGTTGTTGGCAATGATTGGATCCATGACGACTTTAATCACCCACAAAACGCATGCAACTGCATATTAATCCGTGCCATCTATGACAATAACTTTCACTTATCAACGATTGGAAAATGTTTGAGCCTGCTAATCTAGCAAATTCGTTCATCTCTTCAGTGACTAAAAGTCTATCAATTAAAACCGATTCAGATCCGTGATTAAACTCAAATAGTGTAAACGATACCACATTAATTAATGGCAATTTTAACGCAATAACACCGATGAAAATAAGATTAAGCCAGAATAATTGTAGATTGACAGCACTTAAACTGTAATCGTTTACAATAATTAATGAAAACATGATGATTCACGCAAACGAAAAAGATGGTTTCCCACAATCGATACCTGACATTGCTCTTACAAAACGAGAGATAAAGCTCGCTACAGTAGCCCCACCCCAACTGTAACCTTTTGTAACAAGACTCGAGTCGCGTCTTTTCCTTTTATCGGGGCATGCAAAGAATAAAAAAAGATCTGAAGGGCCCTCATGTTACGCAAGCGAAATGAATTCAGAGACCACCACCAAGAAGTAAAACTATTTAGAAACCGCGCCATTGTGGCTTTTTTGGGCATGGTTGTGTTACTCGGAGGATTGGTCGCGAACCTCTATAACTTGCAGGTGAGCCACTTCAAAGATTATCAAACTCGCTCTAACGATAACCGAATAAAAATCCTGCCTATCGCACCAACACGTGGCTTGATCTATGACCGAAATGGCGTTTTGATTGCACAAAACCGCCCCGTCTATAACTTGGATATGATCCCTGAGCAAGCAGGCGACCTCGATGGATTACTAAAACACATCGCCGATTACATCGACATAACGCCTGAGCAAATTGAATCGTTCAAAAAGCGCTACAAACACACCCGTCGCTTTCGTTCTGTCACTATTATGAACGAGTTAAATGACGAACAAGTCGCACGCTTTTCTGTTCATCAACACGAGTTTAATGGCGTGTTTGTTTCGGCTGATCTCAAACGTTTCTACCCTTACGCTGAAAAACTGACTCACGTTCTAGGTTACGTTTCGCACATCAACGACCGAGATTTACGTCGCCTCGACAAGGAAGGCAAAGCTAAAAACTATCAAGCAACACGAAACATTGGCAAGCTGGGTGTTGAGCGATATTACGAAGATATTTTGCATGGCACTAAAGGCTATGAAGAAGTGGAAGTAAACAGCCGAGGTCGTGTGATTCGTACCATTAAATACGTACCCCCGATCGCAGGTAAAGACATTGTGTTGAACCTCGACGTTGAACTGCAAGAATACGTCTACAAAGCGCTCGACCACCGTCAAGCAAGCGCCGTTGTGCTCGATCCTCGTGACAATAGCGTCCTTGCGATGGCATCTAGCCCAAGCTATGACCCGAATCTATTTGTAAACGGCATTTCCAGCAAGGCTTACAGTGCTCTATTGAACGATCCTGCTCATCCGCTTGTTAACCGCACCACGCTTGGCGTTTATCCACCAGCTTCAACCGTAAAACCTTTTATGGCCGTCGCAGGGCTGGCAGAACACGTCATAACACCAGAGACGGTGCGTAACGATCATGGTATTTGGCGCATTCCTGGTTCGAAATCTAACTCCAAAGCATGGCGAGATTGGAAGCGCTGGGGGCATGGTAATGTCGATGTCACAAAAGCAATAGAAGAATCCGTCGACTCCTTCTTCTATCAAACCGCTTTTGACCTTGGTATCGACCGCATCTCGAAGTGGATGAACAAGTTCGGCTTTGGCTTACCAACTGGAATTGATATCTACGAAGAGAGCGATGCCAACATGCCAACACGCGAATGGAAAGTGGCACGCCACCGCACACCTTGGTATCAGGGCGATACTGTGCCCATCGGTATTGGACAAGGTTACTGGACAGCCACGCCAATGCAGATCGCTAAAGCCACTTCGTTCCTTATTAACCATGGTGAGATGAAAGCGCCGCACCTGCTCAAAGCCGTGATTGAACATGGTGAAGATTTTGCAAACCAAGTTGACGTTGCACCCAAAGATCTGCCGCCAATTGAAGGCGTACCAGATAAATATTGGAACATTCCAATCAACGGGATGCACCTAGTAAACAACGGGGCTCATGGCTCTGGTCGTCGTGCATTTAAAGGGGCGGAATACAATAGTGGTGGTAAATCTGGCACGGCACAGGTGTATAGCTTGCGAAAAGATGAGATCTACAACTCCAAAAAACTCGCCAATCACCTGCTTGACCACGCATTATTTACCGCATTTGCCCCCTACGAAAATCCAAGGTATGTGGCGACGGTTGTGATTGAGCATGGCAACGGTGGCTCCAAAGTCGGTGCACCGTTCATTCGTCAAGTGTTTGATCACGTGCTTGTCGACCGAGGTAAAGACACAGGTAAAAAGTCTTAGTTTAATTCTATGCTTGGCCACTAGAGCTGGACGGCAAGAGTAACAACAGAGCCCGAGCAGATTCTCCTGGCCGCTTGGGCTTTTATTTGCCCCACTATTATTCTCCAATAGATAATCACTTTAGTAGTCGTATAGTTTTACTAAAAATTTGAGCATCCATAAGTACCTGTTTACAATAGTTGGATTATAGCTTAACTCACTGGGGCAGTGATCTTTGCCAACGGGAAGGAACATGGCAACACTAAAAGATATCGCTACTGAAGCGGACGTCTCACTTGCAACCGTCTCACGCGTGTTGAATGACGATCCGACTCTGAGCGTAAAAGAAGAAACCAAACACCGCATTTTAGAAATTGCTGAAAAGTTGGAATACCGCACCAGCAGTTCAAAAAAGGCCACGAAAGAGACCAAACAAAAACATCACTTTTTAGCTTTGTATAACTACAAGCAAGAAGCAGAAGTGAATGACCCCTACTACCTGTCGATTCGTCACGGAATTGAAACCCAGTGCGACAGATTGGGCATTACATTAACCAACTGCTACGACAGCGTCATCGATGTCGAAACGCAAAAGGTCACCGGTATCCTTTTGGTTGGTAAAACCGATAAAGCGATCATCAATAAACTACCTAAACGCCTCGCAGACAGCATTTGTTATATCGACTTCTCAGACAGCAACAGCATGTACGACAGTGTTGATATCGATCTTGTAAGCATCAGTAAGCAAGTAGTCGACTTCTTCGTTGAACAAGGTTACCAGCGCATTGGTTTCATTGGCGGACAAGACGAACCAAATACCGCGGACATCCGTGAAAACGCGTTTGTAGAATACGGTAACCTTAAAGGTGTCGTGTCAGAGAACGACATTTACCGTGGCAATTTTTCTAGCCTATCAGGTTACGATTTAGCCAAAGCGATGTTGGCAAAAGGCGATTTTGCGACAGCACTCTTCATCGCATCAGACTCAATTGCAATTGGGGTTTTGCGTGCCATCCATGAGTACGGATTGAACATTCCACATGACATTGCTCTTATCAGTGTGAATGACATTCCGACGGCGCGATTTACCTTCCCACCACTCTCTACCGTAAGAATTCACTCAGAAATGATGGGCATACAAGGGGTAAACTTATTGGTAGAAAAATACCGCGATGGTCGTGCGCTACCGTTGCAAGTACATGTACCAAGCAAACTCAAACTACGCGGCACGACTAAGTAGTTCTCTCTCTTTATTTATGTTCTATAAAGCACTGAACCCTCAGTGCTTTTTTATTTCCTTATCTAAACTCCCGTTATTTTTTACTCATTTTGCCCAGCAAATAAGTTTAGGATGCCATTCCTTTATGCTGATCACAGCTTGCTCACAGATCGCTATTTAAAACGTGATCAAGTTTAAGTTAAACGTTCTTATCAATTTATTTTAGTAAAACTTTTACTAAAATATTTTCGGATACCTCATAAGCCTTTCACAATACATCGGCTGTATTTCTTATGGGCAGATTCGACGCTCACGATACCGCGTCGAAATGGCCAAACTAAGCCGAGGGGAGAACAAACGTGAACAACTGGGAAAACTTCCTTCACCTACATGAGAACCGTATGGCACCGCGTGCTTACTTCTTCTCATACGATTCCATTAAAAACGCACAAACGTTCCAACGCGAGCTGAGCAGCCGCTTTAAACTGCTGAGTGGTCAATGGACATTCAACTACTTCACTAACCCGCTTTTGGTGCCTGAAGCGTTTTACTCTCAAAAAATGGAGGACTGGGGACGCATTACCGTTCCAAACATGTGGCAAATGGAAGGCCACGGTGACCTTCAATACACTGACGAAGGTTTCCCATTCCCTATCGACGTACCGTTTGTCCCAACCGACAACCCAACTGGCGCATACCAACGCACTTTCACGCTGGGCTCTCAATGGGAAAATAAGCAAACCATCATCAAATTCGATGGTGTTGAAACTTACTTCGAAGTTTACGTAAACGGTCATTACGTTGGCTTTAGCAAGGGGAGCCGCTTGACTGCTGAGTTCGACATTTCTTCTTACGTTCAACAAGGCGAGAACTTATTGTCTGTGCGCGTCATGCAATGGGCAGATTCGACTTACATTGAAGACCAAGACATGTGGTGGACGGCGGGTATCTTCCGTGATGTTTACCTTGTTGGAAAAGAGCACGTTCACGTCCAAGATCTGACTGTTCGTACTGATTTCACCGACGATTACCAACTTGCCACCTTAAACTGCCAAGTTGAGCTAGAAAACCTGTCTACTACGGCTGCGTCTGGTTACACGCTGGAATACGTACTACAAGACAAAGGTACAGTGATTGCTAGTGGCCAATGTGATGCACTGACTATCCAAGACAACAGCCAAACAAGGTTTGCCATTGATGTAGTGAACCCAACTCATTGGACAGCGGAAAATCCATACCTATACCAACTGTTCATCACACTGAAAGATGCGCAAGGCAATGTGATTGAGGTGATCCCGCAGCGCGTTGGCTTCCGCGACATCAAAGTGCGTGATGGTCTGTTCTACATCAACAACCAATACGTAATGCTGCACGGTGTAAACCGCCACGATAACGACCACCTAAAAGGTCGTGCAGTTGGTATGGAGCGCATCGAAAAAGATCTGATTTTGATGAAGCAACACAACATCAACTCAGTTCGCACCGCGCACTACCCTAACGACCCACGCTTCTACGAACTGTGTGACATTTACGGCTTGTTCGTAATGGCAGAAACCGACGTAGAAACCCACGGCTTTGCGAACGTTGGCGATCTCAGCCGCATCACCAACGATGCAGCATGGGAAAGTGTGTTTGTTGACCGCGCAGAACGCCACGTTCACGCCCAAAAGAACCACCCTTCCATTATCATGTGGTCACTGGGTAACGAGTCAGGTTACGGCTGCAATATCCGCGCGATGTACGATGCAACCAAAGCAATTGATAACACCCGTTTGGTGCACTACGAAGAGGACCGTGATGCAGAAGTCGTCGACGTGATTTCTACTATGTACTCACGTGCGCAGCTCATGAATCACTTTGGTGAGCACCCACACGAGAAACCACGCATCATTTGTGAATACGCACACGCGATGGGTAACGGCCCTGGCGGTCTAACGGAATACCAAAACGTGTTCTATGCGCACGACCACATTCAAGGTCACTACGTATGGGAATGGTGTGATCACGGCGTATTAGCACGTGATGAAAACGGCCAAGAATTTTACAAATACGGCGGTGATTACGGCGATTACCCGAACAACTATAACTTCTGTATGGATGGTTTGATTTACCCAGACCAAACACCTGGACCGGGCTTGAAAGAATACAAACAAGTCATCGCTCCAGTGAAAATTCAAGCAGTAGAAGGCAAGACAAACACCTTCACCGTAGAGAACAAATTGTGGTTTACCAACCTTAATGATTTCACCATCACGGCGGATGTCCGAGCGGAAGGTGAAACGCTGCGCAGCGTGCAGTTTAAGGTCGAAGAACTTGCAGCAAACAGCGCGCGTGAAATCATAATTAACCTGCCAGAGCTGGACGAACGCGAAGCCTTTATTAACTTCACCGTGCGTAAAGACAGCCGCACTTTGTACAGCGAAGCAAACCACGACATCGCGGTGTACCAATTCCAACTGAAAGAGAACACAGCAAGCGAAGCAGAATTTGTTAGCCACAATGCGCAAACGTTAGTCACCACGGAAAGCCGCTTGGAACATGTTATTGAAGGCCACAACTTCGCGCTGACCTTCTCTAAAGTCAACGGCAAGCTGACCTCTTGGCGCGTCAATGGTGAAGAGCTAATTCAATCAGAACCTAGATTGAACTTCTTTAAGCCAATGATTGATAACCACAAACAAGAGTACGAAGGTTTGTGGCACCCAGTGCACTTACAAATCATGCAAGAGCACTTCCGCACGCTACAAGTCGAAGCTACGGATGAATCGGTTTCGATTACGGCCACCAGCATCATTGCGCCTCCTGTGTTCGATTTTGGCATGCGCTGTACCTACCGCTACCAAATCAACGCACAAGGTCATTTGAATGTGGAACTGAGCGGAGAACGCTATGGCGATTACCCGTACGTAATCCCTGTGATTGGCTTGGATTTGGGCATTAACGGCAGCTTTGACCAAGTGAGTTACTACGGTCGTGGCCCTGAAGAAAACTACCAAGACAGCCGCCAAGCCAACTTGATTGATGTCTACCACAGCACAGTAGCCGACATGTTTGAAAACTACCCGTTCCCACAAAACAACGGCAACCGCCAACACGTTCGTTGGGCATCACTGACGAATCGCCACGGCACGGGGTTGTTGGTGAAACCACAGCAAGAAATCAACTTCAGTGCTTGGTTCTACACCAACCAAAACCTGCACGAAGCGCAACACACCATTGAGCTAGAAAAGAGCGGCTACATCACGCTCAACCTTGACCATCAAGTGATGGGGCTAGGCTCGAATTCATGGGGCAGCGAAGTGCTCGATTCATACCGCGTGTACATGGACGAGTTCCGTTATGGCCTAACACTGATGCCACTTCAAGCAGGCGATTGCAGTGCACAAGCCATGGCAAACCATGATTTCGACAATGCGTTCTTCACTCAACCTAATACTCAAACAGCAAACGAGGCGTAATACATGATCGTGTTAGACAACTTAGAACAATTCAAAGTCGTGTACCGCAACGGTCGTAAATGGAACCGCTGCGTGGAAGCGATTGAGAACATCGCCAACATCAAAGACGGCGTGATGTATTCGATTGGTGACTCTCTGGTTTACATGATTGAAGACGGCACAAAACAAACCGAACTGTTTGAAGGTAACCGCCGCTACTTCGACGTGCATTACTACCTAGAAGGCCGCGAAACAGTGGAGTTCGCCAATAAATCCGATTTACGCCTAGAGCAAGCATATCGAGATGAAACCGACCGCGAATGTCTCTCCGGCCAAGGTGAAACTCGTGAGCTTTACGAAGGTCAAGTTGCAATTTTTGATAACGATAAAGCGTACCGCTTCCACGGTAACAACCGAGTAAGAAAAGTGGTGCTCAAAGTGACCATCGAAGATGGCTATTTCCTAAATAAATAACGGCTTACTGGCAAGGCCAGACAACGCGTCTGGCCTAACAACAAAATAATTCAACAAACCCAAAGTAATTCAGATCACAGATCAGTTGTAGACCTCGGAAATCCTACGCGATACGAATAATATTTGCCTAAGGATGATAAAATGGCCAATAGCACTATCACTGAGTTACGAAGGGAATTGACGTGATTCATTGGAGGACTCTATGTCTGAATCTATGCGCAGCACCATTGGCAAATTCGCTTTGCTGTCGATGACATTTGCAGCGGTATTTAACGTCCGTAACATCGTGAACAACAACATTGAGCTTGGCCTTAGCTCTGCCCCTATCTTCCTTTTCGCGACGATCGTTTACTTCATTCCATTTGTATTTATCATTGCTGAGTTCGTTTCAGCGAACAAAAACTCTGAGTCAGGCATGTACGATTGGCTTAAACAACCACTTGGCTCTAAAGCCGCTTATCTAGGTTCGTTCCTATACTGGTTCGTGAACCTATTCTGGTTTGTGTCTCTGCTACCAAACGTGATTGCTTACGCGTCTTACGCGATGCTTGGATACGAATACACCTTCTCACCAATGGTCACGTCGGTAATTTCGATCGTTCTGTTCGCAGCAGCGACCCACATTTCAACCAAAGGCGCATCTTGGTTGGGTAAAATTTCTGAGCTGGTTGCTTACGGTGTGTTTGCCCTATTCGGCATTTACGTTCTCGGTGCGCTAATGGCACTGGGCGGCGACACTTACACGCCAGCAGAACCAATCACACTAGAAGCAATGAGCCCAACCATTAACTGGGCAACGCTAGGCATTATGTGTTGGATCTTCCAAGCTGCAGGTGGTGCAGAAACCGCAGCGGCTTACTTGAAAGACGTAAAAGGCGGCCAAAAAGCCTTCATTAAAGTGATCATCATAGCGGGCATCTTGATTGGTGCGATGTACGCTATTGGCTCACTTTTGGTGAACGTGTTCGTTCCGCGTGAGGACTTAACATACGCTGGCGGTATGGTAGAAATCTTTACTGGCATGGCGCAATACTTCAACATTTCAACAGCATTGGTTGGACGCTTCGTTGGTATCGTCTTGTTCATCGCGATGTTTGGCTCAATGATGATGTGGACTGCGGCACCAGTAAAAATTCACTTCTCTGAAATTCCAAAAGGTGTGTACGGCGAGAAAACCACAGAGCTAAACGAACACGGTGTACCAGTGCGTGCAGCATGGTGGCAATTCGCGTTCGTTGTGGTGATGCTGATCGTCAACGGCTTTGGTTCAGAATCCGTCCAAGACATGATGAATCAAGCGATCAACCTAACCGCAGGTACGGCAATGCTACCGCCAATCTTCATCATGATGGCGTACTTTGTGTTCCGCCTAAAACACGACGATACCCCACGTGACTTCCGTATGGGGTCACGCAAAGTGGGCATGAGTGTGGTGTCTGTACTGATTGTAATCTTCGTTGTGAGTATGACCGCGTCGGCATTCCCAACAGGCGTTGACTTAGTAAGTGCATTCTTTATAAACGTGTTTATGACTGCCGTGTTCTCTGCTCTGGCTTGGTGGTGGATCTCTCGCTTTGAAAAGAAGCAAGCTATCAAACAACAAGCAACGCAAGAAAAGGGACAAGAGCCAGTAACGCAATCATAAACGACCTCTAGCCCGATGACGTAAAGGGCACCCTCGTGGTGCCCTCATAAAATCAATTGCCTAAAATCAATTCTGCCACCAGCTGACGCAGCCAAATCCCTTTATCCTCGTTGTTGCGGCTGGTATGCCAAAGCATAGCGATATCAAAACCTGCAACCGCAATAGGTGGCAAGACACTGACCAAATCATCTGAAAACCCTTCCGCTTGGGCCATTTTTTCCGGCACTATCGCTATCAAATCACGCTGTTTCAGTAAGTGACGAATGGTCAAGAAATTACCTGAAGCAACAGTGACTCTGCGGCTCAAGCCATGCTCTGCAAGCTTTTTGTCTACCTGTGTACTCAAGCGACCATCGGGACTGACTAAGGCTTGCTCAATACTAGCAAAAGCATCAACAGATAGCTCTAACTCACCTTTTAATACCCGTTTATCACACAGACATACATGCTCTTCGGTATAGAGGTATTGGCTCTGAAAGTTATCGTCCAGTGTAGGCATGCTGCCAATGATGACATCCAATTTATCGTGTTCTGTGACAGCCATGTAGTTACTGCGATTAACATTAACAAAGCTAATTTGAGCTTGTGGTGCGCGCTTGCGAATTTCATCATAAAGCAATGGCGCGAAAATGAATTCAGCGTAGTCGGTTAAACCAATACGACACACGCCCTCATAGTTTTCTGGTTGGAACTCAGACTTCGTCAGCAAGTCTTTGGCAATGGAATCCAATAGATGATGCACAGTTGGCGCAATATGATGCGCGTGCTCTGTAGGAGCCATTTTATGGCCTTTGCGCTCAAACAAAGGGTCATCAAACAACACTCGCAAACGCGACAAACTATGGCTCATGGCCGATTGACTGACGAAGCTTTTCTCAGCTGCCAAGCTCACGCTGCGGTAGCGGTATAGGTAAGAAAAGGTCACTAATAAGTTTAAATCGATATTGCGCCACTGGATGTCATCTTTCATCGAACCAATTAAATCCCATTTTATTCATAGTAAAAATTAAAACTATTAATTTGAATCATCATAATGCATTTCCTAAAGTAGATGCAGTCTTATTGGAGATTTAACAGGCTCACCATGTTTACCATTTTTAAAACTTTTTTTTGGCTTGGTTGGATAAGCTTCGGCGGCCCCGCAGCACACATCGGTTACTTCCGCCAAACATTCGTTGAAAAGCTCAAGTGGATTGATGACAGTGAATACGCTCAAGTTGTCGCTTTGAGTCAATTCTTGCCTGGCCCTGGATCAAGCCAAGTGGGCTTTGCACTGGGTTATAAACGTGGAGGCCTTGGCGGTGCGTGCATGGCATTTCTGGGTTTCACACTGCCTTCTGTGATCATCATGTTGGCGCTTGCCATGGTAAGCAGCCAGATCACTGATACCGCGCTGTTCCAAAGCATCGTTCACGGCTTGAAGTTACTTGCGGTCGTTGTGGTGGCGGATGCGACTTGGGGCATGTACAAAAACTTCTGCCAAAGCAAACTAACAGCCGGCTTGTGTGTGGTAACCGCGATTGCGTTATTAGTTGCACCGAGCATCGCAACTCAAATGCTAGTACTTGTAGTAGCCGGATTAATTGGAACCCAATATTTACAGAAAGAATCGACCGCACCGACAGAGCCGTTTAAACCGACTATCGCTCCACTGGTTTTGTTCGCTATTCTCTTGGTGGGTTTACCAACAGTGGCTCATACCTTCCCAACCTTAGACCTGTTTAGCGACTTCTTCCAAGCTGGCAGTTTGGTGTTTGGTGGTGGGCACGTCGTACTTCCGCTGCTGCAAAACATCGTTGGCGATCAACTAAGCCAAGACGCATTCCTAACGGGCTACGCCGCAGCGCAAGCAGTACCAGGGCCAATGTTTACCTTCGCAACTTACATTGGTTACGAGCTATCTGATGCACCTATCCTAGGCGCGCTAGTTGCAACATTAGGGGTATTTCTGCCGGGTTTTTTATTATTGCTTGGCGTGCTGAAAAATTGGCAGGCATTAGCGGGGAAACCGTCAGTATCGGGAGCAATAAATGGCGTAAACGCCTCGGTAGTTGGCCTGTTATTGGCAGCACTGTACCAACCCGTGTTCAGCAGCGCTGTGGTTGCACCTATCGACATTGCCCTTGTTGTGGCTGGTTTCTACCTACACAAGACTCTTAATCTGTCGATACTTTGGATGATTGTGTTCTTCATCACTACGGGCATGGTAATTGGCATGATGTAAGTCTATTTCAGAGATAAAAACACAGCCACCGCTGTCGATTGGTGAAGTTTAGCGAAAAGAGTCGATAAGCTGTGATCCTTGACAGCAAGTTGCTGTTTTTTATCTCCCCAAATGATCACACCCATGCTATCGTTAACATTAAATTAACAACAAACACTGCGATTAACATGGAGTTAGAGAATGATTCAGCCTAACGAGTTAAGTGAGCAGACTTGCGCGCTCCCACCACCGAATGAACTGATTCTCAAATGGGCAGCGGAACGCCCAAATGAAGTCTACTTAAAACAAATTATCAATCGACAGTTTGTCGAATTCACCTACGCCGAAGTGGCTGATCAAGCACTGAAGTTAGTCACTGCTTTGCGCCATTTAGGGATGCAACCAGGCGATAAAATCGCGTTGGTGTCAAAAAACTGTGCCGAATGGTTTATCTGTGACCTTGCTATGATGCTTGGCGACTACGTCAGCGTACCTATTTTCCCGACTGCGGGGGCTGATACTATCGAGTATTGTATCAACCACAGTGAGAGTAAAGCCCTGATAGGTGGTAAGTTAGACAACCCAGCAGCAACACAACAGGTCATTAATACAATGCCTGCCCTGATCAGCATTGCACTACCTTATGACAGTGCGCCTCAATGTCAGTACCAATTTACCGAAATCATTGCCGGTGTTGAGCCAAGTACTGAACGCCCAAAACATGATGATCACAAACTCATGTCACTGGTTTATACCTCTGGCACGTCTGGGTTACCAAAAGGCGCAATGCTCACTTACGGCGCATTTAATTGGTCTGTCGAGCAACTCATCAATCATATTGGTATCCAAGAAAATGATCGTTTGTTCTCCTACTTACCACTTGCTCACATCACCGAACGTGTCTATGTCTTTGGCTCGTCCATTGTGGGAGGAGTAACCACTGCCTTTCCAGAATCATTGGATACGTTTATTGAAGATGTGAAGATGCATCGTCCTACATTGTTTATCTCAGTGCCACGTTTATGGACACTGTTCCAGCAACGTATCCAAGACAAACTGCCACAGAAAAAACTCAATATTCTGCTGAAGATTCCGTTTGTTAACTCTCTGATCAAAAAGAAACTTGCCGATGGTCTAGGTCTAGATCAGGCTCGAGTACTCGGCTGCGGTTCCGCGCCTGTCTCACCAGCGCTACTTGAGTGGTACCGCAGCGTTGGCTTGAACATCACGGAAGCTTGGGGGATGACAGAGTCTTTCGCTTACAGCACAATAAACTACCCATTCCGAGCAGATAAAATTGGTACGGTCGGTAATGCTGGCCCCGGCATTGAACTCAAAATTGCAGGCGATGATGAGATCATGGTCCGCAGCAAAGGCATGTTCTCTGGGTACTACAAAAACGACATTGCGACACAAGAGTCTTTTGACACCGAAGGATGGCTGCACACGGGTGATATTGGATCAATTGATGCGGATGGTTACCTAACAATCCAAGGTCGTAAAAAAGACACCTTTAAAACTGCTAAAGGTAAATTCGTTGCACCTGTGCCTATCGAGAAGAAATTGTTCGAGTACAGCCGTGTTGAAATGATGTGTTTGATTGGCCTGGGTCTGCCAGGACCTATATTGTTGGTTGTACCGCACGATTTCCCAAACTTCGACGAAGAACGCTATGCAAGAACGACTCGCAAAGTGGTCGCTCGTATGAACGAGGAGCTGGAATCACACGAACAAATAAAAGGCGTGCTTATGATTCAAGATCCATGGAGTATTGAAAACGGCATTCTAACGCCTACGTTAAAGATTAAGCGCCACGTCCTAGAACAGAAATACCATGAGCTTGGTCATAACTGGCCAAAGGGCGAACTGATTATCTGGGAAAAAGATTTATAAACACATCACGTCATCTCATTCCAATTTCACCCTTGCTTTATCTCTTCTCGGAGCAAGGGTGAACCCAAGAAAAAACTCGTTAAGTAGAATTCTCATTTTTGATTCAAGCTGTGACCCGCTATTCCCACTAATTGTAATCTCATCATTTGGTACTAACCTTTCTATACACTAGTTGCGTATATCTCATAGAAACGAGGTGGCGCGACATTGCTAAACTGCCACGATTAAAAATAGAATATTTTATATATATCAACATTTTAAGCAGAATTAGAACGAAAGGATTTGTTGTAATGGAATTAAGCACCCAACCTTTAGCAGTACATCTATTAAGCAAAGATATGTCATACGCAAGAGTGATTCGCGACTTGGTAAAAATTTCCTTTCCCCTCGTGAGCTTCACTTCAAGTGACACTTTCACCCACTTGGATGAGGAAGCATCACAACGCATTATCCTTTTCGACGTGAAATCCATGCCATGCCCGAAACGATACGGTATTTGCCCCACAGAGAGGAAAGAAAAATGGGTTGCAATGAATGTCTCATCTGTATCTTCACTCGAATGGTTAGAAAAGGGGTATTCAGGACAAGTGTGCTCGCGTTTAGAACTCTTGCCGAAAGCGCTTCATGCAGTCTCTCAGGGAGACGTGTGGTTTCCTCGTCCGATTTTGAATAAAGCAATCTACCATTATCAAGAAGGTAACGAAGATCCTGCGATAACCGCAGATTATCTAAGCACCAAGTTCCTATTAACGAAAAGAGAGAGAGAGATCTGC
The DNA here is from genome assembly GCF_000171815.1 of Vibrio sp. AND4. Taxonomy (GTDB): domain Bacteria; phylum Pseudomonadota; class Gammaproteobacteria; order Enterobacterales; family Vibrionaceae; genus Vibrio. The sequence goes on along the minus strand of NZ_ABGR01000008.1, from coordinate 57,890 downwards.
AGATTGATGCTTCAAGGACTCTCAAATACCCAGATAGCGAGACAGTCAAATGTTAGTATCAATACTATCAAAACACATGCATCAAACGTCTTGCATAAATTAAATGTACATTCTCGGTATGAATTAATGGCGATGGCAAGAAAACCACTCTAAGCTAACCATAAGAAATAAAAGGTATTGTTAATCAAACGAACAATAGAAAGGTGATATCAAGTGGAGTGATACTAGGTTCATCCTTTTTTCACCCCGACTATTAATATGGTCTCACCTTTGTCGGTGATGTGGAGTAGCTAAGTCCCTCATAAGCTCATAAAGCGATTCAAATAACGCATTGTGACTAACGAGGGATTGAGTTATGAAAAAACTATTTCTTGCTACAGCCGTAGCGGCCGCATCGCTTTCTTTTGGTGCTTCTGCGGTTCAATTTAACAACCCAGTGGACTTTACGACACTGAGCAAGACCGATCAAAAAACAATACGAATCGAGGGCCGTGTTCCGAAGCGTTGTCTACTCCGGATTGGTAAGAAAGACGTAAAAAACAACGTTCTACGTAAGGCGAATAAAGTGCACACCGACTCGTGGGACAACGGTTTTAACAACAAAAAAGTCTTAGTGGGTAACCTAAGAGCTTGGTGTAATTACGGTACGGATCTGGATTTCTCCGTAACGGCTTACAAACTGCGTGGCGTGACCAAGCACAACATGGGTGAAAAAATTAACTACAAAGTAAAAATTGGTTCAGAAACAGTGGCGAACACTAAAAACGACCATGGTATGGAGAAAATGGCCTCACCTATCGAATCAGTGGGCGAACATTTAGTGAACAAAATCAACAAACATCCAATTTATGTCAAACCTGAAGATTCAGGCTTTGCACGAGCAGGTAAATATAAAGGTCGTATCAAAGTGAGCCTTTCTGCATCAGGCCCAGTAATGCCGTAACAGAACGACGCTTTATAGATATCGTCTTAAAGGCAGAGGTAAGCTTGGCTCGATAATCGAGCCAAGCTTGTTTAAGGGAGAAATATCTATGGCAAGGATCAGCGCACTTCTTTTTTCTTTTTTTTTCAGCTCTATTGTCGTCGCATACGAGGTAAGTCCAATCTACTTAGAGCTCGATGATATCGGCCGAAACTCTCAAGGCTTGTACAAAGTAACGAATGTAGAGGAAGAACCCATCCTTCTTGAAGTTCGTGTATATCAAGCTGATTTCTCATCAGGGGAGGAAATCCTAACGCCATCGGAAGACGAGTTTCTCATTCTTCCACCTCAAGCTAAAATCGACGGTAAAAAATCTCAAACTTTTCGCGTTCGCCACATGTCGACTGGGTCAATTAAACAAACCGAGACCTATCGCATCGTCTTTACCCAAGTAGAGCTAAATAACCAAGTACAAGAGAATGACGATGACAGCTCGATCTCTATGTTACTGGAGTTCGCCACATTAGCGTTTGTTTCCCCAGCCTCAAGTAAGTCAATGCCTACCGCTACCATTCTAAATAACCAAGTCGCGATTAAAAATAATGGCAAACGAGTACTGAATATGAATGGTATGGAGTTTAGTTTCTCAGGTGGCAAGGCCAACAAAACGCTCGATTGGGAAACGTTGAGTAATAAAACCAGCGCTTATTTAATGCCTGGCTCTACGGTCAAGTATCGTCTCCCTAGTGAGCTAGGACAGCCCCAAAAAGTTTCCATTAAAACCTTAGATTAGTGAGGTTTTATGAGAAATCTCATTTTGTGTCTCACTCTAATGGTCGCCATACAAACTGCGTTCGCTCGTAACTGGTTGTTTCCATTTCCCGCGACTTGGGGGGACCGTGCTATTGGTGAGGTAAACGCTTACTCTGACGGTATGACAGTAAGCTCAATCAACGTAGAACAACTCGCTCAATCCGTAGAAAAGCTTATAAACAGTGAAACTCTTGCTGCACTGCGTGAGTTCCCGGACGAGTACATTACGGTAGAGCAATTGGATCGAATGGGTATCAATGCCAACTTCAACACTTCTGAGCAAAGTATTGTTCTCGTCATTGACGAGTCGGCGGCTGCTGAATTTTTACTCTCTTTTGGCAGTCAGTATGAACCTGCCCAATATTCGGAAAGTGCCTTCTTAACGATACAAAATACATTAAATGCCAGCACAGATTATACCTTGTTTGGCGATTCTAATACCGAAGATACGCAAACTTGGCTTGGAGAGTGGCTCGTTAGAGCAAATCTTGGTGGCGTTCGGGGGGCTAATATCGATGTCTCCGGTTTCGTCACTGGCGGCAACTATGTTGATTCTGACGTATATCGAGGTGAGGCGCGTTTGTTTTTCGATGAGCCCAGCACGCCTTGGCGTTTGACCTTCGGTGATGTGACTCAAACAAGCGCTGGTCACCTACCAAGTACGCCGCTTGGCGGAGTCGCATTTGAACGCTTGTACCAAGATTTACAACCTGCTAGAAATATTCAGAACGGCGGGACACAACCGCTGGTATTAAATGAGAGCGCCGATGTTGAGGTCTATATTAACGATATTTTCCTTACCGAGATACGATTGCCTCCTGGCCGATATACACTTGACGACTTGCCTCTTGTATCAGGCACCAACGATGTGCGATTAGACATTAGTTACCAATCAGGCCGAACCGATACTATCGTATACAGTCAATTTTTTAACTCACGCCTGCTACGTGAGGGCATTTCAGACTTTGGCTTTTACTCAGGTTTAATCTCAACGATTGAGAGTAATAATTTTAAATACGATAAAGAACAGTGGATCACATCGGGATACTACGACTATGGCATTAGTGACACATTAACGCTGGGAGTAAATGGACTCTATCATCCTGAGGGACAACAACTCGGCATTATTGCAACTATTGGCTCTGATTGGGGTAATTTAGGCGCTCGTGCCTCTGCGCAAAACAATAAACCCAACGACGATACTGGCAGCATCTATAGTCTCGATTATTCACATCAACTGTGGGGAACCGATAGCTACGGCTCTCCTAACTTTCGTCTTGGCGCTGAATATCAAGATAAATACTTTGCCTTACCATGGCAAATTAATGAGCCGAGAACTGGCCTGCGCATTTTTTCTAACTATGTGTTAACCATCACAAACGATCTTAGCCTGATATTAAGCGGTGATTATCGTGACTTCGAGGAAGAAGAAATCCAATGGCTCGCCTCATCTGAAATCGCTTGGCAATTTTACAGCTTGTCACTCTCTGCTGGCGTAGAAAAAGAAGAAAATCCGAACGATAACATTAACGAAACTCGCTTCACTTTTTCTGCGGATTGGGACTGGAATTCTTCCTCTGGTGAATACAATGCCAATGTCTCTTATTCAAACGAACCCGATATCTACCGGGCTCAATTTCAACGCCCTTCTGATGACTACTCAGGCAGTTACGGTTATGCGCTTACGGCAGAAGGTGATGTCGATTCTCAGACTTACTCCGTCGAAGGCAATTATGTCGCAAATCGCTTCATCACTGATGCCAAAGTCTCTCATTTAGATTTTGATAACTCGGCCAGCTATCAAACTGCTTCACTACGAGCAAGTACGGCGCTCACGCTTGCTGATGGTAACTTAGCTTGGTCACGCCCTATCAACGGTCCTGTCGCCGTCATCGCTGTTCATAAATCGTTGGATGCTGATGTGGAAATTAATGCGGTTGCCGATGACCCTGCAGAAGCAATATCAACGTCAGCAGTGAACAATGCCGTGCAATTATCAGGTGGGCATCAGTTATCTAATGTTTACATAGATGTGCCCGATGCCCCTATCGGTTATGACTTTGGCGATCACGAGTACAACATCACGCCTGGGTCACAAACAGGCCATTTGATCAAGATAGGTTCAGCGGCATCAAAAACCATCATTGGCACCATTGAAATCAGCTCAAAAAAACCATTAGAACTTTACCAAGGACAATTAATTGGACAACAGAAAACCTATGAGTTTTTTACTAGCCGATCAGGTCGATTTGTTGTGGAAGGCGTCGCTCCGGGTGACTATACCATCATGATTGATGGCTTTGGGCCGACAAAACTGAACGTCCCAAAAACCAATGAAAACCTGATTTACCTACCCACTTTACTTATTAAAGAGGGATAAATAATGAAACACTTATTCACACTCTCAGTGTTCAGTTTAGCCATGCTATCGCATCCTACTTGGGCGGAATGCAGTGGTAAATGGGCACTCAATGTAGACCGAAGTAACGTTGAGTTTAAACGTGATTTAGCCGCTTATATTCCGGTTTATCTGGAGCTATCTCGTGATATTCAGGGCTGTCGATTTCCGATGGCGATGGTCTCTGTTAACAATAAACAGTCCAGCTACTTAAGTTCAACTGGGACAAGTTTACCTTTAACCATCCTGGACAAAAATTATAGACAATTGAGCCACTTCCCAAATAAAGGGTTTCAACTTCCTCTGGACAGTAGCCAAAGAACTAAATTTTGGCTCAAGATTCCAGAAGCAAAAGTTGCCGCATCTGGCAATTATACAGGGCTGCTTGAAGCTACGATTTCCTTAGGCAAAAAGCAAAAAACTCAAAATGCTAAAGTGAAACTCAAAGTACCCGCCTTTGTCGCGTTTAACTCTGCCGCGAATACACCAAATCTTCAGCGTTCCAGCCAGTCAGGTTATCGCTTTCAACTGGGTGACCTAGAGTCTAACCGAACCTACCGGTCCGACTTCGACCTTCTTTCTAACTCGAGCGTAAGGCTGGTTGTAAAACAAAAGTATGGCGAGCTGAGACAGAAGTCAGAGCCCAATATCACTATCCCCTACACATTGCGATTCAATAATACTTCGGTAAACCAGCAAGCTACTTATACCTTCTCCAATAATGAAAGCACTAAGCGCTGGGGCATTCCACTTGAGGTCACTCTAGGCAATATTGAATTTGCCCGAGCGGGAAAATATCAAGACACGATAATCGTAGAAGTAAAAGCCATGCCTTAAGATTAGAACGTAAAAAGCCCCACACTAGGCGGGGCTTTGAGAGCTTAAAGCGTTAACTTAAGAATTACTTCTTGCCGTCACGCTCTTTAACTTCTGCGATTACTTGCTCAGCAACGTTTGCTGGACATGGTGCGTAATGTGCGAACTCCATAGAGAACTGACCACGACCAGAAGTGATAGTACGTAGGTGACCGATGTAACCAAACATTTCTGATAGAGGAACGTCTGCTTTAATACGAACGCCCGTAGTACCAGCTTGTTGGTCTTTGATCATACCACGACGACGGTTAAGGTCACCGATCACGTCACCAACGTTGTCTTCTGGAGTGAACACGTCAACGTTCATGATTGGCTCAAGAAGTTGCGCGCCCGCTTTAGGCATAGACTGACGGAATGCGCCTTTCGCTGCGATTTCGTAAGCGATTGCTGATGAGTCAACTGCGTGGAAACCACCGTCGAAAAGTTCAACTTCAACGTCTAGAGTCGGGAAGCCAGCTAGAACACCAGTATCCATCATTGACGCAAAGCCTTTCTCAACTGCAGGCCAGAATTCTTTAGGTACGTTACCACCAACAACCGTTGATTTGAACGTGAAGCCAGAGTTTGGCTCACCTGGTTTGATGCGGTAGTCGATCTTACCGAACTGACCAGAACCACCAGACTGCTTCTTGTGCGTGTAGCTATCTTCAACTGGTTGAGTGATAGTTTCACGGTAAGCTACCTGTGGAGCACCTACTTCTAGCTCAACGCCGTAAGTACGCTTAAGGATGTCTACCTTGATGTCTAGGTGAAGTTCACCCATACCCTTCAGGATAGTTTCACCTGAATCTTCATCAGTCTCAACTTGGAATGATGGATCTTCTGCAACCATTTTACCGATCGCGATACCCATTTTCTCAGTAGAACCTTTATCTTTTGGAGAAACAGCAATAGAGATTACTGGTTCTGGGAAGATCATAGCTTCTAGAGTACATTCGTGCTTAGGATCACATAGAGTGTGACCAGTTTGAACGTTCTTCATACCTACTACAGCGATGATGTCACCAGCTTGAGCTTCAGTAAGTTCGTTACGTTCGTCAGCTTGCATCTCACACATACGACCGATACGCTCAGTCTTACCTGTTGCAGAGTTAAGAACAGTATCGCCCTTCTTCATGCGGCCAGAGTAGATACGGATAAATGTTAGCGCACCGAAACGGTCATCCATGATCTTGAATGCTAGCGCTCTTAGTGGCTCATCTGCAGATACAGTAGCAACTTCACCTGTTGGCTCACCAGTTTCTGGATCGGTTAGCGGCTGAGGATCAACTTCAGCTGGAGCTGGTAGGTAATCTACAACAGCGTCAAGGATAAGTTGCATACCTTTGTTTTTGAATGCAGAACCACAGTACGTTGGGAAGAACGCTAGCTCACGTGTACCTTTACGGATACAAGCTTTTAGTTGCTCGATAGTTGGCTCTTCGCCTTCCATGTAAGCTTCCATTAGGTCGTCGTCTTGCTCTACTGCAGTTTCAACTAGCTCTTCACGGTAAGCTTCTAGATCATCAAGCATGTCCGCTGGAACGTCTTTGATTTCGTAGTTTTCTGGCAGACCAGTGTCATCCCAAACGTAAGCTTTACGGCTTAGAACGTCTACAACACCAACGAAATCGTCTTCACGACCGATTGGTAGAGTCATCACTAGTGGGTTTGCACCTAGTACGTTCTTAACTTGGTCAACAACGTTGAAGAAGTCTGCACCCATACGGTCTAGTTTGTTTACGAAGATCAGACGAGCAACTTCTGAGTCGTTCGCGTAACGCCAGTTCGTTTCTGACTGAGGCTCAACACCACCAGAACCACAGAATACACCGATACCGCCGTCAAGAACTTTAAGTGAACGGTATACTTCAACTGTAAAGTCTACGTGTCCAGGAGTGTCGATTACGTTCAGACGGTGGCCGTCCCACTCACAAGTTACTGCTGCAGACTGGATTGTAATACCGCGCTCAGCTTCTTGTTCCATGAAGTCAGTTGTAGACTCGCCGTCGTGTACTTCACCAGTCTTATGGATTTTACCAGTAAGCTTCAGGATACGCTCAGTCGTGGTAGTTTTACCCGCATCAACGTGCGCGAAAATACCAATGTTTCTGTATTTTGATAAATCAGTCATTGTCTTACTCTGTTAATAAGGTATAAAGTGCGCGCAGAGTATATCACAATCTGTCAAGACGGATACCTTTGCGTGCTCTTGGAACAAAAAAAAATTTAACGTCAATTTTCCACCCTCAAATAATAGCCAAGCTTCGTAATTTGTCTGCTAATTCGATAATAAAGGGGGAAAGATTCAAATTATTGTTAGCCTTTAAATGGGGGCTCAAGATAGCGATTACAACTCATCAAATGCTTCGATGGCCTCCGACAGTTTTTTAACGCCGTGGATTTGCATACCAGGAATCCCACCCTTTGGCATATTTGCTGCAGGCACGACGGCTTTCTTAAAACCATGTTTGAATGCCTCATTCAAACGCTCTTGACCACTTGGTACCGGGCGAATTTCACCCGCTAAGCCAACTTCACCAAACACCACCACATCTTTTGGTAATGGGCGATCGCGAAAGCTCGACAACAACGCCATAACTAACGCCAAATCAGCGCTGGTTTCTGTGACTTTTACACCACCAACCACATTGACAAATACATCTTGGTCGGCCATCTGCAGACCACCGTGCTTATGCAATACCGCCAATAGTAAAGAGAGGCGATTTTGTTCCAGACCCACCGCAACACGGCGTGGGTTTGCCAATTGCGAGTAGTCCACTAATGCTTGAATCTCTACCAATAGCGGTCGCGTTCCTTCCCAAACCACCATCACTGAAGAGCCCGACGTTTCTTCTTCACCACGTGACAGGAAAATAGCGGAGGGATTGCTGACCTCTTTTAGTCCCTGCTCGGTCATGGCAAATACGCCCAGCTCATTCACTGCACCAAAACGATTCTTGTGACTACGTAAGGTTCGGAAGCGACTGTCTGTGCCACCATCAAGCAGTACTGAACAGTCAATAATGTGTTCAAGTACTTTCGGGCCGGCAAGGGTACCATCTTTTGTTACGTGACCAACAATAAAGACGGCGACATTGTTTTGCTTTGCATAACGCGTCAACGCGGTTGCCGACTCACGCACCTGCGCAACACTACCCGGTGACGACTGAACATCAGACACATGCATTACCTGAATCGAGTCAATAACCATAATGCGAGGCTGTTCTTTCTCTGCAATTTGGCAAATCTTATCGACATTGGTTTCTGATAGCATCTTAAGATGCTCTTTTGGCAAACCAAGGCGTGAGGCACGCATCGCAACTTGTTGAAGTGATTCCTCACCGGTCACATAAAGGGTCGGCATTTGCGCAGACAACAAGCACATGGTTTGCAAAAGCAAAGTCGACTTACCTGCGCCGGGGTTACCACCGATAAGAATCGCAGCGCCCGGAACCACACCACCACCAAGTACCCGGTCGAGCTCTTTAAAACCACTCGTGAAGCGCGGAACTTCTTGCAGGTCTATCTCTGACAATGTTTGAACTTTTGATTCAGTTGCAGAACCTGCGTAACCAGATAAACGTTCATTGCGCGCGACCGTCGGCGATGCTGCGATACGAACTTCTGTAATCGTGTTCCATGCGCCGCACGCATTACATTGCCCCTGCCAACGTGGAAAATCTGCGCCACAATCATTACAAACATACGCGCGTTTTGCTTTTGCCATGATGCCTCAATTCTTAAACACTGTTTTTTCAACAAATGTGACCAAGCACCGCCATGTCATGACCATATCGAAGAAGAACTCTTGATATACTCAGGTTTTGCTTTGCTTAGCCGATATAATTCGAATAACGACATACTTTAACAGAAATAATGCAGCAATCTGAAATTCTCTCGCTCGCAGAGCGCCTAATCCCTGTTTACGGTGCTGATGACTTCGATTTCATCCTGGGTCAATTGACCGAAGGAGAGCCCCCGTCAGCCAAGATTTTAGTAAAAATGGAACTAAACCGAGTCATGGCACCTTGCAAGAAAAGCATTGATTTGCGAGGTCGAGTGAAAGGTGAGTGTCGGGAATACTTATTGGATGGCATTTCACATTGGTTAGATGACGTCGCTTTTAACGCTTACCACAAGAACTTAAAAAAGTATGGCGGGTATACCGACGGTGTGTGGGAAGCTTTGGTCAACACACGTAATAACTTCCGTGTGATGAGCAAAAACAATGACAAGAATGAAGAGCGATCACTTACCGACCCCAATAGCCCTTTTCTCGCGGAACCTGTTCACCTTGGATATGATTTAAAACGCCAAGAAAAACGTTTAAAAGTACAATCTCAAGTGGAAATTGTTTGCTCAAAAGAGCAAGTGATTCACGGTTTGAGTATCGACCTGTCTTGTTCAGGCGCTAAATTTAAAGTCCCAAGTGCCTTCAAATACAGCTTGGGCGAAATAATCCAAGTCACTTTTACTGAGTTTGCTAGTCAATCTCAAATCACGGGGGTCGAAAAACCAATCACTTACCGAGTTCTCGCGGTAGAGGACTGCTTCGAAAATGATGCTATTCGGTACCTAAGAACCGTCCGCTTAACGGAAACCAATATCATTTCTCGTGTAATTGACGAGGCTCTCAGCAGCACAACAAAACGTGCTCGCCATGACAATCAGGACAAAATCATTCGTGCTCGCACGCGTGGCTACGAACACATTGCGCTTAAGCACACTGGTAACTTGCCACTATTTTTCGAAGGCTACGATCTCAAACTCGCTATTCTCACACCCAATAACCAAAAGATTTGGCAATATTGGCATGATGAGCGCAACCAACAAACTTTCGGCTCGCTATTCAACCCAGAAAGAATGGCCTCATTAATTACTCCGGGCGCGAGAGGGGCAACCAATGTGTTGTACTCGTTCACCCATGAACATGAAGACAGAACCTATTTCTACTCTATGCTGCGTCCTGAAGCGACTAGAGAACAACGTCAACTCTTCTGGCATTTAGGCGCCAAGAGAAACAGTTGGCGAGCATTCCGTATTTCAATCTTCGAGTTATCTGAGCAAGAGAAAAATGATCTCGCAGCCTTTTCATCTGAACTAGCAGAGAGCTCACAGAAACTGACACACGTAGGCATTTTGCAAGAAATCGCCGATGAGAAGTCTGGTCAAGATTACCTGCTCACTGAAAAGCCACGTGTGCCAACCAATACCTTGAATGCATTTCGTCACCTTAGAAAAGTCATCGGAAGTCCAAAGGGCATTTACTTCGATGCTCAATCTCGTCGTAAAGAGCCACGTTATCAATTCAAAACGCCTTTAGAACTGGATATCAACAACACAAAAATTACTGGCTTTACCTTAGACATTTCCAAGCGAGGCCTAGGTCTAAAATTGAACGAGCCGACTGCGCTTCGCTTAGGCCAAGAAGTGCAGATTAACTTTCGAGAATTGCAGTTGTACAATACAAAACTGCCACTCTCAAATGTACCTTATCGTGTGATCCGTGTTAGCCCTGATGGCAGAGGTATTCAACTGGTTATCGATGAACAAAGCAAAACCATGTGCGTGATTGCTTTTTTCAATAGCATTATTGATCACAACCAGGGTAAGTTGATCCCCCAAGAAGAGATGCTGCCGAGTAATGCTCTACTAGAGAGGCTGCACAGCATGTTGCTGTCAAGAATGCCAAGCACACCGATATTCATCAGCAGATGTAACACATCTTCTTTAAAAACGCCGGTGATCGGAATTAACTTTCCGTTGATGAAGCATATCGAATTATACGCACGCCTTGGTCATGATCGCCAATATTCACTCGAGCCACTATTTAAAAGCCGATCGAACACACTGATAGCTGAACCAATCAAGCGCATTGATGGTGCGCAGGCTCGTCATCAAGATCTCTACATTAGCGTGAATAAAGTGGGTCATAAAATCACAGCACTCGAATCGAAGCTACAGCAAGACTTCGCCAACGTGAAAGAGCGAATTCAGTTCATCAAGAAAGCCCGTATGATGGGTGAACTTTATGCCATTCGTATCTCAACTGCACCAATTTTCGACCCAATGACATCATTGCTGCATCGTGACTTAAGTGACCTAACTCAATTTGGCGTACATCAAGCGAGCAAGTTAGAAAAAGAGTTGACCGCACTGGTTGGTTACAGCGAATTTGAGGATATTACCGAAGAAGTGATTATTCGATTGGAGCTGACGGAGTAAAAAAACACCGCTCAATAAGCGGTGTCTCAATCATAGTTGTGCACGACAAATGCAGCTAAGGCTGTACCTTCCAACTGACTTTCTGTTGCTTAACTAACGCCCCAGACAGAATACACAGCACACCACCTAAGCCTGCAAATCGAACCGCAGCTTGTGATTGTGCTTCAACCTTAGGTTTGGCGTGATAAGCAATGCCCAACCCCGCAGCAACCATCATAACCAAATCATTCGCGCCATCACCGACGGCAACCGTATTGTGCTGTTCGATGTCGTATTCTTCAGCAAGCTCAACCAAAATGTCTGCTTTCGTTTGGGCTGACACAACATCACCCAACACTTCACCCGTCAACTTGCCATCAACAATTTCCAATTGGTTGGACTGGGCAAAGTCTAATCCTACTTTGTCTTTAATAAAGTCAGAGAAGTATGTGAAACCGCCGGAGGCAATAGCCGTCCTCCACCCAAGAGCTTTAAACGTTGTGACCAAAACTTCAAAGTCTGGCATGAATGGCAGCTGGCTGCGTACCTGTTCAAGAATCGCTTCATCGGCCCCTTTTAGCTTACCGACACGTTGGCGTAAACTCTGCTCGAAATCCAATTCACCTTGCATAGCGCGCTCAGTCACTTCAGCAACTTCCTCACCGACACCTGCAAGTTTTGCAATCTCATCAATACACTCGATTTGGATCACAGTTGAGTCCATATCAAACACAACCAACCCCGGAGTAGAAAGATCCGGCACTTCAAGTAACGAAGCATAATCCAGCTCTAAGCTTTTCAGGATGGTTTCATGTTCAGGGAGCAGATTACCAGCCATCAATGCGACTTCATATTGACCGACTTTCCATGTATCTAAAATCGGATTGTGAAAACCAGTAAAGAAGTCGATGTCTTCGAAGTGGCGAAGCTCAAGATGCTCACCAAATACAATCCAATTCGCCTTGGCTTTATCAAGCTGTGTAGCAAACCGAGTTTCAGGTAATCGTTTTAAAAGAGTCGTATGCCTTCTGATAGGCAAGCTTTTTGACGCATCCATGTATATAATCCCTTATGACTTTGCTAAAACGTTACCTTAACAAACTAAAAAGGCAAGTCTTTGTTTTGATTTGAATGGACGAGTAAAGCGCATGAATGAATCCTTATTCTCAGTAAGGAATGCCCTAAGAATTCTGGCTCTGATACTGTTGTGTGTGATGTTTTTTTTCACCATCAAGAACAGTGTCGTAATCAGCAAGGGGAATGAGAAGATTCAAGCGCAACAGCTTGAAACCCTTACCAAAGTTCTGATCTCGCAAGCATCATTATCTGCCGGCGAGATGTTCATCGATAAAGATCAAGAGCGTCTACTGAAGCTAACGAACCAACTTGCTCAAGATCGTCTGGTATTTGACGCAACCATTTACGATGCGCAAGGTGTCCGCTTGGCTTCTAGCAAGGGAGCCCTGTCAGTTCGTGAAGTATTGGGGCTAGATACCCCACTCGCTACCGCATCGATTGGCCGTCAACAACTGATTGAACCTGTATTATCGGATGGTACTGTCATTGGCTTCGTGCGCGTTACTTTTGAAACAGGTCGAGTCACTGCTATTTCTGATCACCATTACCGCAAGAGTGATCGCTACATGTACATGATGGTATTGATGAGCTTTGCCTGCGGCATGCTAATTATCATGATTTTACGCAGACAACCCATTCGTCGTAAAAAAGGCGAAAACTTATTGCTCACGAAGTAATTCAAAAACCAAATTATCAAAATAAAACAGCCCGCATGGTACGGGCTGTCTTTTTATATTTGAGGTAAAGAGATAAGAAGTTGCTTCACCCTTACTCTTCATCACCGATCAATACTGAGTCTAATGCGATCAGCATCATGTCGTTGAAGGTGGTTTGACGTTCGTCAGATGTGGTTTGCTCACCAGTCTTGATGTGGTCAGAAACGGTACAAATAGTCAGAGCTTTCGCGCCAAACTCTGCGGCGACACCGTAAATGCCTGCAGCTTCCATTTCAACACCCACAATACCGTACTTGTCCATAACATCGAACATCTCAGGATCTGGTGTGTAGAAAAGTTCTGCTGAGAATAGGTTACCAACTTTTACGTCTACGCCACGTGCTTTAGCCGCTTCTTCCGCTGCGCGAACCATCTTGTAGTCAGCGATAGCGGCAAAGTCATGGCCTTTAAAACGGATACGGTTCACTTTAGAATCAGTGCAAGCCCCCATGCCGATAACAACGTCACGTACTTTGATATCTTCGCTCACTGCACCACAGCTACCTATGCGGATCACTTTCTTCACACCGAAATCTTTGATTAGCTCTGTAACGTAGATTGAACAAGATGGGATTCCCATACCGTGCCCCATCACAGAAACCTTACGTCCTTTGTAAGTGCCTGTGTAACCGAACATATTACGAACATCACACACTTGAACTGCATCTTCAAGGAAAGTATCTGCGATGTATTTAGCACGTAACGGATCACCCGGCATTAAAACGACGTCTGCGAAAGCACCCATTTCAGCGTTGATGTGTGGAGTTGCCATGTTTCATTTCCCTTATCTTTCTTTAGCCGAGCCGCACTGCTATTTACGGTTTAGCAAGATTAATCTCATTACAGACAAGCACATTTTATGCTGCCAACCTAAAGCTAGGAGCCGCAATGCTCCTAGTTTTCAAAACCCAATCAATTATAGAAAGTTCTTGCCGTAGTCCATCGGAGAAGTCGCAAAATAACTTGCCAACGTTTGACCGATATCAGCAAAGCTATCGCGACGGCCTAACGAGCCTGCGGGTATTTTCTTACCATAAACAATCACTGGAATGTGCTCACGAGTGTGGTCGGTACCTGGCCATGTTGGATCGCAACCGTGATCCGCCGTAAGGATAAGCACATCGTCTTCTTCCATAATTTCCAGCACTTCATTGATGCGACCATCGAAGTACTCAAGCGCAGCCGCGTAGCCCGCAACATCACGGCGGTGGCCGTAGGCTGAGTCAAAGTCGACAAAGTTAGTAAATACGATAGTGTTATCACCCGCTTCTTTGATTTGCTCCAACGTCGCTTCGAACAATGCGGGAATGCCTGTCGCTTTCACTTTCTTAGTGATGCCGCAGTTTGCGTAGATATCGGCAATCTTTCCGATAGAAATCACATTCCCTTGTTTTTCTTCTACTAGCTTCTGAAGAATGGTTACGGATGGTGGTTCAACAGAGAGATCACGGCGGTTACCCGTACGTTCAAATTGACCTTTTCCAGGGCCAATAAAAGGACGCGCAATGACGCGACCGATGTTGTAATCTTCTAGCTCTTCACGTGCGATTTGGCAAAGTTCCAGCAATCGTTCTAAACCAAACGTCTCTTCATGACAGGCAATTTGGAATACAGAGTCAGCAGATGTGTAGAAGATTGGTTTGCCAGTCTTCATATGCTCTTCACCAAGATCATTCAGTACTTGAGTACCTGATGCATGGCAGTTGCCGAGAAAACCGTCCAGACCAGCGCGCTCAAGGATACGGTCGGTCAGCTCTTTCGGGAAGCTACTCGCTTTGTCAGTGAAGTAGCCCCAATCAAACAGAACTGGCACACCTGCGATTTCCCAATGACCAGACGGCGTGTCTTTACCTGAAGAAAGCTCAGCAGCGTGACCGTAAGCACCTATGATTTCTGCGTCGGTATCTAGGCCAGGAGCAAAGCGACCCGTTGATTCTTTATGCGCCATTGCCAAGCCAAGCTTAGATAGATTGGGCAGACGAAGCGAGCCTTTACGCTGTTCATTATCTGCTAGACCTTGTTCACACTGGTCTGCAATATGGCCTAATGTGTCTGAACCTACATCACCAAATTTTTCGGCATCTGCAGCCGCGCCGATACCGAATGAGTCCAATACTAAAATAAATGCTCTTTTCATTGCTCGTTCCTTAGACCCACTCGGTTTCTTATTATGTTTGAGTGGGCCTTGTGTAATTACTTATTCGATTAAAGATCTTCTGCTCGGATTTGACGGTAAACCTCTGGAGTAGGCGTGTACTCCCCACCCACTTTTATTGCGCTTAGGAGTGCTTTCGCGGCATCTTCCCACTGCGCTTCGGTACGAGCGTGGATAATCGCAAGAGGCTTGTCACTATCAGCAACTTCACCGAGGCGGATGAAGTTATCGAAGCCAACCGCATAGTCGATTTCATCGGTCGCAACACGACGACCGCCGCCCATCGCGACCACAGCCATACCAATGGCACGAGTGTCCATCGCAGATACAACACCTGTTTCTGTTGCGTACACAGGTTTGATGATTTCTGTTTTTTCTAGGTAATTGTCGTAATTTTCGACAAAGTCAGCAGGGCCACCTAGACCTGCAACCATCTTACCGAAGCAGTCAGCTGCTTTACCGTTATCCAGTGCTTCCATCAGTTTTACGCGTGCGTCTTCCGTGTTCTCAGCCAGTTTACCAAGCACCAACATTTCCGCGCATGATGCCATGGTGACTTCAAGTAGACGAGGGTTACGGTATTCACCCGTTAAGAAACGAACCGCTTCGCGAACTTCCACTGCGTTACCCGCCGAAGACGCCAGTACTTGGTTCATGTCCGTAAGAATTGCCGTCGTCTTAGTGCCAGCACCGTTTGCTACTGCAACGATAGATTTTGCTAGCTCTTCAGACGCTTCGTAAGTTGGCATGAATGCACCAGAGCCAACTTTTACGTCCATCACTAGAGATTCAAGACCTGCAGCAAGCTTCTTCGATAAAATCGACGCCGTGATCAGTGAGATGTTGTCTACTGTCGCTGTGATATCGCGAGTCGCGTAAACGCGCTTATCCGCAGGTGCTAGGTCACCAGTTTGACCGATGATTGCTACGCCTGCGTCTTTGGTTACTTGACCAAAGACGTCGTTTGTCGGTGTGATGTTGTAGCCAGGGATTGACTCAAGTTTATCCAGCGTACCGCCAGTGTGGCCAAGACCACGACCAGAGATCATAGGAACGAAACCACCACATGCTGCCACCATTGGGCCAAGCATGAGAGAAGTCACGTCACCCACACCACCAGTAGAGTGCTTATCGACAATTGGGCCACCAAAGTTCATGTGGCTCCAATCGATAACCATACCTGAATCACGCATTGCACACGTTAGTGCGATACGCTCTGGCATCGTCATTTCATTGAAGAAGATTGTCATAGCAAATGCTGCGATCTGACCTTCAGATACACTGTTGTTTGCTACGCCTTGGATGAAGAAGTTGATTTCGTCGGCAGTAAGAACTTCGCCGTCACGCTTTTTACGGATAATTTCTTGTGGTAAATACATTAGTGCCTCCCCAAGCTCAATATGAGCCATGGAAAAAGTAGGATAGAAGAGGATTGGTAGCACCAAAGCTGGTGCTACCGTTCAGACGTATTGTTAGAGTTAGTACGCTGCTGGATCAGCGACTTGGTCTGATACTTCTAATGTATTTAGTAGGTTTGTTAGTAGGCTAGACGCACCGAAGCGGTAGTGACGAGCATCAACCCAGTTGTCACCTAGAATTTCGTCAGCCATTGCTAGATATGCCGCTGCATCTTCAGCAGTACGCACACCACCTGCAGGTTTGAAACCAACAGATTCTGCCACACCCATATCACGAATAACTTCAAGCATCATGCGAGCGTATTCTGGCGTCGCGTTTACTGGCACTTTACCCGTTGAAGTCTTAATGAAGTCCGCACCGGCTTCGATACAGATTTGAGATGCTTTCTTAATTAGTGCTTCTTCTTTAAGCTCACCCGTTTCGATGATGACTTTTAGAAGGATATCACCACAAGCTTCTTTACATTGCTTAACTAGTTCGAAGCCCACTTTCTCATCACCCGCCATTAGGGCACGGTATGGGAAAACGACGTCGACTTCATCAGCACCGTAAGCAACCGCCGCTTTTGTTTCAGCAACCGCAATTTCGATATCGTCGTTACCGTGTGGGAAATTCGTTACCGTTGCGATACGTACGTCTGGTGTGCCTTGCTCACGAAGTGTCTTCTTAGCAATAGGAATAAAGCGAGGGTAAATGCAGATTGCAGCCGTGTTGCCTACAGCTGATTTCGCGTCATGACACAGTGAAATCACCTTTGCATCAGTGTCGTCATCATTTAGCGTAGTTAGGTCCATAAGTTTTAGTGCGCGTAGCGCTGCTGCTTTTAAATCGCTCATTTCTATCTCCGATCAATATTCAAAAAATTCACTACTCAGCCTCACGTCACTTATCTAACTATAATCAACAAGTCGAAACAGTGTGAGAAATGGACTAAGCAATCTATTTATGAACGGACTTGGTTCCCTGAAGACTCGGCATATACTGCGAAAAGTCATATACCAATTGCTATCCTTGTCACCGCACAGTACCAGTTTGGCCTATGGCACAACAATCTATGATTGCGGTGTTTTAATATCCCATCAAACAATAAAAAGCTTGTTCGATTGGATATTGAGGGCAATTCATTTGCCCATCAGTATGTAACATTCACTTCATCATTAAGAGGTGAGTTTTACCACGATTTCGTGATTATTACATTATAGAGTTTCGCCACAAAACTGCAGCACCAAATAGAGCGCAAACGGTTTGTATCTCAAAATTTCCCAGCCTCTATTCCACCGGCTGCGTAAGCCTTCATACAAGGCCGATAAGCGGTTAATGTTCAGGTCTGAAAAACGAAAAATGCCCCGCAGCAATGTCTTGCTACAGGGCATGATTTAAAACGGCGTCTATATATTAAGAACCGATTCTAATTAAAGTGCTGCAAGGCTAAGGCAGAAACCTGCAATAGTCGCTGCCATTAGGTTAGACAAGGTACCAGCAAGAACGGCTTTAATACCCATGCGAGCGATATCACTGCGGCGGTTTGGAGCAAGGCTACCTAGACCACCAAGTAGGATCGCGATAGAAGAAAGGTTCGCGAAACCACACAGTGCGAATGAAATGATAGCGGTTGTCTTCGCCGACATTACCTCACCAGTTGCCGCAACAACTTGAGCGCCTTCACCTAGATATGGTGTGAAGTTCAAGTAAGCAACGAATTCATTGATGACGAGCTTCTGACCGATGAATGAACCAGCAACAATGGCTTCGTCCCATGGAACACCGATTAGGAATGCAAGTGGAGAGAACGCGTAACCTAGGATAAGTTCTAGTGTAAGTTCAGGCATACCGAACCAACCACCGATACCACCTAGCATACCGTTGATAAGAGCAATAAGACCAACGAACGCGATTAGCATCGCACCAACGTTTAGCGCAAGTTGCAGACCAGAAGCCGCACCGCCTGCTGCTGCGTCGATAACGTTAGCTGGTTTGTCGTCACCACCGTCCATCGCTTCTTCGATGTCTTCATGAGGCTGTTCAGTCTCTGGGTGGAGAATCTTAGCAAATAATAGACCACCTGGTGCTGCCATGAATGATGCAGCAACTAGGTACTCCAAAGGGACCCCCATTGAAGCGTAACCAGCTAGTACACCACCAGCCACCGATGCAAGACCACCACACATTACCGCAAATAACTCAGATTGAGTCATTCTTGGAACGAAAGGACGGACGACAAGAGGAGCTTCAGTTTGACCGACGAAAATGTTCGCTGCTGCAGACATAGATTCCGCACGAGAAGTACCAAGCGCTTTTTGTAGTGCACCACCAAGAATCTTGATAACCCACTGCATAATACCTACGTAGTAAAGAACTGAAATCAACGCAGAGAAGAAGATCAGTGTAGGAAGTACGCGAAACGCAAAAATGAATCCCATGTCGAAAGAGTTGGCTAGCTTACCGAATAGGAAACCAGAACCATCGTTACCGTAGTTGATAACGTTAGAAACACCAGTAGATAGACCGTTTAGTAGATCACGGCCCCAAGGTGAGTAAAGAACAAATGCACCAAGGATAAATTGGATAGCAAATGCGCCACCCACAGTTCTAAAATTGATAGCTTTACGGTTAGATGAGAATGCAAATGCAATAGCAATAAGCACTACCATACCGACTAGGCTCATAAACAGGCTCATAGTTTATGACTTCCTTATTAAGTTATTTATTGGCGTGTTACAAAATGGAGCTATAAAGCGTGGCAATTATACTCATGCAGAATGAATTAAAGTAATGCCACCCTCACACTTTCCTATAAGATTCATCATTGATTCACTCCCGTTTGTGAGTTATCTCACAATAAGAAGGGAAACGTTTTCGCATTTAGGCGCCACCTTTAGATTTATTCACACAAAAAGAAGGCAGAGTTGCTATTTTTCCACAATTGAGCGGCGATAGATCGATTGCTCTTGGTATGCAACTTAGCGAGTTCATTCAACACATGAATCAGTTTTGCAGGGTGATTAGGCTCGCCCTGATAGCCAATTATAGGCATATCCGGGGCGTCCGTTTCTAAAACGATATCCTCAAGTGATAATCTTTGAATTGCGTCACGAGTTTTATTGGCTCTTGGGTAAGTGATCGTGCCACCCACTCCGATAAAAAAACCTAATCGAACCCATTCCATCGCCTGCTGATAGCTACCAGCGAAAGCATGTAATACCCCACCTTTTGGAAGCTTGGCTGCTTTAACCAATTGAATGAGGCGATTGTGTGCTTTTCGGCTATGTAAAATCACGGGAAGATCAAATCGTTTTGCCAGCTCAAATTGCAATTTGAGCGCCTGCTCTTGAAGCTCGGCGGGGACATCTATCACAAAATCCAAACCACACTCCCCTATCGCAACGCATTGTCGACTCGGCGAGGAAAGCAGTGATACTAACTCTGGGACAAACCGCTCGAACCCTTGTTGCAGAAAATATGGATGGAAGCCAAGCGCATAATAAAGATGAGAATATTGACTAGCTAGCTGTTGAATACGGTTCCAATTACTCGGCCCAACAGACGGAATCAAGATACGCTCGACCCCTTGCTCACGAGCACGTTCAACCTGACGAGAAAAGTCATCTTGAAAGACATCAAAGTCGAAGTGGCAATGGGTATCAAACAGTTTCATTGTTTACTTTCTCTTGGTCTTATTTTGAGAAGCTATGGCTTCATGAACAGCAACCTGTTTATACGGTACGCAACTGCGTTTTTGTTCAGGCGTCAGACCCATCTTTTGGCACCAATTGTCGTAACGTTTGAGTTCTTGCTTAAACCCGTTCATCCGCTATCTACTGTGCACTTGATGAATGTATTACGCTCAACAAAAAAGCCGCCGTTAGCTAAGTGTATAGCTAACGGCGACTTATAATCTAGTACGCGATATAAAGCGAGTTAGAGTCGATTAGTGCTCACGAGTTGCACGGAAATCGATATCAGGGAAACGCTCCTGCGCTAGGTTCAGATTAACCATAGTTGGCGCAATGTACGTTAGGTTATCGCCGCCATCCAATGCTAGGTTGGTTTGGTTCTTACGCTGGAATTCATCCAGTTTCTTCACGTCATCACATTCAACCCAACGCGCTGTTGCCACGTTAACGCCTTCGTAGATCGCTTCGACGTTGTATTCTGACTTCAAGCGAGCAACAACCACGTCAAACTGAAGCACACCAACCGCGCCAACGATCAGGTCGTTGTTTTGTAGTGGACGGAATACCTGTACCGCCCCTTCTTCAGAAAGCTGGACCAGACCTTTCAGCAACTGCTTCTGCTTCAATGGATCTTTTAGACGAATACGACGGAACAGCTCCGGAGCGAAGTTCGGAATACCGGAAAACTTCAGTGCTTCACCTTGAGTGAAAGTATCACCGATTTGGATCGTGCCATGGTTGTGTAAACCAATAATATCACCCGCGTAAGCGTGCTCTGCACGAGAGCGATCTCCCGCCATAAAGGTTACGGCATCAGAGATACTCACTTGCTTACCAAGACGAACGTGGTTCATCTTCATACCTTGTGTGTAAGTACCCGACACGATACGCATAAATGCAATACGGTCTCGGTGTTTTGGATCCATATTTGCTTGGATCTTAAACACAAAGCCAGAAAACTTGTCTTCTGTCGCTTCTACATCACGCTCTACCGCTTGACGAGTTTTCGGCGCGGGCGCCCACTCAGTTAAGCCATCTAGCATGTGATCAACACCAAAGTTACCCAGTGCCGTACCAAAGTAAACCGGTGTGAGTTCACCAACAAGGAATGCTTCGTGATCAAATTCAGGACAAGCACCCATGACCAGTTCAATTTCTTCACGAACGCTTGCCGCTAGACTTTCACCCACTTTCTCGTCGAGCTCGGGGTTATCCAAGCCTTTGATAATACGAACTTCTTGAATTTCGTGACCATGACCTGATTCGTACAAAATGGTTTCATCACGGTGGATATGATAAACACCTTTAAATTCTTTACCACAGCCAATTGGCCATGTAATCGGCGCACACATCATGCCCAATTCGTTTTCTACTTCATCCAATACTTCCATTGGATCACGAACATCACGGTCGAGTTTGTTCATGAAGGTTACGATTGGCGTGTCACGCAGACGTGTTACTTCCATCAATTTACGGGTACGATCTTCGACACCTTTCGCTGCATCGATAACCATCAAACATGAGTCAACGGCCGTAAGTGTACGGTAAGTATCTTCCGAGAAGTCTTCGTGCCCAGGAGTATCAAGTAGGTTTACCAGACAATCATTGAAAGGAAATTGCATGACAGACGTGGTTACCGAGATACCACGTTCCTTTTCCATTTCCATCCAGTCTGATTTTGCGTGCTGTGCGTTACCACGACCTTTAACCGTACCTGCTTTTTGGATCGCGTTTCCGAATAACAGTACTTTTTCAGTAATGGTGGTTTTACCCGCATCCGGGTGAGAAATAATAGCGAACGTTCTGCGCTTAGAAACTTCGCCTAAAAAAAGGGGATTTGACATTAGTTAATCTTCTAAATTACTTTCATGCTCACGAAATGGGCAAGCATATCTACTATTCGATATTGTGCAGTATTCTCGCTTATTATCGCTATGCTAGCAAACAGGAAAGAAATGAAACCAATGTGCTCGGTTCATCATTCCCTTTCTCTAGGGCTCACAGGCCCTAGTGCCAACAATGGAAAACTAGCTCCACACAAGAGATGTAAAAAATTCAAAAAATGATTATTACATATTCAAAGGCCTCGAATCCGGATACGCTTTGACAGCACAAGTGTTGATAGGGGTGCGATTAACCGCTAAAAATCACCCAAAAACAAGTAACTCATAATAATGGCGTCTTCCTTACCATTTCCCGTTTTAGCAGGGTAATAGTTGTACCGACGATCCAGTTCATTAAAGCCAGCTTGCTCATAAATATGGATAGCTGGGTGATTACTTTCGCGAACTTCCAACCAAGCGCTTTCTGCTTTTGCTCGCTCACAGTACTCGACAAACCCATCCAGCAATTTTTGGCCTAAGCCTTTGCCCTGTTGAGATGATGCCACAGCAAGGTTCAATAACGTCACTTCTCCGACAATATTCTGTGCGTAGAAGTAACCGATGACCTGAGCACCTTTGAGCATCACATGATGACATGCACCACGGCTGGATAAATCACGAATTAAGGATTCGGCCCAAGGGTGAGAATGCACTTGCTGCTCGATTTGCCAAACTTGGTCGAGGTGCTCAGCGCACATCGGCACAATTTCAATTGTCATGCGTTAGCTCCTTTAAGAGTGCGAACAGATTTGTTGCCACAATGCACGGCGCTGTTCGTTATTGCCATCTATATCTTGCAATAGTGGCGAGGTCAGGAGCTTAGCATTGATACTCACGTTGGCCTCACAGCCAGCAAACCATACCCACTCTAGTTGATGCTCACCTAGTGAGGATAAGCGCTCAGGCTCTATGTGCAGGGCGTCGTCGAGCGTAAGCTGGATACTTTTTAATACACGCTCGAACATCAAAGCGGTCTCGTTCTCTGGACACGTTGGCGCTACCAAAAGGAGTTTACAAGAACTTTGTAAGTCCAGGCTTGGCGATTGGTAGCCTTCCAATCTTTCTGGGTGACTCAGCTCCCAAGTGCTGATCCCCATTTCATGTAAATATTGTTTCTGGTTAATTGACATCTTTTGTCACCTATTTGAACAAGGCAATCCTATCAAAATTTCGCATTTAAAGTCAGAGATGTTGTACAGCTTTTCCAATCAATCATCATGAGGTGACTTATTGCAAGCTTGGGCATGACCTGGTTCGGAAGATACAAAACTCAAAGCTCTGGAGTTGGGGAACAAAGTTGGGGAAAAATGACACTCCACAATGCGGGCATGAGCAAAAATTTAAATTCGAGATTTGGGATAAGAAACATGTCTAAAAAGGATTAAACCACTTCCCTCTTTAAAACTGACAATACAGCCCGCTCAAGAGTGGGCTGTATCCCTCATCTAACATTCATGACTCTGAAAATTCTGGTGAATAGTCAATACGACCTGAGCGTCCGTTACATTGACCTTCGACCAATTCTGCAATGCGAAATGCACCTTGCGGAGCTTCCCACGCACAATCAAATCCCATCTCTTCACTGGCTTTAAATCCATGGCGTCCATAGTAGTCAGGATCCCCCAAAACCACACACACTGGATAACCAAAATCACACAGCGAATCAAAGCCTTCTTTAATCAATTTTGCTGCAATGCCTTGGCGGCGATAATCTTCATGCACAGCCAAAGGTGCAAGACCTTGCCAAGATAAATCCTCACCATTCAATGTCACAGGGCTAAACAATGCATGGCCAACCACTTCACCTTCATCGGTACATGCTACCAAAGACAAAGTAAGCTTACTGTTTTCACGCAGGCGCATCACTAATTTAGCTTCCGCATCCGTGGGGAAAGCGTGTTTTAAAAGGCGGTCAATGGTAAGAATGTCCGCTGGGGCTTCAGTTCGAATAAGCATTCGCTACTCCGGTTTCTTGTGCAGGTGCTTGAACCCCTTGCTGAACAAAGTCAGCCAATTGGTTCATTGCAACTTGCATCGCTTTTGGTAACTGCTCTAAGTCGACGCTGTCCATCAAGTTTTTCACTTCTAAGCCTAGCTCAGTGTCACCTTCAATAGAGAGGCGACGTTGAAAGAACAATGTATCAGGATCTTCTTTACGACCAGCAATAAGTACAAGGTCGTTAAGATTACCACTAAAACTCACGTCTTCCTGAATTGGTTTCTCTGCTACCACTAATTTTTCATCTTGATAACTGATGTACCATGCCAAGTTCAAATCTTTAATGGCAACTTTCAACCACCTTCCTTCGAGAAATTCAAAATCACCATCTTCTAGCGCTTCTTTGAACACCATTTTCAAAACTTCTAGCAAAGCTTTTTTCTGAACCGTCGATGGCAATAACTGGACTGGAGATCTCAAAATTGATGCTGCATTCTTTACTAGGTGACTGCGAATCTTGTTTAACACACTAATTATCCGTTACTTTGTCATAAGGTAACCCATATTACGCAATATCGTAATATCTCTACCTGTTATGTATCAATAAATCGGCCTGTTTTAAAAGTAAGCAATTTACTCGTTCAAGCATCGTTTTTTGATCTTATCTGTATTATTGACTTTAAGCGTTGGATAAATGCCTCAATCACGGTATGTTAGAATCCATATTTATAGTTATCAAAATAGCGTTTTTATTACACGGACGAATAATCAGGCTCATTGGAGATCGGTAACACCTTAATGCCTTCCCAGCAATTACAACATTGGTTTGCAACGCTTACCTCAAATAGCCCATTCTTTTTTGCTATTCTTGATAAAAAACACAATTATCAGATGGTAAGTGACCGCTATTGTGACATTGCAGGCTTAGAACACGACGATATCGTTGGTCTAAACGACAGCCAGGTACTGGGAGAGCAATTCTACAAAAAGCTCGAGCCCTATTATCTGCGCGCGTTCAAAGGCGATCATATTGAAGCGGAAATCACGCTCGACGAAACCGATATTGAAACCAGTCTTCACTTTAGCCTCTCTCCGGTTCATGAAGAAAGCGAAGTCAGCTTCGTGGTTTTCCATGCCATCGATACGTCTGAGAAACAAATTCTAGTTCGATCTTTAGAAGAGTCAGAAACCAAGTTCGCCAAATTGACCCAACTGCTACCGGATGGTCTTTTATTGGTGGAAGATGACATTATCATTTATGCCAACCCTGCTTCTGCCCGCTTATTAGGATTGAA
This sequence comes from Vibrio sp. AND4, assembly GCF_000171815.1. GTDB lineage: Bacteria > Pseudomonadota > Gammaproteobacteria > Enterobacterales > Vibrionaceae > Vibrio. The sequence continues at coordinate 32,537 of NZ_ABGR01000008.1, read as the reverse complement.
TTCATCTCATGAGCTTCTTGGTGAAGAACTGACTCGGCTGTTTATCGATGAAAACAGTAAAAAAGTTTTCACTCGTCGCATCAACACTCTACTTTCAGAAAAACCTTTTGTGTGCCTTACCAGCACTCGCTGTGGATTCGAACGGAAAGTTCAGTTGCATGCGGACAACACAGCGATCCTCGGCAGTGAGTCTCAAATCATTTTGATTCAAGACGCCGATGACACACCTAAATTGCTCTCTTCTAACCCTAATGAAGACGCCCACATCGATTCGCTAACCAAACTGTATAACCGCTTTGGTTTTACCAAACGACTAGAACAACTGCTCAAGAGCCAGACACCGTTGCTGGTTTTCTACCTCGACATAGATAACTTTAAGAACATTAACGACTCTCTGGGTCACCACATTGGTGACAAAGTGATTCAAGAAGTCTCCTCCCGCTTAACACGCTCCTTACCAAACCACGCCATCATTGGTCACTTGGGCGGTGACGAATTTGGCATCATTTTGCCTGAACCTGAAAACTCTCGCATGGCGGAGATCTTAGCTGAGCGTATTATTTCTCTGATTAACCAACCTTTCGATCTGCATCATTTCAGCAAGCGCCTCGCATGTTCAATCGGCAGTGTGCGCTATCCAGAAGACGGGCAAGACGCGCGCATTTTGCTGCAAAACGCCGATACTGCGATGTACGAAGCGAAAGACCGTGGTCGGAACCGTCTGATAAAATTTAACGATCAGATGAACAAAGAAGCACGTATGCGTTTATGGTTAGAGATTGAGTTGCAAAAAGCATTGCAGCAAAACGGCTTGGAAGTTTGGTATCAACCAAAGGTCAACGCTCGTGATTTCACCATTAACGGTGCCGAGGCGCTAGTGCGTTGGAAACATCCAGTGGAGGGCTACATCAGTCCCGGCGCATTTATCCCCGTGGCTGAACGTGCAGGTTTGATTGAACGTCTCGGGCGTGTGGTCATGCGCGATGTGTTTAACACGGTAAAGCGCTGGAAACTGCAAGGTATTCTACCGGGACGCGTGGCAATCAACCTCTCTCCAGAGCAGTTTGGTAACCCGCAGCTGATCGACTTCATGGAAAAGCTACTGCGCACTACCGAACTTGACCCAAGCTGCATTACCTTCGAGCTCACCGAAAGTGCAGTAATGAGCGACAACGATCACACGCTGCAAATGCTAAATGCGATCAAGAAACTTGGCTTCGCATTGTCCATTGATGATTTCGGTACTGGTTACTCTTCCCTTTCCTACTTAGCTCGCTTCCCCATTGATGAGCTAAAAATTGACCGCGCATTTATCAGCGATATCGATACGCTACCAAAACAAGTGACAGTGATAGAGAACATCATCAACCTCGGTAAATCATTGGACTTAACCGTTGTTGCCGAAGGCGTAGAAACCCATCAGCAAGCAACGCTGTTATCAAACCTACAATGCAATTCAATACAAGGCTTCCATTTCTACCGCCCACAGCCTAAGCACGAGGTCGAAGAGCTGTTTGCGCAAAACCGCCGTCATAAGAACTGATCTCAACTGCAACAAAATCTGAGTGTTACCCCTTATTCTCAAGGGGTAAATCTCATTTTAATGCGCTAAACCTAACTTAGGTCAATTCTGTTATTCATAATTCTTCATAAAATACAGACACCTTTTCATTCCTTTATGATTGTTAGCATATGGAACTCTTGTGTCCCGCGGGCAACCTCCCTGCGCTAAAAACCGCGATTGATTGCGGAGCCGACGCCGTTTACATCGGCTTCAAAGACGATACCAACGCTCGTCACTTTGCAGGCCTTAACTTCAATGGCCAAAAGCTAGAAAAAGCGGTGCAATACGTCCACGACCGCAGCAAAAAGATCCACATTGCGCTCAACACTTTTGCCCACCCAAATGGGTTCGAACGCTGGACAAATGCCGTCGATAATGCTGCAGCATTAGGTATAGATGCACTGATCGTGGCCGACATTGCGGTACTTGAGTACGCTGCTCGCAAATACCCAGAACTTGAACTGCATCTCTCAGTGCAAGCTTCTGCAACCAACGTGGCCGCGATTGATTTCTACAAACAAAACTTCAACGTCAAACGTGTCGTACTACCTCGTGTACTGTCTATTCATCAGGTAAAACAGCTTTCGCGCAACATCACCAGCGATGTCGACCTCGAAGTGTTTGCTTTTGGTAGCTTGTGCATCATGTCGGAGGGGCGATGCTACCTATCGTCTTACATGACAGGGGAATCACCAAATACAGTTGGTGCTTGTTCTCCAGCAAAATACGTTCGCTGGCAAGAAACAGAAAATGGCTTAGAGTCTCGCCTGAATAACATCTTAATAGACCGCTACAGCGCGGGAGAAAACGCAGGCTATCCAACTTTGTGTAAAGGTCGTTTCGAAGCGGAGATTGAAGGCGAGAAAAAGTGCTACCACGCACTGGAAGAGCCAACCAGTTTAAACACCTTGTCTATGTTGCCTGAGCTTTTTGCTGCCAATGTCGCATCCGTGAAAATAGAAGGTCGCCAACGCAGCCCTGCGTACGTAGAACAAGTAACACGCACATGGCGTGCAGCAATTGATCGCTATCAAGCAAACCAAGAAGCTTATCAAGTAGAAAAAGCTTGGGATGCAGCATTGGCAAACGTATCGGAAGGTACGCAAACCACACTTGGTGCTTATCACCGCAAATGGCAGTAGAGGCAAAAATGGACAACTCAATGAAATATGCACTTGGCCCACTGTTGTACTTCTGGCCAAGGCAAGACGTAGAAGCATTTTATGAACAAGCGAAATCAAGCTCTACGGACATCATTTATCTGGGTGAAACCGTGTGCTCAAAACGCCGAGAAATGAAACCTGCACATTGGTTTAACATCGCAAAAGAATTGTCTGCATCGGGCAAACAAGTAGTGCTATCGACAATGGCACTATTAGAAGCACCCAGTGAAGTGAACATCATGAAGAAGTACATCGATAATGGTGACTTCACAATTGAAGCTAACGACGTGTCTGCGGTTCAACTTGCTTTTGAACACAGAGTACCTTTCGTCGTTGGTCCTGCGATTAACACTTACAACGCACACACGCTGAACTTATTCCTAAAACAAGGCATGGTTCGCTGGTGTATGCCTGTAGAGCTATCTCGCGAATGGCTCAGTAACACACTGGCTCAATGTGATGAACTTGGTATTCGCAATAAGTTTGAAGTGGAAGTATTCAGCCATGGTTATCTGCCACTGGCTTACTCGGCACGCTGTTTTACTGCTCGTGCAGAAAACAAAGCCAAAGACGACTGCGAAACTTGCTGTATTAAATATCCAACAGGTATCCAAGTAAGCAGCCAAGAAGGCCAACAAGTGTTTAATCTAAACGGCATCCAAACTCAGTCTGGTTACTGCTACAACCTGATCAACGACCTACCGAGTATGGAAGGTCTAGTTGATGTCGTTCGTCTAAGCCCACTGGGTCTGAGCACCTTCTCTGAGCTGGACCAGTTTCGTTCAAACGAGAAAGGGACCACCCTAGGCAAGCTCCAAGATCGCCAATGTAACGGTTACTGGCATCAACTTGCGGGCCTAGAAGTGAAAAACATCTAACTCTTTCTCAGGATTTTCAAAGCAACCAAAAAGCGAGGCACTGACCTCGCTTTTTGGTATCCATTTTTGTTAAGAGGCGTGAATACTTGGCTCCGACGAGCTCTCATTCAGTAACTTCTTGATATCACGCCACAGCATCGTCATTACGACAAAACTCAAAGCAATATTAGACAGTGGAAATGCAATCCAAATACCCGTCACACCCAAAAGTTTTGGCATGATGAACAAGAACGGCAATTGAATCACCATATTACCAATGGTGACGAACATGGCTTTGCTGCCTTTATTCACTGATTGGTAGTACGCCGCTGCAACCACTAAGAAGCCATCTAAAAACAACGCAAACATGTGTAAGCGAATACCGACTACCGTCGCATCAATCAGATGTTGGTCTGCATTATTGAACACAGAAACAAACTCGTAGGGGAAGAGGTTCATTAGAAGAACAAACGTAATACCACCAAGTACCGAAGTACCCATTGCCACCTTCAGCAACTTACGAATGTTATCTTGGTTGCGAGCACCATGGTTGTAGCTCACCAAAGGCTGCATGGCATTGGCGATGCCCTCTGCAATAAGGTAATAAACCGTCACTATATAGCCCAAAATCGCGTACGCACCAATGAGCAGCGCACTGCCATATTGGGAAAACAACGCATTATGCAGTGCGACCATCATTGAGCTGTAGGCATACATAAAAAAGCTAGAGGTGCCAATCATGACAATCTTAGGAATAACATCAAACTGTATTTTCAAATCGTTAAAAGACAAGCGCATGTTGGCCCGAGACGTAAAGAAATACCCTACCCCCAAAATTGTCACCACCATCTGCGCCAATGCCGTAGCAATAGCCGCCCCCGTCAGCTCCCAGCCAAGCCAAGCAATAAAAAGGTAATCAAGTACAATATTAATCACCGCGCCAATCACCATCAAGATGGTTGCTAGATTCGGACTATCATCATTACGAAGTAAGAATGGCACCGCAATTGAACCAAGCGAGAACACACACGCGGCGCTCAGAATATGCAGATACTGCAAACCGAGTTCGTAAACGCGACCTTCTGCGCCCTGCCAACGAATAAAGTCATCGGCGAAAAGAAGTAATGTAATTGCCACAACAGGCATGATAGCTATCAGAAACAACAGACCCGTTGAGAGAATACGTTTAGCACCCTCTCTGTCTTTCTCACCTTGTTTGATAGAGGCGAGTGCCCCCGTACCAACCCCCACCATCATGCCGATACCCAGTATTGAGCCAATAACCGGCCAGGCTACGTTGATCCCAGCTAAACCATCAGCGCCGACATAACGGCCAATAAAAATACCATCGACGACTTGGTACAAGCCATTAACCAACATGGCTGCGACGGTCGGAATTGTGTATTTCCAAAACTGTTTATAAATAGAGTTTTGCATGACAATCACCAGTAGTTAGCAAGGCTAACTATATTAATAAAACAATAAAAATCGGTTTAGTTTCCAAGCGCTTTATCTAATAGCGCTTTCAATTGCTTTGCTTCTTTCGCATCCAACCTGCGCATAAGCTGCTGCGAAATATCTTTGTACACCACTTGTTCCAAAGACATTTCTGCTACCACTTTTTCGGTTAATAGCACGCGTTTAGAACGAGCGTCTTGGTGACAAGCAATGCGTTTTACCAGAGCTTTTTTCTCCAAGCGAGCTACCATATTTGAAGCTGACGGTTTGGTCACTTTAAGCTCTGCCGCTAAGTCAGTAACACGTATACCCTCAGGATTTAGTTGAATCACTCGCAAGTAATCAAACTCATTAAAACTCAGGTGCGAAAGTGGATCTTCTTTGGCATAAACGCGCCACGCTTTGGCGCAAAAACGTTCTAAATCAATCAGGCTTTTTTCTAATGCCATGATGCTTTGCCCATTTAGTTAGCAAGACTAACTATTTTAGTGAAGCGATGTAAACTCTTCAAGTACAAAAAAGCCGCTCTCGTTAAGCGGCTGTTTATTATTTTTCTTCTTGTTGCTCGGCTCTGAGCTTAACAAGCTGCTCTTGTTGCAGCTGATCGTAGATTTGCGCCAACTCCACAAAGGAGTAACGGTGCTCTACGTATTCATAAACATTGAAAGAAATAGCCAGCTTGTACAATGAAATCGCATCAGCAATATCGCCTTCTAATTGGTAGCGCTTACCAAGGTAGAAGTAAGTCTCTGTTAAACGTTCGGCAAGACGGAAATTCTCACGAGTACCATCCATGATGGCTTTCAATGCAACATCATCAGAAACGTCACGCAGCATAATTGCCACAAGAACCCAGCCCCACTCTTCGCTACGGTCGCGTTGGTAGTGCCTCGCTAGATTCGCTTTCGCTTGCTCTGGATTTTGCTCAGCTTCAATGATGTATAACCATAGAGCACGAAATGGATCACTTGGCATCTCTTGATAGTGCTTAGTCATGTCTTCTAAAGCGAGATCAATTCGACCACCGTAATAAAGTGCAATCGCACGGTTACGCTCTGCGTATGAGTTCTCTGGCGCCAGCTCTAACGTTGAGTCAAATGCCTCGTAAGCGGCATCAAATTCACCGACTTGAGTAAAATACACACCTAATAAGTTGAAGATGTCTGGTTGAGCAGGGTTGAGTTGTAAAGACTGATTAAAGTCCAAACGAGCAAGATCGCGTAGGCCAACACTATCGTAGTAGTTGCCACGCTCATAGAACATCTTAGCGCGGACTTCATCGTTCAGGTCTGGGCGCTGTAAAAGCTGAGAGAGGCGCGCAATCTGGACTTCTTGTTGCACGCTTGGTTGTAGCGGTACCGCCATCGGAGGATAGATCCACTGTTGTGCCGATTGTTGAGAGGTATTAGCACAACCGGTCAGCGCGATAGCAGCACATAAACTTGCGGTTTGAAACCATTTCACTAATGAGTACTCCTGTTTGGACCGCTCTGGGTCTGTTTCTCTTTATGTACTATAGAATAGTTAACTTCGTTTGAGGCTATAGTGGATGAAACAGGACAAAAAAAGGGAGCGAAAATGCTCCCCTTTTATAACATGCTTTCAGGCTCTTAAGCGAATAAAAGACCAAAAGTTAAAGCTGAGATTAATCGCCTTTTGCTTCACAAGCGTCAGACGCTGCTTCTGCTGGCGTATCTGCTGCTTCTTTCATGCTAAGACGTACACGGCCCTGACGGTCAATTTCAAGTACTTTAACTTGAACTTCTTGACCTTCAGCAAGGTAATCAGACACTTTCTCAACTCGCTTTTCAGCGATTTGTGAAATGTGTACCAGACCATCTTTGCCCGGAAGGATAGTGACGAATGCACCGAAGTCAGCAAGACGTGCAACTTTACCTGTGTAAATACGGCCTACTTCAACTTCAGCAGTGATTTCTTCGATGCGGCGAATAGCTTCTTTCGCTGCTGCACCCTCAGTTGCTGCAATCTTGATAGTACCGTCATCTTCGATCTCGATAGTTGTACCCGTTTCTTCAGTTAGAGCACGGATAACTGCACCACCTTTACCGATAACGTCTTTGATCTTCTCTGAGCTGATCTTCATTGTGTGAATGCGAGGAGCAAACTCAGAGATATCGTCACGAGCACCAGCAATCGCTTCATCCATCACAGATAGGATGTGCTTACGTGCACCTTGAGCTTGGTTAAGCGCAATTTGCATGATCTCTTTAGTGATACCTTCGATCTTGATATCCATTTGAAGTGCAGTGATACCCGTTTGAGTACCCGCCACTTTAAAGTCCATATCACCTAAATGGTCTTCGTCACCAAGGATGTCAGAAAGAACAACAAAGTCATCGCCTTCTTTAACAAGACCCATTGCGATACCCGCAACAGATGACTTGATTGGCACGCCAGCGTCCATAAGAGCAAGAGAAGTACCACATACAGAGGCCATTGAAGAAGAACCGTTAGATTCTGTGATTTCTGATACGACACGTACAGTGTATGGGAACTCGTCTACTGATGGCATTACTGCAGCAATACCACGCTTAGCCAGTTTACCGTGGCCGATTTCACGACGCTTTGGAGAGCCGACAAAACCTGTTTCACCAACACAGTATGGAGGGAAGTTGTAGTGCAGTAGGAAGTTATCTTTACGCTCACCTGTTAGCTCATCGATGATTTGTGCATCACGCTGAGTACCAAGAGTTGCAGTAACGATCGCCTGAGTTTCACCACGAGTGAATAGTGCACTACCGTGAGTACGAGGAAGAACACCAGTACGTACATCTAGTGCACGAACCATATCTTTCTCACGGCCATCGATACGTGGGTTACCAGCAATAATGCTACGGCGTACCACTGTCTTCTCTAGATCGTGGAAGATAGTGTGGATTTCTTTGGTGTCCGCTTCTGGATCTTCAGCAAGAAGAACGTCGTTAACTTCACCAGCGATCTCGTGGATACGGTCGTAACGAGCCATTTTCTCTGTGATTTGGTAAGCCTGGTCCAACTTAGCTTCAGCAAGTTCAGCAATCTTGTTTACAAGCGCAGTGTTCTCTTGTGGCGCAACCCAATCCCAAGCTGGCGTAGCAACTTCAGATTTGAATTCGTTGATCGCCTTGATAACAACCTGCTGTTGGTCGTGACCGTAAACAACCGCTGCTAGCATCTCTTCTTCAGTTAGGTTGTCTGCTTCAGATTCAACCATTAGTACCGCAGATTCTGTACCCGCAACCACTAAGTCAAGCTTAGATGCATCTAGTTCAGTGTTACTTGGGTTTAGAACAAGCTGGCCGTCAATGTGACCAACGCGTGCTGAACCGATAGGACCGTTGAACGGGATACCAGAAATAGCAAGCGCGGCAGACGTACCGATCATTGTCACGATATCAGGTTGAACATCAGGGTTAACAGACATTACTGTCGCGATAACCTGAACTTCATTCTTGAATGAGTCTGGGAATAGTGGACGGATTGGACGGTCGATTAGACGAGCCGTTAGCGTTTCACCTTCAGAAGGACGGCCTTCACGCTTGAAGAAACCACCTGGGATTTTACCTGCCGCGTATGTACGCTCTTGGTAGTTTACTGTTAGTGGGAAGAAATCTTGACCTGCAACCGCTTCTTTCTTACCGACAACTGAAACGAATACTGCTGTATCGTCCATTGTCACCATTACTGCAGCCGAAGCTTGACGAGCGATAACGCCAGTTTCTAGAGTAACCGTGTGGTTACCGTACTGGAACGTTTTAACAACTGGTTTTTCGAACATTGTTATTCCTTGTTTCCGAACCCTCTTTACGAATAAAGAAGTTTCAGAGTGTGTTAATTGATACTCAAGGTATTACAAATCGCGACTAGTAAAAATGGACTGAGTCAGACTTAAGTACACTTTTAATAGTCGCGACCTTTTGGTCGACGTGGTTGACTGTAATACGATGAGCTTAGTGACAATCTCAAAACGAGATTTAGCCGCGTGTATTATAACGGCATAAGTTTGATTTGGCTAAGAGATAGCAATTAAAATTAAGTAACAAACAACAAAAAAGGGGCTCAAAGCCCCTTTTATACAAACTGCTATGCAGTCGCTTATTAGCGACGTAGGCCTAGACGCTTGATTAGGTCTTGGTAGCGAGCTAGATTTTTACCTTTTAGGTAATCTAGAAGCTTACGACGACGAGAAACCATACGTAGAAGACCACGACGGCTGTGGTGATCGCCTTTATGTGCTTTAAAGTGACCTTGTAGGTGGTTGATAGAAGCTGTAAGTAGAGCTACTTGAACTTCTGGTGAACCAGTGTCACCTTCGCCTTGTGCGTATTCTGCAACGATTGCTGCTTTAGTTTCTGCATTCAGAGACATAATTCTCTCCTGATAAGAGTGAGTTTAAAGTTGTAGCAGCCAATCTCTGATTCAGCCGCTACGCGAAGCGCGGATTATAGGGAAATTTCCTTATCCACGCAATACAAAAATACCGACGACTTCGCCGGTACCTTTCATTCATTAACGAGTTTATCCCTCGTCACGAAAAACCACTAAGCGCTTTGGTGCAACTTTGCCATCGTCGTTCAGTTCTGCCACACCGATAAACAGCTTGTCTTCACCGGAAGTCATACGAAGTGGCGTACCCTCTGGTGCACCCAATACCTGCACAGGCATGCCGTGCTGTACCAGATTCGTTAGCTCGGCATTGAGGTTTACTTCAGGTAAATCTTCAACTGCAGTATCCATTGGTAGCAACAGCGGATCAAGTCGTTCTTTTGGTGCTACTTCATCACGGTGAGCTTGCTCTAGCAATTCATTCAGTTGCTCAAGCGTCACCATTTTTTCGTATGGGTACTTTGCAACCCCAGTACGACGAAGCATGGTCACGTGCGCACCACAACCAAGCATTTCACCCAAGTCATCAACGATAGTGCGGATGTAAGTGCCTTTCGAGCAATGCACTTCCATCTCCACTTCATCACCTTCAAAGCGGTGAAGTACGATTTCATATACCGTGATCTTACGAGACTCACGCGGTACCTCAATGCCTTTGCGAGCATACTCGTACAACGGCTTACCCTGGTACTTTAATGCTGAGAACATTGAGGGTATCTGGTCCGATTCACCACGGAACGTGTCGATGCACGCTTCAAGCTTCTGTCGGTTCACGTCGACAGGACGTGTCTCTACTACTTCGCCATCAGAGTCAGATGTATCTGTGCGCTCACCCAGTTTTGCAATGACGCGGTAGCGCTTATCTGAGTCCAATAAGAACTGAGAAAACTTGGTTGCTTCACCTAAACAGATTGGCAACATGCCCGTCGCTAGTGGGTCCAAAGCACCCGTATGACCTGCTTTTTCAGCGAAGAAGATACGTTTTACTTTTTGTAGTGCGTCATTGGAAGAAATGCCTGTTGGTTTGTCCAACAAGATAACGCCATTAATTGGACGACCTTTACGACGACGAGCCATTACTCTTCCCCTGCCTGATCTTCTTCGCGACCTGAATCTTGTTGCTTGCGTTTGTCCTCGCTGACAACCTCAGACACTAGGTTAGACATACGCATGCCCTCTACTAGCGTGTTGTCGTAGTAGAAACGAATCTCTGGGGTTAAACGTAGGCGAATACGCTTACCTAGCATCATGCGGATGTGCACTTCGTGCTCACGCAGCGCCGCCAGACATGATTCTGGTGTTTGCTCACCCACGCACAGGAAAGTAACAAATACTTTTGCGTAAGCAAGATCACGAGATGCCTCAACATCAGAAATCGTAACCATGCCTAAACGGGAGTCACGAACTTCACGTTGAAGGATCATCGCAAGTTCTTTTTGCAGCTGTTGTGATACGCGCTGCGTGCGGCTAAATTCTTTTGACATATTCATTCTCTTAAATAGAAAGAATGGGGGGATGGTCAAGCCAGCCCCCCATGGTGTATTCAACAACCAATTACTATTTGTCTTTCAGACGGTTAGTAATTTTAGTCAATTAGTCTAGAGTACGTTTGATTTCAACGACTTCGAATACTTCGATCTGATCGCCTACGCGAACGTCGTTGTAGTTCTTAACGCCGATACCACACTCGTAGCCATTCTTAACTTCTTGAACGTCATCTTTAAAGCGACGAAGTGATTCTAGCTCACCTTCGTAGATAACAACATTGTCGCGTAGGACGCGGATTGGGTTATTACGCTTAATTAGACCTTCAGTAACCATACAACCAGCGATTGCGCCCAGTTTCGGTGACTTAAATACGTCACGTACTTCAGCAAGACCGATAATCTCTTGCTTAAATTCTGGAGCAAGCATGCCGCCCATTGCTTGTTTAACTTCATCAATCAATTGGTAAATGATTGAGTAGTAACGAAGGTCAACGCTTGCAGTTTCAATCGCGCGACGAGCAGACGCGTCAGCACGTACGTTAAAGCCAAGGATAATCGCATTAGAAGCTTCTGCAAGAACTGCATCCGTTTCTGTAATACCACCAACACCTGAACCGACGATGTTTACTTTCACTTCGTCAGTAGACAGTTTCACCAGTGAGTCTGCAATCGCTTCCACAGAGCCTTGAACATCAGCCTTAAGCACTACGTTCAGCTCGGCAACTTCACCAGCAGTCATGTTAGAGAACATGTTCTCTAGTTTAGATTTCTGCTGACGAGCAAGTTTCACTTCACGGAATTTACCAGCACGGTAGTTTGCTACTTCACGTGCTTTACGCTCGTCACGTACTACTGTTGCTTCGTCACCTGAAGATGGTACACCTGAAAGACCTAAGATCTCTACAGGGATAGATGGACCAGCTTCTGTAATTTCTTTACCTAGTTCATCGCGCATAGCACGAACACGGCCGTACTCTTGACCACAAAGAACGATGTCGCCTTTGTTTAGCGTACCTGATTGAACAAGTACTGTAGCTACTGGGCCACGACCTTTATCTAGGCGAGATTCAACAACAACACCTGTTGCCATGCCTTCAGCTACTGCTGTTAGCTCTAGAACCTCAGATTGAAGAAGGATAGCTTCTAGAAGCCCCTCGACATTTGTGCCCTGCTTCGCAGAGATGTGAACGAAGATGTTCTCACCGCCCCACTCTTCAGGGATTACGTCGTATTGAGCTAGCTCATTCTTAACGTTGTCTGGGTTCGCGCCTTCTTTATCGATTTTGTTTACCGCAACAATCAGAGGAACACCTGCCGCTTTCGCGTGCTGGATTGCTTCAACGGTCTGTGGCATTACGCCATCGTCTGCTGCCACGACAAGAACAACGATATCTGTCGCTTGAGCACCACGAGCACGCATAGCGGTAAATGCCGCGTGTCCAGGAGTATCAAGGAAGGTGATCATGCCGTTATCAGTTTCAACGTGGTAAGCACCGATATGCTGTGTGATACCGCCCGCCTCGCCTGAAGCAACGTGTGTACGACGGATATAGTCAAGTGTCGACGTTTTACCGTGGTCAACGTGACCCATGATGGTCACAACTGGAGCGCGTGGCACTGCTTCTGCGTTTGTATCACGATCAGAAAGTACTGCTTCTTCCAGCTCATTTTCTTTGCGAAGAACAACTTTGTGGCCCATTTCTTCAGCCACAAGTTGCGCTGTTTCTTGGTCAATCACTTGGTTGATAGTCGCCATCGCGCCCATCTTCATCATCACTTTGATAACTTCTGTCGCTTTAACCGACATCTTGTTAGCAAGTTCAGAAAGAACGATTGTCTCACCAACAACAACGTCTTGTTTTGCTACTGTCGCAGACTTATCGAAGCCATGTTGCATCGAAGTTGGCTTAGCCAGTTTACCTTTACGGCCTCTACCGCCACGTTGGTTACGACCACCACGTGATTGTTCCTCTCTGGTCGGTTTCTTCTTCTTACGACGAGCACCACTTTCTTCTTTGCGATCAACTTCGTCTTCAGCTTCACGAGCGTAGGTAGAAGTAGTTACGTGGTAGTCAGAGTTTTCAAGCTCTTTCTTTTTAGTTTCTTCTTCAGACCAACGAGCTTCGTTCTCTTCTGCAAGTTTACGAGCTTCTTCAACAAGTTTCGCTGCTTCTTGCTCAGCTTTACGTTGGGCTTCTTCCTCCTGACGACGCTTTAGCTCGTCAGCTTCTTTTTTGGCTTGCGTATTCACATCCGCATTTTTTGCATTCATTTCTTTCTTAGCCTTTTCAGCTTGGGCGCGTTTTGCCTTTTCTTCAGCTTCACGTTTTGCATCCGCTTCACGTTTCGCTTTCTCATCGGCATCGCGCTGTGCTTTCTCTGCAGCTTCACGTTTGGCTTTTTCTTCAGCCTCACGAATCGCAAGCTCTTCAGCTTCACGTTTTGCTGCTTCCTCAGCCTCACGTTTTGCATCGTCTTCGATAGTGCTGCGCTTCACATATGTGCGCTTCTTACGCACTTCTACTTGAACATCCTTACTTTTGCCGCCACCTGCTGCAACACTCAGTGTGCTACGAGTCTTACGTTGAAGCGTCAATCTAGTAGGTTCAGATTCGCCCGACTTATCGCCGTGCTCTTTCTTCAGGTGAGAGAGAAGCTTTTGCTTCTCCTCATCCGATACTTGGTCAGAACTCGCTTTGTTCATGCCAGCGTCAGCAAGTTGTTCCATTAAGCGGTCAACTGGAGTACCAATCTCTTCACTCAGAGCTTTAACTGTTAATTGTGTCATGCCGCTTCCTCCTTGCTGATATTATGCTTCTTCGCCGAACCAACAGATGTTACGAGCAGCCATGATAAGCTCACCTGCACGTTCTTCTGTCAGACCTTCAGTACCTTCCAAATCGTCGATACCTTGGTCGGCTAGATCTTCTAGTGTCACCACACCTTTTGCAGCCAACTTAAATGCCATCTCACGCTCTAGACCTTCAAGGCCTAGTAGGTCTTCAGCAGGCTCAAGGCCGTCAAAAGACTCTTCTTGCGCTAGGGCAATTGTCGTTAGCGCATCTTTGGCGCGGGTACGAAGTTCTTCTATAAGCTCTTCGTTTAGACCATCTACGTCTAGCAGCTCGTTCACTGGAACGTAAGCGATTTCTTCTAGCGTTGAGAAACCCTCTTCAACAAGAAGTTGAGCAAAGTCTTCTTCAATGTCTAGGTACTTCATGAAGTTTTCAATCGATGCTTGAGACTCTTCAGCATGCTTCTTCTGAAGGTCAGCCACCGTCATAACGTTCAGTTCCCAACCCGTTAGCTGAGATGCCAAACGCACGTTTTGGCCACTACGACCGATAGCTTGCGCTAGGTTGTCAGCTTCAACAGCGATGTCCATTGAGTGTGCATCTTCATCGACGATGATTGAGGCGACATCAGCAGGAGCCATCGCATTGATCACAAATTGAGCTGGATTATCATCCCAAAGAACAATATCGATACGCTCACCACCAAGCTCGCCAGAAACTGCTTGAACACGTGCGCCACGCATACCAACACACGCACCCACAGGATCAGTACGCTTGTCATTTGTTTTCACCGCGATCTTAGCGCGAGAACCCGGATCACGTGCAGCGCCTTTTAGCTCGATGATTTCTTCAGCGATTTCAGGAACTTCTACGCGGAATAGCTCAGCTAACATTTCTGGCTTAGAACGCGTAATGAACAGTTGGAAACCACGTGCTTCAGGAGCAACTTTGTACAGTAGACCACGAACTCGGTCACCCGGACGAAGGTTTTCGCGAGGGAGCTGATCATCACGTAGGATTACCGCTTCAGCGTTGTTACCGAGATCAAGTACGACTGTCTCACGGTTCACCTTCTTAACAACACCAGTGATAAGATCACCTTCGTTGTCAATAAACTGTTCTACTATTTGAGCACGCTCAGCTTCACGCACTTTTTGTACAATAACTTGCTTGGCCGTTTGAGTCGTAATGCGATCGAATGTCACCGATGGGATATCGTCCTCGACAAAATCACCTAGTTGAGCATCTGCATCTTCATATTGTGCAGCTTCAATGGAGATTTCTTTTGTAGGGTTTTCAACATTTTCTACAACCAACCAACGGCGGAATGTTTCAAACTCGCCGGTTTTACGGTCGATAGCGACACGTACATCGATTTCGATTTCGTATTTTTTCTTTGTAGAAGTTGCCAGAGCAATCTCAAGAGCTTCAAAGATACGCTCACGAGGTACCGCTTTTTCGTTCGATACCGCTTCTGCTACCGCTAAAATTTCTTTACTCATTGTATTTAGCCTCTAAGCTTCAAATTTTTTAGGGAACTAAAATTTAGGGATCAGGTTAGCTTTTGAAATGTTACTTAGAGCAAATTCTTCTTGTTGCCCCTCACAAGTAACCGCAATTGTCTCACCATCGACGTTGTGGATAATACCATTCCACTTACGACGGTTCGCAACAGCCATTTTCAATACGATGCTGACCTCGTGACCTATAAATTGCTCGTAATGTGTTGCTTTAAAAAGTGGTCTTTCTAAGCCTGGAGAAGAGACTTCTAGGCTATAAGCAACAGAAATTGGATCTTCAACGTCTAATACTGCACTTACCTGATGGCTAACTTCTGCACAGGCATCTACATTGATACCATTCTCGTGGTCGATGTAGATACGCAACGTTGAGTGCGCACCCGCGCGAATAAATTCTAATCCAACCAACTCGTAGCCTAACGCCTCTACTGGAGCTTCAAGCATTTCAGTAAGTTGTCTCTCTAAACCAGTCATTTAAACCACTCCAGAAACAAAAAAAGGGCTCAGAGCCCAATCAAAAAACCAAGCAATACCCGAGTTGATTTATAAAAACTCAGATAACAAAAAACCCCGAAAGTCGGGGTTTTATGCTGCTGGACCCTGATACGTTAAGAATAGCCCAGGATTGCTTTTCTTAACTCACAGTGTGGTTAGCACTGTGCAAACTTGCCAATCGAATCACTCTTTTTTAATAAAAGAATGAGATTGGTTGCGGGGGCCGGATTTGAACCGACGACCTTCGGGTTATGAGCCCGACGAGCTACCAAGCTGCTCCACCCCGCGTCCGACTTGATGAGCATTATACGCTCAACTAAGTGATTTACAAGTTTGTAAATTCATGGTGCCGAGAGAGGGACTCGAACCCTCACACCAAAGGCACTAGCACCTCATGCTAGCGTGTCTACCAATTTCACCATCTCGGCTACATAAACCTTTACAGCTTACTGTGGAATCTCATCACCAGTAGGTGCTGGAACTTCACTTGCTGCATCTTTAATTTGCTCTACAACCGGCTGGCCCAGTGTTGGGTCTACCCATTGTGATTCAGCCTTGTGCGTGGACATACGGCCAAGTAACAAACTAATGATAAAAAATACGGTTGCTAAAATAGCAGTTGTTCGGGTTAAGAAATTACCTGAGCCGCCTGCACCAAACACTGTGTTTGAAGCACCTGCACCGAACGAGGCTCCCATATCTGCGCCTTTACCTTGTTGAATCAACACAAGGCCAATTACACCAAGCGCCGCCAACAGGTAAATCACAAGTAGAACTGAAAACATTTTTTCCACCTATGTTCCTAATTGTTGAGCCAGCGCCGTCCAAAAACATTCATTCCTGAACAAGGCTAGCGGCCTCCTAACGGGAGGCGGAGCAATACTAGCGAATGCCAGTATCGCTGACAAGGAAAAATTCGCAAAAAATCAGCACCAAGGTATCAAGCGCTCAAAAAAAGGGCAAACGATGCCCTTTCTTTAACAAAATCGGTTAAAGCAATGATTAACAACTTGCTTTAACTGCCTCTGCAATCTTAAGCGCAGAGCTTTGAACAAGTTCTGCATCTTCACCTTCCACCATGACACGGATAAGTGGCTCAGTACCTGACTTTCGTAGTAGCACTCGGCCTTTGTCACCTAACTCCGCTTCTACCTCTGTTACTGAGTCTAATACAGCTTGTGCCTCAAGAGGGTTGCTTTCACCAGAAAAACGTACGTTCTCTAGTACTTGCGGGTAAAGCTTCATTCCTTGGGACAAGTCATGCAACGTCATTTCGCTGCCGACAACTGAAGCGAGGACTTGCAACGCAGCCACAATCGCATCACCAGTGGTCACCTTGTCTAGCAAGATAACATGCCCTGAGTTTTCAGCACCGATCTTCCAACCTCTAGCCAGCAATTGCTCCATTACGTAGCGGTCACCCACCGCAGCACGTACAAATGGAATACCTAATTGTTTGAGTCCATTTTCCATTCCTAGGTTGGTCATTAGCGTACCAACAACACCACCTTTTAACTCGCCACGGCGCATTGCATCACGCGCAATAATGTAAGCAATTTGATCACCGTCGATCTTGTTACCTAAGTGGTCAACCATAATGATACGGTCGCCGTCACCATCGAACGCAAGACCAAGGTGTGCTTGCTCTTCGACAACGCGTTTTTGTAGCGCACGAACATCCGTCGCTCCAACCTCTGCGTTAATATTAGTCCCATTCGGCTCAACGCCCATGGCAATAATATCTGCACCGAGCTCTTTAAATACATTAGGTGCAATGTGGTAAGTTGCACCGTGTGCGCAGTCAACCACAATCTTTACGTTTGCTAAGCTCAGCTCAGATGGGAAAGTACTCTTACAAAACTCGATGTAACGACCGGCTGCGTCATTCAGACGAGTTGCTTTACCAAGCTCAGCTGATTCCACACATTCAATGTCTTTATCAAGTTCAGCTTCGATAGCCAGTTCAATATCATCCCCAAGCTTAGTGCCTTCAGATGAGAAGAACTTAATACCATTGTCATAGTATGGGTTGTGAGAAGCGGAAATAACAATACCCGCTTCTGCTCGGAAGGTCTGCGTCAAATAGGCAACGGCCGGCGTTGGCATTGGACCGGTCAAGGTCGCTTTCAGGCCAGCTGCTGCAAGGCCAGCCTCTAGAGCAGATTCAAGCATGTAACCAGAAATGCGCGTGTCTTTACCAATGATAACTTTCTTCGTACCTTGTTTCGCAAGAACACGACCAGCCGCCCAGCCAAGTTTTAGTACGAAATCTGGAGTAATCGGGTATTGCCCAACCTTACCGCGTACGCCATCAGTACCAAAATAACGTCTTTTATCAGACATAAAAATTTCCTTAATTCTTTTTGATATTTTTATTCGTCATCTCAACCACTTTTATTGCTTCAATGGTTTCTTCGAAGTCATGGACTCGGATAATTTGTGCACCTTTCATTGCCGCAATGGTCGCACAGACCACACTCGCGTTGACGCAATCAGCTGCTGGCTTATCTAGAAGCTTGAAGATCATCGATTTACGCGACATGCCAGCAAGAATTGGCAAGTCGAATTCGTGGAATGTTTCAAGATGAGCGAGCATATGATAATTGTGTTCCATGGTTTTACCAAAACCAAAACCAGGGTCAAGAATAAGTTGGGACTTATTAATCCCCACGGCTTCACAAGCAGCAATCCGTTCTTGGAGAAACTCGACAACATCCATCAGCAGGTCATCATACTGAGGATTCGCCTGCATCGTACGTGGTTGGCCTTTCATATGCATCAAGCAAATTGGCAAGTTAGCTTTTGCTGCTACCTCTAATGCTCCAGGTTCTTGAAGTGCACGAACATCGTTAATAAGATCTACACCAGCTTCAACCGCTTGACGCATCACCTCAGCCTTACTGGTATCAATAGAAATCCAAACATCGTATTTCTTACGAATCGCTTTGATAACAGGAATCACACGCTGCAGTTCTTGCTCCAATTCAACATCAGGGGCACCTGGTCGTGTTGATTCACCGCCGACATCAATAATGCTCACACCAGCGGCAACCATTTTCTCAACTTGAGCGAGCGCTAATTCAATTGAGTTAAATTTACCACCGTCTGAAAATGAGTCAGGCGTGACATTGAGGATAGCCATAACATGAGGGTGAGATAGGTCAAGAGATTTGTTGTTTGCTTTAATAATCATAACTTCAATAGTCACAGCTTTAATAATCACAACAGATACAAAAACCCCGAGCTTAGCTCGGGGCTTTTCGTCAAACGCTACATATTACTCAGCGTCTTTCTTTTCTGATGCTTCACTTGAAATCGCTTCTTGAGATGCAGGGTGCTCTACAGGTTTTGCAGGCTCCTCTGACTTCTCTTCTGCTTTTACTTCAGGTTTCGCTTGAGGCTTGTCGCTATCCTCTGGCTTGTCTGGTTTATCACCCCAACCGGCTGGTTCACGGATCTCATCTTTGCGTTCCATAAGGTCGTTAATCTGGCCAGCGTCAATGGTCTCATACTTCATCAGCGCATCTTTCATCGCATGCATGATGTCCATGTTCTCTTCCAAGATTTTTTTCGCGCGGTCATAGTTGCGGTCGATGATCTTGCGAATTTCATCATCAATGAGCTTGGCTGTATCATCAGACATATGTTTAGTCTGTGTCACGCTGCGACCCAAGAAGACTTCGCCCTCTTCTTCTGCGTAGAGCAATGGACCGAGTTTCTCAGAAAAGCCCCATTGTGTGACCATTTTACGTGCAATGTCTGTTGCACGTTCGATATCATTAGAAGCACCAGTGGATACTTTATCAGCGCCGTAAATAAGCTCTTCCGCTAGACGACCACCGTACAAGCTAGACACCATTGATTCTAGGTGTTGGCGAGACATGCTCACACGATCTTGCTCCGGTAAGTACATAGTCACACCTAATGCACGACCACGTGGAATAATAGACACTTTGTATACTGGGTCGTGCTCAGGGACTAAGCGCCCCACAATGGCGTGACCTGCCTCATGATACGCTGTTGACTCTTTTACTTCTTCAGACATCACCATTGAGCGGCGCTCTGCACCCATCATGATTTTGTCTTTAGCCAGTTCAAACTCAACCATAGACACGTTGCGCTTGTTACCGCGAGCAGCAAATAAAGCGGCTTCGTTAACTAAGTTTGCAAGGTCAGCACCAGAGAAACCCGGCGTACCACGTGCGATTAGTGAAGGTTCTACGTCGCCTGCTAGAGGGACTTTTCGCATGTGGACTTTCAGAATCTGTTCACGGCCACGTACGTCTGGAAGACCAACCACCACTTGGCGGTCAAAACGGCCAGGGCGCAATAGTGCAGGGTCCAATACATCTGGGCGGTTGGTTGCTGCAATGACAATGATACCTTCATTGCCTTCAAAACCATCCATTTCAACAAGCATTTGGTTAAGTGTTTGTTCACGTTCATCGTGACCACCACCAACACCTGCACCACGTTGACGACCTACTGCGTCTATCTCATCGATAAAGATGATGCAAGGTGCGGCTTTCTTAGCTTGCTCAAACATGTCACGTACACGAGATGCACCAACACCAACAAACATTTCAACAAAGTCAGAACCAGAGATAGTAAAGAAAGGGACTTTTGCTTCGCCTGCAATGGCTTTTGCTAATAGCGTTTTACCCGTACCAGGAGGGCCAACCATAAGCACCCCTGTTGGAATCTTACCGCCTAACTTCTGGAAGCGGCTTGGATCGCGTAGGTAGTCCACCAACTCTTTAACGTCTTCTTTCGCTTCGTCACAGCCAGCTACATCAGCAAATGTGGTTTTGATTTGCTCTTCGCCCATCATACGCGCTTTGCTTTTACCGAAGGACATCGCGCCTTTTCCGCCGCCGCCTTGCATTTGACGCATAAAGAAAATCCACACGCCAATCAACAAGATCATTGGGAACCAAGAAATGAAAATTGTGCCTAGCAAACTCTGCTCTTCAGGAGGCGTGCCCTGCACTTTCACATTTTGATTAATTAGGTCATCTAACAACTTCTCGTCATAAACCGGCATGTACGTGACCATTTTGGCACCGCCGCCGCGACGAACGAAACTGATCTCGCGATCTTTAAAAGTTGCTTCTTGAATCTGGCCTTGGCCAACTTCCTGTACAAAGGTGGTGTAATCCACCGTTCTGCCGTTGCTTTCTCCAGGACCAAAGCTCTGGAATACCGACATCAAAACGACAGCGATAACAAGCCACAGAATTAAATTTTTTGCCATGTCACTCAAGGTGTCAGCCTCTCGATAACTAATTGTAATTAAAGGTAGGGTACTACAGTTCATTAACTGTAGCTATAGTGTTAACCATGCTCTAGACGTACGAAATGGTTAACCTTTGTAACCACTGGCTACAACAAAGACTTCTCGTGAGCGAGCTCGCGATGAGTCTGGTTTTCTGATTTTTACGACTCTAAACGTGTCACGGACTTCTTTGACAAATTGATCAAAGCCTTCGCCTTGGAAAACCTTTACGACAAAGCTACCATTAGGCGCTAGAACTTGTCGACACATATCTAAAGCCAATTCGACTAAATACATTGCTCGCGGCTGATCCACTGAGTTATTGCCAGCAATGTTAGGCGCCATGTCAGACATTACTACGTCTACCATCGACGGTTGGATTCTTTCTAACAGTGCATCCAGTACTGCCTCGTCACGAAAATCACCTTGCAAAAAGCTCACGCCAGCGATGGGATCCATAGGCAACAAGTCACAAGCAATGATTTGGCCATCTTCACCTATTATCTTAGCAGCATATTGAGACCATCCACCTGGCGCTGCACCTAAATCGACGACGGTCATCCCAGATTTCAACAATTTATCTTTTGTTTGAATCTCTTCAATTTTGAAGTAAGCACGAGAACGGTAGCCTTTTTTTCGTGCTTCGTTTGCGTATTTATCATCAAAGTGTTCTTTCAACCAACGACCAGAGCTGGCCGAATGTTTTTGTTTACTCATTTTAATCCCAACAAGGCGTAATTAGGAGCTATTGTTCTAACAGGTACAACCTATTAGTCAATAAATTATAGTCTTCAGCAATAGATGGCGCTAAAATAGCTTTTTTCAACCCTTATTTAAAAGAAAATTGGCCGCGTAATGAACCTAAGCACCAAACAAAAGCAGCACCTGAAAGGCCTAGCTCACAGTTTAAAACCTGTTGTGCTAATGGGCGCAAATGGACTTACAGAAGCCGTGCTAGCAGAAATTGAGATCGCTCTTAACCACCATGAACTGATCAAAATTAAAGTTGCATCAGAAGACCGTGAGACAAAACAGCTGATCATCGACGCTATCGTACGAGAGACTGGCGCTGAAAAAGTTCAGACAATTGGTAAAGTGCTTGTGCTCTTCCGTCAATCTGAAGAGCGTAAGATCGAAATCCCACGTAAGTAACGCCACTTACACTACGGAAGAAGAAAAGGTCGCCATGGGCGACCTTTTTTGCATCTATCGTTCATATCAGCGAATATGGTTTGTATCAGCAAATAGTGAGCATCACTTAATTAGATGTACTCAACACTGTCGATTTCAAAGTCTTTCGCACCACCAGGGGTTTGAATGACGACTTCGTCACCTTCCATTTTACCGATTAGGCCACGTGCGATTGGAGAGCTTACAGAGATGCGACCGGCTTTGATGTCCGCTTCGTCATCACCAACGATCTGGTAAGTCTTTTCTTCTTCTGTATCACAGTCGATAAGCGTAACGGTTGAACCAAATATCACTTTACCTGTGTTATCCATCGTTGTTACGTCAATGACTTGAGCAACAGACAGTTTGAATTCAATATCACGAATTTGTGCCTCACAGATACCTTGTTCTTCACGAGCAGCGTGGTATTCAGCGTTTTCTTTCAAATCGCCTAATTCACGCGCTTCTGCGATGGCTTGTGAAATTTGTGGGCGAAGCTTGAGTAGTCTCTCAAGCTCAGTACGTAGTAATTGCTCACCACGTGATGTCATTGGAACTTTTTCCATTATATAACCTCTAGGCCAAAGGTGTCTTTGGACAAAAAAAGCCCACCCAACCGGAAGGTTAGGTAGTGCGTTCAAAGATTCGTTTCCGTTAGTTTAAACAAACTACGATATGAAATCACCCTAATTCGATTTCACAGCGTAACAGCCTCAGAAATTCAAAGTTGTCAAATTCATCCATGCTCATTTATCATCACAACTTATTGAAATGCAGGACGGCTCATCACACCAAAAAAATCAAAAAAGATAAAAACAAATCAATGTCATGGCAATGTGAGCACAGGAAAAGTCACTTGCAAACAACAGCTTAAACTAAAAAAGATAACAATTGAACGGTGTTCGTAATTTGAATTTATATCATTTTACTAACTGATAAGGAAACTTTAGCAGTAAAACATGTTCGGCAAGTTGTTACGTCATAGATTTTTCGAATGTGGGCGATTCTCACGAGTGAAACTATACGCACAATAATAACTTGTGAGAGATAACCTCTCCCCCATAAAACAATGATTATGGACAGCTAACTAGGACAAATAAGATGAAAAAGACTCTACTTGCTCTTTCTGTATCTGTAGCAGCTATGGCAACTGGCGTTAACGCAGCTGAGCTTTACAACCAAGACGGCACTTCTCTAGAAATGGGCGGCCGTGCTGAAGCACGTCTATCTATGCAAGATGGCGACGTAGCGGATAACTCTCGTATCCGTCTAAACTTCCTTGGCACTCAAGCGATCAATGACAACCTATACGGTGTTGGTTTCTGGGAAGGTGAGTTCACCACAAATGAACAAGGTGGTGTAGACGGTAGCAGCAACTTGGACACTCGTTACGCTTACGCTGGTCTAGGTGGTGAATTCGGTGAAATGACTTACGGTAAAAACGAAGGTGCATTAGGCGTTATTACTGACTTTACCGATATCATGGCATACCACGGTAACTCAGCGGCTGATAAACTAGCTGCAGCTGACCGCTCTGACAACATGTTCTCTTACAAAGGTCAATTCGAAAACCTAGCAGTTAAAGCTAGCTACCGTTTTGCAGACCGTCAAGAAACAAACGGTGAGTTCACAGACAACGGTCAAGACGGTTACTCTCTATCTGCAATCTACGCTGTTGCAGACACAGGTCTTGAGCTAGGTGCTGGTTACGCAGATCAATCTGAAGCGAACGAATACATGCTTGCTGCTTCTTACACTATGAGCGATCTATACTTCGCTGGTGTATTCACTGACGGTGAAAAAGAAGCTTCAAACAACTCTACTGTAGACTACACAGGTTACGAACTAGCAGGTGCTTACACTCTAGGTCAAACTGTATTCACTTCTACATACAACACTGCTGAAACTAATAACGAAACGTCTGCAAACAACTTCGCAGTTGACGCTTCTTACTACTTCAAGCCTAACTTCCGTGGCTACGTATCGTACAACTTCAACCTAATTGATGCTGGCGATAAGCTTGGCTCAACGGTTGCGGGCAATAGCGTAGCGACTAAGGCTGACGCAGAAGACGAGCTAGCTCTAGGTCTACGCTACGACTTCTAATAAGTCTCACGACTTGAAGATAAAATGCCCGCACAATGCGGGCATTTTTTATATTCAGAATTGTGTGATTTTTCGGTATATACTCAATTGCATCATTAACTTTATGAAGTGTCACTATGCGCCTACGTTGTTCTTTATTGCTTTTTTTTAGTCTCGCTCCATTCGCATCAATGGCAGATCTTCATCAAGAGGCCTATCCTCACCAAGAGTTACTGCCACAAGGCTCTCGTATTAGCTTGATTGCTGAAAAGCTCAACGACCAAAGTGAGCTCACCTCTATTCAGCCAACCGACCAATATTTTCCACCTGCCAGTACGCTAAAAGTTATCACTGCATTGGCGGCAAAACTCGAACTAGGAAACAACTTTGCGTTTCGAACGACTTTAGAAAGTTCAAGCTCAGATGCTGTGCTTACTTTTTCTGGGGATCCAACGTTACTCACTCAAGATCTAAAGGCCATGCTAACGAGAGCCAAGAAAAATGGCTTTGATAAAATTAAAGGCAACCTTTGGTTAGATAACAGCGCTTTTACTGGTTATAACCGCGCTGTGGGTTGGCCATGGGACATTCTTGGGGTTTGCTATAGTGCGCCCGCATCTGCAATTACATTGAATGATAACTGTGTTCAGGCATCTATCTACACAAAGAAAAATGGTACGACTCGTGTCTACGTTCCTGAACATCAACCAATAAAGGTAAAAACCAATGTGCAAACTGTGTCTAAAAGTGTCCAGAAGAGCCGTCACTGCAATTTGGATTTGATTGCTAACCCAGACAACACATACCAGCTAACGGGCTGCTTGGTTGACCGCGGCGACAAGCCTCTCCCGCTGAAATTTGCTGTGCAAGATCCTGAACACTACACCAGTCAAAAAGTCCAAAAGCTGCTTAAGCAAGTCGGTATTTCACTAAAAGGCAATGTTCGAATTGGTAAGGCTCCAGAAAAGCAACGTAAACTGCTTGCGATACACAAGTCTAAACCGTTGCCACAGCTGTTGGACCAAATGCTGAAACACTCAGACAACTTGATTGCTGATACGTTGACGAAAACACTTGGTGCGAAGTTTTTTATTCAGCCGGGTAGCTTTACGAACGGCACAGAGGCCATCAAGCAGATCATCCTTGCGAATACTGGTGTCGATATCCGTGATGCGAGGCTAGAAGACGGCTCTGGCTTATCACGTAATAATCGAATCTCAGCGCCCGCTATGGCGGCTATATTGCGTTATATTTGGCGACATGAGAACGAGTTAGGCCTGATTGCCATTATGCCCAAATCGGGGGTATCAGGGACTTTGCAATATCGTAGAAGCATGCGTAAAGCGCCCATCAAAGGGCAATTGATAGCAAAGAGCGGCTCTCTGTATGGGACATACAATATGGCGGGGTATGGATTAGATAAAAACGGCAAACCAAACACAGTGTTTGTTCAGTTTGTATCTGACTATTTTCCAGAAAAAAGGGACGATAACAAACCTGCCGTCCCCCCTATCACGCAATTTGAAAAGCAATTCTATCAAGACATTGTGAATTTCAGTCAGGCAACGCCTAAGAAAACGCCTAAGAAGTAGTGCGCTACGGCAAAGTAGATCCACATATCTGAAATATCGACAATCGATGCCAAGACTAGGCTCACCAAACGGCTGAGTCCAGCTTGAAAACCGAGCGGTGACGGAAAATAAACCGCTCGGTAGGCGCTTTCATTTAGAGCTCTTACCGATTACTTAATAGTAATACGTGCGAATTTACGTTTACCGACCTGGAATACGTAAGTGCCTACTTCAGGAGCAAACTTCGCATCAGCAACTTTCTCGCCTTCAATCTTAGCAGCGCCTTGCTTAACCATGCGCATTGCTTCTGACGTTGAAGCACAAAGACCGGCTTCTTTCAGTAAGTTGGCGACTGGCGTGCCTGCCTCAAAATCAAACTCTGGCATTTCGTCAGGAATTTGGTTCTTAGCAAAACGGTTAACGAATTCTTGCTCAGCAGCATCAGCATCCGCTTCGCTGTGGAAACGAGCGATGATTTCTTTCGCTAGCAGAACTTTGATATCTCGAGGGTTCTTACCTGCTTCTACATCGGCTTTGAACTGCGCAATCTCTTCCAAAGGACGGAAAGACAGTAACTCGTAGTAGCTCCACATAAGAACATCAGAAATAGACATGATCTTACCAAACATCTCGCTTGGTGCTTCGCTAATACCAATGTAGTTACCTGAAGATTTCGACATTTTCTTCTCACCGTCTAGACCAACGAGAAGCGGCATCATGAGTACAACTTGAGGTTTTTGACCGTGAGATTTTTGCAGTTCACGACCCATCAGTAGATTGAACTTCTGGTCAGTACCACCAAGTTCAACATCCGTCTCCATTGCAACTGAGTCCCAACCTTGAAGTAACGGGTACATGAACTCATGAATCGCGATTGGCTGACCGCCTGCGTATCGCTTTTTAAAGTCATCACGCTCTAGCATACGGGCCACGGTTTGATTTGCAGCAAGACGAATCATATTTCTGCGCCAAGTTCAGACAGCCATTCAGAGTTGAACTGAATTTTTGTCTTAGCCGGATCCAGAATTTTGAAAACCTGCTCTTTGTACGTTTCTGCGTTTCGCAGAACGTCTTCACGGCTTAGCGGTGGGCGGGTGGTATTCTTTCCTGTCGGATCACCAACCATTGCAGTGAAGTCTCCGATTAAGAACGTAACTTCATGACCAAGTTCTTGGAACAAGCGAAGCTTATTGAAAATCACCGTATGACCTAGGTGAATGTCAGGTGCTGTCGGATCGGCGCCCAATTTAATGCGTAGAGGACGACCTTCTTTTAGTTTTGCGATTAACTCTTCTTCTGGAATAAGCTCATCAACACCGCGCTTAATCTCAGCTAGTGCAGCTTCAATACTCGCCATTCTTGTTCACTCCCACAGATTTGGCAAAAATATAATAGTTCAACATCTTACTTGAATAGCGATGCATTTTGAAACACGTTAGACTAGGTAGTTGTCAATTTTTACGTTTAATTTATTAATCAAGTACCTTATGCATTCAATTTTTGTCCGACTACCACTCTTGCACAAAATATTGATCGGTTTTTTTAGTGTGCAGATCATCGCCACACTGTTCTTCTTACCCGATCCGCAAGACCTCGACCCGCAGCAAAACCGACTCAAAGTTGGTGAGCATTATTCGGTACCGATTTCTGTAAATTTATCTGAGCAAGGCGCCTCTTCTACTCTATCCTCTGTTCTGCGCTGGGAAACATACAAAGTAAAAAATGGGGAGAGTGCTGCAGTGCTTTTTAACCGTGTCGGTTTATCCCCTCGCCTTCTCCACAAGTTGATCACATCAGATAAAGAGATCAAACAGCAACTCACTCGGCTTCGTCCTGGCGACAAGTTGCTATTTGGCTTTGATGAACACAACAACTTTGTTCAGCTCAAACGGACACTGAATGCCTTTGAAACCTTCCGCGTCAGATTACAAGGCGACAAATACGTTTCTGAGGTGGACAAAAAAGAAGTCGACTATCAATACAATTACGCCGAAGCAAGGATCGAATCCAACTTTTGGAATGCTGGGATCACCTCTGGTTTGAATGCAAACCAAATTATGGAACTGGCTGGTATGTTTGGATGGGATATCGATTTCGCTTTGGATATTCGTAAAAACGACTCCTTCCGTGTGCTTTACCAAGAGGAAGTCGTTGAAGGCGAAGTCATTGGACGTGGGAAAATCATAGCCGCAATCTTTAACAACCAAGGTGACACTTTTACCGCAATCTTGGATGAGAAAAGTGGCAAATACTACGACGAGAATGGTCGCGCAATGAAGAAAGCTTTCTTGAGAGCACCTTTGGATTTCCGCCGAGTCAGCTCTAACTTTAATCCTCGTCGCTTGCACCCTGTGACAGGCAGAATTCGCCCACACCGAGGTACCGATTATGCTGCGCCTGTAGGTACACCAATTTGGGCGGCAGGCAATGGTGTCGTACAAAAGTCTGCGTACAACAAATTCAACGGAAACTATGTGTTCATTAAACACAGCAACACTTATATCACTAAGTACTTACACTTAACCAAGCGAACGGTTAAAACGGGTCAACGGGTTAAACAAGGCCAAACCATTGGTACCTTAGGTGGTACAGGACGCGTAACTGGCCCACACCTGCATTACGAGTTCTTGGTTAACGGCGTTCATAAGAACCCAAGAACGGTCAACTTACCACAATCGAAGTCTCTGACAGGTAAAGCGAAACAAACCTTCTTGGCAAACGCAAAAATCAGCATGGCTAAACTGGATCGCTACAGTAAGTTACTCGCAAAAAAGTAATAGAAACAATGTGAATTGAACAACAATCAAGAGGCAGCTTACGCTGCCTCTTCACGTTTTGACGCAACGTCATCGATATTGTGCTCGCGACCAAGCATTAACAAACAAGGCGTCAGAACCAATGTCAATATTGTCGCAAAAGCCAAGCCACCAGCAACAGCGGTGGCTAGTTGAGACCACCACTGTGTGCTCGGTGCGCCGAATTCTATTTTCTGATTCACCAGATCGATATTCATCTCCAACACCATTGGCAGCAAACCAAGAATAGTCGTTACTGTGGTCAATAACACCGGTCGCAGACGTTGTACTCCCGTACGCAAAATCGCGTCTGACTTTTCTAACCCACGTTTACGCATTTGGTTGTAAGTATCAATCAGTACGATATTGTTATTCACTACGATACCAGCTAATGCAATCACCCCAATACCCGACATAATGATGCCAAATGGCTTCTGGAAAAGCAGTAAACCAGCGAACACACCAACCGTAGAAAACAGCACAGCGCTTAAAATCAAAAAGGCCTGATAGAAGCTGTTAAATTGAGTAATCAAAATCAGGGCCATAACGCCTAGAGCCACTATAAAGGCATTTTGCAAAAAGGCTGAAGAGTTCTCTTGTTCTTCATTTTGTCCACGGATTTTAAACTCTATCCCTTCAGGTAACCCCAATTGTGACACTGCTGTCGTAATCTTGGGTAACTCGAGAGCAAGGTTATAGCCTGCGACCATATCCGCTTTAACCTTTACCACGCGACGTCCATCTACACGACGAATGGTGTCTTGCTTATGCTCCGGTTTGATTTGTGCAAAGTTTGTGATCGGCACCAGGCCTGCCGCCGTTTTTACACGCAATTGATCAAAGCGCCCAATATCCCGCTTGTCTCTTGGATAACGCACTAAAATATCAACTTCTTCGTCAGCATCATCTGGTAAATAGTCACCGATCTTCAATCCGTTAGTCACAAACTGAACCGTGTTACCGACCAGAGTCGCATCGGCAGAAAAGCGCGAGGCATCGTCTCTACGAATATCGACCTGCCAATCTATACCGTCTTTGTTGGTGGTATCACTCACGTTAGTCAACGCTGAGTTTCGGTCAGCCCAGTAGCGAACCATCTTGGCAGCATTGTCTAATTGATCTAGGCTTGAATTCTGCGCCGATATTTCGATGACAAGATCGTGTTCAACAGGTGGCCCAGCATCTGGGAATTTGTATTCCAATTCCACGCCGGAGAATTGACTGGTGGTCTGTTTGAGCTCTTCAATAATGTCCTTAACTTTACGCCTATATTGCCAATCGACTGGTGTGATCTGAATTTGACCAATCTCATCGCCATCATTTGAACTGGCGCCAGTTCGTGTGTAGACACTTTCAAACTCATCATGGCCTAACATGACCTGGTCAATTTCTTTCATTACGGCGTCTTTTTCATTGATCGATAAATCGCCGTAAGAACGCACTTTTACGGTAAAAAAAGCAGGGTCTACTTCTGGAAAGAATTCTGCTCCTAATCCTGCTTTGCTGTAGGTAAAACCAACACCGCAAGCAAGTAATATTGCCATTAAGAGAACTTTAAGGGGATGTCGAATAGCGACCGATAAGGTTCGGTAGTAAAGCTTGGTAATGCCGGTGGCCTTATCGAACTCACCATGATGAAGGTCGATCATCTCTCGCTGGATGTTGGGGTTAACCACTTGTGGCTTACCAATAATACCGCCAATCACTGGAACGAATAGCAATGCCATCATAAGTGAGGCACTGAGGGTTGCAATCAAGGTTAATGGCAAATACTTCATGAACTCGCCAGTAATATCAGGCCAAAACAAAAGTGGAGCAAATGCAGCCAGCGTCGTCGCCGTCGAAGCGGTGATCGGCCACGCCATTCGTTTTGCCGCATCGCGATAGGCTTCTTTTCGTGACGTCCCCTCTTGCATCCGTCGATCTGCAAATTCCGTCACCACGATGGCCCCGTCTACTAACATGCCGACCGCCATAATGAGTGCGAAAAGCACGACAATGTTGACCGTCAAGCCAAACACTGAAAGTACGAGTAAGCCAGTAAGAAAAGAGCCCGGAATGGAAATTCCCACCAAAAGTGCGGTGCGCACACCAAGTATCGCGATAATGACAATAATCACTAAAATAATCGCAGAAAGAATGTTGTTTTGCAGATCGTTGAGCATCAGCTTAACGTCATCGGACTGATCCCAAGTGTATTTGACTTGTAAATTGCTAGGCCAATCCGCTCGCTTTTGCGCTTCATTCAGCACTTGTTTGACGAGCGCCACCGTTTCAATAATATTTTCACCCGCGCGTTTTTTGACATCCAGTACGACTGCAGGAATACCGTCTAAACGTGCAAAGCTCTCTGGGTCACGGAAGGCGCGACGCACGGTCGCAACATCACCAAAAGTAATCACCTCTTTGCCGTCCACCTTAATGGGCAACTCCAATACATCTTTAAGAGAATCAAACACCGAAGGAACTTTGACTGAGAAACGACCGTATCCCGTGTCTACAAAGCCCGCAGCAACGACTCGGTTATTTAACGCCACCAAATTGTAGATATCCGCTTGATCTAAACCATAGCTCTCCATCAACAACGGATCGACCACGATCTCGACGATATCCTCACGATCCCCAGCAATATCAACTTCGAGTACCTGACGATAACTTTCTAGTTTGTCGCGCAATGCTCGAGCGATCTGCACCGTTGTGCGCTCGGGCACCGTACCATACAACACCAGGGTGAGGACGGGCTCTTCCGAGGCAAATGTCACCTCGTTCACGGTTGGCTCGTCACTGTCTTCCGGTAATTTAGGCTTTGCAAGATCGACAGCGTCACGTACATCCGCCATCGCTTCTGCCAAATCAACGCCAACACTAAACTCAAGCGTGACCGACGCGTGTCCTTCAGAAGCAATCGCAGTCATCTCCTTAACACCTTCGATTGACCGCAGCTCTTGCTCTATTGGACGAACCAGTAAGCGTTCGGCATCAGTTGGAGAAATACCTTGGTGCCCAACGGAAACATAGATAATCGGGATAGTAATATCAGGGCTCGACTCTTTGGGAATCGTAATGTAAGTGATCACACCAGCAATCAAAATCATCACCAACAAAGTGACCATGGTACGTGCGCGTGATAATGCAGCATCAATTAGAGCAAACATATTGCCTCCCTACTGCTGATTCGCAGCTTCGATGGCGTCACCAACTTTGGTCGCCATCACCAAATCGCCATCACGCGCAAAGCCTTGCCCAAGAACAATAATATCCACTTGTTTGCCCAGTCCAGATAACCACACACCATCTTTCTCGGCTTTCACCAGTTGGATAGGAACAAAATGAACGTGCTGATCGCGCAGTGTTTTGATGCCAAGGTTGCCTTCCTCATCTAACGCCAGCATGGCTGCGGTCACTTTCACAGCCAAGACCTCACTCAAGGACAGCACAACTTCTGTACTGGTCCCAGCTGGCATAAGGCTCTCACGGTTATCAATTTCAATTTCAATTGGAAAAGTATTAGTCGAGAAAGAAGAAACACGCCCGATATAACGAATCGTGCCTAAGTGATGGGTATTATTGACGGTACGAACATCAGCCTGTTGACCTTGTTTAAGGAACTGAATATGACGCTCACTGACATTCACTTCAATGGCTAACTTCTCTAGATCTATCACAGTAGCGATAGGGTCCCCAACGCCGACAAAATCACCCAACTCAACGAATCTGTGATCAAGAATGCCATCGAAAGGGGCTCTTACTGTGGTATTTTTCAGCGCAATTTCAACGTTGCTGAGGTTTGCACGAGCATCGACAAGTGCAGCTTGCGCCGTAGCAAACGCAACTTCACCTTGCAGCCCGCGACTTTTCAGAGATTCTGCGGCTTTAAATTCTTTCTCTTTTACACGCAGCATCGCTTTGGCTCGCT
>NZ_ABGR01000009.1 GCF_000171815.1 Vibrio sp. AND4 | reverse complement strand
ACCGGTTTCAGGCGCCGTTGAAGTGGCGCCCCCTTCTGAAGAAAACGAGTCTCAAGAAGCAAGTGCGCAGCAAGAAGCAGAACAGTCCACCATGCCAAAAGCAAGGTAACCCATTAAAAATAGCGAGCACCTAGCTCGCTATTTTTATTGAATCAGAGAAACGTTCTAGAGCCCAGTGTCTCTGACTTAGCTCATACCAATCGGAGTCAATAACGGGTCAATGAAGTTGTTACGACACTCAGCAACTTCATTTATAATTTTGGCTGTCGAATCATCCGTTCAGTTTGTTTTCTGGTGCGTTATCCAAGACTTGCTGTGCTTGTCTCTTAGCCTTGATTTCCTTACGGCGACGCTTAAAGAAAGCTTGTAGCTGAGTGCGGCATTCATTCTCCAATAACCCACTTTCTACTGTCGCATAATGATATGCTGCTTGGCTTTCAAATAGGTTCAACACCGTCCCTGCCGCCCCAGCTTTTAAATCAGGGGCACCGTAAACCACACGCTTCACCCGGCTATGCAACAACGCACCAGCACACATTGGACACGGCTCTAGCGTGACATACAAGGTGGTATCAAGCAGTCGATAGTTACCCAGCGTTTCTCCCGCTTTGCGCAGAGTTTGGATCTCAGCGTGCGCTGTCGCGTCATGGGAACAGATAGAACGATTCCAACCCTCCGCAATGATCTTCCCATCTTTCACTAAGACAGCGCCAACGGGGACCTCACCTTCTGCTTCCGCTTGTTCAGCGAGCTCCATAGCTCGGCGCATAAATCGTTCGTCTTGAGGTGAAAACTGAGAATCTGACAAAAGGAGGCTCCAATATTTAGAGAATGGATCGTTATTTAACGTAGATTTTAACCTTCAAAGGGGGGAAGTGGAAGCGGGATGCGGGATGCGGGATGCGGGATGCGGGATGCGGGATGCGATTTCATTTTTTCTATTTGGGAACGAATTCTGTCAACACCTTTGAGTCTATGTATGTACATCTAGTATTCCGGCACACACCTCTCGACTCCTAGAGCGAAGCGTTCCCGCCTCCCAAAAAAAGCGCCGGTCTCTCAACCCGCGCTTTTTACATCAACTCATTTACGACAAACAACTTACATCGTGTAGTTGTATGACGATTGAATGCCAAGCGGAATGCCCAACATCCAGTAAAGGACTAGGAAGATAGACCAGCCAATTAGCATTGCGATAGAGAACGGCATCATGAGCGATGCGAGAGTACCGATACCTGTCGACTTCACGTAACGTTGGCAGTAAACCACCACGAGAGGGAAGAATACCATCAGAGGTGAAACGATGTTCGATACAGAGTCACCGACACGGTAAGCCGCTTGAGATAGCTCAGGAGAGATACCTACAGCCATTAGCATAGGCACTAGGATCGGGCCGATAAGTGCCCATTTCGCAGATGCAGAACCGATGAGAAGGTTTACTGAAGCAGTTAGAAGAATCATACCGATAATCGTCGCTTGACCAGGCAGGTTCATCGCTTTCAGTCCCTCTGCACCATATAACGCTAGCATCGTGCCTATGTTTGATTGTGCGAATGCAGATAAGAACTGCGCACAGAAAAACGACATGACAATGTATGCGCCCATGGTCGCCATGGTATCCGACATCGCTTTTATGATGTCGTTGCTTGTCTTAAACCTGCCAGACACTCGACCGTAGACGTAACCAGGAATGATAAACAGAATAAAGATCAACGGCACGATCGACTTCATGATTGGAGCAGAGAACGCCGTAATTTCACCTTCAGGCGAGCGCAGTGCCGAGTTTTCTGGAATAAGCGCAACCACAAGAAGCGCAATACCCGCCATCATTGCCCAACCAGCATAACGGAAGGCTTTAGACTCAAGTTCAGTGAAAGAACCAAGATCGGTTGCTTTCTCCGCGTCTTCATCG
This sequence comes from Vibrio sp. AND4, assembly GCF_000171815.1. Classification (GTDB taxonomy): domain Bacteria; phylum Pseudomonadota; class Gammaproteobacteria; order Enterobacterales; family Vibrionaceae; genus Vibrio. Next base: position 120,496 of record NZ_ABGR01000009.1, on the reverse strand, counting down.
ATCGGTGTGTTCTTTAAACGCGGTTCAATGATTTTCTCAGTTACATACCAACCAATAGCAACAATGATGACTGAAGATAGGCCAGTGAAGAAAATGTTCGATAGTGGGTTTACCACATACTCTGGATCGAGAACCTGTGCTGCCGTTTGTGTGAAACCTGCGAGCAGAGGATCGATACCTGAAGGGATGAAGTTCGCAGAGAAACCGCCAGATACACCTGCGAATGCAGCCGCAATACCCGCGAGAGGATGTCGACCAGCCGCGTGGAAAATAATACCACCAAGAGGGATCACCAGAACGTAGCCCGCATCCGCAGCAGTATGCGATACGATGGCAACAAGAATGAGCATTGGTGTAAGAAGTTTTGCTGGCGTGAAGTTCAGCATCTTCTTAAGGCCTGTAGTGATAAAGCCCGATGAATCGGCAACCCCAACACCTAACATCGCAACGAGAACAATGCCAAGTGGCGCAAAACCTGTGAACGTTTTGACCATGTTAGCCAGAAAACTTGCCAGTGCTTCGCCAGTGAGAAGGTTAGTGATAGCAAGAGCTTCGCCTGTTCTAGGGTTTAGAAGGTCAAAGGAAACGTTTGATAAAAGTGCAGACGCAGCCCAGGTAATGATCAGTGCCCAGAAGAATAAAATCGCAGGATCAGGGATTTTATTGCCCACTCGCTCAATGAAATTCAGAAAGCGATCCATCCCGCTCGGCTTCGGTGACGGTGCCTTATTTACTGCTTGGTTACTCATGGTAACTCCATATGAATAGTGTTGGTGCCATGGCCTATTCGAGTAATTATAGTGGCCTATATTTAAGCGAGCATTATATCAAAAGACATAACTGGAAAAGCACAAGGTTCTGCGATTTTTCCATTTTTGGAGACATATTTTGCAAAAAAGCCATGTTAACAGAACATAAAAAAAACATAGCAACAGCCAATTATTTACAATAAATACACCAAACATTAACCGCAAAATCGAGCAATAAGCAACATCAATACTTGCACCGGGAGTCATACAAGTGAAAACTTAAAACCTCAATTGTCGAATTCACTGTAACGTGAAATCATCGTCTTTAACCTAATGGATTGGGTCTCTCCCATCCGATCTTGCCAGCTAGATTTGATGACAATGGTCTTAAGTGAGCCAGAAACCGTGGCAACGGGTACTTCCCATTCCAAGGTATAGGCACCAACAGCTGAAGAGCCTGTTGCAATCAAATCAAAAGAAGCAGTAGAGATTGTAGACATCGCATCAGATGCCCCACGAGTACGAAACCATTCGAGCTGATTTTCAGCCAAGCGCAGCGCTTCCATACTCTGAATGGCGTAATCAGATTCACGCTCCATATAAATCTGTAATTTAGTCAGGCCATGGGCGCCAACGCCAATTATCAGGAATACAATGAGCACCTCGATTAAGCTAAAAGCTTGCTGTTTAGCGATCATTCCAGGAGCCCTTTTTCCAACTGATTTTGATGACGGGGTCGATAACTTCATCGATGTTATCTCGGTTATATGCAAAGTTCAGCGAGTTAACAAAGTAAGCGCTATACCCGGGACTGTCCAATACTTGTCCTCCCGAGAAACTGAACGAGCCACGTTGTAAGTAAACAACGTTATCTCGCTCAAGCGCTGGAAAATGGACCACATCACCGAAGTAATCTTTAGCCTCAAATAACGCCCAATGTGCCTCTAATCCTAAAATTGAGGCCGTTGTAAGCTGATAAAACATACCGGGGAAAGTCATGGATCCATGTGCAGCAAAAATACCATTTTGAACCACAAGGAATATTGGGGCCCCATTTCTGGCGGCAAAAGCTTCATTAAGGTAATCAATGCCGCCTTTGATTGGCATCCCAGCAGAATCATTCTCATACTCTCCTGAAGCATTTCTCTTCGATGAAGTAAACTCACAGGATCCGGTCACCCAAATATGGGTTTTCCCTGAGGAGATTTTCTCTGCGACCTTCTTTCCGCAATCAGTCACAACTTGGTTTACTACATCGTCAAAATCAATAGCAGTAAAAACCCAACTGGATTTCACAGAATCCCAATCATTGCGGTGCTCTCGAAAAGTGTCATAAAACGGTTCTAGGTTTGAATCTTGGACAAAGTCTCTACCCAAGCCAGAATCAGAAGCCGTCACACTCATATGTTCAGCTTTACAATCTATCTTGTTATTTACAAAACCAGTGTAAGGCGCAGAACCGTGCATCACCCCTTGGTTTAACACTCCGGCACGTGAATAAAATGCATTCTTAAAGCGAATAGCCACACACTCCCATCCACTCTCACCCAACTCACCGGGATCTGGGGTTAAAAACTTGGCGCTACCATTTATGTACAAGTCAGTACTACTTTTTAAGGCACCTGAGGCTCTGCCTCTAGAGAAAACAAGCTGCTTTTCAATTGTTCGGTTGGAGTTGGGGGCAGGCTTACTCAACAATTGATGGTTGGGTTTCAATATTAATTGGTGTAAACCTAAAGGTGTTTCACACTGGCTCGAAATTAACGAGGTCGCGGGAGGAGCCGAACCAGTACTTTGGATTAAAGAATAGAAACACTCTAACCCACCTTCGGCACGCCAATGTTCTTGCTGAGCTTCAATGTGATTGTTGGCAGCTTTGATCTGATAAAAAAGCGATTTGTAACTACCAAGCGACATCATCAAGGCAGCAACAAGTAAGATACTGACAACCAGTAACGCAACTGCACCTCGTTGTTTTTTCATTACTGCCAGTTCCTTTGTTTTACAGTAAAGGATTGCTGAGTACGAATGCCCGGCGCATCTTTCAATTTCGCTTCTAATGTAACGGTTACCAACGCACTCTTCGCACCTGTGCTTTCTATTGCATTACTGATAATCTCAAACCGACTTAGGTGAATCTTATTATTGTCGAAAAGCGAATTACACGTCCCCGTACCGGCAAGGCTGATGACATCATCAATATCCCATATCCTTGTTTGTTTTTTTTCACATACAAAAAGTAACTCCGGCATTTCCAGCCGCTGCTCATACACCACGTTTTTATACATAGGCGCCTTGCCAGAACCACCAACATTATAAACGTATGCAATCAGTGCTGAATCAATGCTGCTCATTGTATAAAGCGTGTTGCTTGCACCCGATATTTTGACCGACTTTGTATCCTTGCCATCAAATCCGGCACGCCGAATATCACTCTTCATCATCTGCAGAACGCTGGCGGTATTTTGCAATAGCATGAGTTCTTTAGCGCGCTCCATCGCTGCCTTCTGACCACTGGTATAAAGCGTCCCAACAATGGCGAAAGCAATCAGCCCCAAACAAGAAGCAATCATGAACTCAACCAGAGTTGAACCTTTTTGGTTATGCATATTCAACACTCAATAGCAGGTTGAGTAACCAAAAAACTCGGTCTTGTTGTTATCGCTGCATACACGAACGCGAGCCGAAAGATGGTAAGAAATAAGTTTAAGCGCTTTTGAAGATTGCCCCACCGGATGGAACCGGATATTGCCAGAGGAAGGGCGACCATAAACATCATCAAAGCTGATTTGATCAGACAAATAACTCGGTGTGACAGCAATACCTTTGTAGCGCGCCCCCGAAAGTAACAACAAAACTGTGCCCGAGCCTTCCATTTCGTTATTTGTCAGCTCGATGCGCCAATTACCATCATTTGAGGAGCCCCCAGACATGATGATATGGGCCCAAAGTCTCTCTCTACGTAACACTGCTTCCGATTTACCTTGAAGAACAAATCCATGTAGCTCATTGGCTAAGCGCTGCATTTTGTTGTTTTCAAAGATGCTTTGGAAAGATGGCACGGCAACTGACAGTAAAATACTCAGTACAGCCATGGTGATCAGAAGTTCCAACAACGTCAGCCCGCGAGGCATTTCCCAAATTCCTATGCAATCGGCAAAAGAGCCGTCATTCATCTTGCACAGATGCTAACACCAAAGAAAAATAGGTTGGAAAGTGAAAAGGAATGACTCGTCATGATTCGAATTTATACTTGTAACGGATACAACAAACGATTAATAGGGATGACATTGATCGAATTACTGATAGTCGTTGTTATCATCGGCATCATTGCCGCTATCGCCTATCCTTCATATCGCCAGCACAATGTTACTGCCCATCGCACCGTCGCGCTCAGTGATATTGCTCGCCTTCAATTGGAACTCGAAACGTCTTACGATGGTCGTTATGATTGGAGTGAATTAGTTTCTGCTGGGCGTTGTACGATCTGCGAATCAGATCCAGAGCGCTTTGCATTTAATATCATCAGCTCCGCAACTTTAGCATACAAAATTGAGGCAACCGCCAAGTCCAATTTAGGCCAAGACAATGACCCTTGCTTCACTAACCACAACAAAAAAATCACGCTAACTTCAACCAACATCGAATCACCAAGCACTTGCTGGAACTGAAGCGAATTTTTGAATTCATAAATCACTGAACACAAAAAAGCCTGCATCACTGCAGGCTTTTCGTTGAATTTAACTGACCAAGCAATTAGCTGGTTAGGTCGTCAAAGAACTTCTTAACGCCGTTGAAGAAACCTTCCGATTTTGGCTTGTGTTTTGTTGCCGCCTCACCGCCACAAGATTCTTCAAACTCTTTAAGCAGATCTTTTTGACGAGAACTCAGCTTAACTGGAGTCTCCACCACAAGTTTAACGATCAGATCTCCGACACCGCCGCCACGAACGCCTTTCACACCTTTGCCACGCATACGGAACATGCGGCCAGTCTGCGTTTCTGTCGGTACTTTTAGGTTCACACGACCATCTAGGGTTGGAACTTCAACTTCACCACCTAACGCCGCCATCGCAAAACTCACTGGTACTTCACAGTAAAGGTTGTTGCCCTCACGCTCGAAGATATGGTGCTCTTTCACGTGTACTTGAACGTACAGATCGCCTGCTGGTGCGCCGTGCTCACCCGCTTCACCTTCGCCAGACAGACGAATACGATCACCAGTATCCACGCCTGCAGGAATCTTAACGTTAAGTGTTTTGGTTTTTTGTTTACGGCCTTGACCGTGGCAAGACTTACAAGGATTCTTGATGATTTTGCCTTTACCGTGACAGGTAGGACAGGTCTGCTGAACCGCGAAGAAACCTTGACGCATTTGCACTTGGCCGTGACCATGACAGGTACCACAAGTCTCAGCTGAAGAACCTTTCTCCGCACCGCTGCCGTCACACGTGTCACACTCAACCAATGTTGGTACTTCGATTTCTCTCGATACACCACGAACTGCCTCTTCTAGTGACAATTCCATGTTGTAACGTAGATCTGCGCCACGCTGTGCACGATGACCACCACCACCACGGCGACCACCACCAAAAATATCACCGAATACATCACCGAAGATATCGCCGAAGTCTGCACCGCCGCCGCCGAAGCCGCCACCGCCGCCCATACCGCCTTGTTCAAAGGCTGCATGGCCATATTGGTCGTAGGCTGCACGTTTTTGAGCGTCAGTAAGAATTTCGTACGCTACTTTTACTTCTTTAAACTTTTCTGCAGCGCTATCATCACTCTGATTACGGTCTGGGTGGTATTTCATCGCTAAGCGCTTGTACGCTTTCTTAATATCGCGCTCTGATGCATCGCGGCTTACGCCTAATACTTCGTAAAAATCACGTTTTGACATGTTCTTCGTCACCAATGTAGTACTGCAAACAGTGGCGTCGACCACTGCTTGGTGTTTATATCATTCTAGATAAAGGCTTTAAACAAAAGTGCTTATCTGGAAAGACAGTTAATTACAAACATACGGGCGTATGAGTTCCCCCAAACGCCCGCAAACTAAAGTCTTGTCGACGCTAGGCGACCATAGGCCGCCCAGTTAGAAATATTATTTCTTATCGTCTTTAACTTCTTCGAACTCAGCATCAACAACGTCGTCATCTTGAGCCTGTTGAGCATCAGCGTCAGCACCTTGTGCTTGTTGCGCTTGAGCTTGCTGTTGAGCGATTTCCATTAGCTTTTGAGCGGCTGCCATAAGCGCTTGAACTTTAGCGTCGATAGCTTCTTTGTCATCACCCTTACGAGCTTCTTCAAGCTCAGAGATAGCTGCTTCAATCTTCTCTTTTTCGTCAGCAGGAAGTGCTTCACCAGCTTCTTCGACTTGCTTACGAGTACCGTGAATCATTTGGTCAGCTTGGTTACGTGCAGTCACTAACTCTTCGAACTTTTTGTCCGCTTCTTTGTTAGCTTCTGCTTCTTGTACCATTTTCTCGATTTCTTCGTCTGATAGACCGCCAGAAGCTTGGATAGTGATCTTCTGCTCTTTGCCCGTCGCTTTATCTTTCGCAGATACGTTCAGGATACCGTCAGCATCTAGGTCGAAAGTTACTTCGATTTGTGGCATGCCACGTGGTGCAGGCTGAATGCCTTCTAGGTTGAACTGACCAAGAGACTTGTTGTATGTCGCTTGCTTACGCTCACCTTGCAGTACGTGGATAGTTACCGCGCTTTGGTTGTCTTCAGCTGTCGAGAACACCTGGTCCGCTTTAGTAGGGATAGTTGTGTTCTTCTCGATTAGCTTAGTCATTACACCACCCATCGTTTCGATACCGAAAGACAGAGGAGTAACGTCCAGTAGAAGTACATCTTTAACGTCACCAGCTAGTACACCACCTTGAACGGCAGCACCCATAGCGACTGCTTCATCAGGGTTCACGTCACGGCGCGCTTCTTTACCAAAGAATTCAGCAACTTTCTCTTGAACCATAGGCATACGAGTCTGACCACCAACTAGGATAACGTCAGTGATGTCACCTACTGATAGGTCAGCGTCCGCTAGAGCGACTTTTAATGGCTCAAGAGAGCGTTGAACTAGGTCTTCTACTAGAGATTCTAGCTTCGCACGAGTCACTTTAACGTTCATGTGCTTAGGACCAGTCGCATCCGCAGTCACATAAGGTAGGTTTACGTCAGTTTGAGAAGTAGAAGAAAGCTCGATTTTCGCTTTTTCTGCTGCTTCTTTAACACGCTGCATTGCTAGTGGATCAGTCTTAAGATCGATGCCTTGCTCTTTCTTAAACTCTTCTACTAGGTAGTTGATCATGCGGTTATCGAAATCTTCACCACCAAGGTGAGTGTCACCGTTAGTTGCAAGTACTTCGAATGTCTTCTCGCCTTCAACTTCGTCGATTTCGATGATAGAGATATCGAATGTACCACCACCAAGGTCGTATACCGCGATTGTGCGATCGCCACCTTGCTTGTCCAGACCGTATGCTAGTGCAGCAGCGGTTGGTTCGTTGATGATACGTTTAACATCAAGACCTGCGATACGGCCAGCATCTTTCGTTGCTTGACGCTGAGCATCGTTGAAGTAAGCCGGTACAGTAACAACAGCGCCAGTTACTTCCTCACCAAGGAAATCTTCAGCTGTTTTCTTCATTTTTTTCAGGATTTCAGCTGAAACTTGAGGAGCAGCCATTTTCTGACCTTGCGCTTCTACCCAAGCATCACCGTTGTCAGCCTTAACGATTTTGTAAGGCATGATTTCGATGTCACGCTGAACTTCTTCATCTTCAAAACGACGACCAATTAGACGCTTAATTGCAAATAGCGTGTTAGTTGGGTTTGTAACTGCTTGACGTTTAGCAGGTTGGCCTACTAGCGTTTCACCGTCTGTGTATGCAACAACAGAAGCGGTTGTACGCTCGCCTTCAGCGTTTTCAATTACGCGTGGCTTGTCACCATCTAGAACGGCAACACAAGAGTTAGTAGTACCTAAGTCAATACCAATGATTTTACCCATCAGGCGATCTCCGAATATATTATATTTTCGTTTTGCTATACCCCCTATGTGGGGACGTAGAGTCGGGTTTCAACCCTTACTCACAAACAAAAATAATGTTGTTTGCTTCTCTATGACCAATAGATAAGGGCGCCAAATGGCTTTTCAAGGGAAAGAGCAAAAAAAATTGAAAAAAGTTGTGTAAATAGAGAGGCGAGAGGCGAGAGGCGAGAGGCGAGAGGCGAGAGGCGAGAGAGCGTAACTTCTTTTGGTTAAATAAAGTCAACTCTCATTTGTTCAAACTTTTTCTAAACATATCTACCGAACAAAAGGATAAAACTAACGCTTTAACGAGGGATTAAAGTGAAATATGAAAAACTAAACGTCTGGAAAACAAGTTTCGATTTGTGTAAGCGCACTTATATCAGCGTTCAACACATTCAAGATTATTCTTTCAGAGATCAAATTCGCCGTTCAAGCATATCAATTCCAAGTAATATCGCTGAAGGTGTGGAGCGAAATAGCCCCAAAGAAACCGCTTACTTTTTAAATATCGCAAAAGGTTCAGTTGGAGAACTCAAAACTCAGCTAATGCTGGCTAGAGAACTCGACTACCTTCCCAAAAGTATTTGCGATGAGCTATGTGCATCATGTGAGGACATTGGACGAATTTTAGGTGCTCTTATCACTAAGCATAAAGCGCAGCTCTGATATCTCGACTCTTCAATCTCGATTCTCGTTTCTCCATAAAGCAAAGCGAGGCCCTAAGACCTCGCTTTAGATTCGATTTAGTGAGCAATGCTCATCTATACATTTGCTTGCGCTGGCTCAACATCCACGATTTCTTCTTTACCAATCTCGTTTTCAGACTTGGCAACAATCGTGTTTACGGCAGTATCACCGACAACATTAGATGACGTACAGAACATATCATTAATACGGTCAACTGCGGCAACGATAGCTAAACCTTCTGGTGGCAAGCCCAATTGGTGAAGGATAACGCCAACCATAACCACGCCGCCACCAGGAACACCACCCGCACCGATCGACAGTAGCAGAACCGTAAAGCCTAGTGTCACCAGATCAGATGCCGCGATAGGCTGACCAAATGCGTTCGCACAAAATACCGCTGCAATTGCAATGTAGATTGAAGCACCCGCCATGTTCATCGTTGCACCGAGTGGTACACCAAAGCCAGCAACCGATTTAGAGACACCGATCTTGTCAGTAAGGGTGCGCATCGTGACTGGAATCGTCGCGTTTGAGCTTGCAGTTGAAAGAGAGAAAAGCACTTGCTCACGAGTTTTGCGAGAGAACTCACGTGCAGAGATACCTGTAAACATCTGAACCGCCAGTGGGTAAACCACGAAGATCCAAAGCACCAGCATTGAAACCACAAGTGCTACATAACCCGCTACCGAAGCAAGCGTGCCCGCATCCAGAGTGGCACCAAGCTGAATCATTAGAGCGAAGACACCGTAAGGCGCAAGGCTCATCACAAGACCAATCAGCTTCATCATGATTTCGTTCGCCATCTTAAAGGTGCGAACCGCAGGACCACCTTTTGAATCAAGCGCTTGGATAGCAAGGCCAGTCAGAATTGCCATAAAGATGATTTGCAGCATGTCGCCATTTGCAAACGCCTGAACTGGATTACTTGGAACAATATTCACAACCATAGAGAAGATGTCTGGCGTTTCAGTGGACTTAAGCGCCACAGAATCAGAAATCGTACCCGCAAGGTTTGCGCCTGCACCAGGCTGAACAATCATAGCAACAGTAAGAGCAGCAACAATCGCAACGACGGTATTCAAAATGTAAAGCGTAAAAGTTTTACCACCCAAGCGACCAAAAGAACGAATGTCTTTAAGCTCAACAATGCCACATACAATTGACACGTAAACCAAAGGTACAACCAGCAGTTTGATCAACGAAACGAACATGCCGCCCGCCCCCTCTGCCGTACCTAGGATATAAGTATCAAAAATCGCAATACCGCTAAATAAGTACTGAATAGCTGTACCCAGCACAAGGCCGGCGAACAAGCCAATAAAAATCTTACTAGAAAGCGATTTATCCATCATAAATCTCCGAAATGTTGTGTTTGCTATTTATATTTTTGTAGTTACATCTGCTGTTTTTTTACAACAGACATCGCAAATAATACACAGCAAGGTTACAAAATAAAGACTTTATTTACAGAGATGTTAATAGTTAGGATTAGAGGTAAAACACTAGAAAAATACAGATACTCAGAATTAAATATTGAAGGCAAGCCTGAATGACCACTTATAGACACAGCATTCTATAACTAAACAACATAAAGAAAAGATACACCCTATCAGAAATATATTTTCCGATAAGAAAAACTTTGAAGAGGATCAACTTTAGCACCTACCTCATACTCAAGAGGATGATTATGCTTAAAGTCATATTTGAAGAAAAAACGCCGACTGTTTCGTAGTCGGCGTTTTAATATACTGTGATAGACAATGTTTAGCTGACTATTTAGCCACCATCACCATTGCTGGGCGGATAACGCGGCCGTTGAGCTCATAACCTTTTTGCATAACAAACATGACTGTGTTTGATTCGTGGTCTGGACTCTCTTGAATCGACATCGCTTGGTGGAATTCAGGGTTGAATACCTCACCTTCTGGGTTGATCTCTTTCAAACCAAACTTCGATACTGCGCCTACAAACGTTTTGTGCGTTAGCTCAACACCTTCAATAATCGGCTTCACCACTTCGTGTTCTGCGTCTGCAGCTTGAATGGCGCGCTCTAGATTATCGATAACGGGTAGAAGTTCTTCAGCGAATTTGTTTAGAGCATACTTACGCGCTTTGTCGACTTCTTGTTCAGTACGACGACGCATGTTCTCTACTTCTGCTTTAGCGCGAAGCACCGCATCTTGCTGATCTTTCACTTTTGTCTCGCTAGACAACAGCGCAGCTTCTAGTTGAGCAATTTTAGCGTCTTTCTCGTCACCAATATCTTCAAGTTCTTCTTCGGCTTCTTGTGCTGCCGCTTCCGCCTTCTCAGCTTCTGAGATGATTTGATCAAGCTCTTCTTCTGTTACTTTGTTTTCTTCGTTGCTCATGATATCTCCAGAATTCAACTTAATGTCTTTAAAGCCATTCGATTTTTGCGGGCTCTAACCACATAAAAATTCGCATATTTAGGTAACTTGCCATTATTATGGGGATGAAGATTCCTGATTCAAGCCTCTTTAGTGCGGAAATTCTATGAAAATACCATGTAACGTGATCGCGATTATCGGAAAACCCCGAGATCAGCAAGCGATTCAAACTCACAAAGAGTTGTACGAATGGCTGACATCCGAAGGTTACCAAGTGTTTATCGATGATCGCCTTGCTGCCATTTTAGACGAAATCCCACAAAGCCAGTTTGCAAGCCTCGTCGAACTAGGCAAGCACGCCGATCTCGCCATTGTGGTTGGCGGTGATGGCAACATGTTGGGTGCTGCCCGTGTGTTATCGCGCTTTGATGTCGCCGTTATTGGTGTCAACCGCGGTAACTTAGGCTTCCTAACGGATTTGAACCCGGACGATTTTAAAGCAGCACTAAAAGCCGTACTTAATGGTGAATACATTGAGGAAGAGCGCTTTTTGTTAGAAGCCGAGATCCATCGCAACGGGCAAATCAAAAGCCATAACACGGCATTGAATGAGGCAGTGCTTCACCCAGGCCAAGTGGCGCACATGATTGAGTTTGAAGTCTACATCGATGATAGCTTTGCGTTTTCATTGCGCGCCGATGGCTTAATCGTATCAACACCAACCGGCTCTACGGCCTACTCTTTATCAGGCGGCGGCCCAATTCTGTCACCAAGTTTGAACGCGATATCTTTGGTGCCAATGTTCCCACATACCCTTTCAAGCCGTCCATTGGTTGTCGATGGAAAACGCCGCATTAAATTGATTGTGTCACCTGAGAACCGTGGCACACAAGAAGTCGGCTGTGATGGACAAATCTCACTGCCAGTATCTCCGGGTGATGAGGTCCATATCTATCAAAGCCCAAACGTACTCAAGCTCATTCACCCGAAAGACTACAGCTACTACCATGTGCTGAGAAACAAACTTGGTTGGTCGAGCAAACTGTTTTAACCGACAAAGGTTGGTGGGAAATCATCAACCTTTTTTGAAAAAATCGCCCAATATAAACCACCTAATTTCCCCATAACACATTCAATTTAAACAAGTCGTTGTACCATACGCGACCTGTTTTTCCTTTCCTCATCACAAAAAAATACTTCTTTGATAAAAAATACCGTCCTTGACTTTACTGTATAAAGAAACAGTATATACTGTTTTCTTATACAGTATTGTTCAGTTATACAGGTAAATAAAAATGCTGGCTCATTTAAGTGTTAATAATTTTGCGATTGTTAAGTCCTTACAGCTCGAGCTTTTAAAGGGTATGACCACCATCACTGGTGAAACAGGCGCAGGTAAGTCTATTGCTATTGATGCTTTAGGTCTTTGCCTTGGTGGACGAGCCGATGCAGGCATGGTTCGGCAAGGCGAAGAAAAAACCGAAGTCAGCGCCGCCTTTTTACTGGACAACAATCTACACGCAACGCGTTGGCTAGAAGATAACGACCTGCTGGATGGCAGCGAATGTATCTTGCGTCGCACCATCACCAAAGAGGGCCGCTCAAGAGCCTTCATCAACGGCAGCCCTGTCCCACTTTCACAGCTCAAATCTCTCGGACAACGGTTGATCAACATCCATGGGCAGCATGCGCACCATCAATTGATGAAGAGCGAGCATCAAATGGCCATGCTTGACCAATATGCTGGGCACCTAAACTTGCTAAAAAGCACTCGCAGTACCTACCAGCATTGGCGTCAGGCCGATAATAACCTTAAGCAGCTAAAAAAGAACAGCCATCAAAATCAGGCACAAAAGCAGTTGCTTGAATACCAAATCAAAGAACTGAATGAGTTATCGCTAGGTGAAGAAGAATTCGCAGAGCTCGAACAAGAGCACAAACGACTGTCTAACAGCGGCGAACTTGCCGCTACCTGTCAGCAAGCCATCGAACTTATTTACGAGGGTGAAGAAGTCAATGCGCTTAGTATTTTGCAATCGGCCAATCACGCCCTAAGTGAACTGGCTGAGTTGGATGACAAATTAGCTGAATTGCCAACTATGCTGGCAGAAGCAATGATCCAACTGGAAGAAACCAAGAACGAACTTCGTAGCTACCTTGATGGTATAGATGTCGATCCGGGGCGCATGGCTTATGTCGAAGAACGTTTTTCCAAAGTGATGTCGATGGCTCGCAAGCACCACGTGATGCCCGATGAGCTATACCAACATCATCAAGAGCTTTTGGCACAAGTCGAAGCATTAGATTGCTCGGATGAGCGCTTAGAAGAGCTAGCCCAAGAAGTTGAACAACAATACCAAAGTTTCCTGACTCAAGCAGAGAAACTGCACAAATCACGCAGCCGTTACGCAAAAGAGCTGAACAAGCTGATCACTCAAAGCATGCACGAATTGAGCATGGAAAAAGCCGTCTTTAGCATTGAAGTAAACAACGAGAACACTCATCCGTCACCACTTGGCATGGACAATATATGCTTCTTGGTTTCAACCAACCCAGGCCAACCATTACAGCCAATTGCCAAGGTAGCATCGGGGGGGGAACTATCGCGTATCTCACTCGCGATCCAAGTGATCACCGCACAAAAAGTCGATACACCAAGTTTAATCTTCGATGAAGTCGATGTGGGTATCAGTGGCCCAACAGCAGCCGTGGTTGGAAAAATGCTACGCAAGCTGGGTGAATCGACCCAAGTCATGTGTGTTACCCACTTACCGCAAGTCGCCGGCTGTGGCCACCAGCAAATGTTTGTCGCAAAACACACCAAAGGCGGCCAAACGGAGACCCAGATGCGCTCACTCGATGAAGAGCAACGCGTGGCAGAGCTAGCCCGCCTTCTTGGTGGCAGCCAAATCACAGACTCAACATTGGCCAACGCAAAAGAACTGCTTATCGCCGCTTAACTTGTTATTTGAGTCACTGCCCATCCATCAGGTCAGTGGCTCATGTTCGTCCAAAGCTCATGCTCGCCCAAAGCACCAACTGCCCCTTTTTGCTTTTACTTTTTAGTGCGCGAATGAACAATGTTGTGCTGGGTATGACTCAATATCGAGCAATAAATGCAACTCAACTCAAAATTCGTGGTCAGATTTCCTACCATGCGACGCATAGCTTTTTACATCTGCGTCGAGCTTGTTTATTATCAGCGCAGTATTTTAAAGGTTACTAAGAAATTATTATGCAATTGAAGAAGTGGTTAGTTGCCGTACCATTAGCAATGACATTGCTGACAGGATGTTCGGTATTGGAAAAACTGGTTTATCGCATTGATATCAACCAAGGCAACTATGTAGAACAAAGTGCGGTTGATAAATTAAAGGTTGGGATGACTAAAGCACAAGTTCGCTACGTTCTTGGTTCACCTATGTTGGTGGAAAATGGCTACCCAAATACGTGGTACTACATTTACCACCAAACTCCAGGTCACGGTGACTCAGTGCAAAAAAATCTTATCGTTCAGTTTAACGACCAAGGTACGCTGTCAGACATCACTGGTGACTATCCGAAGAGCGATGCGTTTTACCAAAAAATTCAGTAAAGCAGCCTACTTTCGCAATATTGTTAAAGCCTTTGCGCACGCAAAGGCTTTTTGTATCCGCTGACTTTCTCTAAGCGCTCTGCTTAGCGGCGATCACTGATTCCCAGCAATTTTTGCCTGTTCCGCCCGCTTTCGACGAATCTCTTTAGGGTCTGCCAATAATGGTCGGTAAATTTCAATGCGATCTTTATCACGCACCGTTGCTTCTAAGCGGACGTTACGGCTGTAAACACCCACCTTATTTTTCTTCAAATCAATCTCAGGGTACAGCTCAAGTACACCCGACTGGCTGATGATCTCTTCCACTGTGGCTTGGTTGTTCACCACTAGGTTAAACACACGCTGCTCTTGAGGTAAGGCATACACCACCTCGACATGAATCATGTCCGACTCAATACTCATAGCATTCGTACACCTGTTTCGCTCGGCTGGTAAAAGCATTCACCATATTGCTGGTTAGATCATTAAAAATCTTACCAAAAGCCATCTCGATCATCTTGCTGGAAAACTCAAACTCCAGTTTCAGCTCTACTTTACACGCTTGTTCATCGAGTGACGTAAAGATCCACCCGCCACGTAATGTCTTAAATGGTCCATCGACCAAGTTCATCATGATGGCCTGCCCAGGGACAAGCTCGTTAGACGTGGTGAACGTTTTGCTGATACCTGCTTTTGCAACATCGACAGAAGCCACCATACCCTCGCCCGAAGACTCAATGATTCTTGAACCTGAACAACCAGGCAAAAACTCAGGATACTTAGAAACATCATTGACCAGATCGAACATCTGCTCTGCACTAAAAGACACCAAAGCAGAACGGCTGATTTGCTTCATACACACTCCTATCGATACGCGTACAAGTTTAAGACTTGTGCCAATTTTACTTTTATTCCACGATAGCGCAAATAAAAGGATTTCCTAACCTATATCCAACCCGTATAATGAGGTCATTATGGTAAAGAAAAAATCAAAGCAAAAAGCGGGTAGCAACACTATCGCGCTGAATAAAAAAGCTCGCCACGAATACTTCATTGATGATGAAATCGAAGCTGGCATGGAGCTACAAGGCTGGGAAGTGAAATCACTTCGCCAAGGCAAAGCTAATATCGCTGAAAGCTACGTTTTCATGCGTGACGGTGAGGCTTATGTCAGCGGAATGACCATCACTCCTCTTAATCAGGCTTCTACTCACGTTGTCGCGAACCCGACACGCGTGCGCAAACTATTGATGAGTCGTCGTGAACTCGACAACCTTCTCGGTCGCATCAACCGTGAAGGCATGACACTCGCCGCACTATCATTGTATTGGTCTCGCTCTTGGGTGAAGATCAAAATCGGTGTTGCTAAAGGTAAAAAGCTGCACGATAAACGCACTGATATGAAAGAAAAAGATTGGGCGAGAGATAAAGCACGAATTATGAAGAGTAGTTTGCGTTAATTTTAAGCACTTAAACGCACAGAACTAGACAGGATAAGCTTTTCTGGTACTATGCAGTTAACACTTGGGGCTGATTTAGGATTCGACAGGAATTTTGAAGTCTGAGGTGCATGCCGTGGGGCGGTTGGCCACGTTAAAAGCCGCAAAAAAATAGTCGCAAACGACGAAAACTTCGCACTAGCAGCTTAATAACCTGCTCAGAGCTCTCTTACCCTAGCTTCCGCTCGTAAGACGGGGAACAATAAGAGATCAAACCCAAACTAGCTAGCGTGGCTTCTCCCACCTGAGAGGAAAAGCGCGAATTATAATTCAGGTTAGCCTTTAACTAGCGTGTCGGTTCGCAGGTTGCTGGTGAATTTAAAGATCGACTAAGCATGTAGTACCAATGATGAATGATTTTTGGACGCGGGTTCAACTCCCGCCAGCTCCACCAAACGTTTGGAAAGGGCCAACTCGAAAGAGTTGGCCCTTTTTGTTTGCCTTCAGGTTCGGTTTAACCGGATAAATCTAAACAAGGAAATATGGCAACATCATTTCAAAACACGCCTAGTAATGCGTCAGGAGTTTGCTGGGAAGAAATCGTTCAGAGTAACGTCAATAAAATCAAAGCTGACAGCACTAAAGCTCTAACACCCTCTGACAAAGGCTGAAAAAAGATAGAACTGACTGAAAATGGTGCTGGTCGTAATGTTAAGAGCATTACGGCTAGTATGAAGCGCTAGAATTTATCACCGAGAGCGGTATGCAATGATTAATTGGTGAACTAACACAAAGCCAAGCGTTGAAATCGCTTACGCATAAATGTACTGAAGCTAAAACAACAGATAATTATGCTGTCCCATCCTGCTATATTGAACAGTCTGGCGGTTGGGGGCAAAATGCACACTGACATTCTGTAGTGATAGTTAAGAAAGTGAAGATAGAAAAATTACACGTTAGCGTACACGAAGCATCATCCAATCAAAATATTTCAATATTCAGACATAATGACACCATTAAAAAATAGAAATTTTAATGGAGTAAATAACACGTGGACTAATAGTGCGATTAAGTACAAGTCACGCTCTAGAAAAAGAGTAAAGGTTACTCACCCCAGAGCTTTTTCCATGCTAGCTTTTCTTGAATATCCTCTATTTTCTTTCTTGTTTTAGGAGGACGAACTGGCAGTTCTTTCTTGGTATTCTTTTTGTTAGTTACAGTCATATAATCCCAAACCTTATGATGCACAAATCGCGACACTGTTAATCCAGCGGTTATTTTCTTTATAGGCAACAAGCCTGCCAAGAATATCTCTCAACTCAATCCGGTATGTATATGATGGAGCAATTGATGATGCGGATATTTTTGCACCTCTTAACCCTTTCATAAAGACGGTTTCTGATTTTATTGTTGTATTTGATTCGTTTAAATATTTAATATTAAATGCTGACATTTTATTTCTCTTGTATATTATGCCAATCGTAGTAAATAGCGGATCATTCTCGCTTGTTATAACGCCCCATAACTCACTTAACACCTTGATTGTAAATAAATTACTAATCGAAAGATTTAGGCTTGTTGTTCGGAATTTTTCTGCGCTGTTTATGATTACTTATTTAGTTTGATTGGTATTAGTTCACCACAATAAACGAGAAAAATCCCATTTAGGCGGTTATTTATTATTTCACTCTATAACTGGCAAAAAGCACGGTACATTACTTCGAGTATTGTTAAATCCGTTCGCTTAACTTACATACATAAAAAGAGAATATGATGACGAGATAAAGGTGCAGCAAATAAGCCACTGAAGGGACGATTGAGGAAGATAGATGTGTGAAATATTTACTTGAAGGAAGGCAAGCAGCTTAACTGCTTGCCAACGCTTTAATTCTTATCCAGCTACAACGTTAGCTGCTTGAAGGCCTTTCGGGCCTTGCTCTACGCTGAAAGACACTTTTTGTCCTTCAACTAGCGTTTTGAAGCCTTCTGAAACAATAGCTTGGAAATGTACGAATACATCCGCGCCGCCATTATCTTGAGTTAGGAAGCCGAAACCTTTCGACTCGTTAAACCATTTTACAGAACCAGTTGCTTTGTTAGACATAATTTGTCCCTTATATTTAATAAAATTTAATCGTTAAAATTACGATTGATACGCTTGAAGCTTGAATTATTTAATGCATCAATGAAGCTAAGGGAAACACAGAGGATAACAACTAGGGAATTCTGAGGGTTTTTCTTTACAGCGAGAGTTTCATTTAATAACTCTGAACAACAGAGCAACGCCATAGTGCGCCATTATTTCTTATATGTAAAGAGATATTGTCTTTTTTTTAAAAAATATTAAATCCGCAAAGTTTAAATACACCATTTCCTTTTCACGCAGCGTACTCGCCAGAGACTTTAACCAACCACTGCTCTACCGAAATCTGGCTGATGTTCCCCAGCGTTCGGATTGCGGTGTGGCGACCCTTCTGTATCTGTGACGATTGATAAACTCGACTCTACTGTAATAATTTAAAGAGTACGATACCCAGCCGCCTCGGATGCTGGAGTATACAAACCCATCACTATTATCAAGTGCATGTCAGGTTTTACTGGCCGAGGTTGACCAAAATTACCAATAGGAGTATCACTCCTGCTTCGTTCCATTGTGGTTAGAGGAAAGCGTTTGGAACACATAGATGAATTATTAATGGCGACGAAACCATTGCTTGAACACTATGGCTATCTCGCCCTTATCGTCAGCATTTTTCTTGAGGGCATTGGCATTCCGATGCCCGGACAGTCCCTGATGATTGCAGCGTCAATCATCGCATCCGAGCATGTCATGAACCTCAGCTTGGTCATTATCATTTCCTGGCTGAGCTGTTTTTTTGGCAACACTTGTGGTTATTTAATTGGCTACTACTTTGAAGGCTGGTTGGATAAGAAAGGTTACATTTCTGGGCCTAAAATGCAGAGGCTACAAAATACAATTCAAAAGTATGGCCCTGCTTGTTTGGTAGTAAGTCGCTTTATTGAGGGAATGAAGCAGTTTATGCCGCTCGCTTGTGGTATTGCTAAGATGCCGCGCAACGCATTTTTGTTAGGAAATGCTCTCGCAACCACCATTTGGGTTGCCGTGTTCAGCGTGCTGGTTAATTTCACCTTTGAGCATTTAAGCGTACTCAGTCAGTTCTACACTGAGCACCGGTATCTGGTTTGGTCGAGTGCCGCTTTGCTGTTCTCACTGATGCTCTTCATGCTTATCAAGCGTAAAAAACGTAATTAGTCTACATCAGTAAAACTCTCAAAAAGCCCACAGTATCAATAAGATATTTTAGGTGGGCTTTTTTGGTGCGTCTTTCTATTAAAATTAACCAGCCATTTAGACGTCTAGACGTTGACAACAATTAGGCATCCGATTAGTCTGCACGCCTTATTTGTTGATTATGTTGTCGTTCACATGTCTGGTTCTAAACATTCTAATAAAGCCATCGCACCATCAGCGATCGCACTTTTACCTTTAGTACTGTTTCTTACGCTGTTTATTGGTGTAGGCACTTACTTATCTTTTCAGGGCGTTGCCCTTGCATTTTATCAATTCCCGGCTCCTATCGCCGCTCTGCCCGCGGTGATCCTTGCTCTTATTCTTAGTAAAGATAAGCTCAATCGCGCCATTGAGCACTTTATGCAGGGGGTTGGCCACACTGATATCATCGCTATGTGTATGATCTACTTGCTTGCTGGGGCTTTTGCTTCTGTTGCAAAAGCGTCAGGCGGAGTGGATGCGACAGTGAATTTTGGTTTGGCTATTCTGCCGCCAAGCCTCATTTTGCCCGGTATTTTTGTGATTTCAGCCTTCATTGCGACCGCGATGGGCACCTCGATGGGAACCATTGCAGCAATTGCACCTGTTGCGTTAGGTATCGCGCAGTCCGCGGGGATGAGTCTTCCACTTACCGCAGGTGTGGTACTGAGCGGCGCGATGTTCGGGGATAACCTTTCAATCATCTCTGACACAACCATTGCGGCAACACGCTCTCAGGGCTGCCAGATGAAGGATAAATTCAGAGAGAATATTCGAATAGCAATACCAGCAGCAGTCATTGCGATTCTGATTTTCACCTACTTTAGTACCGAAGCAGTATTGCCGGAGACAGGAGCGATTGAGTGGCTTAAGATCTTGCCGTATATCGCTATTCTTATTTTGGCAGCTTCAGGAGTGAACGTCTTCGTCGTCTTGACGATAGGGATAGCGCTAGCGGGCATCAGTTGTCTGACCTTTGTGGAAAATTATGCCGTGGCTAACCTTGCAAATGATGTTTACTCTGGCTTCACAAATATGCAAGAGATATTCTTGCTCTCGATGCTGATCGGCGGATTGAGTGAGCTTATGCGTCGTCAGGGTGGCTTAGCATTTCTGACAAACCTTGTCAGTATCGTTATCGCTAAATTTAGCTCCAAGCACAGTCAGAACGTTAGCAGCCGTGCTAGCGAACTAGGCATCGCAGGCCTTGTTGCATTGGTCAATACCTGCACAGCCAACAACACGGTTGCCATCATCGTATCTGGCAGCGTGGCTCGCCAACTGGCCGAAGAGAACAATGTATCCCCACGTCGCTCTGCCAGTTTGTTGGATATCTTCTCGTGCGTGATTCAGGGTGTACTGCCATACGGTGCGCAGGTCCTGCTACTTGGGTCTGTATTTCACCTCTCTCCACTAGAGGTCGTCGCGAATTCTTACTACTGTTTTGCCTTGGCTATTGCGGCCATCGTGGCCGTGTTTATCAAGCATCCAGCTCGGCAACAAACGCCTCAGACAGAAGGCTAATATTTCGTATAAAAAGGCTCCGCTTGGAGCCTTTTTTTTGCGCTCTCGCTCAATGGTATCTCGAAAACTTGTCGCATTAAAAAACACTGCACTTGCTCTTCGTGACCGAAGCAACGCAGTAATATAAAACGGGAACATAAAGGGAGAATAGCGCAGCACCATAAGCATTTGGAACACGGCAAACCCAAAAGTAAAAGCCTATATAAATAAATAACTTACATGGCAAATAACAGAACCTATCCAGCAAGGTACATGGGAGACCAAAACCTCACCAACAAAACCAGCCACCGCTATGTTGCGTTTTTATCTCAACACCTGCGATGCAATGCGCCCTTCGCCATTTATCTGATCTGAACTGAAAATCGACTCAGCATCACACCTGCCCTTTTATATATACAGTACACTGTGTTAGTCATATTTTATTACGGAACTTTTATATGAAATCAACATGGATCCCTTTCGCCCTATCCGGTCTTGCACTGACGGGCTGTTTTTCGGAAGAAGTCAAACAAACAGAAACCATTGCAGTGCCAATTAAAGCAACAGCGGCTGATAAAATATTCTTTGGTGGAGACATCCTCACCATGGCTGGAGATACCCCAGAATACGCTGAAGCGATTGCAACATCGGGTGAAGAAATCATCTATGTGGGCAACAAAGAGGGGGCGATGGAGCATAAGTTTGGTAAGACCCAGTTGGTTGATTTAAAAGGTCAAACCCTTATTCCCGGTTTTATTGATCCTCACAGCCATGTTTATGGTGTCGGTCTGCAGGCGATGGTGGCGAATGTCCTTCCCTCTCCTGATGGTCAAGCAGACACAGTGGATGACATTGTGACCATTCTAAAATCCGCCGTTCAAGACCAAACAAAGCGTCTTTTCATAGAGAAAACCGGTTGGATACTTGGCTTTGGTTACGACGATGCGCAGCTTGATCGCTACCCAACGAAAGCAGATTTGGACAAAGTCAGCACAGACACACCCATTCTTATTATTCATACCTCTGGTCACTTAAGTGTTGCGAACAGTAAAGCACTTGAATTAGCTGGCATCACTGCGGAAACTCAAGACCCTCAGGGTGGCGTTATTCGCCGACTAGATGGTAGCCAAGAGCCAAACGGAGTGTTAGAGGAAAATGCGCACTTTATTATGCTTTTCAGTTTTACTAAGGCCATTGACCTAGAACTGCAAGACATGATGCTTGAGGCAGCTCAAAAGATGTATGCCGAATATGGTTACACAACCGCTCAGGAAGGTCGCGCGACACTAGAGGGTTATGAAGCAATGAAGCGCGCCTCTAAAGAAGGCAAGTTACTTATCGATTTGGTGGCTTATGCCGATATGGTTTCAAGCAGCGAGTTTATGAACTCTGAATACAACTCTCTCACCTACACCAATCATTTCCGTATTGGTGGTGTTAAGCTGAATTTTGATGGCTCACCTCAAGGTAAAACGGCTTGGTTAACTCAACCCTACTTCCACCCACCTCATGGTCAACCAAAAAGCTATCTTGGATATCCAACGTTTAAAGATGAAAAAGCTTACCAATA
Source organism: Vibrio sp. AND4 (assembly GCF_000171815.1). Lineage (GTDB taxonomy): Bacteria > Pseudomonadota > Gammaproteobacteria > Enterobacterales > Vibrionaceae > Vibrio. Next base: position 98,287 of record NZ_ABGR01000009.1, on the reverse strand, counting down.
CGTGGAAACGGCATTTCAAAACGACTGGCAGGTTCTAACACACTCCAATGGAGATGCGGCGATAGAGCAATTTATTGATGCCGTTGCCAAAGCGAACGAAAAGCTGGGCAAAAAAGACCGACGCCCAGTGCTGATACACGGACAAACCATTCGCCAAGACCAAATTGACCGCTTAGCTGAATTGGGAATATTCCCATCACTCTTTCCAATGCACACCTTCTACTGGGGTGATTGGCATGTAGAATCGGTTTTGGGTCACCCTCGAGCAGACTTTATTTCACCAACCAAAGCCGTCCGAAACGCAGGCCTGATGTTCAGCACTCATCATGACGCCCCAGTCGCTCTACCGAGTTCATTCCGGGTATTGGATGCGACCGTGAACCGAACAACTCGAACCGATAAAGTCCTAGGACCAGATCAAAGAGTCGACGCTTACACGGCATTGCAAGCCATGACGATTTGGCCTGCCTATCAATACTTTGAGGAAGCAACAAAAGGCAGTTTAGAGGTAGGTAAAAACGCTGACCTAATCATCTTAGATAAAAACCCATTAAAAGTAGAACCAAGCGCCTTGAAAGACTTAAAAGTCCAGCAAACCATCAGTCGTGGTGAAACCGCTTATCAACGTTAACCCTGCTAGATCTTTGAACCGCAACCGCCTCAGATGAGGCGGTTTTTATCAGGCAAATTTCAACTGCATCCTCAGTTTACAAAACACCTGTCGTGAGCCCTGCGAATTAAGTTTAATTCGGCACTGCAAACCCGCTGCAATCGATGTCTTGATGCGCGTGATGTCAATAATTAAAACAAAAGCCAGCCCCCTTTCGCATTCACTATTAACCAATAATTATGCACCCCCCCCCTACTCACCATGAGTTTTCGCTGTAAACCGCCCCCGTATACCAAGTGAACTTTTCTTTAACAACAGCCTTGTACCACGTGCTCACCATCACATTAATGGCGAGCATTAGTTAAAAAGGTTTACAATTAGATTACAAAAAAGGGTAATGTTTTCGCACGAAAATTAATCATAGAAATATCAAACAGGGAAAGTAATCATGCAGTCATTAGTTGATTTACTGAATGGAATAATCTGGAGTCCTGCGCTGATTTATCTGTGCCTTGGCGCTGGTTTGTTCTACTCGATCATGACGCGCTTTGTGCAGATTCGTCATTTCTTTGAAATGTGGCGCTTACTGCTAAGTGGTAAAAGTTCAACCAAAGGGATTTCATCATTTCAAGCATTGGCCGTTTCACTATCTGGCCGTGTCGGTACAGGTAACATTGCAGGCGTTGCCGCTGCTATCGGCTTCGGTGGTCCGGGGGCGGTTTTCTGGATGTGGGTGGTTGCCTTTTTTGGCGCTGCAACGGCATACGCAGAATCAACACTGGCACAAATATACAAAGAAGAAGATGAAGGCGAATTCCGCGGCGGACCTGCTTATTACATAGAAAAAGCCATGGGTCAAAAGTGGTACGCGTGGATCTTCGCTATCGCAACAATCTTTGCCTGTGGCGTTTTACTTCCTGGTGTTCAGTCAAACAGTATCGGTAACGCGGTAGAAGCGGCATTTGGCTCAGGTGATATGATTGAAACTGCGATTGGTACCTTCAGTTTCGCTAAAATTTTAACTGGGACAGTGGTTTGTATCATTCTCGCCTTCATCATCTTTGGTGGTGTAAAACGCATCGCGAACTTCACTCAGATTGTGGTTCCGTTTATGGCTCTGGCTTACATCATCACTGCGTTCATTATCATTTTGCTTAACATCGGTGAAATTCCACGCATCCTTGGTATGATCCTGAGTGATGCATTCACACCAATGGCCGGATTTGGTGCAGCGATCGGTTGGGGTGTAAAACGCGGTGTTTACTCTAACGAAGCTGGTCAAGGCACTGGCCCTCATGCAGCGGCAGCGGCAAATGTTGATCACCCAGCACAACAAGGTTTAGTTCAGTCATTCTCGATTTATATCGATACACTGCTCGTATGTTCTGCAACCGCATTTATGATTCTTATTACTGGCGCGTACAACGTACAGGACGCCGTTGAAGGGACATTCCTGGTACAAAACCTGCCAGCGAATATCGGTGCAAATGGGCCTGTATTTACACAGATGGCAATTGAAAGTGCACTTCCAGGCGTTGGTAAGCTGTTCATTGCCATTGCTCTGTTCTTCTTTGCTTTCACAACGATTCTGGCTTACTACTACATTGCAGAGACCAACATCGCGTACATCCGACGTACTTTCAAAGTAAACGGCTTGATGTTCATCCTGAAGCTTGTGATTATCACGGCCGTATTTTACGGCACAGTAAAAACAGCCAATCTCGCATGGGCAATGGGTGATGTCGGGGTTGGCCTAATGGCTTGGCTGAACATCATTGGTATTGTGATCATTTTCTTCATGTCAAAGCCCGCACTAAAAGCGCTGACTGACTATGAAGAACAGCAAAAACGTGGCGTCACTGAGTTTACCTTTAACCCTGTCGCTCTGGGTATTAAAGGTGCCGATTACTGGGAAGAAAAGTACAAACGTAAAACAGGCAATGCTCCAACGGCAGACAGCGATACAACCGGAACGGTAAAACACGCTTCTACGTAAAGTCGACTTGAAACCTCACGCAATAGGTGAGAGTGAGCGATAAGAAAAGGTAGCAGTCCAAATAACGGACATCAAAAAAGGGTTAGCCGCTGGCTAACCCTTTTGTTTTACATTCCATTCGGAGCGATTATGCCGCAACTTCTTGCGCAGCAACTTGAGGCTTTTGCTTTTCGCCGATAGGAAGTACAGTGCGGCCGTACTCGTTATTTAGAACTTGAGCCATTGCAAAATAAATTGCGCTCGCGCCACAGAAAATACCTTCAAAACCAGCGATAGTGCCGATCAGTGTGCTGCCTGAGAAGTCACGTGCTGCAAGAAGGAAAAACAGGATAGTAAGGGAACCAAATACAACTTGCTTCGCGACTGGGTAGCATAGAGAGCCGATGAACATGAAACCAGTGAAGATGCCCCATAGAAGTAGGTACCACCCCATGAAATGAGCAGGGCTAGCTGGTAGACCCATGTAAGGCATGACGATCAGACCAACCAATGTTAGCCAGAACAGACCGTAAGAAGTAAACGCAGTGGTACCGAATGTGTCACCACGCTTGAAGCACATCATGCCAACAAGTACTTGGCTTAGACCACCGTAAAAGATGCCCATCGCCAAAATCATAGAGTCCATTGGGAAGAAACCTGCATTGTGGATGTTTAGCAGAATGGTAGTCATACCAAACCCCATTAGACCTAGTGGCGCTGGGTTAGCCAGTTTTGTAGACATGTACATTACCTTTTCAAAAATGTGAATAAAAATTGCGCGCGAATTCTAATCGACAAAAAAGCAAAAGAGAAAAGACGTTATTGAAAACTTAGATTACACAAACAGGCAACAAAACAATTAAAAAAAGGCCCTGCCAAAAAGCAGAGCCCTTATAAACAGTTAGGTGTTTTTTTGTTCAACTACTGGCAAGATATCTCATCCCAAAACCAATTACTTTGAGTGGGTGTTTCCCAAACTCCAGGGGGGTTCTTGGCAATAAAGCATTTCCCTTGATAAGTCACTTTATCACCACGAGCAACTTGAGTTACCCCTGGCTCCCATGTAGTAAAATCACCCGATACCGGAGGTTCTGTCACTGGTGGCTCAGTCACTGGCGGCTCGGAAGGGGTACCCGAAACCAATTTCCAAGGGTCGCCTTTAGTGGGTTCATTACCTTGTGACCACCACTTCGCCTCATATATTGCACCTTGGTAAGAGACTTGATCCCCCGTGTTGTATACCTTGGTGGCATCCCAAGCGGCAATGCCATCCACTGGAGGATCAACGGGATCATTCGAGTCTAACTTGTCAACAATTCGAACATCAGGCCAACCAGCATGGGATTGGTAAAAGTTTGTAACGCATTTCTCATAATCACCAGCAACGAGCGCCGAGTAAGCGGTTTGGAAGCCCACCAGCTCACACTCAAATGAATGACCACCGGGGCGATCTGAGTAGTATTTCCAGTTACCATCCCAGTTGGTGTAAAGCACATCGGTTGCACCATTGAGGTTTAAACTGCCATAAGGCGTTTGTTGCCAACAAGTATTGGTCTCATCTGATTCAACGGGAATTTGGTAGTGCGCAGCGAGCCCCTCCCAATAGCGGATACGGTTAACAGGCTGACCTTTGTCTTTATTTTGTTCACCGCACTCAATGCCGCCATTAATGACATTAATCGTGGTACCGAAACCGTAACCAATACCCGCGTTAATTTCACGTTGCGACGGCACCCAAGTACGATCAATCACATGCAACATTGCGGGCTTAGGAGCTTGAGGTGTTAAGAAGAACCAAATTGCAGAAGCCAAGTTCAACCATGAGTCAGCGACTAAACCCGGATTTTTTAGCAATACCGATGCATCACCGTCAAACATTACTTCAGAGAATGCGCCGTAGTTAAAGTGGTAAGAAAGCTGTTTTGCACCACGACCAAAATACCCCTGCCCCGGCTCACAAGGCCAACGCTTGTTTTGCCAATCATCCTGACCACAACCCGTCGTGTAACCTTCTTGACCTTCAGACCACCCCATTTCACGAACGTGCACAAGCGCTTGCTGCCATTCTTCCAGCGCAAGCGGATTATCCGATACATTATCAACTGCAATGTGCCCACCGGTCTCCTGAGCAAAGTGTGCGAATGCTGTCACAATGGATTTCTTACAAACGGCGTCTGAATCACGACCATCGGTGTACTCACCACAGAATGCTGGAAACTTACCAATAGCACGAAGGAAACGAGTATAAGTATACTCAGGCGCCGCCATCTGAGTAAGGAAGTTCCACTCGTTTTCAGGGAATACCTGCTCTACTCGCTTTACGTTTTCAGGGTTACTCGCTGCTCCAGGAATGATAGCTTCTACTAGCGTGTTGGGACGAGTTTCCAACGCTTGTGCCCAGATGGCATACATAGGGTCAGAAGTTTTGCTTTGTTCCACTGTTTGAATGTCGCCACGAGCAATCACGTAGCCATTTGGGTTTTGTGGATCAGGTTGAATGTTCATGCTGGCATGAGCTTGTACAGAAAGTGCACAACCCAATGCGAAAGGCAGGTGTTTAAATGCAAACATGTCTAATCTCCGTATTAAACAATACAACGTACAGTTGAAATTAAACACATAGTGAGTGATCTGTAAAAAACGCCGAGTAAAGTGGATTAATTCTGCGAGGCAAATTTGATAAATAAATACGATTGCACAGCGAGTATCACAGAACTGTTAGTTCGATTCTAAAAATATGAGGGAGTAACTCTCGGAGAAGCCAAGCCGCGGCGGCTATTTTCTTACATAAAAAAACCAGCCCGGTGGCTGGTTTTTAACTTGGTATAACGAATAACTAATGACTATTCGCTAATCACTCATAGTTATAGCTAATGGAGATTTATTCCCACTCAATGGTCGCTGGTGGCTTACCAGAAATGTCGTAAACCACACGAGAAATACCTTCAACTTCGTTGATAATGCGGTTAGAAACCTTACCTAGGAAGTCGTATGGCAGATGCGCCCAGTGTGCTGTCATGAAGTCGATAGTTTCCACTGCACGAAGAGACACAACCCAATCGTACTTACGACCGTCACCCATTACACCTACAGAACGAACAGGCAGGAACACTGTGAACGCTTGAGAGACTTTGTTGTACAGGTCCGCAGCGTGAAGTTCTTCAATGAAGATGGCATCTGCACGACGTAGCAAGTCGCAGTACTCTTTCTTAATTTCACCAAGAACGCGCACACCTAAACCAGGGCCTGGGAACGGGTGGCGGTAAAGCATGTTGTACGGAAGGCCAAGCTCTAAGCCAATTTTACGCACTTCATCTTTGAACAGCTCACGCAGTGGCTCAACAAGGCCCATTTCCATGTCATCAGGTAGGCCACCCACATTGTGGTGAGATTTGATCACATGCGCTTTACCTGTCTTAGATGCAGCAGACTCGATAACATCTGGATAGATCGTACCTTGAGCTAACCACTTCGCATTTTCCAGCTTCTTAGACTCTTCATCAAATACGTCTACGAATACGTGACCGATTGTCTTACGCTTCTCTTCTGGATCCGACTTACCTTCAAGTGCATTGAGGAAACGCTCTTCTGCGTCAACCTTGATGATGTTCAGGCCAAATTTATCGCCAAACATATCCATTACTTGTTGGCCTTCGTTAAGACGAAGTAAGCCGTTGTCTACAAATACACACGTCAACTTGTCGCCGATTGCACGGTGAACCAACATAGCGACTACAGAGGAATCAACACCACCAGATAGACCTAAGATAACTTCATCTTCACCCACTTGCTCTTTAATACGAGCAACCGCATCTTCAATGATAGATTCAGAAGTCCACAAACGTTCACAGCCACATGCACCAAGAACGAAGTTCTCTAGCATTTGCAGGCCACCTTTGGTGTGCGTTACTTCTGGGTGGAACTGAACGCCGTAGTATTTCTTCTCTTCATTCGCCATTGCAGCGTAAGGACACGTATCTGTCTCACCTACTTTTACGAAATCAGCAGGAATTTCTACTACTTTGTCACCGTGGCTCATCCACACATCTTGAGTCAGTTCAAGATCTTTAAATAGCGCAGATTCACCAGAAACTTTAACTTGTGCATAGCCAAATTCACGTTCTGTTGAACCGGCCACTTTACCACCTAGCTGCTCAGCCATAGTTTGCATGCCGTAGCATACACCTAGAACTGGCACACCAGAGTCGAATACGTACTGAGGAGCGCGTGGAGAGTTATTTTCTGTCACGCTTTCTGGGCCACCAGATAGAATGATGCCGTCTGGATTGAATTCACGAATATCCGCTTCTTCAACGTCCCAGCTCCATAGTTCACAGTAAACACCGATTTCACGTACACGTCGCGCTACTAGCTGAGTGTACTGAGAACCGAAGTCTAAGATCAGGATGCGTTGGTCATGAATATTTTTAGTCATTTTGAGCAGTCTTATAAGCTAGGTAATTAAAACGGAGGCGAGTGTACTCGCCTCTTATTAATGCTTCAAGGAAAAAGCAAACGTTTCCGTTGGGTGTATGGATTGTATTTTTACAACCTTAAATATTAACCGCGACGGTAGTTTGGTGCTTCCTTAGTGATTTGAACGTCGTGTACGTGGGATTCAGCCATGCCTGCGCCAGAGATGCGAACAAATTCCGCTTTGGTGCGCATGTCTTCAACCGTTGCAGAGCCAGTAAGACCCATGCTTGAACGTAGGCCACCCATTTGTTGGTGTACGATTTCTTTTAGTCGGCCTTTGTAGGCGATACGACCTTCGATACCTTCTGGTACTAGCTTGTCTGCTGCATTATCCGACTGGAAGTAACGGTCAGATGAGCCTTGAGACATTGCACCAAGAGAACCCATACCTCGGTAAGACTTGTAAGAGCGGCCGTTGTAAAGAATCACTTCGCCCGGTGCTTCTTCTGTTCCTGCAAACATAGAGCCAACCATCACACAGGATGCGCCAGCGACGATAGCTTTACAGATGTCACCAGAAAAACGGATACCGCCATCAGCGATAACTGGAATACCGAATGAATTCGCTACTTCTGCTGCGTCTGCGATTGCCGTTACCTGAGGAACACCAACGCCAGTTACGATACGAGTCGTACAGATTGAACCAGGGCCGATACCAACTTTCACTGCGCTAACGCCCGCCTCGATAAGTGCTTTAGCACCAGCACCTGTCGCCACGTTACCGCCAATAATGTCTAGGTCTGGATACGCTGCGCGTGTTTCACGGATACGGTTTAACACACCCTCTGAGTGACCGTGTGAAGAGTCGATAAGTAGAACGTCAACGCCTGCTTCAACCAGAGCGGCGACACGCTCCTCGTTGCCAGCGCCTGCACCAACCGCTGCGCCAACACGCAAGCTACCGCGCTCATCTTTACAAGCGTTTGGTTTACGTTCTGCTTTGTGGAAGTCTTTCGCCGTGATCATACCGGTAAGTTGGAACTCATCGTTAACGACTAGTACTTTCTCAACGCGCGCTTCGTGCATCTTCTCTTGCACTTCTTCGCGAGTTGCACCTTCTTTAACTGCAGCAAGGGTTTCTTTTGCGGTCATCACTGAAGAGACTTTCTTGGAAAGGTCAGTAACAAAACGTACATCACGGCCAGTGATAATACCTACAAGCTCATTGTTCTCTGTAACGACAGGGAAACCAGCAAAGCCGTGTTTGTCAGTCAGTGCAACCACATCGGCGATCGTCGCGTCAGGGTTAACCGTTACTGGATCAGAGACAACACCAGCTTCAAACTTCTTAACTTTACGTACTTCAGCAGCTTGCTGCTCAATAGACATATTTTTGTGGATAAAGCCAATGCCACCCTCTTGCGCCAGCGCAATGGCTAGACGAGCTTCAGTAACAGTGTCCATCGACGCTGAAATCATTGGGATGTTTAGGGTGATGTTCTTAGTCAACTGAGTGCGAAGATCAGCTGTATTTGGGAGAACAGTGGAGTGAGCTGGCACGAGTAATACGTCATCGAATGTCAGCGCTTCTTTGGCAATTCTTAGCATTTGCAATATCTCACAATTTGAGGAGTAAAAGGACAATCCGTTCTCATCGTTTCGCATAATGAGCGTAACCAATGTTAGGTAATTGACTACGTTTAGATTGGATATTGCGGACGGATTATACGGTGAACGCAATCGCTTTACTACAAATTTCTTTGATTTTTTTCTTGCAATCTACCCCTTGATATATATTATATTGCCGCTAAGTTCTATACTCACGTCTACGGAATCAGCGTGCTCTCCCAGACCAACCAAAATATCTTCACTGTTTCTCGTCTCAATGCCGAAGTGCGTCTGCTGCTCGAAAATGAAATGGGTATCGTCTGGCTTGTCGGAGAAATCTCCAATTTCTCAGCACCTGTCTCTGGTCACTGGTATCTCACTCTTAAAGACTCTCGCGCTCAAGTAAAGTGTGCCATGTTCCGTGGTAACAATCGCCGCGTGACTTTCAAGCCCACGAATGGCAATCAAGTATTAGTCAAAGCACGCCTGTCTCTGTACGAGCCACGTGGTGATTATCAGTTGATCATTGAAAGCATGCAGCCAGAGGGTGACGGTCGCCTACAGCAAGAATTTGAAGCACTTAAGATGAAACTTGCTGCGGAAGGTTTGTTTGCTCAGACCAATAAGCAGTCATTACCAGAGCATCCAAGGCGTGTTGGTGTAATAACCTCAAAAACGGGTGCCGCGCTCTACGATATCTTAGACGTATTGAAGCGCCGTGATCCCTCTCTACCCGTTGTGGTTTACCCAACCATGGTGCAGGGTGAAGATGCCGCCATTCAAATTGCGCAAGCCATCGGCCGTGCAAACAGCCGAGGTGAATGTGATGTGCTGATCGTTGGTCGAGGCGGAGGCTCGTTAGAAGACCTATGGTGCTTCAACAACGAGATCCTTGCTCGTACTATTGCATCAAGCCAAATTCCGATCATCAGTGCGGTTGGCCATGAGGTTGATGTGACGATTGCCGACTTTGTTGCCGATATGCGAGCACCGACCCCATCAGCGGCAGCGGAATTGGTAAGCCGCGATAACAGCCACAAAAATCAAGCTTTGGTGGCTCGCCAACACAAGTTAGCCAGTGCAATGCGTTACTACCTAGCGCAACAAAAACAGCAATCCGCTTCACTGATGCACCGTCTAGAACGTCAGCACCCAAGCTATCAACTGCAGCGTCAGACGCAACAACTTGATGAGTTGGACATGCGCTTACAACGCGCAATGCAAGGCTTCATAACAACGCGCCAACAAGCTGTTGAGCGCAAGCATCACCGCTTACAGCTGAATTCACCAGTGAAACGCTTGGCCGAGCAGAAATCGAAATTAGATCGTGTCGAGCAAAAGCTGATGGATGCAATGGATCGTAAATTACTGACCATGCGACATCAACTGGCCATTGCAGCAGAGAAGCTAGATACGGTAAGCCCACTGGCAACACTAAAACGTGGCTACTCCATCACTCAGACCGAACAAGGCCAGATTGTTACGCAAGCGAAAGAAGTGAAATCAGGTGACGTATTAGTCACTCGCTTATCTGATGGTGAACTTCGCTCAACTGTTAATTAACTGATTTTTTGAAACTCAAATCGAACCCGTGATTTCGATTTAAGTTCATTGCAGTCGCTGCAAAAATAGTTTTCCGCACCGCAAGCCCGCAGCTTCTCCAACGCCACATCGCAATCTGGGCAAAAACCCACTTTTTGATACACAGATTCACATCTGTTGCAGCTGTATTTTCCTTCCCATTCAAGTTCAATGTCGCATGTTGGGCAGATATTTGGTTGCATGGTTATCCTTTAAAACGTCGAATGACTGTTTATAGTTTAATCATACGGCAAGCTTGTGTTTTGATTCTTATCATATTTGTTTCGCACGTTTATTTTGATACATTGCCACATCGGCCTGTTGAATGAGCTGTTGCAATACCGCTCGTTCACACGCTGTATCACAAGCAGCACCAATACTGGCTTTTACTCTGTATTCGTTTAACTGACACACTTGGCTCAGCCTTTGTTCCAAGCGTGATACAAAAGCTTGATAAGCATGTTGGTTCGAGAAACAGCAGAAGCCAACAAACTCATCTCCCCCATAACGGCCTATCACTGAACACGCACGAAACGCCTGTTTAAGATGCTCTGCCACCGATACCAAGACTTGATCGCCAGTCTCATGACCAAAACGATCATTGATGTACTTAAACTCATCAATATCAACAAAGAAACACCCTACCAAGGTATTGCGACCACATTTTCCATTAATTTTTCGATCGACTTCCGTCAACAAAGCGCGGCGATTAAAACAATGTGTCAGTGGATCTCGGCTGGCATGGAAATGAAGTTGTTCCTCTAAACGATACTTCTCCAGCGCAACCGCATATAGAGCGGCCAACATCTCGAGCACTTCGAGTTCATGAGGGTGAGGTTCAGAGGGAATATCGCTGTACACCGCGAATGTTCCCAATACATGTCCATCGGAAGCAATGATCGGAACCGACCAACACGCTAAAAGCTGGGCCTGTTGAGTCAAGTTGAGGAAAGGGGCCCAGTTAGCATGATTCTCGATATCGCTGACAACAACGGTTTGTTTCAAGAACGCAGCAGCGCCACATGAACCAACTTGGGGACCAATTGGAACCCCCTCAATCGCTTCGTTATAGAAATCAGGCAAACATGGGGCGTATTCCAAATGCAGTGTGTTGGTATCGGGGTGCAATCGTAATATGGAAGCTTTCCTCTTACCGAATAGACTTTCACTTAACTCAATAACCTCGTGGTTGAGGCTCTTGCGTTCCATTCCTAGAGCGAGCTTACCTAGAAGACGATTGACTGCTCGGTGAGCATCTAACAGTCTGTCTTTATCCATTGTGACATATTCATATTGTTATTAGGCTGTTAATATTTTTAGCCTGAGATGTAATAGCTATAAAAATATGACACATATAACCAAATCACAACATGTGAACGCAACACAAGAAAAGATCATATACTGATCTTCGGATATTTCCTTTTTGATCAGCGATCAGGCCTTAAAAGAATATTTATATAACCACACACCGAAAGCATAAGTTACATATTCTGCATTTCAATTTGAAGCAGGATTAAAAACTACCAGGTAAGATTTAAATTAAAAAAACAGGATTTTGTAAAAAGATCGAAATCAAAACTTAGCGTATTACATCGCTGTGCATTTCAATTGTTTGTTGGTCGATTTCCACAAGTGTCACATGTATAGAGCCAAAGTCACTCAAATGGCTCGCATGCGTTCCCCCACAAGGGATGATAGCCACTTCGCCTTCGCCTAAATCGCACTGCCAATAACGTGAATCGGTAAGATGCTCGCCGTGACAATCGATAGTAATCGCTGCGTCTCTTTTCAGCCAATCTTCCAACAGAAGATTCACCTGTTGTTCGATTATTTTTAGGTCAGACAGCATATCTGCACTGTTTAACCCTCTTTTTCGGATTGTTTTGCCTAAACGGTAGGTATCCAGACATTTATCTGGCGTAACAAAACTGGTTTCTTGCGCATAGCTGTTGAAATCGTAATTACCGTGTGGGTCTTTGCGGTCCGCATCTTTACGCCAATAATTCTGCGCCAGGACTTTATTAAGCGCAAGGTATGCGATATGTCCCGCACTATGACCGCGACTCAGTGACAGCTGATACTCTTTATCCACCTCTAAAAAGACAACATCTCCCACAACGATGGTCTCATTACGTGCTAATACGTGTACCACCACAAATGCCCACCCTTCACTGTCGCGCTTTACCGGTATCGCAGCACCAACGTGCAAGGCTCCACTGGCCAGTTCAACCGCACCAACTTGGCAATCTATCACTTCAAAGCTCACCCCTTTGACTGTTAATGTCCCTTTGTCAGCTGGGTGATCGGGCCAGATGTGGCTGACAGGATGAAAAGGGGTCACCTCAGTGAGAACATAAGTGAGATCTTCTGTAGAGTGAACAAGTTGCACTGACGCTTCCAGTTGCCAAGTTTGATGACAGAAGCGTGTCTTGGTTGCTGTGATAGTCATATTTGTCATACTTCTAATGCATTGCTGTGAGCAAAAATCTGCTTATAAAAAAATACCCAAGTCAAAACTTGGGTATTGATAAAATCTTAGCGGTTACTTGTTGCGGTTTTTCACCGCAGACATCATCCGCTTGCGCTTACGCTCTTGAGATAGCGTTAGCTTGTTTGTGCGGTTCTCGTAAGGGTTATCACTGTTCTGGAAGTTAATTCGAATCGGTGTACCCATGATTTCAAGAGACTTGCGGAAGTAGTTCATCAAGTAGCGCTTATAAGAGTCCGGTAGCTCGCGGACCATATTGCCGTGAACAACGACAATTGGCGGGTTATAACCACCAGCGTGGGCATACTTAAGCTTGATGCGACGCCCACGAACCATTGGTGGTTGGTGATCGTCTGTCGCCATCTTCATAATACGAGTCAGAACAGAAGTACCAACACGTGTCGTCGCCGACTTGTATGCTTCTTGAATCGATTCAAACAAGTGACCAACACCTGTGCCGTGAAGCGCTGAAATAAAGTGAATACGAGCGAAGTCGACGAAGCCTAGACGACGGTCGAGCTCTTTCTTCACGTTCTCTTTCACTTCGTTATCTAGACCATCCCACTTGTTCACTGCGAGTACGATTGAACGACCTGCGTTCAATGCAAAGCCAAGTAAACTCAGGTCTTGATCAGAAATGTTTTCACGTGCGTCGATAACCAATAGAACCACGTTCGCATCTTCTACGGCTTTCAAGGTCTTTACAACGGAGAACTTCTCGACAGTTTCATTGATACGACCACGGCGACGCACACCCGCAGTATCGATCAATACGTACTCACGACCATCACGTTCCATTGGAATGTAGATAGAGTCACGCGTAGTGCCTGGCATGTCGTATACCACAACACGCTCTTCACCAAGAATACGGTTTGTCAGTGTTGATTTGCCAACGTTTGGACGACCAATGATCGCCAGTTTGATTGGCTGGTCTTGCAAACGTTTGAACTCTGCTTCTGCGTCTTCTTCGGTGTAATCTTCAATCGCCAGCTCTTCATCTTCGAATCCAGTCAGATCTTCGATCTCACCTTCTTCAGATTCACTTGCCAGTAGATCATCAAAGAATGGCGCTAATGCACGTTCTAACAAGGCCGTTACACCACGACCATGTGCCGCGGCAATATGGTACATGTCGTCAACACCAAGCTGCCAGAAATCGGCACAAGCTGCATCCGCATCAATACCATCGATCTTGTTTACTACCAGCATTGCTGGTTTTTCGATTTTACGCAGGTGCGCTGCAATCGCCTCATCCGAAGGCGTTAATCCAGCACGGCCATCAACAAGGAATAGCACCACATCAGCTTCATCAATCGCCGCTAATGATTGCTCTGCCATCTTGGTTTCCACACCTTCTTCTGTGCCGTCGATACCGCCGGTATCGATAACAATGAATTCGTGCTCTTCACCAAGGCTTGCCTGGCCATATTTACGGTCTCGCGTTAGACCAGGGAAGTCCGCAACCAACGCATCACGAGTGCGTGTCAATCGGTTAAATAGTGTAGATTTACCTACGTTCGGACGCCCTACTAGAGCAACAACAGGTACCATAACAACCTCTACAATAATTTTTCTTCTGTAGTTATAGGTAACAACTTGCTTGATGCCAAATCAAACCAGATATTTACCTATAACCACGTCAGGAATAATGGTGAATAAATAATAATTTCAAACAACAAAACGGCTCCTAGCTGTTGCCAACCAGGAGCCGAATGTGAATTATATCACGATATTATTCGTTAATGGTTAGTTTCTTTACATCGCCATTGCGCGTTGTAATCACGTAACCATCCGACAACAACGTCGGACCAACAGCAAAGCCGCTGTCATCGATAAATTGTTGTGCAACGAATTCACCCGTTGAGCGATCAATCCAGTGGAGGTAACCCAATGTATCACCGACCACTATGTAGTTATCGACAATGACTGGCGCAGTAAGCTGACGATATTCCAGCTTGCTGTTTTCCCAAAGTTCTGTACCACTTCGAGCATCGACTGCCACAAGGTGATCTTGCTCTGTCACGACGAAGAGACGTCGACCGTCTGTGGCGATATCTGTGGCCGATGAATAGTTGCGCTTCCAGATTGGGTTTGCAGAACGTAAATCGATAGCAATAAGCTGACCGTTATAACCGATAGTGAAAAGAGTACCACCGAGAACAACAGGTGAAGCATCAACGTCAACCAGACGATCGATTTCCGTTGCCCCTTTCGGTGTGCCTACTGGTTGTTGCCAGATCAATTGACCTCGTTCAACAATCGCCGCAGCGAGTCGGCCATTTGCCGTCCCCCAAAATACACCACCACCGATCGCTGTTGGCGTGCTATCACCACGCAACGTAAGGTTTGGCACTTCAGTACTCAATGCCCAACGTTGTTCACCAGTGCTTTCATCTAACGCAATCAACATACCACGACTGGTGTTTACGATGACCATGCCCGAATCAGCAACTGGTTTTGCAAGCACTTCGCCACTCACTTCGATACGCCAGTTGATCTCACCCGTTTCTTGGTCAAGTGCAATCACTTCACCATTTTCAGAACCGATGTAAAGGCTGCCGTAAGCGGCTGTGATGCCACCAGAAAGACGTAAAATAACGTCTTTCTCTAGGTTAACTTGCCATTTTTGCTTGCCGTTTTCTGGATCAAGCGCTTTGACTAGACCATCACGGCTTGCAACAAACAAGGTGTCATTTGCAACGACAGGCGACAATTTCGAGAAGTAATGACCTACGCCGCTACCAATCGAAGTCGACCATTTCGCATCTGGTGTAAATTGATTGTCTACCTGAGGCAATGGAGCCATAACAATGGTGTCCTCCTCGCTAGCACAACCAGCCAAGATTCCCACTATTAATGCCCCTAACAAGGCTTTCTTAAAGACTCTTTTCATCCAATGCGGTCCTTATTTCGCCAAGTCGTCCAATTTCATTTGTAGCGTTGGGCTAGCGTCAGTTGCTTGTTGAGCTTCCGTATACGCTGCATATGCTGCTGCTTTGTCATTTTGACGAAGCGCAATATCACCACGTAACTCAGCGATGCGACCAGTCCATGCTGCATCTGTTACCAGAGCTAACTCAGCGTTGGCTGCATCAAAATTGTTCATTTCTGCTTCAATGCGTGCAATACGGTAACTGATAAGTGGCGCTAAAACGGCGTCCTTCGTGTTGCTTTGGGCCCACTTTAGTTGCTCAAGTGCAGCTGAAAGGTCTTTTGCCTCCACTTGTACTTTCGCTAGCTGAAGCGCGGCAAGAACTGAATACTCTTTCACTTCGTTCGAGTCGATGAATGCTTGAATATCAGCTTGCGCATCAGCGCCTTTTGTTTGCAGCGTGCTCATCACTGTCGTGTAACTTTGGGAAGCTGCTTCACTCGCCTGAGTCACAGAATCCTGATAGTAACGCCAGCCAAATAGACCACCTAAACCAACAACCGCACCGATGATGACGGCCTTGCCGTTTTCCTTCCACCAGTCTTTAATCGCTTCAACTTGTTGTTCTTCAGTATCGTAAAGTTCCACTTCCTGTCCTCTTAAAACATATCAATGGCAGCGAACCTGCCATTATTCCCATTTCGTCGAAAGGCTCCTATCTTGGGAGCCTTACTATTACGAACTAGGGTTTAAATCTGAGTCTATTAAAAGACTTAAATCAGTGCTGCGATCTTCTCAGCAACTTCTGATTGGTTGTAAGTCTCTTGCTCACCACCAACCAAGTCTTTGAGTACTACAGTGTTTTCTGCAACTTCGTTTTCGCCCAGAACCAATGCTACTACAGCACCCACTTTATCTGCGCGTTTAAACTGTTTCTTAAAGTTACCACCACCGAAATGGTTCATCACACGAACACCAGGAGCCGCTTCACGAAGCTGTTCTGCCAGCTTCATCCCCGCCATCATAGTGCCTTCACCTGCTGTTACAACATAAACATCAACACTACGACGAACCTCTGTGAGCTCCAGTGTTTCGAGCATCAATACCAGGCGCTCTAGACCCATTGCAAAGCCAACAGCTGGTGTTGATTTACCACCCAGTTGTTCTACAAGACCATCGTAACGACCGCCACCACATACTGTGCCTTGAGCACCTAAGCTCTCAGTGATCCACTCAAATACCGTGCGGTTATAGTAATCCAAACCACGAACTAAACGCTCATTAACTGTGTATTCGATACCTGCTGCGTCTAAAAGTTCACATAGACCTGCGAAGTGTGCTTTAGACTCTTCACCTAAGTACTCAGAAAGGCGAGGTGCATCACCTAAAATAGCTTGAACATCAGGGTTCTTGGTATCCAGAACTCGCAGTGGGTTCGTGTGCATGCGACGCTTACAATCTTCGTCTAGCACATCGATATGCTGCTCAAGGAATGCAACCAGTGCAGTACGGTAGTCTGCGCGATCTTCTTGAGAGCCGATAGAGTTAAGCTCAAGACGAACATGTTCATTGATACCCAGCTCACGCCATAGACGTGCTGTCATCATGATAAGCTCTGCATCAACATCTGGACCATTTAGGCCAAACACCTCAACACCACACTGGTGGAATTGACGGTAACGACCTTTTTGCGGACGCTCATGGCGGAACATCGGCCCCATGTACCACAGACGCTGTTCGTCACGGTTGATCAGGCTGTTTTGAATACATGCACGAACACAACCCGCCGTCCCTTCCGGGCGAAGTGTTAGGCTGTCCCCGTTACGATCATCAAAGGTGTACATTTCTTTTGAAACGACGTCGGTCTCTTCACCAACTGCGCGGCTAAATAGGTTTGTTTCTTCAACGATTGGCATGCGTACTTCGTTGTAGCCGTATGCACTCACGGTATTTTTTACTGCATTTTCAAGTTTCTGCCACAGCGGAGACTGAGTTGGAAGGCAGTCGTTCATGCCTCGGATTGCTTGGATTTTCTTTGCCACAATAATTACCGTCGCTTGGTAGCCCGAGCACGCTGACGTGCTCAAGCTATGAGATTAATCTTCTTGTTTGATATCGATGCGGTTAGCTTGGTCTAATACAGACGCTTTCGCACGGATTTTTACTTCTAGTTGGTTGACTAGATCATCGTTGTCGAAACGCTCTTTCTGACGTTTGCCGTCTTCGTAAAATGCGCTCTTCTTATTACTGCCTGCTAGCCCAAGGTGTGAAACCTCAGCTTCACCTGGACCGTTGACCACACAGCCGATGATAGACACATCCATAGGCGTAATAATATCTTCTAGCCGCTCTTCTAGTGCGTTTACGGTGTTAATCACATCGAATTCCTGACGTGAACAGCTCGGACAAGCAATAAAGTTAATGCCACGAGAGCGAATACGCAGGGATTTAAGAATATCAAAGCCAACTTTGATCTCTTCTACCGGATCGGCAGCCAATGAGATGCGTAGCGTATCACCGATACCTTCAGCCAACAGCATGCCAAGTCCAACAGAGGATTTCACTGCACCAGCGCGAGCACCGCCCGCCTCGGTGATACCAAGGTGTAACGGTTGGTCAATTTGTTTTGCCAATAAACGGTATGAATCCACCGCTAGGAACACATCTGACGCTTTCACACTGACTTTGAATTGGTCAAAGTTAAGACGGTCTAGATGATCCACGTGACGCATTGCCGACTCCACTAATGCCTCTGCCGTTGGCTCTCCGTATTTCATCTGCAGATCTTTTTCCAAAGAACCACCATTGACACCAATACGGATGGGGATGTTTTTGTCACGAGCACAGTCTACGACCGAACGAATACGCTCTTCGTTACCTATGTTGCCAGGGTTAATGCGTAAACAGTCAACGCCGTACTCCGCTACTTTCAATGCAATACGGTAGTCAAAGTGAATATCCGCAACTAACGGCACTGATACTTGTTGTTTTATGAGTTTAAAGGCTTCCGCCGCATCCATGGTAGGAACAGAAACACGTACTATGTCTGCACCCACTTTTTCTAATGCTCGGATTTGTGCGACTGTGGCTTCCACATCAGTCGTGCGAGTGTTTGTCATTGACTGTACGGCAATTGGAGCACCGTCGCCAACGGGCACATCACCCACATAAATGCGCGTCGATTTACGACGAATAATCGGAGATTCGTGTTGCATAATATTTATAACGGTATGGTGAATCTAGCTACTTTGCCTGAAGTATACCCAGAAAGGTCGACAGGTTCACTTGCAAATGTCATTGTAACGCCTTCAGGTGCGCCTAATATCACTTTAAACGGTGCTTTGCCGGCAAGTTCTACGTCTTGCCCCGGCTTACGAGTACCGCTTACTAACGTTTTGCCGTTCACATCTTTGACTTGAATCCAGCAATCCGCCTTGAATTTCATGGTCAGCCGCGTCATGCCCTCTGGCACAACTGGAGCAGCAGGTTCTTCTATCTCTTGCACTGCTTCAACAACTGCATTTGGTTTTTGGATCACTTGCGCAGTCACTTCTTCTTTGGCCTCAGCCATCACTGGCTCAGTCACTTCAGCTTGTGCATTTATTGTGGTATCGGCAGCAGTGACTGCCGCTACTGGTGCTATTTCAGCTGGAGTACTTGCGATGAGCTCATCAGCACTCATTTTATCGATTTCGGCATCGTCAGCCATTTGTTCTGTTTCTGTAGTTTGCTCACTGAACTGAGCAAGACTATTTTCTTGTTGGTTCTGCCACCACCATGCACCCGAAATACCAGTGATCACGATAGCAATAACCCAAGTAAGTAACATGATGCGGCTATTGTGTTTCTCGTCTTTCGTCTTACGCGAGAAGCTCTGCATTTCTGCTTCTTGCGGTTTAGCGCGCACGCCAGACGCCTGCTCTAATGCAGCCAAGACTATCTTTTCATCAAGACCGACAAGCTTGGCATACGAACGCAGGTAACCACGCGTGAACGTTGAAACTAGCTGCTCTTCCAGTCGGTTTTGTTCGATGTCCTCAACTACAGAAACGCGAAGTCTCAGACGATCAGCAACGTGCTTCTGAGTCATGCCTAAAGATTCGCGTTTATTTTTAAGTAACGTGCCTGCCTCTATCTCGAGGGGCACTTCATTCGTATTTTCGTGTTCTGTCATAATGGCGGTATTTAACCTGTTTTGTGGCTAACGCAGTTGTTTATTTTCATTTTCGTTGTAATTAGGCCTCACTTAAAGATAGCTAGCCAGAACGCGTTAACCAAAATAATATTTTAGAAATTCTCAGTAATCAGAGTGAGAATGCTCGTTTTGCTCCGATTTAGCAAAGCGTATTGGAAAAATACTGAGGATAGTCAGTGTCATCGCTGTCTTTCGCATACCATGATAAGCGAATGTTTTATGAAGACAAAAACTCTTTGCTCTCAAATTAACAGATTGAGCAAGCTTTTGTCCAAAAATTGACACAATAACGCAAAACAATTATCGATACGCTGGTCAGTGTCAGGTGATATCTCACCTCCAATAAATGAAAGAGCCAGAGCATGAGGCTCTGGCTATCTCTCTGTTCTTGCAGATTACACCGCTTTTACGTCGATGGTTTCTGCTCCGCGCGCCGCTTTTAAAGCCGCTGTGCGCTTCGTGCGGTCTATAACGTCACCGACTAGCTGGCCGCAAGCCGCATCGATATCATCACCGCGCGTTTTACGAACCGTTACTGTGTGTTCGTATTGCATCAATGTTTTCTGGAAACGGTCAATGCGCGAGTTACTTGGTTTTTTGTAAGGAGAACCTGGGTACGGGTTAAATGGAATCAGGTTGATCTTACATGGCGTATCTTTCATTAGCTCCGCAAGTTCACGAGCATGGTCCATATCATCATTAATATGATCCAGTAAAACATACTCTACAGTGACCTTACCACGGTTGGCATTGGAAGACGCTATATAACGACGAACTGATGCTAGGAAATCTTGGATGTCCCAACGATCGTTGATTGGCATGATCTGACTACGTAGCTCGTCGTTTGGTGCGTGTAGAGAGATTGCTAGGGCAACATCAATTTTACCTGTCATCTGATCCAGACCAGAGACCACACCAGACGTTGAAACGGTAACGCGACGCTTAGAAAGACCAAAACCCAGATCATCTAGCATGATTTCAAGAGCAGGAATAAGGTTCTTCATGTTAAGAAGTGGCTCACCCATTCCCATCATCACTACATTAGTAATTGGACGACGGCCTGTTTCTTTCTGCAAACCGATTTCACGCGCAGCGCGCCATACCTGACCAATGATTTCAGATACTTTTAGGTTGCGGTTGAAGCCTTGTTGAGCCGTTGAACAGAATTTACACTCCAACGCACAACCAACCTGAGAAGATACACACAAGGTAGCGCGGTCATCTTCAGGGATATAAACCGTTTCTACGTCTTGATCACCGACCTTCATCGCCCACTTTATCGTGCCGTCTGAAGAGTGCTGAGCTTCCGCTACGGTTGGCGCTTTTATTTCACACTTGTACTGCAGCTTTTCACGTAACTTCTTGTTGATATTCGTCATATTGTCGAAGTCATCAACACCGAAATGGTAGATCCACTTCATAACCTGATCCGCACGGAACGATTTTTCGCCAAGCTCTTCCGCGAAAAATTGACGCATGCCTTTGCGATCAAAGTCGAGTAGATTGATTTTTTCAGTAGTCATGTTGCCTCTCAATGACTGAAACAAGAATAAGGGCGCGAATTGTACAGCCTTTATGCAGCCACAACAAGGGTTGTAAAGCCCTGAGTTCGCTAAGGCATTAAAATTACACTGATTAAATTTCACCCAATTTTATCACCCGTACTTTCTAAATGTCAGATAATAAAAAGCCCCGAAAAAACTCGAGGCTTAGCGATCAAGCGAGCACAAAATTAACGAGGACAAATCTCTGATTCAGGGAAGAAAAACTCAATTTCACGAGCCGCTGATTCAGGGCTGTCTGAGCCATGCACAGAGTTGTGACGCATACTCAAAGCGTAATCTGCACGTATGGTGCCACATGCTGCTTCTTCTGGGTTAGTTTTGCCCATTAGCTCACGGTAACGCGCGATAGCGTCTTCACCTTCAAGAACCTGAACCATGATTGGGCCAGATGTCATGAACTCTTTCAATGCAGGGAAAAAAGGTTTGCCTTCATGTTCTGCGTAAAAGCCGCTCGCCTGTTCTTCTGTCAGATGAACCATTTTTGCCGCGACAATACGTAGATTCGCTTTTTCGATGCGATGATAAATTTCACCAATCAGATTACGTTCTACAGCGTCAGGCTTAACAATTGAAAACGTTCTTTCTAAAGCCATAAAGTTTCCTCTTTGTAATTGTAATTGTGGTTGCAGTTGTAATAGTCGTTTTTATGCGTGACTCACATCTTTCTCAGTTATACCAGTACAAACGTGAGGCTGCACTGATATAAGTCTTATTTTGCGGCTTGCTCATTCAGGAAACGAGCAAGAGTGCGAACCCCCATCCCCGTTGCGCCAGCAGCCCACTTATCAGAGGCGGACTTGCGGTACGTACCTGCACAGTCAAAATGCAACCAACCTTTGTTGTAATCTTCAACAAAGTAAGACAAGAATGCCGCAGCGGTGCTTGCGCCAGGCGAGTAATCACCAGAACTGATGTTAGATAGGTCTGCAAAGTTTGATGGCAACATACCACGGTGGAAGTCAGCAAGAGGCAGTGGCCACAAGCCCTCTTTCTCTTGGCTTGCCGCTGTCAGTGCCTGATGAGAAAGCTCATCATCAAAGCTCATCAGTGCGTGGTAGTCGTTACCTAACGCATTCTTTGCTGCGCCTGTAAGGGTTGCGCAATCAATGATTAACTCAGGTTTTTGCTCACTTGCGTAGATAAGACCATCAGCAAGGACCAGACGGCCCTCTGCGTCAGTGTTCATGATCTCAACCGTCATACCATTTTTGTAAGTGATAATATCGCCAAGTTTCAGAGCACGGCCAGAAACCATGTTCTCTGCACAGCAAAGGATCAGCTTCACACGTTTGTTCAGGCCACGAAGAATGGCAAGGCCAAGACCACCAGTAATCGTACCTGAGCCGCCCATATCCGCTTTCATTGCCGTCATAAAGTTTGACGCCTTCAAACTGTAACCGCCTGAATCAAATGTGATGCCTTTCCCTACTAAACACGCAAAAACAGGGGCGTTTTCATCACCCGTTGGGTTGTAATCTAGTTGTAGCATTGCCGATGTGCGTTCAGAGCCGCGGCCTACCGCATAAATACCTTCCCAACCCTCTGACAGCAAATCTTTATCTTTAACGATACGAGCCGTTACTGTGCCTTGTGGCGCGATAGATTTGATGAATTCAGCGGCCATGGTCGCTAGCTGTCGCGGTGCGACTTCTTCTGCGGTTTTATTGATGATGTCGCAGGTAAAATTCGTAGAGATAATGCGAGCCTGTAGCTCAGCTTGGTCTTGTTCAGAAAGCCCACTCCACTCTAGGGTGCCGTGTTTTTTCGGATTGCGGTAACCTTGGTGGAATGCCCAAACGCTTTCCAACGCCCAATTATCACCAGCCAGTAAAATTGAACGAATTCCTTGGCCATCGAGTTGACGCGCTGCACGCTGAATTGCACTAAGATCATGACATTCACTTAGGTGAATGGTTGCGCCTCTCTCAGCGAACGAAAGCAGTGCATTATCACCCCAGTGTGGTGCTGCTGGCTCTTGGCTTAGAAATACAGACATCTGTGTAGACATGGTTTCTCCTTGTCTTTTAACGGCGTCGCCTACGCCTATTCTTTTTAATAACTACCGGATGTTAGCATTATGTAGGGTAAAAATGTCAACTTGATAAAAAACGGACCTAATGGTCCGCTTTTTTCAGTGAGAACTGTTAACCCTACGGCGTTTTGCTGCCGAAACAAACGTTAGTCTGCCTCATCCATCCAACATAAGATAACCGCTTCTAGAATCTTTTCATTACTATGGTTTGGCTCGTCGTCAAAACCATCCAATTCCATGATCCATTGATGAAGATCGGTAAAACGTACAGTTTTAGGATCTAAGTCGGGAAACTTGTCACAAAGCTCAATCGCGATATCGCGTGAATCGGTCCATTTCATTTCTCGTCTTCCTTTTTCTTCGCCCATACATTAGGAGGATAGTATTAGTGATCTTCCGACGCGTGGTTTAACGTGTATTTTGGGATCTCAACAACCAAGTCTTCATCTGCAATTCTTGCCTGACAGCCGAGACGAGATTCAGGCTCTAATCCCCATGCTTTATCGAGCATGTCATCTTCCAGCTCTTCACTTTCTTCTAGCGAATCAAAGCCTTCACGAATGATCACATGGCAAGTCGTACATGCGCATGACTTCTCACATGCATGCTCGATACCAATGCCATTTTTTAGCGCCACATCTAGAACGGAGTCACCAGCGTTTGCTTCCAACACCGCACCTTCTGGGCACAAATCTTCGTGTGGTAATACAATAATCTTAGGCATAAATACTTATCTCTTATATATCGTTAACTGACTGACCGGAAAGCGCAGCTCGAATTGATTTATCCATACGGCGCGACGCAAAGTCTTGGCTTGCTTTGTCGGTGTCTTTGATGCCTTGCTCGATAGCATTCGCATCATCGCCACTGCGTAGTTCAATCAGCGCTTCAATTACTTTTAATAGGTTCTGTTTCTCTTGGTCTGATAACAGCTCATCGCCATCAGCTTGCATCGCTGCGATCAAACCCTCAATGACACGATCCGCTTCGACACGCTGTTCGGCCAAGGCTCGAGCCTGCATGTCCTCTTTCGCGAAAGCCATCGAATCGCGCAGCATATTCGCTACTTCATCATCGCTTAGACCGTAAGAAGGTTTGACTTGGATCTCAGCTTGCGCACCCGTGCTCTTTTCCATCGCAGTCACAGACAGTAGGCCATCGGCGTCCACTTGGTAAGTTACGCGAATGTGCGCAGCACCCGCCGCCATCGGAGGGATTCCTTTTAATGAGAAACGCGCTAATGAACGACAGTCATCCACCATTTCACGCTCACCTTGTACGGTGTGCACGCTCATTGCTGTTTGACCATCTTTGAACGTGGTAAATTCTTGTGCTCGAGCGACAGGAATCGTGGTGTTACGTGGAATGATTTTCTCAACCAAGCCACCCATGGTTTCAATACCAAGAGACAATGGAATTACGTCAAGCAGCAACATTTCCGAATCAGGTTTATTACCCGCTAAGATGTCTGCCTGGATACCAGCGCCAATGGCGACGACTTCATCCGGATTAATACTGGTTAGTGGGGTACGACCGAAGAATTCGCCGACCATTTCGCGCACAAGCCTTGTGCGTGTTGAGCCACCGACCATCACCGCTTCAAATACCTCTTCAGTCTCCACGCCAGCATCTTTTAACGCTCGGCGACAAGACATTAGGGTTTTCTTCACTAACGGACGAATCAGATCCTCGAACTGTTCACGAGTCACTGAACCTTTCCAGCCAAATACATCAACGTCAACGCTGTCTTGCTCAGAGAAAGCAATCTTCGTCGCCGTAGCAATGTTCAGTAACACACGGTTTTTCTCAGCAGAAAGCGGCGCTTCTAAGCCTGCCTGCTCCATGAGGTAACCCGCTAATAGGTGGTCAAAATCATCACCACCTAACGCAGAATCGCCACCTGTCGCTAATACTTCAAAAACACCTTTCGACAAGCGTAGAATAGAGATGTCGAATGTACCGCCACCTAAATCGTAAACCGCAATCACACCTTCCTGACCAGAGTCTAATCCGTAAGCAATCGCAGCTGCTGTTGGTTCATTCAGCAAGCGGAGTACATGAAGACCAGCCAATTTCGCCGCATCTTTTGTACCTGCACGTTGAGCGTCGTCAAAATAAGCTGGGACAGTAATAACCACACCAGCTAACTCACCACCTAGCGTCTCCTCTGCACGTTTACCGAGTGCTTTAAGGATGTCTGCTGACACTTCAATCGGGTTCTTGTTACCTTGAGCGGTTTGCAGAATAGGCAGACCGTTGTCGCTTTGGTTAAACTGGTAAGGCAAAGATGGATAGCGAGCTTGAATGTCTTTTAATGAACGACCAATCAAACGTTTTACCGAAATAATGGTGTTTTGTGGTTCTTGCTCCGCTTTCGCTTTTGCCTCGTAACCAACTAACGCCGTCTCTTGTGCGTAGTTTACTACTGAAGGCAATATGCTGCGGCCTTGATCGTCTGTGAGTGTTTTTGCGTCGCCGCTTCGAACAGAGGCAACCAAAGAGTTGGTGGTACCTAAGTCAATACCCGCTGCTAACTTATGCTCATGAGGCGCCGAGCTTTGGCCCGGTTCTGCGATTTGAAGTAGTGCCATGATGGGTCCTTGTCGCGCTAACTAGCTGAGGAGTTTGTCTTCAACCAGTTCAATTTCGTTCTTTAGCTTGGCAATAAATTTGAGCTTGCGAACTCGGTCTGCGGCAGCTGGCCAAAGACCTTGGTCAAGCTCTTGTTCTACACTCGCCAAATGCTGTTTGTACATTTTGCTGACCTTGGCGTCGAAGTCAAAAAGCGCTGATTCAGGATCAGAGCAGTCAGCAATCTCTTCCAGTTCTTCGCGTAACTCCATTTGCTCCATTAGAAACATCGGATCTTGCATGGTTTGTTGCTCACCACGAATTTCTGTTCCGTTTTCTGCCAAAATATATTCAGCACGGGAGATCGGATGTTTAAGAATTTGATACGCGTCGTTGATTTGTGCTGCTTTTTGTACCGCCATAAGACGATCACGTTCAGAAGCTGTAGCAAAGTTATCTGGGTGGAAGCGCTTTTGCAGTTCTCGGAACTGAGAAGAAAGAAGGCTACCATCCAGCTGAAACTGACTTGGTAGCCCAAATAATTCAAAGTGATTCATTAAGATCGGGTCCTAGTAAAACCTTCTGGACTCGATTGCCCAGAAGGACTGTCAATTAGACGTTGAAGCTTTCACCACAACCGCATTCACTTTTCGCATTGGGGTTGTTGAATTCAAAACCTTCGTTCAACCCTTCCTTAACGTAATCCAGCTCAGTACCATCCAGGTAAACTAGGCTTTTCTTGTCAATAATGATTTTCACGTCGGACAGTTCAAAAACTTCGTCTTCTTCGTTTAGATCATCAACAAACTCAAGTACATAAGCCATGCCGGAACAGCCTGTCGTCTTCACTCCAAGACGCAAACCGATGCCTTTACCTCGGTTATCTAGGAATGCTTTTACGCGACTTGCCGCTGATTCTGTCATTGTGATGGCCATACTGCACCTTAGTCTATCTAAATTACGTTTTGGAATGGGAGCGCTTAAAGGCCCCCACTATTATGAGGAACGGTTATTCCTGATGTTTTTTCTTGTAGTCTGCTACGGCAGCTTTGATAGCATCTTCCGCAAGGATTGAGCAGTGCACTTTCACCGGTGGAAGTTCTAGCTCTTCTGCAATCTCAGAGTTTTTGATGGATGCCGCTTCGTCGATAGACTTGCCTTTTACCCACTCAGTTACTAGTGAGCTTGATGCAATTGCACTACCACAACCGTATGTTTTGAACTTCGCATCTTCAATGATGCCTTCTGGCGTCACCTTGATTTGAAGCTTCATTACGTCACCACAAGCTGGAGCACCGACCATACCGCTGCCTACCGATGGATCTTCTTTATCAAACGAACCAACATTACGTGGGTTCTCGTAGTGATCAATTACTTTTTCGCTATATGCCATAATAAATTACCTCGAATCCTCTATTCAGTCCGTGAGATTAATGGTGAGCCCATTCTACCGTGCTCAGATCAACCCCTTCCTTGTACATATCCCATAGAGGAGACATGTCGCGTAGCTTAGTCACTGCAACGCGGATTTGTTCAATTGCGTAATCAATTTCTGCTTCAGTCGTAAAACGACCAAATGAAAAACGTACCGAACTGTGCGCTAGTTCGTCGTCTAAGCCTAGTGCACGAAGCACATAAGATGGCTCTAAACTGGCTGAGGTACAAGCACTACCAGACGAAACGGCTAGGTCTTTCAGTGACATTAGCAGCGATTCACCTTCGACAAACGCGAAACTCACGTTTAGGTTGTGGGGAACGCGCTGTTCTAAGTCGCCATTCACGGTTACAGCTTCTAGGTCTTTCACACCATCCAGAAGACGATTACGAAGCGCGAGTGCGTGCTCGTAATCTTTTTGCATGTCCTCTTTCGCTAGACGGAACGCTTCACCCATACCCACGATTTGGTGAGTCGGCAGTGTGCCCGAGCGGAAACCACGTTCATGCCCGCCACCGTGCATCTGCGCTTCAAGGCGGATACGAGGCTTACGACGCACGTAAAGGGCACCAATACCCTTAGGACCGTATGCTTTGTGGGCAGAAAATGAGATAAGATCCACTTTTAATTCTTGAACGTCGATTGGCAATTTGCCTACTGACTGCGCCGCATCAACGTGGAATACAATCTTACGTGCACGACAAAGCTCGCCGATGCCAGCGATGTCTTGGATAACACCAATTTCGTTGTTTACATGCATGATTGAAACTAGAACCGTATCTTCACGCATTGCTGCTTGGAGCTTGTCTAAGTCAATCAGGCCATTTGATTCAGGCTGTAGGTAAGTGACTTCAAAGCCTTCGCGTTCTAGTTGGCGACATGGATCTAGAACGGCTTTGTGTTCCGTTTTACACGTGATTACGTGTTTACCTTTCTTAGCGTAAAAATGTGCTGCGCCTTTGATAGCAAGGTTGTCAGACTCTGTCGCACCAGATGTAAATACGATTTCGCGAGGATCTGCATTTAAAAGGTCAGCAATTTGCTCACGAGCAGTATCTACCGCTTCTTCTGCCTGCCAGCCGTAACGGTGCGAACGTGAAGCTGGGTTGCCAAATGTGCCATCCATTGTCATGTACTGAACCATTTTTTCAGCAACACGAGGATCGACTGGACATGTAGCGGAATAATCAAGATAAATCGGCAGTTTCATTCTCTACTCCAATGTAAAATGCAGACCGCTAAGAGCGGACGTTTACACCGATGGGCGCGGCGGTTGTATTTTTGTTTGAAAGCCCATGAGCGACCGCCAGATCAATGTCCTGACGATCAGAAATTTCTAAGACTTCATTGTCTGTCATTAGCTCACCGAGCGTAATGTTATTCAAGAAGTCGCTAATACGAGAACTCAGGTCACGCCACAACGTGTGAGTTAAACAACGAATGCCGCCTTGGCAATCACCTTTACCTTGGCATTTGGTTGCGTCTATTGACTCATCAACCGCGGCAATCACAGTGCCAATAGCAATACTGTGCGCATCTGCGCCGAGTCGGTAACCACCACCAGGACCACGAACGCTGGCTACTAGGCCTGCTTTACGCAATTTTGAGAAAAGCTGCTCTAAATAAGACAGCGAAATACCCTGACGCTCTGAAATATCAGCAAGAGGGACTGGGTTTTGTTGCGAGTGCAGTGCCACATCCAGCATGGCTGTCACTGCATATCGTCCTTTAGATGTAAGTTTCATTCCACACCGTATCCACATGGTTTGTAATGATTAGAATTTTTTCATACCCGACTAAAATGGTCAAGTATTTATTTGACTGTTTTAGTCAGGTATTCATCCACACATCTAAAGCGGTTATTATTCAGCGCTTCTTTTCTATTGCCGAAAGCACACCACGCAAAATATTCAACTCTTGAGTTTCTGGTCGTGCACGGGAATATAAGCGACGTAGTTTGTTCATCACCTGGCCCGGCTGTTCTTTGTTGATAAATTGGGTGTCAACCAGTACCTTTTCAAGGTGCTCAAAGAACATTTCGAGTTCTTTATGGCGCGGGTATTCTTCAACAGCATTTGGCGCGTATTGACTTTGCTCTAGATTAAGGTGCGCGACACGAACTTCATAGCTCAATGTTTGCACAGCCATGGCTAGATTAAGTGAACTGTATTCAGGGTTTGCCGGTATGCAAACGTGGTAATGACACTTCTGCAATTCGTCGTTGGTTAAGCCCGTTCTTTCACGGCCAAAGACTAATGCAACGGGGTGTTTTTGGCCTTCCACGGCAAACTTCTCACCACATTCACGTGGCTCGAGCATTGGCCATTCGAGTGTACGTGAACGTGCACTGGATCCGACAACAAGACCACAATCTGCGATGGCCTCCTCAAGCGTGCTTACGACGGTTGCGTTTTGAGCAATATCGCCCGCACCAGCAGCAAGAGCAAGGGTTTGGTCATCAACTTCACACTGCGGCTCAACCAATACAAGTTGGCTTAGACCCATGACTTTCATCGCTCTTGCAGCCGAGCCAATGTTGCCTGAATGAGAAGTTCCGACGAGTACGATTTTTACTTGATCCAACATCTGTGTTTGCTACCTGAATGAAAACCGCGAGATATTATCATAACTTTCTAACACACCCTAGAGCGAAGCAGATTTCTATTTGTATTCTCATCACTTGTCTGCCTATTTATGCATAAAACTATCGCCAAGCCTCACTAACGCGCAAAAAATAACCACTTCCTTTTTCCATTGACTCTGGTATACTCGCCGCCGCTTTAAATTGTTCTTTAACATCCGTTGGGAAACTCGTATGCATCCAATGCTAAACATTGCTATTCGCGCTGCGCGAAAGGCAGGCAATCACATTGCTAAATCAGCAGAAAACAAAGATAAAGTTGAATCTACGCTAAAAGGCACGAATAACTTTACGACTAACGTAGACAAAGAAGCTGAATCTATCATCATCGATACTATCAAGCAGTCTTACCCGGATCACTGTATCGTTGCTGAGGAAGCTGGTCTTATCGAAGGTAGAGATAAAGACGTACAATGGATCATCGACCCACTGGATGGCACGAATAATTTCGTAAAAGGCTACCCGCACTTCGCAGTATCTATCGCAGTACGCTTCAAAGGCAAAACTGAAGTGGCTTGTGTCTATGATCCATTGCAAAATGATCTATTCACAGCACAACGTGGTGCTGGCGCTCAGCTCAACAACGCACGTATCCGTGTGAGTCAACTGAAAGACCTACATGGTACTGTTCTAGCGACTGGTTTCCCATTCAAACAGAAGCAACATTCTGAATCTTACATCAAGATCATCGGTGCTCTTTTCACTGAATGTGCTGACTTCCGTCGTACAGGCTGCCCAGCTCTTGACCTATGTTACGTGGCTGCTGGCCGTGTAGATGGTTACTTAGAACTAGGCCTAAAACCTTGGGAAATGGCTGCAAGTGAGCTTATTGCACGTGAAGCAGGCGCAATCCTAACTGACTTTGCTGGCGGTACTGAATACATGAAGTCTGGTAATATCGTTGCTTCTAGCAATCGTGGTGTGAAATCTATCCTTAAGCACATTCGCGAAAACGGCAATGAGGCGATGCAAAAGTAAGACGTCCAAGTCATACTTGCCCCTTTTGAATAGCCCTGCTTACTGAGCGGGGCTTTTTTGTGTCTAAAATTCCTCACCGGGCGACTTTTGAGGTTGGTCAGTAGCAAGGTTGATTGGGTCTCAAGATTGGTCTGGCATAAAAAAACCGCTGACTGCTCAGCGGTTTTTGTTTTCGATTCTCAACATGCCTTATGGCATCTCGTCGAACTCTGCGCCTTCTTTTTCTACTTGAGGTGGCATCAAGTGCTCTTTCTGGATACCCAGTTTGAGAGCAAGAGCTGATGCTACATAGATAGAAGAGTAAGTACCTACAGTGATACCCAGTAAAAGGGCAGTTGCAAAACCGTGAATCATCGCCCCACCCTGCATGAACAGAGCAATAACTACGAACAAGGTTGTACCGGATGTAATCAAAGTACGACTCAATGTTTGAGTAATTGAAGCATCCATAATGTCTGAAGGCTCACCCTTACGCATCTTACGGAAGTTTTCACGAATCCGGTCGAATACAACGATGGTATCATTAAGCGAGTAACCGACGACCGTGAGCAGCGCTGCGACGATAGTGAGGTCGACTTCAATTTGTAAAAATGAGAAGACCCCCAACGTAATGATGATATCGTGTGCTAGCGCAAGAACCGCACCTGCTGCCAAACGCCATTCAAATCGCATCGATACGTAAAGCAGGATACAGATTAGCGATGCAAGAATCGCCAGACCACCCGCTTCCGTTAATTCATCCCCCACATTTGGACCGACAAATTCGATACGGCGCATTTCTACGCTTTCACCCGTACCTTCTTTAATCGCACCGATGATTTGGTTACCCAGCGTTTCGCCAGACATATCATCGCGTGGACGAAGGCGAACCATCACTTCACGAGCACTTCCGAAGTTTTGTACGGTCGCATCACCGAAACCTTTTGAATCTAACGCCGCACGAATATTCTCAAGGTTTGCTGGTTGTTCAAAACCAACCTCGATAAGTGTGCCACCAGTAAAGTCTAGGCCCCAGTTCAACCACTTGGTTGATAATGTGAAGATAGAAGCAGCGATCATGAAGATAGAGAACGCGAACGCGACTTTCGACCAACGCATAAAGCCGATCGTTTTTTCTGCTTTTAGAATCTGAAACATATTAATTCCCAGCCTTAGATCGACAATTTATCAACGCGTTTGCCACCGTAAACCAGGTTCACGATACAACGTGTACCAATGATGGCGGTGAACATTGAAGTTAAGATACCAATAGATAGTGTTACTGCGAAGCCTTTCACCGCGCCTGTGCCCACTGCAAATAGAATAATGGCAGTGATCAGCGTTGTGATGTTGGCATCGGCAATGGTACTAAACGCGTTCGCGTATCCCTGATGAATCGCCTGTTGCGGACTGCGTCCATCTCGTAGTTCTTCACGGATACGCTCGAATATCAACACGTTCGCATCGACCGCCATACCGACCGTCAGCACGATACCTGCAATACCAGGCAGCGTCATGGTTGCCCCTGGAATCATCGACATCACGCCAATGATAAGCACTAGGTTCGCCATCAGTGCAATATTGGCAATCAAACCAAAACCGCGGTAGTAGAGCAGCGTAAATAGCATTACGGCTACCATGCCCCAGATACATGCTTGGATACCCATATCGATATTTTGCTGACCCATTGATGGACCAATGGTACGCTCCTCAACGATAGAGATAGGCGCGATTAGTGCACCTGCACGAAGTAAAAGAGCTAGGTTGTGCGCTTCTGCAGCAGAGTCGATACCTGTGATACGGAAGTTACGACCAAGAGCTGATTGAATCGTTGCTTGGTTGATGACTTCTTCATGCTTATCAAGGATAACTTTACCTTCAGGCGTGCGGCGGCCACTGTCTTTGTACTCTGCAAATACCGTCGCCATCAGCTTACCGATGTTCTTTTTAGAGAACGCCGACATCTTGTTACCACCTTCGCTATCTAACGAGATGTTAACTTGTGGACGACCGTATTCATCAGCACTTGAACTGGCGTCCGTGATGCTTTGACCACCAAGGATAACGCGTTTCTTAAGCACAACTGGACGACCATCACGATCCATCTTGACTTCGCTGCCTGCTGGCGCACGGCCACTTGCCGCTGCTGATAGGTCAGCTTTATCGTCGACTTCACGGAACTCTAGTGTGGCTGTTGCTCCTAGAATTTCCTTGGCACGGGCAGTGTCTTGAACGCCCGGTAGTTCAACGACAATACGGCTAGCGCCTTGACGTTGTACTAAAGGTTCAGCAACACCCAGTTCGTTAACACGGTTTCGAAGAATCGTGATGTTTTGTTCAACAGCGTAGTTGCGTATCTCTTGCAAACGCTGTTCAGTAAAGGTAGCAATTAAGGCGTAACGGCCATTAGAATCAGCATCGACAAACTTCATGTCTGGGTGATTCTTTACTAGCGTAGTTTTTGCTTCCGCTAATTGCTCCTCGTTACGTAACAAGACTTCGACACCCTCTGTACCAGAAGGGCGGATTGCACGGTAACGAATCTTAGCTTCGCGAAGTTCACTGCGGAAAGCTTCTTCTTGCTGACCAACTAACTTCTCCATCGCCGCGTCCATATCGACTTCCATTAGGAAGTGAACACCACCGCGCAGGTCAAGACCGAGCTTAAGTGGTGACGCACCAACGGCTTCGAGCCAATCTGGTGTCGATGGAGCAAGATTGAGTGCAACAATTTTATCTTTGCCAAGCGCTTCGCTGATAATATCGCGTGCACTGATTTGGGTGTCCGTGTCATTGAAACGAACAAGAATCGATCCATTCTCGAGAGCAATGGACTTATGAGAAAGCTGCTCTTTATCAAGAGCTTTGGTGACAGAATCCAGCGTTGACATATCGACAGAGGCGCCGCGCGCCCCTGTAATTTGAATAGCCGGATCTTCACCGTAGATATTTGGAAGTGCGTACAATGCAGCGGTGATGACGGCAAAAAACACCATCAAATACTTCCATAATGGATAACGGTTTAGCACAGCGAGGATCCTTTAGCTGTTTATAGAGACTTCAGCGTACCTTTTGGTAGCACTGCAGTTACAAAGTCTTTCTTGATGACAACTTCATTGTTTACATTTAGCTCAATTGAAATGAAATCATTGTCTTCAGCAATCTTGGTGATTTTACCCACTAGACCGCCGCTTGTTAGTACTTCATCCCCTTTACCCATAGAAGACATTAGGTTCTTGTGTTCTTTAACACGCTTAGATTGTGGACGGTAAATCATGAAGTAAAAAATCACCGCGAACATGCCTAGCATGATCAGCATTTCAAAACCGCCGCCAGCTGGAGCACCTTCTGCCGCTGCGTGAGCTTGAGAAATAAACATTAATAAATCCTCATTATATTTTATTGATAATCCAA
Source organism: Vibrio sp. AND4 (assembly GCF_000171815.1). GTDB lineage: Bacteria > Pseudomonadota > Gammaproteobacteria > Enterobacterales > Vibrionaceae > Vibrio. The sequence continues at coordinate 63,927 of NZ_ABGR01000009.1, read as the reverse complement.
CAAGTTGGGCTTTCGTAAATTAGATTCAAGTTTGAGGTTAGGTAATAGGGACCGCCTTCTCAAAAATAACGCACGTTAGCCTACTCTATTAGCAAAAGCCTCTGGCAACATGCCAAAGGCCTTAATTCTTTTAATCTGTCAGTGATTGTTCTTTTGCTAGTGGTGGAACTTCACGACCACGACGCTCATAGAACTCAGTCACAAATTCATCGAAACGGTCTTCATCAATCGCCTTACGAATGCTTTCCATCAGACGCTGGTAGTAGCGTAGGTTGTGGATAGTGTTCAGACGAGCACCTAGGATTTCGTTACAACGCTCTAGATGGTGAAGGTACGCCTTGCTGTAGTTCTGACAAGTGTAACAGTCACAGTGTGGATCAAGCGGAGTTGTATCCGTTTTATGTTTCGCATTACGGATCTTGATCACACCACCAGTCACAAATAGGTGGCCGTTACGTGCATTACGCGTCGGCATGACGCAGTCAAACATGTCAATACCACGACGAACCCCTTCAACCAAGTCTTCTGGTTTGCCTACGCCCATTAGGTAACGAGGCTTATCTTCAGGCAGCTGTGGACAAGTGTGCTCAAGGATACGATGCATGTCTTCTTTTGGCTCGCCAACGGCTAGGCCGCCGACAGCGTAGCCATCAAAACCGATTTCAGTGAGGCCTTTAACCGATACATCACGTAGATCTTCGTAAACACCACCCTGAACGATACCAAATAGGTTGTTCGGGTTTTCAAGCTTATCGAAGTGGTCACGTGAGCGTTGTGCCCAACGCAGTGACATTTCCATCGATTTTTTCGCTTCTTTGTGTGTCGCAGGGTATGGCGTACATTCATCGAAGATCATCACGATATCAGACCCTAGATCTTTTTGTATTTCCATTGACTTTTCAGCGTCCATGAAAATCTTGTCGCCGTTTACAGGGCTACGGAAGTGAACACCTTTCTCAGTGATCTTACGCATTTTACCTAGGCTGAATACTTGGAAACCGCCTGAATCAGTAAGAATAGGACCGTGCCAGTTCATGAAATCGTGCAGGTCACCGTGCATTTTCATCACTTCTTGACCAGGACGTAACCATAGGTGGAAAGTGTTACCGAGCAGAATTTCTGCCCCCGTGCCTTTTACTTCTTCCGGAGTCATACCTTTAACCGTACCGTAAGTACCGACAGGCATGAACGCTGGAGTTTGAACAGTGCCACGTTCGAAGGTCAATTGACCACGACGCGCGTTGCCGTTTTTCTTTTTAAGATCGAATGTTAATTTCACGATGCCTCCAAGTGTCAGAGAAACAATCTGACCATGTATATTGGGGTCTCCCCCACTTTAAGGAGCGGTCGCTTTCCGTGCGAGAGACAAAGCTGAAATTCTGCTCTGTTTCCTAGCTTACTGCTAGCACTCGTAACTTGTTACCCTCTGCTCGCCTCTCTCCTAAAAAGGGCAATGGCCAGTACTTTGCGCCCTATTACCACTTATGCGAATCGAGGGGAAACGGGAATTTTATATCGTTTTCTTCTTAATGAACATTGAATCACCGTACGAGAAAAAACGGTATTGGTTTTCCACCGCGTGCTGATAAGCATTCATGGTGTTCTCGTAACCAGCAAACGCACTGACCAACATGATCAAGGTCGATTCTGGTAAGTGGAAGTTGGTGATCAAGCAATCCACCAGCTGGTACTCGTAACCAGGATAGATAAAAATTTCCGTATCACCAAAGAATGGTACCAGCTCTGTGCCTTTCTTCAACGCGTCTTGCGCTGCACTCTCAAGTGAACGCACTGAGGTTGTACCGACTGCAACGATTCGGCCACCACGCGCTTTCGTTGCATTAATCGCGTCCACTACCTCTTGCGGTACTTCAACGTACTCTGCGTGCATGTGATGATCATTGATATCATCCACTTTTACTGGCTGGAACGTACCTGCGCCAACATGCAGTGTCACGTAAGCAAACTCGGCGCCTTTCGCCTTGATCTTTTCAAGTAGAATATCATCAAAATGAAGGCCAGCCGTCGGCGCAGCAACCGCACCAGGCTTTTGATTGTAAACGGTTTGATAACGCTCTTTATCTGAGTCATCATCTGGACGGTCAATGTAAGGAGGAAGTGGCATGTGACCAATTTCTTCCAAAATCTCCAAAACCGTCTTATCGGCGTTAAACTTCAGTTCAAATAATGCATCATGACGAGCCACCATTTGCGCTGTATACTCGTCATTTTCACCAACTAGGATCGTTGTCCCAGGCTTTGGTGACTTTGAACAACGAACGTGTGCCAGAATGCTTTTCTCGTCAAGCATACGCTCCACGAGCACCTCTAACTTACCACCTGACTCTTTACGACCAAACATACGCGCAGGAATGACGCGAGTATTGTTGAAAACCACCAGATCACCGGCTTGGATTTGATCCAACACATCGGTAAATGTGCCGTCAACGAGTTCACCTGTGTTGCCGTCCATCTGCAGCAGTCGACTAGCGGTACGCTCTGGCTGAGGGTAACGAGCGATGAGTTCATCTGGAAGATCGAAATGGAAATCTGATACTTGCATATTACTTGTCTTATCTATTGGTCAAATCACGTCTAGGGCGACGATAAAATTGCGACGAGTTTTTCGCAGCAAACTAGTATATGTTTACATGCTGCAATAGCAAGCAAATCCCCTCAGATTGACGGTAAAAGCTTTGAGTCAAAGGGCAATGAAACATGAAAGGCGTAGAATATACTCAAATCACGTTCAGTAATGAATAAAAATGGGCAGTGACAATAAGGGCAAATCGACAACAAAGACAAATTGGTAACAAAGAAAACCAAGGTCAGTTTTTAGTCATCATCGTCACGACCATGCTTTGCAAGTACGATCAGTCACGTGCCTGTGCGGCAGGAGAAATTAGCGCTGGTTGAGGCCTGCACTCGTGCGATCGAGGCTGGTGAGCGCGCAACAACGGCCAATCACAATAAATAAGTGCTCTGAACTAGCAAAAAAAGAGCGGCTTAATCGCCGCTCAAAGATTCCATTACTCACCTAATCATTTGTGATTCATGCTGGTTAGAATTGGTCTTCTTCAGTAGACCCAGTTAACGCTGTCACTGACGAGTTACCGCCTTGAATAGTATTGGTCATTCTATCGAAATACCCTGTACCTACCTCTTGCTGATGCGCGACAAACGTGTAGCCTTTTTCTGCTGCCTTGAACTCAGGACGCTGAACTTTTTCAACATAATGACGCATGCCTTCACCTTGTGCGTAAGCGTGTGCCAATTCAAACATGTTGAACCACATGTTGTGGATACCTGCAAGTGTGATGAACTGGTACTTGTAACCCATATCAGCCAGCTCTTGTTGGAACTTGGCAATGGTCTCTGCGTCGAGGTTCTTCTCCCAATTGAATGAAGGCGAGCAGTTGTATGCCAACAGTTGATCTGGGTACTCAGCATGAATCGCTTCTGCAAACTTACGCGCTTCTTCTAGACAAGGCGTTGCTGTCTCGCACCAAATAAGGTCCGCATATGGCGCGTAAGCCAAACCACGAGAGATAGCTTGATCGATACCTGCACGAACACGGTAGAACCCCTCTGGCGTGCGCTCTCCTTGAATAAAGTCTTTGTCGTACGGGTCGCAATCAGACGTTAGCAGGTCTGCGGCGTTTGCATCGGTACGCGCAATGACCAGTGTTGTCGTGCCCGCCACGTCTGCTGCTAGCCGAGCCGCAACCAATTTTTGTACCGCTTCTTGGGTTGGAACCAGTACTTTCCCCCCCATATGGCCGCACTTCTTCACTGACGCTAATTGATCCTCAAAGTGAACACCCGCCGCACCTGCATCAATCATCGATTTCATCAACTCATAAGCATTGAGTACACCACCGAACCCGGCCTCTGCATCCGCGACAATTGGTAGGAAGTAATCAATACCCCCTTCGTCTTGAGGCGATTTACCTGCTGACCATTGAATTTGGTCTGCGCGACGAAATGAGTTGTTGATACGTTTCACGACTGAAGGGACAGAATCTACTGGGTAGAGCGATTGGTCCGGGTACATAGTTGAAGCCGTGTTGTTGTCTGCCGCTACCTGCCAGCCAGAGAGGTAAATCGCTTCAATACCCGCTTTTGCTTGCTGTACCGCTTGCCCTCCAGTGAGTGCGCCAAGACAGTTTACGTAACCCTTCTTTGAACTACCGTTGACCAGTGACCAAAGTTTGTCGGCTCCGCGTTGTGCGATGGTATTGGCAGGTACCATAGAACCACGTAATTCTACGACTTCTTCTGCTGTGTAGGTCCGCTTTACGTTTTTCCAGCGTGGATTGGTTGCCCAGTCTTTTTCCAGAGCTTCTATTTGTTGGCGGCGAGTTAAATTCGTCATTGGTCTATCCCTCATATTATGTACACTTTGGCGTGTGCGTTGAGTTTTCCGTTCTCAGGCAGTACATCCATATCTGCCTCGAATCCTTTACTTATTGGTAAAAAAAAATCGTTAGTTTGGCGCTTTCGATTAGTCCAAGTAGTCGTAACCTGGAATGGTTAAAAAGTTGGTCAGTTCATCGCTAGTGGTCAACCTTGCCATCAAGTCTGCCGCTTCTTCAAAACGACCTGCTTGATAACGCTGTTCACCCACCTCTTGCTTCACAACTTCAATCTCTTCTTTCAGATACAGCTCGAAAAGCGCCTTAGTGACCTTCAACCCGTTGTCGAGCGACTTACCGTGTTGAATCCATTGCCAGATAGAAGCACGGGAGATTTCCGCCGTCGCAGCGTCTTCCATCAGTCCGTAAATCGGCACGCATCCATTGCCAGAGATCCAAGCCTCAATATATTGCAACGCCACGCGAATGTTGTGGCGCATACCTTGTTCTGAGCGTTCCCCTTCGCATGGTTCCAGCAAGTCTTCAGCTGTGATTGGTGCATCCTCCACACGGCTCACATCCAATTGATTGGTACGCTGACCCAGTGTGGCGCTGAACACCTCTACCGCGGTGTCGGCCAGGCCAGGGTGCGCAACCCAAGTGCCGTCGTGACCATTATTGGCTTCCAATGATTTATCGTTACGGATCTTATCCAGTACTTGTTGATTTTCTTGAGGATCTTTTGCGGGAATAAAGGCAGCCATGCCGCCCATCGCAAACGCACCACGCTTATGGCAAGTACGTACCAGCAATCTCGAGTAAGCGTTAAGGAACGGCTTATTCATGGTCACCACTTGACGATCTGGAAGTACGCGGTCTGGGTGGCTTTTCAATGTTTTGATGTAGCTGAAGATGTAATCCCAGCGACCACAATTCAAACCAACGATGTGCTCTTTAAGTGAGAACAGGATTTCGTCCATTTCGAATACAGCAGGCAAGGTTTCAATCAGTACGGTGGCTTTGATAATGCCCGTGTCCAAACCGAAATATTCTTCGGTGAAATGAAATACGTCACTCCACCACTTCGCTTCATGATGCGATTGCAACTTTGGAATGTAGAAGTAAGGACCACTCCCCTTTTTCAGTAGCGCTTTGTAATTGTTGTAGAAATACAGAGCAAAATCGAATAGCGCACCTGGGATATCCTCACCGTGCCACGTGACGTGTTTTTCTTTTAGATGCAGCCCTCGAACTCGGCAAATCAATACCGCAGGATCTTCGACCAACTGATAATGTTTTCCATTATTTGGATTGGTGTAACTGATGGTACCGTTAACCGCATCGCGCAGATTCATTTGACCATCTAAGACTTTACTCCACGCAGGTGACATCGAATCTTCGAAATCCGCCATAAAAACTTTTACATTCGCATTCAGTGCATTAATCACCATCTTGCGGTCTGTAGGGCCGGTAATCTCGACACGGCGGTCTTGCAGATCTTGTGGAACTCCGAGGATCTTCCAACTCCCTTCACGGATGTCTTGTGTCTCTGGCAGAAAATCTGGTAGCTCGCCTGCATCAATACGTGCTTGCTTATCTTCTCGAGCTTGCAACAACTGTTCGACACGTCCGGCAAATTTGTCACACAGCAAAGATAGAAAGGTTTGAGCTTCAAAAGGGAAAATGGCTTGATGTTCAGGGCTAACCACTCCATTCACCTCAAGCATGCCTTGGGTTTGCTTCGATTGTTGTGTTTTTTGTTCTGTCTGAACAAGCATAATCATCCATCCTCAACGTGCTTTTTCAACCTTGCTTGGGCTGTCAGCCTAAAGCTACATTTGTAAGTTATGAACAACAAATTAGATCCTTCGACTTGGTGTCCACTTGGCTGTATTGTGCCTACCTCATACCTATCTGACATTGCTCTGCAAATCGAGACACAAACCTCACAAGCCCTTAATTAACCTAACCCAACAAAGGTTATAGCGAAACCCCCAAAGTAAACAAAAGGTTAATTTTGAAGTTTTATCCGGTATCAAACAAGTGTTTGATTTTTAAGTTGTATATGTAAGTTATTACGTAATTTTATTACAATAATTTTATCGGTTATTTTTGAATTCAAACAAGCGTATGAATGCTGTGGTGGGTAAAAAATCCTTGTCTACACAAGAACTAGGATAGAGAAATGAAACGCAACTCAAACAGGTTACACAGACAGTGATGTAAAATTAACATTGTGAAATTTCACTATTTTATGAAAGCTTCATGAAAGTTCATCTGTAAAATTTTACAAGTCAAAGTTGACCTACAGAATAAAATGCTAAAAAGCGCACCATTTCTAGTGCGCTTTTTAGTGTTAGATTGATGATTGCAGACTAATACCAACCACTAAAGCAGCTCAGAGACGACTTCAGCCAATTGATTGAAAGTGTTTGAGCGTGACGAACTTGGACGCCAAACCAAACCAATATCGCGATAGGCTTGTTGACCTGGGGGATCGATAACCACCAAGTTTTGGTTATGCAGCAAGCCATGATCAATCGCCATTTGCGGGATAAAAGTGGTACCCAAGCCATTCGCTACCATCTGAACTAAGGTATGCAGACTGGTCGCAGTGAATGGGTTGATCTTCTCTTTGTCCGTCAACTTACACGCTGACACGGCATGCTCAGTAAGGCAATGTTCTTTCTCCAATAAGAAGACAGATTCATTCGGCAAGTCTGCATAGCGGATCGGCATAGGCACAGAATCGACTTGATTGGCACTGATGACCATACGGAATGGGTCCTGCCCTACTACACGGCTTTCCATTCCCTCTATTTCTACGGGCAAAGCTAGGATCAAAACGTCCAATTCTCCGTGGCGGAGTGCTTGCAGTAAGTTAGTCGTCGTATCCTCTCTTAACAAAAGGTTTAACTGTGGAAAGCGGTGATTGACCTTCTGAACCAGTTCGCACAGTAGGAAAGGAGCAATAGTCGGTATACAACCCACTTTAAGCTGTCCTTCCATATCATCGCCTTGGCACAGACGCCCTAATTCGACAAGATCTTGCCCTTTCGCCAGCAGTTCTCGCCCCTGCTGTACCACCATTTCACCAGCTTGAGTGAAGACCAACGGGCTTTTTTTCTCTTTCTTCTCGTAAAGTGGACAACCAATTAACTCTTCTAGGGTTTGGATCCCCTTACTTAGGGTTGATTGGCTGACGAAACAACGCTCAGCAGCGTCACTAAAGTGTCGAGTCTCATGCAGGGTGACCAAGTAGTGTAACTGCTTCAAGCTAGGCCATTTATTCATAATTCTATTGATATCTATTGCTATTGCGGTGATCGAGATAATAGTTTCGCTGCTATCGCTTTTTTCGATGAACTCAATCTAATTATTTCGCTTTTTTCAATACTACAATCTGTACTATAGTTTGTCTCGCACAAACACGGACTAAACCTAAATAACTCAAATAGGTTTGGAACTAACCAAAATTTTTAGGAGCAAAAAAATGGTACTAGTAGGTCGTCAAGCCCCTGACTTTACTGCAGCAGCTGTTCTAGGTAACGGTGAAATCGTTGATAACTTCAACTTTGCAGAGTTCACAAAAGGTAAGAAAGCAGTAGTATTCTTCTACCCACTAGATTTCACGTTCGTTTGCCCATCTGAGCTAATCGCATTCGACAACCGCCTAGCTGATTTCCAAGCTAAAGGTGTTGAAGTAATCGGTGTTTCTATCGATTCTCAGTTCTCTCACAACGCATGGCGTAACACTGCTATCGAAGATGGCGGTATCGGTCAAGTTAAATACCCTCTAGTTGCTGATGTTAAACACGAAATCTGTAAAGCGTACGATGTAGAGCACCCAGAAGCAGGCGTTGCTTTCCGTGGTTCTTTCCTAATCGACGAAGACGGTCTTGTACGTCACCAAGTAGTTAACGATCTACCACTAGGTCGCAACATCGACGAAATGCTACGCATGGTTGATGCACTAAACTTCCACCAGAAGCACGGCGAAGTATGTCCTGCACAATGGGAAGAAGGCAAAGCAGGTATGGACGCATCTCCAAAAGGTGTTGCAGCGTTCCTATCTGAGCACGCAGACGACCTAAGCAAGTAATAGACGCACTGCCCAAGCTCAACGGGCATGTTGGTTGGATATCTATAAAGCACTAAGCTACTGCGTAAATCGCGAACGCCAATCAGTCTAAGTAAAGTCAAAAAAGCCCAGAGTTTCGCTCTGGGCTTTATTTTTATCTGTGCTTTTACCAGTAAAGAGGTAAGCCTCACACAAAAAGTTTACCTCTATTTCGCTCAGTTCCAGTACAGCTCCTCTCCTTTCATCCTGCTAGTATGTGCTGTAAAGACCACCATTAAGGACGACATCGTGAACACTCAGCTTGAAGTTTGTATTGATACAATTGAATCACTCCACAATGCAATTGCTGGTGGTGCAACCCGAATCGAACTCTGCTCCTCTCTTGCTTTAGGAGGCTTAACTCCAAGCTATGGCTTTATGCAACAAGCCGCTGACCGCTCTACCATTCCAATCTACGCAATGATCCGCCCCCGCCAAGGTGACTTCTTTTATAGTGAGGAAGAAATCGAAATAATGCGTTGGGACATTGAAGCCGCTAAACAAGCAGGCTTGGACGGTGTCGTGTTCGGTGTGCTGACTCAAGACGGAAATATCCACATGCCTTTTACAAAAGCGCTGTGTGAATTCGCTCAAGCGCTCGGATTAGGCGTGACCTTCCATCGCGCCTTTGACCAATGTCGTGATGCAGAAAAAGCCTTAGAGGAGCTGATCAGCTTAGGCTGTGAACGTATTTTGACTTCCGGTCTTGCATCTTCTGCGCCACAAGGCACCACTATGCTAAAAGCTTTGGTTGAGCAAGCACAGGGGCGTATTTCAATTATGGCCGGAGCCGGTGTGAATGCAGACAATGTGGGGCAGTTGATTGAGCAAACCAAGGTTACGGAAGTACATTTATCTGGCAAGGTTGCGCGTCCAAGCCACATGACCTTTATTGCCGAGCAGAGCAAGATGGGCGCAGCCAATGTGGACGATTTTTCGATTCCGATCACCAGTACTGAGGTCATTACTAAAGTGAGCGCTGCGCTCGGTAACTTGATTTAACGTTTTGGCTGCAGAATTACGACTTATCCGGCCTGGTTTTCAAACGTGGTTCCCCGGCAAATTCTGATCATTTCCTCACTGTAATTGTTATGAGTGCTAACATATTGATAGCAGAAGACGGGAGGATATATGGCGAAACTAAAGAAAAAGGAATACCTAAAAGCGCTAGAACAGCTGCAAATTGAATTAGTCAAACTCCAAGAGTGGGTAAAGCATAAAGGGCTGAAAGTCGTTGTCATTTTTGAAGGACGAGACGCCGCAGGCAAAGGTGGCACCATCAAACGCATCACCGAAAAACTTAATCCTCGTGTCTGCCGGATCGCTGCCCTTCCCGCCCCGACAGAAAAAGAAAAAACACAATGGTACTTCCAGCGCTACGTCGCGCACTTGCCCGCTGCTGGAGAAATTGTGTTGTTTGACCGCAGTTGGTACAACCGCGCTGGCGTTGAAAAAGTCATGGAATTTTGCACTCCAGACCAGTATGAAGAGTTTCTCCGCTCTTGCCCAGAGTTTGAACGCATGCTGCAACGCTCCGGCATCATTTTGCTTAAGTACTGGTTTTCGGTTTCCGATGAAGAGCAAGAAAAACGTTTTCTAGAACGTATCAATACCCCCATCAAACGCTGGAAGTTCAGTCCTATGGATTTGGAATCTCGTAATCGCTGGGCAGAATACTCTGAAGCAAAAGACAAGATGTTTGCCTACACAGACACGAAGAACTGCCCTTGGTGGGTGGTCCCCTCAGATGACAAAAAGAAAGCTCGATTGAACTGCATTAGCCACTTACTTAGCCAAGTTGAATACGCAGAGATTGAGCACCCCTTTATTGAATTACCGGAACTGAATAAAGAGGGTTATGTGCGAGCACCTATTGACACTCAAACCTTCGTTCCAGAGACGTATTAATCATCTTAAAACAGCATCACTTCAGTGCGTCATCGATGCTTTGGTCACCAAGATGACGTACATCTTTTCCTTTGACGAAATAAATGATGTATTCACAGATATTCTGGCAACGGTCACCCACGCGTTCAATGGCACGCGCAGACCACATCACTTGTAGAATGTGCGGAATATTTTTCGGGTCTTCCATCATGTAAGTCATCAGCTGACGAATTACGGCTTCGTATTCGGCATCCAACTTATCATCAAGCTTGTGCACTTCTGCCGCAGCCTCGACATCCATGCGCGCAAATGCATCGAGCACTTGGTGTAGCATTTGGATCGCTTGACGACATAAAGGCTCTAACGAGACCTGAAATTGACGCTCTTGCGATGATGGACTTTCAATCGCCACGTAGGCAATGCGCGTTGCAACATCACCAATTCGCTCGAGATCAGTGATGGTCTTGATGATCGCCATGATCAAACGTAAGTCTTTTGCAGTCGGTTGACGCTTCGCAATGATACGAGTACAGGCTTCGTCGATAGACACTTCCATCGCGTTGACTTTGTGATCATCACGCACAACTTTACGCGCCAGCTCGATGTCTTCCTTATGCAAGGCTTGAATAGCAAAAGACAGTTGCTGTTCTACCAAACCGCCCATAGTGAGTACATGGGTTCGAATCGATTCTAACTCTACGTTAAATTGTCCTGAGATGTGACGTCCAAAGTGCATGGCTTTTCTTTTCATCCTTCAAGGGTCGCGGCTTAGCCGTAACGACCGGTAATGTAATCTTCGGTTTGCTTCTTCATTGGAGAGGTAAAGATAGAATCCGCATCCGAATATTCAATCAACTTACCCATATGAATAAATGCAGTGTGATCGCTGACGCGCGCCGCCTGCTGCATGTTATGGGTAACGATAACGACAGTATATTGAGTCTTTAGCTCATTGATAAGCTCTTCAATCGTCAACGTTGAGATTGGATCCAATGCCGATGTCGGTTCATCCAATAATAAGACTTCTGGTTCAATCGCGACTGCGCGGGCAATCACCAAACGCTGCTGCTGACCGCCAGAAAGTCCAAATGCGTTTTCATGCAGGCGATCTTTTACTTCATCCCATAATGCCGCTGAACGTAGCGCACGTTCGACCGCATCATCCAGCATACGACTGTTCTTCATACCCTGTAGACGAAGGCCATAGACTACGTTTTCATAAATCGATTTGGGGAATGGATTTGGACGCTGGAAAACCATCCCCACTCGGCGACGCAACGTGGCAACATCCACACTTGGGTTGTAGACATTCTTACCGTGCAAGCGCACTTTCCCCGTCACTTTACAACCTTCAACTAAGTCGTTCATGCGGTTGATACAGCGCAACAACGTGGATTTACCACAACCTGACGGGCCAATAAATGCCGTAACACGCCCTTTCGGAATGCGCATGGAAATATCGTGAAGCGCCTGTGCCTGACCATAGAAAAGATTAAGGCCCTCAATCGAGATCGCCGTTTGTTCATCCGTTAGATTATGCACATCCAGCGGCGGTTCATAACCCAATGTATTATCAAAGTTAAACATGCTTAATCTTGCCCTAAAGTTCGGTATTTCTCTCGCAGGTTATTACGAATACTGATTGCTGTTAAGTTGAGGCCGACAATAACCGTCACGAGTAAGAAGGAGGTCGCATAAACCAGTGGACGCGCGGCTTCGATATTTGACGTTTGGAACCCAACATCGTAAACCTGAAAACCAAGGTGCATGAATTTTCTGTCTAAATGCACGTAAGGGAATTGTCCATCGACGGGCAAGCTAGAAGCCAACTTCACAACGCCCACTAACATTAATGGCGCCACCTCACCCGCTGCACGGGCGACGGCGAGAATCAAACCCGTAATGATCGCAGGGGTAGCCATAGGTAAAACGACACGCCACAGTGTTTCAAATTGCGTTGCCCCCAACGCCAATGAACCATGACGCACCGAACTCGGAATGCGAGTTAGCCCTTCTTCTGTCGTCACAATAACCACTGGCAGCGTCAAGACAGCTAACGTCAGTGCAGACCACAACAAGCCCGGCGTACCAAAGGTTGGAGCGGGTAATCGTTCGGCGTAAAACACGTTATCAATGGAGGCACCAATGGTATAAACAAAGAAACCCAAGCCAAATACACCATAAACGATGGAAGGAACACCAGCTAAGTTAATCACCGCAATGCGGATCATTCGAGTAAGGGCATTATTCTTAGCGTATTCATGCAAATAAATGGCCGCAACCACACCCAACGGCATCACTATGATAGACATGATGATAACCAAGAAAACCGTACCAAAAATCGCCGGGAAAACACCGCCTTCAGAGTTGGACTCACGAGGCCCCTCAGATAAAAACTTCCAAACCTGTTTCCCCCAGTGAGCAACTTTCTCGGGCAATGACATTTGGTTTGGATGCCAGTAATCCAAAATATCCTCTAGAGGAATCGAAACCTGAGCTCCGGTCATGTCTTCAACAATGAGCGTGTAATCGGAGAAACCCAAACGCAATCCATCAAGTTGGCTATCTAACTTCGCCAATTCAGCCTCAATCTCAGATTTGCGTTGATTGTTGTCTAGCAAAAAGTCTTCGCTAATGGTGTCATTCAGCTCGTGCTTACGTCTGTCCAAGCGAAGCTGCTCTAACTGCCAGCCTAAGTCTTTTACCTTGTCATCCACCAGCATATCGATTTCATGATGTAAGGTTTGCGCATCATCCAGTTTCTGCTCCAAAAGCGTTGGAATCTTGCTTTCGTAGCGTGTTGCACCATCTTGGAAAGCAACAAACTTACCGAAGAAGTAGCCACCACGGCTGCGTTCAATCACAGCCCATTCGTCAGGCGTTGTCGGCTCATCCAACTGCATGCTCAGCACCGAGATAAAATCCGCAGGGTACAATTCACGGTTGGCGATTTTGATGTTTAGACGCGTCGCGAACTCTTCGTCACCAGCTAATTTATCCGCCGCTTCTTGTGGTAAGTAGCTTCTTGGCACAAAACTGCGTTCGTAAACCTGACCGACCAGAATCGAATTTTCCGGCAGCACTTCGCCCTGTACCGGAGTCAGCGCAGCAACATTCCACTGATAAAGGGGGGCAGGCCAAAAATAAGTGAGCCCCTTCCAGCCAATCAATAGCAATAAGCCGAGAACTGAAAGCAAGCTGATGCTTACTGCCCCGCCAGTTAGCCAAATCCAAGGTGCGCCAGAGCGAATCCAATTTAACACGCGAATACTCGCTCTTTTATTAACTGATTATAACGCACGATATTTGTCTCTTAGTCTTTGACGAACCCACTCTGCCAAGGCGTTCACCGCAAAGGTGAAGACAAACAAAATTAGCGCAGATAGGAACAACAATCGGTAGTGAGAGCTGCCGACTTCAGATTCTGGCAACTCAACCGCTATGGTGGCCGATAAGCTTCGTAAACCCTCGAGGACATTCCAGTCCATCAGTGGCGTATTCCCCGTTGCCATTAACACAATCATGGTTTCACCCACTGCGCGACCAAGCCCCATCATGATCGCCGAAAAGATACCCGGACTGGCTGTTAGCAACACCACATATATCAGGGTTTGCCAGGGCGTCGCACCCAGTGCTAAGGAACCATCTGATAAATGTTTCGGCACAGAGAAAATCGCATCTTCTGCAATGGTGAAAATCGTTGGAATAACCGCAAAGCCCATTGCTAAACCAACCACCAGCGCATTACGTTGGTCAAAACCAATACCATGGTCGGTCAGGAACAAACGCATGTCACCGCCAAATAAGACTCGCTCAAGCCATGGCGATACCCACACAACCAAACCGATCAACAGCAAAAGCAAAGGCATCAACACCAAGGCATGCCATCCATTTGGCAGGCGGTTACGAACTGTTTTTGGGATCAGCGCCCATAGGCCGCCCACCACCATAGTGCCCAGAGGCAACACAAACAGCATCATTACAACAGTAATCAGATGGTCCTCGACAATAGGGGCAAACCAAAGACCAGCAAGAAAACCAATAATAACGGTCGGTAAAGCTTCCATCAGCTCAATTGACGGCTTCACCACACGCCGCATGCGTGGTGACATAAAGTAAGCGGTGTAAATGGCACCAAGCACCGCTAACGGCACGGAGAATAACATCGCGAACATCGCCGCTTTGATGGTACCAAAGGCAATTGGAACTAGGCTAAATTTTGCTTCAAAATCATCACTGCCTGAGGTGGATTGCCACACAAACTCTGGCTCAGGGTAACCCTCATACCAGACTTTTTGCCATAAGGCGGAGAAAGAAACTTCTGGGTATGGATTATCAACTAAAACGACGTTCAATTTATCGTTTTGCCAAGTCACCAGATAGCGCTCATTATTCGACATTGCCGCCATTGCTGGCGCTTGTTGGTAAGCACGTTGAAATAGCACCAATTTCTCACTGGTGGTGTAGTGGCTTTGCACCGTACCGTTAGTATAAAAGCTGTAAAAACCTTTGCGATGTGAATCTGGCAGTAAGTACTTAAGCTCTGATGCTAACTTAAAGTCACGAATGTGAGTCAAAGTACGCCTATCGCCTTGCAAGGTATCAAACCACTGTGAAACACGACCATCATTGTGCGTAACAAGCAGAGAATATGCCCCAGCCAACAAATCCATCGTTCTTACCGAGTGTTTTGTCTCGCCCTGAGTCAGATCAATCACTTCGCGTACGGAGAATTTATTGTCATCTTTTACCAAGACGATCAGCTCCGACCCATTGCGTAAATATAAGTTGTTGCCGTCTGGTGTCAGCAGCATTTGGTCTGGAGTATCAAAGCCCGAAGAGAAAGTGTAATCACGGGTTATAGGTGGTGCATCTAATAACTGGGGAACTTGCCAACGCGCTTTTAATTCGCCCCTCTGTGTTCGCCAAACCAGGGTTGGCGTTTGCGAAGAAGCACTAAAAACAAATTGAGTTACGGGGTCTGATGTACCTGTTAGTTGCATATCCATGGTACTTCTAAAGCGTACAACTTCTGGGGCTCGAGTGTTTTCACGTAGCGTCGCGTTAAATTCCGGCTTAAATATGTGCGCTTTACCTCGGTCATCGACTAGGCCATACCAACCCACTCCTGGAGCGGATTGAGAAAACACAACTGGGTTATTCGCTACCTGCTGAGTAAGCAGCACAGGCTTGCTAGAATCATCAAGAGGAACGAATTGCACCTCGCCAGATTGGGTCACAACCAAACCGATTTGCGCGTAATCATCAATCGAAATTGCGAGTGGCTTCCCGCTTTGGGTTATTCTAGATGCATAATTGGTCTCAATCTCTGCGTCAGAAAACAGAGGGATAACAACCATTGCAAGGTAAACAAAGATCAAAACAAGGGCGGCTAAAACGCCCACGCCACCGGATGTCACTGCAAATCGGACTAAACGATCTTTAATCAATCGCTTCTTATCTTTTTCCTGCAATGAAAACTCGGCTTGTGCCATTAATCTCTCTACCCTTTTTGACTCAGTACTAGAATATGTCGTTAAGATGACAATTATATTACAGTTCACATTAAACAACTGAAAAGAATACAACTCTTATTCAGGCCGTGTTGCCAAATAAAACTGTCGTATTCATCATCGTCAGTAATCTTTGACAATTAAAACAAGCGAGAATGACCTGTTATTGACTACGATTGATATAACGTAAGATGGTGTACAAACTCCTCTTTATGTCCCCCCGAACAACATGGATGACTTCATTTTAAGCTAGGTAAGGTTATGAGCGCAGAGAAACTCTATATAGAAAAAGAACTGAGTTGGTTGTCTTTCAATGAGAGAGTACTACAAGAAGCTGCCGACAAAACCGTCCCTCTTATTGAACGAATTCGATTTCTCGGGATATTTTCCAATAACTTAGACGAGTTCTACAAAGTCCGCTTTGCCAACGTAAAGCGTCGGATTTTGATCAGTCAAGAGCGAGGTGAAAACGATAACTCTAAGCACTTGTTAACCAAGATGCAAACCAAGGCATTGAAGCTTAACGAACAATTCGATGAGCTGTATGGTGATTTAATCCGAGAAATGGCGCGACGCCGCATTTTTTTGGTCAATGAGAACCAACTTGATGACACGCAGAAACGCTGGATTAGCAAATATTTTCGTAAAAAAGTCATGCCGCATATTACCCCTCTTCTCATCAAAGAAGACATTGATGTTCTGCAATTCCTTAAAGACGAATATGCTTACATTGCTGTTGACTTACAAAAAGACGATCAATCGCAGTACGCTTTAATTGAAATCCCAACGGATCACTTACCTCGTTTTGTCATGCTGCCTGAAAAAAAAGGCAAGCGACGCAAAACGATCATCTTACTCGACAATATTATCCGCTACTGCCTGGATAAATCGTTCAAAGGCTTCTTCGATTACGATGAGCTAAATGGCTACGCCATGAAGATGACCCGTGATGCCGAATACGACTTACGCCTAGAGGTCGAATACAGCATGCTTGAGCAAATGTCTGAAGGGGTAAATCAACGTCTTACCGCCCTACCTGTGCGCTTCGTTTACGAGCGCGAAATGCCACGAAAGATGCTCAACTTCTTATGCCAAAAACTGCAAATTTCCAATTACGATAATCTTATCCCTGGCGGGCGCTATCATAATTTCAAAGACTTTATAGGCTTTCCCAACGTTGGCCGAGATTATTTAGAAAACAAACCAATGCCACCTATGAAATGTGCTGACTTTGAGGGCTATGCAAACAGTTTTGAAGCCATCAAAGCCAAAGATATACTGCTGCACTTTCCTTATCATACCTTTGATCACATCTCAGAATTAGTTCGACAAGCCTCATTCGACCCTAAAGTGATTAGCATCAAGATCAATATCTACCGCGTCGCCAAAGACTCACGTTTGATGAACTCGTTGATCGATGCCGTCCACAATGGCAAGAGCGTCACCGTTGTGGTAGAGCTGCAAGCCCGCTTCGATGAAGAGGCGAATATCGAGTGGTCCAAAATACTGAAAGATGCTGGTGTGCATGTTATTTTCGGAGCTCCGGGCCTTAAGATTCACTCCAAATTACTTCTCATCAGCCGTCGTGAAGAAGAAAAGATTGTCCGCTACGCTCACATTGGTACGGGGAACTTTCACGAAAAAACGGCACAAGTTTATACCGACATTACTTTACTTACCGCCGATCACAAACTCACCAATGAGGTAAGAAATGTGTTTGGCTATATCGAAAATCCATATCGTCCGGTGGAATTCAACCATTTGATTGTCTCCCCAAGAAACTCACGGGCGCAATTATACCACTTAATTGATACCGAAATTGCCAATGCCAAAATGGGTAAGGAAGCAGCACTGACCATCAAGGTCAATAACTTGGTCGACAAAGGCATCGTTAATAAGCTTTACCAAGCGAGTAATGCCGGGGTAAGAATCAATATGATCATCCGTGGCATGTGTTCACTCGTACCCGGCATCGAAGGGGTGAGTAAGAACATTCGTATCATCAGTATTGTCGACCGCTTCCTTGAGCACCCTCGCGTTTTGATCGCTCACAATGACGGCGACCCACTGGTTTACATCTCATCAGCAGACTGGATGACACGAAATATCGACCATCGAATTGAAGTGGCGGCTCCGGTTCGTGATCCACGTTTGAAACAACGCATTATTGATATAATCGACATTCACTTTACCGATACAGTAAAGGCTCGTTTGATAGATAAAGAGATGAGTAACCGCTACGTACCTCGTGGTAATCGTAAAAAAGTTCGCTCACAAGTTGCCATCTACGACTATCTTAAAAATATAGAGAAACAAACTAGAAAACAAAAAGCAAATGCCTCAAATACTTGAACAAGATGTACGCCATATTGCCGCCATTGACCTTGGATCAAACAGCTTTCATATGGTGGTGGCGAAAGTGGTTGGAAGCGACTTGCAATTAGTGAGCCGCCACAAACAGCGAGTGCGCTTAGCTTCCGGTCTAGATTCAGAATTAAATCTCAGTCACGCCGCAATGGAGCGGGGCCTTGAGTGTCTGGCGATGTTCGCCGAACGCTTACAAGGTTTTGAAGCTTCAAACGTAAGAATCGCCGCAACCCACACCTTAAGACGAGCCAACAACGCCCACCTCTTTATTAAGCGGGCCAAAAATATACTGCCTTTTGCGATTGAAATCATTCCGGGCGAAGAAGAAGCGCGCCTCATCTATCTCGGCGTCGCGCATACTCAAGCAGAGTCTAATTCCAAGTTGGTTGTCGATATCGGCGGCGGCAGTACCGAGATGATCATTGGCCAAGAGTTCGAGCCAGAGTTGCTCAGTAGTAAACAAATGGGTTGTGTGAGTTTCACCGAGCAGTTCTTCAATAATGGCAAACTGTCGCATAAGAATTTCAGTAAGGCGATGCTCGCCGCAGAGCAACGTCTTGAATCCATTGCCTCAAAATACCGCAAGAAAGGCTGGGATATTGCTTTGGGGTCTTCCGGTACGATCAAAGCGATTCGTGAAGTACTGATTGGGTTAGGGCATGAAGATGAACTGATCACGACGAAGCGTCTAGTTAAGCTTATCGACACACTGTGCAAGTTTGATTCTATTGAAGATATCGATCTTGTCGGCCTCACTGAGGAACGCAAACCGGTTTTTGCTGCTGGAGTCGCTATTTTGGCAGCCATCTTCCAAGCACTGAAAATCAACCAGATGTTCTTCTCTGATGGCGCCCTGCGTGAAGGCTTACTCTACGAAATGGAAGAACGTTTCGCTCGCTCAGACATTCGTATGCGCACTACAGAAAACCTGGCGAAGCAGCATCGTGTCGATATTGAACACGCAGCTAGAGTAAAAGGTAATGCGCGGGAGATGCTGTGCAATGTACGCTCTAAGCTGGGTATCAAAAAAAAGAGCGAGCTGTTCGATTTACTGGAGTGGGCAGCTTTGCTACATGAAGTCGGCTTGAGCATCAGTCTACGGGGTTTCCATCGCCACTCGTTCTATATTTTACAGCACTCCAACTTACCCGGCTTTAATCACGAGCAGCAGTTGATATTGGCAACCTTAGCTCGCTTCCAGCGTAAGTCTTTAAAACTGAATGATTTCCCAGAGTTTAACCTCTACAAACAAAGTGACATCATCAACTTAGTTAAGGTTCTGCGCCTAGCCATAGTGGTGAATGGGCAACGCAGTGACGATCCGCTGCCAGAGCTGACGCTGTCAATACAAGAAGATAAGTGGGTACTTACCTGCACAGAAGAAGATTGGCTGGAGAATAACAAACTGCTCGATGCCGATTTGCAGCAAGAGCAGCAGCGTTGGGAAAGCGCTGGATGGGCACTGAGCTTCTAACCGAAAACTCCATGAAGCAAAGAAAAGAGTCGGCTTATAAACCGACTTTTTTTAATTCCTCCGCAGCGAAAGCAGCAGTAATCGGAACATAACCATCTTTCGCAACCAGCGCTTGACCTTGAGCTGAAAACATAAAGCGAATGAACTCAGCTTCAATTGGACTTAGTGGATAGTCTGGGTGTTTATTCACGTAAACGTAGAGATAACGTGATAGTGGGTACTTACCTGAAATAATGTTTTCACGTACTGGATTGACGTAATCTGTGCCTGTTTTCGCGATTGGCACTAAACGAACCCCTGCGACTCGGTAACCTACACCAGAGTAACCAACGCCACTAATCGTAGACGCCACAGACTGGACCACTGACGCCGATCCAGGTTGCTCATTGACACGGGTTTTGAAATCACCACCACACAAGGCATTACTTTTGAAGTAACCGTAAGTCCCCGAAACGGAGTTGCGCCCAAACAGCTGTAAGTTGCGCTTTGCCCATTCCGCTTTGATGTCTAACTCACGCCAATTAGTGATGAACTCACTTTCACCACAGCGCAGTGTCGCGGAGAACATCGCATCCAATTGATTGAAATTCAACCCTTTAATTGGGTTGTCTTGATGAACAAAGATACCAATAGCATCAATCGCAACACGAAGTGCCGTTGGTTTGTAACCATGCACCCGCTCAAACGCTTCAATTTCACGCATACGCATTGAGCGGCTCATCGGACCGAATTGCGCCGTTTGTTCCGTTAATGCTGGTGGCGCAGTCGATGAGCCGGAAGCTTGCACCTGAGCATTAATGTTGGGATAGATAGATTTAAACTCCTCCACCCAGAGCGTAGTCATGCCTGCTAGCGTATCTGAACCAACGGACAGTAAATTACCCGCAATGCCCGTTGTCTTCTGATAATTAGGCAGAAGATTATCTTGTGCAAAAGCCACGTTGGAGAGAACCAGTGTAACGAGAGTGATATTCTTCATTACGTTAGAGATGACACTCATGACTTGACCACCAATCGACTTGGCAGAACAAAAGAGAACTGACTGCCCACACCAACTTCACTGTGAATGTCTAGATGAGAATCATGATGACTCAGGGCATGCTTCACAATGGCTAGGCCAAGACCACTACCACCAGTATCTCTCGAGCGAGCTTTATCGACGCGATAGAAACGCTCGGTCAATCGATGTAAGTGTTGTGGCTCAATTCCATCGCCACTGTCATTCACTTCCAGACGAGCACCTTGTACAGTTTGATACCAACGTACGTTAATGTGTGCACCGGGTGGTGTGTACTTGACCGCATTGTAAACCAAGTTTGAGATCGCACTGCGCAGTTGATCATCATCACCAAGCACGCGCAAACTCGAATCGACATCGAACTGCAGGTGATGCTTGTCATCGCCGCTTAAACTTACCGCCTCTTTCTCAAGCACTTCCAGCATACTTGGCACGTTTACGACATCTTCCAGTTCGTGCATAGGCGCCGCTTCAATCTTTGAGAGCGTCAGCAGCTGATTCACTAAACTGTTCATTCGATTGAGCTGCTCTGTCATCACACCGTGCGCTTTGGTCCACATAGGGCCGACAATCATGTCTGGATCTTCCGTCATCTCGAGATAACCTTGCAGTACCGTCATCGGCGTGCGCAGTTCATGAGAGACGTTGGCGAAGAAGTTACGTCGCATGCCTTCAAGCTGTTTTAGTTGGCTCACATCACGCACCACCATCAAGTGCTCACCTTCGGTGTAAGGCACAATACGCAACTCCAACATGCGTTCGACGTTGAGTGGTGAGCGCATTTCTAGCGGCTCAGAAAAATCTCGCTTGTTGATGTACTTAATAAAATCTGGAGTACGGATAAGGTTAGAAATAGGTTGTCCAGAATCTTCCGGCCAGTGAAAACCCAAAAGGTGCTGCGCCAGCTTGTTACACCACACTATGTTGCCTCCTGCACGAAATACCACCACCGCATCTGGCAGCGATTCTGCACCATTACGGAAACGGCGAATCAAGTTAGTGAGCTCTTTACGCTTACGACGCTGGCGTTGCTGCAAGCGGTATAAACCGTTAAACAACGACTCCCAGTTGCCGCTTCCTGACGGCGGCGTGAGACGCTTTTCATCCCATAACCAAGCAGACAAACGCACCTGATAATGCAAATGCCATACAAGCTGCAAAGCCGTGGCTGCCAGAAGCAACCACGGCATATAACCGAATATCCAACCTACTATCACCCAAGGGGTGTAAAAAAAAGCCAGCTCCCAGGCCAGCTTTTTCCAAGTCAATCTTTCAACCACTCATGACTCCTGAAATGGTATTGATAAGCTGCTAGCAATGTTATGCCTTCGTCGAGAAACGATAGCCTGCGCCGCGGACGGTTTGGATGAGCTTGTCGTGACCAGCCGCTTCAAGCGCTTTACGTAAACGTCGAATATGCACATCTACCGTGCGATCTTCTACATACACATTGGTGCCCCAAACGTTGTTTAGCAGTTGTTCACGGCTGTAAACGCGCTCTTGGTGCGTCATAAAGAAGTGCAGCATTTTGAACTCTGTCGGCCCCATATCGATCGCTTCGTCATTTGCAGTCACGCGGTGAGAGACAGGATCTAATTTCAGTCCCTGTACGTCAATCACATCTTCAAGCGCTGTCGGGGTCACACGGCGAATAACCGCCTTAAGGCGAGCAACCAACTCTTTTGGCGAAAAAGGTTTGGTGATGTAGTCATCAGCGCCAACTTCTAAGCCGCGGACCTTATCTTCTTCCTCACCACGAGCGGTCAACATCACAACGGGAATGTTACGAGTTAGCTCCTCACGCTTCATATGCTTGATGAAGTTAATACCACTGCCACCTGGTAGCATCCAGTCTAGTAGCACTAAATCCGGGAAAGGTTCAGCCAGTTTGGTCACCGCAGAGTCGTAATCTTCTGCTTCGACTGCTTGATAACCTTTCTGTTCAAGCACGAAGCACAGCATTTCACGAATCGGAGCTTCGTCTTCAACAACCAGAATCCTTCTAGACATAATTGAATAACCTTATGTGAGTTGAGCTAATGAATTTAAAGGACAAGGCGCCCCTCTATGCATAAGCATTATCACTACCAATTATGACACTTTTGTGACCTTTGAAAACAAATTTTCACATAACTTTCTTTTGGGATTCATGGTTATCTTTTTTAAATCAATTAGGACAACGCCGCTAAAATTCCCTATGATTAGGCCCTTGTCATCAAGCCTAGAGAAGATTTATGTGGTTTAAAAACTGTCTGGTATACCGTGTTAACCGCGAGGTTAACTTCAATGCCGATCAACTGGAAACTCAACTAGCCGAGTTCCGATTCACTCCTTGTGGCAGCCAAGACAAACAAAAGTTTGGCTGGGTGAGCGCGATGGGTAGAAATGGCGACATGATGACGCATGTTTCCGAAAACCGCATTCTGATTTGCGCTAAGAAAGAAGAGAAGATGCTACCTGCTTCAGTGATCAAAGATTCACTAAACGCAAAAATAGAAGCGATGGAAGCTCAAGAAGGCCGTCCTCTGAAGAAAAAAGAGAAAGACAACCTTAAAGATGACATCGTGATGGATTTACTACCACGTGCATTCAGCCGCAGCAGCCACACTTATGTGCTGATCATGCCAAAAGAAGGCTTCATCCTTGTTGATGCGAGCAGCTACAAAAAAGCAGAAGACGTGTTGGCACTGCTACGCAAAACCATGGGTAGTCTACCTGTTATACCGGCAATCCCTGAAATGGCGATCGAAACGACGCTGACGGAATGGGTAAAAACGGGTGATACGCCACAAGGTATTTCTATGATGGACGAAGCGGAACTTAAGTCTGTGTTAGAAGATGGTGGTGTGATTCGTTGTAAGAAGCAAGAACTGGCAACCGATGAAATACGTAACCATATCGCAGCAGACAAAGTGGTGACTAAGCTAGCTCTCAACTGGCAAGATCGTATTGAATTCATCATGGCGGAAGATTCTGGTATTAAACGCCTGAAGTTCTCTGATGAGATAAAAGATCAAAACGATGATATCCCACGTGAGGATCAAGCGGCGCGCTTCGATGCCGACTTCTCACTAATGTGTGGTGAATTCAGTGCTTTCCTGCCAAATCTATACGAAGCATTGGGTGGCCTTCCAAACCCAAACGCTTAACGCAGTACAAAGATTAATCATAACGCCCTCACTTTTTTTGAGGGCGTTTGTTTATCTGAGCCATAATTATCCTAGTCACTGGTCACATTTTGACGTAAAATTTGCGCCCCATTTCCATAAGGTGGAATTGGCCTGACTTGTGATCAGATATAAGAGAATTGAGCAATGACAACTGAGAAAGCATTCGTACCTGAGCTACTATCCCCAGCAGGTAGCCTTAAAAACATGCGTTACGCGTTCGCCTACGGCGCAGATGCGGTTTACGCTGGCCAGCCTCGCTACAGCCTTCGTGTACGTAACAACGAGTTCAACCACGAGAACCTACAAATCGGTATCAATGAAGCCCATGCCCTAGGCAAAAAGCTTTACGTGGTATGTAACATCCAACCGCACAACTCTAAGCTGAAAACTTTCATTCGCGATCTTAAACCTGTGGTAGAAATGGGTCCAGACGCTCTCATCATGTCTGATCCTGGCCTTATCATGATGGTTCGCGAAGCGTTTCCAGAC
Source organism: Vibrio sp. AND4 (assembly GCF_000171815.1). Lineage (GTDB taxonomy): Bacteria > Pseudomonadota > Gammaproteobacteria > Enterobacterales > Vibrionaceae > Vibrio. The sequence goes on along the minus strand of NZ_ABGR01000009.1, from coordinate 39,534 downwards.
ATGCCAATCCACCTGTCGGTTCAAGCGAACGCCGTAAACTGGGCAACGGTGAAGTTTTGGGCTGCGAACGGCGTTGAGCGCGTGATCGTTTCTCGTGAGCTTTCTCTGGAAGAGATTGAAGAAATTCGTGAGCACTGCCCTGAAACAGAATTAGAAGTATTCGTTCATGGTGCACTATGCATGGCGTATTCTGGCCGCTGCCTACTTTCCGGTTACATCAATAAGCGCGATCCTAACCAAGGTACATGTACAAACGCATGTCGTTGGGAATATAAAGTCGAAGAAGGCAAAGAAAACGACACTGGCGATATCGTAGAAAAGTTTGACCCAACGGAAGTACAAGCGATTGAAGTCGCAGACGAGCGCCCTGAAACAACTATCGGCCGCGGTAAACCAACCGATGAAGTCGTGCTGCTTTCTGAAGCGCATCGCCCTGAAGAAAAGATGGCAGCATTCGAAGATGAGCATGGTACTTACATCATGAACTCGAAAGATCTACGTGCAATCCAACACGTAGAACGTCTGACTAAGATGGGTGTTCACTCATTGAAGATCGAAGGTCGTACTAAGTCTTTCTACTACTGCGCACGCACAGCTCAGGTTTACCGTAAAGCGATCGATGACGCTGTTGCTGGCCGTCCATTTGATGAAAGCCTAATGGGTACGCTAGAAAGCTTAGCTCACCGTGGCTACACAGAAGGATTCCTACGCCGTCATACTCACGACAGCTACCAAAACTACGATTACGGTTACTCTGTATCTGATGCCCAGCAATTTGTTGGTGAATTCACTGGCAAACGTCGTGGCGACATGGTCGAGGTTGAAGTCAAGAACAAGTTTATTGTTGGTGACAGTCTTGAGCTAATGACACCAAAGGGCAACGTAATCTTTACGCTAGAAGCAATGGAAAACCGCAAGTCAGAATCCATTGAAGACGCAAAAGGTAACGGCCACTTCGTATTTATCCCGGTTCCAGAAGACATGGACTTAGAATACGGCCTGTTAATGCGTAACTTAAATGCAGGTCAGGATACCCGAAACCCAACGGGCAAGTAATCATGGCACTACTTATTACCGATAAGTGTATCAACTGCGACATGTGTGACCCAGAGTGCCCTAATGGCGCAATCACTATGGGCGACCGGATCTTCGAAATTGACCCTGCACTTTGTACAGAGTGCAAAGGCCACTATGAGAAACCAACATGTCAGTCAGTATGCCCGATTACAAAATGTATTATCACCGACCCAAACCATGTTGAGACCGAAGAACAGTTGCTAGAGAAATTTGTGATTATTCAAGGATTAGCTTAGTCAAAAGAGGTTCAACTTTACAACCAAAGTTGAACCTTTCTTCAACCTGATTTTTCGATGGGAATGATGTTACAAAACAATTCTTTCTCGAAATGATACTCCAACCTTTCACGCCAATTTTCAGCCTGAGATACAGGTATCAAATAGAAATTTTCTCGGCTCGTATCAGTAACGAAGGCAATGCCATATTGCATTAGCTCGTAATGCACATCATTAACGAAACCTGGATCAAGGCGCTGACGCCCTGTCAGGTGATTTATATCCTCTCGGGTCAAATAGACCCCTTTAGTATCACTGCTAAATCTGTGTCTTAACCACTCTGCAAATTCTTTTGCGCAAATCATAGTCATGGTTTTGTCCTTGATTAACTCTTAGGTAGGGAAACGGCACCCTTTCCCACCTCTATACAGTTGTCTGCATTGTCGTATTTCTTTACCAACCAACAGACATATTGCTAAGAAATCAGAGAATCACGACGAAAAGATCTTTTTATTTTCAAAATTATGAATAGCAAATCTCATTCACAACCCATTGTTTTTATTAGATTTCTATAATATGCCATGAAAACTAATCCGGTTAGTTTTCTTACTGGTATTATTCACTTTAGACAAAAGAATGATCTTTCTCCAGTTTCATAACAAAGAACTGGTTGAAGCATAATGATAAATCTATGGGGCAAAAAGGCTTTCAATTATTGGTGAGCAAGAGTTCGCACTGCGCTGGCATCACTTTTTTCTTCTTCGGTTTTGGTGTTACATCAGGCTTTTTCTTTGCCGCTGTAGACGGTGTCGTTTTAGGCTTCCAGCTAACTAATTCGGCACCACAACCATCCCCCACAGGAGGCGGAGCTTGGTTAATACAATGAACACTCGACTTAGGGCACATGAGCCTCACGTGAAAATGGTAGTGATGTCCCCACCAAGGACGTACCTTGCGCAGCCAAGCACGGTTTTTATCTCCCTCTTGTTTGCATAACTGTTCTTTAATCACTGGATGAACAAAAATACGTGCAACGTCTTTATTTTTTGCGGCAATACGGATTAGTTTGAAGTGTCTGTCTTCCCAACGATTGTCCAGTATCTTGTATTTCTTGATATCCACGACACTCATTGGTTTAGGAAGCTGGAGTTCATTGTAAGAAAGTGGTTCATCAGCCAAACGTAGCCATATATCCACATCCAATCCCGTTTGATGGCTAGAATGACCAGATGAGAAACGACCGCCTCGAGCGAGAGATAAATCGCCAACCAGTAAACTTGTGTGTAGTTCTTGATGTGCTTTTAGTGCTAACTCCTCAACGAAGTTGATCGTATGAGGGTGCCCATAGTAACGTTTCGTTTTACTTCTCAGCACCTGATAACCTTTCCCATCAAGAGGGAGAGGAGAGGCGCCATCTAAGCAGCCATTAGCATAGCTGCCAACAGAAGAAGAAGTGTTGTTTGTGGGACCAGGGACCTGTTCCCACGGCGTCGCGTTGAGTGATGCTGAGAATAAAAAACTCAAATAAAAATAAAGACTCAGCTTCATCACAATCATTCCTTAATAGTGCTCTCCATTATCATAGTAGCCTTTAGGAGAGAGTGCAGAGAAAATTACCGCAACATCGGCGTTTTCACCCACGATACCACGTACTTGTTCAGTAATCGCTTGAGCGACTTGGTCTTGAGTATCTTGGCCACGGTCGAACCACAAAACCTCAACAAAAGGATAAGCGCCGTTGACTTCACCCTCACTAAAGAAAGTGGTGTAAATATACTCAAATGTGAAGTCTTCACGAGGGCAGCCCATCAATGGCTGTAATTCATCAGTAAGAGGTTTTGACAATACTTGAACCGTTTGAGGCTCTACCGCTCTAAATCGAAGATGTGGCATAGACTTGCTTCCTAATTATTAGAATTCAGCGTCGATAATAGCAGGAAGTCACTTTCTAATCACGTTGAGCGCTTGCTAGTCTGCCAAAATTGAGGCTGCAGAATAGACTGGTCTGATGCTCTTTCCTTCAGACGTAAAAAGCCCCAGCATTGCTGCTGAGGCTTTAAAATATGGCAGGGGTGGAGAGATTCGAACTCCCAACACGCGGATTTGGAATCCGCTGCTCTGCCAATTGGAGCTACACCCCTGTGGTTCGTGTTTAATGAGACGACTCTCGAATAAGTGGCGGAGCGGACGGGACTCGAACCCGCGACCCCCGGCGTGACAGGCCGGTATTCTAACCAACTGAACTACCGCTCCGCACTGGTTAGACATTTAAGTCTAAATTTTTGTCTTCATCTTTCTGGAAAAGATAAAAACGAAATTAAAGCCTGGCGATGTTCTACTCTCACATGGGGAAGCCCCACACTACCATCGACGCTAATTCGTTTCACTTCTGAGTTCGGAATGGAAATCAGGTGGGTCCAAATCGCTATGGTCGCCAAGCAAATTCTTTTTGTCTTCAGGTCTAATTCAACCTAAAAACAATCATTCGGAAAGCTGTTTTCGTTCTCACACATTCAATCTGTTCTTGCTTTGAGTCCATCAAAACCTCTTGGGTGTTGTATGGTTAAGCCTCACGGGCAATTAGTACAGGTTAGCTCAACGCCTCACAACGCTTACACACCCTGCCTATCAACGTTCTAGTCTCGAACAACCCTTTAGGATACTTAAAGTATCAGGGAAGACTCATCTCAGGGCTCGCTTCCCGCTTAGATGCTTTCAGCGGTTATCGATTCCGAACTTAGCTACCGGGCAATGCCATTGGCATGACAACCCGAACACCAGAGGTTCGTCCACTCCGGTCCTCTCGTACTAGGAGCAGCCCCCTTCAATCTTCCAACGCCCACGGCAGATAGGGACCGAACTGTCTCACGACGTTCTAAACCCAGCTCGCGTACCACTTTAAATGGCGAACAGCCATACCCTTGGGACCGACTTCAGCCCCAGGATGTGATGAGCCGACATCGAGGTGCCAAACACCGCCGTCGATATGAACTCTTGGGCGGTATCAGCCTGTTATCCCCGGAGTACCTTTTATCCGTTGAGCGATGGCCCTTCCATTCAGAACCACCGGATCACTATGACCTGCTTTCGCACCTGCTCGAATTGTCATTCTCGCAGTCAAGCGGGCTTATGCCATTGCACTAACCTCACGATGTCCAACCGTGATTAGCCCACCTTCGTGCTCCTCCGTTACGCTTTGGGAGGAGACCGCCCCAGTCAAACTACCCACCAGGCACTGTCCGCAACCCCGATAAGGGGTCGACGTTAGAACATCAACACTACAAGGGTGGTATTTCAAGGACGGCTCCACGCAATCTAGCGACTGCGCTTCAAAGCCTCCCACCTATCCTACACATGTAGGGTCAATGTTCAGTGCCAAGCTGTAGTAAAGGTTCACGGGGTCTTTCCGTCTAGCCGCGGGTACACTGCATCTTCACAGCGATTTCAATTTCACTGAGTCTCGGGTGGAGACAGCGTGGCCATCATTACGCCATTCGTGCAGGTCGGAACTTACCCGACAAGGAATTTCGCTACCTTAGGACCGTTATAGTTACGGCCGCCGTTTACCGGGGCTTCGATCAAGAGCTTCGACCTAAGTCTAACCCCATCAATTAACCTTCCGGCACCGGGCAGGCGTCACACCGTATACGTCATCTTACGATTTTGCACAGTGCTGTGTTTTTAATAAACAGTTGCAGCCACCTGGTATCTGCGACTCTCAATAGCTCCATCCGCGAGGGACTTCACCGTCGAGAGCGTACCTTCTCCCGAAGTTACGGTACCATTTTGCCTAGTTCCTTCACCCGAGTTCTCTCAAGCGCCTTGGTATTCTCTACCCGACCACCTGTGTCGGTTTGGGGTACGATTCCTTACAATCTGAAGCTTAGAGGCTTTTCCTGGAAGCATGGCATCAATGACTTCACTACCGTAGTAGCTCGACGTCGTGTCTCAGCCTTAAAAAGAGCCGGATTTACCTAACTCTTAAGCCTACGCACTTGAACCTGGACAACCGTCGCCAGGCCCACCTAGCCTTCTCCGTCCCCCCATCGCAATTGTAAGAAGTACGGGAATATTAACCCGTTTCCCATCGACTACGCCTTTCGGCCTCGCCTTAGGGGTCGACTTACCCTGCCCCGATTAACGTTGGACAGGAACCCTTGGTCTTCCGGCGAGGGGGTTTTTCACCCCCTTTATCGTTACTCATGTCAGCATTCGCACTTCTGATACCTCCAGCATGCTTTACAACACACCTTCAACGGCTTACAGAACGCTCCCCTACCCAATGCACTAAAAGTGCATTGCCGCAGCTTCGGTTTACTACTTAGCCCCGTTACATCTTCCGCGCAGGCCGACTCGACCAGTGAGCTATTACGCTTTCTTTAAATGATGGCTGCTTCTAAGCCAACATCCTGGCTGTCTGAGCCTTCCCACATCGTTTCCCACTTAGTAGTAATTTGGGACCTTAGCTGGCGGTCTGGGTTGTTTCCCTCTCCACGACGGACGTTAGCACCCGCCGTGTGTCTCCCGGATATTACTTACTGGTATTCGGAGTTTGCAAAGGGTTGGTAAGTCGGGATGACCCCCTAGCCTTAACAGTGCTCTACCCCCAGTAGTATTCGTCCGAGGCGCTACCTAAATAGCTTTCGGGGAGAACCAGCTATCTCCAGGTTTGATTGGCCTTTCACCCCTAGCCACAAGTCATCCGCTAATTTTTCAACATTAGTCGGTTCGGTCCTCCAGTTGATGTTACTCAACCTTCAACCTGCCCATGGCTAGATCACCTGGTTTCGGGTCTATATCCAGAGACTGAACGCCCAGTTAAGACTCGGTTTCCCTACGGCTCCCCTAGATGGTTAACCTTGCCACTGAATATAAGTCGCTGACCCATTATACAAAAGGTACGCAGTCACCCAACAAAGTGGGCTCCTACTGCTTGTACGTACACGGTTTCAGGTTCTATTTCACTCCCCTCACAGGGGTTCTTTTCGCCTTTCCCTCACGGTACTGGTTCACTATCGGTCAGTCAGTAGTATTTAGCCTTGGAGGATGGTCCCCCCATATTCAGACAGGATATCACGTGTCCCGCCTTACTCGATTTCACTATAAATGCGTTGCCGGTTACGGGGCTATCACCCTGTATCGCACAACTTTCCAGAAGTTTCACCTGACGCATAAATAGCTTAAGGGCTAGTCCAATTTCGCTCGCCGCTACTTTCGGAATCTCGGTTGATTTCTTTTCCTCGGGGTACTTAGATGTTTCAGTTCCCCCGGTTCGCCTCGTTATGCTATGTATTCACATAACGATACGTGCTTATGCACGTGGGTTTCCCCATTCGGAAATCCCAGACTCAAGCGGTTTTTACTACCTAATCTGGGCTTATCGCAAGTTAATACGTCCTTCATCGCCTCTGACTGCCAAGGCATCCACCGTGTACGCTTAGTCACTTAACCATACAACCCGAAGAAGTTTCGAATTGACGTTAAACAACCAAAGTCGCTATCTCATTATTTGAATGAGCGAGATAGCATTCGATTTTGCCGGACTCAAATATGTTTTGTTTTACTTAAACAGTAAGACAAAACCCAAGAACACTTGAATGTGTTCGTTTACTTTCATTTTTAAAAAATGAAAACAAACAGTTGGAGTATTCAATTAAGAATACTTTGAGAACTTTACAATCAAATCTTATTCACTAAGGAATAAATTTGATTTGTCAGCTTTCCAAATTGTTAAAGAGCGAATCACTTCTAATGAAGTAACCATTTTTAAAAACTCTCAAGAGAGTGTTTAAAGATGGTATCCCGTAGGGGAGTCGAACCCCTGTTACCGCCGTGAAAGGGCGGTGTCCTAGGCCTCTAGACGAACGGGACACTGTAGAATGTTTTGCAAAAAGCGGAAACAATATAGCTAGTGGTGGAGCTAATCGGGATCGAACCGATGACCTCTTCGCTGCCAGCGAAGCGCTCTCCCAGCTGAGCTATAGCCCCACATAAATCGTTTCAGCACTTTATGCAGAACCAATTTTTGCTCTGAAATATAAACCATATCAATCTGTGTGGACACTCATCGTGACTCATTTGTCTTCACTTTTTAAAAGTAAAAGCAAACTATCCATTTCGTATAAGGAGGTGATCCAGCGCCAGGTTCCCCTAGCGCTACCTTGTTACGACTTCACCCCAGTCATGAACCACAAAGTGGTAAGCGTCCTCCCGAAGGTTAAACTACCTACTTCTTTTGCAGCCCACTCCCATGGTGTGACGGGCGGTGTGTACAAGGCCCGGGAACGTATTCACCGTGGCATTCTGATCCACGATTACTAGCGATTCCGACTTCATGGAGTCGAGTTGCAGACTCCAATCCGGACTACGACGCACTTTTTGGGATTCGCTCACTTTCGCAAGTTGGCTGCCCTCTGTATGCGCCATTGTAGCACGTGTGTAGCCCTACTCGTAAGGGCCATGATGACTTGACGTCGTCCCCACCTTCCTCCGGTTTATCACCGGCAGTCTCCCTGGAGTTCCCGACATTACTCGCTGGCAAACAAGGATAAGGGTTGCGCTCGTTGCGGGACTTAACCCAACATTTCACAACACGAGCTGACGACAGCCATGCAGCACCTGTCTCAGAGCTCCCGAAGGCACACCTGCGTCTCCGCTGGCTTCTCTGGATGTCAAGAGTAGGTAAGGTTCTTCGCGTTGCATCGAATTAAACCACATGCTCCACCGCTTGTGCGGGCCCCCGTCAATTCATTTGAGTTTTAATCTTGCGACCGTACTCCCCAGGCGGTCTACTTAACGCGTTAGCTCCGAAAGCCACGGCTCAAGGCCACAACCTCCAAGTAGACATCGTTTACGGCGTGGACTACCAGGGTATCTAATCCTGTTTGCTCCCCACGCTTTCGCATCTGAGTGTCAGTATCTGTCCAGGGGGCCGCCTTCGCCACCGGTATTCCTTCAGATCTCTACGCATTTCACCGCTACACCTGAAATTCTACCCCCCTCTACAGTACTCTAGTCTGCCAGTTTCAAATGCTATTCCGAGGTTGAGCCCCGGGCTTTCACATCTGACTTAACAAACCACCTGCATGCGCTTTACGCCCAGTAATTCCGATTAACGCTCGCACCCTCCGTATTACCGCGGCTGCTGGCACGGAGTTAGCCGGTGCTTCTTCTGTCGCTAACGTCAAACAATACAGCTATTAACTGTACCGCCTTCCTCACGACTGAAAGTGCTTTACAACCCGAAGGCCTTCTTCACACACGCGGCATGGCTGCATCAGGCTTGCGCCCATTGTGCAATATTCCCCACTGCTGCCTCCCGTAGGAGTCTGGACCGTGTCTCAGTTCCAGTGTGGCTGATCATCCTCTCAGACCAGCTAGGGATCGTCGCCTTGGTGAGCCTTTACCTCACCAACTAGCTAATCCCACCTAGGCATATCCTGACGCGAGAGGCCCGAAGGTCCCCCTCTTTGGCCCGAAGGCATTATGCGGTATTAGCCATCGTTTCCAATGGTTATCCCCCACATCAGGGCAATTTCCTAGGCATTACTCACCCGTCCGCCGCTCGACGCCGTTATCGTTCCCCGAAGGTTCAGATAACTCGTTTCCGCTCGACTTGCATGTGTTAGGCCTGCCGCCAGCGTTCAATCTGAGCCATGATCAAACTCTTCAATTTAAAGTTTTGATTTCCTAATAAATAGGAAGAGGCTCAATGAATACTGACTTTAAACTACCTTAGTAATCTAAAGCTATTATCATTCCAACAGAATGATAATGAATTGACTGTGCCAAGTCTTGCGACTTGCTTGGTCACTCAGTTCATTGAAACCTAATTCGATACCGAGGTATCTAATTGGATTATCATCAACGAGTGCCCACACAGATTGATAGGTTCTTATTTTTAAAGAGCGCACTCTGAAGTTACCTTCAAAGTGGACGGCCATTTTAGCGATTTAACTTATGGTGTCAAACACTTTTTTAAGTTATTTCTCTGTGACTTATTTCTAACTCACTGGCCTAGTTATCTCGATTTTGCTTTGCTTGCTCTCTCGTGACAACGAGGGCGAATTATAGGGAGTTCGTTGAGGAACACAAGCCTATTTTTCAAAAAAACTTACTCTTTGGGTTTGTTCGTACATAAATCAACCAAGAACTGATATAAGCCTAAAAAGTAGGGGGCTAATGCCCCCTATTTTTTAACTTAATCACACTTTCACAACATTAATGCGAAGGCTGGTGAGCAATGATTTGGTCATTGTTCACAATCAACTGCACTTTCTCATCTGGCACGATTTGGCCAGCTAAGATTGATTTCGCTAATGGGTTCTCGACATTCTGTTGAATTGCACGTTTTAGCGGTCGCGCACCATACACAGGGTCAAATCCAACTTGAGAAATCAATTCGAGCGCTTTTTCGGATACCTCTAACTGATAACCTTTTTCTTCTAAGCGTTTCGCTAGATGTTCTAGCTGAATAGAAGCAATCGACTTAATGTGCTCCTGACCAAGCGGGTGGAATACCACACTTTCATCAACACGATTTAGAAACTCTGGGCGGAAGTGTTTACTCACCACGTCCATCACCTCGTTCTTTATGCCTTGGTAGTCTAACGTTGCAAAGTTCTCTTGGATACGAGCCGAACCTAAATTCGATGTCATGATGACGACGGTATTACGAAAATCCACCGTTCGACCTTGGCCATCAGTGAGTCGACCATCATCCAATACTTGGAGCAGAATATTGAACACATCTGGATGTGCCTTTTCTACTTCATCTAATAGAATGACAGAATACGGCTTACGACGAACTGCTTCTGTTAAGTAGCCCCCCTCTTCATAGCCGACATAACCCGGGGGCGCGCCAACCAATCTCGCCACAGAATGTTTCTCCATGAACTCAGACATATCAATACGCACCATGGCGTCTTCGCTATCGAACATAAAGCTCGCAAGTGTCTTACACAGTTCGGTTTTACCCACACCAGTTGGACCTAAGAATAAGAAGGAGCCGATTGGTTTGTTTGGATCGGATAGTCCTGCTCGGCTACGACGGATTGCATTCGATACCACTTCAACGGCTTCTGCCTGACCAATCACACGTTTGTGCAGTACGTCTTCCATATGAAGCAGTTTCTCTTTTTCTGCCTCAAGCATTTTTGAGACAGGAATACCCGTCTGCTTCGAAAGTACTTCCGCAATCTCGTTGTCTGTTACCTTGTTTCGAAGCAGCGTCATCTCTTGCATCTCAGCTTGAGTAGCAAGATCAAGCTGCTTTTCAAGTTCTGGAATACGGCCGTATTGCAACTCCGACATACGATTTAGGTCACCCGCACGACGCGCAAAATCCATATCCATGCGGGCTTGCTCTAACTCACTTTTAATATGCTGGGTACCAGAAAGTGCCGCTTTCTCTGCATTCCATACTTCTTCTAATTCTGCGTACTCACGCTCTTTTTCATTCAATTCTTCATTGAGTACATCTAAGCGCTTTTCACTTGCGTCATCGTTCTCATTACTCAGTGCTTGTTGCTCAATCTTGAGTTGAATGATTTTACGTTCAAGCTTATCGAGAGATTCAGGCTTAGAGTCTATCTGCAGACGAATACTAGAGGCGGCCTCATCAATCAGGTCGATGGCTTTATCAGGCAGTTGACGATCAGAGACATAACGATGCGACAAGCTCGCGGCAGCAACAATCGCTGGGTCGGTTATCTCGACATGATGATGAAGCTCATAACGTTCTTTTAAACCACGAAGAATCGCAATCGTATCCTCAACACTTGGCTCATCCACCAGCACTTTTTGGAAACGACGCTCAAGTGCCGCATCTTTTTCTATGTATTGACGGTATTCGTCCAATGTAGTGGCACCTACACAGTGAAGTTCACCACGAGCCAAAGCTGGTTTCAGCATATTGCCGGCATCCATAGAGCCTTCGCCTTTACCTGCGCCAACCATAGTATGAAGTTCATCAATAAATAGAATGACGTTACCTTCTTCTTTTGCTAACTCATTCAATACTGATTTTAGACGCTCTTCAAATTCACCGCGGTACTTGGCACCAGCAACAAGCGCGCCCATGTCTAAAGAGAGCACGCGGCGTCCACGTAGCCCTTCAGGCACCTCATTATTGATAATTCGCTGAGCCAAACCCTCTACGATGGCCGTTTTACCTACACCAGGTTCACCGATGATCACTGGGTTGTTCTTGGTGCGGCGCTGTAAAACTTGGATAGTGCGACGGATTTCATCATCACGACCGATAACCGGATCCAACTTACCCTGCTCTGCACGTTCGGTAAGGTCTATGGTGAACTTTTCTAGTGCTTGGCGTAGTTCTTCCGCATTCGGGTCATTAACCTTTTGACCACCTCTGATCTTTTCGATCGCTTGGCTGACTTTCTGCTCGGTCAAACCAATCTCTTTCATTAGCTGACCAAGCGGGCCACGGTCTTCTATTGCCGCAAGCAAAAAGACTTCGGAAGAGATGTAGGAGTCCTGACGCTTTTGCGCCACTTTGTCGCACAAATTGAAAAGCGTTCCCATGGAGCTAGATAGCTGAACATCACCGCCGATACCGCTGACTTTAGGCAGCCGATCTAACATTTCACTCAATTTTGATCGTAGATGACTCACGTCGACATCTAACATAGTTAGCAGCGGACGAATTGGGCTACCGTTCTGATCGAGCAATGCCACCATTAGGTGTACAGGTTCGATATATTGATGATCGCGCCCTAACGCTAGTGACTGAGCATCAGAGATAGCGATTTGAAACTTACTGGTGAATCGATCAAGACGCATATCTTTCTTCCTAACCTCAACTTAAGAAAATTCTTTTGACAGTTAGAAAGATGGATACGCAAAGAGGGAATTTCAAGGGATTCGATTAATAAAGATCGCTTTGCAAAAAAGAAGCTTCGCATCTTTACGCTTTTACGCGGTATCAGTTAGTCTTCAATCCAAATAAATGAGGCTTGTCGACCAGTTACACCATCGCGTCGATACGAATAGAAGTCGTTTTTGTTTTGGAAAGTACAAAGGCCTGAATCAAATACCTGAGTGACCCCCTGCTTATTGAGGCGCTGAGTAGCTAGTATGGACATATCCGCCAGCCACTTCCCTTCAACATCACAAGGCGTAAATGCTTGATGGGCTTGCGAGTCGAAATCCACAAAGGCTTGCAGAACATCTTCACCGACTTCAAATGCTTGAGGACCAATTGCAGGACCTAACCACACCATAACTTCACCAGAGAACAACTCGAGGGCGTTTTCAACGATACCATTTGCTAAGCCGCGCCATCCGGCATGCACCGCCGCGACTTGGGTGCCTTGCGTGTCAGTGAGTAGTACAGGCAAACAGTCCGCTGTCATTGCAGAACAAACAACATGGCTTGCTGATGTAAAAACACCATCTGCGTCAAGTACTTGTATTGTTGGCTCGGTGATTTGTGCAACCACTGTAGAATGCGTTTGATTCAACCAAATCGGCGCACTGGGCATATTTGCTTGTTGCGTCAACCAGTTGCGGTTCTTCTCTACAACCGACGTATCATCCCCAACGTGCGCACCAAGGTTGAGCCCTTGATAAGGCGCTGCCGAAAAGCCTCCGACTCTAGTAGAGGCGAAAGCTTTGACATTTTTTGGTGCTGACCAGTTGGGAGTGATCATTTTCATATTAGAACTCGTCAGGTAAGCCGAACTCCTCAGTATCCTTACGCAGGGACTCTGTCATTTCGACCATATCATCAGGAATTGGAGCGTGGAACTCTAGCTCTTCCCCCGTGATAGGGTGTTCGAAACGCAACATAACAGCGTGCAGTGCTTGGCGATCAAAACCACGAATCATTGCCGTTAGCTCTTCCGACGCGCCCGTTGGGATACGAGCACGACCACCGTAAGCCGTATCACCAAGTAGAGGATGCTGTAGGTAAGACATATGAACACGGATTTGGTGCGTACGACCGGTTTCTAGACGAAGACGAATACGCGTGTGTTCACGGAAGCGCTCTGCAACACGGTAATGCGTTACCGCAGGTTTACCCAAAGGCGCAACCGCCATTAACGTACGTTTGGTAGAGTGACGACCGATAGGCTGCTCGACTTTACCGCCCGCTGTCATGCGGCCGATCGCTATCGCTTCATACTCACGAGTGATGTTACGTTTTTGCAATGCGCGAACCAGACGAGTTTGTGCAGGCACGGTCTTCGCAACCACCATCAGACCCGTCGTATCTTTATCCAGACGGTGAACGATACCAGCTCGAGGTACTTCCGCGATGTCTGGGTAATGATGCAGTAATGCGTTCAGCACTGTGCAATCTGGCGTGCCTGCCCCTGGGTGTACGACAAAATCACGAGGTTTGTTGATGACAATGATATCTTCATCTTCGTAGACGATATCTAAGGGGATATCTTGCGCCTCCCAGCGCTCCTCATCCTCTAACTCGGCTTGCAAGGTAATTTCCTCGCCACCCATTACTCTGGTGCGAGGTTTAGTGACAACTTCACCATTCACATGTACCTTTCCATCAAGCAGCCATTCTTTCAAGCGAGAACGAGAGAAGTCAGCGAATAATTCTGCGATAGCTTGGTCCAAACGCTGACCTAACTGGCTATCTTTTACGGTATTGGTTAAAACAATCTGTTGGGCCATATCGAACTTTTTTAAAAACTGTGAGACTAATGCTCACGACTGTGGAAAAATAGAGTATTCCGTCATTGTATCTGTTACTGCAAAGAAAGTAACGGCAGCTTAAGAAATATTTAGATTCAAGGAACAGACTCCTGATATGAAACATCAGACTTTAATAGGCCTTTTAGCGGTTTCCCTCCTGTTTGGCTGTGCAAGCAAAGAAGAAATCGTTCCTGATGTGCCGCCTTCTGAACTGTATGCAGACGCGCAAACTTCTCTGCAAAGCGGTAACTGGCTTTCTGCTATCGAGAAGTTAGAAGCTTTGGATTCACGTTACCCGTTTGGAGCCTACTCTGAGCAGGTGCAACTTGACCTCATCTACGCGTATTACAAAAATGACGACCTAGCATTAGGCTTAGCAACCATTTCCCGCTTTATGCGTTTGAACCCAACTCATGAAAAAATGGACTGGGTATTGTACATGCGTGGCTTGAGTCACATGGCGCAAGACCGTAACTTCATGCATGACTTATTCAATGTCGATCGCAGTGACCGTGATCCAGAGCCTGTGAAAAAAGCGTTCGGTGACTTCAAAAAACTGCTAGAACGTTACCCAAGCAGCCCATACGCGGAAGACTCACAAAGACGCATGGTTGCACTAAAGAACCGTCTGGCAAACTACGATCTTGCCACTGCTGACTTCTACTTGCGCCGTGAAGCTTGGATTGCAGCAATCAACCGCTCTCAAGAACTTCAAAAAGCTTTCCCTGATACAGAAGCAGCACGTAAGTCACTTGAAATCCAGTTAGAAGCCTACAAACAACTGAAACTGGACGACGCCGTTGCTAGAACAGAAGCGCTGATCAAGCTTAACTCAGCAAACTAACTTCTCACCGCCACAGCTCAAACTGTGGCGGTGTTGTTTCTGCCTTCATCATTATTATCTTGTCTTTTATTGTTACCACCCCCCTAACTTGATGGTTTTTTAAGCAGTGCATATGCTTAAAGTTCTCCTCCACCATTAACATGGATGTGAACGTGACCCTACCAAAGTTATGGGCGTGGCTAATACTCCTGCTCTCCGCTTCAAGTTTTGCGCTGGAGCTCTCCCCTCTCAGACAACCACCTTATAAGGGTGATCTTGGTGTCATCAAAGACAAAAACATCCTGCGCGTTTTGGTGTCTGCCGACCTTGGTTTCTATTATATAGAGGGTGGGAAGCCAAAAGGCATCGGGGCAGAGTTATTGGCTCATTTCGAAAAAGACCTCCGCAAACTCAAACCTACTATCAATATTCAAATTATTCCCGTCTCTAGAGATCAACTTCTGCCTTCTTTAGAGCAAGGTTTAGGGGATTTAGTTGTCGCTAACCTTACTATTACCGAAGCGCGCAAGAAGTCGGTCAGTTTTAGCGCCCCTGCAATGACTGGGATCCAAGAATGGATAATCACCAAAAAAGACACCCCAGCAATGACCAAGATTGAACAATTGAGTGGTAAAGAGATTTGGGTCCGCGCTAGCTCAAGTTACTTTGAGAGCATTCAAGCCTTAAACAAAAACCTCAACAAAAAAGGTTTACCACCTATCGTGGTGCATTTTATCGAAGAAACGCTACAGGATTACGAGTTAGTAGGGATGCTAAATAATGGTTACGTCAAAGCCATCGTGCTGGATAGCCATAAAGCCAAACTGTGGATGAATTTTATGGGCGGCATCCGCGCGCACACGAAGATCCCAATTCGCAAAGGTGGAGAGATCGCTTGGGCCACGCGCCAAGACAGTCCTGAGTTGATGAAAGTCGTGAATAAATTCATTCGCACCGCTAAGTCTGGCACCTTACTTGGCAATGTCATTTACGGTAAGTATATCGACAACACCAACTGGCTCAATAAAGCGCTAAACCCCAAAAAGATTGCCCAACTCGAAAAGCTCTCCTCACTTTTTTCTAAATATGGCAAGAAATACGATTTTGATTACCTGCTCATTGCCGCCGTGGCCTATCAAGAATCAGGGTTCAACAACAACCTATCCTCAAGTCGTGGTGCGGTCGGCATCATGCAGATCTTACCGAGTACTGCGGGTGATCCTAATGTAAACATTAAAAACATTCGTAACTTAGAAAATAATGTTCATGCGGGCGTGAAGTACATGGCGTTTCTCCGCCGCTATTACTTTAATGACAGCGCGATCAGTAAAGACAATAAACTCTATTTAACATTAGCGGCATACAATGCAGGGCCAGGGAATGTAGAGAAAATGAGAAAACGGGCGGCTCAGCAAGGTTACGATCCGAATGTTTGGTTTAATAATGTCGAAGTGGTAACACGCAAAAGTTTAAGAGAAACCGTAAGGTATGTGACCAATGTGAATCGTTACTACGTGATCTACAAACAGTTAGAAAGCCTTGATCTCGCGAAAACGCTCGACAACGTCTTGCTTGTACCAGACATTCCTGTCTTCATGATTCCCATACGCAGAGTCGGTCAAACGCCCTAAAACTGTATCGCCAGATAGAAATTATATCGTCAGCCAAAACTAAAACGCCGCTCAACCAATGAGCGGCGTTTTAAAATCAAATTTATTGTGCACAGCAAGGGTGAGCTGATTCACAGCTTTGACTTGGTCAGTTTTTGACTCGCTAGAATTACAAGTCGTAAATAGCCCCTAAAAACGTTTTAGTTTTCAGCACAGTACTCTATCCAATCTAATGATTTAGAATCCGATAACAAGCAATTTTCACATAAATCTGAACAGTTCTTGAGTGAGATCACATTCATTTTTTATCTCGAAACAACCACTCAAAAAGGTGACATAAATCACATTCTTTTCTCCTCAAAGGGGTAATCTGAAGTTAACCCATTAGGGATGACACAGAGGAAAAACATTTATGACAATGAATATTACTGGTAAAAACATCGAAATCACCTCTGCAATCCGTGCTCACATTGAGAGTAAATTCAAGAAGCTGGAGAAGTGGCAGGTCGACATTATCGGATGCCAAGCAACGTTCAGTGAGGAACCAAACAAACAGAAGAAATTCGAAGCCATTATTAAGGTTCCTAAAGGCCAACTAATCGCCTCAGCAACTCATGAAGACCTTTACGCCGCCATCAATGAAGTGGAGCAAAAATTAGAACGTCAGCTAAATAAGCTGACCCACAAACCTGAAGCTCGACGAGCAAGTAAGCCTGAGCTAGTGGAAGAAGAAGAGTAAAAGACAAAGATTGAGGAAATAGCGCCGAAAGGCGCTATTTTTTTGCTTGACGCTCCCCGCCAGCTTGCTTATTGTGTTTAAACACTCACAAATTAAGCACTATTTATGCATTCAACAAACCTGTTTCTTTTTGACTTCTTTTTCCTTCCATAGTTGGAGGGGCTAACTCGTTTGTGAAAGAAAAGTCAAAAACAAACAGAAAGCCTCCCAAATCGGGAGGCTTTTTTATAAGGAAAGAATTGATGACTGACCAACCTATTTCCCTGGAAGAAATTCGTTTACGTTTGAATGAGCTCGATGACGAACTTTTATGCCTATTGTCTGAGCGCCGCAATCTAAGTATTGCTGTAGCCAAAAGCAAGGTTAAAACATCGAAGCCTGTTCGTGATGCCGTCCGTGAACAGCAACTCCTCGTTAAACTGATCGCCAACGGCCGTGATAAATACCAACTCGACGCTCAGTACATCACCAAACTGTTTCACACTATTATTGAGGACTCTGTCCTTCTTCAACAAAGCTACCTGCAAAACCTAGCTAATCCACAACAAAGCCGTAAGCCTCTTGCTCGTGTTGCTTTCCTTGGCGCAAAAGGCTCTTATTCACACCTTGCTAGTCGCGAATACTTCAGCCGTAAAAATACCGAACTGATAGAACTCAACTGTGAACACTTCAAAGAGGTGACGCAAACCGTGGAGTCAGGTCATGCTGACTATGGCGTTTTGCCCATCGAGAACACCAGCTCCGGCTCTATTAACGAAGTCTACGACTTACTGCAGCACACAACGCTGTACATCGTCGGTGAACTGACTCAACCGATTGAACATTGCTTAGTCGCAACCAAAGACATTCGTCTTGAGAACATCAAAACGCTTTACTCACACCCCCAGCCACACCAACAATGCGGTGAGTTCTTAAGCCGTATGAAAGGTGTGAAGCTTGAGTCTTGTGCAAGTACTGCTGATGCAATGAAAAAGGTACAAGAGCTTAACCGTGACGACGTCGCTGCAATCGGCAATGCTTCAAGCGGCAAGCTTTACGGCTTACAAGCGATTCAAGGCAACATCGCGAATCAAACTGAAAATCATACCCGTTTTATCGTTGTTGCTCGCAAACCTGTTGAGGTGTCGACGCAGATTCCAGCTAAGACCACCCTGATCATGTCGACGTCACAAGAAGCAGGGTCACTGGTTCAAACGCTATTGGTTATTCAGCGTTACGGCATCAATATGACCAAGCTAGAATCACGTCCAATTATGGGAAACCCATGGGAAGAAATGTTCTACGTTGATCTTGAATCCCACCTTGGCTCCAACGAGATGCAACAAGCCATTGATGAACTAACAAAAATCACCAAACACTTGAAAGTCCTGGGTTGTTACCCAAGTGAGAACGTAAAACCGACCCAGGTAAAACTGAGCTAACTTGCGATAGTTAACAAAAGAGACAGTAGGTAAAAAGAACATGCTAGGTAAAAAGATCATGGTAACCCAAAAGGTCGTAATCGCTTCCTTAAACCCTGCAAAAATTAAGGCAGTAGAGAGTGCTTTTCAGAGCGCTTTCTCAGAGCAAAGTTTTGAGTTTGTAGGTGTCAGTGTTCCAAGTGAAGTGGCCGATCAACCGATGTCGAATGATGAAACTCACCTTGGCGCATTAAACCGAGTTCGTAACGCCAAAACAGCAATACCCAATGCGGACTTCTATGTCGGTTTAGAGGCTGGGATTGAAGAAAATGTCACTTTTGCTTGGATGGTGATTGAATCTGAGACGCGTCGTGGTGAATCACGCTCTGCAAGCCTGATGCTACCACCAGAAGTACTACAAAAACTTGAACTTGCCAATGAGCTTGGCGATGTGATGGATGACGTATTTGGTACCGAGAATATCAAGCAAAAAGGCGGCGCAATTGGTTTGCTGACCCAAAACCAGCTAACGCGCAGTTCGGTCTACCATCAAGCTTTGATTCTGGCGTTGATTCCTTTTACCAATCCTGAACATTTTGCAGCGAACCTCTAGCAGTAAGACGATGATTAAAAAGGGCGGAGATTCCGCCCTTTTTGCTGTCTGTAACTCAGAGAATTGAGCGCAAAGGTTATTGCGTGCCCTGCTCTAGCAATGTCTTGAGTTTGTCTTTATCCATGTCCGACTTCAACTTTAACTCATTTGAACCACGAGTGATGGTGGCAATCCCCACACCAAGCATTTGACTGATTTGGCGCTGAGAAAGCTCACCTTTGAGCAGCTCATTCAGAATGTTAACGCGGGCGGTGAGCGATTCTCTCTCGTCCGGCGTCATCAACATGGTCAACAACATCTCGTGTTGCTGGTTATCCACACTAGAACGGATCAATTCGACAATCTGTTGCCAGTCTTTGTACTCAGGTTCGTGTGACATCAAGTTACCTCACTCAATACTTGGTATCGATCTCATTTGGGGTCAAGAACGGACCATCGACACCTAAAAGGTCGCGGTAATATGTCTCAAACATCAAAATGTTCTGCACATAACCACGCGTCTCTTTGAAGGAAATCGCTTCGATGAAGGAATAAGCGTCGACTTTTCCTTGAGTTCGCTCTCGCCACATTTTTACTCGGTTAGGCCCCGCATTATAAGCAGCGAGCGCAAAAATACGATTATTATCGTAATCCTCCATCAAACCTTGTAGGTAGTGACTGCCGACTTCAATGTTCTTACTCACCTTATAGAGGTCTTGCGCCCCTTGATACTTGAGCTTGTATTTTTTCGCTGTGTACTTTGCCGTTGCTGGCATAATTTGCATGAGCCCTCGAGCACCAACAGGAGAACGCGCTTCAGAGTCCAAGGCACTTTCTTGGCGTGCTAATGACATCATGGTGATAGGGTCGATGTTGTGCTTCTTGGCATAAAAGTCGAACCACCAGCGATGCGCTACCGGGAAGCGCAACGGGATATTATCCCACATTTTCGCTTCGATACTCGCAACAACGGTTAGGTTATGCCAATGTTTAGAAGCCGCGTAGGCTGCCAACTGAGTTTTGTCGGCTTTATCGACACGACGAAGCAAATGGGCCCATTCGCTCTTCGCTGCGGCAATCTTGTCCGTTTCGATCAACTCTTGGATTCGCGCCAACGACTTCTGGTACGGCTGTATGACGCTCTTGTCTAACTCAACCGTGCTTGATGGATACTTGATTGACTGGCCTATCGCATTCGCAGCAGCAACGCTGTAAAAGTTACGTTGGCCGACCAGTTTTGTTAAACGTTGCTCACCAGCGGCTTTATTCCCGAGCGCAATCTCACTTCGACCGAGCCAGTATTGCCATCTAAGCGTCGCTTGCTCTTGCTCACTCAATACCGCGATCCACTTCTGAACGCCTCTCCAATCACCATTTTGAATCGATAAGCGGATACGGCTTTCAATTAGGGACAGATCTTGACTGGTTTTGGTTTTATCATCACGCCACTGAGCAAGTGAATCCGACTCAGTACGAATCAATCGAATCGCTATATAGTCAGCCAGTGCTTGTGCTTTTTCTGAAGAGAACTTCTGCCCTTTCACTACCGTCGCGTACGCCGTTTTCGCTTGCTTGGTGTTCTTACGCGCCAGTTTTTCGAGCGCATATTCGCTCTGAGCGCGATTAAAATCATTGGCAGGCTGCTTCTTAGCAAATGCGGCAACCGTTTCCGGTTTATCAAACAAGGCCTTCATCGCCTTAGCTTGCTGCTTTGCTTGAGCCGATTCAGGCAGTTTTTGCAGATAATTCATTAACCCACTGTTACGCGCATCAAATGCCAACAACATACGTTGAAGAATCAAATCATCCGTGCGCTTTCCAGCTTTGTCCCAAGCGGAGAACAAGGGATCACACTCGTCGGCGATGCTCTTTCCGCGTAACCACATTTGCTCTGCGCCTTTAAAGGCTGTGGCTTGTTTACCCTGCTTCAGTTGAGCAACGTAAAAAATGCATTGATAACGCTCACCACTTGGCTCTACTTTCTGAAACTCAGCAATGGTTTTCCAATCTTTCTGACGGTAAAGGTTATCTAAATAAGGGGCACGAATACGACGCGAGAACGGAAACGCCTCGTGATCGCGAATAAATTCGTCTACCTGTTGTGGAGACTTACTCGGTAATTGTCTCAGAAACACCCGATAATCGACATAAGGCGTGAGTGGATAATTAGCGATTTTAGAACGGATAGACAAGTAACCATCGATGTCACTCTTGTCTAATAAATCTTGAGCTTGTTCATAAACTTGGCGCTGTTTTTCTAGGCTCAGCGCAGCGTTTGCTGACACACTTACCGCACATAAAGCGGCTGCGTAGCATACTCTTTTAGCCAATACAGATACATTGAATCTCATGTGCGTCATTTTCCCCAGACGTTTATCCCTTAACTTGTTATCACTGGTGAATGCAAAGCGTGACAAGCTGTAAGGTTATTTACACCGTATTAAGTTGTTATTGTAAAGCGACTAGATGTAATAAATGTTGTACTCGCGAAACTTTTGCGTGCTCGTGAAAATGTTGAGCTCTTTTCAGCAAAAAAATTCGAGACCATTCTCTTTTTCGATGCAGCCTTAGCTTGCATTCAAGGTGATAAGAAAAGTGTATACCTTAAAATTGTGAGTTTCCGGTCAGTAATAAAGAAGAAATCGCAGCAGATGCTAATTTCTTGCAATGCGGTAACAAAACTCAAGGAGTTGGTATAAAATAGACGCTTCAAATGACAGTTAATTTAGGAACGATCGGCAATGGCTGAATACGTATATACCATGTCGCGGGTGAGCAAAGTCGTGCCACCTAAGCGTCAAATTCTTAAAGACATCTCTCTAAGCTTCTTCCCAGGCGCAAAAATCGGTGTTCTAGGTCTGAACGGTGCAGGTAAATCGACACTGCTACGTATCATGGCGGGTATCGATACTGATATCGATGGTGAAGCGCGCCCTCAACCAGGCCTGAACGTAGGATACCTACCTCAGGAACCAATACTCGACGAGTCCAAAACAGTTCGTGAAATCGTTGAAGAAGCAGTGTCTGATGTTGCAGACGCACTGAAGCGTTTAGATGCGGTATATGCTGCGTATGCAGAACCAGATGCAGATTTCGACGCACTGGCCAAAGAGCAAGGCGAACTAGAAGCACTCATTCAGGCGAAAGACGGCCATAACCTAGATAACGCGCTAGAACGCGCTGCGGATGCACTTCGTCTACCTGAATGGGATCAAAAGATTGCAAACCTATCAGGTGGTGAGCGTCGCCGTGTAGCTATCTGTCGTCTGTTGCTAGAAAAGCCAGACATGCTGCTACTAGACGAACCAACCAACCACTTGGATGCAGAGTCTGTTGCATGGCTAGAGCGCTTCCTTGTTGATTACAATGGTACCGTAGTGGCGATTACCCACGACCGTTACTTCCTAGACAACGCCGCAGGTTGGATTCTAGAGCTTGACCGTGGTGAAGGTATCCCATGGGAAGGTAACTACACATCTTGGTTAGAGCAGAAAGATGCGCGTCTACAACAAGAAGCCTCTCAAGAAAAAGCTCGCCAAAAGACCATTGAAAAAGAACTTGAGTGGGTACGTCAAAATCCTAAAGGTCGTCAGGCAAAATCAAAAGCACGTATGGCACGCTTTGAAGAGCTACAAAACACGGATCACCAGAAACGTAACGAAACCAACGAACTGTTCATCCCGCCGGGTGAGCGTCTCGGTGATAAAGTGATCGAAGTGAACAACCTGACAAAGTCATTCGACGGTCGCGTTCTTATCGATGATCTATCGTTCAGCATGCCTAAGGGTGCTATCGTGGGTATCGTCGGTGCCAACGGTGCAGGTAAATCGACCCTATTTAAAATGCTAAGCGGCACTGAGCAGCCAGATTCAGGCTCGATTGAACTGGGTGAAACAGTGAAACTGGCGTCTGTTGAGCAGTTCCGTGACTCAATGAACGACAAAAACACCGTGTTCCAAGAAATTTCTGAAGGTGCTGACATCATCAAGATCAACAACTTCGAAATCCCAGCTCGTGCATACTGTTCACGTTTTAACTTCAAAGGCTCAGATCAGCAGAAGATCATCGGTGAGCTTTCAGGTGGTGAGCGCAACCGAGTACACCTTGCTAAACTGCTGAAAGCAGGCGGTAACGTACTTCTACTCGATGAACCAACCAACGACCTTGACGTTGAAACACTGCGTGCACTAGAAGAAGCATTACTCGAGTTCCCGGGCTGTGCAATGGTTATCTCGCACGACCGTTGGTTCCTAGACCGTATCGCTACCCACATCATCGATTACCGCGATGAAGGCCAAGTTAACTTCTACGAAGGTAACTACAACGAGTACATGGAATGGCTGAAGAAGACCCTTGGTCCTGAAGCAGCAGAACCACATCGCATCAAATACAAGCGCGTATCGAAGTAACCTTAATTATAGGTTTTACATTCGGTATAATTACCCTAGCTTGTAATTCGTACAAAGGTCGCTATCATGGCGATCTTTGTCGTAGGTGCTAAATAAATAGCCCGAACGCCTCTGAAGTAGGTCAATAACATGACCATTAGCCAGTCCAACTCTGTTGCTATGGCGACATTTTAATAACAAAGGCCGCACAAATTTTGTACTATTTGCTATAGTCTTTCACTAGTTAAAATACTTTACGAGAACCTTCATGACGGAGAGACGACGCTTTTCGCGCATCATCTACCAAGCACCCGCTTTAATTGAGCAAGGGGACTCGGTAATGCAAGCGACAATTCAAGATCTGTCATTGCATGGTTTGCGATTACAAACTGAAGATGCAAAATCGTTGGATTTATCACTTCCGGTGGAAGTCGGTTTCTCATTTACTCAATCAGAGCAAGTGGTGCAGTTACGTGCCAGTATCGTTTTGATTACGGGTAATGAGATTCGGCTAAAGATAAACAACATAGACCTGGAAAGTATTAGCCAGCTCAAACGGTTTATCGAATTGAACGTAGGCAACGACGAGCTTCTTCATCGAGAGTTAGAACACCTCGCCAATTTAGGAGAAGAATAAATTGACCGCCTGCTTTAGTAACCATAATCATGTCTAAAAAAATCATCATACAGATCCCGACAAAAGATGGGATCCAGCAATTTTATTTGAGTCGCCTCCCGACTCTCGCTATCTGTGTATCCGTTATTGCACTGCCCGCTGTCATCGGTAGCGCATGGTATTTAAACCAAAAACAGGTTCACGATACTCAGGCCTTTAGTCAGACTATCGCTAGACTAAAAAGTGAGAAAGCTGAAATTAAAGCTTTGTACCAAGAGCAGCTCGATACCAACCACTCTCTGTCTCAATCTCTTGCGGATAAAAATAACCAGATTCAACTGTTAGGCAAGCGTGTATTTGATGTGGAATCGGTCTTAGGCCTTGCCGATGAAGAAGTAGTAGGTGAAGAGAATAGCCTCGCGCTAGAAGAACGTATCGATGCTGCTGCAATTGACTCCGCCGTTCGTGCCACCATGTTCCGTCTGATCCCAAACGACAGTCCGATGACGTATCAGCGTATCTCGTCTCCATATGGCAGCCGCATTAACCCTATTTCGGGTAAACGTCATATACACAAGGGGATCGACTTAACTTGTAAGCGTGGTGAAGACATTCTTGCACCAGCGGATGGAGTCGTAGAAACCGTACGTCGAGGCAATCATGGCTACGGTAACTATTTGACTTTGCGTCATTCATTTGGTTTTTCAAGCTCCTTTGCCCACCTAAATAAGTTCAGTGTAAAAAATGGCGAGTTTGTCAGTAAAGGTGATGTCATTGCGGAATGTGGTAACTCGGGTCACTCAACTGGCCCACACCTTCATTACGAGGTACGCTTTCTTGGTCGCACTTTAAATCCACGTTACTTAATGGATTGGACACCAGAAAACTTCAACTCGGTGTTTGAAAAAGAGAAGATGGTGAAATGGGGACCATTGATTGAGTTGATTGATAATGTGGTTCGCCTGCAGATCAGCTTAACCAACTCTCCATATCGTGATACCAGCATCAGCACAGTATCGAGTGAAGACAAGAGTGGCACTTCGACCAACTGATCGTTTCTAAGACTGCGAATGAAAAAGAGCAGCCCGTGAGCTGCTCTTTTGGTAGTTACAATCGATGCTTATCCGCGATGAAGATTATCGTTCGCTTGTTTGAGTAGGTTCTGACTCTCATTCATAAATTGCTGCGAGTAATCGCCAAACCAACCGCTCACTTGTTCAAAGCTTTGGACAAACTCTGCTTTGTCTTTGCTATCTAAGATATCTAGAGCCTCACCGAAACGTTGGTGGAAGCGCTTGATCATATCGATGTTTTCTTGCGATGAAAGAATGATATCACCGTATAGATTCGGATCCTGACCAAACAGGCGCCCTACCATGGCTAATTCTAGACGGTAAATGGGCGAGCTTAACTTCAACAGTTGCTCGATATTTGGATTTTCTTTGCTCAAGTGCATACCGTAAGCAAACGAAGTAAAGTGACGCAGCGCCTGAATCAATGTCATACCATGATCGTGCTCCTGCGCATCGATTTGACACAGACTTGCGCCCCAAATACCAAACTGTTGCAATAGCCATTGGTATTGCTCGGTGCTACGGCCATCACAATACACAATTACCTGTTTTGCTAGGCTTGGGACATCTGGACCAAACATTGGGTGCAGACCAACCACCGGACCTTGGTGCACATCCAGCATCGCTTGCAGTGGCTTGGACTTCACCGACGTAAGGTCACATAAAATACAGTCCGCTGGCAGATTGCCGAGCTGCCCAATCACCTCTTCAGTTAAGTGGATTGGTACGGTGACGACCACAAGGCCTGCTTCTTTTAAAATCTCGTCAGCTTGGCCCCAGTCTTGACTCCCCAACACCTTTACTTGATAGCCAGATAGTTTGAACATTCGACCAAACAGACGACCTAACTGGCCATGACCACCAATAATGACCACAGAACGTAATTCAGGATTTAAGCACTTAAAGCCCGAATCTTTCTCGCTGGCATAAGACTCACGCATGGTTCGACGCAGAATGTCTTCAATCAGCTGTGGAGGAATACCCATTTTTTCAGCTTCAGCACGTCGTGACGCTAACATGGCAGCCTCACGATCTGGGACATAGATTGGCAAACCGTGTTGGCTTTTTACTTCCCCCACTTTCTCTACTAATGCTAAACGCTGAGCCAATAGCTGTAACATTTGCTTGTCGACTGCATCAATTTGATCACGTAATGCGTTAAGTTCAACTGCCATCGATGTTCCTTAAATAAGTTCCGTTTTAGCCTTTAAGGCGATTCTCTAAGAAAGGCACCAACTCTTCGTGTGCATGACGTAATAGTGCCTCAGTTGACTCCCAATTGATACATGCGTCGGTGATCGATACGCCGTATTTCATCTCTTCAAGAGCAAGGTCAGAAGCTTGGTTACCCTCATTAATATGGCTCTCAATCATCAAGCCTATGATTGACTTGTTACCTTCACGGATTTGGTGAATCACATCCTCGGCCACTAATGGCTGACGACGGTAATCTTTGCGCGAGTTAGCGTGGCTACAGTCGACCATCAATGAGGCATCAAGACCAGACTTCGCCATTTCTTGCTCACATTCAGTCACGGATACTGAATCATAGTTAGTTTGCTTACCACCACGCAGAATCACGTGACCATTCGGGTTACCTTGCGTGGTCAGGAGCGCCACTTGGCCTTCGCGGTTAATCCCCATGAAACGGTGACCAGAAGAAGCCGCTTGCATCGCATTAACAGCGGTTGCCAAGCTGCCATCCGTACCATTCTTAAAGCCGATAGGCATTGAAAGACCACTTGCCATCTCACGGTGTGTTTGTGATTCAGTCGTACGAGCGCCGATCGCAGCCCAGCTAAAGGTATCCGCTAGGTATTGCGGGCTGATTGGATCAAGTGCTTCGGTTGCTAGCGGGATTTCCATCTCGGCCAATTCAACGAGAAGTTCACGACCAACATGCAGACCATGTTCAATATCGAAGCTACCATCGAGATGTGGGTCATTGATCAAGCCTTTCCAGCCTACCGTGGTTCGAGGCTTTTCAAAGTAAACACGCATGACAATGTACAGTTGGTCGCTTAGTTGTTCGGCAAGAGCTTTTAGACGCTTAGCGTAATCCTTCGCTGCCTCTACGTCATGGATAGAACATGGTCCACATACAACAAGCAAACGATGATCTTTCTTATGAATGATGTCAGCAATGGTTTGACGAGACTCTTGAATGAAACGACGAGCTTTATCGCTCAGCGGAAGCTTCATTTTAAGCTCCTCTGGCGTGATCAGAACTTGCTCTTCACTGATGTTGATGTTGCTCAATTCACTTTTCTGCATGACTCTAACCTGTACATTAAATTTTACATCCAACCACTTTTTGGCGAGATAACTAAGCTTTATCGATAAGATAACAGGCTAAAAAAGAATTTCAACCGTACATAATAAAAAACATTTGGTGTAAATTTAACTTTACATCAAAGAAAAAAAGCCGAAGCACGGAGCGCTTCGGCTTTCACTGGATGTTTTCGACAGCTTGTTCACACCCCCAAACAAACCATTACTTATGGGTTAAAGCTTAAGTTAATCAGTCAATGGTTTCATGGCCTCGGTCGCCTCTTTCCATTCTTGAGACAATTTTAGCTCACTGAGTGAGAAGCTTTGTTTCTTCAACAAGGCATCAGCAAGAGGAACAGACGTGATCGGGAGTTTATCCAGCACTTCGACTTGCGCGTCGCGCTTATTACAAACCAACAGCATGTCACAGCCAGCGTTTAATGCTTGTACACCGCGCTCGCCAGGCCCGCCCATGATTGCGGCACCTTCCATGGTCAAATCATCAGAGAAGATCAATCCCTTAAAACCAAGTTGCTGGCGCAAGATTTGTTTTAACCAATATTCAGAGCCACTTGCGGGTTGGGCATCATAATTGGGGAAAATAACATGAGCAGGCATCATCGCATCCAAGATGCCAGCATCGATTTGCGCTTTGAAAATGGCCATATCTTGCTCGAAAATATCACTGCGCTCGTCGTATGGCGTCTCTAGGTGAGAATCAGCAATGACACCACCATGCCCCGGGAAGTGCTTACCCGTTGTTGCCATACCGACACTCCTCATCCCCAGCATATAAGCAGAGCTATGGCGCAAAATGGTATCAATATCTTCACCAAAGGCACGACTGCCAATCGCTTTACACTGGTGGCCTTTATCCAGCACTGGTGCGAAGCTCAAATCGATGTCATGAGCAATCAGCTCGGCCGCCATCAACCAACCGCCCATTCGTGCCAACTCTTCACTGTTTTTGTGCTTGGCGTATTCATCTGCAGCGGGAATGGGCGAGAAACCTTCGCGGAAACGCTGAACACGCCCACCTTCTTGATCAACACCAATCAAAATCGGCCGCTTAGCCGCTTTTCGGATAGATTGGGTAAGAGCGTGAAGCTGCTTGCTATCATGGTAGTTACGCGTAAATAAAATCAAGCCACCAACCGTTGGATGCTCCAAAATTTCTCTGTCTTCTGCTGTTAACTCGCAGCCTGCAACATCAACCCATAACGGTCCCATCTTTTCTCCTCAAAATCAGCTGAATATCTCGTATTCGATGAGGTTATTCGCTTAAGAATTGCTTTACAATAAGTGAATTAAAGAATTGACGGAATTGGCTGTGAATCTTAACAAACTGTATATCGGTGTGATGTCTGGAACCAGCATGGATGGCGTAGATACCGCACTGGTTGAAATCGACGAGAACCGAGTACGCTTAATCGCGTGCGATGACTACCCAATGCCAGCCTCTATTAAGCAAACGCTGTTTTCGATTTGCACAGGGCAAGACACAAACCTCAAAGCCATTGGAGAACTTGATCATCAGCTTGGTCACCTGTTTGCTGATGCGGTGTTACAGCTATTGAATAAGTCTGGCTATTCTGCTGAACAAATCCGAGCGATTGGCAATCATGGTCAAACCGTGTTCCACCAGCCAATTGGCGATCTGCCTTTCACCATCCAGCTGGGCGATGCCAACATTATTGCCGTCAAAACAGGCATAGATACCGTGGCCGATTTTCGTCGCAAAGACATGGCGTTAGGCGGTCAAGGTGCGCCGCTCGTTCCTGCTTTTCATAAACGTATTTTCGCCATGCAAGACTCGACAACCATAGTGCTCAACATTGGGGGAATTGCCAATATCTCGGTACTGCACCCTGAGCAGGCGGTGATCGGCTATGATACCGGCCCGGGCAACATGCTGATGGATGCATGGTGTGAACAGCATACTGGACAAAGCTTCGACAAAGATGCGGAATTTGCTCTGAAAGGCAACACCGATGCAGCACTGCTAACTCAACTCTTAGCAGAGCCTTACCTCACCATATCGGCGCCTAAGAGCACAGGGCGAGAGCGGTTCAATATCGATTGGCTTCACCAACAGTTAGCTCACTACAATACTACTGCAGAAGATGTACAGCGCACACTGTGTGAATACTCGGCGCAGACCATTGCACATGAGGTCAAGAAATTCACTTTTGGTCCACAGCCGCAGCTACTGGTTTGTGGCGGCGGTGCGCGAAACCCTCTACTAATGCAACGCTTAGCAGAACTTCTGCCGCAGTGGCAGGTTGCAACAACCGATAACAAAGGCGTCGATGGCGATTACATGGAAGCCATGGCGTTTGCTTGGCTTGCTCAACGATACATCGACGGACTGCCGAGCAATCTACCAGAAGTAACAGGCGCAAGCCATCTTGCTTCACTCGGTGTGCTCTATCCTAAAAACTAAATCCGCTGCTTTAAATGCGGTTTAAAGAGAAAACGAAATCAGTATTCAAAAGGTTTGAACGACTATGACAAATGATGCGCTTATCGCTGCTCTTGCCCACTTGGTATCAGAAGGGCGCAACCCAGATACGATGGACATCGACTTATTACCGTCTCTCGACATTGTTCAGCGTCTGAACCAACAAGACAAACTGGTACCGCTTGCGGTCGAGAAAGTACTTCCAGAAATCGCCCTTGCCGTGGATAAGATCACCGCTGCATTTAAAGTCGGCGGTCGTTTGATTTACATGGGTGCAGGCACCAGCGGTCGTTTAGGGGTACTTGATGCATCGGAATGTCCGCCGACATTCGGCGTGTCTGACCACATGGTCATTGGTTTGATTGCAGGTGGACCGGAGGCGATCCTTAAAGCCAAAGAGGGCGCGGAGGACTCGCCCATTCTGGGCAAACAAGATTTGAAAGACATCAAGTTTACCAGCCGCGACGTGGTGGTCGGTATCGCCGCCAGTGGACGCACGCCTTATGTGATTGGCGGTTTGGAATATGCCAACGAAATTGGTGCGACTACGGTGGCGCTGTCTTGCAACCCAGATTCTCCCATTGCCGATATTGCTCACATCGCGATTTGCCCAGTCGTCGGTCCAGAAGCCTTAACAGGATCAACACGTTTAAAATCAGGGACCGCACAGAAACTGGTCCTAAACATGTTGACCACAGCGAGCATGATCCGGTTGGGAAAAAGCTACCAAAACCTCATGGTCGATGTAAAAGCAACCAACAATAAACTCGTCGCACGTGCCTCACGTATTGTGATGCAAGCGACTGAATGCAGTGAAGAGAGAGCGAGCGAAGTGCTCAAACAAACGGAATATGAGGTAAAGTTAGCGATATTGATGATCCTAACCGATCTCGATATCGACTCAGCTCGTCAGCACCTTCATCAGCAAGACGGCTTCCTGCGTAAGGCTGTGGAGAGTCACCGCTCCGAATAACAGCCTTGATGGTAAAATCAAGGCAAACAAAAAGGAGACCGCGTGATCTCCTTTTTGCTCTGATATCGATATTTAGTCTTCGTACAACCACTCATCAAACTCTTTGTTCAGCTTGTCATTTGCTTTGCGCTTGATGTGATCAGGGTTTGTAATGTTCTTAACATTATCTACTTTGTCGGTGTACTTGCGCTTGGTTTGATTTACTTCACGCTTAACCTGATTTTCCACATAAGTGCCATCCGTGACCTCTTTGATATTGCGCTTAGTGTGCTTGACGGTATTGGTAATATGATGCTTGTCATGATCGTACTTACGCTTCATCTTTACCGACTCTTTCAATACATTGCTAGCACTAACCGTTAGGGGAAAGAGCATCAAAGCGACCAAAAAGATCTTCTTCATATTTCGATTTCACTTCTGATTAAATTGACACCATACAGTAAATCAAAGCACAAAAACTTAAATGTCAGGGGTTCAGTAGGAATGGCAATATTCTCAATAATAAGACAATCTGGTTGCTGTATTCATTCCAGCCACGTTGCCATTCCATACGAAATTTCTGGGCTTGAGACGTACCTTCACAAACCCCCTCGTAATACTGCCCTGACAAGCCAATTTGGTAAGCAAAATCAGGATTACAGTATTCCGTCACACCGTCTAAATAGCCTTGATCGTAATCACCTTGCGTCGCATGACCAAGTTGATTGAGCTCTTTCACTGAGCGAGAAGTGTGGCCAGTGACCCCATCTTGATAACCGATCTGATACCAATCACCAGTGTGCGCCAGCTCTTCCGTGGTTGCTACACACCCTGCCAGTAAAGTCAGCGCCAAGCCTAACGTTGCCTTTTTCATGATTCTTTCTTTACTAATTATTTCTCGAGCAAGCTTACCACTAAAATCAATGCTTTGCTGGTACGCCACCTTGAACTTTAGATTTCTCCTTTCGCCCCCTCGTTGAGCACGGAACCTATCGACCATCTGTATTAAGTAATGAGTTTCACCACTGAACGACTCCCTCGATCACTGACTTAACAACAAAGCCACTTAATCCTTGTGTCGACCACTCGCCTCTCTATTCGACCACTCATCCATAGAGTGAATGCACGGAACACTAGAGGCCAATAAGATACATACTGACCTTAAAAATTACCCTACCTATTAAACCAAGGAAAATTGTTATGATGTGGTTTCTCACCTGTGTCGCAGCCCTCATCGGCGGATATTTTATCTACGGCGCTTTCGTTGAAAAAATTTTCGGTATCAATGAGAATCGTCAAACGCCTGCCCACACAAAAACCGATGGCGTTGACTACGTTCCAATGTCAACCAAACGCGTTTACCTTGTTCAACTGCTTAATATTGCCGGTGTAGGTCCTATCTTCGGCCCTATCATGGGTGCGCTTTACGGCCCAGCGGCAATGCTGTGGATTGTTGTCGGTTGTATCTTCGCGGGCGCCGTACACGATTACTTCTCTGGCATGCTTTCTGTTCGTAATGACGGCGCATCAGTACCAACGATTACTGGCCGCTACCTAGGCAATGGCGCAAAACATTTTATGAACATCTTTGCTATTGTCCTATTGCTTCTTGTTGGAGTGGTATTCGTATCGGCGCCGGCAGGCATGATCACCAATCTGATCAACGATCAAACCAGTTTTAACGTGAGCATGACGAGCATGGTGGTGTTGATTTTTGCTTACTACATCATCGCGACTATTGTTCCGGTAGACAAAATCATCGGTCGCTTCTATCCCCTATTCGGTGCACTTCTTATCTTTATGTCTGTTGGCCTAATGACAGCGATTGCATTTTCTAGCGAACATACCGTAATGGGTAACTTCCAAGTAAGCGACATGTTCACTAACTTGAACCCTAATGATATGCCACTATGGCCAGCACTATTCATCACCATCGCATGCGGTGCCATCTCGGGTTTCCATGCGACACAATCTCCATTAATGGCTCGTTGCATGGAGAACGAGAAAAATGGTCGCTTCGTATTCTACGGTGCCATGATTGGTGAAGGTGTTATCGCACTCATCTGGTGCGCTATTGCTCTGTCTTTCTTCGGAACGCTTGACGGCCTTGCGGAAGCGGTGAAGAACGGTGGCCCTGGTCACGTGGTGTACAGCGCGTCATTTGGCCTATTGGGTGTATTCGGTGGTGTCATTGCTTTTCTTGGCGTCGTCATTCTGCCAATCACGTCTGGTGATACAGCGTTCCGCTCCAGCCGTCTGATCCTTGCAGAATACTTTGGTATGGAACAGAAAACGCTGCGCAACCGCCTACTTATGGCTGTGCCGCTATTCGTCGTCGGCGGCATACTAACGCAAGTAGACTTCGGTATCATCTGGCGCTACTTCGGCTTCGCAAACCAAACCACAGCCGTCATGATGCTCTGGACGGCGTCGGCTTACCTGCTGCGCCACAACAAGCTGCACTGGATTACCACGGTACCTGCTGTGTTCATGACGAGCGTATGTGTGAGTTTTATTCTAAGCAACAGCACATTGGGTTTCGGTTTACCAATGCAAACCTCGACCATCGCTGGCGTCCTATTTGCACTGGCGGCGGCAGGCTACGTTATCAAGATTTCTAAAGGCAAAGGGGAGACTGACCTGGCAGGAGAAGAGAAACCACAAGCCACTTCAGAAACCGCATAATAAAGACCTTTGCTTGCTAACGATTCATTATCAATGACCTGATAAACCAAGAGCCTGCTCACTTCAACGCCGCAGGCTCTTTTTGTTTTTCTTCTGGGTTACAATAACGACATTATTTTTCGGTTAGGTTGGTTATGGAACTGGTCATCTCCCTTTTACAGCAGATGTGTGTTTACCTAGTGCTGGCTTACATGCTGAGTAAAACGCCGATAATTCTGCCTCTACTGAGTATCTCCTCTCGCTTCAGCCATAAACTCATTTGCTACGTCCTGTTCTCTGGTTTCTGCATTCTTGGCACCTATTTCGGCTTACAGATTAACGACGCTATCGCTAACACTCGAGCTATTGGTGCTGTGATGGGGGGGCTATTTGGCGGCCCTATTGTTGGGTTTGCTGTAGGCTTCACGGGCGGGATCCACCGTTACACTCTCGGCGGTTTTACCGATTTGGCCTGTGCCATTTCGACCACAGCAGAAGGCTTGATTGGCGGCTTACTGCATGTTTACCTCATCAAGCGGAACAAAGGCTCCATCTTGTTTAACCCGAGCGTGGTGTTCAGCATCACTCTCGTAGCAGAAATCGTGCAAATGATTCTGCTGCTTGCCGTCGCCAAACCTTTTGACCAAGCCTATCAGTTGGTTTCAGCCATTGCTGCCCCGATGATCATTGCCAACTCCGTTGGTGCGGCTCTATTTATGAGTATTCTACAAGACCGTAAAACCATTTTTGAAAAGTACTCTGCAACCTTCTCCCGCCGCGCATTAAGTATTGCCGATCGCTCCGTCGGCATTCTAAGTACTGGCTTTAACAGCGAAAACGCCGATAAAATTGCCCGCATCATCTATGAGGAGACCAAAGTAGGTGCTGTTGCCATTACTGACCAAGAGAAGATTCTAGCTTTTGTTGGAATCGGCGATGATCACCATAAACCAAATACGCCAATCTCATCGCAAAGCACACTCGACTCAATGAAGCAGAACAACATCATCTATCTTGATGGCAGTGAACACCCTTATCAATGCTCATTGGCACAAGACTGTAAATTAGGCTCTGCATTGATCATTCCACTGCGCGCGGGCAAAGAGGTGGTTGGAACGATTAAGCTTTACGAACCTAAGCGAAAATTGTTCTCTACTGCGAATATGTCCATGGCTGAAGGGATTGCTCAGTTGCTGTCGAGCCAAATCTTGTACGGTGATTATCAGCAGCAGCAAACTCTGCTCGCTCAGGCAGAAATTAAACTGCTTCATGCTCAAGTGAACCCGCATTTCTTGTTTAATGCGCTGAACACCATCAGTGCCATTACTCGTCGTGACCCAGATAAAGCCAGAGAACTGATCCAAGATCTCTCTCAATTCTTCCGCAGTAATTTAAAACAAAACATCAATACCGTGACGCTGAAAGAAGAGTTAGCGCATGTGAACTCTTACTTATCAATCGAAAAAGCACGTTTTACTGATCGCCTAGAAATCAAGATCGATATTGCTCCTGAACTGCTGGATATCAAACTGCCAAGCTTCACTCTTCAACCTCTGGTCGAAAATGCCATTAAACATGGTATTTCAAATATGCTAGCAGGTGGCAAGGTGTCTATTTACAGCCAGACGCACCCGCAAGGTGCCTTGATAACAGTTGAAGACAACGCGGGCAGCTATGAGCCACCAAAAGAGAATCATTCTGGTTTGGGGATAGAAATTGTCGATAAACGCTTATCGAATCAATTTGGCCGTGATTCAGCGCTAAAAATCATCTCTCAACAGCATCAATTTACTAGAATGAGTTTTATCATTCCTCACTCGCGATAAACACTGTGAAACGCATAAAGGTAGCCTTGAATGTTAACCGCCCTTGTCATTGATGATGAACAATTTGCTCGTGAAGAGTTAGCAGAACTATTGGATGAAACGGGTCAAGTTGCGGTAATTGGTCACGCATCAAACGCCATTATGGGACTCAAGAAAATCAATGAACTCAAGCCTGATGTGGTCTTTCTCGATATCCAAATGCCTCAGGTGACTGGCATTGAGCTGTTGGGTATGTTGGATCAAGAAACCATGCCCTACGTAGTCTTTGTAACCGCCTACGACCAATACGCCATCCAAGCCTTTGAAGACAACGCGTTCGATTACTTGCTTAAACCCGTTGATCCATGTCGCTTGCAGAAAACGGTTAAGCGCCTTAGCAAAGTCATGGGCCAGTCCCTACTCACTCAGCAACTGTCAGCATTAGCGCCTGAAAGCTTGAATCAAATTCCATGTATTGGGCACAACCGCATTATGATCATGGCAACCGACACCGTTGAGTACGCTTACAGCGACCTCAGTGGTGTGCATGTACGCTCCACCAACCAAACAGCCAGTACACAACTCACCCTGAAAACCTTGGAAGAAAAAACGCCTCTGGTGCGTTGTCATCGCCAGTACCTGGTGAGCATCAAAGCCATCAGCGAGATCAAACTGCTAGAAAATGGGTTGGCGGAAATCATCACCAAAACAGGCTCCGAGATCCCAGTGAGCCGTCGCTACTTAAAAGTGCTCAAAGAGCTGTTGGGTATCAGTAGCTGAGCTTAGCCCTTAACGAACTCGTGTAGAAATTCCAGATTAAAAAAGGCGACCTCATGGTCGCCTTTTTGGTGTTTGATTGGCCTTAATCGACTTGCTTGATTTGCAGCTCTTTAGGCACTTCGAAGAACATGTTCTCTTCACGACCCAGCACTTCGTCTACTGCCTCAGCACCAACCAATCCTTTTATGCGCTCTAGAATTTGATTTACCAACTCTTCGGGTGCAGATGCCCCCGCAGTTACACCGACTTTCACTTTACCCTCAAACCACTCTGGCTTGATGTCTTCTGGACAGTCCGTTAAGTAACCCGGTGTGCCTAGCTTTTCCGCCAACTCTTTTAAACGAGTAGAGTTTGATGAGTTCTTAGAGCCCACGACCACCATGACATCAACATCAGCAGAGAGCTCACGCACGGCATCTTGACGGTTTTGCGTTGCGTAGCAGATATCATCTTTGCGTGGACCTTGAATCTCCGGGAATACGCGACGAAGCTCTTCAATCACATCTGCAGTTTCGTCAACAGACAGCGTGGTTTGGCTTACGTAGTGCAGATCAGACGGATCTTTCACGATCGCTTTTAGCTGCTCAACATCGGCTGGCGTTTCTACAAGGTACATCCCGCCCGTCTCACTCGAGTACTGACCCATTGTTCCTTCCACTTCTGGGTGACCAGCGTGACCGATCAGTACCACTTCCATGTTGCGACGGCTGGCACGCGCCACTTCCATATGTACTTTGGTGACCAGCGGACACGTCGCGTCGAATACCGTTAAATCGCGAGACTTCGCTTCTTGGCGTACGGCTTGCGACACACCATGAGCGGAGAAAATCACAATGTTGTTGTCTGGCACTTCGTGCAGTTCTTCAACGAAGATAGCACCACGCTGCTTTAAGCCTTCAACCACAAAGCGATTGTGTACCACTTCGTGTCGAACGTAGATGGGTGGCTGATACATCTCTAGCGCACGCTCTACGATGCTAATTGCGCGGTCAACACCAGCGCAGAAACCACGTGGGTTGGCTAACAGGATTTTCATTTCATTGCTCATGGAAGTTATCTTTAATTTGGTTCGCTATTCTACTGACAAAATTTCAACTTCGAAAGTCACGTCTTGTCCCGCGAGTGGATGGTTGAAGTCCACGGTGACTGAATCGCCAGCAATCTCAGTAATAATGCCCGGGATTTCCATACCATCTGGACCACTGAACGCCATGATAGTACCGACTTCCACTTCCGCTTCACCAACAAATTTAGTGCGATCCATATGGTGGATATGGTCTGGGTTCGGTAAACCAAAAGCATCAGCCGCTTTGAGTTCAATGGCCTTCTGCTCACCTATTTGTAAGCCTAGTAGGCATTGCTCAAAGTTCTCACTTAAGCTGCCATCACCCATTACGAATTTAGCAGGCTTGCCCATATTATGCGTGCTGTCCGCTACAGAGCCATCTTGCATTTTGATGGTGAAGTGCAGCGTTACTACTGAATCTTGATTTATTGTTGTCACGTTAGTGCTTCCTTGTTCTTGGGTTGTCCAGCGCTTGGTCTGATCACGTGTTGTAATTGATTTTATTGTACGACGATACGCGATTTGCGCTCCAACATAATAAAAAGCGCCGTTCGAATCAACGGACGACGCTTAGGGTTATTCGGTATATCGCAAAGGGTTACTTGTTCGTGTCCTTTTTGCGAAAGCCGTCAAGAATGACCATGGCTGCACCAATACAGATTGTACTATCGGCTAAGTTAAATGCAGGCCAGTGATAAGTCCCCCAAAAAAAGTCTAGGTAATCAACAACAAAACCATGAACCACGCGATCAAACACATTGCCCACTGCCCCGCCAATAATCAGTGCGTAAGCGATG
The DNA here is from genome assembly GCF_000171815.1 of Vibrio sp. AND4. Taxonomy (GTDB): domain Bacteria; phylum Pseudomonadota; class Gammaproteobacteria; order Enterobacterales; family Vibrionaceae; genus Vibrio. The sequence goes on along the minus strand of NZ_ABGR01000009.1, from coordinate 1,527 downwards.
TTGTTCCATTTCTCTTTGGCTGGAAGCTTGCTCATCCAGTAGGTTAAAAGGCCCGTCACAACAAACGCGATCCCGCTAAACAACCAGCGCTGCCAACCCGCTTGATCACTCAAGAAACTAAATGCAGCCCCGTAGTTATGGACATAAAGTAGATTAAAGAATGGCAGCACCTCAATTCGGTTTGCCCATCCGTAACCCATGTTGTCCATTACCACCAATTTGATGCCGATATCGGCAATAAATACCAGAATTGCCAACCACAGCCAGCGAACTCCCGATTGTTTTAACGTCAGTGCTTTTTCACTCATTACTTTACCTACAAACAGCCCCAGTAAGTACTGGGGCTGTTAATTTTAAAAAAAGTTCAGTCGTTCTAGGCTATTACGCGAATTTACGTACTTCACCTTCGCCGTCTACGTTCGACACACAGCGTCCACAGATCTTCTCGTGACCTTCAATTGTGCCTACGTCTGACGTATGGTGCCAACAACGGTCACACTTCTCGCCTTCAGCTGCCACTACTTCAACAAACAAGCCTGCTACATCTGTCGCTTGCGCTGCATCAGACTTCTCACTTAACGGCTTAACTTTCGCAGCAGAAATCAGTAGAACAAAGCGCAGTTCATCCTCGAGTTTGTTGATTTTCGCCGCTAGAGCGTCATCAGCAAATAGCGTCACTTCAGCTTGAAGCGCACCACCAATGGTTTTCTCTTTACGAGCGTCTTCTAGAAGCTTGTTAACTGCACCACGAACCGCTTGGATCTCTGCCCAGAATTCGTTGTTCAGCTCTTCACCCTCAGCAAGACCGAATAGACCATCAAACCACTCGCCTGTGAATACGAACTTGTCGCGCTTCTCTCCAGACGGAAGTGATGCCGGCATCTCATTCCAGATCTCATCTGCAGTGAACGACATGATTGGCGCCATCCAACGAACCAGCGCTTCTACAATGTAGTAAAGTGCCGTCTGACAGCTGCGTTGAGCGTGACCGCCTTGCTTCGCTGTGTACTGGCGATCTTTGATCACATCAAGGTAGAAAGAGCCCATTTCAATTGAACAGAACTGCATTAGACGCTGAGTTACACCATGTGTGTTGTACTCTTCGTATGCTTTGACAATCTCTTCTTGTGCTGCAAGTGCACGACCAACGGCCCAGCGATCAAGCGCCACCATCTCTTCTGCAGGAACCATGTCTGTTTCAGGGTTGAAACCATTCAGGTTAGCAAGGAAGAAACGCGCCGTGTTACGGATACGACGGTAAGCATCGGCAGAACGTTTTAAGATCTCATCAGAAACCGCTACTTCACCAGTGTAATCGGTAGAAGCAACCCATAGACGAAGAATGTCAGCACCTAACTTGTTGGTGACATCTTTTGGCGCAACGACGTTACCAACCGATTTCGACATCTTACGACCGTGACCATCAACCACGAAACCGTGTGTCAGTACTTGTTTGTAGGGCGCTTCGTCTTTCATCGCGATAGATGAAATTAGTGAAGATTGGAACCAACCACGGTGTTGGTCTGA
>NZ_ABGR01000010.1 GCF_000171815.1 Vibrio sp. AND4 | reverse complement strand
GTCTTTGATGACACAAAAATGACATTTTTAGCATTTGTCTTGGAATTCCTTGGCGTTATAGTGCTTTCCATCAATGAGACGACGATATGTCTCATTGGTCGAGGTACATACCCAAGTGACTTTTATGCAGATAAGCAAACCGCGAGAAGTTACTTCGGTATCAAGGTCAAGGGAACTGATTAAAGAATCGAAATACAATGCCTGTCAGGCGGCGCATTTCGTTACGAACAAGAGAACTTCTTTTAGAGGAATCAATAATGAACAAACTAGCAGCGGTAATTTCAGCTTCTTTACTTATGGCTTCAGCAGCGCACGCAGAAGTATACATGGGCGGTAAGATGGGTAAGTCTTGGGTGGATGACGCTTGTGTCGCTGGTCAAGCTTGCGACAAAGATGGCTCTACTCTAGGTGCTTTTGTTGGTTACGAAATGAACGACTACTTCGCAGTAGAAGCTGGTTTCGACAACGTAGGTGACTTTGACCAAACTTCTCTAGGTGGTCATGTTGAAGCAATTACATTGGCGCCTAAGTTCAGCCTACCAGTGACAGAAGATATCGCACTTTACGGTAAAGTGGGTGGCGCATACCTAATGATGAATGACGGTAAAGACGACTTCTCTTACCTAGGTGCGGCTGGTGTTGAATTCAACATTAGCGAAAACGTAACAGCACGTGCGGAATACCAAGCAATTACTGACATCAGCAACGATGCAGTGAAAGCAATGGGCAACTCTGCAACGCTAGGTGTAGCATTCAAGTTCGGCGGAAACGATGAAGTGGTTGTAGAAGAACCAATCGTTGAAGAAGTGGTTGTAGAAGAACCAATCGTTGTAACTAAGACTTTCGAGACTCAAACAATGGGTACTGGCAGCTTTGCGCTAAACAGCACAACGCTTAAACCAGAAAGCGCTTCTAAACTAGATGATCTAGTTGCATTCCTAAATGAGTACCCACAAGCGACGGTTGGCGTTATTGGTTACACAGATACTTCAGGTCCAGCAGCTTACAACCAAAAAGTTTCTGAGAAGCGTGCAGAATCTGTAGCAAACGCGCTAGTAGAAAAAGGCATTGATGCTTCTCGCATTCAAGCTCGTGGCGAAGGTGAAAACAACCCAATCGCTTCTAACGAGACTCGTGAAGGCCGTGAACAAAACCGCCGTGTAGAAGTTGTTGTTCCTGAATTTGAATACCAAGTTCAGCAATAACCTTTTTACTGAGAGTTAAGCCTCAAATTAAGAAAACCCCAAAGAGTTCGCTCTTTGGGGTTTTTTATATGTGTCTTAAAAGTTTTTAAACAGAATAAACTTGCATGCTATTTACAGTTTTGCATTTTATTACTTTAATTATTTGTGAGATTTGCTTAACCTTTATCTATTGATAAGATTATTAGTTAGCCCTATGTCTAAGAGCAATTTAATCACAAATACTGGACACCGCTTTATTTCAAAAGGCCAAACTGCCTTTAAGATCCACATTCATACGCCGGAGGATACGGTATTACATCGCTCTGTGGGGTTTGTTCGTATTGGGGAAAACAAAGGGCTTAAGAAAGCCATCAAGCTGCGTAACGAGCTTGGACGAGCGATGTGGGGCAAGTTTTGGCGTCGTCTGTTAAAAGACCCGTATTTGATGACAAGGTTACCGCACAGTGTTGAGCCCAAGATAGTCCACAAGCCTAACCCGACATTGGATGATCCCGATAACCGCGATACCTGTTACATAGCAAAATGGCGTGAGTTTAATGACTCTGGGGAATACAAGTACAAAACGGTGGTTCGTTCGATTAACAAGTACGGCAAGCTTGCTGCCTATATGCAGACCAAAAAAGCGTTACTCGATGCCCATAAAGACAACTTAGAAATTCTGACCTTTATGGGGCGTCTCAACAGCATCGATCTTAAGTAATACCAATTACAGTAAACGACGGGCAATGCTAGAGTGTTACAACGCTTTGCAACTTCGTTTAACACTGTGATTTTAGGATGACTAGTTATCAATAATCTCAGCCTTGTTCTCAAGCGTCTATCCTATGCTTGTTATGATCGCTTACCTTCTGTATTTGGTGCGACTTTCAATGGCCATCTCTGGCAAATCTTCTTTGGCTGAAAAGCAGTAATAAAAATGCCCTAGCTCAAACAAAGTAAGCTAAGGCTATCGATGGCGCCCCCAGTAGGATTCGAACCTACGACCTGTCCCTTAGGAGGGGACTGCGCTATCCAGCTGTGCCATGGGGGCGAAATTAGAGTTAATTACTTTTATAATATTCAAAAGCAAGCATATCGCAAGAGTTTATGCGCATTGTTAAAGCATCTTGTTCATTACGTCGCCAATTTGTACGCTAGAGGCGAGATCTGGCTGTTCTATTGTCAGTTCCGCTTCGTGTTCGTAGACGCGAGTCACTCTTAACGTAATATCACTCTGAGATACTTTGTTACGTGGCAAACCGTTTTGGTCGATGAACGACGCTGTGTGCCACAATTGCAACTGATCGCCCTCTTGTACGCCGTGCATGCGACCAAGATCCATAGTAACCGTGTTACCAAACACTGCCACCACCTCTGGTAGAGTGATTTTGCACGACAGCTCCGACTCTAAATCCAGCATAATATTGCGGCTGACGCGCAGCATCATCTCACCGTAAGTTGATGCCCAAAAGCGCGCGCTGCGTGTATCGACTTGGCTGGTTTTAGCAAAAGGCCATGTCGCCACTTCGCGGTAGTTTTTATGATATACCTCGTGACCCGTCTTGCCGTCAAAGACTTTCATTTCCAATGCAAACTGACGGTTAATCACATCACTTTTCAATTGTTTCGCTTCAATGGTTGCGGTTAGGTCGGTAATGACACCACCTATGATGTACTGCGCGGCATTGTCTTGTGCGATCATCTTTGTGCGTTCTGGGGTCTTGGCGTTGATCAAGTAGTCTGTAGTGCCGACAGATACAAAACTGCGAGAGGTTTGATCTAACTGACGATTCACCACATGGCTAAAGTCATCCCCCACATTGTAGATTTGACCCATAACAGCTTGTTGAGGAGAAGCGACATCAATGTTACCGACTAAAACGGTCTTTTTGTATTGATCTACGTGGCAACTCGTTGCCGATGGATAAATGTCCACTCGAATCTTCATTTCCATCTTGCCGCCGCGTTTACGCTGTGACTTGACCAAGATGTAACGCACCTCGTGGTTTGTGAACTGGTATTCTTTACGGTTTTCTTCCAGTAGTGGCATCAAGTTGCTGATGCTACCAATGTCAGCTCCTGAGAAGTTGACCGCCCTGAAAAGAGCGTCTTCTAGTGCATGCAGCCTTGCTGCTTCGTCTGAAGAAACGATGGAGGCAACGCCAGTGACCTCATACCAAGATGCGACCGCACGCAGTGGTGTCATCAATAGGATAGCAACTGATATTAGGCTAAAAAATATTTTTTTCATTGTATGTAACCATTCAGGTATAAATATTGCTTTACCAATCTCAGTGAAGTTTGGTGGGCTTTTTTTCATTCAACAAACAGAAGAAAAGCAAGGACTGTTCCAAGATTGCGTTTTAATGACATGAAGTCGTGAAAGAGCAGTTACACCTAAGATTATCTGGAGAATCAAACCATGAAAAGATGGCTTGTTGCCGCATCGATGATGACATTGTTGACGTCGTGCGCCTACTCACCAATTTACAATGGTAAAGAACCGTATTCTGGCAGCCAATTCATGCTGATGGACAGTCCACGTCACACGATGGACTTCTTTATTGAAAGCATGACAGAAGAGCTGATGGTCTCAAATGTTGCAGTGTCGTCGCGTACACCAATTGCGATTACTTCTTTTGTCGACCTGCAAAGCATGGACGCAACTAACTGGCTCGGTAACTCGGTATCAGAAGGGTTTATCCACCAATTCCAACGCCGCGGATTTAAAGTTGTTGATTTTAAAACCACGGGCTCTATCCAAGTTACTCAGCAAGGCGATTTTGCTTTGAGTCGTGACTGGCAAGATCTAGCACAAGAGCAGGAGATCCAGTACGTACTAACGGGGACCATGCTTCGCCAAGAAGGCGGTGTGCTGGTCAATGCGCGTGTGGTGGGCATGCAAAGCCGTATCGTGGTTGCAACGGCACAAGGTTTCTTACCTGCGGATCGTATCGGTCGTGATCTGGATACATTAAACAGCATTCGTACCCAAGATGGTGTGTTAATTCGTTCTGACCCGACCATACGTCAGCCGTATACTGTGATTCTCCGCCCGTAGGAAACCGACATGAAGAAGTTATTATTTATTATCGCGACCTTGGTTCTGGTTGGTTGTCAGCCTTTACAACAGATGCGTCAAGATGAGATTTTAGTGGCAGTGGGCTATGCAAGCGTAAGTGAACAAACGGGCCGCACTACCGAAGAGAAGCGCGTTCGTGCGATGCGAGCTTCTAAGATTGATGCTTACCGCGAACTTGCTGAGCAAGTGTATGGCATGCGAGTGAGTGGCCGTGCTGAACTTGCTGACCAGCGCTTGGGTGTTGAGAGTACAACTGGTGCGGTGGACGGTGTGATTCGCGGTGCAGAGGTGGTTCGCAGTTATCTAGTGGAAGACAGCTATGTGACCGAGCTGCGCTTGGACATCCGTAAGATGGATAAATTGCGTGACTACGGTGAAGTACAGCAGGTACCCGAAAAGCGTCAGCAGACCATGTTCTGATAAGACTTGAAAAACAGGTAATCTATTTGAGCGGCTGGTTGGCAACAATCGGTCGCTTTTTTGTGCGCGGAGCTTTTTGAAAAGAGTGAACGTCGGCACTAAGTCTATTGAATAGCAGTTTGCAACGAGCACTGCATGGATGAAAAGAGTTAGGCTTTGATATTCGTGCCCAAAGTTGAAATGGTGTGAGTTTTGCCTCCGGCATTGTAGGTCATGCCGACCTTACCGTGGGTGTGCTGAAGCATGTTGTTTAGTTTATTGAAACTAGATTGAGCCCGATTGAGCGCTTCGCCGTTAAGTTGGTTGACGTGCTGGCAATCGAGGATGATGGATTGTATTTGTGCGACAACCTGACTTAGGTTTTTGTCTTCGGTAAGTTGATTGACGTGCGGGTGAGAGGCGATTCGCTGGTCAGTGGTTCTCAATTGACCAATGAGTGTCATTTTTTCTTTGGCCAGTCTTTCGATCTCAGTAGATACACGAGCACTTATCGCTTGTGTTTCTTGGCGTAACACTCCAGAAAGTGTTTTTGCACTCTCTAATTGGAAGTTAATAAGATCGACTAATACTGCCATGAATACTTACCTTGGGCCTAAGTCAGTTAGCTTTCGCCTTGCAATTCGTTTTCAAACTTAATCATGTTGTCTGCCAGTTTATCTGGGTCGACCTTGTATGAACCGTTTGTGATTGCTTCTTTAATTGCCGCCACTTTCGCGCTGTCATAAGCCGGAGAAGCTGCCATGTCCTTTTGGAGTTTGCTGACTGCTTTACCCTGTTGGCTTAGTGATACCGCGTCTCGTTGTGCTGGCGCTTTTTTCGATTCTGTCGTACTTGTCGCACTAGAATCGGTACGTGCAGGAGCGCGGCTGGTTGTCGTCGCCATCTGACCTGAACGTATATTATTAATACCTGCCATATTTCAACCTTAAACTCGTATCGTAGTACTGGTATTCAGGCTATCGACCAAGGGCAAAAAAACTTTAATATTTTTTCACGTTTTTTCTTGAACGATTTTCTGTTCACCGCTCACCTTAAAAGGTGATGGTGATTTCCGCAATGTTCGTAACAATACCTTCTATTATACGTTGGGACTTATCATTTTTCACTCTTACTTGATCACCCGTAGCGCCATCCTGTAATGCAGTGCCTTGTGTGGTGATTGTCATGCCGCCTTTCACGGCTTGGATGGTTACTTTCTCGTTGCGACACACCACGCAGACATCATTACGCTCGACGACATCGCCTAAACGAACATTCCGCTTTAGTTTGGCGCCGACCACTTGTTCATAGGTGGTAAACCCATCTTTTCGAAAACGCTGCAACTCGATCATCGATGTGGTGACATCCGAAGTGCTGATGATTTCACCGCGACCTAACTGACGAGTTGAGACGATCATCGGTACCGACGCCGAGATCCTCACTGGCACATAAACTTTCCATTCATCTGCAGGACACTCGACTAAAACGTTAATGTTACTGCGCGTACTGCTGGTTGATGATGCTGATGTATTGAGAGTTTCTGGACAATCTGTCGCTTTGATTCGTAAATCTATATTTGCTGCATTGACCGATAATTCGCCCCCCGTAGGCTGCTCTATCGTGCTAAGAATATGCTGCTCAGCGGCGGTTCTGATTTGCTCGATCTGACTTTCCGTCGCGGAATGAACAAAAAAGCTAAACATACTGAGCAAAATGCCGATAAACTTAGCGCACTTTATAAATAACGCTCTACATATTGTCATAGTAAGTGGTGTTGATTTGAAATTATGATACGCCATACTGTTTCTCTGGTATTATGCCTGCCAGCCGTAGAGTATCATTTAAAAACAAAAAGTTTGAGATGGAGATGAGCATATGACGGGGATTCTTGATTCGGTGAATCAGCGTACGCAACTCGTCGGCCAAAATCGATTGGAATTATTGACTTTTCGGTTGATGGGACGACAGCGTTACGGCATTAACGTATTCAAAGTAAAAGAAGTACTGCAGTGTCCTAAGCTGACTTCGATGCCAAATTTGCATCCACTGGTGAAAGGTGTCGCTCATATCCGTGGCCATACCGTGTCCGTGATCGATTTAAGCTTGGCAATCGGTGGTCGTCCAACTACTGATATTGATAAATGTTTTGTTGTTATTGCTGAATTCAACCGTTCTATCCAAGCATTCTTGGTGTCTTCAGTTGAGCGTATTATTAACATGCATTGGGAAGCGATTTTACCGCCACCAGATGGCGCGGGTAAGGCGCATTACCTAACTGCGGTAACCAACATTGATAACGAGCTAGTAGAAATTCTGGACGTTGAGAAAATCCTTGCAGAGATTGCTCCAGTAGATGAAACCATGGATGCGAGCATCTGTGAGGAGATCGCTGTTGCGGAACAAGAGAAGCCAATTGTGCGTCGTGTATTGATCGCTGACGACTCGACGGTAGCGCGAAAGCAGGTTGAACGTGCCATTACTTCAATCGGCTTTGAGGTTGTCTCTGCGAAAGATGGTAAAGAAGCTTACAACAAACTGCTCGAAATGGCCCAAGAGGGTGACATCTGCGATCAGATCGCTTTGGTTATTTCTGACATCGAAATGCCAGAGATGGATGGCTACACGCTGACGGCCGAAATTCGCCGAAATGCAGAATTGAAGAACCTCTATGTCATCTTGCACTCATCACTGAGTGGCGTCTTCAATCAAGCCATGGTTGAGCGTGTAGGCGCGAATGCCTTCATTGCGAAATTTAACCCAGATGAATTGGGTAACGCGGTTAAATCTGCACTAACACAATAAAAGAGACATTAATGACTGCTATTACAATCAGTGAGCAAGAGTATCGTGACTTTAGCCGTTTTTTGGAATCACAATGTGGCATCGTATTAGGTGAGAGCAAGCAATACCTAGTGCGCAGCCGACTTAGCCCACTTGTCACTAAGTTCAAGTTGGCGTCGCTATCGGATTTACTGCGCGATGTCGTGACAGGACGCAATCGTGAATTACGAGTTGCCGCTGTGGATGCGATGACGACTAATGAAACACTGTGGTTCCGAGATACTTATCCGTTCACGGTATTAGCTGACAAAATATTGCCGGAGTTAGCGGCAAATAAGCGACCAATCAAAATTTGGTCAGCAGCCAGCTCATCAGGTCAAGAACCTTACTCAATGGCAATGACTATTCTAGAAACGCAGCAGCGTAAACCGGGATTATTGCCAAACGTGTCGATTACGGCTACGGATATTTCTGCAAGCATGCTGGACATGTGTCGTGCGGGTGTCTACGACAACCTAGCATTAGGACGTGGTCTTTCGCCAGAGCGTCGTCGCACCTTCTTTGAAGATGCAGGCGATGGCCGCATGAAAGTGAAAGACAACGTAAAACGCCTAGTCAACTTTCGACCTCAAAATTTGATGGAGAGCTACGCGTTAATCGGTAAGTTTGACATCATTTTCTGCCGTAATGTACTGATATACTTTTCACCAGATATGAAATCTAAAGTACTGAACCAAATGGCAAATAGCTTAAATCCAGGCGGCTACCTGCTGCTGGGAGCGTCAGAATCACTGACGGGGCTAACTGATAAGTTTGAAATGGTACGCTGCAATCCAGGTATTATCTACAAGTTGAAGTAGTTACTTACGAGTAATATGCAAGCGTGTGGAAGCTTCAAAGACGAAAAGCCTGACTGTGTGTCAGGCTTTTTTGTGCGTTTTATTTTGCACACCTGTAAATTCATTCAATCAGACTTTTTCCTTTGTAAACCATGACCACTTTTGCTGATGAGCAAGCAAGGATGTATCTTTGTAGTGAGGCAAACTGGTGAATTGGTTCGATATAACATTCAATCCATCATCTTGGCTTGCTTATTGCTGTTCATACCTTTGGTCAGTTAAGTGGCAATATCACGTACTTTTTTATTGGCACGCAAATTGCTTTTTAGTTATTAATAACGGTCAGTTCTTAGTGTAGAGGCAAACATGGCTATTTCTTTTGATAATGCATTAGGCATCCACCAGCACACGGTGGGCGTACGTGAGCGCAACGCAGAGGTGATTTCCACCAACATTGCGCAAGCAAACACGCCTGGTTATAAATCAAGAGGTTTAGACTTTGCCAAGGAATTGCAAGCGGCAACATCTGGGGCAAGCATTGGTCTTAGTCGCACAGATGGTCGGCATATTCCTGCCACTACCACCTTGGTAGGGGACAAGCTATATCGTCTTCCTACGCAGCCAGATACGGGCGATGGCAACACGGTAGATTTGGATTTAGAGCGTAATTTATTTATGCAAAACCAGATCAGACACCAAGCATCACTCGACTTTTTAGGCGGAAAATTCAAGAACTTAACCAAAGCAATCAAAGGGGAATAATTTAGATGAGCTTATTTAACGTCTTCAATGTGACAGGTTCCGCAATGAGCGCTGAATCCGTTCGTCTGAACACTACCTCAAGTAACTTGGCGAACGCCGACAGTGTCAGTAGCTCTGCAAAAGACACTTACAAAGCGCGCCATGCTGTATTTGGTGCCGAGTTAAGCAACGCCATGCGTGGCGGTGATACGGTACCGGTGAAAGTGATGGGTATTGTGGAAAGTGATAAACCGCTTAACGCGGAGTACAACCCAGACCATCCTCTTGCAAACGATGAAGGCTACATTTACAAGCCTAACGTGAATGTAATGGAAGAAATGGCAAACATGATTTCGGCTTCTCGCGCATACCAAACCAATGTGCAAGTCGCTGACTCTAGTAAACAAATGCTGCTGCGTACGCTGCAGATGGGTCAATAAGGATAGGGGGTAGCGTATGGCCGGAATTAATAATGTTGGTCAAAGCGGCTTGTCCTATATCGACCAGCTTAAAAGCCTACAAGAGAATAAGAAAACTGGTGAGAGTACAGGTAAGCAAGAACTGAAACAGGAAGACTTCTTATCTTTGCTCACTAAACAATTGTCTCAGCAGGACCCTTTCAAGCCGGTAGGTAATGACCAAATGATTGCCCAGATGGCGTCATTTGCGACCGTAGATGGCATCGGCAAGATGAACTCTCAGTTCGAGAATTTGAACTCGTCAATGACATCAAACCAGGCGTTACAGGCTTCCTCTTTGGTTGGTCGCGACGTATTGGTCCCTGGCGCGGCAGGTGTTAAGCAAGACAATGCAACAATGGCGGCAATGGTGAAGCTTGCTAAGCCACTCGATAATCTTTTTGTGCGAGTGGAAAACGAAGCGGGCCAATTGGTGCGGACTTTTGAGGCTGGTGCGAAACCAGCTGGCGATACTCGTGTGCTGTGGGACGGTAATGATGAAAACGGAAACCCAATGCCCTCTGGTAAATACAAGGTGAAAGCGTCTGGTTTGGTCGATGGGGAGTCGCAAGAGTTCCCAGTGTCTACTTATGCGAATGTGAACAGTGTGCTTCTCGGTAAGGGCGATGGAAACGTATTACTCAATCTGGCAGGTTTTGAATCGCCAGTTCGACTTGCAGAAGTATTGGAAGTCGGCAAAGCGTAATTCGATAGCGTGTTAGGTTAGGAGATTTTGAAATGTCATATGTATCTTTAAGCGGTTTGTCCTCCGCTCAACTGGATTTGAACACCACCAGTAACAATATTGCGAACGCCAACACGTATGGCTTTAAAGAGTCTCGTGCGGAGTTTGGCGATGTTTACTCAAACTCTTTGTTCTCTAACGCAAAGACCACTCCAGGTGGCGGTGCACAAGCCAGCCAGGTAGCACAACAGTTCCATGAAGGTTCAAGTATTTACACCAACAACCCAATGGACTTGCGTATATCGGGCACGGGTTTCTTCTCAGTTGCGAAAGAGCGCCTTACACCGCAACAAAATGAAATGACGCGTAATGGTGCATTCCATTTGAACAAAGATAATTACATGGTAACGGCAAACGATGAGTTTCTTCTTGGTTACCAAGTCGACCCTGACTCAGGAGAGGTGGCGTCTTACGAGCCACAAGCCATCAATATACCAGCTGAATTTGGTAAGCCAAAGCAAACCGAAAATATTGAAGTCGGTGTGAATTTACCGGCAAATGCTGATTTAAAAGATCCAGCTCAGTTCGATTTCTCAGATCCAGATACGTACAACCGTTCGACTTCTTCAACGATTTACGATTCTATGGGTCAGTCTTACAAGTTAACGACTTATTACCTCAAAGACCAAAATCAGCCAAACACGTGGCAAACATACTACACAGTAACGGACAAAGATGGTGAGAAACCATTGAACGTTGCTAACGGTGATGCTGCGAGTCCTACGGGGCATGTTGGTCACACGATCAAATTCAACAATGATGGTACGCTAGCTAGCTTAAACAGTGGCCAACCAATCACATCGGTAGCGATGGGCGATCCTGCGACAAATACAACGCCAGTGGATTTGAACGGTGCGGATCCAGAGCAAACACTTAACTTTGGTCTAAATTCAGCCACTCAGTTTGCTGCACCATTTGAACTGACTAAGTTCGATGAGGATGGCGCAACAACGGGCTTCCTAACTAAAGTCGACTTCGATGAAAACGGCAACGTATTGGGTACTTACTCAAACGGTGAAAACGTAACATTGGGTCGTGTGGCGCTAGTTCGTGTTCCTAACGAGCAAGGGCTTGATAAAAAAGGTGGTACTCAATGGGATTCGACTCAAAACTCTGGTGCTAAGGTATGGGGTGAATCAAACAAAGGCTCTTTTGGTACGATCAGCAACGGTACCCTTGAGCAATCAAACATTGATATGACCCAAGAATTGGTGGACCTGATTTCTGCTCAGCGTAACTTCCAAGCAAACTCTCGTGCGTTAGAGGTTGATAACCAGTTACAACAAAACATTCTCCAGATTCGCTAGAGTCGTTCGCGAGTTCTGTCATTTGTTTCATCAAATGCTGCGAGTACTTGCAGCGTTTGATGACATGATGCGATTCATCTGGTGCTCAACCTGAAACTGGCTTAGTGCAGGTCGGGCATGATTTGATCTTCAACTTGCCGCTGTTGCCGTTAGGCGGATCAAAACATTGCCTCTCTCTTGGTTTATTCATTCTGAATTGCCACTAAAAACACCTTCTTTAATTCAAGCTTTTGATTAATAACACTATTTCAATGTTGGCATAACTATTGCTTTTACTCCCTGTACAGAGAACTTTTGGAGTAATTTATGGATCGCGCACTGTTTCTCGCAATGAGCGGCGCCAAGCAAAATATGCAGGCCCTGCAATTGCGTGCCAACAACCTAGCAAACGTGAGTACAACTGGTTTTCGCGCTGATTTAGCACAAGCTCGTTCTATGCAAGCTTACGGTGAAGGTTTGCCTTCACGTGTATTCAGCATGACGGAACGTCCAGGACATAACTTTGCTCAAGGCAGTGTGATTACAACAGGTCGTGACCTAGACGTGACAATAGAAGGTGACGGCTGGATCTCTGTTATGGATCATACTGGTAAAGAGGGTCTGACACGTAACGGTAACCTAAAAGTGGATCAAAATGGCTTGCTAACTAACGCAAGTGGTCATGTGGTTTTAGGCGAAAACGATGCACCAATTACCTTACCAATCCCAGTCTCTAAAATTGAAATAGGTCGTGATGGCACCATCTCTGTACTGCCTCAAGGTGCACCGGCTGAAGAATTAGAAGTGGTTGATCGTATCAAGCTTGTACGCACAGACGATCAAAACTTGTTTAAAGATACCAATGGTTTATTCCGCCATAAAACTCCAAACCAGCCTTACGAAGTCGACGGTTCTATCAGCATCCAAACTGGTGCTATTGAAGGTAGTAACGTGAATGCCGTAGGTGAAATGACGGCTCTGATTGACCTTCAACGTCAGTTTGAAATGCAGGTCAAAATGATGAGCACCGCTGAAGAAATGGATAAATCTTCAGATTCATTGCTTCGTATGAGTTAACAGAGTTAGAGGTTCAAAATGCATCCAGCACTATGGGTAAGTAAAACGGGTCTAGACGCTCAGCAGACCAATATAGCAACGATTTCAAACAACTTGGCGAACGCTTCAACGGTTGGTTTTAAAAAGAGCCGTGCAGTTTTTGAAGATTTGTTCTATCAAAATATCAATCAACCGGGCGGCCAGTCCTCTCAAAACACGGAACTGCCAAGTGGTTTGATGTTGGGGGCGGGCTCTAAAGTCGTGGCCACGCAAAAAGTGCACACGCACGGAAATGCACAGACTACCACCAACGCGCTGGACATGATGGTGGAAGGTGATGGCTTCTTCCAAGTGACCTTGCCTGACGGCAATATTGGGTACACTCGTAACGGTCAGTTCACGCTGGATGGTGAAGGAACCTTAGTGACTTCTGGTTCTGGTTACGCTGTTGAACCTGAGATAGTGATTCCTGAAGACGCGATTTCTATCACAGTTGGCACAGACGGTGAAGTCTCGGTTCGTGTCCGTGGTGAGCAAAACAATGTGGTAGTAGGACAGTTAACCATTACTGATTTCGTTAACCCAGGTGGCTTAGAGCCAATCGGGCAGAACCTTTATCTTCCGACTGGTGCAAGTGGTGATCCACAAGAAGGCGTTCCTGGTCTGGATGGTTTAGGTGAAATTCGTCAATCCATGTTAGAAGCATCGAACGTGAATGTGACAGAAGAGCTGGTCAATATGATCGAGGCTCAGCGCGTGTATGAAATGAACTCAAAAGTAATCTCATCGGTCGATAAGATGATGAGCTTCATTAACCAGCAGTTGTAATCGCTAAGATCGGGATTTAGGAAGCCAATGATGAAACGTATTTGTCTACTTGCACTTATTACGACCATGTCTGGTTGTGCGATGCTAAAACCTATCGAAACTGACGAAGTTAGCCAAGCGACAACGGTGGTGGATGCGGTTGAAGGCGACAAATCGAAAGACGAGAGCAGCGGCATCATCGATACTCTGCGCGGCAGAACCGATCCGGTGGCAGGTGACCCGGCATGGTCGCCGATTCATCCGAAGCAAAAACCGGAACACTACGCAGCGGCAACGGGTTCGCTATTTAGCGCAGACCACATTACTGACCTTTACGATGATTCTAAACCGCGTGGGGTCGGCGACATTATTACTGTGACGCTAGACGAGACAACACGTGCAACGAAAAGCGCCAATGCCGACTTATCAAAAACCAATGATGCGAAAATGGAACCTCTGTCTGTCGGTGGTCAAGAGCTACAGATTGGCGGAAAATATAACTTCTCGTACGATCTGAACAACACCAATACCTTTGCAGGCGACTCTTCAGCCAAGCAAAGCAATAGTATCAGTGGCTATATCACGGTAGAAGTGATTGAAGTGCTGGCAAACGGCAACTTAGTGATCCGCGGCGAGAAGTGGATGACATTGAATACTGGTGATGAGTACATCCGCCTCAGCGGTACTATTCGCCCTGATGATATAAATTTCGATAATACCATTGCCTCAAACCGCGTTTCTAATGCAAGAATTCAATACTCTGGTACTGGCCTACCACAAGATATGCAAGAGCCGGGCTTTTTGGCACGATTCTTTAATGTAGCCTTGTAAGCGTCCGCATCGACGGCAATTTGACTGCACGAGATTAAGTAAGCATGAAGAGAATCCTATTAGTACTGTTGAGTGTTGCGTTATTTGCAACCACAGCCCAAGCTGCGCGTATCAAAGACGTGGCGCAAGTAGCCGGTGTGCGTAGCAACCAACTAGTGGGTTATGGCTTAGTTTCTGGCTTACCGGGCACGGGCGAATCGAACCCGTTTACCGAGCAAAGCTTTGCGGCAATGCTGCAAAACTTCGGCATCCAAATGCCGCCAGGGACGAAACCAAAGATTAAAAACGTTGCCGCTGTGATGGTAACGGCAACCTTGCCGCCATTTTCAAAGCCGGGACAACAAGTGGATGTGACTGTCTCTTCGGTCGGCAGTGCAAAAAGTCTCCGCGGCGGTACTTTGCTACAAACCTTTCTAAAAGGTTTAGACGGACAAGTTTACGCTGTTGCTCAAGGAAACCTTGTTGTGAGCGGCTTTAGTGCAGAGGGTGCAGACGGCTCCAAGATTGTAGGCAACAATCCAACGGTTGGCCTTATCTCAAGCGGAGCCACGGTAGAGCGTGAAATTCCCAATCCATTTGGCCGTGGCGATTACATCACATTTAACCTGCTTGATTCTGATTTCACAACGGCGCAGCGCATGGCGGATAGCGTGAATAATTTCCTTGGCCCTCAAATGGCCAGTGCGGTTGATGCCACTTCTGTTCGTGTTCGTGCGCCACGTGATGTAAGCCAGAGAGTTGCGTTTTTATCTGCCATCGAAAATCTAGAATTTGATCCTGCTGACGGGGCTGCGAAAATCATTGTGAATTCTCGCACTGGTACCATTGTTGTCGGCAAGCACGTTCGTCTCAAACCAGCGGCCGTTACGCACGGCGGCATGACAGTTGCGATCAAAGAGAACCTCAATGTTAGCCAACCTAACGGCTTTTCTGGTGGTCAAACGGTTGTGGTGCCAGATTCTGATATCGAAATAAGCGAAGAGAAAGGCAAGATGTTCAAATTTGAACCGGGTTTGACCTTGGATGACCTCGTCCGTGCCGTCAATGAAGTCGGCGCAGCTCCTTCGGATTTGATGGCGATTCTGCAAGCATTAAAACAAGCTGGTGCCATTGAAGGCCAGCTGATCATCATCTAATCGATTAGGAGAGCAATCATGGTCAATAATCCTAACGATATCGGTTTTATTCACGACATCAGCTCACTTGATTCGCTTCGTCAGAAAGCGGTGAAAGAGGGCAAAGAGGGTGAGCATGAAGCGCTGCAAGCTGCGGCGCGTCAGTTTGAATCTATCTTCACGTCAATGATGCTGAAATCGATGCGCGAGGCGAATGAAGGCTTCGAGTCGAATTTGATGAACAGCCAAAATGGAAAGTTCTATCGTCAAATGCTGGATGAGCAGACGGCGAGTAACTTGAGCGCGTCAGGTTCGATGGGTTTAGCTGACATGATTGTAAAGCAGCTGACCGTTGGTCAAGGTGATGATAAGAGTGAGACGGCGATGCGTGATGCGGCAAATAGTGCTGTTGAATACCGCCGTGTGGATCCGAAGAAAGCGCGTGAGATTGAACAGCGTTTGATTGAGTCGGGCCAACTGCCCCGCTCGGGCTCTGAGCCATCACGTTTCGATTCACCAGAGTCTTTTGTTCATTCAATGAAGCCTTACGCAGTCCGAGCAGCGAAAGCCTTGGGTGTCGAACCTTCATTACTGCTTGCTCAAGCTGCTCTAGAAACTGGCTGGGGGCAAAAAGTGGTAAAAAATGCGCGCGGTAGCAGTAATAACCTGTTCAACATAAAAGCAGACCGCAGTTGGCAGGGTGATAAAGTCACCACTCAAACACTGGAATTTCACGACAAGACGCCCGTTAAAGAGACCGCTGCGTTCCGTT
Source organism: Vibrio sp. AND4 (assembly GCF_000171815.1). Classification (GTDB taxonomy): domain Bacteria; phylum Pseudomonadota; class Gammaproteobacteria; order Enterobacterales; family Vibrionaceae; genus Vibrio. The sequence continues at coordinate 98,791 of NZ_ABGR01000010.1, read as the reverse complement.
CTTACTCGAATTACCAAGACAGCTTTAATGACTACGTGCGCTTTTTGAACGAGAATCCTCGTTACGAAACAGCATTAGAGCAAGGTGGTGATTCTGAATCTTTTATTCGCGGCATTCACAGTGCAGGGTACGCAACAGACCCAAGCTATGCAGACAAGGTACTGCAAGTGAAACAAAGAATAGAGAACATGTGATCCAATTCGATGTTGTACGTCGAGAGACTTTCTAGTAAGGCTTGCCATGGTGCAAGCCTTTCTTTTTCAGTGCATTATTGTTCCTTTTAAGTTGGCATATCTTTTGCTTTGTAGATGAGTAGGTAATCGGTTAATCCCGGTTTTAATTGGTTTTTGGGGGCATGTATGGCGTCAGATTTGTTGAATGTAGGTACACAAAGTGTGCTTACTGCTCAGCGACAGTTGAACACAACTGGTCATAACATTTCTAATGCAAATACAGAAGGTTACAGTCGACAGTCTGTCATTCAAGGTACTAACGACCCGCGTCAACTGGGTGGTTCCACCTATGGCATGGGCGTGCACGTGGAAAATGTTCGCCGCTCTTGGGATGAATTTGCCGTCAAAGAACTCAACCTATCCACGACCAATTACGCCAGCAAGTTAGATAACGAGAAGAACCTCGATCTGCTATCAAGTATGTTGTCTTCGGTCGCATCAAAAAAGATCCCTGAGAACATGAACGAATGGTTTGATGCAGTAAAAACCATGGCGGATACCCCAAATGATATGGGGGCGCGTAAGGTGGTGTTGGAAAAAGCCAAGTTGTTCAGCGATACCCTAAACGAATTTCACGAAACCGTGCGTCAGCAATCGGATGTGACCAACAAGTCACTGGATATGGGCATTGAACGAATGAATCAACTTGCAGTTGAGATCCGTGATGTTCATCGATTGATGATGCGTACTCCTGGTCCTCATAATGATTTAATGGACCAACATGAAAAACTGGTTAAAGAGCTGTCTGAATACACCAAGGTGACGGTCACCCCGCGCAAAAATTCAGAGGGTTTTAACGTCCATATCGGCAACGGTCATACTCTAGTTTCGGGTACGGAAGCGAGTCAATTAAAGATGATTGACGGCTCTCCTGATGTCCATCAACGTCGCCTTGCTATGGTTGAAGGTGGTGGTATTAAAGCGATTAAGTCGGATGATATTGACGGCAAAATTGGCGCATTACTTAAGATGCGTGACGAGCATATTCCACAGGTGATGGACGAATTAGGCCGCGTAGCGACGGCATTTTCTAGCGAAGTGAATCATCTGCAATCGCAGGGCTTGGATCACTATGGTCACATAGGTGAACCACTATTTACTGATGTGAACTCAGAGTCGTTAGCGAAATCTCGCGTCGTAGTTGGCCCTCAATCGACCGCAGATATGGCCGTTTATGTTAATGATATCAGCGCGCTGAAAGGCGGTGAATATTCATTGCGTTATGATGGCGACAGCTACAACGTGACGAAACCAAACGGTGAGACCGTCAAACTGAACACTGGCGCTGACAATGCGATTTATATCGATGGCATGCGTGTTGAAGTTCGCAATGAACCAAAAGTTGGTGAGCATGTCCTGCTTCGCCCTACACGAAGTAGTGCAGCACAAATCAAAGTAGAAACCCAAGATCCAAAAGCGATTGCCGCACAAAGTTATGAGGCTTCGACCACTTTTGCTCAAGGTAATGCTGAGTTCGAGATTCTTGGTGCGGGCGATCTGCGAGAGTTTGAAGTGGTGGTGTCGCCAATGGGTGACCAATTTGCTGTGACAGATACTGAGGGTAATGTGCTCATGGCACCGCAGCCATACCCACCGAACGGTCCTGTTGCGGTAAGTTTACCAAGTAACCACCCAAGCTACAGAGATGGCAGTGCGACCGTATTTGAACTCAGTCCCGGCGCATTGGCGAATGATAAGTTCACTGCCAACCTAGTGCCATCTGAAGGCGACAACGGCAACTTGCGCAAAATGCAAGAAATCCAAACCGAAAAGAAGATGAACGGCAATGAATCGACGATCATGAGCCTGTACTTCAACTTAAACACTAATGTCGGGTTGAAAACATCAACCGCAAGTCGATTAGCGGATGTTGCTCAGTTAGAAAGCGAAGCCGCGCAAGAACGTGTGGCGTCGATCTCGGGGGTGAACCTCGATGAAGAAGCGGCAAACATGATGAAGTTTCAACAGGCTTATATGGCCTCTTCTCGTGTGATGCAGGCGGCGAATGATACCTTTAACACCATTTTGCAGTTGCGCTAAAGGAGGCCTTAGATGTTAACGCGAATTTCTAGCTTCCATAACTATCAGTCTGTACAGAACGATCTTCGTCGTCAGGAAAATAAAATCCATCATAACCAGGAGCAATTGGCCTCTGGTAAGCAATTGATTAAACCAAGTGATGATCCTCTGGCTACGCACTATATCCAAAGTATTGGTCAGCAAGAAGAGCAGATAAAACAGTACCTAGATGCGATTGTACTGGTGCGTAACCGCCTAGAAAACCAAGAGGTGGTTGTGTCCAATGCTGAGCAATTTATTGATGAGTCGAAGCGTATTTCGATGGAAATGATCAACGGTGCCTTCTCTCCAGAAGACCGTGCAGCGAAAAAACGTGAATTGGAAGAAATCGCCAATAACTTCATGGCGCTTGCGAATACTCAAGATGAGTCGGGTAACTACGTTTTTGCTGGCACAAAGCCCAAAACTCAACCTTTCTTCCGCGACTACGACGGCAGCGTTGTGTATACCGGGGACGATTATCAACGCAAAATGAAGGTCGCCAGCAATATTGAATTAGGTATTAATTATCCGGGCAATAAAGTGTTTTCGGAGATCCCAAATCCATTTGGGGATTTCCAACCGCAGTACGACCTGCAAGAGGGCTCAGAGCTGCTGCTTAGTCAAGCGACCAGTGCTTCGCAAGACGACTCTAATTACACGGTGACTTTCGTGGACATGAGCAATGGCAAATTTGGCTATCAATTGGAAAAAGATGGCAGCGTCGTTCAAGTTGATGACTATTCACCCATTGATGGGATTAAATACGAGGGCGTCAACATTCAACTGAAAGGCCAAGTCTCCGCAGGGGATAGTATTACGCTAGAGCCGCGCCAGACTTTTAGTATTTTTGATGCGTTTAAAGAAACCATGCAGTGGTCCGAGAGCTCGGTATCTGATGCCTCGGCGACGGCACAGTTGCATCAAATGACGGAAGAATTTCAAGCGGCATTCGTCCACATGAACAAAGTCAGAACGGATGTTGGCGCTAATTTGAGTACGCTCGATATTCAAGAGCAAAACCACGAAGATTTTAATTTGTCTCTGGCGAAAGCGAAGAGCAATTTTGAGGACTTGGATTACTCCAAGGCAGTGATTGAGTTCAGTGAGAACTCTCGTGCGCTGCAAGCCTCACAACAAGCATTTGGTAAAACGAAAGACCTGACGTTGTTTAACTATATTTAACTATATTTTATGCCATGAATGCGATGTAACTCGTTGGGTAATCAGTGAGATGTTCGGTATACCACCTGATTTTAATGCCTTATGTGCCAAGCCTTAAGTGCGAGAAATCAGCGGTTAACACGAGTATTACTGACTAAGCGGCACGAATTTACCGAAAGCGGCAATCAGGTTAGCGAGCGTTAGAGCGGCATTGGAGCAACATCACACGTTTAATAACACAATAAATCGAGAGCAAGACAAGATTTATGCTTTGGAACCTAGCGTCACTTGGTTATGCCTATTTATTTCGAAGAAATAAATAATTTAAAACAAGTTGGCACACTAATTGTATTGATGTTGTCATAAATAGCTTGCGAGTTCTAAATTTTGTCATGCCGACAGATTTAGCTAACAATTTTTACGGTCAGTGCTTATCCAAATGAGAGTAAAGCTGGCCGCTTCGCACAAGCTTGCGAACTCAACAGGAGAGCAAAATGGCTGTAACAGTTAGTACTAACGTCTCCGCGATGACCGCGCAGCGTTACTTAAATAAGGCGTCCAACGAACTTAACACCTCAATGGAGCGCCTGTCCTCTGGTCACAAGATTAATAGTGCAAAAGACGATGCGGCAGGTCTGCAGATATCTAACCGTCTTACTGCGCAGTCTCGTGGTCTTGATGTGGCGATGCGCAACGCGAATGATGGTATCTCGATTGCTCAAACGGCAGAGGGAGCGATGAACGAAGCGACGTCCGTCATGCAGCGTATGCGTGATTTGGCGATTCAATCATCAAACGGTACTAACTCTCCGTCAGAGCGCCAAGCGATCAACGAAGAATCCACAGCATTGATTGATGAGTTAAACCGTATCGCGGAAACGACATCATTTGGTGGTCGACGTTTACTTAACGGTTCGTTTGGCGAAGCTGCATTCCAAATCGGTTCAAGTTCTGGTGAAGCGATGATCATGGCACTCACGAGCATCCGTGCGGATGACCAACGTATGGGTGGTGTCACTTTCTTCTCAGAAAACGGCAAAGACAAAGACTGGGGCGTGGACCCGACGAAAGCGGATTTAAAAATCACTCTTCCAGGCATGGGTGAAGACGAAGACGGTAACCCGGACGATCTAGAAATCAACATCAACGCGAAGTCAGGCGACGATATTGAAGAGTTGGCAACGTACATCAACGGTCAATCTGATATGATCAACGCTTCGGTAAGCGAAGATGGCAAACTACAAATATTTGTCGAGCACCCGAACGTGCAAGGTGATATTTCAATCTCTGGTGGTCTAGCATCGGATTTAGGTCTAAGTGATGAAGCAGTGCGCACATCAGTGCAAGACATCGATATGACAACCGTGCAAGGTTCTCAAAACGCGATTTCTGTACTCGATTCTGCGCTTAAGTATGTTGATTCACAACGTGCAGATCTAGGTGCGAAACAAAACCGTCTAAGCCATAGCATTAACAACTTGGCGAACATCCAAGAAAACGTTGATGCGTCAAACAGCCGAATTAAAGACACGGATTTTGCGAAAGAAACCACGCAAATGACCAAGGCTCAAATTTTGCAACAGGCAGGGACTTCAATTCTTGCTCAAGCGAAACAGTTGCCAAACTCTGCGATGTCACTATTGCAGTAGTTTACCTAGCCTGTATTCAATACATTCAGACGTGAATGGGAAGACAGGCTTATGGCAAGCAACGTTATAATAGAATGTGCGGCTCTCTCATCTCTCACCTGCCAATCATTTTCAATGTAAGGTTGCAAAACGGTATGTCAGATAGGTGTTCATTTCTCTTGATCTCCATATAGGCTCTGACGACCAAACTAGCCCCAGTTCTCTCAAAGGAAAAGGGGCTTTTTCTTTTCTATCGCCCAGAGAAACCTTTACCCTCCCACACCTAACTTACCGCTTTCACAAGACGTTTGGTTGTTCTTTGAGCAATTTACAACACTTGGCTTAAACGTCAGAAACTTGAGCTCTTTTTTCTGCTTTTCATTCATTTTCCAAGCTAAATCTCGCAAATTCACTTTTTTTGATTTTTTTCTAAAGCTTCTGAAAACCGAGTCGTTAACAGAAGTAACTTTGAGAGAACTACTTGGTTTTCCGAGACGTCGGAAACCGCTACACCGGAAAATCAATTGGAGAAATCACCATGGCAGTGAATGTAAATACAAACGTATCAGCGATGACCGCTCAGCGTTACCTAAACAACGCAAACTCAGCACAACAAACCTCTATGGAGCGTTTGTCTTCAGGTTTCAAAATCAACAGCGCGAAAGACGACGCTGCGGGTCTTCAAATCTCGAACCGCTTGAACGTACAAAGCCGTGGCTTGGATGTGGCTGTTCGTAACGCGAACGACGGTATCTCGATTGCACAAACAGCAGAAGGTGCAATGAATGAGACGACTAACATCCTACAACGTATGCGTGACCTGTCTCTTCAATCAGCGAACGGCTCTAACTCAAAATCTGAGCGTGTTGCGATTCAAGAAGAAGTAACGGCACTGAACGATGAACTAAACCGTATCGCTGAAACGACGTCTTTCGGTGGTAACAAGCTTTTAAACGGTACACACGGTACGAAATCATTCCAAATCGGTGCGGATAACGGTGAAGCCGTCATGCTGGAACTGAAAGACATGCGCTCTGATAACGCACAAATGGGCGGCCAGAGCTACCAAACTGAGAGCGCAAAAGACAAAAACTGGAACGTACAAGAGGGCTCTAACGACCTGAAAATGACGTTTACAGATAACTTTGGCCAAGAACAAGAGATCGATATCACTGCAAAAGCAGGCGACGACATCGAAGAGCTAGCAACCTACATCAACGGTCAACAAGACTCGGTAAAAGCGTCGGTGACTGAAGACGGCAAGCTACAAATGTTCGCGGGCAACAACAAGGTTACAGGCAATGTCGATTTCTCTGGTGGCCTTGCTGGTGAGCTAGATATCCAAGACGGCAAAGAAGTGACGGTTGATACTATCGACGTGACATCTGTGGGTGGTGCACAAGAGTCTGTGGCAATCATAGATGCAGCACTAAAATACGTAGACAGTAATCGTGCAGAGCTGGGCGCGTTCCAAAACCGTTTCGACCATGCAATCAATAACTTGGATAACATCAACGAGAACGTAAACGCGTCGAAGAGCCGTATTAAAGATACTGACTTCGCGAAGGAAACGACTCAAATGACCAAGTCACAAATTCTATCGCAAGCGTCAAGTTCTATTCTTGCGCAAGCGAAACAAGCGCCTAACTCAGCGCTAAGTCTACTTGGTTAATTAATCTAGTGCGATGTGATACAAAAGCCAGGTTCATCCCTGGCTTTTTGCGTATTCAAATCACGTATTAGGGCACTATCGGTGAAAGGAGTTCATATCGATTAGATGGTCTCTTTAAATACGAATATCACTGCGATGATGACGCAGCGACACCTCAGTCATGCGGCTGAGAAAAATATAGAATCACAGCGGAATCTTACTTCGGGGTATCGGATTAATTCCGCCAGTGATGACGCGGCTGGGTTACAGATCTCCAATACTCTTAATGTCCAAACAAGAGGGCTAGATGTCGCCTTGAGAAATGCGCATGATGCGTATTCGGTGGCACAAACCGCAGAGGGGGCTTTGCATGAGAGTAGTGATATATTGCAACGCTTACGCTCGTTGGGGCTTCAAGCAGCAAACGGCAGCTATGATTCGAGTGATCGACAAAGCATCCAGCACGAAGTTGTCGCGCTGCAAGATGAGATAGAGCGTGTCGCGATCACGACAACATTTGGCGATAAAAATCTATTCAATGGATCTTACGGCTCACAAAGTTTCCACATAGGCGCAAACGCCAACTCAATCTCTTTGACGTTACATAATATGCGTAGCCACATTCCAGAGATGGGAGGGCAGCATTATGTGGGTGATGCGCTCGATAAAGATTGGCGAGTCACTAAAGATAATCAAACTCTCCAACTTGAATACCAAGACAACAAAGGGCAAACACAAACGGAATCTATCAGGCTTAAATTGGGTGATCGCATTGAACAGGTTGCCACCTACATTAATGCACAGCAAGCAACGGTGAGTGCTTCAGTTACCCAAGATAATGAATTGCAATTTTTCACCTCGACGCTAAATGCGCCTGAGGGCGTTAAGTTCGAGGGAAGTCTGGCGGATGATCTTGATGTCGATACTGGTGAGTTAGTCACAATAGACGACATCGATATGTCGACGGCTGGTGGCGCACAACTTTCTATTGGCGTGATTGATGCGGCGATTAAGTACGTTGATTCACATCGAAGTGAAATAGGCGGCTTTCAAAACCGTATTAGTAGTGCCATGGATAACCTTAATACGGTGAATCGTAGTGTCACTGAATCAAAGGGGCGGATAAGAGACACCGATTTTGCCCGAGAGTCGACTGAAATAGTGCGGTCGCAGGTTCTGCAAGATGCCACGACGGCGTTGCTAGCTCAAGCAAAGGAGAGACCACGTTCGGCTCTGGGCTTACTCAGTTAATTAGCCCTAAACATTCAAAGCGGTAGCCACATAAATTTTAGATAATAAAAAACGCTGCCATTGGCAGCGTTTTTTCGTGTTCGGCTAAGTAAAAATTACTTAGTTACACGTAGAACAGAAGTTTCGCCAACAGTAACAGAACCAGAAAGCTTGTTCAGCTCTTTGATTTCGTCCATGTTAGAGATAACTACTGGAGTAAGCGTTGATTTTGCTTTTTCTTCTAGAAGAGCTAGGTCGAATTCAATTACAGTGTCGCCAGCTTTAACTGTTTGACCTTCTTCAGCGATACGCTTGAAACCTTCGCCTTTCAATTCAACAGTGTCGATACCAAAGTGAACGAATAGCTCGATACCGTCGTCAGACTCGATAGAGAACGCATGGTTTGTCTCGAAGATCTTACCGATAGTGCCGTTTACAGGAGCTACCATTTTGTTGCCAGCAGGTTTGATAGCAATACCATCACCAACGATTTTCTCAGCGAAAACAACATCTGGCACATCTTCGATGTTCACGATCTCACCAGAAAGAGGTGCGATGATTTCGATTGCACCAGCGTCAGCGCTGTCGTCAGATACTAGCTTCTTAAGTTTGTCAAACAGACCCATTGTGTCATGCTCCTAACGTTTTATTTAATTCTGTCGAATTATAGTATACCAATCTTTAGAGATAGACGACTTTTTTTGAGCGTCTATCTCATTGGAATTCGTTGATTATTGAGTTTTTTCTGCAATGAACTTTTCGACTACAGCTTCGATTTCTGCCGCTGTTGGTAGAGAAAGTGCTTCTTCAGCCATTGCTTTCACTTCTGCGAAGTTAGAGTTACGGATAACCTTCTTCACTTTAGGGATAGAAATACCGCTCATCGAGAACTCGTCTAGCCCCATGCCCAGAAGTAGAAGTGTCGCGCGCTCATCACCAGCGAGTTCGCCACACATACCAGTCCACTTACCTTCAGCGTGAGATGCATCGATAACTTGCTTGATCACAGTAAGTACAGCTGGTGATAGTGGGTTGTACAGATGAGAAATCATCTCGTTACCACGGTCAACCGCTAGTGTGTACTGAGTTAGGTCGTTTGTGCCGATAGAGAAGAAAGATACTTCCTTCGCTAGGTGGTGTGCGATAGCTGCTGCAGCTGGAGTCTCAACCATGACACCGATTTCGATATTTTCGTCAAATGCATGACCTTCAGCGCGCAGTTCTGCTTTGTACTCTTCGATTGCTTTCTTAAGCTCACGGATTTCTTCAACCGAGATGATCATCGGGAACATGATACGCAGTTTACCGTGTGCAGAAGCACGTAGGATGCCACGTAGCTGGTCTCGTAAGATTTCACGACGATCCAAGCTGATACGCACTGCACGCCAGCCAAGGAAAGGGTTCATCTCTTTCGGAAGGTCCATGTATGGAAGATCTTTGTCACCACCGATATCCATAGTACGGATAATGACAGACTCACCGTTCATTGCTTCAGCAACGTCTTTGTATGCTTGGTATTGCTCTTCTTCCGTTGGAAGTGCGTCACGGTCCATGAATAGGAATTCAGTGCGGTACAGACCAACACCTTCGCCACCGTTACGGATGATACCGTCACAGTCTTTCACTGTACCTATGTTGCCGCAAACTTCCACGCGGTGACCGTCAGTTGTTTCTGCGTGAAGGTCTTTTAGTTTCGCTAGCTCTTCTTTTTCTGCAAGGAATGCCGCTTTAACGGCCTTCGCTTCTTCAAGTTCAGCTTCAGATGGGTTGATAACGACCTTATTATTCATCGCGTCAAGAATCAGCATGTCGCCATTCTTAACTTGTTTCGTGATGTCGTTAGTACCAACGATAGCCGGAAGCTCAAGAGAGCGAGCCATGATTGAAGTATGAGAAGTACGACCGCCGATGTCACAAGCAAAACCAAGAACGTAATCTAGGTTGATCTGTGCAGTTTCAGATGGCGTTAGGTCGTAAGCGACTAGGATAACTTCTTGGTCGATATCACTTAGAGAAACGATGTTGATACCTAGTGCATTCTTAACGAAACGAGAACCGATATCGCGGATATCTGTTGCACGTTCTTTTAGGTATTCGTCGTCTAGAGACTCAAGAGCACATGCTTGCTCTTCGATCACAGAGTGGATAGCGTGATCCGCTGTCATCTTGTCGTTTTTGATAAGTGCTAGGATTTCCTCTTCTAGCTCTTCGTCTTCAAGAAGCATGATGTGACCTTCAAAGATCGCTTCTTTTTCTTCACCGAAAGTTTCAAGCGCTTTTTGCTTGATGGTTTCTAGTTGAGCTGCAGATTTGTTACGAGCGTCAAAGAAACGCGCAACTTCTGTTTCTACTTGATCATCAGAAATGGTGTTGGTGTTTAGGACAATTTCATCTTCTTGAAGTAGTAGTGCTTTACCGATCGCAATACCAGGAGATGCTAGGATGCCTGAAATCATAGCCTTACCTTAAGTTGGTCAACTTTATAAAACGGGAGAATAATGGGTGCGCTAACGAATAGTATTAGCTTAATTTGAGCCTATTTCCAACGAAGCCATTTTGCTTTCGCGAAATGGCTTCCGAAATAGGAGACCGAATTAGTGTAGTTGGTCCATTAGAGCAACTAGGTGGTCAACTGCTTGTTCTGCTTGCGGGCCTTCAGCAGAGATAGTTACTAGAGTACCTTTTACTAGACCTAGTGTTTGCAGTTTGAATAGGCTCTTAGCGCTAGCGCTTTTGCCGTTAGAAGTCACAGTGATATCCGCGTCGAATGCTTTAGCTTCTTTAACGAACTGTGCAGCTGGACGAGTGTGAAGACCGTTTTCTGCTGTGATTTCTACTTGCTTCTCGTACATGTGATATACCCCAATAAATGTATTTTTTGTAAGTTCGTAACTAATACTTAGCTTAACTGCTTTACTCTATGTGCGCTAGCACGGGTTAGTTCAAAGCGTGTCAGAACTGATATTAGTCAAAAGTTTAATTATTACGCAACGGCTTATGCGCGTAATGGCACTGAAAACTTTTTTAACTAGGTTCTTTATTTTGCACCTAAAAATAAAACGTACTGATATTACCAAAGGTAGGGCAGGGATCAACAAAAAAGCCCCTGAACGGGGCTTTTTTAAACGAAAAATTGATTTGGCTACATATTACTGTTGGTTCTCTTTGTCGGTAAAGATACCAGCAAATAGCGCGCTACTTAGGTAACGCTCACCTGAACTTGGCAGAACGGTTACAATCGTTTTTCCGGCAAATTCAGGTAGTTCAGCAATTCGGTTTGCCGCAACGACAGCTGCACCTGATGATATGCCAGCGAGAATACCTTCTTCTTCCATTAGGCGACGAGCCATCTCGATAGCCTCTTCAGAGGTGACTTGCTCAACACGGTCAAGAAGTTCCAAATCTAAGTTTCCAGGAATGAAACCAGCACCGATACCTTGGATTTTGTGTGGCGCGGGTTGAATTTCTTCACCGGCGAGTGCCTGTGCAATCACTGGTGATTCAGACGGCTCTACTGCTACCGAAGTGATGGCCTTACCCTTCTCGCCTTTTATGTAGCGACTGGTACCTGTAATCGTACCGCCCGTACCGACACCTGCGACAAATACATCGATTTCACCGTCCGTTGCTTCCCAAATTTCAGGACCAGTGGTTTTCTCGTGAATTTCTGGGTTAGCGGGGTTGTTGAACTGTTGCAGAAGAAGGTACTTATCTGGGTTACCCGCGGCAATTTCCTCTGCTTTAGCAATGGCACCTTTCATGCCTTTTGCTGCCTCCGTTAGCTCTAGATTCGCACCTAGCGCTTTGAGCAGCTTACGGCGTTCAAGGCTCATAGACTCTGGCATCGTTAATGTCAATTTGTAACCACGAGCAGCTGCGACGAATGCAAGCGCTACACCCGTATTACCGCTGGTTGGCTCGACTAGCTCGACGCCGGGCTTAAGCGTACCTGCTTTTTCCGCTTCCCATATCATGTTTGCGCCGATACGACATTTCACGCTGAAACTTGGGTTACGTGCTTCGATTTTGGCGAGTACTTTACCCTTGCTCACTTTATTTAGGCGAACGAGAGGCGTATTACCAATGGTAAGAGTGTTGTCTTCGTAGATCTTGCTCATAGTGATGTTCCTTCATTACACATTTCGTGAATATGCTTAGAAGAATATGCGCTATGAAAAAAAGGGAAAAGGATTAAAAAGTTATAACTTATGAGGTTGGCCGAGAAATGGGACTATGATCGGGGAGGCTGATTAACCCTCCCCTGATAGCGATAAAAGTGCGCTATTGCGGATGTTTAAATTCTTTTACCCACATGGCTGTTGCGCCACATACTGCAACTGGCATAACGATAAGGTTAAGAATTGGAATGGTTGTAAAGACAGAAACCAACACACCAAAGCCGTATACTTTGCCTTGCTTTTGTTTCAATCGGTAACGCATCTCATTGAAAGACACCTTATGGTTATCAAATGGATAATCACAGTATTGAATTGCTAGCATCCATGCGGTGAAAATGAACCATAAAAAAGGCCCAACGGTTTGACCCAAAGCAGGGATGAGTAGCAGTAAAAATAGACCGATTGCCTTTGGTAGCACGTACAGTAGCTTGCGCCATTCACGAGACATTATTCTCGGCAGATCTTTTATCAATGCAGTAAAGCCATCTTCACTGACTTTTTGCCCGGTGAGTGACTCTTCAACTTTCTCTGCCAACAAGCCGTTGAATGGTGCGGCGATAAAATTGGCTAATGTGCTAAAAAAGTATGAGAAGGTGGCAAGAATGGTCAATACTAAAATTGGCCACAAAATATAGGTAAGCCAAGAGAGTAACGCAGGCAGTTTGCCTATCCAGCTCTCGATCCAAATATCGAGGTGGGAGAATAAATAGAAGATAGCGCCACCAACAAGCAAGATGTTGGCCAGTAGGGGTAAGACGACAAAGCGACGTATCTCTGGAGAAAGTGCTATTTGAATTCCATAAAGGAAGTAGCCGAATCCGGTTCTAGGGTGAGTGTTTGACTTCATATCCATTTTGCTTCGTGTAAGTGAGGTATCATTGTACCTGTGGATGTTTTTCTTTCAATGCCCTAACAATTTAGGTCTTGTAAAATAGAATCGTGGCAAGAATCACAACAAAAAGCGGAACTTCTTGCATTAAGTTGTTCTAAACCTACATATAGTTTTGGTAAAGTAAAAGCATCATTCGGATTTATTGCACTTGAGGTGCTGCTCGAGGATGTGTGAGCAGTAAGAACAAGTTGATTGAGAGTAAATAATGCAGGAATTGCGATTCGTACTCATTGTTGTCGGCGCATTGGCCATCGCCGCATTGCTGTTCCATGGTTTATGGACAAGCAAAAAAGAAGGCAAAGCAAAATTTGGTAACAAGCCACTTGGTAAGTTGGACCTTGACCAGGCAGATAAAAGTGTTCCTGAGCAAGAGCGTGATTTTGCGCCTGCTCCCGAAGACGATTTTGAAGTTATCCGTAAAGATCGCAAAGAACCAGACTTTGGGATGGAGAGTTCATTTGAGAATAAGTTCGCTCCTGATCCGTTGATCGATGACGTTCTTGACAGGAAAGAAGAGAAACATCATCAAGACGAGCAAGAAATCCCAGCTTTTGTTGCGACTAAGAATGATGATGAGCAAGTCGAGTCATTACTGGAAGAATCGGTACAAGTTTCTGCTGAACTCGAAGAAATCGCAGAAACGGAACAAGATAACCAATCAGCATTAGAGGCGCATTTAGCCCCACAAGCGTCGGAATTTGGCGTGATACAAGAGACAGTTGACCCGGTTGTCGAAGAGCCTAAGCCTGAACCAGAGATGCAAGTGATTGTATTGAACGTTCACTGTGCTGGTGATGAGCCTTTCGTCGGTACCCAGTTATTTGACAGCATGCAACAAAACGGCCTGATTTACGGCGAGATGAATATTTTCCACCGCCATGTAGATTTATCTGGTAATGGCAAAGTGCTCTTCAGCGTCGCCAATATGATGCAACCCGGTACACTAGAGCATGGTGATCCTGCAGAATTTAGCACCAAAGGTATCTCGTTCTTCATGACGCTACCTTGTTATGGCGAAGCAGACCAAAACTTCAACCTAATGCTGCGTATTGCACAACAAATTGCTGACGATATGGGCGGTAACGTTCTGGACGATCAACGTAACTTGATGACGCCTGATCGATTGGCAACCTATCGGCGCCAAATAGTTGAGTTTAATGCTGTGAACGCATAACCTTAACACCAAATAACTAAAGGGCTCCGATCGGAGCCTTTTTTCTTAGATTCCTAACCTCATTGATGAATATACACGAGGCTTTAATATGTCTGAATCAGTACTTCAGCAACTAGAAGAACTAAAAGAGTCGCTGCATTATCACGCTGTTCGCTACTACGTGGAAGATAACCCAGAGATTCCTGATGCTGAATACGATCGTATGATGCGTGAACTATTGGATATTGAAGCCGAACACCCAGATCTGGTGACTGTAGACTCTCCAAGCCAACGTGTTGGTGGTCAGCCATTATCTGAATTTAGCCAAGTGACGCATGAAGTGCCTATGTTGTCGTTGGACAATGCTTTCGACGATGCAGAGCTCGATGGTTTTCATAAACGCGCGCAAGATCGTGTTGTTGCTCATAACATTAAACAATACTGCTGTGAGCCAAAGCTTGATGGCCTCGCTGTGAGCTTACTGTATGAAAATGGAGTATTAGTGCAAGCTGCGACACGTGGTGATGGCACGACGGGTGAAAACATCACGGAGAACGTACGCACCATCAGTGCCATTCCATTAAAGCTACAAGGTGAAAACTGGCCGACACGTCTAGAAGTTCGCGGTGAAGTGTTTATGCCAAAAGCGGGCTTTGACAAGCTTAACGAGCTTGCACGTAAAAAAGGTGAGAAGGTTTTTGTTAACCCACGTAACGCAGCAGCGGGCAGTTTGCGTCAATTAGATTCACGTATCACGGCTTCACGCCCACTGAGCTTTTACGCCTACAGCGTTGGTGTCGTCGAGGGGGCTGTGCTCGCCAACAGTCACTATGAGCGATTCTTGCAAATCAAATCTTGGGGCCTGCCAATGTGTCCTGAAACTAGGTGTGTTGACAATTTGGAAGAGGTGAAAGCTTACTACCGGGATATTCTTGTACGTCGCGAGGCTTTGGCCTACGAAATTGACGGTGTTGTCATCAAGGTGGACGACATTGTGATTCAAGAGCGATTGGGCTTTGTTGCTCGTGCACCTCGCTGGGCGATAGCTTATAAATTTCCAGCTCAGGAAGAAATCACAACGTTAAACGAAGTCGAGTTCCAAGTGGGGCGTACCGGCGCAATTACGCCAGTCGCCAAGCTTGAGCCAATATTTGTCGGTGGTGTGACTGTCTCAAACGCTACGCTTCATAACGCTGATGAAATTGAACGTTTACAAGTGATGGTGGGTGATCAAGTTGTTATTCGCCGTGCTGGTGATGTGATCCCGCAAGTTGTGTCGGTAATTAAAGAACGCCGACCAGAAACCGCTCGTGAGATCATCTTCCCAAATGCTTGTCCAGTATGTGGCTCTCACGTTGAGCGTATCGAGGGTGAGGCAGTCACACGTTGCACTGGTGGTTTAGTTTGTCAGGCTCAACGGAAAGAAGCGTTAAAGCATTTTGTCTCTCGAAAGGCGCTCGATGTTGATGGATTGGGCGATAAAGTGATTGAGCAGCTGGTCGATCGTGAGATGGTTGAAACACCTGCTGACTTATTTAAGCTTTCCGCGGGCGTATTGACGGTATTGGACCGAATGGGGCCTAAATCTGCGACCAATGTTGTCAACGCGCTTGAAAAATCAAAACTGACAACGCTACCGCGCTTCTTGTACTCACTTGGTATTCGTGAAGTCGGGGAGGCGACCGCGGCTAACCTAGCACAGTACTTCAAAAACTTAGATGCGATTCAGCAAGCAACAGAAGAGCAATTGGTTGACGTTCAGGATATCGGTGTGGTGGTGGCAAAGCACATTACGACCTTCTTTAGTGAAGAGAAAAACCAAGCCGTTGTTCAAGACTTGTTAGCACAAGGCATCAACTGGCCTGACATTGCTTCACCGCAAGAAGGTGCTGAACGACCACTAGAAGGCAAAACAGTGGTGTTAACGGGCACTCTTTCTCAGTTAGGTCGCTCAGAAGCAAAAGAAGCACTGCAAAACCTCGGTGCGAAAGTAACCGGTAGTGTATCGAAGAAAACGGACATTCTGTTCGCAGGTGAAAATGCGGGTTCTAAGCTTACCAAGGCGCAAGAGCTAGGTATTGAAATTCAAACTGAGCAAGATTTACTCAACTTGATGAAATAACACCATAGAGAACGGAAAGCCTTCTGTTAGCCCTAAATGTCAGTCGTTTAGGGCTTTTTCTTTGCGATTAAAAAGTGACTCCCCATAACCCTCCCAGTTCGTTTTTTATTGATTTAAGTGATCAAGATCCCCCAATCAGTTATTCATGTTTCATGGCAAAAATATGCGGCTCACTTCAAAGTAATCTTTTTCTTTATTTTAAGTTATTAATTCTAAAAGATTTATTCTTATCAGATCTTTATTGTTAAAGATAACAGTGAGTTCAATGACGTAAATGGAATTTTGTCGTTGGTCATATTTTTTTAGAAAAGAAATAAGTTCCATTTGGATGTTTTTAGCTGCGAAGTTAGTCTTAACGACCATATATGCAATGTGTATATATGAAGTAAAAATTATCTGAATTAGGAATGACTTAGGTCTATTCAGGAATTTACTTCTCTCCTTCGGCGGCCAACTTAAGGTGAGAAAGAAAAACACAGCTATACCCATTTTTAGGAGTTTTTCCATGGACAAAAATTTGAAGGTATCTGCTTTTACAGCAGCAATGTTGGGGGCATTTGCAAGTGCGCCTACAATGGCGAATGACCCAATTGGACCAGAGTACGCCAGCCAAGTTTCAGAGTTTTTCTCTGAGTCTACTATCAGCGGTAACGTCAACTTTTTTATGCGTGCTCGTGACCGAGGTAACGTAGATGCGAATGGTAATGACACCAAAAAGGTAACCAACTTAGACCACGGCTCTATCTTTGCAAATCTAGGTTTCAACTCTGGCTACGTGGGGGATGTTGTTGGCCTAGATGTTGTTGTCTTTAGTACATTCGACATGTGGCAAAACGGCGGTGCAGACCACGAAATGAACTTCTGGGGAGTAAACAACCCGTACGATAAAGCAGCGAAAGACAGCGCATGCTCTGATGTATGGACTGACTGCACTGATAACGGTGTGTCATTTGCAACAGCAGCAGCAAAATTCAAACTAGGTAGTTCTGCGACGGCGAAACTTGGTTACTTTCAACCATCTGTACCTAGTTCCCTAGGTGTTAACTGGTCATTCGCCCCAGGTACCTACTTAGGAGGGGAAGTTGGCGGAAAAATCGGAGGTTTTGATTTAGGTTTGGTCGTTGCGACCGAATATAAAGCTCCGTGGTTCAAAGAAACTTACGAGTTTAGAACAACAAAAGGCAAAGATGCAGGCACACTTTATTCTGTAGGTGGTCGTTACACCTTAAATAATGGTATCTCTCTGGACGCCGCATACGGTGGCTTATCTGATGGGGACCGTAGGAATGCTCATTTCAAGGTGAAGGGTACAACGGATGGCGGTCTGTACTGGTCTCCTCAATTGTATATTGTTGATGATAACGAACAGTACGACAGCACTGCATTCCAGCTAGCACTTTTGACAAGCCTTTCTTCTGGTCAGTATTCGTACCGTGCTGAAGCAACGTATACTGGTGCTGATTCCGGTGACCCAGCAAACGTTGGTAACATGTCTTACCGTTTAACTAGTCAATATGGTGGTTCAAACGGAGCTTACGAAATCTGGTGGAATAACCGTTCAGATTTCAACCATGATGAAGAGCTTGCGGTATTTGCTTCTGTGTCTCGTGATTTCTCTGACATCGGTGGTAAAGGTTTTAGTGCTGGCCTAAGTGGTGCTTACGGCTTTGGTTCATCCGCTCAAGGCTTCGATGATCTTAGTGAGTATGCCTACAGTGTTTTTGCAAATTATGCTATCCAAGCAGGGGCGCTTAAAGACGCCAACATCAGCTTCTACTACACGAATTACTACAATGACACCAACGCTCCAAACTGGACTGGTTACTCTAACTTGTTCCAAGATGAAGAAGATTTCAAGCTAGCGTTAACCATTCCTTTCGCTGTTAAATAAGTGATTCGAATAAAATAAATATTGTCTAAAAAGCTGAGCATATGTTCAGCTTTTTGCTTTATAAGCTAAGGAGATAAAGATGAAGAAATTGCTGTTCGGCCTTTTTGTACTTTCGACTCTTCAGGCTTGTGCTAGCAGTCCAAAAACAGCAGAAGAGTTTTGGTATGGGCAAGGTGAACGTTTTGGAGCGAGTGGTTATCAATACGACAATAATGTTTTAGCAAACTTAAAAAAGAAGGTTTCTTTTGACGAAGCATCTTATAAGAAGGGTTATGAAGCGGGTAAAGCAGAGTTCTGTGACCCTTTCACAGCATTTAGCAAAGGGGTTCAAGGTATTCGTTATACTGACCAGTGTTCAGGTCAGCCTCAAGAAGTCATGATCAAAGCGGAGTGGCAGCGAGGTTGGGATGCCTTCATTGGTTCTGACTTCTATAAGTTCTAACGGAGTATTTTTGTATGGTCAACGAAGTTTACCTTTCTATAGTATCGATAAACTTCGTTAAAACCATTGATAATTATTTAAAAGTACCGCCGTACATTGTACATAATTCACGTGGCAGGTGCTTTACTGTCCCATCATCAAAAGTGCAATTTACCCCAGCACCAAATACATGTCCTGCGGAGTTTTTTGCCAAAGAAATGGGTGATGAAAAAACTAAACAAGCAATAAATAGAGCAGTAATATTTTTCATGATGAATCCTCTTCATTATTAAATAGCAAGTTCAGACTGGCTAATTTACTGTTAGATTCTAAATTGGCGTCTTCTATTTCTTTATCATCCTATGGTGATATTGAAATAAGACAAATAGCATGTCACCACAAATACCATTAAATGGGGATCATTACATATCAGGTGTCACCACACTTTTGGTGAAACAGCTTGTGCAGATAAACACTTTCTACGCAAGCGTAGCGAAACACAGGTCACCTGTCGTGCTTAATTGTTACCTAGGGTAAAAAGCAGCATCTGATGACAAGTACATGCGTTAAGTATGTATAGAGTCCTAGAAAGATCAAAATTAAATTCAATAATGTTTTATTTTTTAAAATAAATTTAGGGCTCAAAATAGAAATTATATTTCGCTATGTACTTGAATTTTTCAATTTCAATAATTTAATACTGGCGAGAAAAGAGGAAAGCTAGTGATATATATATTACTTAATTTTTAGGGATTATTTAAATAAGTCAATGATACAGAAGAGGTAGTTGGAATTAGTAGGGGACATATACCCAAGCACCTCTAATTTACTTGGGTATATCAACGTTATTTATTCGATAAAAATCAGCGAGAGACGGGTTTAATCCTAAGAATAATACCTTCTACTGCTACAATCTCGACACGAGTCCCTGCTGGTAGATCGTGCTCAGATTCAGCGGACCAAGTTGTATCGGCAACTCTTAAGCGGTTCATTCCGACCGTGAAGTCTTCCTCCAAAGTGACAATATGACCGATCAATTGTTTATGCTTTTGATTGAGGTCACGAGCTTTATCGCTTTTGCGATCCTTCGACCATTGCTTTCGCCACCAAAGCCAAGTTGCTACTAAGCTAAAGGTGGCAAACGCTGACCATTGCATTTGCCAGCTAATCGGTAAGAAAGACAAAATGCCGCCCACGATCAGAGCAGAGAGGCCAAGCCACAAAAAGTAGCCAGCAGTCCCGAGCAGTTCAACCGCGAGTAACGCGAGGCCAAATGCTATCCAATGCCAGAATGTGACAGCTTCTAAAAGGCTAAATAAATCCATAGAAGACCTTAGTCTTTATTTTGTTTAAACATTTCTGCGATACCTGCTACTGAGCCCATAAGCCCTGTCGCTTCGAGTGGCAGCATGATGATCTTGCCATTTTCGGCTTGGCCAATACTCTTCAATGCTTCTGTGTAACCTTGGGCAATAAAGTAGTTCACTGCCTGTACGTCACCTTTTGCAATGGCTTCTGAAACCATGTAGGTCGCTTTTGCCTCTGCTTGAGCAGCGCGTTCACGAGCTTCTGCATGTAATATTGCAGACTGCTTCTCACCTTCTGCTTTTAAGATCTCTGACTGCTTGTGGCCTTCGGCACGCAAGATCTCGGCTTGGCGAATCCCCTCTGCTTCGAGGATCTCGGCACGCTTGTTACGTTCAGCTTTCATCTGAGCATTCATTGCTGCAGTGAGATCCGCAGGTGGCTGAACATCTTTAATTTCAATACGAGTGACTTTCACCCCCCAAGGGTTGGTCGCTTGGTCAACAATGGTGAGCAGCTTAGTATTGATCATGTCCCGTTGACTAAGCATCTCATCTAATTCCATCGAGCCTAATACAGTACGAATGTTAGTTAGGGTTAGATTTCGAATCGCATGCTCTAGGTCATTGACTTCATAGGCTGCCTTTGCTGCATCGATGACTTGAACAAAACCGACGGCGTCAATGACAACATTGGCATTGTCTTTAGAAATGACTTCTTGCGCTGGGATGTCGAGCACGCGCTCCATCATATTGACTTTCTGTCCAACGCGGTCAACGAAAGGAATGATGAGGTTAAGGCCTGGTTTTAAAGTATGGGTGTAACGACCAAAGCGTTCGACTGTCCAGTTGTTGCCTTGTGGAACGGTTTTTACCGCAGAAGCAAGTAGGATAACGGCAAGAGCAACGAAAATACCTATGGTGATTAATGAGTCAATTGGCATGGATTATTCCTTTAAATGCATAAGTCTATTCATTTTTACTCATTTATGCAGATGAAACAATCGGAGAAATGAGAGACTGGAGACATTCCAGACAAAATAAAGGCTGGAATTCCCCAGCCTTTTATTATTTTTCCTGTAAATTTCTCAAGTTGGGCTGTTACTCAATGCAGATGGTTACCCAAGACAGTTACTCAACATAAACCGCCTATTTCGGGTACTCAATCCAACTTGAACCGTCGAGTGAGACATAATACTTACCATTGACTTGGATAATGGTTGACCCTGAGTTTTGCGCAACTACTTGCGTCTCCGGCAAGTTTTCAGCGAGTTCACTCGGGCTAAAGGACTTTTTCTCGTAAATGTTCTGCACAAGAATATTCGTCACCAACTGCGATAGTGCCAAGTAACTTGAAGGCGCTTTCACGTGTTGAGTCTCTCCTTGGCGCTGAAGCCCTTCACCAAAGACTTTGATGCCCACTGGCGTATGTATAATCGTTGGAGCTGGGATCTCTCGCATGCCAGATATTTGCATTCTATCGCCTCGCATACCTGCACCATGCTCTGGTACCAAAGCAACAACGATGTTGCGCTTAGAGGCTTCCAGCTCTTTAAAGAAGGCGTAAAGATCATCAAGTAGATTGTTGAGTCGTTTCTTGTAGCTCACCATCGAAGTGGTTGAATTCGTATTGATGATTCGGTTTCCGTCATGCAATGAAATCGAGTTGTACAAGGCCACCACTTTATCGCTATCGCTTTCAATTCTCTGCTGCCACCAGCTATCAAGCACCTGTTTGTCGCGAAAGATTGAGGAACCATCAAATGATTTTTGGTAAGGCGTAAATCCTTGTTGTGGCATCAGTTCGGTTTCTAGATCGCCATCCTTTTTGATTAACTCTAGGAAACTGTCGAATACACCGTTGTGGTTCATGACTAAGTTTTCTTGGAAGCCAAGATTCTTTAGGTCTTCGAACAGATAACATTGCTTTGGTGCAGGTTCAAACAGTTGGCTGTGTTCTTGTTGACCACAACTTGCCCTTAGTAACCGAATAACGGCGGGGCCACTGTAAGAGGTTCCAGCGCTAAAGTTGTCGAACATGATATCGAATTCTTTGAACAGCGGATGATCGGCCAAGCCAGCAATTTCGATATCATCCCAAGCGACGGAACAGATGCTCAAAAATAGCAGGTCAAATGGTGTGTCTTGAGCGCTATCAGGAGTAAACGCCACTCGTCTCGATGCCTCTTTGGCAAAGAAATCCGTTTTCAGGCGGTTTAGCGTTTCGTCGTTGATTTCTGTTGGTTGTTGCTTTGCTGTTTCTGTAACCTCTGTCGTAGCTGGTGGAGCAGGTTGTGTCGCCTCAACAGTCACCGGACTCTCGGCATTTTTTGGAAGGCTGACATAAATCATGGCAATAACGACAAATACTGAAACGCGCAAAAACTTACTCAAAATGAAATAGGCAGTACACAAGGTAAACAGCCCTAGTAGCGCTTGAGCAGAGACAAAGCGGCCAAGGAGCTCAATAAGATAACTCAACTCAAATTGCATCAACTGACCAGCTTGAGCCCAAAGTCGATCCAATGGTGGAAGAAACGAATCGTAATGTAGTAACCATGCCGCAATGATAATCGCGACCCCGTGACGGAGAGTATTTAGCGATTTGAACGGCACTGGGAGCAAAATAAAAAGCAGTAGCGCAAAGTTTTCCAGTGGGTGGAAGTCTATAATCCCTTGAAGGTACAGGGCGACCTTGGCAATAAAATAAATGTTCCACCACCCCAGTCCAATTGTGAACCGAGCAGTTTGTTTAGGATGTGAAGTCATCACTTAAGCTTCTTGTTTTCGTTGATGGAGAGATCTTGTTCAAAATAGCGCGAGCGTTTAAGGTTCCGCTGATAGAACCTATGCATAGCACCAACAACATCCCGTAAGAAGTAGCCAAGAATAAGGCCCACACTTAGGCTAGCGCCAACAGTGAAAAAAAAGTCGTTAATGTTCATGCCTGTCCTTTCAGTTTGATGGCTTTCCTTACGGCGAATAAAGTGGGTATCTTGTTTGAAGGTTGTTTAGAGGCGGAAAAAATCCGTTTCTCTGTGGTTAGGTGAGAGACTTCCTCTGAGATAACGACCTTATCCGCCATGATGTATTTTATTTCACTTTCAATATCATATTGGGTTTCAAAACGATGAGTTGAATGAAATAAGTCTCGAGTTGGGAACTCGAATATATTGTTGAGTGCAACCTCAATATCGTTTTGACGGATGGCACTAAATAAGACGTAAAGTGCTTTTTTACAGGCTGTGACCACGTCGCCATCTCTCCGAACATGGCACAAGCGCAAACATTCCTCGGCACTCATGCCTGGCAATAAATTCAGTTTGATTAGGGAAAAGTTCACATTAGACCGGGTAGAGCTAGCGATAGCATCTGAACAATATTGAGCGAACTCATTGTTATTTAAATAACCTTTACTACCAAACTTAACGTCATACTTAAGCAGGGCGTCCAAACTTTGTGGCAGCGCACGAGTCAGCATTTGGCCTTGTATCGCTTCTAGTTGGGTCATAAAACGCATCTGTGGGACCTGAACAGGTGAGATTAAGTTCACACCAGCACGAAGAAGAAACTTCTCGTCGGCGTATCTCAGACACTGTTGTGTTTCACGGATAATGATTTTTAACTGACGACCTGCCGTCATCCTCAGTTGGTAACAGTCCATAGCCAATTGCTGAACCTCAGTTTGGTCTGAGCAACTAAAGATAAGCGTTGACGCTCTCGGGTTATCTAGCATACTGATTAGACTCTGGTTGTTTTCCGCTATATGCATTTCTTTTGGTACGTTTGTACTCTCGCCAATTGCCTCTCTACATATGTAAATACGTTCGCTGTCTGCTTTGTCTTCCGTCCATTCCGATGTTTGTGTTTTTTTATAGGGTGACGCTGTTAACCTATCCGCTCCATCATGGCTCAGAATGTACTCCTCTCCTGATACCACACCATGCTTATTTGACCAAAAATCAACGAAGTAACCGTACCGAGACTCATCTAAAGCGATCATGCTGGCTAAGCCGGATATGAAATGATTATTCTTCAATAACCTTGGCTTTAGGACTGAAGTCGCAAGGTGGCCATAGATATACACATTGATTACAGATGCAGCCTGACTGGATAAGGTTTTAAGTTGCTCTAAAAATTGTCTCATATTATTACCCTCACACTGAGCTAGGATTGAATCGGGGATAATTAAATGAAAGTGCGAATTTTCGGCAACCTTTATTTTTTGAAGATCTTTAGCAAGAAATGTCGGATTTGGTTGCTTTTTTGAAGATCTATTGTTGATGAAGAATATTTTATTAAGATGATTTAAAGATAAGTTGTTGAATTTAAATAATGTGTTGTCATCTAAACCGGAAAGAAAAGATGCTTTATCAGAAAAACATATAAGTAAGTTGCTTTCGGTATTACATGCTGAATCGATGAGTAAGTCAATTGTTACACGTTTGTTCGACAATAAATTGACGTAGGTGGATTTGATCTCACGTTGACTAGATATGGCGGACATGCCTTGTGGTGACTTCATTATTTATCCTTTTTTATTAGTGCTTTAGTGAGATTTTTATCGTTTGCATTAGTGTTTTTTGGTGTCGTTTTAACCAGGAAATATCTTTATTGACGTAAAAATGACGCTGAGATAGTAAACGAAATTGATCAAAAATAAAAATAGATATAACATTACTCTCCCTGATGTTTATAAGCTAATAAAATTGATGCATTTTAATGTTTATATAATCTGACGCTGTATATCTTTATGGCTTACATTTCGTAAATGGATGGTTACGGTTCATTCTTATAATCTTGGGTTTTGGTTTTTAAAAAATCATTTATGCATTTATAAAATATCGTGTTGAACAACTTAATCTGTTCACATTTTTATTTTTAGGTATGTGATGCATTTATTAGTGCGTTAACTTTTCATCAGTGTAACTTCGTTAGAATTCAAGTGTCGGGCACAAGCCCTTCTTTTGTAAACGTAAGTGCACAAGAAATACGGAAATATGTCGTGACAGAACCGGCAAAAGATATCAATTCGATTTACGCCTCATATAACTTGGCCCAGCACCAGTATATTGAAACGACTGAGAATGAGACTTACCAAAAGGTCAAAGGTAAGTGGCTAATCTTTCAATCACAGCGTTCTGGAGAGTTAGAAATGGGTAATAGAAAGAAACAAGCCAACTTTGAAACGCAAGCGATATGAAACGTCTTCTTTTTGTTAGCTTGAGAGGGGGCTGCGGTTCAACAACAGTGACCGCGAACTTAGCTCAAGCTTTAGTCAAAATTAACAAGCAGGTTCTTGCGATAGACGCGTTACCTGAAAACTTGTTGCGTCTCCATCTTGGTCTCTCTTTCGAAGCGCGAGACGGGTGGGCTGCGCGTGTCTTATCTGATGATGCATGGTTTGAAGCCGGATATCAGAGTCCACAAGGTGCTCTACTGCTGCCATTTGGTGAATTAAATGCTCAACAAAAGGGGCTGTTTTCCCAATCGTATCAATATCTTCAAGCTATTGGTCACTCAACGTTACAAGTCAATAATTCAGAACAATGGCAGTTATTTCATGGCGATATCTCTTATCTAACGGCGCCAGAGATGCATCTGTTTGTTGAGTCGATGGACATGGTATTTGTGGTTATGAACGCCGACACCATGAACTATGCACTTTTACAACCCACGCTTAGTCACACCCCTCAGATTGGTAACCTGATCAAGTTGGGTAAGCTGCGTTACATTCTAAATCAATACCAGCCGGAGACCGAGGTCGGTCGCGATTTTATGTTGGTGTTGAAAAAAGAGTTGGGAGATGCTTTGGTTCCCGTGTTGATGCATAGAGACACGGCACTGCAAGAGTGTGTTGCAAACTTGACTACAGTACAGCATTACTCTCCAACGAGCCAAGCGGCGAAAGATTACCAATCCTTAGCGTTTTGGTGCGTATCTGCGCTCTCGGCAACACGTTATTAGGGTGGTGTGGTAATGCAAAGCCTTAATTTGATCTTCCAAAGTTGGGTCGTCGAGCAGTTTAATGTCCAGAAAAGGGCTTATGAGCAAGCTTGGAACTGCAAATCCAGCTGGCTTGGACGTTGTTTACTTTCCTTGTGGTTTTCGCTGAGTTTTGTGTTCTTAAAACCCATGATTGGCGGTGTGCCTTCGTGGAAGCTGCCTCTTATGTATTTTCCACATGTTAATTATGCAGCGCCAAGGCTTTTTGATCCGATTCGCCTCGTTGTTCAAATCGTTTGGTTGCTGTGTTTTAAGCAAGATCTCAATGCGTCTTGGTCGAAAAAGCTTGGTGATTTTTCAACCCATATAGCTGAGCAAGTTCGTCATGCTTTTTACCTGCCATTTGAACTGGTAGCGAAAAGCATTCGTTGGTTGGAAATATGTGCAAACCGAGTCAAAGATCCTAAGAACCGTGAGCGTATTAAGGCGAGTAAGTCCGCACTGGCACTGAACTATATGCTTTTGTTCGTGGTCGTTCTCATTGCTTTACTGTGTTTTACCGTTCCATTTGGTTATGTGGCTCAGACGGTTTTTGTATTACTGCTGTGGGGACTCGCCATGATGGTAAGACGAATGCCGGGTAGTTTTCCAACGATGCTGCTGATCATTTTATCCGTGACGGCTTCTTGTCGTTACCTCTGGTGGCGTTACTCTTCCACCCTAAACTGGGATGATCCAGTGGCTTTGGTATTGGGGGGCATTTTACTTTTGGCGGAGACCTATTCTTGGATCGTGTTGATGCTGGGTTATTTCCAGAATATTTGGCCACTCAACCGTAAACCAGTTTCAATGCCGACGGATCAATCTACTTGGCCGACCATCGACTTGATGATTCCCACTTATAACGAAGATCTCGATGTAGTGAAAGCAACGGTGTACGCTTCGATGGGAGTTGATTGGCCAAAGGACAAACTCAACATTCACATTCTTGACGATGGTAAACGAGATAGCTTCCGTGACTTTGCCAAGAGTGTTGGGGTCAACTACATTCGAAGACCCACCAATGAGCACGCGAAAGCAGGCAATATCAACTATGCGCTAAAACAGACGAACGGTGAGTTTGTGGCGATCTTCGATTGTGATCACATACCAACCCGTGCATTTTTCCAGCTTACCATGGGCATGTTTCTTAAAGACCCAAAACTGGCGTTGATTCAAACTCCGCACCACTTTTTCTCTCCGGATCCGTTTGAACGTAACTTGTCGAACTTCCGCAATGTGCCGAATGAAGGCAACTTGTTCTATGGATTGATTCAAGATGGTAATGATTTGTGGGACGCGACTTTCTTTTGCGGGTCGTGTGCGATTTTACGTCGTGAGCCGCTTGAAGAGGTGGGGGGAATTGCCGTTGAAACGGTAACGGAAGACGCCCATACCTCATTACGTATGCACCGTTTAGGTTACCGCTCAGCTTACCTCAAGCAGCCGATTTCAGCGGGGTTGGCGACAGAAACCTTATCCGCGCACGTTGGGCAGCGTATTCGCTGGGCCAGGGGGATGGCGCAAATTTTCAGGGTTGATAATCCGCTTACAGGCAAAGGGCTCAAGCTGTCTCAGCGGCTTTGTTACCTTAATGCAATGCTGCATTTTTTGTCGGGTATACCGCGGATTATCTTCTTGATTGCTCCGTTGGCGTTTTTGTTGTTGCACTCTTATGTCATCTACGCGCCAGCGCTGGCGATCATCTTGTATGTCTTACCGCATATGATCCATGCCAGTATGACAAACTCACGCATGCAAGGCGATTATCGTTATTCTTTTTGGGGAGAAGTATATGAAACCGTGCTCGCTTGGTATATCGCTAGACCAACCACTGTGGCTTTATTTGCACCTCACAAAGGAACATTTAACGTGACAGCAAAAGGCGGCTTAGTTGAAAAATCGCACTACGATTGGGTGATCTCTCGACCTTATTTGGTGCTGGTGGCGCTGAACATCATAGGCTTTGCCGTCGGGCTGTATCGCATGGGGTGGGGCCCCCAAGATGAGGTCGGTACCGTTATCGTTAACTTACTGTGGACGATTTACAACTTGCTGATCTTAGGTGCAGCAGTCGCGGTTGCGGTAGAGGCAAAACAGGTGCGAAAAGATCACCGTGTTGAGGTGAATATTCCTGTTGCGATGAGGCTTCACTCCGGACATTTGATTCAAGCTCAGATGAAAGATTTTTCGCTGGGTGGTGTCCGTGTTGAAATCAATGGGATGGACGAACAAACTTGTCAGCACTTACTTGGTCAATCTTTAGAAGTGATTTTGAATCGTGGTGGTCAAGAATTCGTATTCCCGATGACCGTTGCCTTTGCTCATGATGGCATTCTCGGTATGCAACTCAATGGTCTGTCGCACCAACAACAAATCCAATACGTCCAGTGTACGTTTGCACGAGCAGATACATGGGCGAAATGGCAACAAGGCTATCAAGCAGATAAGCCACTATCGAGTATGCAAGCCGTGCTACAAGTCGGCTTTAACGGATACAAGCGGTTGCTACAACACTGTCCTAAATTTGTCATGGTCAGTGTTTATGCTTTCTCATTTTGTATCGAATTTATTTGGTCACTTAGACCTCGCTATGTCCCAACCAGGACCACAAAGTCATGCTAAATAATAAAAAACGAATCGCGTTGACGGCGGCAATCACTTTAATGTGTCTGTCGGGCAGTCTCGCAGCACAGGAAGTAAAATCGCCGTTATCGGAACCTCAAGCTCAGCAACAAGATGTGGAAAGCGCCACCGTCTTGAAGCGAGTGATTCCATTTACACAATTGGGCTACAATGGCTCAATTTCGATTCAAGGCAGCGAAGCGAGTGCTTATGTTGGCTTCGGCTCGCGCCTTGATGAGGTCGTATCCAGCGCCACCTTGTATTTCGACATTACGCCTTCACCTGCATTGCTCGCTTTGGTTTCGCACCTCAAGGTGTACCTGAACAATGAGCTTATGGGTGTAGCGTCCATCACAGATGGTCAGCAGGGTAATAAGCTTAGCCTTTCTATGCCTTTAGATACGCGCTACTTCAGTAACTACAACCAAATTCGCTTTGAGTTGATTGGTAATACTCATAAAGAGTGTGCAAACCCAAATGATTCAAGTATTTGGGCAGAGATCAGCCAAAGTAGCCGCATTGAAATGTCGGTGCAAAAGACACAGCTAAAGAGTGATTTGAGCTTATTGCCCGCTCCCTTCTTTGATGTTCGTGACTTTAGTCAGCTTAATTTGCCTATTGTTATGGGAGATGGCTATGACTTAAATGAAGTCAAAGCTGCAGGTGTATTGAGCTCCTATTTTGGTTCATTAGCGGCTTGGCGTGGGGCTCAGTTCCCGTTAAGTTTTGACGCCTTGCCAGAGCGCAACGCCGTGGTGTTTATCACTAATGACAACAAGCCTGAATTCTTGAAGGATTTTCCAGACACCGATGGCCCTCGTTTGCAGGTGATCACTCACCCAACTGATCCCTTTGTGAAGTTACTTTTGGTGATTGGTCGTGATGGCTCGGACCTCAACACAGCCGTGCGTGGCTTAGCTTTAGGTAACCAGATACTGACGGGCCCAATCGCCAGAGTCAACGAGGTACAACAAATCAAACCCCGCGTGCCATATGATGCACCAAACTGGGTGAGCACCGATCGTCCGGTTGCGCTTTCAGAGCTTGTCGAGCAAAAGAGCGTGCTGCAAGTTGAAGGTCGCACTCCGCCACCTATCAGTGTTAGCCTGAGGTTGCCGCCAGATCTGTTCACATGGCACAGCCGTGGTATTCCGATGGATCTGAATTATCGTTACTCACCACCGGCGGAAAATCATTCTGGCTCTCGCCTGACACTGAGTATAAACGATCAATTTATTGAAGCGTTTAACCTCACAACGGAAGGGAAAGGTGGGGATTCCAACCGTATTCGTATTCCTTTGTTGGATGACAGCTTTTTAAGTTTTGATGATCAGGTTCGTATTCCCGCATTTAAAGTTGGCAGTAAAAACCAAATCGACTTTGAGTTTGGCTTTGCTTCGGTTACCGATGGCCAGTGCTTGGTCACCCAGCCGAGCAAACAATATGCCATTGTTGATGGGGATTCTATCCTCGATTTTAGTGGCTTCCCACATTATATCGAAATGCCCAATATGCGTGCATTTGCCACATCTGGTTTCCCTTACACCCGTTTGGCTGACCTGTCTGAAACGGCTGTCGTCATTCCCCAAAATGCACCTAAAGAGGTGTTGCAAACATTTCTGAACGTGATGGGATCTCTTGGGGGAGATTCTGGTTATCCGGGAATTCAGGTTCAATTAACCGATAAATGGGACGAGGATGCGTTAAAGGATAAAGATATCTTAAGTATTGGTGTTGCGCGATCTCTCGAAGAAGCGGCGAGTGATAAAGACCCAGTCAACCTTGTTTTAGAAGCTGGTGAACGTCAAATTCGTCTGCCAAGCAAGAATGAAAAGCAGCTTGGTATGAACTGGATGAAGCCTAGCGATGCTAATCAAGTGCCAGCTGATTATGTCTCGGTAGAAGCTGATGGCTCCTTCGCTGCGATATATGGTGTGGAGTCGCCATACACAAGTAATCGAAGCCTAGTATCAATCATGGCAGCACACCCTACAGATTTTGCGTCAGTAGACAAAGCCCTATCGGACTCCGGGAAAATCGAACATATGTTTGGCTCGGTGGTGACGCTAAGAAATGATGAAGTTGCAAGTTACAATGTTGGCTCTCATTACTACGTAGGAGAACTCCCTGTATGGCAGTTAGTCTGGTATCACTTCTCTGATCACCCGATTGTTGTGGCTTGTTTTGCCGCGATAATGATGGTGATTGTTACTATGGTGCTTTGGCGCTTGCTGCGTCACGTGTCTGCTAAGCGTCTAGAAAAAACGGAGGAAGAAGAAGAATGAAAAAGCTGTTGACACTTCTGATTTTGATAGCTTCTCCTCATCTCTGGGCGAGTGACTGCGGTTGGCCACAATGGGATACATTTAAGGCCGTTTATATTGACCAAGGAAGAGTCGTAGATGGTAGCGATGATCGTATTATCACTACCTCTGAAGGCCAATCTTATGCGTTGTTTTTTGCGTTGGTTGCCAATGATCAAAAAACGTTCGCTGATGTACTAAATTGGACTCAAGTACATCTGGCTGATGGTGATCTTACTGCAAGGTTGCCCGCTTGGTTGTGGGGAAGAAAAGAGAACGGCAGTTTTGGTGTTTTAGATACCAATGCGGCGTCGGATTCCGATCTTTGGATTGCTTACGCCTTAGTTGAAGCGGGACGACTATGGGACAACTATTACTACCAGTCACTGGGTCACTTACTTGCTAGTCGAATTTTACGTGAAGAGAGTG
The DNA here is from genome assembly GCF_000171815.1 of Vibrio sp. AND4. Classification (GTDB taxonomy): domain Bacteria; phylum Pseudomonadota; class Gammaproteobacteria; order Enterobacterales; family Vibrionaceae; genus Vibrio. The sequence continues at coordinate 67,524 of NZ_ABGR01000010.1, read as the reverse complement.
TGTCGATTGACGGTACTGGCACTTTACTGCTACCAGCCCCTACAGGCTTTGAATTTAGTCAGCGCTATCGTGTTAACCCGAGTTATGTGCCTTTACAACTGGTTACTCGGATGGAAGCGCTGTATCCGCAGTATTCATGGGATACCATGTACCAAGCGAGCGTACAGATGCTTACTCATACCATGCCAAAGGGTTTCAGTCCTGATTGGGCAACGCTCAGTCAAGGGGAGTACAGTGTTGATTCTGTGACGGGTCCAAGTGGCAGTTACAATGCAATCCGTACTTATTTGTGGGCTGGTATGCTCGATGATCAAGTTGCTGAAAAAGCGCAGCTCATTCAACAAATGCAGCCTTTTGTTACAGCGACTAAAACGCTCAGCGCTCCGCCGCGAGACGTCAATACAGAAACGGGTGGATACACTCAAGCGGGCAGCGCAGGGTTTTCTGCAGCAGTCTTGCCTTTATTGGCTTCATCAGGAGAATCTGAATTGCTTAAAGCTCAGGCAAGCCGAGCACAACAAATGCTAATTTCGGACCGCAACGATCACTATTACGACAACGTATTGAGCTTGTTTGGATTGGGTTGGCATCAGGCACGTTTCCGCTTTGGTAAGCATGGTGAGCTGTTGCCAGCATGGAGCGAGCAATGCCAGGAATAAGACGCACTTCGTGGTTGATCCCATTGGTCATGATGGCCAATGGGGTCAATCCCGTTTACGCGCAAGGTTTTAGTTCCAAACCTCTGAACAAAGCGCAGTTAGCCACGGTTTATCAGCCAGTTGAAATCGTTCAGTTTTCTACCTCGCTTGACCGCGTTAACTCAGTAGAATGGTTGGTTGAACAGCTTAAACTTGCGGACGCAATAGGGCGTGACGATATCGTTGAAAGTACCCTAGAGCGCTTGTTTGCGATTGAAGAAGGCAACCCGATAGGCTTGTATTACCAAGCCAATATGTACACCAAGCGTAAGGCGCCTGAACTGGCCAAACAGACCTTCCAGCGTTTAATTAAGAAATCGCCGAATTCTCCCCAAGCGAGAGATCTTGCCGCCATCATGTCTCTTCAAGGGGATAAAAAAGGTGATTATCAACGCGCTAAGCTGCTCGCTAAATCGGGCCGCTATGAAGAAGCCATTCGAGCGTATAAAGCGATTTTTCCAAATGGTATGCCCTCGGCAGCCTTGCAGTTAGAGTTTCTTCAGCTGCAAAGTAACCTTGATGGCAGTTGGATGGCCGTCAAACGAGGATTGGAGCGTTTGAATGCTGAGTACCCGGGGGTACCTCAATTTCAACTCGCATTGGCGAATCATATTCGCAAAGAGAATCCGGCCGATCCTTGGATTTTAGACACCTACAAAAAGCTTGCTTTAGCGCCAGTTATTGGCAGCAGCGCGGCGACATCTTGGTTGCGTGCTCTCGATCAATTGCCTATCTCAGATCAAGTGGTGCAACAATATGCGATTCTAGCGAGCTACTACCCGTCTGATCTTGAGATTCAACGCGCAAATCAAGGGGCGAGAAAGCGCTGGGAAACAGAACAAAATCTACGTAAAGACCCAACCTATCTCGCTAAGCTTAAAGGTCTCAAGCTGTTGGATGAAGACAAAACGAAGCAGGCCGAGAAGCAGTTGCGTTATGCCATGACCACGCGGCCAAATGATCCAGAGATATTGGGTGGGATGGGGAAGGTGTACCTGCGTAACGGTCAGCAACAAAAAGCGCTCGAATACTTTAAGCGTGCGCAGCGATCAGACCGTGATCCGGACAGTGCTTCGAAATGGACAACCTTGATTGAAACCTCGCAATATTGGGCTTTTTTAGATCAAGGCGATGTCTTGGTTAAGAAAGGTGAGTTTAAACAAGCTGAAAGCCTTTACCATAAAGCCATTCGAGTCGATACAACCCAGCCTTATGCCTTTACCTCGTTGGGCGCGCTTTACTTGTCGCAAAACAACTACTTAGCGGCAGATAAAGCTTATATTCAAGCACTAAAGCTCGATCAACTTAATGGCTCCGCCTTGCGCGGTAGGCTAGATGTTCGTATTGAGCAGCAAGATTGGGTTGGGGCGGAGTTGATTGCACAGCGTTTTTCTCCAGCGCAAAAACAGGTAGTGGCAGAGAAAATCAATGGTATTCAATCTGAAATCATTCTTGCTCGTTTGAGAACCGCTATTGCGCAGAATGATCAAGCAGTCATGCAATCTGCGGTGGAAGCACTGATTGCCTTGAAACCGACTTCTCCGTGGTTAAGACTGGATGTTGCCAGTATGGTACGCTCTATGGGGAACAAGCAACGTGCAGATGCTTTGATGGCTAAGTGGGCTAAATCCAGTTCTGACCCTGAAATGAAGTTCGCGCACGCCTTGTATTTGGCAAAAGACTCCAAAGTCGTAGCGGCAATTTCTGAGCTAGAAAGTGTGCCAGAGAAAGCCCTCACACCCTCTATGCAACGTAATTTGACTCGATTGAAGCTCGATGCCGAATTACAAGATATTCAACGGCGATATCTTGAAGAACCGCAGTCTGTACAAGCCAAGTTGCACGCTTTGGAGCAAGACTATCAGGGCCAAGTACAGGCATTGGCGCGTCTTGTTGGGGCGTGGGTAGAGGCCGATCAAGTCGTTGAAGCTGAAAGAATTTATCGAAGCCTCAAACAATCACCGCACTGGTCTAGCGATGAGCAACTTGCATACGGCAGTATGATGGTGAGCCTGAATCAGTTTGAAGATTTTGACCAATGGTACGAGCAATTAGCGCTGAGTTCGGATGAACAAAAGGGTAGTGCTTCGCAAGCTTTGCAACTTGATGAGCTAAAAACCCGCCGAACCTTAGCGCAAGCGGATGTGCTCCTTGCTAACCAGCAAGTAGAGCAGGCAATGGCGTTATATGAAGGTGTCTCATCAAAAACTGAGCCATTCAAAACGCAAGCTCAGGTCGGGATGCTGCAAGCCAGTGCGCAGAGCGGAGACGAAGCCAGCTACCATGATCTGCATCTTATCCTAAATAAGAAGCGTGAGACGCTTTCTGCTGCTCAATTGATGACGGTTGCCTCTGTATTTAATCAACTTGGGTATCGAAATGATGCCGATGCTCTAAACCGTTTACTCGATGACGTGCAAGGTGCTGATGCTTTGGCTTATCGAGACAGCATGTCGATTGCGATGGACAATCAGCAATGGACATTAGCTGAAAAACGGGGTTATCAAGCGCTAAATTCGGATCGTATTGAAAAAAGCGCAAATCCGAACAAAGATCAGCAAGATACTCTCACGTTACGCGAGTTGTATGACACAGCGGATGACTACTGGCTGACTCGCAATGTTAAGTCGGACATAGATACGCTCCATGATCGTAGTGATGGGCATGTGCTTATTGGTTGGGATTATAGTGCGCGTGACGGGCTTAACTCGTCGAATCAAGTGCCGATTGAAGCGCGTATTCCTATTGAATCGCTCGATGGTCATTTGCTGTTGAGAGCGGATTACGTTTCTGTCGATTCGGGTGAGCTAAATTATTACGAGAAAGACGGGGGCTTTGATAGCACCTCATTCCAAGATGAAGCTTCAGGTATGGCACTTGGTATTGGTTGGCAAGCCAACGATTGGCAAGTGGATATTGGATCGACGCCAATGGGTTTTGATCACACTTCTTGGGTTGGTGGCATCAGCGTTGATGGCGATCTTGGGGACTTTGGTTGGACTGCAGAAGCGTCTCGCCGGCCAGAATCCAGCAGTACACTTTCTTATGCTGGAATGACGGTACCAAGCGGAACCAGCGATCCTCAAGGCAAAAAATGGGGGGGTGTGGTCCGTACAGGTGTGAAGCTCAATTCGAGCTGGGATATTGGTGGCCCTTACGGTTTCTGGAGCAGTCTGCAATACCACGCTCTGACGGGGGAAAACGTTGACGATAACACTCGCCTCGGTATGTTGGGCGGGGCCTACTACAAACTGATTGCCACGGATGAGCAGCGTTTGAGTATCGGCACAAATTTAATGTACCTCGATTACGATAAAAATTTGGGTGAATACACACTCGGGCATGGGGGCTACTACAGTCCACAACGTTATTTTTCTGTCGCTCTGCCAGTCAATTATTACGGTCGCTACAACAGCACATGGTCGTATCAATTGAGTGCATCTATCTCTAACTCATGGACGCAAGAAGATGCGCCTTATCTGTCTACAGGAGACAGTGCTGAGCGTGGTGGTGGTTTTGGCGCTTCGCTGCAAGCGGCAGTTGAGAAACGAATGAGTAAGCGTTGGTATCTGGGGGCGCTGGTGGATTTACAGCGTTCAGAGTTTTATACGCCAAACCATTTTATGTTGTACGCCAAGTACACCTTTAATGACCGCTGGCAGCCGATTGAATATCCTCCTGAAGTGCCTTCGTTGTACAGTGATTTTTAGTGCTGGCGCTAGTGATTGGTATGACTTCCTAAAATGTGAGTAACAGCAGAAACAACCAAGGCCGGATCTTTCCGGCCTTTTCTATTTAATCTCTCTGCTTCTACACCGATTTTTTAGTACAAAATTGAGTAAAGTTGGCGGCGGTACTTGCCTGCTAATGCGTTACCTTGGCCAAGAGCGCTTAAGATATCCATAAAGACTTTTTTTACCTCTCCATCTTGTGCACCCAGGTTGGTTTTGAGGATGTTCCAAAGCAGTTCAAGTGCTTCTTCATCTCGACCGACTTGGTTGTATTGAACCGCAAGCTCACAGACTAATTCTAAGTTATCAGGGTTTGCCGCTCGCTCTTGTTCAAGGCGTTGAAGCTCTGGGCTATCTGCTGCTTGAAGGTGCAGATCTAGTTTGGCAATCAAGCCTTTGTAGTAGTTGTCTTGATATTCCAATGGGATCGTGCTCAACAGCGTTTTTGCCAGCTCAAACTGTTTGGTTTCTAACAAACAATCTGCTGTTGCCAGCTTCACGTCGCCGCGATTTTTCAGCTCTTCTGATAAAGTTTGTAGGATCGCCAATGCCTGAGCGTGCTCACCTTGTTGAAGCAGGTTGTTGGCTTGTTTCAACTGCATCTCATCTTGGCTCGGTAAATGCTTTTGCAGCATCGCCGTAATTGAATCGATTGGTTGAGGCCCACCCATACCATCGACGGCTTGGCCATTTATAAATAAGGCGATAGTTGGGAGAGCTTGAACACCGAATTGAGAGGCAAGAGCAGGTTGCTGTTCACAGTCCAATAGAGCAAGGGTGAAAGCGCCGCTGTATTGTTGTGCCAGCATTTGCAATTCGGGGATCACTTGCGCGCTTTCTGGTTGAGCACTCGCCCAAAAATGAACCAACACGGGTACGTTCATTGATCCTTCAAGTGTTTCGCGGAAGTTTTGTTCTGTTAACTCAACGATAAATGGGGATTGCATCAGAGTATCCTTGCTTTTTGTTTCTTGTCGTTGATTGTAGATATGGAGCTGATATTTGGGAAATTCAAGCGATAGAGAGGAAAAACGCTGCCGACAGCAGCGGTTTCCAGATAGCAAGCGAAAGTGCGATCAAACTTGGCAAGTTCAGCACGGTTCAGACGGTCTTGTTAGACGTTCTAGTCGTGCGTGGTATCAAAATAGGATGAACATGGCCAACACTACACCCACACTAAGCCAGTTAAGCTGATTTAATGTCATTGTTGTCTCGCGAAAATACAAACAGAGAGGGTGGCGATACCAAATCTGAAGTCAGTATCGACATCGCGTTTAGGCTAAAAGGATGAAGATACTCACTTAGACATTGATTCGAACATTGAGGTTTTATTAACCTACATGCTCATAGTGACATCACATTGTTACGGTAAAATTACATTGTGATAAAAAGTTTTTATGCTGCTTGTCGCAAAATTTTATCAAGAATACGAGTGGGTAACAGCCGCTTTAATACGGCAAATACTTTGGTTGGTGTCGTGATTCGATAGCGAATTTTAGGTTTATTGCTCGTCAGCGCGTGAATCACTGGAGGAATGCAAGATTCAGCAGGCAGCGCAAATTTGTTATTGGATTTGTCGTTATCTAAACGGTTTTTTTGGCCCGCATAAGCGGTTTTGTGGGCACTGTTTTCTACTTCAATCCATCGCTCAAATGCCTTTAAGGCGTTCTGTCTAAACTGAGTTTCTATCGGACCTGGTTCGATTAATGCCACCTTGATGTTGGTGTCCATTAATTCCAAGCGTAAGGTATCTGCCCAGCCTTCGAGTGCAAATTTAGAGGCGTTATAAGCCCCACGATACTTCATGGCAGCAAAGCCGAGTACGGAGCTATTTAGGATGATTCTGCCTTCGCCTTGCTTGCGCATGTGTGGCAATACCTCTGTGACGAGTTGGTGCCAACCGAAGAAGTTGGTTTGAAATTGTGCTTGAAGGGCCTCTGTCGGTAAATCTTCCAAAGCACCTGGTTGGCCGTAAGCGCCATTATTAAAGACAGCATAAAGCCTACCTTCAGATAGCGCTAGAGCTTGAGCGACACCGAAAGAAATGCTTTCAGGGTCATTGAGATCAAGCTTGATGCACTCTAAACCTTCTTCGTTTAAGCGCTTGATGTCTCGGTCTTGTCGGCAGGAGGCAATGACATGGAAACCCTCATTTTGTAGAGCATGGGCACATACGTAACCAATGCCGGTGGAACATCCGGTGATGAGAACTGATTTTTTCATAGTTGGGGCTCACTGAGAGTTAGTGAGCCTTATGATTCAACAACTTCTGTCTTGAAGCAAGTTCTTGAGCGCGGGCTCAACTCGTGAGTAGCTAAACTGGAAACCAATCTCGGTCAGTTTCTTGGGTTTGGCGCGTAGGCTATCAAACAGTAGACAGGATGACTCGCCCATCGCCATGTTCATTACCCATTTCGGAGTGAACAGTACATGCGGCCGTTTAAGCGTTTTGGCCAATGCGCCGCTGAACGTTTTGTTACTCACCGGGTGCGGAGCGCACAAGTTAAACTCACCATGAGCGTGAGGCGTTTCGAGTATGTACATGATGGCGCGAACCATATCTAAGATATGAATCCAAGGCATGTACTGTTTTCCACTGCCCAATGGGCCTCCCAGCCCCAATTTGTAGGGCAGTAGCATCTTGGCTAAGGCTCCGCCTTTGGGACCAAGAACAACTCCAGTACGCAGCAGACAAACTCTTGTCTGCTCTGATTCGGCACGCTTGGCAATTTGTTCCCACCGGGCACACACTGAATGGGGGAAGGCTTCACTATTTACGTGTAAGCATTCATCAAATGGGTGGTCTTGTTGGTCACCGTAATACCCAACCGCGGAGCCACTAATGAAAACTGCGGGAGGTTCAGTACTGGCGTGGATCAGTTCAACAATCCGTTCGGTGACCTTCCAGCGGCTGTTACAAATGATTTTTTTTTGTTCCTGACTCCAGCGTTTGTCAGCAATGGGCTCACCTGCAAGGTTGATTACGGCGTCAACGTCGTTGAGGTCTTCCAGTGAAGCGAGGGAATCTAGATATTCAATATTACCGACGTCGGCATGCTGAAGTCGTTGTTTTGCTTGCGCAGGGCTGCGCGTTAGCAATATGACTCTATGGGTAGTGAGCATTTTTAGCAACTCAGAACCAATAAAGCCTGTACCGCCAGTCAGTAGTATCTTCATGTCATCCCCTTGAGTATAAAACCATTCCGACATTATAGCCGTTAACCGCCCTGCATGATCATTCCAATGGCTCGCAAACTCGATTTTATTATTATTTCCTAAGGAGTTAGAAGCGTTTTCTCATTCATTGTTGTCAAATTCGCAGTGCGTATAAGGTCAATAAAGTGTGATTAGGTTTTGAGTATTGCTGATAGCTAGCGCTGAATTATTTATTGTTGAATTTGTCGACTTCTCAAATCGTGCAATTGCATATCTGTAATCTGAGGCTTATTCTTTGACAATTAAAGAATAATTGAGGAAATGTTGTAATGCCACTAGTTGCTTGTCCTGTTTGCGAAAAACAAATTTCAAAACGAGCTCATACTTGTCCGGGATGTGGAGAGCCTGATCCGCTCAATCATTTAGCCAAGTCGAAATTTTTGTCTTTCATCTTTTGGAGTATTGTTTTGGCGGGTGCCGCTTATGTTGCCTGGTTCTATCTCATCCCAATGCTGGTGGAAATGTTGCGCAGCCATTAAAGGCGCTTGGGTTGAGCTTCGATAGGAATGCCGTAGAATAACCTCATACTTTATGAGGAGACCATGTCGTGAAACTATTTTTTGCCTCAGACTTGCACGGTTCTTTGCCCGCAACCGAAGAAACCATTAAGCTTTACTTGGCCACCGGTGCCGATCACCTGATCTTATTGGGGGATACGCTCAACCACGGGCCAAGAAACCCAATCCCAGAAGGTTACAACCCGCCGAAAGTGGCCGGGTTACTTAACCAATACAAGGATCAGATTATTGCGGTTCGTGGTAATTGTGACAGTGAAGTTGACCAAATGTTGTTGAATTTCCCGATGATGATGGATTATGCATGGATCTTACTCGAGTCAGGAAAGCGTCTATTTCTCACACATGGACACCTGTACAATAGTTCAAAACGCCCACCACTGCGTGAAGGTGACATCATTGCCCATGGTCATACTCATGTTCCAGTGGCAGAGGTTCAAGATGGCGTGATCATTTTTAATCCCGGTTCGATGACTTTTCCGAGAAATGGTTTGTCACCAAGCTACGGTGTAATGGAAGGCAACACATTAAAGGTGCAAACTCCGGAAGGGGAAGTGTTGGCTCAAACAACAATTTAGTCGACGAGTCACGGAGCAGATAAAATAATAGGGAGCCAATCGCTCCCTATTTTGTATCTGAGTGACCTAAATCGCGCTCTGGATCTATGATGTCTCTCACCCGTTGCTTAAGAACTTTAGCTTCAGGAAAGCCGCCGTCTTTTTTTCGTTCCCAAATTTGAGTGCCATTACAAAAAATCTCAAAACGACCGCCAGTGTCAGGATACAAACTGATGCTTTCAATCTCTTCGCTAAACGTATGGAGTAGCTCTTGCGATAGCCAAGTAGAACGTAACATCCAATTGCACTGACGACAGTAGTGTATGTTTATCATGGCTTTATCCATTTCTCATTTCCTTACTGTAGACATTAGAGAAGCGAGTGTATTTGCAACGAGCGAACCCAAGAAGAGTGTGAATGTATCTAGCAATCCTTGGCGAAAAAATAAAGGGCCATCAGGCCCCTTATTATTGAATCTAAATCAGTTTCTAAACAGTACCGTAGAGCCGTGGTTCAGGCTAGTCAGTAGCAGTGTTTTCTCGTTCACTACGTCAATACGGCGGCTTTGTTCTGCATCCAACTTAAAGATTTGTGTGATGAGACCGAGTTGTGATTCAGAGAAATCTTTTGACTGTGATGCTGAGATATCTTTGAACTCGGAAGGTGAAACCAGTAAGTAATTATCACTCACTTCCCATCGGCCTTTTTCAGAGATATTGATGGTAGATTCCGTATTTGAGTCTTGCGCAAATAAACGAATGTTTGCCACACGGATGTAATCACCGTTAGGTAGGTACTTAACATTCGACTCTACATTGACCTTACGTAATGGACCGACGGTATCGCCAGGCAAGGGATAGGAGATGAGCGTCTCCATGGTTGATTGCCATTCATTTGAAGTCAGGACCTGTTTTATTTTTAGGTCACTGCCCCAGTACAACCAACTACTGAAAAGGATGGACACGGCCAAAACCGCTGATGCTACTTTAATCTTCATTTCAGCCTACCTTAATTGCAGATGTCGGTTGGGTCATTACGATCAGCAAAAATACGCAGCGTTACATTTTCGTATGAATGGTCGCTATCGTGGATGTAGTTAAGAATCAATTGGTTGTTTTGACCTCCTGTCGCGATAACTTCGACTGGAGAAGAGCTATCTTCGTGTCGTTCAACAAAGCGCTTGATGCATTGCTCAATTGATGGCATCCAATGATTTAACTGAGGGTGGTTCATTGGCGTTTTTACTGTGACATTGTGATACTCGCCAATTTGACGGAATTTAGACTCCGCTGGGTTAGTCAGCATCAGCACACACACTGGTAGTAGCAAAGCCGCCACAATCAAAATACGGGATAACCAGTTCACCTCTTTCTGCGCAGGTGCTGGCGTTGTCTCTGGTTTTTCAGCTGGACTTACCGCCTCAGGGGCCGTTTTTTCTGGTGTGTCTGCCGTCGCTTCAGCAAACTGCTCCAAATCAACCACTGGCGCTTCGTTTTCTTCTTGCTCATCAATATCAGGATTGAAGTCAGAAGAAAGTGGGCTTAAGCGTTCAACAGAACAGATCAGTTGGTAGCCGCGTTTTGGTACGGTTTTCACAAACTCTGGTGACTTGGTGGAGTCCTTCAACATTTTACGTAGCGTCGAAATCGCTTGAGTTAAGCTCGAATCATCCACTTCAAAGCCTTGTTCACGCCAAACAAACTCATGCAGTTCGTTACGTGATATCACGTCGCTAGGCCTTTCTGCCAACATGAGGAGAATGCGACTTTCGTTGCTGCCTAGTCGTACAACTTCGTTGCCATTTTTCTGGTCAGCGAGCGAATTACTATTTGGGTCAAAGACGAATCTTTGAGCAAGCAGAAATTTAGTGCCTATGTTAGTCATTTATTTCTTCTTAGATGGATGATTCTGTAATTATAGCGATTTGCGTTACGTAAAAAACGTATACAAAAAGACGTGTGCCACGTTTTAGATACTTTTAGGGATGTAGGATAATTAAATTTTTCTAAAAAAACACCGTTTTTAGCAATATTGACCTTGAATTTACAATTGTCAGCCTCATGTTAGTTGTCATATTGGTCATGCCGCTTTTATGAGGCGGCGGTTAGGGCTTTGTCATTAAAAGTCTATTTTTAGTTTAGATGTTATGGAGCAAACATGAGCGAAACCGTATCTCAAAACAAAGAAACTCGTGGCTTTCAATCAGAAGTAAAACAGCTACTTCACCTGATGATTCATTCTCTTTATTCTAACAAAGAGATTTTTCTGCGCGAGCTGATTTCAAACGCATCTGACGCCTCAGATAAACTTCGTTTTCAAGCGCTATCTAACTCAGATTTGTATGAGGGCAACGCGGAACTTGGAGTGAAGCTAGCGTTTGATGAAAGCGCGAACACATTAACCATTTCTGATAACGGCATCGGCATGAGCCGTGATGATGTGATCGAGCATTTGGGTACGATCGCAAAGTCAGGGACAGCAGAATTTTTCTCAAAGCTGTCAGATGAGCAAAGTAAAGATTCTCAACTTATCGGCCAGTTTGGTGTGGGCTTCTACTCAGCTTTCATTGTTGCGGATGCCGTTACGGTTCGCACTCGTGCTGCGGGCCTAACCGCTGGTGAAGCAGTGCAATGGCACTCTGCTGGCGAAGGTGATTACACGATAGAGACTATTACTAAAGACTCTCGCGGCACCGACATCGTGCTTCACATGCGTGAAGAGGGCAAAGAATTCCTAAATGAATGGCGTCTACGTGATGTGATCAGCAAATACTCTGACCATATCGGTATCCCTGTATCTATCCAAACCGCGGTTCGTGATGACGAGGGTAAAGAAACGGGTGAGAAGAAGTGGGAGCAGATTAATAAAGCGCAAGCACTTTGGACGCGCAACAAATCAGATATCTCGGAAGAAGAGTATCAAGAGTTCTACAAACATGTATCTCACGACTTTGCAGATCCTCTTACTTGGAGTCATAACCGTGTAGAGGGTAAAAACGACTACACCAGTCTGCTTTATATTCCAGCTAAAGCGCCTTGGGATATGATGAATCGTGACCATAAGTCGGGTCTAAAGCTGTACGTTCAACGTGTCTTTATTATGGATGACGCGGAACAGTTTATGCCGTCGTACTTGCGTTTTGTCCGTGGCCTAATTGATTCAAATGATTTACCTTTGAACGTATCGCGTGAAATCCTACAAGACAACAAGGTCACTCAGTCGCTACGTAACGCTTGTACCAAGCGCGTGCTTACTATGCTTGAGCGTATGGCGAAGAACGATGAAGAGAAATACCAATCGTTCTGGAAAGAGTTTGGCCTAGTCATGAAGGAAGGCGTTGCAGAGGACATGGCTAACAAAGAGAAAGTGGCTGGTCTATTGCGTTTCGCGTCTACTGAAGTGGATTCTGCACAACAAACCGTTGGTTTAGCTTCTTACATTGAGCGCATGAAGGAAGGCCAAGATAAGATCTACTTCCTAACCGCAGACAGCTATGCAGCGGCGAAGAATAGCCCTCACCTAGAGCAGTTCAAAGCGAAAGGCATTGAAGTTATTTTGATGTTCGATCGAATTGATGAGTGGTTGATGAGCTACCTAACTGAATTTGATGGAAAAACGTTCCAATCGATCACTAAATCTGGCTTAGATCTCAGCAACTTTGAAGACGATACGGAAAAAGAAAAGCAGAAAGAAACGGAACAAGAGTTCAAGTCTGTTGTGGAGCGCACTCAGTCATACCTTGGGGACCGTGTGAAAGAAGTTCGCACCACCTTTAAACTCGCAACGACACCAGCGGTTGTGGTGACGGATGATTTCGAAATGGGGACGCAAATGGCGAAGCTTCTTGAAGCGGCAGGCCAAGCAGTACCAGAGGTTAAGTACATCTTCGAAATTAACCCGGAGCATGAGTTAGTGAAGCGCATGGCGGATGAAGCAGACGAAGAAGCGTTTGGTCGCTGGGTAGAAGTGCTACTCGGCCAGGCAATGCTCGCTGAACGTGGATCGATGGAAGACCCTTCTCAATTCGTTGGTGCCATAAACAAGCTTTTAACTAAAGCCTAACAACCAAACAACGACAAAAAGCTCGCCAAATGCGAGCTTTTTGTTTGTATACGTATAAGTTCACACTTTAAGTGTTGAGAAGATTACCATCTTGGTGTCAAAACGGGTCTTACTAACACACTTTAGTCTTAATCTGCTCGTTGCATAATGAACTTGTGTTAGAATCTCAGCACTTGAATGTGAGTTGTAAGGCGTGTATTTTGGCCCGCCTAAACGTTATACCGAAACTTATCGTTGCAGTACTTCGTGGGAGGCTCCTAAGAATTCCAGCGATTGTGAGCTTCGGTATAAATCTTAAATATTAAAGAGGATAAATCATGCGCATCATTCTTCTAGGTGCTCCAGGTGCAGGTAAAGGCACACAAGCAAACTTCATCATGGATAAATACGGTATCCCACAAATCTCTACTGGTGATATGCTTCGTGCTGCTATCAAAGCAGGTACTGAGCTTGGTAAACAAGCGAAATCTGTTATCGACGCTGGTCAGCTAGTTTCTGATGAGATCATCCTTGGTCTAATCAAAGAGCGTATTGCTCAAGACGATTGCGAAAAAGGTTTCCTACTCGATGGTTTCCCTCGCACTATCCCTCAGGCTGATGGCCTAAAAGAAATGGGCGTTGATGTTGATTACGTTATCGAATTTGACGTAGCTGATGATGTTATTGTTGAGCGCATGGCTGGCCGTCGTGCTCACCTGCCTTCAGGTCGTACTTACCACGTTGTTTACAACCCACCAAAAGTGGAAGGTAAAGATGATGTAACTGGTGAAGACCTTGTTGTTCGTGACGACGACAAAGAAGAAACAGTACGTGCGCGCTTGGGTGTCTACCATGAGCAAACTGCACCACTGATCAATTACTACGGTAAAGAAGCAGAAGCTGGTAACACTAAGTACCTTCAATTCGATGGCACTAAGCAAGTTGCAGAAGTAAGTGCAGATATTGAGAAAGCGCTAGCATAATTTGCTAACGGCAAAATTTAATCTTTTGATATATTTTAAAGCGACCACTGGGTCGCTTTTTTATTTTGCCTGTAAGTACGATGAACCATGAGGTTCGTGTTACCGTATGAAGCAAGCTGTTCACCATGAGTAGTATGTTATGAAAAACAACAATAACAAACAGGGCGTGTTATTGGTTAATTTAGGTACGCCTGATGATCCTACCGCACCAGCCGTCAAACGCTTTCTTAGTCAGTTTCTGCATGATCATCGTGTCGTTGATATGACTCGTTGGCTGTGGTGTCCGATTCTTCACGGTATCATTTTGCCAATTCGCTCACCCAAGGTCGCCAAGCTGTACCAGTCCGTCTGGATGGAAGAGGGCTCTCCGCTGATGGTGTATTCAAAACAACAAGCTCAGAAGCTCGCCGTGGCGCTGAATATGCCAGTTGAATTAGGTATGACGTATGGCAACCCAAGTTTGCAGTCAGGTTTTGAAGCGCTGCAAGCACAAGGCGTAGAGGAGGTGATTGTACTGCCGCTTTACCCGCAATACTCAGGTACAACGACAGCCGCAGTCTCTGATGGTATAACGAAAGCATTCAAAAAGATGCCGGTAATGCCAGGATTCAGTTTCATTCGTGACTACCACAATCATCCCAAGTACATCGCTGCACTTGCTCAATCGGTCCGTGACCACTGGGCGGAGCACGGTCAGGGCGATTACCTGCTTTGCTCTTACCACGGTATTCCTCAGCGCTATGCAGACAATGGTGATATTTACCCTAAGCATTGTGAAGAGACGACTCGTTTACTTGGTGAAGAGTTAGGGCTGACTGAAGCGCAAATGGGCATGACATATCAGTCACGCTTTGGTCGTGAAGAGTGGCTACAGCCATATACGGACAAGACGTTAGAGGTACTTCCAAGTCAAGGTAAGAGGAAGTTGAACGTGATTACGCCAGCTTTCTCGTCAGACTGTTTGGAAACGCTGGAAGAAATTTCAGAAGAGTGCCGCGAGATTTACCTAGAAGCCGGCGGTGAGAGCTTTAGCTACATTCCTTGCTTGAATGACAATGATCAGCACATTGAGATGATGGTTGAACTGGTTCGCTCTAAGCTTTAAACCAACCCCCGAAACCATCTACGTGGTAGTTTCGGGGTCAGAAAATAAAAGAGGGTCGCGATTGCGGCCCTCTTTTTTGCTTACATTTTGAATTAAGCAACTTGAGTTTGTTGCTCTTCAATTTGTTCTGCGGTGCTATGAGTATTGGCTGTTCCGTGCATCCAAAGAACAAGTTTGTTCGAGAACAACAACAGAATCACACCAGATAGGGTTGCTGTTACTGCGATACCACTGAAGATAGCCAGTGCACCCAACTCACCAACGTGAGAGCCAACATAACCTGCGACGTAGTTTGCAATCGCGTTACAGCCGAACCATGCTCCCATCATAAGTGAAGCAAGACGCAGCGGTGCGAGTTTAGTGACTAACGATAGGCCGATAGGAGACAGACACAGTTCGCCCAGCGTGTGGAAGAAGAATGCGCCGACTAGCCATAGCATTGATGTTTTAACCGCAGTGTCGCCACCTTGTTCCATAACGGCACCAACCATACACAGGAAACCTAGAGCTAGGAAAAACATCGCGAAAGCAAACTTCATCGGTGAGTTAGGTTCGCGTTTACCCAGTTTCACCCATAGAACGGCTAATACAGGTGCCAGAGTAATAATGAAGAATGGATTCAGAGATTGAAACCACGCTGCAGGAACTTCAAAACTACCAATCATACGATCTGTGTATTGCTGCGTGTAGATGTTCATTAGACCACCAGCTTGTTCGAAACCTGCCCAGAAAACGATAGTAAACAGGCTCATAACAAGGATAACCTTGATGCGGTCAATTTCTTTTTTGGTCAGTGGTTCTTTTCTCGCAGATTGCTTAAGCGCTAGGTCACGCTTGGCTGCAGGTTCGCGGCCAATATCACCTAACCATGATTGCGCCATTGTTATTTGCATCACAAGGCTAATAAGCATACCAATACCAGCTGCAACGAAGCCTGCTTTCCAGCCAAATTCGTTCGTTACCGTACCTGATACAACACCAGCCATCAACGCACCAAGGTTAATACCCATGTAGAAGATAGTGAAAGCACCGTCACGGCGGTTATCGCCTTCATTGTACAGGTCACCAACCATAGTAGAGATGTTTGGCTTAAACAGACCATTACCGCAAATAAGCAGAGCGAGCCCGAGATAGAAAGTGTGTAAAGAGCTAAGTCCCAAGGCATCTGCTGGCATTGCTAGCGTAAATTGGCCAATTGCCATTAACGTACCGCCGATAAGGATCGAGCGGCGTTGACCCAAGTAGTTATCTGCAAGGTAACCACCAATAAGTGGTGTGATATAGACAAGTCCAGTATAGATGCCGTAAAGATCTAGAGCATCTTTAGTCGACCAGCCAAGACCACCGTGCATTGTTGTGTCAGTAAGATAAAGTACTAGAATGGCGCGCATTGCGTAGTAAGAAAAGCGTTCCCATAGTTCTGTACCGAACAATAAGAACAAGCCACGTGGGTGACCAAAGTATTGATGTTGGTTTGACATAAGCTCTTCTAATAGTAGTTATTACATTTTTTAACGGAACTTACGTATACATGGCAATTTCTTTCCTGACAATTAATAAAATTATCCACGACGATTTAAATACCTTATGAAACGCTGGTTCAGCGTTGAATTAATGGGGTTTTTGCCGATGTTTAGGGTTTGTTACAAACTTACTTTTCATTTTTGGCTGTAGACAGGTTTTCTTAAGTTGATGAAAAAGGTGTAAATTGTAAGGGGAATGTGTTGTTGCCGAATGATAGGCGAGCTTAATGTCCATGACTCGTTCTAGCCTTAATGCTAGGATGACAAAAAAATATAATTGGCTATTAATATAATGAAACGTTGGTATTTACTGTATTGCAAACGTGGGGAACAAGTCAGGGCAAAACAGCACTTAGAAAATCAAGGTGTAGAGTGTTTTTACCCAACGCTAGAGGTCGAGAAGATCTTGCGAGGTAAGCGACAAAAAGTCGAAGAGCCACTGTTCCCTTGCTATGTGTTTGCTCGATTTGATTACGAAAAAGGGCCGAACTTCACGTCAGTTCGATCTACGCGAGGTGTGGTAGACTTTGTGCGCTTTGGTGCACAGCCGAAAGAGGTACAGGGTGATCTGATTTATGAGCTTAAGCAGCTGGATAAATGCGTTGATGACCATACCGATGCTAAGAACATGCCGAAACCGGGTGATGAAGTGCGAGTTAAAAGCGGACAATTTGCAGGTATCGATGCCATCTTCCAAGAACAAGATGGTGAGAAGCGCTCAATTATGCTGGTTCAGATGATCACCAAGCGGGTACCTGTCAGCATAGACAACAGCGATTTAGATTTAAAATAGCCGAATACAAGCAAACATCAAAAAGAGGTGCGCAAGCACCTCTTTTTGATCGTCTTTACTGTGTTTATTTTTAATGGGCAGGTGTGAAGCTAGCCCTTATTGAAACAAAGGCTAGCTAGTACGCGTCGTTGTGAACGGTTTGTACAGCACGGCCTGATGGATCAACACAGTTTTGGAATGATTCATCCCATTCAATTGCTTTAGCGGAAGAACACGCCACAGAGGGGCCACCAGGTACACACTCTGCAGCTGATGGCAGCGGGAACAGCTCTTCAAATATTTCGCGGTATACATAACCTTCTTTGGTTGTCGGAGTGTTGTAAGGGAAGCGGAATTGTGCCGTTTCCATTTGCTGATCCGTTACCTTCTGCTCGGCCACTTCTTTCAATGTATCGATCCAGCTGTAACCGACACCATCAGAGAACTGCTCTTTTTGACGCCATGCGATTGATTCTGGTAGGTAGTGCTCAAAACACTCGCGAAGAATGTGTTTTTCCATCTTACCGTTGCCGCACATCTTATCAGTAGGGTTCAAGCGCATTGCTACGTCGATGAATTCCTTATCTAAGAAAGGTACACGACCTTCTACGCCCCACGCGGCTAATGATTTGTTTGCGCGTGCACAGTCAAACATATTTAGAGCAAGCAGTTTACGTACGGTTTCTTCATGGAACTCTTTTGCGTTTGGCGCTTTGTGGAAATACAGGTAACCACCGAAGATTTCATCTGCGCCTTCACCTGACAGTACCATCTTAATACCCATCGCTTTGATTTTGCGTCCCATTAGGAACATAGGTGTTGAAGCTCGAATCGTGGTTACATCGTAGGTTTCAATATGGTAAATCACGTCACGAATCGCATCTAAACCTTCTTGGATGGTGTAAGTCATCTCGTGGTGAACCGTACCAATCTGGTCTGCAACCTCGCGAGCGGCTTTCAAGTCTGGGGCACCTTCTAGGCCAACAGCGAATGAGTGCAGTTGTGGCCACCAGGCTTCAGACTTCTCATCATCTTCAATGCGCATAGCGGCAAAGCGTTTTGCAACCGCAGAAGTAATAGAAGAGTCCAGACCACCAGAAAGCAGCACACCGTAAGGTACGTCTGTCATTAGCTGACGCTTAACCGCAGCCTCTAGCGCTTCCGTTAGTTCCTCTTTACTTGTGCTATTGCCTTGCACTGCCGCGTACTCGTTCCAGTCTCGGGTGTAGTAACGTTGTGGCTCTGTATCTTTACTGCTGTAGTGACAACCCGGAGGGAACTCACTTACAGTTTTACATACAGGTACAAGTGCTTTCATCTCTGATGCTACAAAGTAGTTGCCGTGTTCATCATAACCTTGATAGAGCGGGATGATGCCAATGTGGTCGCGACCAACGAGGTACTCATCTTTTTCTTCATCGTAAAGTACGAATGCAAAAATACCGTTTAGCTCTTCAAGAAGATCAGCGCCCATGTCTTGATATAGTGCGAGGATTACTTCACAGTCTGAATCGGTTTGGAATTCGTACTTGCCCTCGTAGCGAGCACGGATCTCTTTGTGGTTATAGATTTCACCGTTTACAGCAAGGATGAGTTTGTTATCAGGGCTGTACAGCGGCTGTGCGCCACTATTTAGACCTACAATAGCTAGGCGCTCGTGTGCCAGAATTGCGCGTTGTGATGAATAAATTCCGGACCAATCTGGGCCGCGGTGACGAAGTTTTTTCGACATCTCAAGTGCGATAGGTCGCAATGCCGCTGCATCGCTCTTAATGTCTAAAATGCCAAATACTGAACACATACAACATCCTTTTTTAAACTAGACAATTTTTAATCGGTATAGCTTTAATTTGCCATTATGAGTAAAAAAAGCAACGATTCATGACGAAAAAGATAGCAAGAAACTATATTGAGTAAATAAAATTTAATTAATTGTCTGTTTTGGTGAATGGGATTAAGTTTTGGTTTAAAAAGTGTACAGAAAAGCCCTCTTATCGATAGAGGGCTCAAAATAAATCCACTTCGATGCTTATTTTATCGGTGTGAACTGAGGTTGAAGTTGATCGCAAACATGACGTGCAAATCCACTTCCGGCCTCATTATAAATGTTGAATGCGGCATCTACGCCAGTTGCTAATAAGCCTTCGATCTGATCTGGGTATTCGGCAATAGCCGCAATTTGTCCTTTATATTTTCGACTTTGCAGCTGCTCAAGTGCAGTTTGGTTGCCTTGATGATGTGGCATGGCCAGTAGGACCAGCTTTACGTTAGCCGTATCTAAAATACGTTCCCAAAAATCAGGGTCAGTCGCATCACCTGCGATGACATTTCTCCCCTCAGACCTATGTTTGTGCGCGGCGTCCTCACGAACTTCGACCCCCAATGAAATCTTGCCGTATCGAGCGCGTATTTCATCGTAAGCACCCGTACCGATTCGGCCCATGCCAAGAATAAGCACCTGAGCACGACCCGGATTGATGAGCTGATCACGTTGATTGAGTTTCTCTGCTGCCGTTTCTTGCAGCCATTTACCAGAGTGTTGGTAAATCTGGTGACCCAATCGGTTTAGCGGAGCAGAGATAATGAACGAAATAGATACCGCGACAGCAATCGCAGCCAACATGTCGCTTGGCATCCAACCCATTTTGTAAGCCAAGCCTCCAACAATCAGACCAAATTCACTGTAGTTGAAAAGTGATAGCGATGTCAGTAACGAAGTACGTACACGGAACTTAAAGTGGTTAATGGTGAGGAAGTACAGCAGCCCTTTGATCGGTAATAGCAAGATGAACAACAGCGCTAAGCCAACACCAGTAAAGCTCAATGATGCAGATAAACCAATATTGAGGAAAAAACAGACGAGAAATAGCTCTTTCATATTGAACAGCGATTTTGATAGCTCGGATGCTTTATGATGGCTGGCCAGCAGCATACCCAATATTAATGCACCTAAATCTGGCTTCATACCGACAAATTTAAATAAGCCCGCGCCAACGACGAGCGCAAAAAAAATGCCGAACAGAACCAACATCTCACCATGGCCTACTTTGTCTAACAGTTTGTAGAACAAGGGGCGAAGGAACGGCAGGGCAAACAGTCCGATAGCATACCATTCCGGAATTTTTCCTGTCGAAGCGGTAAGGAAGACCACGGCAAAAATATCCTGCATAACCAAGATACCAATGGCAATGGTGCCATAGGTGGCGTTCATTTCACCTTTCTCTTGCAGCGACTTAACCGCAAATACGGTACTGGAGAAGGAGAGAGCGAAAGCGAGCAATAGAATTTGGCTGTGGTCCATGGTGGTCAGGGCTGCGAGCCCAAGTAACTTCAAGCCAATAAGCACCGATGCAAAGAAAAGAGTCGAGATAATATTGTGCGCGGTGGCTCCCCCCCAAATCTCTTTAGAGAGCAGCGTTTTTACATCCAGTTTTAGGCCAATAGTGAAAAGCAGCAAGGTCACACCGAGATCGGCGAGTGTGACAATAACATCATTACTTTGGTAGCCAAACGCATGAAGGCTGAAACCTGCAAGTAGGAAACCGACTAAAGGCGGGAGGTTGCATTTGATTGCAATTAAGCCGGCGAGGAACGCCGTTGTAATAAGAATAATTTCCATACTGTTAAGCTGTATCCCTGATATACAAAAACGGGCTGTGAAACCACAGCCCGAGATTGTAACTCAATTAATTGTATAAACTTAGTCTTCTAGTAGTTTTTGTAACAAAACTCCGTTCAACATAGCACGTTTGATCATTGCAAATGCGCCCTTTGTTGGCTGTTTATCGATAAGAGAAGCAACGATTGGTAGTTCGTTGTGGAAAGTTTTCAAAGATTGGGTCTCGACGTTGCGCTGGATCGCTGGAAAAACAATGTCTTCAGCGGCAGTAATATCACCGGCGATGACGATTTTTTGTGGGTTAAACAAGTTAATCGTCATGGCGATAGCTTTACCAAGTTGGTTACCTACGCGAACTAGGCTTTGCTTCGCCAGCTCGTCGCCATTCATTGCATGAGTGCAAACGTCGTCGATGGTGATGTGCTCAAGCTGGCCAAGGCTTGATTCGTAACCTTGTGCAATGAGTTTTTGTACGCGCGATATGATGGCTGGATTTGCTGCAACCGTCTCTAGGCAACCAAAGTTACCACACTGACACTGTTCGCCGAGCGGATCGATTTGGATATGGCCGATTTCTCCGACATTACGGTTGAAACCGAGGAACACTTGGCCATTGACTATGATTCCTGCACCAGTACCACGGTGTACACTCACAAGAATCGAATCTTGGCAATCTTGGCTCGCGCCAAAATAGTGTTCAGCTAATGCCATACCGCGTACGTCGTTCCCGACAAAACACGCAATATTGAACTTTTCACGAATGATGTCACCAAGAGCGAGATTATCAATATCCGTATTCGGCATGTATTCAACAACGCCTGTACTTGGGTTCACCAAACCAGGTAGTGTGATTCCGATAGCGATAAGTTGATCGATTTTGTCTTGGCAACGATTTATGAAGTCTCTCATTAAATCAACTAAACCAGAGACCAAGTCAGCTTGGTTGCCGTAGTAAAATTCGTGCTGGGCTTGAACCAATGCGTTGCCGCCTAAGTCGTAGAGGCAAAATTGCACGTAGTCACGACCCAATCGAATTGCGACGGAGTGAAAAGGTTTCACTTCAGTGGTCAACGAAATAGCTCGACGGCCACCGGTAGAAGCTTGTTGCGCGACTTCTTTAATTAAGCCGCGCTCTAAAAGTTGGCGGGTTATTTTGGTAACACTTGCTGGAGCGAGCTGACTAACATCCGCAACTTGAATACGGGAGATTGGACCTTGTTGGTCAATCAGCCGATACACTGCAGCGCTGTTCAGCTGTTTTACTAAATCTACATTACCAATTTGTCCGCCATTCATGCTTAATTTTGCTCGTATTGTCCGTTAACAATCGTCGCTTTTACATTGAAGTTACGATCAAAAACAGTAAGGTTTGCTACCATACCTTTTCGAATTCGGCCAAGTCGTTCCTCAACACCGATTGCGGTTGCTGGGTAAAGTGTAGCCATTCGTAAAGCTTCGTCTAAAGCGATACCTGCGTGCTCAACTGTATTCTGAACTGCTTCGATCATAGTCAGAGCTGAGCCGCCTAGTGTGCCATTTTCATCAACACACTTACCATCTCGGTAATATACTTTCTTACCGACAAAAATAAAATGATCCATGTTAGCACCTGCTGGAGCTGTGGCATCCGTCACCAAAACAAGCTTTTCGCCCTTGATTTTATGAGCAATTCGAATATTCGCATAATCGACATGGAAACCGTCAGCAATGATACCAGCGAAAACCTCAGGCGTATCGTAAATGGCACCAACGACCCCAGGCTCTCGGCCAACCATTGGCGTCATCGCGTTGAATAAGTGAGTCGCAAATGTGATGCCTGCCTCGAAGCTTTGACGTGCTTCGGTGTATGTTGCGTTCGTATGACCGATAGAAACGACGATACCAGCGGATTTTAAACGAGAGATATGCTCAGGGTCATTTTGTTCTGGTGCTAACGTTACCTTCGCAATGATGTCTGCGTTCGCGCAGATCAAGTCAATCATGTTGTCGTCAGAAGGGCGAATGAAATCAACGCTGTGAATACCTTTTTTCGCTACGTTGAGGTATGGACCTTCAAGGTGCAAGCCTAGCGATTGATTTTGGTATTTGCTGTGGTACTCACGAGCTGCTGAAATCGAAGCTCGCATGTCTTCATCTGAGGATGTTATTAGGGTAGGCAGAAAGCTTGTACAACCAGATTTAAGATTTGCTTCATGCATGATCTGCATTGTTTCTGCTGTGATTTCGTCGTTAAGCATCACGCCACCACAGCCGTTTAGCTGCAGATCGATAAAACCAGGGCTCAGGTTCGCACCGTCTAGATCTTTGATTTCAATACCTTCTGGTAATTGAGTCACGGGCACAACTGATTGAATCTGGTCATTGTCGATAATGACAGCATGATCGGCAAGAACATCACTACCGGTATAGATTTTACAGTTACTTAGCGCGTACATAGTCAGCTAGTCCTTATAAATGAAATTCATTTTCTGTTCCGTTATCTAATTAATAAACCCATGAGTCGGGTTGCAACTTAGTTTGTATAACTGAATTAGATAACGAGCGACATACAGTAAATTGCGTTCTTTATTGACTTTGTTGTCATGGTAACTAGCTGAAAAATAACAACTTAACTTTTTTGTTTGATTGTTTTTTAGAGCAAAGTTACTGAGAATCATCTGTAGAAACATCAAAATAACACTGATTCTTTATTGCATAAAGTCCGAGAATATTATCTCTAAAACACCATTTTTTTGTATAATAAAATAAGTTTTATGATCTCGCTAGCAAAAACCTTCTGAATGCCCTGTTTGTGGTGATTATGATCACAAACAATGAGCGTTTAATTTGCGGGGGAAAATTAATAACATAAACTGGCAGCGACTAAATTGAACGGCTGAAATAAGTCATTCGACAAAACATAAAATCCTACAGGGGGAACTTAAGGTGAATATTCTCGGATACGCGCAGAAGTTAGGTAAAGCTCTTATGCTTCCTATCGCAACGCTTCCAGTTGCAGCGCTCTTACTACGTTTGGGGCAGCCTGATCTTTTAGATATCGCGTTTATGGCATCTGCTGGTAACGCAATTTTTAGCCAACTACCACTATTATTCGGTCTCGGCATCGCGATTGGTCTTTCAAAAGACGGTCAGGGTGCAGCAGGTCTAGCGGGTGCGGTTGCTTACTTTGTATTGACAGCAACAGCATCAACAATCGACGAAAGCGTAAACATGTCATTCTTTGGCGGTATCATTGCTGGTATTATCGCTGGTCACTCTTACAACGCTTTCCATACTACTCGTCTCCCTGAGTGGTTGGCATTCTTCTCTGGCAAACGTCTAGTTCCAATCATGGCGGGTCTGTTCTCGCTAGTCGTGGGTGCTGTTGCTGGTTTTGTATGGCCAACAATCCAAGGTGGTCTGGATACACTAGCACACGCAATATCTACCTCTGGTTCTATCGGTCAGTTCGTATACGGTACTCTTAACCGTGCACTTATCCCTGTAGGCCTGCACCATGTACTAAACTCTTACTTCTGGTTCGGTATGGGTACATGTCAAGAAGTGTTAGTATCTGGCGCAAATGCGGCTGGACAAGCGCTTCCTGCACTACAACAGCTTTGTGTTGACCCTGCTTTAGCGAAAACTCTTGTTGCTAGTCAAACTCACACATTTGAATTCGCTAACTCTGTAACTCCAGAAATCACCGCAACAGTTAAAGAAGTAACTGAAACTCTAAAATCTGGTGATCTACACCGTTTCTTCGGCGGCGATAAGAGCGCTGGTGTATTCATGAACGGCTTCTTCCCTGTGATGATGTTCGGTCTTCCGGGTGCGGCACTCGCTATGTATCTAGCAGCACCAGCTGAGAAACGCAGTCAAGTTGGTGGTGCGCTGTTCTCGGTAGCATTCTGTTCGTTCCTAACAGGTATCACAGAGCCTTTAGAGTTCATGTTTGTGTTCCTAGCACCTGCTCTATACGCAATCCACGCCGTGTTTACTGGTCTATCTCTAGTACTTGCAAACACGCTTGGTACGCTACATGGCTTTGGTTTCTCTGCGGGTCTAATTGACTTCGTACTGAACTTCGGTCTAGCGACTAAGCCTCTAGTGCTTCTTGCTCTAGGTCTAGGCTTCGGTGTGCTTTACTTCGTTACATTCAGCTTCGCTATCCGCGCATTTAACCTGAAATCACCGGGCCGTGAAGATGACGATGAATCTGTAGCTCCTGCTGGTGATGCACCAAAAGGTGACCTGGCTCGCCAATACCTTAAAGCACTCGGCGGTCATGACAACCTAACGTCAATCGATGCGTGTATCACTCGCCTACGTTTAACGCTTAAAGACCGCTCCGTTGCTGACGAAGCAGTACTTAAGAGATTAGGTGCAAAAGGTGTGGTTAAGCTTGGTGAAAACAACCTTCAAGTTATCCTTGGTCCTCTTGCAGAAATCGTTGCTGGTGAAATGAAAGCGATTGGTGCGGGTGAAGATCTATCAGATGTAAAACTGCCTTAGTGATATCTTAATTATTCTCTGTGAAGACCTCCTTCGGGAGGTCTTTTTTTGTTTATGCAGATTTAATATGCTGTGCTTTCAAGCGAAGAAGAGAAATATTGCTGTTTTAACGACGGTTCTTGTTGTCTAATCGCTAAGAATTGTGGATCATTAGGACAAAGCACTCTGTAAACCGATTAAGTTTACTGAGTAACGTTTCTCTGACAATACTAATATTTTTGAGGTGCTATAGATGAGTGAAGCTGATGCTCGTCCATCAAACTTTATTCGCCAGATCATTGATAAAGATCTAGCGGATGGTAAACACACTAGCGTGCATACTCGATTTCCGCCTGAGCCGAATGGCTACTTGCATATCGGTCATGCTAAGTCCATCTGTTTGAACTTCGGTATTGCTCAAGACTACCAGGGCCAATGTAACTTGCGTTTCGATGATACAAACCCTGAAAAAGAAGACATCGAATACGTTGAGTCTATCAAGAAAGATGTAAACTGGTTGGGCTTCGAGTGGGATGGTGAAGTATGTTACTCATCAAACTATTTCGATAAGCTTTACGAATATGCAATTGAATTGATCAATAAAGGCTTAGCGTATGTTGATGAACTAAGTCCTGAGCAGAT
Organism: Vibrio sp. AND4; assembly: GCF_000171815.1. GTDB lineage: Bacteria > Pseudomonadota > Gammaproteobacteria > Enterobacterales > Vibrionaceae > Vibrio. Next base: position 41,649 of record NZ_ABGR01000010.1, on the reverse strand, counting down.
TCGTGAATACCGCGGTACACTAACAGCGCCGGGCAAACCAAGCCCATACCGTGATCGCCCAATCGAAGAAAACCTAGCACTATTTGAGAAAATGCGCGCAGGTGAGTTCGAAGAAGGTAAAGCGTGTCTTCGCGCGAAGATCGACATGGGCTCTTCATTCATGGTCATGCGTGATCCTGTTATCTATCGTGTTCGTTTCGCGACTCACCACCAGACTGGTGATAAGTGGTGCATTTACCCAATGTACGACTTCACGCACTGTATCTCTGATGCGTTAGAGGGCATTACGCACTCTATCTGTACTTTGGAGTTCATGGACAACCGCCGCCTGTACGATTGGGTTCTCGATAACATCACGATTGATAGCCGTCCACATCAGTATGAGTTCAGTCGATTAAATCTTGAATACACAGTGATGTCTAAGCGCAAGCTGAACCAACTAGTGACCGAAAACTTGGTTGATGGTTGGGATGATCCACGCATGCCAACCGTATCCGGTCTGCGTCGTCGTGGTTTTACATCTGCATCGATTCGTGAATTCTGTAAGCGTATTGGCGTAACCAAGCAAGAGAACATGATTGAGTTTGGTTCTTTAGAGTCATGCATTCGTGATGATCTAAACGAAAACGCACCACGTGCAATGGCTGTTCTCGATCCTGTTAAACTTGTTATCGAGAACTTCGAAGAAGACGCGGTAGAGACACTGACAGTTGCGAACCATCCAAACAAACCTGAAATGGGTGAGCGTGAAGTACCATTCACTCGCGAAGTTTGGATTGAGCGTGAAGATTTCCGTGAAGAAGCAAATAAGAAGTACAAGCGTCTTGTTTTGGGCAAAGAGGTACGTCTACGTGGCGCATACGTGATCAAAGCAAAACGTATTGAGAAAGACGCGGAAGGCAAGATCACAACCATCTTCTGTACTTATGACGCTGACACACTAGGTAAGAACCCAGCAGATGGCCGCAAAGTGAAAGGTGTTATTCACTGGGTTTCAGCGGATAAAGCACTGCCTGCAGAAATCCGTCTGTATGATCGCTTGTTCACAGTGCCAAACCCAGCCGCTGCGGATGATTTTGCTGCGACGATCAACCCAGAATCACTCGTGGTTCTAAATGGTTTTGTTGAGCCAAGCCTAGCGACATCAGAAGCTGAAAAAGGCTACCAGTTTGAGCGTACGGGTTATTTCTGTGCAGATTCAAAAGACTCTTCAGCGAACAAGTTAGTGTTCAACCGTACGGTTGGCCTACGTGATACCTGGGCGAAAATCGAGACTCAATAATCTCCATCCTTGCTCACAAAAATGCCAGCATTCTTGCTGGCATTTTTTATGGTTAATCTGATTTGCTCAGACAATAAAAAACGTCAGCCGAGGCTAACGTTTAGAGTCTTCGTTAATAAAAGCGTTACGTTTTATTTTGTCGGCTTGTGCGCGTCAGGGTTTGTTTTACATGAACCATCACGACATTTACCGTATAAGTATAAGCTGTGATTGGTCAGAATAACGTTGTACTTGGCCGCAATTTCTTTTTGACGCTCTTCTATCACGTCATCCGAGAATTCAATCACTGCACCACAATCGAGACATACAAGATGGTCGTGGTGATGCTGGGTTGAGAGTTCAAAAACTGATTTACCGCCTTCGAAGTGATGACGAGTAACAATGCCGGCATCGTCAAATTGGTTGAGTACACGATAAACGGTCGCTAGTCCGATCTCTTCACCTAGATCAATTAGCTTTTTGTACAAATCTTCTGCACTGATGTGCTGGCAGTCTGGCTGCTGAAGTACTTCTAGAATTTTTAGCCTTGGAAGGGTTACTTTTAAACCCGCATCCTTCAGCGCCTGATTATTGTCTGACATATACTTTCCCGTTGGATCATCTGCAGCGATTTAACAGAATATATTATTCATGTCATTATAGGCGAAGCGTACTCAACATTAAACCACGAACTTCAGAGGGTTAATCGATTCTTTTTGTAAATTGGAAACAGGTCGATTATATTTCAGGTCATACCAGTTGTATGCTGATGAGTTTGGGACTTTAGACTACGGAAAGTTATGAATAAGCGACTTGCTAGAATATATAAGCCAGGGATTGTGAAGTTTTCGCTCAATATTTGGCCGCCATTTTGGGGCGCCGGTATTAAAATCTTACATATTTCTGAAGATTTTCGCATGGTGAAAGTGCGTTTGAAACTGCGCTGGTGGAACAAAAATGCCAATCGGACGCAATATGGTGGAAGTATTTTCTCTCTCACTGACCCTATTTACTCTTTGATGTTGATGGGTATTCTTCGCGAGGAATATTATGTCTGGGACAAAGAGGCGAGTATCAACTTTATTAAACCTGGGCAAAGTGATTTGTTTGCAGATTTTGAGATTACGGACGGCATGTTAGACGATATCTATCAGATGACACGCAATGGTGAGAAATGCTTCCCAGAATTTATTACTCACGTGAAAGACAGAGAAGGCAACCTTGTCTCGGAAGTGCAACGTAAGTTGTATGTGAGGAAGAAACCTCAGTATCGAGAGGAAGACATTGCGCCAGAAATCTCTTAGTACCTGTTTAGATACAAAAAGACCTCCACGAAGGAGGTCTTTTTTATGAATGCTTTCTTAGTCTTCAAGCTCTGCTAAGCACATTTCTTCGTGGATTTGTTTAACCCAGTTTTTAACGCGCTCGTCAGTCAGTTCAGGTTGACGGTCTTCGTCGATACATAGACCCACAAATTGGCTGTCATCGCCTTCAACTAACCCTTTCGACGCTTCGAATTCGTAGCTTTCAGTCGAAGTGTAACCTAGGATAGTACCGCCTTTCGCTTCAACGATGTCACGAACGGTGCCCATTGCGTCGCAGAAGTACTCTGCATAATCTTCTTGGTCACCGCAACCGAAGATAGCAACTAGCTTTGTAGAGAAATCGATTTGCTCAAGTTCTGGGAAGAAGTCATCCCAATCACATTGTGCTTCACCGTAGTACCAAGTCGGAATGCCCAGAAGCAGAAGATCGAAGTTATCGATGTCTTCTTTGCTGCTTTTTGCGATGTCTTGAACGTGAACTAGTTGTTTACCTAGTTGCTTTTGAATCATCTTTGCAACGGCTTCAGTATTACCTGTGTCGCTACCGAAGAAGATACCTACACTTGCCATAGAGTCTATACCTTTACATTGTTTGTTAGTGGCGATGGGAGCAGAGCTTAACCTAACCCTGTGCCTTCCCAACTGAGCTGAATCAAACCTTTGGCGATGAAACCAGCGCAGCCAAGGAAAAGAACCAACCACACAATACGACGACCAAAAACAGGAACATTACCTTGCTTTAGTACATCTTTTATTGCCATCCCAATGAAGAAAAAGATAGCAGCAAAAAGAAGATCGAGCCCGATAGACTCGAGCATGTCCATATAGTCGTATAGCATTGTTGTCCTTCATGCCAAAAATTCTTTGGCGCACTATACCACTGTTAATCAGTAAAGTTAATGCACTACCAGAAGGGTTATTTCAATAATCTGGTGTTGTCTTTCGAATTTGTTAACTCGAAATAAATTTCCTGATCACACGCATTACCTCTGCTGGTTTCTCGGCATGCAACCAGTGTCCTGTATTAGCAATAATGTGCGCTTTGGCGTTGATAAACTGACGCTTAACCGCAGGTTGATGCTCTGGCATTAAATAGTCGGAATCACCGCCTTTGACAAACAAAGTTGGGATCTCGGTTGGTGCTATTTCTTGCCAGCCAATGATGTCGTCATAGTTGTTGAGCAGACTAACAACGTTAAAGCGCCAAGCCATTTTATCACCGTTTTTATATAACGACTTCGACAGAAATTGTCTAACACCATCAATTTCAATATGTTGAGCAAGAATGTCCATCGTTTGCTGGCGATTACTAGGTTGCTCTTTGATGACCGCTTGCAAGCCGCTAAACACGTTGTCGTGACGGTTTATTTGGTAAGACACGGGCGCCATATCGAGTACCACGAGTCTGTTAACGAACTCCGGGGCGATGTCCGCCAACTTTATCGCGACTTTACCGCCCATTGAGTGGCCAATAACAAGCGCAGGCCCGATATTCAAATCACCAAGTAAATTTGCTACGTCTTGTGCCATCACTTCATAGTTGTGAGTCTCTGAATGGAACGAGAGGCCATGGTTTCGAAGATCAACACTGATTACAGTATGATCTTGAGCGAGGTCGCGAGCCAGTAAACCTAGATTACTGAAACTGCCAAACAATCCATGAATTAAAACAACGGTTTGGCCTTGCCCTTCCTGCTTATAGTTGAGTAATACTGACATTTTATCTTATTCGTGATGGGTTTAACGTGGAGTATCCGAGAGGATCTCGTTATAATCCCCCAGAGTTTAAACATTGAGAATGTGAAAAGCGAATGAAAACAATTGAGGTTGATGAGGATCTATACCGTTACATTGCGGGTCAAACCAAGCATATCGGTGAAAGTGCCTCGGATATTCTACGACGTCTTTTAAACCTTGATGGCCAGTTGCAGGAAGCAGTTGTTGCTCCTGTGAAAGAACAGCCACAAGGAATTGTAGTAAGCAAAGATGCGGGTAAAGCAGAGTCATTAGATACGGTAAAAGAGATGCGCTCTTTACTTATCTCCGATGAATTTGCAGGTCTTAAGAAAGCGATTGATCGCTTCATGTTGGTACTGACAACCTTACACACACTGAATCCAGAGAGTTTCTCTCAAGCAACAAAAGTGAAAGGACGCAAACGCGTTTACTTTGCTGACAATGAAGAGACACTACTAGCAAATGGTAACACGACCAAACCTAAAGCAATTCCTGGTACGCCATTTTGGGTGATTACCAACAGCAACACCAGTCGTAAGCGACAGATGGTAGAGCAGGTGATGGCTCACATGGGATTCCAGCCTGACTTAATAGAGAAAGTAACAGGTTCAATCTAAGAAACCTGATAGAAGCCTCATAATATGCAGCGTTTAGTGGATATTATGAGGCTTTTTTGATTTTATTTTTTTTACAGAAAGGATGTCAAACATGGCTATGCACCCTCGTGCTGGGCAAAAGGCGCAGCAGGAAGATCTTCACAATATCCCGGCACTTGTTGCTAACTACTTCCTCCTTCAGCCAGATGCCGCTAATGCAGAACACAAAGTTCAATTCGGTACGTCTGGCCATCGCGGTACAGCAGATAAGCACACTTTTAATGAGAATCATATTTTAGCTATCGCTCAAGCGGTAGCAGAAGTTCGTGCTGAGCAAGGAACAAAGGGACCATTGTTTATTGGCAAAGACACGCACGCACTTTCTGAGCCCGCATTTGCTAGCGTGATTGAAGTGTTGATTGCGAACGGTGTGAAAGTGATTGTCCAGCAAGACAGTGGCTACACACCAACTCCGGGTATTTCACACGCGATTTTGACTTACAACACCAAGCACGATGACAAAGCTGACGGTATCGTAATTACGCCATCTCATAACCCACCACAAGATGGCGGGATCAAATACAACCCGACTCACGGTGGTCCAGCAGAAGGTGAGCTAACTCAAGCGATTGAAGATCGTGCCAATAGGCTGATTGCCGAAGGTCTACGAGGAGTGAAGCGCCTTCCATTGGCTGAAGCAAAAGCATCGGATCGGTTTGTTGAGGTGGACTTGGTAAAACCCTACATCGATGACCTAGTCAATGTTATCGACATGGAAGCAATCCAAAACGCAAATCTGAAGATAGGTGTGGATCCATTGGGTGGCAGCGGCATCGATTACTGGCGTCAAATTGGTCAGGCATACGACCTAGACTTAACACTGGTCAGTGAAGCCATTGACCCGTCTTTCCAGTTCATGTCCCTAGATAAAGACGGCGTTGTACGTATGGACTGTTCTTCTCCTTACGCAATGGCGGGTCTATTGGCACTGAAAGACGAGTATGATCTAGCATTTGGTAATGATCCTGACTACGACCGTCACGGTATCGTTACGCCGAAAGGTCTGATGAACCCGAACCACTTCTTAGCGGTTTGCATCGACTACCTATACCGTCACCGTGACGCATGGGGTAAAGACGTAGCTGTTGGTAAAACGCTCGTTTCAAGCGCCCTGATTGACCGCGTTGTCGCGGATCTCGGTCGTGAGCTTTGTGAAGTTCCGGTAGGCTTTAAATGGTTTGTGGATGGTCTTTACACTGGTGAGTTTGGCTTCGGCGGCGAAGAAAGTGCAGGTGCGTCTTTTCTGCGTAAAGATGGTACCCCTTGGTCAACAGATAAAGATGGCATTTTGCTGTGTCTTCTCGCGGCAGAGATCACTGCGGTAACGGGCAAGAACCCACAAGACTACTATGAAGAGCTAGCAGCAAAGCATGGTGAATCAAAGTATAACCGCATTCAAGCTGTCGCCAATGGCCCACAAAAAGACGTACTGAAGATGCTGTCACCTGAGATGGTTGCGGCGGAAACTCTGGCTGGTGATGCAATTACTGCCCGTCTGACGCATGCACCAGGTAATGGCGCGGCAATCGGTGGTCTTAAAGTGACGACAGCGAATGGTTGGTTTGCCGCTCGTCCATCAGGCACTGAAGACATCTACAAGATTTACTGTGAAAGCTTCAAAGGTGAAGAACATCTGAAACAAATCGAAGCCGAAGCACAAGAAATCGTTAATCAAGTATTTGCTGCCGCTGGCTTGTAATTCTAACGATTAAGGTTTTGAAAGGGTCGACATTGTGTCGGCCCTTTTTTGTTTAATAGGGAACGCTTAGCTTCGAGAATCAGGAGCGCTTTGCTTTAGGAATCGAGAGGTGCTCGTTGAGAGTATGGTGAAAAGGTAGTTTGATTAAGAAGGTGTTGACGGATCTTGTTCCTAGAAGAGCAAAATAAAATCCTTTCCCGTTTCCCGTTTCCCGTTTCCCGTTTCCCGTTTCCCGTTTCTAGTTTGGCCAAGTATCTGGTACAACAAACCAAAATTGCCCGTTCTGCGTTTGCGCGTGAACGAATCTATCGGATGGTCTGTCGATTGGTTCCAAGAACTCCTCATTGCCTGCTGCCCAAAGCGGCTTAGAAAGAGCGTAAAGTGGCTCTCCGATTTGCTCCCATTGACTCTGATAACACCAGAAACCGGATATTTGATTTGAGTCTAGTTCGTAACCTAAGCAGTTTGTCGGGATAGGTTCTGCAGAGAAAGGGTTAACGTAAAGGCGTCCTTGGATCAGAAGATGCTCACTCGGGGTATTGTCTAAAGGCAGTTGCTGATGGAACTCCTCTCTTTGGCTCATTTTTAGTTGGTGGGTGAGCATACGGTCGAGCTTCTTGTGCAATTGGTCGTGAGCATTCGGCCCAAACCAAATCCCCTTGTGAAGTAAGTAAAACTTGATGGCTACTTCCCAATGCTCGTGTTGTTTGGTTTCCTGATTCTTGAGGATCAAATCGACGGCGCCAATTGTGCGGCCAGTTGCGTCATTGAGTTGAATCTCTTCAGCAATCAACTCATATCGAGGTGAGCAAGTCAGTAGCTTGGTACAAAGGTGTTGGTAAAGAAAGCCAAGTCGAGGATTACCCTTGTAGTTTTCATCGTCTGATAGTGGGGGTGCCAGAATATCTTTGACCGTGACAAAAGGCGCTTGAGGTTTAAAAAGTGGCGGGGTGTTAGCAATCCATTGATAGAAACGTTGTAGCGAGTTCATCCTGTATCCTTGTTGTCACGGGCTGAGCCTTTCTATTGTACCGAAATTTCGTTAGGTTGGGGATGCCACAACTGGCATCTGGATTGCAGTTCGATATACACTTTGCCCAAGCCATAAATATTGGAATTAAAAATGAATAATTTACAGCTGGAAAGAATCCTCAACGAGAAACTGTCGCCTCAGATCATCAAAGACTATGCGCCTAATGGTATGCAAGTGGAAGGCAAATCAGAAATCAAACGCATCGTGACAGGCGTCACTGCTTCACAAGCATTGATAGAGAAAGCCATCGAGCTAAAAGCTGATGCATTACTGGTTCATCACGGCTACTTTTGGAAGGGCGAGCCTGAGCCCATTCGTGGAATGAAAGGAAAGCGTATCCGCAGTCTGATAAAAAATGACATCAACCTTTATGGCTACCACTTACCGTTAGACATTCACCCTGAACTGGGTAACAACGCGGAACTTGCGCGCTTGCTCGATATTGAAGTGGAGGGCGGCTTAGAGGGGCACCCTCAATCAGTCGCGATGTTTGGCCGCTTGAAACAGGCAATGACAGGTAGTGACTTCGCGAAGAAAATCAATCAAGTACTAAACCGTGAACCTTTGCATATTGCCCCTGACAATGCAGAAAAAATGATCGAAACAGTGGGCTGGTGTACTGGCGGTGGTCAGGATTTTATTGAACTTGCTGCTCAACATGGATTAGATGCCTTTATTTCGGGTGAGATCTCAGAGCGCACCACTTATACGGCTCGTGAGCTAGACATCCATTATTTCTCAGCAGGGCATCACGCAACAGAGCGATACGGCATTAAAGCGCTTGGGGAATGGTTAGCGCAAGAGCATGATTTAGACGTCACGTTTATTGATATTGATAACCCAGTATAGAAGGGGCGGGGTTTGTCTTTTGAGATGCGAAAGTATTACGCAATTATTCCTCGCATCTCGAAGCGAAGCGTTCCATAGAGCGCAGCTCGTTCCAACCATCCTAAAATAGAAAGGGTTGACGCTTTCACGTCAACCCCAACACTTATCCGATTCTCGATTCTCGATTCTAAACGTTACTCACGCTCGTGCAGTGGAGAAAACTCACGCTGAGTTTCACCAGTGTATAGCTGACGAGGACGACCGATACGGTTGAGTGGGTCACTGTGCATTTCATTCCAGTGAGCAATCCAACCGATAGTACGAGAAATCGCGAAGATAACAGTAAACATGGATACTGGAATTCCGATCGCTTTTAGGATGATGCCTGAGTAGAAGTCTACGTTCGGATAGAGTTTCTTTGACACGAAGTATTCGTCAGAAAGGGCAATACGCTCAAGTTCCATTGCGACATCGAGCAGTGGGTCTTTAATGTTTAGCTCTTTTAGTACTTCATGACAGGTCTCGCGCATGACGGTCGCACGTGGATCGTAGTTCTTGTAAACGCGGTGACCGAAGCCCATTAAGCGGAATGGATCATCTTTATCTTTTGCACGCTCTACGTATTCAGGAATATTATCGACGCTGCCGATCTCTTCAAGCATTTTCAGACACGCTTCGTTCGCCCCACCGTGTGCAGGACCCCATAGAGAGGCAATACCAGCGGCAATACATGCGAATGGGTTCGCTCCAGAAGAGCCAGATAGACGAACCGTCGACGTTGACGCGTTTTGCTCGTGATCGGCGTGAAGAGTAAAGATTTTATCCATCGCACGTGCAACAACAGGGTTTACCTCGTATTCTTCACACGGGTTTGCAAACATCATGTGCAGGAAATTCTCTGCATAGTTTAGGTCGTTGCGAGGGTAAATAAATGGTTGGCCGATGGAGTACTTATAACACATCGCTGCCAACGTTGGCATTTTAGACAGTAGACGGTACGCCGCAATTTCGCGGTGCTCGTCGTTATTGATATCCAGTGAATCATGATAGAAGGCAGCGAGTGCACCAACCACGCCACACATTACTGCCATTGGGTGAGCGTCGCGACGGAAGCCGTGGAAGAAGCTTGCGATTTGCTCGTGTACCATAGTGTGGCGAGTAACTGTTGTTTTGAATTGTTCGTACTGCTCGCGGGTAGGGGCTTCGCCGTAAAGAAGTATGTAACACACTTCGAGGTAATCTGCGTTATTGGCTAATTGATCAATCGGGTAACCGCGGTGCAAAAGAATCCCTTTACCACCGTCGATGTACGTAATTGATGATTCACAAGATGCAGTGGCAAGAAAACCTGGGTCAAAAGTAAAGTAACCATTGGCTCCCAGTTTACGAACATCAATTACGGGTGTACCTAGCGTACCGTCCATAATTGGCAATTCGATTGGCGCATGACCTTCGACGTGAAGGGTAGCTTTCTTATCCGCCATAACAATCTCCTTTGTTTATTATTTAATCCGTCCAGGATGTTTATGTGCCATTTTTGTACTGTTGTTAAAGCTTAAAGTCAATTTTTCTCCAGTTTTGTGTGCAGTTGTTATGATTTTTCTCATGAAAATCGTTAAAAATCTGTTCTGTGTAGCATTATTTGTTACATCAATTGTATTAGAATGTTGCTAGCCGTATATTGGCGAAGAAAATTTTAGTTGAATCCTTATAAATTCGGGGCTGGAAACAAAAGTGAGGTTTGTTCACAGATCCCGATTGTTAACAAGATGTTTGCAGTTATCTCCCAGTTTACTGTGAGTATTTGTTAACCAAATGTTAACTTTTGTACGTTTGGAAGCTGAAATTGGTTATAACTATAAATGCTCAATGGAGCTGAGTGAGCAAGCCCGTGAAAGAAAGAAAGTCAAGACCTGTTAATTTAGATTTACAGACCATTCGCTTTCCCATCACAGCAATCGCTTCTATCCTACACCGAGTGTCGGGTGTGATTACGTTTGTTGCGGTGGGCATATTACTTTGGTTACTGTCCGTTTCTCTGTCATCCCCGATTGGTTTTTTGGAAGCTGCTGATATTGTTGACAGCTTTTTCGTAAAATTCATTTTGTGGGGAATTCTGAGCGCACTCGCCTACCACATAGCTGGAGGTGTTCGTCACTTGCTGATGGACTTGGGCCACTTTGAAGAACTCGAATCAGGCGCGATGAGCGCAAAAGTCACCTTTGGTGCTACCGCAGTTTTATCTCTATTGGCGGGGATTTTGGTATGGTAAAACACGTTTCTTCATTTGGTCGCAATGGTGTCCACGATTTCTTATTGATTCGTGCATCAGCGATCATCATGACTCTATACACGATTTATCTGGTGAGTTTTTTTGCATTCTCAGATATCTCTTACGCATCCTGGACCCAATTCTTTAGTGGTTCCTTCACTAAGATCTTCACCATGTTGGCTCTTGTTTCTGTACTGATTCATGCGTGGATCGGTTTGTGGCAAGTATTAACGGATTACGTTAAGTGCGCGAAACTTCGCGGAGCACTGCTACTTGGTGTTATTGCCGTTCTATTCGGCTATGTCTTCTCTGGTCTATTTATTTTGTGGGGTGCGTAAGTGTCTATTCCAGTTCGTGAATTTGACGCCGTAGTAATCGGCGCTGGTGGTGCAGGCATGCGCGCTGCACTACAAATTTCGGAGCAAGGCCTGTCTTGTGCTTTGCTATCAAAAGTTTTTCCAACCCGCTCTCATACTGTTTCTGCTCAGGGCGGTATCACGGTTGCACTTGGTAACTCTCACCAGGATAACTGGCAATGGCACATGTACGACACGGTGAAAGGGTCCGATTACATTGGCGATCAGAATGCCATTGAGTACATGTGTAAAAACGGGCCAGAATCGGTGATCGAACTCGAAAAGATGGGCCTACCATTTTCTCGTTTTGATAACGGCTCTATCTATCAACGCCCGTTTGGTGGTCAGTCTAAAGAATTTGGCGGTGAGCAAGCGGCTCGTACTGCAGCTGCAGCAGACCGTACAGGTCACGCGTTGCTTCATACGCTTTACCAACAGAACGTTAAACACAAAACAACCATTTTCTCTGAGTGGTACGCACTAGACTTAGTTAAGAACCAAGATGGCGCCATCATGGGTTGTACTGCTATCTGTATGGAAACTGGCGAGATTTGTTACTTCAAATCGAAAGCGACGATTCTTGCAACCGGCGGTGCAGGTCGTATCTATGCATCGACGACAAACGCGCACATCAATACTGGCGATGGCGTCGGAATGGCGCTTCGTGCTGGCGTTCCAATGCAAGATATGGAAATGTGGCAGTTCCATCCAACGGGCATCGCTGGTGCGGGTGTGCTTGTGACTGAAGGTTGTCGTGGTGAGGGTGGTTACCTACTCAACAAAGACGGCGAACGCTTCATGGAACGTTATGCACCAAACGCGAAAGACCTTGCGGGACGCGACGTAGTTGCGCGCTCAATGATGATTGAAATCCGTGAAGGACGCGGCTGTGACGGTCCTTGGGGTCCACACATTAAGCTGAAACTAGACCACCTAGGTAAAGATGTCCTTGAATCTCGTCTACCTGGTATTTGTGAGCTGTCACGAACATTTGCCCATGTGGATCCAGTGAAAGAGCCAATTCCAGTCATCCCAACCTGTCACTACATGATGGGCGGGGTTCCAACTCAGGTATCTGGTCAAGCTATCAAGCAGACTGCCAACGGCAATGACGTTGAAGTACAAGGTCTGTATGCATGTGGCGAAATCGCGTCAGTATCGGTACACGGCGCTAACCGTTTGGGTGGTAATTCACTGCTTGATCTCGTGGTATTTGGCCGCGCAACAGGTCTGCATCTTGGCGAAACATTAGCAGCGCAAGCTGATGCACGCCCGGCGACAGAGTCGGATATTGAAGCATCTCTAGCGCGTACTATGCGTTGGGAAAACAGCACGGGTGGTGAAGACCCAGTTCAAATACGTAAAGATCTGCAATCTTGCATGCAAAATAGCTTCTCGGTATTCCGTGAAGGTGATGCAATGGCAACAGGTCTAGAAGAGCTGAAAGTGATACGTGAGCGTCTACAAAACGCACACCTTGCTGACAAGTCTTCAGAGTTCAACACGCAACGTATCGAGTGTCTAGAGTTAGACAACTTGATGGAAACTGCATTCTCTACGGCTGTAGCGGCGAACTACCGTACAGAAAGTCGTGGCGCGCATGCTCGTTTCGATTTCCCTGAGCGTGATGATGAAAATTGGCTATGCCACTCTATCTACAACCCGGAAACCGAAGCGATGACCAAGCGTGATGTAAATATGACGCCTGTTCACCGTGACGCTTTCCCACCGAAAGTACGTACATACTAAGAGGAGGAAATGATTATGAAACTGAACTTCTCTTTGTACCGTTACAACCCGGATGTCGATACAAAACCTTATATGAAGGACTACCCACTTGAGGTAGAAGAAGGGTCTGACATGATGGTTCTGGATGCGCTGATTTTGCTTAAAGAGCAAGATCCGAGCATCTCATTCCGCCGTTCTTGTCGTGAAGGTGTTTGTGGCTCTGATGGCCTAAACATGAATGGTAAAAATGGTCTGGCATGTATCACACCGCTTTCGGCATTGAAGGGTGATAAAATTGTTATCCGTCCACTACCTGGACTACCCGTTGTGCGGGACCTTATCGTCGACATGACGCAGTTCTATGATAACTATGCGAAAGTTAAGCCTTTCTTGATTGATGACGGTGCTCTGCCGCCTTCGCGCGAGAACTTACAACTGCCAGATGAACGTGCCCATTTAGATGGTTTGTACGAATGTATCATGTGTGCATGCTGTACGACTTCTTGCCCTTCATTTTGGTGGAACCCAGATAAATTCATCGGCCCAGCGGGTCTTTTAGCGGCGTACCGTTGGCTAATTGACAGTCGTGATACGGCCACAGATGAACGTCTGTCTGATCTTGATGATGCATTTAGCGTTTTTCGTTGCCATGGCATTATGAATTGTGTAAGTGTTTGTCCTAAGGGGCTAAATCCTACGAAAGCCATCGGTCATATCAAGTCGATGCTGGTGAATCGTTCGATTTAATTGACAATAAAAATTGCCGCTCATTTGGGGCGGCTCTTAATAGCTCGGCGCAGACCGAAGCAAACGTGAAAACTACTGGTTAAGGGAAAATATGCACAACGGCGTGATGAAGGCATGGCTCGAGTCTTCACACTTGGCTGGCGCCAATGCAACGTATGTAGAGGACCTCTACGAACTGTATCTTAGTGACCCCGATCTGGTAAGTGAGGAGTGGAAACGCGTATTTGATGAGTTGCCGAAGAACTCAGAAGAAGTGGCTGAACAGCCGCACTCGCGTGTCCGTGACTACTTCCGACGACTCGCTCAAGAAACAAAGCATTACAGTGTCCAAGTTAGTGATCCAGATGTCGACGCTAAACAAGTAAAAGTTTTACAGCTTATCAATGCATACCGCTTCCGCGGTCATGAAGCTGCCGAACTTGATCCTCTAGGCCTATGGCAACGTCCGACTGTGGCGGAGCTAGACCCTACATTTCATAATCTCACCGAAGATGACTTCACAGAAACTTTCAATGTTGGTTCCTTTGCCATTGGCCAAGAAACGATGCAGTTGAAAGACATCTACTCAGCACTGAAGAAGACGTACTGTGGTTCTATTGGTGCAGAATACATGCACATGACAGACACAGAACAGAAGCGTTGGATCCAACAACGTTTAGAGTCTGTTGTTGGTCAGCCATCGTTTGATAAAGACGAAAAGCGCACATTCCTGGAAGAGCTGACAGCTGCTGAAGGCCTTGAACGCTACTTGGGAGCGAAATTCCCGGGTGCGAAGCGATTCTCGCTAGAGGGTGGTGATGCACTCATCCCGATGACGAAAGAGTTGATCCGCCACGCTGGTGCAAGCGGCATGCGTGAAGTCGTTATCGGTATGGCTCACCGTGGACGTTTGAATATGCTCGTTAACGTTCTCGGTAAGAAGCCACAAGATTTGTTTGACGAGTTTGCGGGTAAGCACGATGAAACATGGGGTACGGGTGATGTTAAGTACCACCAAGGTTTCTCTGCTGACTTTGCCACGCCGGGTGGTGATGTCCATCTAGCGCTCGCTTTCAACCCATCTCATCTTGAGATAGTAAATCCAGTTGTCATTGGCTCAGTTCGTGCTCGTCAAGATCGCTTGGGTGATTTTGATGGTAGCCGCGTACTGCCTATTACTATCCACGGCGACTCTGCAATCGCAGGTCAGGGCGTGGTCGCTGAGACCTTCAACATGTCTCTTGCTCGTGGTTTCTGCGTGGGTGGTACGGTTCGTATTGTTATAAACAACCAAGTTGGCTTTACAACGTCGAACCCTCGCGATACGCGCTCGACCATGTACTGTACTGATATCGCGAAGATGGTACAGGCGCCAATTTTCCACGTTAATGCCGACGATCCAGAAGCGGTGGCTTTTGTCACGCGTATTGCTCTGGATTACCGTAATGAGTTCAAACGTGATGTCGTGATTGATTTGGTTTGTTACCGTCGTCATGGTCACAACGAAGCGGATGAGCCGAATGCCACTCAGCCGTTGATGTATCAAAAAATCAAGAAGCATCCAACGCCTCGGAAACTCTACGCTGATGTGCTTATCGATAACAATGAGTCCGACATTGAAGTGGCGACTCAGTTGGTTAACGAGTACCGCGATGCGCTGGACAAAGGCGAAGTGGTGGTTAAAGAATGGCGCCCGATGGCTCTTCATTCTGTTGACTGGTCACCGTACCTAGGCCATGACTGGGATGTTTCTTGGGATAGCAGATTCGACTCAACTCGCTTGAAGGAGTTGGGGCAACGTCTAATCCAATACCCAGACAGCCATAAACTACAAAGCCGTGTAAACAAGCTTTACAACGATCGTTCTGCAATGATCAGCGGTGAGAAGCCTCTTGATTGGGGGATGGCTGAAACGCTGGCGTACGCAACGTTGGTTGATGATGGCAAGCGTATTCGTATCTCAGGTCAGGATTCTGGTCGTGGTACCTTCTTCCACCGTCACTCAGTTCTGCATAACCAAAGTGATGCCAGTACCTACATCCCGCTGGCGAATATTCACGACAAACAAGGCCCATTCCAAGTCTTTGACTCAGTGTTGTCAGAAGAAGCGGTATTGGCATTTGAATACGGTTACGCCACCGCAGAGCCAAGCGGTTTGACCATTTGGGAAGCGCAGTTTGGTGACTTTGCAAATGGCGCGCAAGTGGTGATTGATCAATTCATCTCATCGGGTGAGCAAAAATGGGCTCGTCTGTGTGGTTTGACAATGCTGCTGCCGCACGGTTATGAAGGTCAGGGCCCTGAGCACTCATCCGCGCGCTTAGAGCGTTACCTACAATTATGTGCTGAACAAAACATGCAGGTGGTAGTGCCATCTACACCTGCTCAGGTTTATCACATGATCCGTCGTCAAGTGGTGCGTCCTATGCGTCGTCCACTGATTGTTATGTCACCCAAGTCACTACTGCGCCATCCACTTTGTACGTCGTCGTTGGAAGAGCTGTCCGATGGCACTTTCCAGCCAGCGATACCAGAAGTCGATAAACTGGATCCAAGCAAAGTGAAACGTGTTGTGTTCTGTTCAGGTAAGGTTTATTTCGACCTCCTAGAGCAGCGTCGCAACAACGAACAAGACGATGTTGCTATTGTGCGTATCGAGCAGCTTTACCCATTCCCAATGGATGAGGTTCAAGCCACTATCTCGCAATACACGAATGTTGAAGATTTCGTTTGGTGTCAGGAAGAGCCTCAAAACCAGGGTGCTTGGTACTGTAGTCAGCATAACTTCCGTGCTGCTATTCCAGCAGGCGCAGATCTGAAATACGCGGGTCGCCCAGCTTCTGCTTCGCCAGCAGTAGGCTACATGTCGGTGCACTTGAAACAACAAAAAGCGTTGGTTGAAGACGCTCTGAACGTGAACTCAAAAACTTCGAATTAACAACAAGAAGTTAAAGGAATAAACAGATATGACAATTGAAATTCTGGTTCCAGATTTACCTGAATCAGTTGCTGACGCAACCGTTGCGACATGGCACAAACAACCAGGCGACGTCGTCGAGCGCGATGAGGTTCTGGTCGACATCGAAACCGATAAAGTCGTGCTTGAAGTACCTGCTCCAGAAGCGGGCGTTTTAGAAGCCATTATTGAAGAAGAGGGTGCAACAGTACTTTCTAAGCAGTTAATCGCGAAGCTTAAGCCAGGTGCAGTAGCTGGCGAGCCCACAACTGATTCAACAGAAGACAAACAAGCGTCTCCAGACAAGCGTCACAAAGCAGCGCTCGCAGAAGAGAGCAACGACTCCCTAAGCCCGGCAGTGCGTCGTCTTCTTGCTGAACATGGTCTGGAAGCGAGCCAAGTGAAAGGTTCTGGGGTTGGTGGTCGCATTACGCGCGAAGACATTGAAGTGCACCTTGCAAATGCAAAATCGGCATCAAAAGCAGAAGCACCAGCAGTGGTTGAAGCTCCAGCTGCGGCTCGTAGCCAAAAACGTGTTCCAATGACGCGCCTACGTAAGACAGTAGCAAACCGTCTGCTCGAAGCGAAGAACAACACTGCAATGCTCACCACGTTTAACGAAGTGAACATGAAGCCAATCATGGATCTTCGTAAGCAATACAAAGACCAGTTCGAAGAGCGTCACGGTACTCGACTTGGCTTTATGTCTTTTTACGTGAAAGCCGTAACGGAAGCGTTGAAACGTTACCCAGAAGTCAATGCATCTATCGATGGTGATGAGATCGTATACCACAACTACTTTGACATCAGCATGGCGGTTTCTACGCCGCGTGGTCTCGTGACGCCAGTTCTAAAAGACTGTGACACACTAGGCTTTGCTGACATCGAAAAAGGCATCAAAGAGTTAGCAATCAAAGGCCGTGATGGCAAGCTGACCGTGGATGAGCTGATGGGAGGTAATTTCACTATTACCAATGGCGGTGTATTCGGGTCACTGATGTCTACGCCAATCATCAACCCACCGCAATCGGCAATTCTGGGCATGCACAAAATCCAAGATCGCCCTATGGCAGTCGATGGTAAGGTAGAAATCTTACCAATGATGTACTTGGCACTGTCTTACGATCACCGTCTGATCGATGGCCGTGAGTCAGTCGGTTTCCTAGTGACCATCAAAGAGCTACTAGAAGATCCAGCGCGTCTGCTACTCGACGTTTAATATTGCTAAAACGTCGAGTCGTCCCTGATGGCTCGGCGTCTACAGCACTTAAGGCTAGGCAGGCTCAGCGTCTGGCCTTCATTTGAACGGCTTCGATACCTTTATTAAGCCGTTGACTTGAGAAGACCCTACAGACGTACCGCATCGATGCGGCGTTATGGAAATAATAAATCCCTTAAGGGATAAACAAACGGAATATCGAAATGAATTTGCACGAATACCAAGCCAAACAGCTGTTTGCAGAATTCGGTTTGCCTGTACCGGAAGGTTACGCATGTGATACGCCACAAGAAGCTTTCGAAGCAGCGGGTCGCATCAGCACTGAAAAGAAAGTGGTAAAATGTCAGGTTCACGCTGGCGGCCGCGGTAAAGCGGGCGGCGTTGAGCTACATGATACAAAAGATGGCGTAAAAGAATTCGCACAAAAATGGCTAGGTAAGAACTTAGTGACTTACCAGACCGACGCAGATGGTCAGCCTGTGACTAAAATCCTTGTAGAAGAAGCGTCGAACATTGCTAACGAACTCTACCTTGGCGCGGTTGTTGACCGTGCAACTCGCAAGGTTGTTTTCATGGCTTCTACTGAAGGTGGTGTGGAAATTGAAAAAGTGGCGGAAGAAACGCCGGAGCTTATTCACAAAGCAGCTATCGACCCACTAGTCGGTCCTCAGGCTTATCAAGGCCGTGAGCTTGCCTTCAAACTTGGTCTTAAAGGTGACCAAATCAAACAATTCGTTAAGATTTTTATGGGTCTTGGCACTATGTTCTCGCAGTACGACCTAGCACTGTTAGAGATCAACCCATTGGTGATTACTGGCGAAGGCAACTTGCTGTGTCTTGATGGTAAGATCAACATCGATTCAAATGCGCTATACCGTCAACCTAAACTTCGTGAAATGCATGATCCTTCGCAAGAAGACGAGCGTGAAGCGCACGCAGCTCAATGGGAACTGAACTACGTAGCACTAGACGGTAATGTTGGCTGTATGGTTAACGGTGCGGGTCTCGCTATGGGTACGATGGATATCGTAAACCTACACGGTGGCAAGCCAGCTAACTTCCTAGACGTAGGTGGCGGCGCAACAAAAGAGCGTGTAGCAGAAGCATTCAAAATCATCCTATCTGATGACAACGTGAAAGCGGTCCTAGTAAACATATTCGGTGGTATCGTTCGTTGTGACATGATCGCAGAAGGCATCATTGGTGCGGTGAAAGAAGTTGGTGTAACCGTACCGGTTGTTGTTCGTTTAGAAGGCACTAACGCTGACCTAGGTCGCGAAGTTCTTGCTAATTCTGATGTTGATATCATTGCTGCTGAGTCGCTAACTGATGCTGCTCAAAAAGTTGTTGCTGCTGCGGAGGCTAAATAATGTCTGTACTAATTAACAAAGACACGAAAGTAATCTGTCAGGGCTTCACTGGTGGTCAAGGTACTTTCCACTCAGAGCAGGCAATTGCTTACGGTACACAAATGGTTGGTGGTGTATCTCCGGGTAAAGGTGGTCAGACTCACCTTGGTCTTCCTGTATTCAACACAGTACGTGAAGCGGTAGAAGTGACTGGCGCAACGGCAACAGTTATCTACGTTCCAGCACCATTCTGTAAAGATGCCATCCTAGAAGCGATCGACGCGGGTATCGAGCTTATCGTAACGATCACTGAAGGCATCCCAACGACAGATATGATCGACGTAAAAGTGAAGCTAGAAGAAACTGGCGTTCGCATGATCGGCCCTAACTGTCCGGGTGTTATCACGCCTGATGAGTGTAAGATTGGTATCATGCCTGGTCACATCCACAAGAAAGGTAAAGTGGGCATCGTTTCTCGCTCAGGTACACTAACGTACGAAGCCGTTAAGCAAACGACAGATGAAGGATTTGGCCAGTCAACGTGTGTTGGTATCGGTGGTGACCCAATCCCAGGTTCAAACTTCATCGACATCCTGAAGCTTTTCCAAGAAGACCCTGAAACAGAAGCAATCGTAATGATTGGTGAGATCGGTGGTACTGCGGAAGAAGAAGCAGCAGCTTACATCAAAGAAAACGTAACTAAGCCTGTGGTTTCTTACATTGCCGGTGTAACAGCACCTCCTGGTAAACGTATGGGTCACGCAGGTGCAATCATATCTGGTGGTAAAGGCACTGCAGAAGACAAATTTGCAGCACTAGAAGCAGCTGGCGTTAAGACGGTAAAATCTCTCGCTGAGATTGGTAAAGGTCTACGTGAAGTGACAGGTTGGTAATTAACCAAGCCACGCGATAAGTATTGAAAAGCCTGCGATTTCGCAGGCTTTTCTTTTTCCGTCCCACCTTGTTTTTATCTTGCTTTGATTTGTGTCTCAAGCACGAGGTAGGTTGTATTAAACGCTCGGGCTTATGCTTTGCGGCTAATCAGTTGGCTCAGCATGAATAAGAATGTGGCACTGATTACGACAGAGGGACCCGCTGGAGTATCGAAATGCCAAGACAGGCTCAGTCCCATCAACACCGCGACAGAGCCGATAATCGAAGCAAACAACGCCATTTGTTCTGGCGAAGAAGACACTTTACGTGCCGTTGCCGCTGGGATAATCAATAGCGACGTCATAATTAATGCGCCAACAAACTTCATGCCGACTGCAATCACGACACCCACCATTAGCATCAGTACAAGACGCACTAAATCGGTATTCACACCTTCAACTGCGGCAAGTTCTTCACTCACGGTGCTAGACAGTAATGGGCGCCAGAATAGATACAAACACGCGCTGACAGCAATGACGCCTGTGTAGATAAACATCAGGTCTTGAGGCGATACCGCTAGCAAGTCACCGAACAGATAGCTCATTAGATCGACGCGAACATTGTCCAAGAAGCTGACGGAAACCAAACCAATCGACAAAGCACTGTGAGCCAAAATTCCCAGTAAGGTGTCCGTCGCAACAAGTTGTTGCTTTTGCAGTGTCACCAGTAGTGCTGCTAATGCCAAGCAGCAAACGAGCAGTGCTAGGTATAAATTGATATTGAGCAGGAAGCCAAGGGCTAGACCCATTAAAGATGCATGCGCGAGAGTGTCACCAAAGTAAGCCATCTTGCGCCAAACGACGAATGAGCCAAGTGGACCAGCGATCAGTGCGATCCCGATGCCAGCCAGTATTGAAGGCAGTAAAAACTCAATCATGATGGTGATGTCCGTGAGCATGGTTTGAACAAGAGGTTGCATTGCCAGTAACTGGAGAACCCGCTAAATCGTGATGATGTTCGTGGTCATGATGGTAAAACGCCAAAGACTCACGGGCAGCATTACCAAACAGCGCAATGTAAGAAGGGTGCTGGGTAATGGTCGCTGGCGAGCCTGAACAGCATACATGGTGATGTAAACAAATTACATCATCGGTTTTAGCCATGACCAAATGCAGATCGTGTGAAACCATAAATACACCACAATCGAAGCGATGGCGGATGCTCTCAATCAGATCATATAAGTCGATTTGACCTTGTACATCGACACCTTGAGCAGGCTCATCCAATACGAGAAGCTCTGGGCGCTGAAGGAGCGCACGCGCTAACAGTACACGTTGATTTTCACCACCTGATAAACGGTGCATATTACTTGCAATCAAGTGTTCAGCACCGACAAGGCGTAACGCATCAAGGCACTCTTGCTTGCTATACTTGCCAGCAAGGTTGAGAAAACGAATCACGTTCAGCGGCAGAGAGTCGTTGAGTTTCAGCTTTTGCGGAACGTAACCAATTTTGAGTTTACGTTGTTTGGTTAACTTACCACTGGTTGGCTTCTGAAGGCCCAGAATGACTTTAACTAACGTCGATTTTCCTGCTCCGTTAGGACCAATTAGGGTGGTGATTTTGCCCTTTTCTAATTCCATGGTGATATTGTCGAGAACTCTGCGTTCGTCAAACTCGACGCACAATTGCTCAAGACGGACTAGTGAAGACATGAATGAAACTCATTTGCAAAATAATAATGTTATAATGTAACATTGTCTCACTTTCCACGCCATACCCCAAGTAAAACTATGAAAAGAGCTATAATCCTTGCAATAACAGCAATACTAACGTTACCTGCTCACGCAGTCACCGTGTTAACGAGCATTAAACCGATCCAAATGATCGCAACTGAGCTAACGGAAGGTGTGACTAAACCTGACGTACTGCTTCAAAATAACGCTTCGCCCCATGATTACGCCTTGCGTCCATCGGATGTGAAAAAAGTAGCAGCGGCCGATTTGGTGATTTGGTACGGCCATGAACTTGAGCCCTTTCTTGAGAAAGTCGTGACTGACAAAGGCAATACGCTAACGATCAGTCAAATTCCGGGTTTGTCACTGCGTAAGTTTGGAAGCGAACACGCTCACGAACATGACGGCCATCACCATGGTACTCATGATCCCCATTTTTGGCTAGGTTTTGAAACCGTTCAGCAAGTGGCTAATGCCATTGCTCATAAATTGGCGGAGATTGACCCTGAACATGCTGCTATTTATACGCAAAACTTAAACAATTTTGAAATCCAGCTCAAAGCAACGGATGCAGAAATTAAACAGCAACTTACACCAGTGCAAGACAAAGGCTACTTTGTATTCCATGATGCTTACGGCTACTTCGAGGAGCACTATAAATTGAACCAGATGGGGCATTTTACGGTTTCACCGGACCGAAAGCCTGGTGCAAAAACCCTGATTCATATTCGTAAAACGCTTGGTGCTGGAGATGTGTCATGCGTGTTTTCTGAGCCCCAATTTACCCCAGCCGTGATTGAGAGTGTGATGCGCGGCAGTAACGTAAACACAGGTATTCTTGATCCACTAGGTAGCGAGATTGATGTAAAGTCAGGCAGTTATTTTGAATTTCTGCAAAGTTTGTCTAATAGCTTTAGTCAATGTTTGAGCGAAAAGTAACAGTTGTGCTGTGCTTCTTGCACCATATCTGTTTTTAACGTGATCCAGCAATAAGAATCGTAACTTGTGGGCGCAGTGAGTCTTCTCTAGCAAAGGATTTAAGATATCATTATCAATAATTAGCGGCTCAAAATAACTATCCAAACACTTAGCAACGAAAGTGTGAGTGAATTATAGGCCGCCTATATTGATACATGTAAGGGTTTTATCTTGCTGCGCCACATCGCCCTGTTTTTATGGGTTTCAATACTTTCATTTCAAGCCACAGCTTCAAGTGAAGCGAATGCTGTCTTTTACCCTTTGCCTAATCAGGTTAAGGGGACTTTCATTGCCGCGAAAAAATTATTCCTAGGTGAGCAAGGTGGACTTTGGATCCATGATGTTCATGGACGCGTTTTATTCTACGACGGCCAAACCACATTGCCAAAGTCCGGAAGCTTTCTCAGAAATAAAGTTGAGCAGCTGGCCTATCATAAAGGCTCATTTTGGACATTCGTTGAGAACGAGGTTTATCAAACCTATCCGAACCAAGAGCGTCGTTTAGTTTTTAGCCTTTATCCTGGGTCTCAAATCCGTAAGATTGGCTCATCGGGAAGTTATATTTGGGTCAGTGATGGTGCGCAGTTCTATACCTACAATGTTGAAACCAGAGAACTGGACTCTTTCTCTTTACTCCAGCTTTATCAGCACAGTAACAACAGCTACGTCTACATTAACGAAGCCATTCTAATTGGGAGAAAATGGGTGTTGGCGACGACTTCTGGTGTTTACCTATCAGAGGGTGGCAAGTTTAATCATGTTGTTTCATCTGGGAGAAATTACATCGAGAAAGTGTATTACTCACATACTCGTCGTGAAATCTTGGTCGGCACCTTAAAAGGTGCGTTGATATTCGATATTCATGAGCCAAGTAAGCCTGCTATTCGAATTGGAGCTTCTCATGCTCTGACTTTTGCTGAAACGAATCAAGAGTATTGGGTCGGAACGGAGCAAGGTCTCTATTTTTATTCCTTCCTAACGGGTGAAGTAACCCAAGTGACACCAGCAAGTTTTCTGGAACTCGAGTTAGCCAACACCAAGATTTACTCGTTACTGAACGATAATATGGGAGGGATGTGGATTGCCACTAATCAAGGCATTCGATATTACTCTCTATTTAGTAAAAAATTTGAGCGTATAACCTTCAGCAGTCATGATCAAAAAACGCTCGATGGTCGCATCCGACAGACCTTGACTGGACCCGAAGGGGCGCTTTGGTTCGCAGATGACCATAAGATATATCGCTCTAACAATAACGATAACAATAACAAAAACAAGATTACCGAAGTCCTGACTGTGTCATCACAAATTTACGAGTTTGCTTTTCAGGGAGAGAGGCTTTGGATTGCTACATCTTCCGGCTTAGAAATTTATAGTCTGAAAAACTTACAGCGGGTGAACTTTCCTTTCCTGCAAGTCATAGCGGGAAAGACAATCGAACATATTGTCTCTGATGGCCCAAATCGACTTTGGGTATCTAGTGGATATCAGTTGTTTAATATCGATGCCGTTAACCAAGCAATAAGAAGTTTTGGTAGTGAATGGTTAGTGAGCAAGTTCTTACCCGCTAAAATTACTCGCCTTTACGATAAGGAAGATTTGCTATTAATAGGGACTGACCACGGCGTTTACGAATATGATGGGAAGCACATTCGCTTTAGTCATTTTTCAGAAAAGTTTGGTGAATCAATCGATATCATTACTGCGAACGATGGAGCGCACTGGTTTGCTTCCGCTTACGGCGTTTTTAGAACGGTTCCGGGGAGCAATGAAAAACAAATCATGGAAATGAGTGTGGTTAACTCACGTCCGGCTTGTTTGCTGAGTGATTCAGAAGGGGTATGGCTTGCTTCTTCCGTTGGTCTAAGTTACTACCATTTGTCGGGTCAGCTTATCAAGCATTACTCTTCTTTGTCGGGGCTTATCAATAATGAGTTCTTACCGGGCATTTGTAATATTATCCGTCGCACAGAAGATAGTGAACGCCAACTTATTTTGGGCTCCCACTACGGGTTGGTCAAAGCTGACTCATCTAAATTGCTGGTTTCCAACGCGCCCGAGTCTAAACCTATTGTGAGTCGGGTTACGCTGCAAAATGAGGTGGTTCAGGTTGGGAGTGCCAACTTATCAGAGACGAACCTGTCCTATGGCTCGTCTCTCAGTTTTCTTTTTGGTGTGATGCCCAAGCCTACCAATCAGAACTTGTATTATCGTTTGAATGAAAATGACGAGTGGCAAACGTTAGACGGAGGGCAGTTAACCTTAGAACATTTAAATTCTGGCGATTACCACTTACAAGTGAGTAATGAAACACAACGGGCCTCTGGCCTGATTGGGTTAGATTCAAAATTTACAGTGCCAAAACCATGGTTTTTGTCGAAACTGGCTTTGTCGGGTGGGGCATTAGTGATTGTTGTGGCTCTTGCCCTTCTAATGTATTGGCGCTCACGTTATGTGTTGCAAGCCAACCGAGAGTTAGCCGCTCAAGTTACGCTGAAAACCAATCAACTGCGGCATCAAAGTCGCGTGCTTTTGACCAGTAACCAGCAATTGAGAAAGCAAATTCAGGTAAGAAATCTGCTGGTGGATCACGTTGCTCAATCTCTTAAGTCAAGTATTGATTGGATTATGCGTAAGCTTCCCGATGACATGGATGTAGCGACTCAAGAGCATTTAACCCAAACCTACTCGCAATTAAATGAGCTAAAAAGTGCTCCGGAAAATACCAGTAGTTCGAGTCAAAGCTACAACTTAAGTCAGATTACCCAATCGGTGGTGGATGTTTGGCGCGAGGATTTCTTTAAAGCTGGCATCAATGTTGAGCTACAAGATGGATTTAAGGCAAGCCGTGTCTCGTTGGAGTGTTTCAATCTTGATGTCATTTTTAACAGCATTTTTGCGAACATCATCAAACGTTCTTTTAGGGGGCAGTTGATCAAGTTAACCTTGGAAGAGAATGAGGGTATTGTCTCACTGAGCTTTATTGATCATGGAACGCCGTTGCCAAGTAAAGCATCGACAATGCGTCCAATGGGCACACATAGTGCTGATCTAAGTATCGATAACTTACCTCAATTAGTTGCGGCTAGTGGTGGCAAGTTATCCATGTTCACATTTGATGCTCAGAACAAAATAGAGATTACGTGGCCTTGCGCTCAAGAACTCAATTATCAAGAAGAGGTTCTAGCGGCGTTTTCTAAAACAGAAACCCCGCAGCAAGGAGAAATGTCGCCTGAGCAAGAGTGGTTACACAAAGTCTATCAGCTGGTGGACGAGTGTTACCACGATCCAGAGTTTGGTACGGCGTCCGCCGCTAAGATGCTATTTATGTCTGAAAGAAGCTTACAGAGGCGCTTTAAGTCGGCGTCATCAAGAACGTTAAAAGATTACGTAACAGAGGTGAGATTAGAGATGGCGTGTGAGCAGTTGCTAGCTGGTGAGAAAATCAGTGAAGTAGCGTTTAACTGTGGTTTTAATGATCCCTCTTACTTTAGTCAGAAGTTTAAATTGCACTTCGGTTTATCGCCATCCAAGTTTGCAACGGCGCAAGAGGATCAAATAAGCATTTAGATCCTATTGACGTTACTTAGCCTAGCCATAAGCGCTGGGCTTTTTTACGTTTGTGAATCGAACCATGTCGTAAAATTCAGGCACTGAACAGAAAAAAGCAACAGTTAATCTGGCAAGATAAGAGCAGAGCACATTGAATACAGCAATGACCGAGATTTTTGGGTCAAAAGTCATGGAGAGGGATTTGAACAGAACGGTTGAAGAAAAAGAATAAAAAAACGTGGTACGGCCGGGGTGACTGTACCACGGGTGTAAAAGACACCTTCGCTTGCTGCCGATTGACATGTTTCCATGCCATCTCTGGAAATCACTTGAGGGGCTGTTGCCTCTCGATGTGTTCACTATACGAGACCCTACTTATTTTCTTTATAAAAATAACGACATCTTAATGTAAGAAAAGCGACATAATGTTTTCATTTTTATAAGTAACTGTTTATTAATTACTAATTTGGTTTTGTGGTGGCGAGTGTTGTGATTGAGTTGATTTTTGTTTGCTCGAGAGATGCCAATTTTGACGAAAGTGACGTAGTAAAAAGTGACGGAGTTAACGTTCAACGGTCTATAGTAATAGTGAAATCTTTGATTTCACACAATGCTTAGACTGAGTCAGGAGAGTAAAATTGGCGCATCAAAATTCTTAATAATAATATTTATCATTAGCAATACACTTAAGGGCCACTATGAAGCTATCAGAAATTAAACCTGGAGAAACGGTGACTATCCGATTACTGGAAGGTCTTACATCGGATGTCAGAAAAAAACTGATGGTTATGGGGTTACTACCAAACACAGAAGTAAAAGTGATTCGACGTGCTCCAATGGGTGATCCATTGCAAGTTGAAGTCCGAGGTGTTTCCGTTGCTTTGCGAGAAACCATTGCGCAGAACATCGAAGTGGAGCGAGCATAATGCAATACAAAATCCTCACAGTGGGTAACCCTAATAGTGGTAAAACGACGCTTTTTAATGGCCTTACTGGTGCTAAGCAGCAAGTTGGTAACTGGGCGGGGGTGACCGTTGAAAAGAAAACGGGTCAGTACAAACACGCTGGTGATGAGTTCTTACTGACTGACCTTCCAGGTATCTATTCTCTGGACAGTGGCAATGACAGTAACAGTATTGATGAATCCATAGCGTCTCGTGCGGTACTTACACATCCTGCTGACTTGATCATCAACGTAGTCGACGCAACGAGTCTGGAACGCTCTCTTTATATGACGTTACAGCTGCGCGAACTTGGTCGCCCAATGATCGTTGTGTTGAACAAGATGGATGCGCTTAAACGCGAGCGCCAAATCATCAACGTTGCAGAGCTCGAAAAAACACTGGGTTGCCCTGTCGTCAGCTTATCTGCCACAAATAAAGCACAAGTTGCGGAATTTAAACACAAGCTGCACAAGTCTGTTGTTCAAGGCGTAGCGTTAAAAGACATCGCTTTGACCTATGGCGAAAAAATGGAAGCGGCGATCAATAACATTTCGGCTCTGTTCAATGAACAAACCGTTTCTAGCCGTGCTCTGGCGATTCGCGCATTAGAAAAAGACGCACTGGTTCTCAACAGCATGCTGGATGTTGACCGCAGCAAGGTTGAAAATACCATTGCTGCTCTTGAGCTTGATGTTGACTTGCATGTTGCAGATACAAAATACACACATCTCCATCAAGAGTGCAAGAAAGTACGCCGCAGCGAAGGTAAGCTCAGTCGCAGTGTGACGGAAAAACTAGACCAGTTCATCTTGAATAAGTGGGTAGGCATCCCATTCTTCTTCGTTGTGATGTACTTAATGTTTATGTTCTCCATCAACATAGGCAGCGCTTTCATTGATTTCTTCGATATCGGAGTCGGGGCTTTATTGGTTGATGGCGGCCACCATTTGCTAGACGGTCATTTACCTGTGTGGCTAGTGACGGTTCTTGCTGATGGTATCGGTGGCGGTATCCAGACGGTCGCGACCTTTATTCCTGTTATCGCGTGTTTATACCTATTCCTAGCAGTACTTGAAAGCTCGGGCTACATGGCGCGTGCTGCATTTGTACTTGATAAAGTGATGCAGAAGATCGGCCTGCCAGGCAAAGCATTCGTTCCCCTAGTTCTCGGTTTTGGTTGTAACGTGCCCTCTATCATGGCGACTCGAACCCTTGACCAAGAGCGTGAGCGTAAACTGGCTGCCTCTATGGCGCCATTTATGTCATGTGGTGCTCGTCTGCCAGTATACGCGTTATTCGCTGCGGCATTCTTCCCGGGATCTGGCCAAAACATCGTTTTTGCACTTTACCTACTTGGTATTGTGGCGGCAATCTTTACTGGTCTTTTTCTCAAGCACACGCTTTATCCGGGTAGCAGCGACAGTCTAGTGATGGAAATGCCAGACTACGAGCTACCGACGTTACAAAATGTGGCGATCAAAACGTGGCAAAAGCTAAAGCGCTTTGTGTTGGGCGCGGGTAAAACTATCGTCGTTGTTGTCGCGATTCTTAGCTTTTTTAATTCACTGGGTACCGATGGTAGCTTTGGTAACGAGGACAGTGAAAACTCAGTGCTTTCCAAAGCTGCGCAGGTGGTAACGCCAGTGTTTGCTCCGATTGGTCTGCAAGAAGATAACTGGCCAGCAACGGTTGGTATCATCACGGGTATCTTTGCCAAAGAAGCCGTGGTCGGCACGCTAAACAGTTTATACACGACTAGCGGTGGTGAAGAGGCAGAATTTGATCTGATGGGCAGTCTAGAAGAGGCTGTCATGAGTATCCCTGAAAACCTAGCAGATTTAAGCTACTCTGATCCACTTGGCATTGAAGTGGGTGACCTAACCGATTCCACTGCGGTTGCAGAAGATCAAGAGGTTGATGCGTCTATCTTCGGCAACATTAAAGCGAAGTTCGCGTCTGGCAATGCCGCGTTTGCATATCTAATATTTATCCTATTATACACGCCATGTGTGGCGGCTATGGGTGCTTACGTGCGTGAGTTTGGCCTTAAGTTCGCGCGTTTTATTGCCGTTTGGACAATGGGATTAGCTTACCTTTGCGCCACGTTTTACAACCAGTTGACGCATTTTGTGGATAGCCCAATCACGAGTGGTATTTGGATAGCGGCAATCATTGCTATCTTCTTTGGTACGTACCGAGTATTTAAACGAGTCGGTAGGCAGCAACACAGTGTGCTAGAGGTTCAGTAACATGATTTTGAAAGAGCTTTATCAATATATTGCGGACAATGGAACCGTCTCCCAGACAGATCTGGCTAAGCAGTTCGGGATGAGTGAAGATGGTGCTGATGCGATGTTAAGTGTGTGGATTAAGAAGGGCAAAATTAGCCGTTTAGTTGACACTAATAAAGCTCATAACGTGACTCGAGTTCGCTACTCTGTGACTAAGCAAGATGGTTTATCACTGACAGTGACCATGTAGTGATATGATTGTTACGTAAAGACAGCAAAGCCGCATCAATCATGATGCGGCTTTTCTTTGGTTGGCTGTTCGGGGACTCAGCTCTCTTCAGTGTGCTTTGTCATACCTAACCCAAGGAACTTCAAACCGAGACTTAAAACCAAAATTGAAATAGGCAAGGTCAAAATTGTCCAATCTAAGCTGTCAAAATTAATCAGCACGAGCTCTAAGAACTTTACAAACAAAATGACGATGATGACTTCAGCTAAGATATTCTTCAGGTGGCCGATGTTTGGTGTTCTAATCCAATGCAAAACTGATTTTTCTGGTGTTTTTGCCTTCGCTTTATTGGAAATGAATAGCGTATAGATACCGTGCGCAAAGATAAACAACACTAACGCGACAAGAAACGTGTCGAGTGACTTGATCAAATAAGCGATCGCAATATCGGCTTTATCTAAATGCGCGAGGGCTGGCGGAGGAGTTTGACT
The DNA here is from genome assembly GCF_000171815.1 of Vibrio sp. AND4. GTDB lineage: Bacteria > Pseudomonadota > Gammaproteobacteria > Enterobacterales > Vibrionaceae > Vibrio. The sequence goes on along the minus strand of NZ_ABGR01000010.1, from coordinate 11,470 downwards.
AAGAATGAAAACCGCAAATGCCGAATAGGTTTTCGCTGCACCCATAACGAAAAGCAAGAATGAGGCAGCCATAGAACAGATGATGGCGATCCAGCTGACGTATCGGAAAGTGTTGAAGACTTGTTTCATGATGACCCTCTCTAATTAAAGCGAGTAGTCTAAACAAGTTCGATTTCAGTGATAATCCTATAAAATTGAGAAAGATTATTACAAATATGGCATCAATCTTTCTCAATCTGTTTTAGGCGTATTCAAAGGCGAATTATTTTCGCTAGCAATGCTTACTATTTTTGGAAAAGAGAGCTCAGTGATAACACATTTTTAATACGGCCAAGCAATTGGTTTTGCTCTTCTTCTGTTCGGAATTCACCTTTAGTGTTTCCCCAAACCGGTCCCGGCCATGCCATATCATCTTTGAAGCGCGCAATATGATGAATGTGCAGCTGTGGCACCATATTACCCAGCGCACCAAGGTTGAGCTTGTCTGGACAAAAGGTTGCTTCCAGTGCTTGGCTTACCGCTTGAGACTCGAGCAGAAACTGTTGCTGTTCTTGCATTGGCAAGTGGTGAAGTTCTTTTAGGTTTGCACGTTTCGGCACCAAAATTACCCATGGCACGGCATTGTCTTTATGCAGAAGTGCCACGCACAGTGGGAAGTGACCGATAACGCTGGTGTCTTTTGCCAGTTGCGGGTGCAGTTCAAAATTCATTATATTATCCGATTTGAATGGAATGACATCAGTATACGTCAGATAAAACAAAAGGTTGACGCTTTCACGCCAACCTTGCTAAATCGTCTCGATTCTCGATTCTCGATTCTCGATTCTCGATTCTCGATTCTCGATTCTCGATTCGTTTACATACGCTCTAGAGTATCGATACCCAGTAGAGACAGACCTTGCTTGATGGTTTTTGCTGTTAGCGCAGCGAGTTTCAGACGGCTTTGTTTTACTGATTCGTCTTCAGCAACTAGGATAGGGCATGCTTCGTAGAAGCTAGAGAACTGACCTGCTAGTTCGAATAGGTAGCTACACATGATGTGTGGTTGACCTTCGCGAGCAACAGATTGAACCGCTTCTTCGAACTGCATAAGTTTTGCGATAAGCGCTTTTTCTTTCTCGTCAGTGACCTTAATTTCACCTCGTAGATCATCCATAGAAACGCCAGCTTTCGCGAATACAGATGCTACGCGAGTGTAAGCGTATTGCATGTACGGTGCAGTGTTACCCTCGAACGCTAGCATGTTATCCCAATCGAACACGTAATCCGTGGTGCGGTGTTTAGAAAGGTCTGCGTATTTAACCGCTGCCATTGCAACCGTATTCGCGATCGCTTGCTTCTCTTCTGCTGCGAGTTCTGGGTTCTTAGATTCGATCAGCTGTGCCGCACGAACCTCTGCTTCATCAAGAAGATCAGCAAGACGAACCGTCCCGCCCGCACGAGTCTTAAATGGTTTACCGTCTTTACCTAGCATCATGCCGAATGCGTGATGCTCAAGAGAGACAGTTTCTGGCACGTAACCCGCTTTACGCACGATAGTCCAAGCTTGCATTAGGTGCTGGTGTTGACGAGAGTCGATGAAGTAAAGTACGCGGTCCGCGCCCATTTCTTCGTAACGGTATTTCGCACACGCGATATCCGTTGTTGTATATAGGAAGCCACCATCGCGTTTTTGAACGATAACGCCCATTGCTTCGCCATCTTTGTTCTTGAATTCTTCAAGGAACACAACTTGCGCGCCGTCATCTTCAACCGCAAGACCTTGTGCTTTAAGGTCTGCTACGATCTTAGGCAGCATGTCGTTGTACATGCTTTCGCCCATTACGTCATCACGAGATAGAGACACGTTTAGACGATCATAGTTGCGTTGGTTTTGGATCATGGTTACGTCAACCAGCTTCTTCCACATTTCTGCGCAGAACTCGTCACCGCTCTGCAGTTTCACAACGTAGTTACGTGCTTTCACTGCGAATTCTTCGTCTTCGTCGTACAGTTTCTTAGACTCACGGTAGAAGCCTTCAAGGTCAGCCAGTTCCATCGATACTTCGCCAGACTCTTGCTGTACACGCTCAAGGTTTGCGATAAGCATACCGAACTGAGTACCCCAGTCACCGATGTGGTTTGCGCGGATCACTTTGTGACCTAAGAACTCAAGAGTACGTACTACCGCATCACCTATAATGGTTGAACGCAGGTGACCAACGTGCATTTCTTTGGCAACGTTTGGTGCAGAATAGTCAGCAACGATAGTTTGTGCTTTGTCAGCAGTAACGCCAAGACGTGAATCAGCCAATGCTGCTTCCGCTTGTTTTGCAAGGAACGCTTCACTTAGAAAAATGTTAATGAAACCCGGTCCAGCAATTTCTGTTTTGCTTGCAATACCGTCTAGGTCTAGAACATCCAGTACTTTCTGTGCAAATTCTCGTGGGTTCGTACCCAGTTTTTTAGCAACGCCCATTACGCCGTTTGCTTGGTAATCACCAAATTGTGGCTTTGCTGATTGGCGAACGGCTGCAGGGCTTCCCGCAGGTGCACCAGCGGCTTCTAAAGCCTGAGATACTTTGTCATTAATAAGTGCTTGGATATTCACACGCGTTTCCTTCAATTCAAGGATGAAGAACTTGGCAAGCTGGATGCCAAGTTCTGCTGGAGTTCACAAAAATGGGGCTAATGATAACAACTTTATTGCTTTTCATACAGAGAGGATTAGGGAAATTTTTACTTTTTCGATTGAATGGAAATGTGGCTCAGTTTGCGTTTACTATTGCGCTTAGAAGAATGAGATAAATTGCCCTAAAAGAGAACGATCATGACGACTCAACTGGTAGAAAAACGCCTAACGCCTGAATTGATGATCCAAGATCTGGATACATTTATGACAAAGATTGAATCGCTTGCCTCTTTGTTAAAATTGGATCTGAGTTTTGCACAAGCTGACCATATTGCGCTGCGTATTAATGATACAGAAACCGCAAAAGCAGCGCATGAAGCATGGTGTCAATATGGCAAGGTGATCTCGCAAGCGAAAATCAATGGTCGCCCAATCATCGTTATTGCCTTTGATAACGCATTGGAAAGCCGCGGCTGGAAGATAGAGTGTTTGGAACTTCCGTACCCAGCAGAAGGCAAAATTTACCCAACCGAAAGCTGGGAGCATGTGGAGTTTGTGATTCCATCGCATGCCGAAACGGCGAATGAGTTTCTCATTGATTTAAAACACACTTACCCTGAGTTTGGCGCGCGTTTTGATGCATTGGCAGGGCTGGGGGTGAAAGTCAAATTGTCGAGCCCAAAAGGAGAGGGTGAACGTTTGAGCAACCCGACAGTGGCGTTTAAATACCAAGGAGTCTGTATCAAGCTCCATCCGCATTCATTGAAGCGAATTGTGGAGTCTGAGCAGGATGAAACCTAGCAGGTCAAAATGAAGAAAAGAAAAAGGGAGCCTCTAGGTTCCCTTTTTTCGTTTGTTGTTAGTCAGTTAGTGACTTGTTGTCGCGTTTGTTCGCGAAGTAACATTACGCAGTGGGCGGTTCACTCTGTCAGCGCCTCGGTATTTCAATGTGGTTGTAAGCGTGGGTAGCTTCGGGTGATTGGTCGAGAGTTCAATGGTTTCCGATGTTTCAAAGTAATCGGGAGTGAAGCTCACGGTAACCTGGCAGCTTTGCGAGGGAAGTAAGGTGGTGTTACAGGTATTGTTTCTAATAGCAAGCCCAGCTGATACCTGGCTGTCAGTAATATCGAATGAGATAGTATCGTTATTACGAACAACAAAGGTTTCTTGCTGAGTGGTACGTTCCAACACATGAAGATCTCTAAACTGGGTGAAGCTGACCGTATTGCGATGACTATCTATCCAGCCGCTGTCCTGAAAATATGCGACGTTAGCGTAAACACCATAGGCATTAGGTTGAGCGCATCCATTGCCCCAACTGACCGTTCCCAGTAGCTTTTTGATGCCGTTGAAATCGAAAACAAGTGGCCCGCCGCTATCGCCTTGGCAACTATCTTTTCCTCCCTGAACGTACCCAGCACAAATGCCATCATCCGATACGTCATTGTAATCCCCACCTAGGGCTTGGCAGGTTGTTCGGTCTACATACTCTACATCAACTTGTTGTAACACCGTTGGAAATACGTTGCTTGTCGTAGAGGTGTTTCCCCATCCTGCAATATGTAACTTATCGCCCGCCCGCACACTATTCAGAACATCGGGGGTTGCCAGTTCGATAGCGGTACTATCGACGTTATGTGTTAACTCGATAAGAGCGATATCATTATTGAGTGTAAAGTTGTCGTAAGCATCATGTACATAGATATTGTTCACTGCGACACGCTGTGTCTGAGACTCGTCATTGATATTATACAAGCCAAGAACGATATCAAGATCGCCGGCGTTGACACCTTCAACGCAATGCGCTGCGGTTAATACGTATTTTCCGCCGAGGAAACTGCCGCCACAGAATGGACCTCTGGAGGTTGGTTGTCCTTTTTGTATCAGTGATGCGATAAACTTCCAATCGGAAGGATTCGCAGCTTCGCCACCGATAATATTAGGAGATACTTCACCACCGATATTATTAGAGGGTGCATCATCCCGAGAAAGTTTGAGGGTATCTGCTATTACAGTTGTAGGCAGAGTAAGCCCAATCAGAAAAGCCATTAACGTTTTAGTCATTTTAACCTCTTAGCATTTAAGCAATTAATGAAACTCAACTCAGATGATAATGATTATCACTTGCTGTTAAACATGCTTAATGTCAGGATTTTATAAAATTGACAGCATTATCGATATTTTGGAAGGAAGGTATTGTTTAAAAAACAACCCGCTTGTTAAGCGGGTTTATTTTTGCTGGTACTGCTAAGAAATGGACGTTACAAGAGTTCGTTTTTGTTACCTCAAACAAAAACATGATCATTGAGCACTCTATTAAGTGCTCTACCTAATACTTTTTTATCTACATCGCGCTTTGCTTGCATCCATTCAATTGTGGCTTAGCATGCGGTCCAGATTACTATGCCGACACCGATTAGGGGCGGTTATCAAGAGCTACTTCACCTCATTGTCCTTTTCTTGCGTCGTACGAATGAACCAGCAGCCAGTAACATCAAGAGGCCAATAGATAAACTGCCGCCTGAGCGAGTATTATCTGCGTCGGGTGACATGGTGATATTACGAATAGACGCTTGCGCGCGGTACATGCCGTTCGAACTTGGGTTTTTGATGTATACAAGCGCAATTGTGTTAGAGGTTTTATAAAGGTCGATATTAATCTTTTCATAGTCAAGAACTTGGGTGTTGGTCTCGTAAACCTGACCATTTACGAAGATGGTAAAAGTATCATTCTCATCGGAAATGGCCCTACGCTCCATTGTCAGTCTACCTTTCGGCAGGTCGGTCAAATATAAGATAGAGGAGCCAGCTGACACTCCCAAATCGGCAGAGTGAAGTTCACCATTTTCAGCCGTCCACGCATATTCATTTGTATAAACATTTGCGTCTGCTAGCGGAATGGCATTACGTAGTGAGCGGTTCACCTTATCAACACCTTGGTATTTCAACGTGGTTGTGAGCGTGGGAAGCTTCGGGTGAGTCGTGGAGAGTTCGATGGTTTCCAATGATCCCGAGTAATCAGGGGCGTAGCCCACAGTAATTTGGCAGCTTTGAGAAGGCAGTAAGGTGGTGTTGCAGGTATTCTCTGTCATAGTAAGTCCAGCAGATACTCGACTGTCAGTAACATTGAATGGGATAGTATCGTCATTACGAATAGCAAAGGTTTCTTGTTGCGCGGTTCGTTCCACCAAATGAAGATCTCTAAGCCAGGTGTAGCTGATTGTATTGCGGTGACTATCTATCCAGCCGTTGTCCTGAAAGTGTGCGACGTTAGCGTAAACACCATAGGCATCAGGTTGAGCGCATCCAATACCCCAACTGACCACTCCCAGTAGCTTGTTGATGCCGTTGTCATCGGCAATAAGTGGACCGCCGCTATCGCCGTGGCAGCTATCTTTTCCTCCCTGAGCGTATCCGGCACAAATGCTGTTATCCGATACGTTAGTGTAATCACCACCTAGGTTTTGGCAGGTTGTTCGGTCTACGTATTCTACATCAACTTGTTGTAACACCGTTGGAAATACGATATCTGTCGTTGGAGATATGTCTCCCCATCCTGCAATATGTAATTGATCTCCCCTTCGCACACCATTCAGTACATCGGGGGTTGCCAGGTCGATAGCGGCGCTGTTGACGTTATGTGTTAACTCGATAAGAGCGATATCATTGTTGTGAGTATCTTTGTCGTAAGCGGTATGTGAATAGATATTGTTAACTGAGATACGCTGCGCTTGAGACTCTCTGTTTTTGTTATATAGACCAAGAATGATATCAATATCATCCGCGTTAAGATCTTCAACGCAATGCGCTGCGGTCAATATGTATTTTCCACCGAGGAAGCTGCCGCCACAAAAGTGACCTCTGGAGGTCGGCCATCCCTTAAGTACCAGTGACGCAATAAATTTCCACTCGGAAGACTTAGCCACTTCACCGCCGATAATGCGGGGGGATACATCATTCTGAGAAGGTTTGATGGTATCTGCTATTGCAGTTGCGGGCAGAGTTAGCCCCATCAAAAGAGCCACTAACGTTTTTGTCATTTTAACCTCTTAGCATTTAAGTAATAAATTAAACTCAGCGCGAATGATGATGGCTATTGCCGTAAACATTCACACTGTCAGCGTTTGTAAAACTAAGTGCATATTCGGTATTTTGGAAGGAAGGCATTATTTAAAAAAATAAACCCGCTTGTTAAGCGGGCTCATTTTTGCTGATGCTGCTAAGAAATGGAGGTTACAAGGGTACGGTTTTGTTTCCGTAAACAAAAACATGATCATTGAGCATTTTATTCAGTGCTTTGCCTAATACGTTTTTCTCTACATCGCGCCTCGCTTGCGCTATATCTTGTGCGCTGAACGTGTGAACGACTGGAATAACGTCCACTTGGCAGACCATTCTCACTTGCATTGCAGATACTGTGTTCCTTTTTAAGTTTGTCGTTAGTCAGCTAGTGATTTGTTGTCGCGTTTGTTATGGAAAGCTTTTTGCCTTGCAGCTCTTCGTCCAGTTCCAGCGTGAAGGTTTTGAGAAAAGGCATTTTTCTGCAATGATCAGCTTTGTCTCTAACAATGGTTATCACTGCCTCAGTTTGCGAGCTTTGCTCTATGTTCAGGCGAAAATCGTCGTTTTTACTGCAACCGTTAGATTCAGCAACAAATGTTATCTGACGCTCGTTGATTCGGGCAGTGCCACTTATCGAATGATGCTCTGGCTCTTGATTTTTTTGCGCCTTTTCAATTGTGGCTGAGCATGCAGTTAAGCTTACCGCGCCGAAACTGATCAGTAGTGTTATTAGGAGATGTTTCACTTCATTGTCCTTTTCTTGCGTCGTGCCAATGAACTTACACCCAGTAACATCAATAGACCAATAGATACGCCGCCACCGCTGCTAGTATTACCGCTGCTAGTATTACCGCTGGTGTTATCAGCGCCGCGGTATTTCAATGTGGTTGTCAGCGTGGGTAGCTTTGGGTGATCGGTCAAGAGTTTTACGGTTTCCGATGTTTCAAAGTCATCGGGAGTGAAGCCCACGGTAATCTGGCAGCTTTGCGAGGGCAGCAAGGCGGTGTTGCAGGTATTTTCTTTGACAGTCAGCCCAACTGATACTTGGCTGTCAGTAATGTTGAATGGGATAGTATCATTATTCCGAACAACAAAGGTTTCTTGCTGAGTGGTGCGTTCCAACACATGAAGATCTCTAAACTGAGTGTAGCTGATCGTATTGCGATGGCTATCTATCCATCCATTGTGTTGAAAATGCGCGACGTTTGCATAAACGCCATAAGCGTTTGGTTGAGCACATTCATACCCCCAACTGACCACTCCCAGTAGCTTTTTGATGCCATTGTAATCGACAATGAGTGGACCGCCGCTATCGCCTTGGCAGCTATCTTTTCCACCCCAATAGTATCCTGCACAAATGCCATCATCCGATACGTTAGTGTAACCCCCACCTAGGTTTTGACAGGTTGCTCGGTCCACGTATTCTAAATCAACTTGTTGTAATACCATTGGGAATTTGTTGCTTGTCGTAGAGGTATTTCCCCACCCTGCGACATGTAATTTATCTCCTGCGCGTACGCTATCTAAAACCTCTGGCGTTGCAAGATCGATAGTCGCGTTGCTGACACTGCGTTCCAACTCAATAAGAGCGATGTCATTATTCGCTGTATTGCTGTTATATGCATCATGTGTATAGATATTGTTAACTGCGATGCGCTGCGCTTGAGACAGGTCATTGAAATCATATGAGCCAAGAATGATATCCAGATCGTCCGCGTTGAGATCGTCGACGCAGTGCGCAGCGGTTAATACGTATTTTCCACCAAGGAAACTGCCGCCACAGAAGTGACCAATAAATGCTGGCTGTCCTTTATGTACCAGTGCAGCAATAAACTTCCAGTCGGAAGTATTGGCTGTCTCACCGCCGATAATGCGAGTGGATACATCATTCTGAACAGGCGCAAGAGTATCTGCGATTGTGGTCGCTGGCAAAGTCAGCCCAATCAGAAAAGCCACTAACGTTTTTTTCATTTTAATTCCGTAATATTAAGATTGTTTTATAAGTTTTAGGCTTAATTATAAATAGAACTGTTTCTATAGTAAATATAAGTAATGAAATGAAAATTATAAAGCTGGAGGGGTGTGGCGAAAGATATTGTTGAAAAACAAACCCACCGATTAGGCGGGTTTACTCATAGTGAAATTGTAAAAAACAGAGAGGTAATTAAAGAATAACCGTCTTATTACCGTAAACGAAAACATGATCATTGAGTACTTTATTCAATGCCTTACTCAATACGTTTTTCTCTACATCGCGGCCCGCTTGCGCCATATCTTGTGCGCTGAACGTATGGTCTACTGGGATAACGTCCTGCTTAATGATCGGGCCTTCATCCAAGTCATTGGTTACAAAGTGTGCCGTTGCACCAATGATTTTTACACCGCGGTCGTACGCTTGTTGGTAAGGCTTTGCGCCGATGAAGGCTGGTAGGAAGCTGTGGTGGATATTGATGATCTTGTGTCGGTATTTCTCTACGAATGTCGGAGTGAGAACACGCATGTACTTGGCCAGCACAAGGTAGTCTGCTTCGTATTGCTCAATCACCTCTCGCATCTTCTGCTCGTGCTCTTCACGGCTCAGATTTTCGTGAGTGACATAATGGTAAGGAATATCGAAACGCTCAGTCAGTGTTTGCAGCGTGTCGTAGTTACCGACAACGGCGGCGATTTCGACATCTAAGCTACCATCGTAAGTCTTCATAAGAATATCACCTAGACAGTGCGCTTCTTTGGTCACTAAGATAACGATACGCTTGCGACAAGAACCCATAAGTTTACGTTTTGCGCCTTGTGGCAGTGCCTGGTCTAAATCGGCAAGCAGTGTTTGATCGTTGAAATAACCCTCCAACTCGGTTCTCATGAAAAAATGACCACTGGTGTTATCGACAAACTCGTTGTTATGCACGATATTCAGCTGGTGTTTGTAACAGATGTTGGTGATTTTTGAGATCAAACCCGGTGCGTCGCTGCAATGGGTTAACAGTGTTTTCTTTTCCATAAATTAACTACTTCCATAGATATATGTTTCTAGCGCACGAATACATAATTCACATCAGAAGTGTAAATCGTACGGCAATATAGCTTCATAAATAATCTATTCTTGGCGCGGTTTCAACAAATTATCCGTGCGATGCCCAAACCAGAACTTTTGCTGGCTGATGTTTACGTATAACTCCTGATATACTCTCGACAATTTTTCTAACCAGATGTCAGGCATGATCGCAAAAACATTCTCTTCCGAGGGCGCGTTAGGCAAAGCCATCCCGGGTTTTCAAGCTCGCCAACCACAAATTGATATGGCAGAAGCCGTCAACAGTGCGATCAAAGACCAAACACAGCTGGTGGTTGAAGCCGGAACGGGGACAGGTAAAACTTTTGCTTACCTTGTACCTGCGTTGTTAAGTGGTAAAAAAGTCATCATCAGTACGGGTTCGAAGAACTTGCAAGAGCAGTTGTACCACCGAGACTTACCTCTGATGGTGAATGCATTAGGTTTTTATGGACAAGTGGCGTTACTAAAAGGGCGTTCTAACTACCTTTGTTTGGACCGTCTTAGCCGACAAATGGTTGAGAGCCACACTAATGAAGCCGATCCAACGCTGCTTACTCAATTAGTCAAAGTCCGTACTTGGTCTTCAGAAACCAAAACAGGTGACTTAGGTGACTGTGATGATCTGCCAGAAGACAGCATGATTATCCCTACCATTACCTCGACCAACGACAACTGCTTAGGTAAAGAATGCCCGAGCTACACCGATTGTTTCGTCTTAAAAGCGCGTAAACGTGCTATGGATTCGGACATCGTTGTGGTGAATCACCATTTGTTCCTCGCGGACCTTGCGATCAAAGAAACTGGCTTTGGTGAGCTGATCCCAGAAGCCGATGTGTTCATCTTTGACGAAGCGCACCAGCTCCCGGACATTGCCAGCGAATACTTTGGTCAGTCGATCTCGAGCCGTCAGATCCAAGAGCTCGCCAAAGACATTGAAATCTCCTATCGCACAGAAGCAAAAGACATGCGTCAACTGCAAAAGGTCGGCGATAAGCTGATGCAAAGTGCAATGGACATGCGCATTGTACTGGGTGAGCCCGGCTTTCGTGGTAACTGGCGTGAAGCGTTGCAATCGGAATCGATCAAACGTGAACTGGTGCGCCTAACCGACAGTTTAGATTTAACCATCGACGTGTTGAAATTAGCACTAGGCCGAAGTCAGTTGCTCGATGCTGCGTTTGAGCGTGCCAATTTGATAAAAGGCCGAATCGACCGTGTTTGCGATGTCGATATCACTGGTTATTCATACTGGTTCGATACGTCGCCGCGCCATTTTACTCTGCACATCACCCCGTTATCGGTGGCTGATAAATTTCATGAGCAGATCGAAATCAAACAAGGTGCTTGGATTTTTACCTCTGCAACGCTTGCGGTATCCGGCGATTTCAAACACTTCACTGATCGACTGGGATTGAAGCCGAAACGACAGTTTTCGCTGCCGTCTCCTTTTGATTATGAGAAACAAGCGCGTTTGTGTGTGCCTCGTTATCTGCCAGAGCCGAACAGTTCCGGTCTAGCCGATAAGCTGGTGCGTATGCTCGCACCTGTAATTGAAGAAAACGACGGGCGTTGTTTCTTCTTATGCACGTCACACAGTATGATGCGTGAGCTTGGTGAGCGCTTCAGAGAAGTGTTGGATCTGCCAGTACTGATGCAAGGTGAGATGAGCAAACAAAAGACCCTGGCTGAGTTTATGGAGCTGGGTAATGCACTTTTGGTGGCGACGGGGGCATTTTGGGAAGGGA
>NZ_ABGR01000011.1 GCF_000171815.1 Vibrio sp. AND4 | reverse complement strand
CCTCTGGTTGAGTCAATTGACCCAACTCACCGATTGCGCTCAAGGTTTCGAGTAGGCCGCGGCCACGCAAAGACGGCTCGCGACCACCACGAATTAACTGGAAAACTTGAGCAATAAACTCAATCTCGCGAATGCCACCAGCACCAAGCTTAATATTGTTGCTCAAACCACGACGACGCACCTCGCTACTGATCATCGATTTCATACGGCGCAGAGATTGAATCGCACTGAAGTCGATGTAACGACGGAAGACAAACGGACGCAGCATCTGACGCAACGCTTGGTATTGTGGGTACATTTCACTGCCCATCACACGCGCTTTGATCATGGCGTAACGCTCCCAATCTCGTCCTTGCTCTTGGTAATAGTCTTCAAGTGCTGCATAACTCATCACTAATGGACCACTTTCACCAAATGGGCGTAAACGCATATCAACGCGGTAGCAAAAGCCATCAAAGGTGTGTTGGTCGAGCGCTTTGATGATGCGCTGCCCCAGGCGGGTAAAGAACTGTGCATTGGCAATGCTGCGACGCGCACCTTGAGTCTCACCATTTTCTGGATAAGTAAAAATCAGGTCGATATCGGAAGAAAAATTCAGCTCACCGCCACCAAGCTTGCCCATACCGATGATCAGCATAGGTTGCGCTTTTCCTTCGGCATTGGTTGGTGTCCCCCACTCACGGCAGCAAATCTGGTATTGCCACTGGTAAGTTTCGACGATCATGGCTTCGGCCAGTTGCGACAGATGGCTGAGCGACGCTTCTAATGTCCAAGCATAAGTGAAGTCCTTCCACGCAATGTAGACCATTTCGCGATTACGAAACTGGCGCAGCGCCCGATGACCAGCCATTTCATCTTGGCATTCCGCTAAAAGCGCGGCGAGGCGTGCTCGATAAGTTTGGTGTCGACTGCTTTCTGCTAACATGATGGGTAAGTCTTGCGCCAGTCTTTCATCACGATGAATCGCTTCAGTAATAAAGGAGCTAAGACCAGAGACAAAATGAAATTGATCGGCAATCTCACTTGGCCATTGTTGAAAATATCCCGCTTGCTCGGCATTGTGAACCGCAGCATCGGCGGCAGAGATCAGTGACGAAGGCAGCTGCATGTTTCTTCCTTGTGTGAAAGCACGGTAGTTTGAGGGCGACAGTCCCTTTTATACCAGAGTTAGCGCAAATAAAAACGCCCACAAAAGGTTTGTGGGCGTTTTATCAAAGCTTGCTTAAGCTAGACTTCAAAAGATTTAATTTTCTTATCCAGTTCTTCCGCATTGTTTTGCATTATCTCAGAGGTTTCTAGTAGCTCGGAGACAACCACAACCGATGCTTCTACTAACTCACGCACATTCGTCAAGTTCTGGCTCATCTCTTCTGCAACACTACTTTGCTGGCCTGATGCCGTGGCGATTTGTAGGTTCATGTCATTGATCTGTGTTACTTGACCAACAATACCATCTAACTCGCTCCCCGCATTCGAAACCAGCTCGACACCTTCTTCCGCTTCAACCACGCTTTTCTCCATCAATGTAACCGCTGAGGTGGCGCTTGATTGCAGTTGAGAGATCATCTCTTGAATTTCCACTGTTGCCTGCTGAGTGCGCTGCGCAAGATTACGAACTTCATCCGCAACCACCGCAAAGCCACGGCCTGCTTCGCCCGCTCGTGCTGCTTCTATTGCGGCATTCAAAGCTAACAGGTTAGTTTGCTCAGAAATGCCTTGGATGGTACCAACGACACTGCCGATCGAATCAACTCGCTCTTCGACTTGATTAACCGCACTCGCCGAAGATGCGATATCAGTAGACAACTCACTCATCTTAGAAACGGTTTTCTGGAGGAATTTCTGCCCCGTCAAGGCTTGGGTTGATGCTTGCTCAGTGAGTGCAGAAGCACTTTGAGCATGGTCTGCAACCGTCTGAACTGTCGAGGACATTTCACTCATAGCCGTTGCAAGCTGGTCGATCTCGTTAAACTCTTCTTGCGCTGAATCTTTGGTTTCCGACATGCTGATTGTCATCACTTCCGTCAAGGTTGCGAGTTCATCAGATGCATTGATCTGCATTTGGATGACATCGTGCAACTGACGCCGTGTTTTCTCCAATTCACGCGCTACGTCACCGTATTCGTCTTTGCACTCCATGCCGAATGGCACCGATAAATTTTTGCTCGCCATTAACTTGATTGCGTCACTCAAATATTGTGTTTGGCGCAGCATGACGCGCGCTGCGGCCAAAAGCAGAACCACAAACACAACAATCAACAATACCGTTTGCCATGCAACTTGAGTGAGGTAAGCTTCATAGTGTTGTTGGGCAACTTGTTCATTCTGTGTTGCCGCAAGTAGTGAGTGATAAAAGGTGTTGGCGTCCCACAACTGCTTCACCACAATCAAGATGGTACTGAATACCATCAACATGACCATTTTCGGAACGAGCTTGATGTCGGATATCACCCTTTCCCACGGCTTAAATGCCAGCTTTTCCATTGTCAGTTCTCCGCTGAGTCTAATATAGTCATTAACTTCGATAACTTATCGCCACCGTTGTGCGATTTATTCCGAGCCTAGTATGAAAAACCATGATATCAAAGACAGTACGAAACCAATGGGGTTGCTATCACTAATCTTGTCCTTCATGGCGCTATTTGTGATCTCTGGGTTGTTGTTTTTCCCGCTCGATCACGAACCTCGACAAGTGCTTATCGGTCTGGATGTTATTATCTGTAGTATTTTCCTATTTCAGCTCACTGTAGATTTGATCCGATCCACAGATCGTCGGTCATTTCTTAAGCATCACTGGATCGATTTTGTTGCCAGCATCCCAATGATCGAACCATTACGCTATGCTCGCTTGTTCCACATTTTGCGCGTCATTTTGGTTTTACGTTCTTCCAAGTTTATTCTTTTCCAGCTTAAGCAAAACCGCCGTGAAACCACACTAGCCTCAATTTTATTGTTGATGGTCGTACTCATCACTCTGGGTTCGAGCGCGATGCTATTTATTGAAGGACAAAACCCCGAGGCTAACATTCAAACCGGAGCAGACGCTTTGTGGTGGGCTTTTGTCACCATCTCAACCGTAGGTTATGGCGATCACTATCCGGTCACGACTGGCGGAAAATTGTTAGCCGTATTGATCATTATTTGTGGTGTCGGCATCTTCGGTATGATTTCAGGTTTGATTACGTCAATTCTTACCGCGCCAACTCGCCAGCAAGACCATCGTTCAAAAAATAAAGAAAAGCTGTTAGAGCAGGTACTAGAAAGGCAGGAGCAGATCTTACATCGACTCCAATCGATCGAAAATGAACTGGACGAGCAAAAACAGCAGACAAAAAAATAGGACCTTAGGCCCTATCTTTTGCTCTTAGTCACGCCAGTATGGCTCGACTTCAACACCAATGGCGCGAGTCTGATCCATTGCGTGAAGGATAGAACGCTCTTGGCGGTGCAACCAACGTTCTAACTGGACTTGCTCTTCTCCTTCTAGCATGCCCACTAATGGCAGCAGATGGTTAAGCATCAGCAGGTCATCAATACCATGTACTAAGTCTGCCCACGGTAATCGAAAACTGTTGCGCTCTTCAGCATCATACAAACTCGCGAAACCAATTCCAGTGTAGAGGTTACGCAGCAGACGATAGCGTTGATCGACATAGTCTTGTGCCGACAAATCACGCTCAGCAGGAAACGCTTCCATTAACTCAGCCCAAGTGCGATCGAGTTGTTTCACTGAGAAAGCTTGAATGTTACTCGACATCTTCTCGCGCGCTTTGTCATCGAGGAATGGCTGCCAGCCACGCGTTAAAATCCAGCGGCTCAAGTCCAGCAGCAAACTGGTGTAACGCGCTGAACTTAATAGCTCTAGTACTGCTTCGCGGCGTGGTAGCTCACCTAATTGTTGAGTCAGCTCAGAGATAAGGAACTTACGTGCATCAAGCTTACGAAGCACGTTGCCTTTGTCTTCTAGTAACTCTTCTAAGTGCGCGTGTTCATCCAGCCACTCGAGTTCCTCTTCTAGCCACTTCATTTCTTGACGCAAAATCGCACTGGCTCGGCGCGGCACTGTACTGCCAAAAATCGTAAAGGTTTGGCGAATAAAACGAATCGCGTTGACGATTTCACGTAGTGCTTCAGCGCAATCACGTTCGGTGTAGATTTGCTCGTGATAATGCCAGTGCGATAATGCATGCTCCAGCGAGTTAATCAGACAATATTCCAAAGTATCGTTTTTCGTACTGTCTACTAAGGTGAGCGCTTTCACCTCATCACCAGCATAACCACTTGCTAAGCGGTACCCTTTGGCTGCTTTACTCAAATTGCCCAGACGCATCCCTCCTGCTTCACATAAGCTGCGAGCAAGCGTGAATAGAGCATCGGTTTGGCCCGATTTCAGCTCAAGTTCGACTTCACAGATAGGGTCTTGCTTCTCTTCGCTATCAGAATCTTGAGCAATCACCGCACCTTGATCAAAAGCGACTTCAATTTGGCTACCATCGGGCATACCAATCAGCCATTGCTCACGAATGAAGTTGGTAGAGAAGAGAGGGGTCAGTTCTGCTTGCAGAGTCGCAATACCTTTACCTGTTGGCCAGATGTCGGCAGGATGAAGCGTGAGGTCTGGCTCATTACTGATGTGCTCAGCGTTATATTCCGGTCTCTGATGAAGACCAGCAACGACACGTCCCGCTGTTTTTACGGTTTGAACATAAACATCATCAAAGCGGCGAATTCTTAAACCAATGTCGTGCTTTCTTAACCATTTGTCAGCGGTATCAAAGTAGATGTTGCCCAAGTCACGACAACTGTGCTGAAGCACCTTTGTTTCGGCGATTTTAGCTCTTAAAGTTTCTGAAAATTCTGGAGAAACAAAAAACTTAAGTTCTATCTCGGTTTCCATAGCTATACCTTTCAAAGCAGATAGAAACAGGATATTGCCTAATTTCTTACTCGGCAAGAAAGAAATATCACCGGAATGATGATCTAAAACTGTTTTAATGAGCGATTTAATGCGTTAACATGCGCGCCTTTATAGCCATAGTTCAACATTTCGCCAAGAAATAGTGTATGTTTTTTTAAGGTTATAGTTATTAGGTTGAATGACCATGCCAGTAAATACAATTATGGGGTTATTTGCAAAGTCCCCAATTAAGCCTTTGCAACGCCACGTTGTCTGCGTCAACGAATGTTGTTCATACCTAGTTAATTTCTTTGAAGTTTCTTCAAAGGGTGACTGGGAAAAAGCAGCTGAAATCCGTGCTCAAATTTCTCACCTAGAGAAAGAAGCAGATGTGCTGAAACGTGAAATCCGTCTAAAACTGCCTCGCGGTTTGTTTATGCCAGTCGATCGTACTGACATGCTTGAGCTTCTCACTCAACAAGACAAGCTTGCTAACCTGGCAAAAGACATTGCTGGCCGTGTATATGGTCGTCAACTTGTCATTCCTGAGGCTCTCCAATCAAACTTCCTCGCATACGTTCAACGTTGTCTTGATGCAGCTGACCAAGCGCAAAAAGTAATCAACGAACTTGATGAACTGCTAGAAACTGGCTTCAAAGGCCGTGAAGTAACACTCGTTGCTGAAATGATTCATCAGTTGGACGAAATTGAAGATGACACCGATTTAATGCAGATTGAACTTCGCCAACAATTGATGGCGATTGAAGCTGACATGAATCCTATTGATGTTATGTTCTTATACAAAATTCTTGAATGGGTAGGTGGTATTGCCGACCAAGCGCAGCGCGTGGGTGCTCGTTTGGAAGTCATGCTATCTCGATCTTAAAACATAAAGTTAACGACATAACGAAGAGCATGATTAACGCGCGCCAGATAGACGATGACAGAACTCACCGTCATATGGCTTAATGCGCTTTATAGATTGCTCCGCTTGTTATAAAACAACTAGGTATTACGATGGATATCCTTGCGAACTACGGTACTGTCCTGATTATTGTTGCTGCGCTCTTTGGATTAATGATGGCAGTTGGTATTGGCGCGAATGACGTTGCTAATGCGATGGGCACATCTGTTGGCTCAAAAGCACTTACCGTAAAACAAGCCATCATCATTGCGATGATCTTTGAATTTGCTGGTGCATACCTTGCTGGCGGTGAAGTCACTGACACCATCCGTAAAGGTGTTATCGAAACATCGCTATTTGCTAGCCAACCTGACATCCTTGTCTACGGTATGATGTCAGCGCTTCTTGCTGCTGGTACTTGGCTTTTACTGGCTTCTTACATGGGCTGGCCTGTCTCAACCACTCACTCCATCATTGGTGCGATCATCGGTTTTGCATGCGTATCCGTAGGTACAGAAGCCGTTGATTGGGCCAGCGTTCAGGGGATTGTCGGTAGCTGGATCATTACCCCGGTTATCTCAGGTTTCTTTGCTTACCTGATTTTTGTCAGTGCACAGCGTCTGATCTTTGATACAGAGAACCCGCTATTTAACGCCAAACGTTTCGTTCCGGTTTACATGTTCATCACGACTATGGTGATTGCGCTTGTCACCATTAAGAAAGGACTAAAACACGTTGGTCTTCACTTAAGCAATGGTGAGGCATGGATGTGGGCATTAATGGTCTCTGCTGCAGTAATGATTGGTGGTTACTTCTACATTCAGAAGAAATTCGCAAATCGCGAGGAAGATCGTGGCTTTGCTGGTGTAGAAGGCATCTTCAGCGTGCTAATGGTTATCACAGCATGTGCGATGGCATTTGCTCATGGCTCAAATGACGTAGCTAACGCCATAGGTCCACTGTCTGCCGTTGTTTCAACCGTTGAACACATGGGTGAAGTCACAGCGAAGAGCACTATCGCGTGGTGGATTCTTCCTCTGGGTGGTTTCGGAATCGTGGTTGGTCTTGCGACACTCGGTCACAAAGTAATGGCAACCGTTGGTACAGGTATTACTGAACTAACCCCAAGCCGTGGTTTTGCCGCTCAGCTAGCAACGGCATGTACCGTTGTTCTCGCTTCAGGCACTGGCCTGCCAATCTCTACAACGCAAACACTTGTTGGTGCGGTGTTAGGTGTAGGTTTTGCTCGCGGTATTGCTGCACTTAACCTAGGTGTGGTTCGTAACATTGTTGCATCTTGGATCGTGACGCTACCTGCAGGCGCACTATTAGCCGTCATCTTCTTCTACAGTATCCAAGCAATGTTCTCGTAAGCTGTGTTAGCATAATGCGTCGAGTCAATGCAATGTAAACGCATTGTCATTATTGACTCAAACACACAGAAAGGGAGGTCTTGCCTCCCTTCTTTGTTGCACCAAAGTTTGAAACTGAATACTATTCATCTATTTCCGGCTCCAATAATTCGGTGCCAAAGCTGTATCCAAGAAAATCGTTAAGGGATTTACTGTGAAAAAACTAATCATCACGGTTTTGTTTACTTTGCTAGCAGCGCCAGCAGCACTAGCGGCAGACCGTTATATTTCTGATGACCTATTCACTTTTATGCACTCTGGCCCAAACAACACTTACCGCATTATGGGCAGTGTTAACGCCGGCTCTAAAGTACAACTTCTTCAAACAAACAAAGACACGGGTTACACAAAAATCCGTGACGCTCGCGGCCGTACAGGCTGGGTGCAAAACAAGTTTGTGACAAACCAAGAAAGCATGGCCATCCGCCTTCCTCGTATAGAGAAAGAGCTGAAAGAAGTGAAAGAACAATTGGCGAACGCACGCCAGAACTCAGACACTGAAAAGGCGGGTCTAGTGACGTCGCTGGAAACTCGCAACCAACAGATTTCAGATCTAGAAAAGAAATACTCTGAAATCAGCGATCAGCTGACTTCTGTTGAAACAGAAAACCGTGAACTTCGCGCGAAGCTAGACACTCAAAAAGACGACATGCTACTTAAGTACTTCACTTATGGTGGCGCTGTTGCTGGTCTGGGTTTGCTCTTTGGCTTGCTACTGCCACACCTCATCCCTCGCAGAAAGAAATCGCCAGCAGGTTGGGCATAATCGCTTTCAGCTAACGGATAAGATCTCGAATCAAAATAGCCAGTCATATGTGACTGGCTTTTTTGTTGGCCTCATCTCACCGAGCTCTGTGTAACGCCATCAATAAACCCTTTCGATATTTTACCCTCTCCCGCTGAAGTCATTAAAAATGACAAACGACGAGTAGGAGATACAAAAAAACCAGCGGTAGAAACTCACTGGCTAATTGAACTAAGAACAAAAGTAAGCGGATTAATTACCCTTTCCACTCATGCATTACCCCTCCCACTCATACAAAGCGGGTACACGGATTTGCTCACCTTGGAATTGAATGATCACCGCTTGTGGCTGGATCTCTTCCAAAGTCACTTGTCCATCAACCACATCCCCCTGATGGTAATCCACGTTATTGATCTTCACCCGACGGCGGTTCACATCACTTGAGTACAAGTGCGTCTGTAGGTTCAGCGCTGGCAATCTACCTTGCCACTGTTGCGTCTCACCTTCCAAATTACCGATGGATGAAGAAGGCTTCAGCAGCGGTTGATTATTGTTTGCTAGGGCGTTCTCGACCTTCATCGCCAGATCAGGTGACAATGAGGACAAGTCGATATCATTCAGTGATAAACCTTGATCATCATGCCTTTGCATTGTCGGGCTGGTTTTTAGCGTTTGCGGCAAAAATTCCAGTCGCTCCTGCTCTTTGGGAGTCGTATTGTTCGCCACGTAGTCTTGCTCAACAGCGGTACTGAAATTTTGCGGTAATTCGGCGATTGGCCACTCTCGATCGAGTGGCATCAATTGCGATTCATCGGGATAACTCAGGCTTTCAAATTTTGCTTTGACCACGGGTATTATTGGCTCGGCTACAGGTTGCGCTTTCTCTGTATCCATAGGAACGGCCGATTCTCGAGCAAACAGTTCCAAATACCAAGCGGCACCAACCGCAGTAAGAGTGATTGGCAATAGAAAGAGCCCAACATGCTTGATGACAGACATTATGCGTCCTCCTCATTAATCTCTTTAAGCGGCGGGGCATCAATTTGGACACTCTGCTGCAATCGTTCTAAGGTCTGTTTACCTGCAATGCCATCGACACCGATTCCTTGCCAACGTTGGAACAGCTCAACCCGCTCTTTGAGTTCACTGTCGTAAACCTCGCTCCCAAGCGGTTGCTCGTTTACCGCTTGTGCCAATAATTGGTCAAGAACATCAATCGCAGGCCCTTCCATATCTGAGCGCAGCGTATCTCTCAGCGGGGCTTGCCATAATTCGATAATGTTGCCCTGCCATAGCGGCTTGAGCCATGACACTGGCAAGCGAAGGCGCTGGCTACCATTGAGCACGTCGACTTTGTTGTCACCAAGCGCGTAAAGAATCACATAACCGACTTGGCTCTGGTAATTCAGTTCTAAAATCACTGGGCGGTTTTGTTGCACCAATAATGGCCATGTTGCCATTTTACGCTCACAACGCATGGTCGATTGAGGCTCTGATAAACACAAGTTGTCACGTACCGCAGCTCGATATCCCCATAACTTGTAAAGCTCGTTCACCGCTAGATTCGACTGAGTCTGCTGTAACAGCAAATTACGCTGTTCATCAGTGAGTTGTTCATCAATCGCAGGGACAACCGCTTGTGGTGCCATCACTTGAGCCATTGGCACGGGCTGAGCATCCAGAGTGGAGGGTAACGGCATTTGTTGCATGACTGCCCAGCCGATACCAACGGCAGCACAAACACCAATAAGAGCCGAGCCCCAAATTGGCCACTCAAAACCGCGACGAACGGGTCGCTCTTGCTGATAAATCTCCGCTTGGAATTGAATCACCTCTTCACAAGCTTGATGCACCGTTTGCTTATCGACAACCACATTTCCTTTGTGATAACTCATGTACAGCGATTTGTCACAAATTAGGTTAATCAAACGCGGGATACCATGGCTGTATTTAGCGATGAGCTTGCTAGAACTAAGGCCAAACAGCAGCTTATCACCTCCAGCGGTATGCAAACGAAAAGCAATGTAGTCAGCGGTTTCCTTTTCATCCAATGGCAGTAAATGGTAACGCCCCGTAATACGTTGAGCGAGCTGACGCAGTTGCGTGGTTTGTAATAAACGCTGTAGTTCTGGCTGACCAACCAACAAGACTTTAAGTAGCTTTCGCGTATCCGTCTCTAAATTGGTTAACAGACGCAATTGCTCCAGCACATCTGCTGCCAAGTGCTGAGCCTCATCAATCACTAACAAGGTTGTCCAGCCCGACTCATGATTACGTAGCAGGTAATCATGAATCGCTTGGTTAAGCTGCTTGAGCGTTGCCTCTTGCGGATAGGTCACTTTAAATTCATCGCAGATGGCTTCGAGTAAATCTCGACTCGAGAAAGTAGGATTTAGGATCAACCCCGCCTTGGTGTTCTCATCCAAGTTCGCCAACATCACTTTTGCAACAGTAGTTTTACCTGTTCCCACCTCGCCAGTAAGCATGGCAAAACCACCACCATCACCTAATCCCGCTTGAAGGTGGGTGATCGCCTCTTTGTGACGTTGGCTCAGGTACAGATAACGCGAGTTTGGAACAATAGAAAATGGCAGTTCAACAAACCCAAAAAAGTCCTTATACATAGGATCTCCAGCTAAAACCCACCCACAATCGTTCGGGCAATTCCTTGATAGACTTAAAAGAGACACTCACTCTTCGTTTTAGTTCTTTTTATCCCCAAGCAGTCTTACGTTTCAGCAGTTATTGTTGGATTCCGCGACACGGTTAAGACTTTGCGCACCAGAAACCATGCTTACCATCGCCAAAAAATCATTAAGGTAAACAACGGTATTTTCTCTGATAAAAGGGAAACTCTGCACACCTGACATTGAGGTGACTTGGGGGTATAAGCACGTTACCATTGCTTGCTACAATGTCCAACGTCATATCCATAAATTAGAGGTTATTCGTGCAGGTTTATTTAGTCGGTGGTGCAGTTCGGGATCATTTGCTCGGTATTGATAGTAATGACAAAGATTGGGTAGTGGTTGGCGCAACCCCAGAAATGATGCTCGCCCAAGGCTACACCGCTGTGGGAAAAGACTTTCCTGTCTTCTTACACCCTAAAAACAAAGAGGAGCATGCCCTTGCACGAACCGAAAGAAAATCTGGTGCTGGCTACACAGGCTTCGAATGCTTCTTTGACCAAAGCGTCACACTTGAAGAAGACTTAATTCGTCGAGACTTGACCATCAACGCCATGGCGATGGATGACAAGGGTAAGCTTTACGACCCCTATGGCGGTCAAAACGATCTGCAAAATAAAGTGCTACGCCATGTTTCACAGGCTTTTATCGAAGATCCACTGCGTGTTTTACGAGTGGCCCGCTTCGCTGCTAAGTTAGCCCACTTAGGTTTTAATGTCGCAGAAGAAACCATACAACTGATGCGCGACGTAGCAGAATCCGGAGAGTTAAGCACACTGACACCAGAACGTGTTTGGCAAGAATGGCATAAATCACTTTCGACTTCTTGCCCTGATGTCTTTTTATCTGTACTCAGAGAATGTGGTGCATTAGCCATTGTCTTACCAGAGGTTGATGCGCTGTTTGGTGTGCCTCAACCTGAGAAATGGCACCCAGAGATCGATACAGGTATTCACACATTAATGGTGGCGAAGCAGGCAGCGAAGCTAAGTGATTCGCTATCCGTTCGATTTGCTGCGCAAGTGCATGACTTGGGTAAAGGCGTCACGCCAGAAAGCGAATGGCCAAGTCATAAAATGCATTGCCACACAGGTTTAAAACTTATCAAGAAGCTGTGCGATCGCGTACGGGTGCCAAATGAGTTCCGCGACTTGGCATTAATGGTGTGCGAGCAACACTCTAATATCCACCGAGCAGCTGAGCTTAAACCACAAACCATCATCAAGATCCTCAACAAGTTTGATGTGTGGCGTAAAGCCGAACGCCTGCAAGATATCTTAATCTGCTGCCAAGCCGATCATGCTGGTCGCAAGGGGTTAGAAAACCAGCCATACCCGCAAGCAGAACTGTTTATACGAGCTTATCAAGCGGCGGCATCGGTTGATGTACAAGCCATTATTAAAGACGGTTTCAAAGGACCAGCAATACGCGAAGAGCAAGAAAAGCGCCGCGTTGGGGCAGTTAGAGTCGCTCTAGGTAAATAGGCCAGACGAGTAAGCCAAAGATGTTCAGACTCAAAAACAAAACGCCCGCTATAAAAAGCGGGCGTTTTCGTTCGAATTGGGTTTAAGCGGTCAGCAAGAAAGCAAACAAGCCGAAGCCCAGAATCAAGCGGTAAATCACAAACGGTGTCATACCCATACGAGAAATCATCTTCAAAAAGAAGTGGATACAGATGTACGCACTGATAAATGAAGTCACAATGCCTGTCAACAGGAAGCCTATGTGCACGGGCTCACCACTTGTCACCAATTTCATACCTAGGTAGCCCCCCGCCAAGGTGATGATTGGAATAGACATCAAGAATGAAAAACGCGCCGCCGCTTCACGGGTAAAGCCTAAATAAAGCGCTGCGGTGATGGTTGCACCAGAGCGTGACGTGCCAGGAATCATGGCCAAGGCTTGAGCAATACCAATGAACAGTGCTTTCTTCCAGCCTGTTTGGTACTCGTCTGCCACTAACTTCGCATTCTTATCCACCCACCAAAGCAGCAGACCGAAAATGATGGTCGTGGTTGCGATCACATAAGCACTACGCAAATAGATCTCAATGATGTCTTTCATTAGCAGGCCAAACACGCATGCAGGGATCGTTGCGAGAGCGATCATCCATGCCAGTTTGGCTTCTTTACTGCGGTCACCTTTGAAGATAGAGGCAAACAGTGCTTGGAAAAGTGTTATCACTTCTTGACGGAAATAGATCACCACCGCCATCAACGTACCAACGTGGACAGCAACATCAAATGCCAAGCCCTGATCTTCCCAACCAAGGATGGCTGAGGGTAATATCAAGTGAGCAGAACTGGAAATTGGCAAAAACTCTGTTAGACCCTGAATCAGAGCCAAAATAAAGGCTTCAAAGTAACTCATGTAAACAACTCAGATTAAAGTGAAAAGGAAACTGGTTTGAGTGAATCGACAGGCTGCATCGCCTGCCAAATATCGGCGATGGTTCTCCCATCGCCGGGGATCACCAATTGAGGATCGAGATCATACAGGGGCTTTGTCACAAATGGGTATTTGTAAATATCACTGCGAGGTAGCTCAGGTTTTTGCTGCGAAGTGCACTCACCGAACAAGACGATATCAAGATCTAAGGTTCGATCCTGATACTTTTGCGCGTTTTCTTCACGCCCCCACTGAAATTCAATCTCACGTAAACGGTAACTCAATTCTTCGAGTGACAACTCCGTGGAGAAACGAATCACGAAGTTGTAGAAGTTTTGACTGCTAAAGCCGACTGGCTCACATTCATATATCGGCGACACACACAGATCGCAACCAAGCTTTTGCAACTCTTGATAAGCGACAAGTGCGTGATGCTCTCTTTCAATATTAGTGCCTATACCGATATATGTTTTGATCATGCTTGGCCCCGTTCAATCACGACGCCTACTGCGCGTGCTTGAGGAACTGCACCAGGTTTAGCTAAACGAATTTTCACCCAAGGCACAGAGAAACGCTGCATGATAAGCTCTGCGACTTCTTCTGCAACGCGCTCAACCAACAGGAAACGACCATTTTCAATGTGGTTTAATACCGCTTCACTCACCTGTGAGTAGTCCAGCGCATCTTGAACATCATCACTCTTACCCGCCGGCTTGTTATCATGCGCCATTTCGATATCCAGAACCAGCTTCTGCTTGATTTGCTGTTCCCAGTCGTAAACGCCTATGGTGGTGATTACTGCTAACTGTTCAATAAAAACTTTATCCAGAGCCATCTTATGTCCTTCTATCTCAGAAGTCGGATACCCGGTTTGGGCAATGTGATCGTACTATTGTATCCAAGTGAGCTGTGTAGCCCTCGACAACGTCAATTGGCAGCAAAAGTCACTCGGGTATAAACTGCGAAGATTCTTTATATACAAGAAACCCCATAATGCAAGCTCTATTGAAGAGAGTATTTTTGCTCGCAGCGAAATCGCGGTATGATAGCAATTACTCAGGAAGTGAGCATTAAATTCAAATCCATCAAGGACTTCTATGGACGCACTGGCACTGATCATGACAATGGCCGCCTATTTACTGGGTTCAATTTCCAGTGCGGTGCTGATTTGTCGTTTATTGAAGCTGCCAGACCCGCGTAACGTGGGGTCCAATAATCCAGGAGCCACCAATGTATTACGTATTGGCGGCAAGGGGGCAGCGGTGGCGGTATTACTCTGTGACATGCTCAAAGGCACCATCCCGGTTTGGGGCGGTTACTTCCTTAATATCGAGCCTATCATACTGGGTGTCATTGCTATTGCCGCTTGTCTTGGTCACATGTATCCGATCTTCTTCCACTTTAAAGGTGGCAAAGGGGTAGCAACGGCACTTGGTGCCATTGCGCCGATCGGTTTGGACTTAACAGGGTTAGTTATACTGACATGGCTCGGGGTCGCCCTTTTATTCCGCTACTCTTCTGTGGCTGCATTAACTACTGTACTTTTAACACCGCTTTATACTTGGATGTTTAAGCCGCAATACACCTTACCCGTTGCCATGCTGTGCTGCTTAATCGTGTTTAAACATCATCAGAATATCCGCCGTTTACTGTCCGGTGAAGAGCCTAAGATTGGCGAGAAGAAACCGATAGAAAAAAACTCGGCCTGATACCGAGTTTTTTAGTTTTAAGCTTTTAAACTTAGCGCTATGCGTGCACTTTGTTTAGAAAGTCCAATAGCATTTGATTGACGAATTCTGGCTGCTCTAGACAACTCATGTGTCCAGCCTCTGGGATCTCAACGAGCTCACTGCCGGTAATGCAGTCATGCATTAAATAGGATTCAAAGACGGGACGAGGCTTATCTTCACGCCCAACCGCAATCAAGGTTGGCAACGCAAACATTTCAGCGTCTTCAATCACATCACGACGGCCAAACACCATACGACCAACACGCGCTACCTCAACGGCACGCTCCCCTTGCAGCCTTTCAAGACTCTGCTTAAAGGATGTAACCAAGCTTGGATTCACTTGCTCGACATTATTAGCGAAAAACAGCGGTGTCACGGCTTCTACAATGGGTGCTGGCACCGCTTGTAATTTGCTGATGGTATCCAGCATAGCAAAATACTTGTTATGCATCACCTCCGGCTCTAGACCAATGAATGTATCCATTAGAACCAATGACTTAACGCGCTGTGGCGCTTGAGAGGTAAGTTCAGCCCCCCACATGCCGCCCACAGACAAGCCAACAACAGAGAACTGTTCAATCGCTAAATGGTCCATCAGCGCCAACATATGCTGAGCGCAATCTGTTAAAGATCGTGTTGAAGCTGGCGCGGCATCCGACTCACCGTGCGCCCAAAGGTCCGGTACGATGCAACGGTATGATTGGCTCAACACTTCAATCTGTGGTGCCCACATTTGGCAATCCCAAAGGTAGTTATGACCAAACAGAAGTACAGGGCCCTCACCCGTATCTAAGTAAGCAAGTTTCTGGCCTTCAATTTCAAACTTATCCATCGTTGTATCCTTTTATTATTTTTACGACCTTTCCTACCACTAAAGCGATCAAGAAAAACTCGCATCAGTCTTTTATCACCAAATACGCAAAGCATTTCAATAAAGTACCTAAAAATAAAGGCCTCTGATATACAGAGACCTTTATTGGAATGCTTCTATTTCAAACCTTCAGCAGAGGTGTAATTACGCAACTGGCGTAAGCTGATCGATAGGCCAGCGTGGGCGTGCTTCCACTGACATATCAGCGACTTCACCGTTCTTCAAGCGCTGCATGCCTGCGTATGCGATCATCGCACCGTTATCGGTACAAAACTCAGTGCGAGGGTAGTAAACTTCGCCGCCCACTTTTTTTGCCAGCTTCTCAAGCTCTGCACGCAGACGGCGGTTTGCACTAACACCACCAGCAATCACAATGCGCTTCATGCCTGTTTGCTCTAGTGCACGTTTACATTTAATTGCTAACGTGGCACACACAGCCTCTTCGAATGCTAGCGCAATATCTGCACGTGTTTGCTCGTCATCGCCGTTTGCAGCTATCGTGTTTGCCGTAAACGTTTTTAGACCAGAGAAGCTCATGTCCAGACCCGGCACATTGGTCATAGGGCGTGGAAACTTAAAACGACCCGGGGTACCCTTTTCAGCCAACTTAGACAGCAACGGACCACCAGGGTAATCCAGACCCATGAGCTTTGCCGTTTTATCGAACGCTTCACCCGCTGCATCATCAATCGATTCACCGAGGATTTTGTACTCACCGATGCCTTTTACTTCTACCATCATAGAGTGACCGCCCGATACCAATACCGCCACAAACGGGAACGGTGGCGGATTGTCCTCTAACATAGGAGCAAGTAAGTGACCTTCCATGTGGTGAACCGGAACCGCAGGCACTCCCCAAGCGTAAGCAATACTTCGACCTATTGTAGCGCCAACAAGAAGTGCACCGACCAAGCCCGGGCCCGCCGTATAAGCAACACCATCGATGTCGTTGGACGTCAGATTCGCTTCTTTTAGCGCCTCTTTAATAAGAGGGATGGTTTTCTTTACATGGTCACGTGAAGCCAACTCAGGCACCACACCGCCGTAATCTGCGTGAAGTTTTACTTGGCTGTAAAGCTTGTGTGATAGCAGACCTTTTTCATCGTCATAAATCGCGATGCCAGTCTCATCACAAGAGGTTTCGATACCAATAATGCGCATGGTTTTCTCAGTATGCTTTTTATATAGAGGAAATTTGGGCGTCATATTACCTCGCCTTGGTGATTCAAACAAATTTTGTACAGACAATAGGCGATAAAAGGCTTTACAAAGCGGTATTGATCGGATTAAAATTCCGCACCATTTTTGATCAAGCTGGTTAATGGCCAAACGCGAATAGAAAGTTAGCTCAATGGGCGGCTTCTCTGATTTGGTACTGAGTAACCAGCAATAATGAATAACCCCTGAGGTGAAAGGCATATGCCAATAGTTAAAGTACGTGAAAACGAACCGTTCGACGTTGCACTACGTCGTTTCAAGCGCTCTTGTGAAAAAGCAGGTATCCTTTCTGAAGTTCGCCGTCGCGAGCACTACGAAAAGCCAACAACTGTTCGTAAGCGCGCTAAAGCAGCAGCTCAAAAGCGTCACGCTAAGAAGCTAGCTCGCGAAAACGCACGTCGCGTTCGCCTGTACTAATAACTGAGATCCGGTAAGGAATTTAGTTATGGCTCTGATTGAACAACTCAAAGAAGAGCAAAAATTAGCGATGAAAGCTAGGGACAAAATGCGCCTTGGTACTATTCGTTTGGCCTTGTCAGCCATCAAGCAACGTGAAGTCGACGAACAGATTACTCTGGGCGATGACGACATCCTTGCAGTGCTGACCAAAATGGTTAAACAGCGTCGCGATTCTGTTACGCAATTTGAAGCAGCAAATCGTCAAGATCTTGCTGATGCTGAACGAGCAGAAATTACCGTTCTTGAGGATTTTATGCCTCAACCACTGACGGACGAAGAAGTCGCAGCTCTTATTGAGAAGGCGATTACTGAATCTGGCGCAGCTGGCATGCAAGACATGGGCAAAGTAATGGGTGTTCTGAAGCCACAAATTCAAGGGCGTGCAGATATGGGTAAAGTGAGTGGTTTAGTTCGCGCTAAACTGGCTTAATACCCCATCCAATTGCAGCAAGCCGTGCTATCCTTTGGAACGCACGGCTTGTTTGTATCTGGCAGAGTGGAACAAAAAAGCCTTAGATGCTTTTTGATAACCCATTTGAGCCAATCATGACTTTCTTTTTTGTTAGGTTTTATGGCTGGACACATCCCTCGCAATTTTATTGATGACCTCCTAGCTCGACTCGATATTGTCGATATCATTGACGCACGCGTGAAACTGAAGAAGAAAGGCAAAAACTACGGCGCTTGCTGCCCTTTCCACAACGAAAAGACCCCATCATTCAGCGTTAGCCAAGAGAAACAGTTTTACCACTGTTTTGGCTGCGGCGTGCACGGTAATGCCATCGACTTCATCATGGAATTCGAACGTTTGGAGTTTGTCGAGGCCATTGAAGAACTGGCGTCTTACCTTGGTTTGGATGTGCCACGTGAACAACGCAGTGGCAGTGGTGGCCAGTTTAAATCTGGCCCTCAGGCAAGCAGCAGTGAAAAACGTAGCCTCTACGATGTAATGGGTAGCATTGCTCAGTTCTATCGTAACCAACTCAAACAGCCAGCAAGTAAAGTGGCGATTGAGTATCTTAAAGATCGCGGTCTTTCCGGTGAAATTGTACAGAAGTTTGGCATCGGCTATGTAGCGGATGAATGGGATTTAGTCCGTAAGAATTTCGGCCAAAATAAAGACAATCAAGACATGCTCGTGACTGGCGGCATGTTAATTGAAAATGAGAAAGGTAACCGATATGACCGCTTTCGTGGTCGTATTATGTTTCCGATTCATGATCGCCGTGGTCGAGTCATTGGCTTTGGTGGTCGTGTGCTTGGCGATGGCACACCAAAATACCTAAACTCACCTGAGACGCCTATTTTTCATAAAGGTAAAGAACTTTACGGCCTCTATGAAGTTTTACAGGCATATCGTGAACCGCCACGTATTTTAGTGGTTGAAGGTTATATGGATGTGGTCGCGTTAGCGCAATATGGCGTAGATTATTCTGTCGCATCATTAGGCACTTCGACCACGGGTGATCATATCCAAATGTTGTTCCGTCAAACTAACACGGTTGTGTGTTGTTACGACGGGGACCGTGCTGGTAAAGAAGCAGCGTGGCGTGCGCTCGAGAACGCACTTCAATACTTAAAAACAGGTAACACACTGAAGTTTTTGTTTCTACCAGACGGGGAAGATCCCGATAGCTACATTCGTAAACACGGCAAACAAGCGTTTGAGCAACAAGTCGAGCAAGCGACGCCACTTTCGAGCTATTTATTTGATAACCTGATCGAATTACACCAAATCAACTTAGGCAACAATGAAGGCAAATCTGCACTACGCGCCTACGCAAGTGGCTTAATTGATAAGATACCTGATCCTTACTTTCAGGAATTGCTCGAAAAGCTGCTTGACGAACGTACTGGTTTTGACAATCGCTTACGCAGATCGCGCAACAAGACAATTAATACACGACTTCAGCCGCATAAAGAGATCAAACGAACGCCAATGCGCGAGGTAATCGCTCTACTTATTCAAAATCCGAGCTATGCTCAAATGGTACCTGACTTGTCTTCGGTAAGGGAACTATCAATACCAGGACTAAGTTTATTTGTTGATGTACTTGATAAATGCGAGGCACATCCCCATATAAACACAGGCCAGCTATTAGAGCATTGGCGGAATAGCCAAAATGAGACCCTTCTGTCTCGTCTCGCGAGCTGGGACATTCCCCTCGATGAAGACAACCAAGAAGAAATATTTTTAGACTCACTGGATAAAATTATTGCTCAGTGTGTTGAAAAGCAAATTGAAAACCTGCAGGCCAAAGCAAGAAGTGTCGGTTTATCAACCGAAGAAATGAGGGAGCTGCAAGAACTAATGAAAGACTTGAAAGCGTAACCCTGTTTAATTAGTCAGCAACAATTTAATTTGCTATAGTAAGTGGTTTGCATTTCGCATACTGATTCCTTCACCAGATTACGAAGTTGGATACCGTCTATGGATCAAAATCCGCAGTCACAGCTAAAGTTACTTGTTATAAAGGGCAAGGAACAAGGCTATCTGACCTACGCCGAAGTAAATGACCACCTGCCTGCTGAAATCGTAGATTCAGAACAGGTAGAAGATATCATTCAGATGATCAACGACATGGGTATCAAGGTAGTAGAAACTGCTCCTGATGCTGATGACTTAGCACTCAATGATGACACCAATATTACCGATGAAGATGCGGCAGAAGCTGCAGCCGCAGCACTTTCTAGCGTAGAGAGTGAAATCGGCCGCACAACAGACCCCGTCCGCATGTACATGCGCGAAATGGGTACCGTTGAACTGTTGACTCGCGAAGGCGAAATCGACATCGCGAAACGTATTGAAGAAGGTATTAACCAAGTTCAATCGTCTGTTGCTGAATATCCAGGCACTATCCCATACATTCTTGAGCAGTTTGATAAAGTTCAAGCAGAAGAACTTCGTCTGACAGACCTAATTTCTGGATTTGTTGACCCGGATGCAGACGACACGGCTGCACCAACTGCGACGCACATCGGTTCTGAACTGACTGAAACTCAGTTGAAAGAAGAAGATAGCGAAGACGTTGATGACGACGAAGAAAGCGATGATGATTCAGATGATTCTGAAGAAGATGCTGGTATTGATCCAGAGCTAGCGCTTGAGAAATTCAGCCAGCTGCGTAACACGTATCAAAACCTTCAGCTTGCAATCAATGAGCACGGTTACGAAAGCCCTAAGGCGACACTTGCTAACGAGCTGATGCTAGACGTGTTCAGAGAGTTTCGTCTAACGCCGAAGCAGTTCGATCACCTAGTGAACGAACTACGTACGGCAATGGATCGCGTTCGTACTCAAGAACGTCTGATCATGAAGTCTACGGTTGAATACGGCAAAATGCCGAAGAAATCATTCATCGCACTCTTCACAGGCAACGAGTCAAGCGAAGCATGGCTTGACGAGATCCTAGCGTCTGACAAGCCATACGCTGAAAAGATAAAACGTAGCGAAGAAGACATCCGTCGTTCAATCACTAAACTAAAAATGATTGAAGAAGAGACGTCTCTTAACGTTCAAAATATCAAAGACATCAGCCGTCGTATGTCTATCGGTGAAGCTAAAGCTCGCCGTGCAAAGAAAGAGATGGTTGAAGCGAACTTACGTCTGGTAATTTCTATCGCGAAGAAATACACCAACCGTGGCCTACAGTTCTTGGATCTGATCCAAGAAGGTAACATCGGTCTGATGAAAGCGGTAGATAAGTTTGAATACCGCCGTGGTTACAAGTTCTCGACTTACGCAACGTGGTGGATCCGTCAGGCAATCACTCGTTCAATCGCGGACCAAGCACGTACGATTCGTATCCCGGTACACATGATCGAAACGATCAACAAGCTAAACCGCATCTCTCGTCAAATGCTGCAAGAGATGGGGCGTGAACCGTTACCGGAAGAACTGGCAGAGCGCATGCAAATGCCAGAGGATAAGATTCGCAAAGTACTTAAAATCGCTAAAGAGCCAATCTCAATGGAGACACCAATCGGTGACGACGAAGATTCGCACTTGGGTGATTTCATCGAGGATACGACGCTAGAACTACCGCTAGACTCTGCGACAGCAACCAGCCTGAAAATGGCAACGAAAGACGTACTTGCTGGTCTAACGCCACGTGAAGCAAAAGTACTTCGTATGCGCTTTGGTATCGACATGAACACTGACCACACTTTAGAAGAAGTTGGAAAGCAGTTCGACGTTACGCGTGAACGTATCCGTCAGATCGAAGCGAAAGCACTGCGTAAACTTCGTCACCCAAGCCGCTCAGAAACACTGCGTAGCTTCTTAGACGAGTAATCAACACGGTAAAACGCAAAAAAGGTGACCTAGTGTCACCTTTTTTATTATTTTTGAAGCTAAGTGAATAAAAAGTAAGCGCAAATACCCCACCTTGTGTCTAGACACATACTGATGCTTCCCTTATAATCGTTGTCCTATTAAGGCCCCTTAGCTCAGTGGTTAGAGCAGTCGACTCATAATCGATTGGTCCGCAGTTCAAGTCTGCGAGGGGCCACCAAATTCAGAAAGGCTCGTAGAGAAATCTACGAGCTTTTTTTCTATTCGGGGGAATGGAGAGTTCTTCCAGCATCTCACCCATCACCTAACTCTCATTCAGAGTACCCTTTCGCTCCGCTTGCTGGCTTGAAACCCTTCTGTCGCAGCGACAAGATCTGGGTGAGTAATCACTTTCCACAAAAAATAAGGCGGGATAAAAAACACGGCGAAGTAAAACGACTCGTGAAAGAAAATATGTGCGATCTCTTCTTGATGCCCACACAACGCCACAAGGGCAAAGAAATCCAATAAGATGCTCAAAGACCCGCACACCATAGAGATCACAATAGCCAAGCCCAAAGCCTCTCTGATGTAGTGTTTAAATGCCATTCTAGTTATTCCTTTTCGCTAGCCCAGAGTGTTCAAATTACGCTTCTAGCTCCTCCACAGGATTGATTTTTATCAACTTCATTGCCAAACAAGTAAGAACTTAGTTCTATCAAAGATCACTTGCGCAAATAAGAAATAGAGCGGCAAGCATAAAAAAAGCCAATCAAAAAATGACTGGCTTGTTCTTTTTTCAGGGTTAACAAAGGTCAGAGTTAATCTGACAAGTAATACTGAACCGTTGAAACAACACGCACTTTCTTAATGTAAGGAGTATTGCTATCGCGGTCGAAAATAGAGAACTGACCTTGCGTCGCACGCTTAATTTTACCGAGCGAGCTCTGTGAATCTTTCGCGAACTTCTCTGCTACTTCTCGTGCATTTTTAGTCGCTTCTTCAATCATATCTGGCTTGATGTCGTTGAGCTTAGTAAAGCTGTATTCAGCTCGGTTCGAGTAAGAGTCTTGCTTGAGCAAAACACCTTGCTTCCCTAACTCACCAATCTCATTGATGGCCGCTCTCACAACATCGATATTCTGGCTGTAGACCGTCACGGTTCGATTAGCCAAGTAACGATACTCTGCATCCTTTTCACTGCCGTATTGCTGCGCCTTACGGTCTGTCACAGCAGGAGAAGACAGAGAGAAGTTAGAATCATCCAGTCCTTTTGCCGCAAGAAAGTCGAGTACTAACTTGGTTTGCTGCTCGATCTCATCAAACATCGTCGGCATATCGTTACTTGCAACGGTAAATTGAATCGGCCAGATTACAGTATCAGCAGTGTATTCTCGCTCGGACAGGCCCTTTACAGTAACCACACGCTCGTAAGCTTTGTACTTAATCGCCGTCTGTTGGATAAAAAAACCCAGTACACCCAACCCGAGAATCAAACTCAACCCAAGCCACGCTGACGATTTATTGGAAATTCGCTCCATTTATGCTCCTTTTTTCATTGAATCGTTCAATTTTTCATCTCGACAAGATAGCCCAGTTATGACAATAAAATCGCGACAAGCGGCTAAATTTGTGTCATTTATCTCGATAATGAGTAGTAAAAAGATAACGTTATCCATAAAGCCAAGGGGTTGGATTTAATCGTGCCCCTTTAGTTCACTAAAAGGTACTCTCATTGAGATACTCGCCATCTAACCTATCAAGAAGTAACTACATGAATATCAAATAATTGCGCTGAAGAATCATATTATTAAACATAAAAAAACGAAGTCATTTGACTCCGCTCTAGATCCTCATTACTTATCCAGTCAAGCATGAATAAGTATCATCATGCTCACTAACACTGCTTACTCTACCGTGACCGCTTTCGCTAGGTTGCGCGGTTGATCTACGTCAGTCCCCTTAATCAAGGCGACATAATAAGAGAGCAGCTGCATTGGAATCGTGTAGTAGATTGCTGCTGTAATTTCGCTTACGTGTGGCATAGTGATGATCTTCATCGTCTCGTCACCCTCAAAGCCAGAGTCCGCATCAGCAAATACATAAAGCAAACCACCACGGGCACGAACTTCTTCAACATTTGATTTCAGCTTCTCAAGCAGATCATTGCTTGGTGCCACAACCACAACGGGCATGTCAGCATCAATGAGAGCCAGAGGACCATGTTTTAGTTCTCCTGCCGCGTACGCCTCAGCGTGGATGTAAGAAATCTCTTTGAGTTTGAGAGAGGCTTCCATCGCGATTGGGTAAAATTCACCACGACCTAGGAACAATGTGTGGTGTTTGTCCGCAAAGTCTGTTGCTAATGCTTCGATCTCTTTCTCAAAAGATAAAGCCGCGTTGATTTGACTCGGCAATGCGTGAAGCGCTTCAACAATCTCTTTTTCTTTCTCTTTGCTGATAAGATGTTGTTGCTTACCAAGCGCCGTGACGAGCATTAACAGTGCCGAGAGTTGAGTGGTGAACGCTTTTGTTGAAGCCACACCAATTTCGACTCCCGCACGCGTCATGAATGCAAAGTCAGATTCGCGTACCAAAGAAGATCCCGCCACGTTACAAATGGTCATGGCCGCCATGTAGCCTTTCTCTTTCGCAAGGCGGAGGGCTGCCAGTGTATCGGCGGTCTCACCAGATTGAGAGAGCGTGATCAATAGACTGTTTGGACGGGTCACAAATTTGCGGTAACGGAACTCGGAAGCAATTTCTACATCACAGCTCACGCCAGCAATATCTTCGAACCAATAACGCGCGGTCATACCGGCATTGTAAGACGTACCACAGGCGACGATCTGCACATGCTCTACTTTGCCTAGAATTTCTGCGGCATTGACACCGATGGCTTCAGTGACCACAGAATCTGCCGTGATACGCCCCTCCATCGTGTTGATCAACGCGGTTGGTTGCTCGTAAATTTCTTTTTGCATGAAGTGACGATATTGACCTTTATCGCCTGCGTCATGTTCTGCGTTTGACTCGATGACTTCACGCTCCACACGATCACCTGCGGCGTCAAATACGCTGACCTCGCGACGAGTGATCTCTGCAACATCACCTTCTTCTAGGTACATGAAACGGCGTGTCACATTAAGCAAAGCGAGTTGATCCGATGCTAGGAAGTTTTCCCCCACACCGAAGCCGATTACAATTGGGCTACCTGAGCGTGCCACGACAATACTTGAAGGATCTTTACGATCCAGAACAACCGTGCCATACGCTCCATTCAGCTGTTTCGCTGTATTTTGAACTGCTTCTCGCAGGCTGCCTGAAGAGCGAAGTTCCCACTCAACCATGTGTGCAATAACTTCAGTGTCCGTTTGAGATTCAAAGACGTAACCACGAGATTGAAGCAGTTCACGTAGCGATTCATAGTTTTCGATAATACCGTTGTGTACCACCGCAATATCGCCGGACATGTGTGGGTGCGCATTGGCTTCAGATGGCTCACCGTGAGTCGCCCAACGTGTGTGTGCAATCCCCGTACCGCCAACCACTTTTGTTTGGTCTACTGCATCCGCCAGCTCTTGCACTTTACCTAAGCGTCGAATACGTTGTAAGTTTCTGTCTTCATCAACGATCGCCACACCCGCTGAATCATAACCTCGGTATTCCAAGCGACGTAGCCCTTCAACCAAAATTTCTGCTACGTCTCGTTGTGCAACAGCACCTACGATTCCACACATGTTTTTATCTCCGTTTATTGTTTTGTTCTTCCCTGACCATGATTTAAATAGAGGCTCGATCAAGCGCCTTTATTCAGAGGGAAGTAAATATGAAATTACTTACTTATTTAGATTAGGCGCAAATAACTTTTACGCCATGTTGTGTGATCTTTGCACTGTGTTCTGGTTGAAGCTCAGCATCGGTAACCAGTACATCTATTTGTTCCCAAGCAAGCTCTAAGTTCGGGATCTTGCGTCCTACTTTCTCAGATTCGATCATGACGATGACTTCACGAGACACCTCTGCCATGACCTTACTTAAGCCAAATAATTCATTAAACGTCGTGGTTCCGCGCTCTAGATCGATACCGTCGGCACCGATAAATAGCTGATCAAAGTCGTAAGCTCTTAATACAGATTCGGCGACTTTACCTTGGAAGGACTCGGAGTGCGTATCCCAAGTACCGCCTGTCATTAGCAGGGTTGGTTCACTCTCTAATTCGTTAAGTGCATTGGCGACATGCAAGGAGTTGGTCATCACAACCAAACCACGCTTGTGATTTAATTGCTGAATTAATGCAGCCGTCGTGCTGCCACTGTCGATCACAATTCGATTATGATCTCGAATCAGTGATGCCGCTGCTGTTGCCAGACTTAACTTTCGACTCGAAACAATTGGACTCAACTCTTCATGAATGACTTCCGTTGGGATAGAAATGGCACCACCATAACGGCGTAAAAGTTGTCCGTTCTTTTCCAAAGAAGCCAAGTCCTTTCTAATTGTGACCTCTGAGGTTTCAAATTTCTGCGCTAGCTCATCAACGCTCACCTCTCCAAGCTCATTTACTAGGTTGGAAATAGCGTGTCTTCTTAGTTGAGTGTTTCGTTTCGACATGAATCGTTTGACTTTAAGTTTCGGTTTGAAAGTTATTATAGTTACATCGAAACTTTTAAGTCCATTTATTTCGATCCAAAAAATTAATACTTCTCGATAAAACCTTGTCCTAAGACAATTCTTAAACAGTGATATTGGATTCATTCAGTGATAGAATTCGCCACCGAAAAGAAAAAAAATTACAGAATTAAAGATTATCTTTTGCAACTTTCTGCATATAAAGTGGGATTAGTCACAAAAAGGTAACCATAATCGCCATTGTTTTAGTCATAAAATGACTAAACTTGGTGAAAGACTTACAGAAGCTGAAGTGGCAATAATGTGGCGAAGAATCGGTGGATGGCAGGCACTAAATGCCATCAAAAACGCCTCTACTTCAGACTAAACAACCGACTTTCAAATTGTAACCATACTTACCGGAGAGTATCTTCCATGAAAAAGACCAAAATCGTTTGTACGATTGGCCCTAAAACTGAATCTGTAGAAAAGCTGACTGAACTGGTTAATGCAGGCATGAACGTAATGCGTCTTAACTTCTCTCACGGTGACTACGCAGAGCATGGCACTCGTATTACGAACTTCCGCAAAGTAATGGAAGCTACAGGCAAGCAACTTGCGATTCTTCTGGACACGAAAGGCCCAGAGATCCGCACAATCAAGCTAGAAGACGGTAACGACGTTGATCTAGTAGCTGGTCAAGAATTCACTTTCACCACTGACATCTCAGTGGTAGGTAACAAAGACAAAGTTGCAGTAACTTACGCTGGTTTTGCTAAAGACCTAAACGTTGGTAACACGATCCTAGTTGACGATGGCCTCATCGAAATGGAAGTGCTTGCAACTTCAGAAACTGAAGTTAAGTGTAAAGTTCTTAACAACGGTGCTCTAGGTGAAAACAAAGGCGTTAACCTTCCTGGCGTTTCTGTAAACCTGCCAGCTCTATCTGAAAAAGATAAGAACGACCTTAAATTCGGTTGTGAGCAAGGCGTTGACTTCGTTGCTGCTTCTTTCATCCGTAAAGCTTCTGACGTACAAGAAATCCGTGACATTCTTACTGCAAATGGTGGCGAGAACATCCACATTATCTCTAAGATTGAAAACCAAGAAGGTGTTGATAACTTTGACGAGATCCTAGAGTTGTCTGACGGCATCATGGTTGCTCGTGGTGACTTAGGCGTTGAAATCCCAGCAGAGGAAGTTATCTTCGCTCAGAAGATGATGATAGAGAAGTGTAACCGTGCACGTAAGATGGTTATTACTGCAACTCAAATGCTTGATTCTATGATCAACAACCCACGTCCTACTCGTGCAGAAGCAGGCGACGTGGCTAACGCGGTAATGGATGGCACTGACGCTGTCATGCTTTCTGGTGAAACTGCGAAAGGTAAGTACCCAGTTGAAGCAGTAACGATCATGGCTCAAATCGCGAACCGTACTGATTCAGCATTAAAAGCGGAGCTAGGCTCTCGTCTAGACAGCCCACGCCTTCGTATCACTGAAGCAGTATGTAAAGGTGCGGTAGATACAGCAGAAAAGCTAGCTGCTCCACTTATCGTTGTTGCGACTGAAGGTGGTAAATCTGCGCGTTCAGTACGTAAGTACTTCCCAACGGCAAACATTCTAGCACTAACGACTAACACTAAAACGGCTGCACAGTTAGTGCTAACGAAAGGTGTGACTCCTGTCGTTGTTGAGTCAATCGAAAGCACTGACGCGTTCTACGTAGCAGGTAAAGAACTTGCTCTAGAATCTGGTCTCGGTAGCAAAGGCGATATCGTTGTTATGGTTTCTGGTGCACTTGTCGCTTCAGGTACCACCAACACGGCTTCCGTTCACGTTCTATAAGACTTAACAAGTTAATCACAAGTTTAATAAAAAAGAGGGCTCCTGCCCTCTTTTTTTATATATTTAATCTTGCCCTCATAATCAGTACGCTGTATTATCAATCACAACAGAACTACGTACCGTTTACGTCACCACGATAATACAATTTCATGAGGTTGCTTGTGTCTAGTCCTACCCTTACAGACAAAGTTTCAAAAATGATCTGTCAGGACATCCTGATGGGTGAATTAAAACCAGGTCAAAAACTTGTGGTTTCTGATCTGAAACAGAAATACAACGTTGGTGCATCGCCTATCCGCGAAGCACTGGTACAGCTGTCCTGGAGCAAATATGTCAAGCTTGAGCCACAAAAAGGCTGTTGGGTTGCACCTGTATGTAAAAAAGAGTTGGACGACCTATACGAGAGCCTTCGTGTTGTCTCCTCTGTACTGCTGAAGAAAGCGATCTTGGCGGGTGATGAAAACTGGGAGTTGGACGTACTGACTTCATACCACAAACTTTCGCGACTGAAACTTGATGAAACATTCTGCTGGAGAGAGTGGGAAGAGCGTCATCATCAGTTTCATGTTTCCCTGCTCAAAGGTGCGGATTCAGTGAACATGTATAAGTTCTTCAGCGATCTGAGCAATCAAATCAAACGTTACCGCTACTTTGCAATGCAAAATATAAGCTCAGAGCAAAGTGCGCTGTTTAATATCGATGAGCATGAGATGATCATGAAATTGGTGTTGGCAAAAAACAGCGAAGAAGCGACAGAGCTTTTAGACAAGAACTTACAGAGCTCAATGCAATGCATTGACGCCGTACTAGATCTCGAACTAAAGTCGGCATAATCGTATCGCTCAACAGAGACAAAAATCGGGATTATCCCGATTTTTTGTTTTTGGTAAAACGTCTTGCGTGATGAACGTTTTTCGCTGCTGAATCAGCGAGGAAACATCATCCTCTCCGTTTATTTTCCAAACAAAAAAGCCACTTTATAAAGTGGCTTTTCGAGAGGGAGTAACCTAACTAAGGCTTAAGACATCGCTCTCCACGAGCAACACCGACAACACCGCTCCGCGCCACTTCAACCACTTCTGTTACTTCTGAAATCGCTTGAATGAAGGCGTCCAACTTCTCACTGGTCCCAGCTAACTGAACCGTATATTGAGAAGCCGTCACATCAACAATCTGCCCACGAAAGATGTCCGCCGTACGTTTTACCTCTGCTCTCGCAAAGCCACTCGCTTTCACTTTCACCATCATGAGTTCACGCTCAATGTGCTCAAACTCTGTCACTTCTTGGACCTTAAGTACATCAATCAACTTATGCAGTTGTTTCTGAATCTGCTCTAGTTGCATTTCATCAGAGTTTGTTGTGATATTCAAACGCGACAGAGTTTCATCATCAGTTGGAGATACATTCAAAGATTCAATGTTATAGCCACGCTGAGAAAACAGACCAACAACACGAGACAATGCACCTGGTTGGTTTTCCATCAATAAAGAAATAATGTGTCTCATATTACGTGCGCTCCGTTTTGCTTAGCCACATTTTGTCCATACCCTCGCCTTTTATCTGCATTGGATAAACATGCTCGGTTTCATCTACATTGATGTCGACAAACACCAAGCGATCTTTCATATCCAGCGCTTTTTGTAGACCCGCTTCGAGCTGATCTGGCGTTTCAATACGAATACCGACGTGACCATAAGCTTCTGCAATTGCGGCAAAATCAGGAACAGAACTCATGTATGAGTTAGAGTGACGACCTTGATAAATGATGTCTTGCCACTGTTTAACCATACCTAAGAATCGGTTATTTAAGTTAATGATCTTCACTGGAATATCGTACTGCATTGCAGTGGACAATTCTTGAATATTCATCTGGATGCTGCCGTCACCTGTGACAACCACCACCTCTTCTTCTGGCATCGCGAATTTCACACCCATACCAGCAGGCAAGCCAAAGCCCATCGTGCCAAGGCCACCTGAATTGATCCAACGACGCGGCTTATTAAATGGGTAATACAATGCAGCAAACATTTGGTGCTGCCCTACATCTGATGCCACGTAAGCATCACCATTAGTTAGCTTGTGCAGCGTCTGCATTACTTGTTGTGGTTTAATTCGTTCTGTTGACGTTTCGTACGCTAGGCACTCACGCTCACGCCATACTTGAATCTCTTCCCACCACTGCGCAATAGCTTGTGCATCATTATTGCCATTTTGCTCATTCAACAAGCCAACCATGGTCGCAAGCACTTTCTCCGCAGAGCCGACGATAGGCAGATCCACTTTGACGTTTTTCGAAATCGAAGACGGATCGATATCGATATGCATGATCTTTGCGTTCGGACAGTACTTCTCTAAATTATTCGTCGTACGATCATCAAAGCGAACACCAATACCAAAAATTAAATCGGCTTCATGCATCGCCATATTGGCTTCATAAGTACCGTGCATGCCTAGCATGCCCAACGAGTTCTTATGTGTACCCGGGAAGGCACCCAACCCCATCAAAGTACTAACAACAGGCAGATTCAATTCATCAGATAAGGTTTGTATGTGCTCATGTGCTCCCGAAATAATCGCACCACCACCAATATAAAGAACGGGCTTCTTGGCCTCTACTAATGCTTTGAGTGCTTTCTTAATCTGACCTTTATGACCAGAGGTGGTTGGCTTGTACGAGCGCATTGAAATGTTTTTAGGATACTCGTAAGGGAGCTTAATTTGCGGATTTAAAATGTCTTTAGGCAAGTCGATCACAACGGGGCCCGGACGGCCAGTTGTCGAGATGTAAAACGCCTTTTTGATCGTTTCTGGAATATCTTCTGCTTTTTTCACCAAGAAACTGTGTTTTACGACCGGGCGCGATACACCCACGATGTCACACTCTTGAAAAGCATCATTACCAATAAGGTTATTTGGCACATTACCGGAAATAACGATCATAGGGATCGAGTCCATGTACGCCGTCGCAATACCTGTGATGGTATTGGTTGCGCCAGGGCCCGAACATACCAGCACAACGCCCGGCTTACCGGTCGCACGGGCATAACCGTCCGCCATGTGAGTCGCAGCTTGCTCGTGTCGTACTAATACGTGTTTAATTTGGTCGGTTTTTGCATGCAGTGCGTCGTAGATATCCAAAACGGATCCACCGGGGTACCCAAAGATTTGCTCTACGCTCTCTTCGATCAGAGATTGCACTACCATCTCTGCGCCTGACAACATTGCTGTCATAGTTGCTCTCCTCACCAGTTTCCCTCTCCGTAAGGCCAACGGATTGAGCTGGTTTTACATAGTCTAGGTCTTATTCGTAGCCTAATAGAAATACTTTCAATTTTTCAGCTATGTCCTGTGCTTGTCATAACAAAACGCCAGGTAACACAACAAATGTAACTTTTTATTATCAATGGGTCTAATGAGAAGTGAATCAAATTTTAAACAAGATACTATAAATTAGAATAAAATTAGGTTTAGACGCTGTAAATAGAGACGACCTTGGGATCTAAAAGCGGATTATCTAAAAATAAAGTGAATAATTTCACTAAAAATGGCAGTTCAGAGTGTGTTTTTCTCTGTGCCGAGAGAAAAGAAGTGTGATGGGCAGTCATAAAAAATCCCCAGCAGCATAATACTTGCCAACTGGGGATTTTTTCACCAATCTGAAATCTCAATTAACTTACGTTACTTTTTATCAGCCTTATCGTCGTACATTTCTTCGATTTCATCTTGGTATTTATCGTTAATGACTTTACGACGCAGTTTTTGCGTTGGGGTCAACTCACCATCGTCCATTGAGAACGCTTTCGGTAACAGTTTAAACTTTTTGACTTGTTCAAACTTGGCCAGTTCTTTCTGAAGGTTATTAACACGCTTTTCAAGCATTTCAACAATTTGGTGGTGTTTGATCAATTCAACACGGTCGTGATACTTGATGTTCAGCTCTTTCGCATACTCTTCCAGCGAGTCATAGCAAGGTACAATCAGCGCGGATACAAACTTACGTGTATCGGCAATAACCGCTATTTGCTCGATGAAATGGTCTTTACCGATCGCCCCCTCAACAACCTGAGGCGCAATATACTTACCGTTAGAGGTCTTCATCAGCTCTTTAATACGATCTGTGATGAATACGTTGCCATTCTCATCAATGTAACCCGCATCACCCGTCTTTAAGAAACCATGCTCGTCAAACGTCTTCTCTGTCTCTTCTGGCATTTTGTAATAGCCACGCATCACCATTGCACCACGAACCAAGATCTCGTTATTGTCGCCGATCTTAACTTGTGCGCCCGGCATAGCCATACCGATAGAGCTTGGGTCAAAGCATTGGTCATCCCAACATGACACCGTTGCGGTCGTCTCTGTCATGCCGTAACCCAGCTTTACGTTGATACCAATTGCGTGGAAAAAGCGACCAATCGTCTCATCCAACTTAGCACCACCACATGGCATAAAGTTAATGCGACCACCTAATAGTGCACGCAGTTTACTCAGGACCAGTTTATCCGCCAGAGCATACGACTTCCGCAATAACAAAGATGGCTTACGTCCCTCTTGATGGCAAGCCGACATTTTTGCACCCATATTCACAGCCCATGTCAGGATGATCTTACGATGAACTGGCGCACGGGCGACTTTCTCATGAATAGCCGAGAAGATTTTTTCGTAAAAGCGAGGGACAGCACTCATCACTGTCGGACGTACTTCGCTGAGTGCATCACGTACTTGCATCGTGTCTTGTAGATAGCAATTAGTACCGCCTTTATAGAGGACATAAAACGTCCAAGCACGCTCGAACACATGTGATAGTGGTAAGAAACAGAGCGATACGTCGTCTTCGGTTAGACTGAGGCGTTGGTCGTGACCTTCAAGCTGTGCAGAGATGTTGGCATAATCCAACATCACGCCTTTTGGCTGGCCTGTCGTACCCGAGGTATAAATTAGAGTCAGGAGATCATCTTCTGTCGCTTGCTCTAATC
The DNA here is from genome assembly GCF_000171815.1 of Vibrio sp. AND4. Taxonomy (GTDB): domain Bacteria; phylum Pseudomonadota; class Gammaproteobacteria; order Enterobacterales; family Vibrionaceae; genus Vibrio. Next base: position 63,740 of record NZ_ABGR01000011.1, on the reverse strand, counting down.
GAGCATCGAGTTCCGCTTGTTGGCGACCATCACTCTTGGCAATAAAGTCTTTCCAAGACATCGCAAATGCGTGCTCACCCAACTCAATATCATCCGACATGGCAACGATCAGCTCGAGCTGCTGACATTCATCATAGATACTGACAGCGGCATCAAATTGCGGCTGCTCACCAACAAACAGTACTTTTACGTCTGCATTGTCGATGATGTAAGCGGACTGTGCTGCCGTGCTCGTTGGATAGATAGGTACGGTCACACCACGCAATTGCAACGCGGCAAAATCAGCAATGGTCCATTGCGGCATGTTATTTGAGAAGATGCCTATCTTATCTTGAATGCCCAATCCCTGAGCCAAAAGAGCAAGCGATAGAGCATCGATTTGCTGACCAAACTGCTCCCAAGTAATACCCTGCCATGCGTCGCCAACTTTATGCTTTAGCGCAACACGAGCACCACCTTTCGCAATTTGTTCACGAATACGTTTTACGATATGAAAATCTAACTTGGCCATTCTTTACATTACCTTTTGGCTTACAGACGTAAGCTAATTGAGCGTACAAGTGTAACCTCAACGCTTAAAAACGCAACTGACCATTATCAAACTTAGTATTATTAAGAGACAACCATCGCTAAATAGAGCATAGCTCATATTTAACTGGCGGAAATTCAACCAACTTAAGTCACTATTTAAACAGTCATTTGGCGGATATAAAAAGACCCCGAAAGACGGACATCTCTCAGGGCCAAGGAATTGTAAAAATTGATGATTACAAGTCCAGTCTGACCAGTTAGTCAGGCTAAAAAATCGGCTTATTTAAGCGCTACCACTTCACCACAAGTGACCATTAGCAGATCACGCAACCAGATGTGACCTTTGTCTTTTTCACTTGATTCGTGCCAGCTCAGATAACCGCTGATTTCTTTGTTTTCAAATGGTAAGTCTAGAATTTGCAGTTGGTCACTGTTTATTGCATTTTCTGCCATCCAACGTGGAGCGATAGTCACAAGTTCCGACTGGCTGACAACGTAAAGTAAGTTACTTAGACTTGAACCTTCATACGCTGCTCGGCAATCGAGTTCACGGTAAGCTTGCTCAGAGAAGCTACGCTGGCCGTGTACGCGTGATAGTTTCGCATGTTTTTCGTTAATCAGTTGCTCAGAAGATACGCCACCTTGAATACGAGGATGCGTCTTAGAAGCAATCACAACGAGCTCATCTTTAAAGATTTCAGTGCTTGAGAAGCCTTGATCATCAAAACGAGCGTAGTCGATTACGAAGTCGATTTCTTGGTAGCGCATACGCTCAGACAGAAGACGATCGAATTCCGCATCTAGGTGAAGCTGTACGCTTGGAGCCTGCTCGTTGATGTTTGCCATAATACGAGGAGCGAAACGCATGTCACATGGGCTACAAATCGCTAGCTTGAATAGGCGAGTTGAAGATTCAGGCTGGAAAACTGAACTTGGTAATTCGTTACGAATAAGTTGCAATGCTTGGCGGATTGGACCAAACAGTTGACGAGCACGTTGAGTTGGTTGGATACCACGACCCTGACGCATAAATAGCTCATCATTAAACATCACTTTTAAGCGAGCGACCGCGTTACTTACCGCTGGTTGTGACATACCTAGGTTGTGTGCTGCACGAGTAATGTTTTGCTCTTGCATTACAGCATCAAATACGGTCAATAGATTTAAATCTACACCACGCAATGTGCTTTCCATACGGTAGCTAGCAATTGCGCTCATCGCGTCTTTTTTATCTAACATGGGGGCGCCTCTTGTGTAATCGTCAATTTGGTTCAATGAATTCTTAACGAATAGAATCCCATCGCACACAGACGACCGTGGCTGGATTCAAATCATTTGTAAGGAATAGAAAACCGAACTTGTTTTATATTTATTGTCCGGATAATTCCGGCTTAAACCGTACTATCAACTAATTGATTATGGTTAATCAACTAGATTGATATTTAATCATTAAATTTTAGCCAATTAGTTATTTATACAATATTTATCATAATGTTAAGGAAAACATAAAAAAGTATAAAACAACTAAATTAGAGGTTTACAACAACCCATTTAGCAAACTAATGATAATTAGCAGGAATCATACAACTCATTTACTGAGAATATCATTAATAATTAAACTTAAAAGGCAATATCAATAACTTGGTTCAAAAAACATACGAAACGGTGAAGAAATCGATAAAATTACGCGAATAGGGATAGTAATGAGGATATAAAAATGCAGCTATTAAGCGAGTGGATGACCGCAGATATTTGATGCAGAGAGCGGCTAAAGTGTGGATACATAACTGGGAAAATCAACTTGGTCCCAAAGCTGCTGTGAGAGTTTTTCAGTTCTATCCCAAGCCCCTTCCATCACCCAACTGGCAATCGCTTTTGCCACATTAGGGTACTTCACACTTTCCGCGTGTTGCTCCTTAAGCCACTGGCGGACTATGGAGTTATCTAAATTATCCATTGATGTCGCCAACCCAAGGTCCTCCAATGTTGCGACATTACTTTGCTGTTCGAATTGTCCAGCTAAGGGTTTGAGCAAAAGTTTCTTACCTAACGACAGTGCCTCTGACGGCAGCTCAAAGCCACCATTAGCAATCACACCACTGCAACGCTGTAAGTGATAGTGAAAGTTGGCGTGACACAAAGGCCTCAACTCAATATTTTCAATGCGTTCGCACTCAATCACGTTCGGGTGATAACAAACAAAATTCTGCTGATTGAAGTGAAACAGTAAGTCGCTGATGTCTTCTATCGATTCAAACGGTAAGTATACCAAGACAAAATCTTCACTTTCCTCTGTAGAATCGAGCGTATGCACAATGGGTGGAAGAATAGGCTGGTCAAAGTGATACCAATGTAGCCCTAGGTGATACATAGAAGGAGCAAAGTATCTAATCACCGACTTATCAAACCAACTTGCTCCTTTTTGTGGTATCGGATGACGAAATGCGTTCTGATGACTAATGCCAATACAAGGTTTGTTTTGCTTACGTGCCGCCCAAGCCGAAACTGGTTCAAAATCATTGATAATTAAATCATAACAAGAGAGGTCAAGCTGCTTCACTTCTTTGAAAAACTGAATCAGATTATTACTCAGAGCGGTTTTGGTGTAGTTCACCGCACCATTTTCCGTAACAAAAGTAAATCCACGTCTGGTCTGATAATCACCAAATACTTCCATCGAGAAATACTTACTTGGCTCTCGACCAGAAAAGAGAAAATCGACCTGCACTTCATGTGCTTTGAATGCCTCATTCATCGCCCGCGCTCGAGCAATATGACCATTTCCTGTTCCTTGAACGCCATAAAGGATTTTCATCAATTAACTTCCTATCATAGCTAACGCACTCATAATTAAGCGGTCAACGTTAAAGCGATAGAGCCACAAAAGCTGCCCAGTAGAGCACCTATGATGACATCTGTAAAAAAATGCACGCCAAGCAGGAGCCGTGAAGTACCGATTAACCCAGCCCAAACGAAGGAAAAGGCCCCCAGTTCAGGATAAAAATGGTTGATGAGCGTCGCCATCATGAAGCCAGCTGCCGTATGACCAGAAGGTAAACTGTAGCGATCAGAGGGAGTAATAAAGGCGGGAAGCAGTGAACTAAGCTCTTTTGGGCGACGACGTTTAAAACCGTTTTTTAACGTCCAGTAGATGGGCAACTCAATTGCAAACGCAACCAGGCCAGTAAGTAAGAACCACAACCCTTGCTGTTCATCCAGAAACCAAGCCAGCAAACCCAACACCAAATAAAGATGCCCGTCCCCACTGTGTGATACACCTTTACTTATCTTAGCGACTTGCTGGTTAAAACGATGCTGTAAACACACACTAGATAAGGCAAAATCAAATTTAGCAATACTGGCCATCGGATGAATTATTGCCTCTAAAGCTCGCATGTAACTGTCCTTTCCTTTGACAACGACTTTAATATGAAAACTAGGCGTTGAAAGTGACAGCTAGATGACGGTAAGTTGGACAATTAATGACATGCACTCATCGAGGCAAACCCGGTTGTTATTACACACTCAGAGCGCATCTTATTCTTAAATGATCCATTCAACAGGCATATCATTCCCTAACTACTCATTAGTATACTCATCCGATATGAATAAAAAATCGACTTTAGGGTTGACGCGCTTCGTTGAGTGCGGTACTAATTTGTTAACTTAATTTTGTGGAATGCTTAACAACTATGTCAGCACATTTTTCTATCCTGCTTAGCCTCCTCCTGATCGTGACCAATTCGCGCGGGTAGGCTGTGGAAGAAAAATAACCACACCAATTTCAAAGAAGCCCGCATGAAAATGCGGGTTTTTTTATATCTAAATACCGGAAGTAAACGATTAAATAGCACGAAACGTGCAGAAATCATGAAGGAAGCAAACATGAACAATCAAGTCATTATATTCGACACCACATTGCGTGATGGCGAACAAGCGTTGTCAGCAAGCTTGACGGTTAAAGAAAAACTGCAAATTGCCTATGCGCTGGAAAGGCTAGGTGTTGATGTTATTGAGGCTGGTTTTCCTGTTTCCTCTCCAGGTGATTTCGAATCTGTACAAACCATCGCCAAACACATCAAAAACAGTCGAATTTGTGCCCTTTCGCGTGCCGTGGCGAAAGATATTGATGCTGCTGCTGAAGCGCTGAAAGTGGCAGATGCATTTCGAATCCATACTTTTATTTCAACGTCGACCGTTCACGTTCAAGACAAACTGCGCCGTAGCTACGACGATGTAGTAGAAATGGGCGTAAAAGCCGTCAAACATGCGCGGAACTACACTGATGACGTCGAGTTTTCTTGTGAAGATGCGGGACGAACTCCTATCGACAACTTATGTCGTATGGTTGAAGCCGCTATCAATGCAGGTGCAACTACCATCAACATTCCAGATACCGTTGGTTACACAGTACCAAGCGAGTTTGGTGGCATCATTGAGACCCTATTTAACCGCGTACCAAACATCGACAAAGCGATCATTTCTGTTCACTGCCACGATGATTTAGGTATGTCTGTTGCGAACTCTATTGCTGCCGTTCAAGCGGGGGCTCGTCAGGTAGAAGGCACCATTAACGGTATAGGTGAACGCGCGGGTAACTGTTCTCTTGAAGAAATCGCAATGATCCTAAAAACCCGTCAAGAATTCATGGGGGTGCATACCGGTCTAAAACACGACGAAATCCATCGCACCAGTAAGTTGGTCAGCCAACTGTGTAACATGCCAATCCAGAGCAATAAAGCCATCGTGGGTGCTAACGCATTTAGCCACTCTTCAGGGATCCACCAAGATGGCATGCTAAAGAACAAAAACACTTACGAGATCATGACGCCTGAGTCGATTGGCCTTAAGAACCAAGCATTAAACCTAACCAGCCGCAGTGGACGCGCTGCCGTGAAAAGCCACATGGACACCATGGGCTACAAAGAAGAGGAGTACAATCTAGATGCATTGTACGAGGACTTCCTAAAGCTTGCCGACCGCAAAGGTCAAGTATTTGATTATGACCTTGAAGCACTGATGCATTTCTCGAACTTGCGTGAAGAAGACGACTTTTACAAGTTGAACTACCTAAGCGTGCAATCTGGCAGTGTGATGGCGACCACCAGCGTTAAGATGCAATGCGGTGATAAAGAGATGTGTGAAGCGGCCGTCGGTAATGGTCCGGTTGATGCGTTATACCAATGTATCTACCGAGTAACTGGTTACGACATCGTGCTAGATAAGTTTGACCTAACCGCAAAAGGCGAAGGTGAAGACGGTCTTGGCCAAGCTGACATCATCGCTAACTACAAAGGCCGTAAGTACCATGGTACTGGCGTTTCTACCGATATTGTTGAAGCATCAGGTCAAGCACTACTGCACGTCATCAACAGCATTCACCGGGCGGATACGATTGCAGAGATGAAGCAAAATAAAATAGCGGCGGTTTAATGAGTAACAAATAGAGCTTGAACCTCACAACTCAGGCTCCACCAAATTCGTTGAGACAAAACAAAAAAATCGAACATTTAAAGGATTAACATGACAGACAAAGCATACAAAATTGCCATTTTACCCGGCGACGGCATCGGCCCAGAAGTAATGGCGCAAGCACATAAAGTATTGAACGCAATTGAGAAGAAACACGGCATTACGTTTGAGCGTGACGAACACGACGTAGGTGGTATTGCGATCGATAACCACGGTTGTCCTCTTCCAGAGAGCACGGTGAAAGCGTGTGAAGAGTCTGATGCCGTTTTATTCGGTTCGGTTGGCGGCCCTAAGTGGGAACACTTACCACCAAACGATCAACCTGAGCGCGGTGCTCTACTGCCACTACGCAAGCACTTCCAACTGTTCTGTAATCTACGCCCAGCGCAAATCCACTCAGGTCTAGAGGCTTTCTCACCACTGCGTGCGGACATCTCTGGCCGTGGTTTTGACATCGTAGTGGTGCGTGAGCTAACGGGCGGTATCTACTTCGGTCAACCTAAAGGCCGTGAAGGCGAAGGCCCAACAGAGAAAGCCTTCGATACAGAGATTTACCACCGCTATGAAATCGAACGTATCGCGAAGATCGCTTTTGAGTCTGCACGTTTACGTCGTAAAAAAGTCTGCTCAATCGACAAAGCGAACGTTCTACAAAGCTCAATTCTATGGCGTGAAGTGGTCGAAGAGATCGCAAAAGACTACCCAGACGTTGAGTTGTCACACATGTACATTGATAACGCAACGATGCAGCTTATCAAAGACCCTGCACAGTTCGACGTAATGCTGTGTTCGAACATCTTCGGCGACATCATTTCTGATGAGTGCGCGATGATCACAGGCTCTATGGGGATGTTGCCTTCAGCGAGTCTAAACGAGAGCAAGTTCGGTCTGTACGAACCTGCTGGCGGCAGTGCCCCAGATATCGCAGGCAAAAATATCGCTAATCCTGTAGCGCAAATCCTATCAGCGGCACTGATGCTGCGTTACAGCTTAGGTGAAGAAGCGGCGGCACAAGACATAGAAACGGCCGTATCAAAAGCGCTATCAGCGGGTGAACTAACAGGCGACCTTGCCAGTGACAACCCTGCACTTTCGACGTCTGAAATGGGCGATAAAATCGCTGAGTACATCTTAAACTCTTAATACAAGAGACTTAATAATAATTATTTGCTCCTGATGAGCCGTTATCGGGAGCCATACACGAGATAGCAAACAATGGGCAAAACATTATACGAAAAAGTCTACGACGCACACGTTGCCGTCGCAGCCGATGGGGAAAACCCAATCTTGTACATCGACCGTCATTTGGTACACGAAGTGACGTCTCCTCAGGCATTTGACGGCCTGCGTGAAAAAGGTCGAAAAGTGCGTCAGGTTAGCAAAACTTTTGCCACCATGGACCACAACGTTTCGACCACAACCAAAGACATCAACGCATCCGGTGAGATGGCACGCATCCAGATGGAAACGCTATCAAAAAACTGTGAAGAATTTGGCGTCACGCTTTACGACATCAACCACAAATACCAAGGCATTGTCCACGTCATGGGCCCAGAGCTTGGTATTACCCTACCGGGCATGACGATTGTTTGTGGTGACTCACACACGGCGACACACGGTGCATTCGGCTCTCTCGCTTTTGGTATAGGAACCTCTGAAGTTGAACACGTATTAGCCACACAAACGCTTAAACAAGCGCGTGCAAAAACGATGAAGATCGAAGTAAAAGGCAAAGTAGCGCCAGGCATCACAGCTAAAGACATCGTGCTAGCAATCATCGGTGAAACGACAGCGGCTGGCGGTACGGGGTACGTGGTTGAATTCTGCGGAGAGGCCATCACAGACCTTTCAATGGAAGGCCGCATGACGGTATGTAACATGGCGATTGAGCTCGGCGCCAAAGCCGGTTTGATTGCGCCAGATGAAACCACATTCGAATACATTAAAGGCCGTAAATTCTCACCTCAAGGTGCGGACTTTGATGCCGCAGTAGAGTACTGGAAGACATTAAAAACTGACGATGACGCCCAGTTTGATGCGGTCGTGACACTAAACGCAGCGGATATCAGACCACAAGTCACTTGGGGTACTAACCCAGGCCAAGTGATCGCGGTAGATCAACCGATCCCAGCACCGGAAAGTTTTGCCGACCCAGTAGAAAAAGCATCGGCAGAAAAAGCCTTGGCTTACATGGGTCTAGAAGCGGGCAAGTCATTGTCTGATTACAACGTCGATAAAGTCTTCGTTGGCTCTTGCACTAACTCACGTATCGAAGACATGCGTGCAGCCGCTGAAGTAGCGAAAGGTCGCAGAGTCGCGTCTCACGTTCAAGCTCTCATCGTTCCTGGCTCTGAGCAAGTAAAAGCGCAAGCAGAAGCCGAAGGCCTAGACATTATCTTTAAACAAGCTGGCTTTGAGTGGCGTTTACCGGGCTGCTCAATGTGTCTAGCAATGAACAACGACCGCTTGGGTCCACATGAACGTTGCGCGTCTACTTCAAACCGTAACTTTGAAGGCCGCCAAGGTCGTGATGGCCGCACCCACCTAGTGAGCCCTGCGATGGCAGCAGCAGCAGCAATCGCAGGTCACTTTGTCGATATTCGTCAACTCGCTTCTTTTGATAAACAGAACTAGGGGAAAAACAGATGTCAGGTTTTAAACAGCACACAGGCTTAGTGGTTCCTCTCGATGCAGCGAACGTGGATACTGATGCCATCATTCCAAAGCAGTTCCTACAAAAGGTCTCTCGTCTAGGTTTTGGTAAGCACTTGTTTCATGACTGGCGCTTTCTAGATGACGCTGGCGAACAGCCAAACCCAGAGTTCGTGATGAACGCTCCACGCTACCGAGGCGCTTCTATCCTACTCGCGCGTGAAAACTTTGGTTGTGGTTCTTCTCGTGAGCACGCTCCATGGGCACTCGCGGATTACGGCATCAAAGCAATGATCGCACCTAGCTTTGCCGATATTTTCTACGGCAACTCGATCAACAACCAAATGATCCCTGTCCGTTTGACTGAGCAAGAAGTGGATGAAATCTTCAAGTTTGTTGAAGCGAATGAGGGGGCTGAAGTCGAAGTGGACCTAGAAGCGAATCTGGTCCGTGCCAATGGCAAAGAGTACAGCTTTGAAATTGATAGCTTCCGCCGACACTGCTTACTAAACGGGCTAGATAACATCGGTCTGACCCTTCAACACGAAGACAAGATTGCCGAGTACGAAGCGAATATCCCGAACTTCTTAAGCTAATTCAAAGCGCAATTGAAACAAATATACCCAAGTAACCTCGAGATGTTAGGTTCAGCGAGACTGACTTGGGTCTACAAGGTTGGCATAGGCCAACCTTTTTTCTTTATATTCCTATATCAGGAAAGAAATCCCGTCGTAGACGGGTCTACACTAGCAACAAGGTTTAACCCAAAGGTCTCTCTATGAAGCGTCTATTCTTGCTATTTTGTGCTCTGGTTTCTTTCTCGACATTTTCCGCACCTAAATCGGATTTATGGCCGTATTGGAAGCAGTCGAATCAAGCTAACCAAGCCCAAATTTCCCATCAAGAGTGGCAACAGTTGCTTGATGCTTACGTCGTTGAGCAAGGAGAGAATACCTTGTTTCGCTATAGCCAAGTCACAGTTTCTGACAAAGAAAAGCTGAAACAATATATCCAGCGATTAGCCAAACTTAACCCTTTGCAATACAACCGAGCAGAGCAGTACGCGTATTGGGTGAACCTCTATAACGCCATCACGGTTGATCTCATTCTGGATAACTACCCTGTCGAATCGATAACCAAACTGGGTGGTTTATTTAGTTTTGGGCCTTGGGCCGATGATGTGGTGGTGATTAACGATAAGGCACTGACACTAAACGACATTGAACATCGAATTTTGCGCCCGATTTGGAATGATCCCAGAACACATTACGCGGTGAACTGTGCAAGTTTAGGGTGCCCTAACCTTCAACCTCAAGCATTTACCGCTGAAAACACCCCAAGGCTACTCGATTCCGCAGCAAAAATATTTATCAACAGCAACAAAGGCGTGCTCATTAGCGGGAATACAGCTCAACTTTCTTCCATTTATGATTGGTTTGCAGCAGACTTTGGCGGAAAAAAACAAGTATTCAACCACATCGCGAAATACGCGCCACACTACAAAGACTTCTCTGGTAACGTGAAATACAAATACGATTGGAACTTAAATCAAGCCAACTAATGTAGATTCTGACAAGTTAATCAGCTTTTGAGCGTCTCCTGCCCCCTAAAAAGGGAAAATCAAAAGACTCCAATAAATCAAGGCAGGGCATAAGATCGAAAAAGGGCACCGAGTGCCCTTTTAGTGTAACGATTATTAGAAAATATCTGGCTACTTAAACCCTTTGACACTCTTTATCAGATCGTAAGCACTTTGAATTTCCTGTGACTTTTCTTTCGCCACGTTCATCATCTCTGGCGGTAGACCTTTTGCCATCAATTTATCTGGATGATGCTCATTCATCAGTTTACGGTAAGCACGTTTTACTGTTTTACCGTCCGCATCTGAAGACACATCCAGAATTTTATAGGCATCCGCAAGTTGATCCGCTTGTGATGCTTGTTGCCAGCCAGCAGATTGGTATTGTCCCTGCTGCTGGCCCTGAAAACCACCTTGGCTTTGGAAACGGAACGCTGCCTCTTGCATGTGCAGGCGACGCTCTAACTGCTCAGAGGAGAACCCCAAGCCTCGAGCAATTTTATGCAAGACATTACGTTCACTCGGATGAATCGAACCATCAGCAAAGGCAGCTGAGATTTGCAGCTCTAGGAAGAATTGCAACAGGTCAAAACGCCCTGCCGAAGAGATCTTCACACGAACCAATACATCTTCTAGAGGAAAGTCACTCTCTTTACCTTCACGGAAGGCTCCTTGTGCAGCGCGGCGTTGCTCTCCATGAAGGTTCATACGTTCCATCATAGTCGAAGCCAGTTGGATCTCTTCTTTGGTGACTTGACCTTTGGCTTTTGCGACGTGTCCCATCACGGCGAATGCTGCCTTAAAAAATTCTTCTTGGCGCTGAGCTTGGCTAGGTCCTTTGCCGAAACCACCTGCCGAAAATCCAGCTTGGCTTAGGCGGCGTGCTTTATCGAATTGGTGACCGACAAATAGGCCAAACAACAAACCGAATGGACCACCGAGTAATAAACCAAAAAAAGCCCCCAAAATTTTGCCAAAAATATGCATTATGTGTTCTCTATCAATGAATTTTTATCGACGACAGCGGACTTATAGTGCCGGACGCAACGATTTCCTTTATGATAATGGAATTCGTTTTTTTAGGTCAGGCTATTTCGCTTGGCTATCTTTGCAGCTATTTTATATCGGCATTATGCCACAGCGAACCCAGTTCTGGCATAATTGCAAACAATAGTTGATTCATTTGGCTATCAAGCAAGGGTGTAAACACCCTATAGCCATCGAGTAGCAGTGACAAAGGAAAGTTCAATTCAATGCCACATTTCTCCCGCACATGTTTAGCAGCCTCTATCAGCACCGCCTTGTTTGTACCGACCACTCAAGCTGAAGCGAATATCAATGATAGTGTGCAGGAAATGCCCGCCACAGATCAATGTTCGGTCGAAACAAGTGGTGAAGAGGACGCGCTTAACTCACCAGTTGTCGTACAAGCAGACAGTCTACAGGCCATCAACGGTGATAAAGCTCAGTACTCTGGTAATGTTGAAGTAACGCAAGGCCCGAAGAAGATCACCGCAGATAACGTAACGCTGCACCAGCAAGAGAATGTGGTTGTAGCCGAAGGTAATGTAAACTTTAATGATGGTAAAGTGAAAGCACGCTCTGATCGTGTAACCAACAACATCAATGAGGATACTTTCTCTCTAGAAAACACCAATTACCAATTCCTTTGCCAACAAGGTCGAGGCACAGCGGCATACATCGCACGTACTGGTCAATCTGTCTATGAACTGGAAGATGGTACGATAACCTCTTGCCCTCAGGGTGACAATGCTTGGCGCTTGGTTGCATCTGGTATCGACGTCGACCAAAACGAAGAGACAGCAACCCTGCACCACCCTCGTTTCGAAATATTGGATGTCCCCGTTTTCTATATACCGTACATAACCATGCCTATTGGCAATACGCGTAAAACCGGCCTCCTATTTCCATCTTTGTCTTATGGTTCTAGTGATGGTCTGGAAGTCGAACTTCCCTTTTACTGGAATATTGCTCCGCAGTACGACATGACTATTACGCCTATGTATATGGAAAAGCGTGGTAATAAGCTCGATACTGATTTCCGCTACCTAACCGAAGGTTGGGGTGGGGGTGAAATCAAAGGCGAGTACATGGGCAGTGACAAAAAGTACTCTGATAAAACACGTTGGGGTTACCAATTTAAGCACGACGGTATTATCAACAAACAATGGGTGGTTAGTCTTGATTACTCCAAAGTAAGTGATGTCGACTACTTCCGAGATCTAGACTCGGACATTGGTAATCGGGAAGACGGTCAATTGCTCCAAGCAGGGGAAGTCAAATACCGTTCAGATTTCTGGGATGCATCACTACGAGTTCGTGATTTCCAAATCCTCCTTGAGGATGAAAACCAACCGTATCGTATCCTCCCTCAACTTGAGCTGAACTACTACACGCCACTGTGGGGCGACTACGTAAACTTCGATGTTAACAGCGAAGTTAGCCGCTTCGAAAGTGACGATACTGACAAACCAGACGCCACTCGCGTGCACGTAGAGCCGGGTATTACGATACCGCTATCCAACTCATGGGCGACTTGGACCACAGAGGCGCGCCTCTTGTCGACGTACTACTCACAAGAACTAGCAGGGCTTACTGACCCAGTTCAACGTAATGCACTCGACGAAAGCGTATCACGTGTGATGCCAGAATTTCGCTCCCATGCACGTATATACCTAGAGCGAGATACGAGCTGGATTGAAGGCTACACCCAAACGCTAGAGCCGCAATTGCAATACTTGTATGTGCCAGATGAAGATCAAAGCAACATCTACAACTATGACACCACGTTGTTGCAAACCGACTACTACGGCCTTTTCCGCAGCCGTAAATACAGTGGTATAGACAAGATCGCCTCGGCAAATCAGTTAAGCTATGGTGCAAGTACGCGTTTCTTCGATGAGGATTACAAAGAGCGTCTGAACGTCTCATTTGGCCAGATCTACTACTTCGATAAGAAAACCAAGATCAACAATAACCCAAACATGCCCGATGAAACGTCAAACTACTCTTCATGGGCAGTTGAAGCCGATTTTAACTACAACGATTATCTGCTCTACCATGGTGGACTTCAGTACGATATCGACTTGAGCTCGATGCAGTTAGCTAACAGTACACTAGAATACCAATTCAAAGATGGTTTTATTCAAGGTAACTACCGCTATGTAACACAAGAGTACATTGAAGATACCATCGCTGTTAAAAACCTAGATATGCTCACTCGCAAAGGCATTTCACAAGCAGGTATTGTAGCGGCATACGAGTTTAATCCTAGCTGGTCTGCTAGTGGTCAGTACTACTACGACCTGAATGAAAATATTGATATGGAGTGGCTAGCCAGCTTACGTTATCAATCAGATTGTTGGTACTTGGGTTTAACCTACTCAAACCAACTATTAGGTTGGGATGACAAAGTGATCGGTAGCGATGGTTCATCACCGGAATACGAAAACAACATCAGCGTTAACTTCGGTATTCAGGGTTTTGCAACCAACCAACGAGCAGAGACCGCTGCGGAAGAGCTTGATGGCTCAGATAACGCGATCAAATATGGTCGTCCATTCTATTTGAACAATTAATCAAATTAACCGTCTTACCTATAACAAGACGCTCAATCACAATTACCGACGGAATTTTTAATGAAAATTTGGAAATCACTCATAGTCACCACCCTACTTTCTTGTGGTGTAACAGCAGCACCAGCAGAGCTTGATAAGGTTGCCGTCATCGTAAACGATGGGGTGATTCTACAGAGCGACATCGATACTGCGATGAAAACGCTCCAAGCCAACGCTCGCCAAAGTGGTAAGAGCCTTCCTTCAGCAGGTGTACTGAAAGAGCAAGTGGTGGAAAAACTGATTATCGATACGCTGCAAGGTCAGGAAGCAAAGCGCATCGGTGTGCGTATTGATGACAATCGCCTTAACCAAGCAATTGCAGAAATTGCTCGCAACAATAACCAAAGCGTGGAACAGCTGGCCGCCTCGGTGCAAATGGAAGGTCTAAACTACTCAGAATTTCGCGAACAGATCCGTAAAGAAATTGCTGCATCTGAAGCACGGAACGCACTGGTTCGCCGTCGAATCAACATTCTTCCAGCTGAGGTAGATAGCCTTACAGACCAATTGGCACAAGAAACCAACGCAACCGTTCAATACAAAATTGGCCACATTCAACTTCGTTTCTCTGATGACAAAGACAAGTCAGAAGTCGAAGCTGAGGCTAATGCATTGGTTAAGAAACTCAAAGCTGGCGCAGATTTTTCTGAAATGGCGTACACCTACTCAAAAGGCCCGAAAGCACTGCAAGGTGGTGATTGGGGTTGGATGCGTAAAGAGGAAATGCCAACCATTTTTGCAGACCAGATCAAGATGCAAAACAAAGGTAACATCATTGGCCCATTCCGCAGCGGCATCGGTTTCCATATCCTAAAAATTGAGGATGTGAAAGGCCTAGAGACAGTCGCCGTTACCGAAGTAAACGCTCGCCATATTCTGATTAAGCCAACCGTTATTTTAAGTGACGACGGAGCGAAGAAAGAACTGAACGAGTTCATTCGTCGCATCAAAGCCGGTGAAGCAAGCTTCGGCCAATTGGCAACACAATACAGCCAAGACCCAGGTTCAGCAGCACAAAACGGTGAACTCGGCTTCCAAACACCGGACCTGTACGTGCCTGAGTTTAAACACCAAGTAGAAACGCTACCTGTAGGCTCAATCAGTGAGCCGTTCAAAACCGTACACGGTTGGCACATTGTTGAAGTCTTAGACCGTCGCCAAGTAGACCGCACAGACTCAGCAATAAAGAATAAAGCTTACCGCATTTTATTTAACCGTAAGTTTAACGAAGAAGCTGGAGCATGGATGCAAGAGCTACGTGCAAGCGCATTTGTTGAAATCGTGGATAACAATAATGGCAACTGATTCGATTCGTAGGATCGTCGTGACCGCAGGAGAACCTGCGGGCATCGGCCCCGACTTGGTGCTGGCTCTGTCTAAGGAAAACTGGCCACATCAAATTGTCGTGTGTGCAGATAAAAATGTACTCGTGGAAAGAGCCCAGCAACTTGGCATTGATGTTCAACTGTTTGATTACAATCCAGAACAACAACCAAAACCGCAACAAGCTGGCACGTTAATCGTCGATCACATCGAAATCGCAGAGAGTACGGTGGCAGGTCAACTTAATGAAGCCAACGGCCACTACGTTGTAAAAACGTTAGAAAGAGCCGCTTTGGGCTGTATGAATGATGAATTTGATGCTATTGTCACCGGCCCTGTACACAAGGGGGTAATTAATCGCTCAGGTGTTGCATTCAGTGGCCACACCGAATTCTTTGCCGATAAGTCCAATACGCCATTGGTCGTGATGATGCTTGCCACTGAAGGTCTACGAGTTGCACTAGTGACAACGCATATTCCTTTGGCTTACGTATCAAAAGCCGTAACGAAAGAGCGATTAGAAAGAATCATCGATATTCTTCATAAAGATCTGGTAGAAAAATTTGCCATCTCGCAGCCAAACATCTATGTTTGCGGATTAAATCCACACGCGGGAGAAGATGGCTGTTTGGGTCGCGAAGAGATCGAAACCATCACTCCAACATTGGAAAAGATTCGACAAGAAAAAGGAATCAAGCTGATCGGCCCATTGCCGGCAGACACCATTTTCAATGAAAAGTATTTAAACGATGCTGATGCTGTTTTAGGTATGTACCACGATCAAGTGTTGCCTGTATTAAAATACAAGGGCTTTGGTCGTTCAGTAAACATTACGCTTGGTCTACCATTTATTAGAACCTCGGTGGATCATGGTACTGCATTAGAACTGGCAGGGACAGGTCAAGCGGATACAGGGAGCTTCCGAACAGCGCTCACGCATGCGATAGAATTGGTAGAGAAGAAACAATGAGAAATGATGTCCATCTAGGACACAAAGCGCGTAAACGTTTTGGTCAAAACTTCCTGAACGATCCATACATCATTGATGGTATCGTATCAGCAATCAACCCGCTACCAGGCCAGAACCTCGTTGAGATCGGCCCTGGCCTTGGCGCAATTACTGAACCTGTCGGCCGCGAAGTCGATAAGTTCACCGTTATCGAGTTAGACCGAGATCTAGCAGAGCGTCTACGCAACCACCCTGAACTGGCCGACAAGCTAACCATTCATGAAGGCGATGCAATGCGCTTTGACTTCTCTCAGTTAGTGAAGCCAAACAACAAGCTACGTATCTTCGGCAACTTACCATACAACATCTCTACACCATTGATGTTCCACCTGTTTGAATTCCATAAAGACATTCAAGATATGCACTTTATGCTTCAAAAAGAGGTGGTCAACCGTTTAGCGGCGGGCCCAGGTAGCAAAGCATACGGCCGTTTAACGGTAATGGCTCAGTACTTCTGTAAAGTTGTTCCTGTTCTAGAAGTACCACCAACAGCCTTTGTACCACCACCAAAAGTAGATTCAGCCGTTGTGCGCTTAATGCCTTACGACGTCCTTCCACATCCAGCAAAAGATCTGCGTTTGTTGGAGCGCGTATGTCGTGAGGGCTTTAACCAACGTCGTAAGACCGTCCGAAACTGCTACAAATCGCTACTGAGCACAGAAGTATTAGAAGAGTTAGGCGTAAACCCAAGCATGCGTCCAGAGAACCTGACGCTACAACAGTTTGTTGCCATGGCAAACTGGCTTGCCGATAACCCGAAGCACCAATAACTCAAACGATGAGCCAAACCCTTCGCGGTTTGGCTTATTATTATTGAGAGAATTCGTTTTTCAAGGAGTGCACATGGACGTCATTCAACCCTGCATCAAAATTCAAGTTCATACCAAATATATTGAAGAACAGTCCAACCCTGAACTGCAACGCTATGTTTTTGCTTACGTCATTACGATAAAAAACCTCAGTCAACAAACCGTGCAATTGATCAGCCGTCGCTGGTTGATTACCGACTCCAATGGCAAACAGATGACCGTAGAGGGCGAAGGTGTCGTCGGTCGGCAGCCTTTCATTCCTGGTAGTGATGAATACACCTACAGTAGCGGTACCGCCATTGAGACCCCAGTTGGAGTCATGCAAGGACACTACACTTTGCTGGATGCAAAGGGCAACGAATTCATCACTGAAATCGACCCGTTCCGTTTGGCGATACCAAACGTCTTAAATTAATCAGGAGAGTCAGTGGCTACCTACATCGTTGGTGATATTCAAGGCTGTTTTGATGAGCTGCAGCAGCTACTCGACCAAGTCAATTTTTCGCTTCCACATGACCAACTTTGGTTGGCTGGGGATCTTGTTGCGAGAGGACCAAAGTCACTAGAAACACTGCGCTTTGTGAAATCCCTCGGTGACAGTGCTTGCGTCGTTTTGGGTAATCATGACTTACACCTGATGGCGGTCTCTCAAGGGTTCAAGAAAATCAAAGAGAAGGATCAAACCTCTCCTATCTTCTCAGCACCAGACAGAGAAGAACTAATGACCTGGCTCGCCCAACAGCCGCTATTAGCAGAACACAATGACTTTGTCATGTGCCATGCAGGCATCTCTCCGTTATGGGATCTCGATACCGCCAGAGCCTGCGCACGCGAAGTAGAAGCGATAATTCAAAGTGACCAATTGCCTTGGCTGCTAGAAAACATGTACAGCAACCAACCTGATCTCTGGGATGAATCTCTATCGGGGCTCACTCGCTACCGCTATACCATCAACGCACTTACCCGTATGCGCTTTTGCTTCCCTGATGGTCGCTTAGATATGGATTGTAAGTTGCCACCGCAACAGGTCTGCGAAGAAGAGTTAGTGCCTTGGTTTAAACTGCCGCAACGTATCCCCTTAGAAAAAGCGGTGTTGTTTGGCCACTGGGCGGCACTGCAAGGTCATATAGATGAAAGCATCATTGGTCTTGATACTGGCTGCGTTTGGGGAGGCTCGCTCACCATGATTCGTTGGGAAGACAAGCAAGTTTTCACTCAACAAGCACTCAGCTAACGGCTCTGATGTTCGGGCTAGAAAACCAAAAGCACCGCAAATGCGGTGCTTTTCTTGTTCGACTCAATTTGATTACTTTTCCAAAATCGTAAAACGCATGTTATAAGCATTTTTCTCATCTGCTGGGTACACTTCTGAATATGTTTCTTTGAACTCACCTCCCCAGTCTGGGAACTGAGTATCGCCCTCAATTTTGGCTTCAATATGAGTGATATACAATTTATTGACCCGAGGTAAACAAGCAGTATAAATCGCCCCACCACCAATTATCATCACTTCTTCTACCTGACCCGCCACTTCAAGCGCTTGTTCAATCGACATAACAGTCGTTACTCCCTCGATTGAAAGTGATTGATCACGGCTGATAACAATATTCAACCGACCGGGTAAAGGACGTCCAATCGATTCATAAGTTTTGCGTCCCATCACGACTGGCTTACCCATGGTGCAACGCTTAAACCATGCAAAATCGGCCGGAAGATGCCAAGGCATTTGGTTGTCTTTACCGATGATTCGGTTGTCTGCCATCGCGGCAATCATACTGATGATCATATTGGGTCCTTATACTATGGGTCTGCGACGATAGAATAGCAGCCCCGGAACCGCCAAGCCAACCGCTAAGCCTGCAATAATAAACATCGCCTTAAGAAAGTTCTCCATACACGTCGCAATCAGCTCAGGTGAATAGCCTAAATGATTAATCTCAACCACTGCGATCATTGCTTTATACGCAAAGACCCCAGGTACCATTGGGATTAATGCCGCGACGGTGAATACTTTAGGGTGAGCCAGAAAACGACGGGACCAGTGAACACCGATTAAACCAACTAGAGTTGCAGCGAAAAACGTCGCCCATTCAATTGGTAAACCAAGATGCATCATCAGATAGCGGCTACCATGACCAATCGCACCGCCTATCGCACAATACTTCAACGCCTTCTGCGGCACATTAAACACCATGGCAAAACCAACCGCAGGAATAGCGGCAAAGAACATATCTTTTACGATCTCTAAAAATAGGTCAAATACACTCATCAGCTCGCCCATCCCCAAATTCCGGTGACTTCCATCGCAGCGACGATACCAAGGCAAGTGGCAAGAGTAAGCAAACTTGCCATAGTGAAACGTGCAATGCCCATATTGATATGACCTTTCAGCATATCCGCGACCGAATTAATTAACGGGAAGCCGGGAACCAACATTAAAACCGAGGATGCCATCGCTACTGTCGGCAGGTTACCAATATTAAAAATCACCGCTTGAGCGGATATTAACGTGGTGACAAAAGCCGTAACGGCAAAGTTAAGAAGTGGGTTAAACTGGCGATGACCAATTTCTTGTCGTATGACCATTCCACCAGAGGAAGCAAGAAACGTCATAATAAACACTCCTAAGTTCCCGCCAGCTAGGTGACTGAAAGCCGCACAAGAAAGGCCAATCATCAACACGACTAACCAGCGGTTATAACGCTCTGGGCTAATAGCATTGAGTTTTTTCTGCGCCATTCTTACGTCGAGAAACCCACGCTCCATCATGATACAGATACGCTGAATCTGAGTAATCACTCGCATATTGATACCACGATCCACACCGCTTCTTGTCGTGGTAATACAATGCTCACCTTTGACAGTTGTAACCACGAGTGCATTAGCTGATAACGCAACCTCAACTTCACTGACGCCACATGCAAGACCAATCCGCTGCATGATATCACCGACTAACGCACTCTCTGCCCCGTGGGCTAATAACATTTGCCCAGCTTGGGCGACAAGCCGAGAAATGGCTCTCTGCTTGGATGCTGTCGTAAAACAAGACGGCGAGGCTCCCGATGTCATAAATACTCCCTAACTCCATTCATCCCCAAATAACCTCGAGACACTTGGTTCAGCGAGCATGACTTGGGCATCATTGATTATTGTGCCGTAAATAATATCTGCTAAACATGATTTAGATACAAAAAAAGCCGCAATATACATTGCGGCTTAATAAATCAGCTAGTGATCAGTCACGGACATAAACAACGTGACCGTCGTCTTCTTCGTCGTCCCAATCATCCCAATCGTCATCATCTTCTTCGGTGATCACGTCTTTACCAGCCATTGCGTCTTTATGGTAGTCATCCCACATGAAGTTTACTTTATCTTCTTCTGCAACTTCTTCCTCTTCACGAGGTAGGTTTTCCATAAAGTCAGCGAGCTTGTAACATAGATCTTTTGTGCCGTTGCGGTTGATCGCTGAGATTTTGAAGTACTCATCCTCCCAACCTAACGCATCCAAGATCTCTTGGATCTTTTCATTCGCTTCTTCTTCGAGCATCAAATCTGTTTTGTTAAAGACAAGCCAGCGCGGTTTACCTGCCAGTTTTTCGCTGTACTGCTCAAGCTCATCAATGATGGTTAAAGCATTTTGAACTGGGTCTGACTGGTCAACTGGCATGATGTCAATCATGTGCAACAAGACACGACAGCGCTCAAGGTGTTTCAGGAAACGAATACCAAGGCCAGCACCGTCAGCAGCGCCCTCGATTAGACCAGGTATATCTGCAACAACAAAACTCTTCTCAGGAACCACACTCACAACGCCCAGACTTGGGATTAGTGTGGTAAATGGGTAATCTGCCACTTTAGGTTTGGCTGCCGATACCGCGCGGATAAAGGTTGATTTACCAGCATTAGGTAGACCAAGCATGCCCACATCAGCCAATAGCAATAGCTCTAAACGGATCTCACGGATTTCACCTTTGGTTCCTAGCGTTCTCTGACGAGGAGCTCGGTTCACTGAAGATTTAAAACGCGTGTTACCAAGACCGTGCCAACCACCTTTCGCGATCATCACTTTCTTACCGTGCTCTGCTACTTCTGCAACAATTTCGTTAGTGTGGATATCGACGGCGCGAGTACCAACAGGCACGCGAAGTATAATGTCTTTACCACGTTTACCAGTACAGTTACCACCGCGACCATTTTCACCGCGCTCGCCTTCGTAAAAGCGTTGGAAACGGTAATCGATCAGGGTATTTAGGTTTTCATCGGCTTGGATGTAAACATCACCACCATCACCACCATCACCGCCATCTGGGCCACCTTTAGTGATGAACTTTTCACGCCAGAAACTTACAACGCCGTTACCGCCGTCACCAGCCTGAACCTTTACTACCGCTTCATCTACGAACTTCATCTTTTACTCCGACTACTTCGTGCGTGACTTAAATCTGATTTGTCATCAAACAATCTTAGCAGATAACAGATCTAAGCTCCCAGAAACCAACCGTTAGTGGCCAAGAACGAGAAACTTCGATATGTCGACTGCTATAAATAAAAAACCCTGCCGAATCGGCAGGGCTTTTGAATTCAGCTATAAAGCTTAAATAATTAACCTAGAAGGTAAATTACTCAGCTTCGATGCTTACAAACTTGCGGTTCTTAGGACCTTTAACCTCGAACTTCACCTTACCTTCAGTAAGAGCGAATAGAGTATGGTCTTTACCGATACCTACGTTGTTACCAGCGTGGAATTTAGTACCACGTTGACGAACGATGATGTTACCTGCAAGAACAGATTCACCACCGAAACGCTTAACACCTAGGCGTTTGCTTTCTGAATCGCGGCCGTTACGAGTAGAACCACCAGCTTTTTTGTGTGCCATTGTTAAACTCTCCTAATAGATTAAGCGTTGATACCAGTGATCTTCACTTCAGTGAACCACTGACGGTGACCCTGTTGCTTACGAGAGTGCTTACGACGACGGAACTTAACGATTTTGATTTTATCGCCACGACCGTGTTGTACAACTTCAGCAACAACTTTGCCGCCCTCTAGAAGAGGAGCACCAACTTTGATGTCTTCGCCGCTAGCAACAAGAAGAACTTTATCAAATTCTACAGTTGCACCAGTTTCAACGTCTAATTTCTCTAAACGAAGAGTTTGACCTTCGCTTACACGGTGTTGTTTACCACCAGATTGGAAAACAGCGTACATATTTTACTCCGCTTTTTCCGCACAGCCTTTTCATGAGGGTGTGCGCTAAACTAATCATCAATAGGGCGCAGATTCTACAGAAGAGATGTCCCTATGACAAGCCATATTTTGAAAAAATTGGCGAAAAGCTAATCGCCAATGAAAAGTGCGGCAATAATGCCCTTAAGGAATGTATTAATCAACGTTTTTTAGTGTATTATCCCGCAATTATATAAATCGAATAAGCCTTGCAGGGTCTAACTTCAGCCGGATATACGATGGATTTTAAAACTATCCAAGCGCTTACTGCCGATGACATGGCAAAAGTGAATGAAACAATTCAAGCCCAACTAAATTCTGATGTCTCTTTGATCAACCAGCTCGGTTTCTATATCGTGAGTGGTGGAGGCAAACGCTTAAGACCACTTCTGGCGATATTGTCAGCACGTGCTCTGGGTTACCACGGTAATGGCCATACAATGGCAGCGGCGTTTATCGAATTCATCCATACGGCAACTCTGTTGCACGATGATGTCGTTGATGAGTCAGATATGCGCCGTGGTAAAGCGACAGCGAACGCGGCATTTGGTAATGCGGCGAGCGTGTTAGTTGGGGACTTTATTTACACTCGCTCATTCCAAATGATGACAGAGCTAGGATCAATAAAGATCCTCAAATTAATGAGTGATGCAGTCAATGTGATCGCAGAGGGAGAAGTTCAGCAGTTGATGAACTGTAATAACCCTGATACCACTGAAGAGAACTATATGCAGGTCATTTACTCGAAAACGGCTCGTTTGTTTGAATCTGCTACTCAGATTGGCGCCATACTCAATGATGCTCCAGAAAACGTAGAGGTTGCGCTGCAAAACTACGGTAAATTTCTGGGTACCGCATTCCAGCTTATCGACGACGTAATGGACTATACGTCTGACGGTGAGGACATGGGTAAGAATGTTGGCGATGACTTGGCAGAGGGAAAACCGACCCTGCCGCTTTTGCATGCCATGCATAACACAACGCCAGAAAATGCAGCAATGATTCGCGAGGCTATCGAAAAAGCTAACGGCATGGATAGATTAGAAGAAATCTTAGCCGTGATGCAAGATGCGGGCTCTCTCGCCTACACAGAGCAAAAAGCTGTAGAAGAGGCCGATAAAGCGATCGCAGAACTGTCTGTACTGCCGGAATCGGATTATAAGCAAGCACTGATCACTTTAGCTCACATGGCAGTAAAAAGAACCAGCTAAAACTACAGAGTCAGCCCTAAAAGCAAAAAGGAAGAGCTCGCTCTTCCTTTTTGATATCTGGGAATAGGGCTTGTGTAGCGGATCCATCAAGCTAGTAGTATTTATCACAACTGTCATGAAGTTGAGGGTTTTCTTCTATCTCATCAAAACTCACCGCCAACTGCTCCTCTGATCCCTGTTTGGCCAGCAATACCGTCTCTGCCTCTTGGTCTATCACCAAAATGGTTCCTACGCCCTGCTGACACTCTACAACCATACCTTTACGGACACGATTCGCTTCCATCACCTTCTCCTTCGCAAAATAGCCTGACACTGAGGTACTACGCGCAATATGATGAAAGGATCAAAAAAGCCGATCCTAAAATCGGCTATCTTCTTTATGCAGATTTCTAAAAAGAAAGCAGCTTATTGAGCAAACTCAACACCAATATTGATATCGCCATTTAGTGTTTCTAGCATTCCGTCAAGGGCAGACTTCTCATAGTCACTTAGTGCGCCATAACTTAGTACTTCTTCTACGCCGTCTTTACCTAGCTTCACTGGTTGCGCGAAGTATGGTGCATGCTCGCTATCGCCTTCAACGTAAGCACACTCAACCACACCTTCTTCACCTTGAAGAGCACGAACTAGCGCTAGGCCAAAGCGACATGCCGCCTGCCCCATAGACAGAGTGGCACTTCCACCACCCGCTTTTGCTTCTACTACTTCTGTCCCTGCGTTCTGGATACGCTTAGTCAGAGCTTCCACTTCTTCAGCCGTGAACTCAACGCCTTCAACTTGAGATAACAGAGGAAGAATGGTTACACCAGAGTGACCGCCGATAACAGGAACGCGAATGTCACTTGGATCTTTACCTTTTAGTTCAGCGACAAATGTTTCTGAGCGGATAACGTCTAGCGTTGTGACACCAAACAGCTTACGCTTGTCGTAAACGCCGGCTTTTTTAAGAACTTCAGCAGCAATTGGCACTGTTGTATTAACTGGGTTAGTGATAATACCTACACATGCTGCAGGACAAACAACGGCGATCTTTTCTGCCAGCGATTTAACGATGCCAGCATTTACATTGAACAGATCCGCACGATCCATACCAGGTTTACGTGCCACACCTGCAGAGATCAGTACCACATCCGCACCCTCGAGTGCGGGGGTTGGATCTTCGCCAGCGTAGCCCTTAATAGAAACCGGAGTTGGGATATGGCTCAGATCAGCTGCCACACCAGGAGTTACTGGAGCAATATCGTATAGGGCTAAATCAGAACCTGCAGGAAGGCGGTTCTTAAGTAGAAGGGCCAGAGCTTGACCAATGCCACCAGCGGCACCAATAACGGCTACTTTCATGTAATTCTCCTTGAGAGTGTTTCTCTTATAAACGTATTCTGAAGATGTTTTGCATCTAGTGAGACAAAATTATCGAAACCACAACTTGATTACAATCAATTAACGTCAGCTTTGCGACCTCACGCAACTCAGTATTAAGCAACGACTGACAGAGGCTCAATCATGTAGTTATTCTGTTGAAATAATAAGAAATTCAGTGCAATAAATAGAAAAATAATTGCATCATTAGGGAGTGGCATTCTGTATGGAATTTACAGTGATGTACCTAACATATTGCCATACCTTTTTTGCTACTACATGAATATCTATGCGAAAATATGCACAATTTCTGCCCCTTAAGAAGAGAATGATAACGACTATGCGCAATTCAGAGAAACAAGATAGCTTAGTTCGCGCTTTTAAAGCCTTATTAAAAGAAGAGAGCTTCGGCTCACAAGGCGAGATCGTCGAAGCATTGAAGCAACAAGGTTTTGAGAGCATCAACCAATCTAAAGTATCCCGTATGCTGACAAAGTTTGGCGCGGTTCGTACACGCAATGCAAAAATGGAGATGGTTTACTGTCTACCTGCAGAATTAGGGGTTCCTACGGTAAGTAGTTCCCTGCGTGAATTGGTCCTAGATATTGATCACAACGCTGCGCTAGTTGTCATTCACACTGGCCCGGGAGCAGCTCAATTGATTGCCCGCCTACTGGATTCTTTGGGTAAATCTGAGGGGATTCTTGGTGTTGTAGCTGGCGATGACACCATTTTCATCACCCCTACCATGCCTGTCTCGACACAACAGTTGTTCAAATCTGTCTGTGAGCTTTTCGAATACACTGGCTAGCAGCGGTTACGGGCTATGAAATAAATTGGATTTCATAGCCCACAACAATGTGATTTTTTTGATTGTCTGGCTTGTTTATTGCCCGGAAACTCTGTGACAACCCTCACGCTGTTGATCTTTTAAAACCCTTCTCAAAGTTATACATAACTATCTGTTATAAAAAGATTTAAACCCCAAGTTTACCACCTGAACATGTCGTTTAATGTAGGCTAATTGATTGTAAATTTTAACAATCAGATAATTTTCTGCCAATTTTTTGTTATGATTCGCCCGCTTTTTCAAATAATCGGATTGGAAAAGATGCCGTTTCCAAATAGGAAACTCCAGAAATAATTTACGTTTATTTCTGGGTTAATAATGAATATAAGGAAAGAAATTCATGGCATTGAACAAACTTTTAAAAGTAGGCGCTATCGCTGCTGCTGTTATGGGCGCAAGCTCAGTAAACGCTCAAGAGTTTATCACTATCGGTACTGGCTCTGTTACAGGTGTTTATTACCCTACTGGTGGTGCGATTTGTAAATTGGTAAACAAAGGTCGTAAAGATCACGACATTCGTTGTTCAGTAGAATCGACTGGCGGCTCAATTTACAACGTCAACACTATGCGTGCTGGCGAGCTAGACTTTGGTATCGTGCAATCGGATTGGCAATACCATGGCTATAACGGTACGAGCAAGTTTGCGGAACAGGGCCCGTACAAAAAGCTACGAGCGATGTTTTCTCTTCACACAGAACCTTTTAATATCATCGTACGTGCTGACTCTGGTATCGAAAACGTTAAAGATCTTAAAGGTAAACGCGTCAACATCGGTAATCCAGGCTCTGGAGACCGTGCGACAATGGGTGTAGTGATGGATGCAATGGGCTGGACACAGGACAGCTTCAAACTGACCTCTGAGCTAAAAGGCTCTGAGCGTTCACAAGCACTATGCGACAACAAGATCGACGCATTCATCTACATGGTGGGTCACCCGAACGGTTCGATCAAAGAGGCAACAACCTCTTGTGATGCAAAACTTGTCTCAGCAACAGGGGCTGAAATCGACAAGATCGTTGCAGATAACCCTTACTACGCATTCAGCACAGTGCCTGCTGACATGTATCGTGGTACAGATAAAGACATAAACAGCTTCGGTGTTGCGGCGACAATGGTAACGACTTCTGATGTTTCAGATGACGTCGCTTACAACGTAGCTAAAGCCGTGTTTGAAAACTTCGATACATTTAAACGTCTACACCCTGCATTTGCAAACCTGAAAAAAGAAGACATGGTGCAAGCGGGTCTTTCTATCCCTCTTCACCCAGGTGCGGAAAAATACTACAAAGAAGTAGGTCTGCTTAAGTAAGCAACTACTGACTTCAAGCTCAGGCAGAAAAGGATGGTTTTCTGCCTGATTAAGTATGCTGGTAACTATCGTTTGCCAGCATGTTTTGTTCAAATTGCAAATGCAATCTGCCGATTTCTTTCAGAAGTCGCGCTCACACCTAAAAAAGAAACCGCACATTTCCCTCTCCCAACAATCAATGGGTTGCAGATTTGTCGCGATTCACTCGAAAGCAAACTTCGCTCTATTCACTACACTGTTATAGCGAAGCGGGGTTCTCGATACACGATACAGACAGGACCATCAATAATAAGGAAAAAGTACATGGCGACGAACAACACTCCGTCACAAGATGTGCAAGAAATGGTGGCTCAGGCAGACACAGGTGCACGAAACCCGATGGGTTTACAAGGTCGAATCTTATGGTTCGTACCACTGTGCTGGTCACTATTTCAATTATGGTACGCGTCTCCGCTACCGTTTATTTTTAATTTTGGCGTACTCAACGATACTGAAGCGAGAGCAATTCATTTAACTTTTGCCACTTTCCTCGCCTTCACTGCTTACCCTGCAATGAAAAACTCTCCACGTGACCATATTCCATTAATAGACTGGGTACTGGCATTAGCGGGTAGCTTTGCGGCGGCATACATTTATATTTTCTATACCGAACTGGCTGGTCGCTCTGGCGCACCAACAACTGTCGATATTCTAGTCTCAGTGACAGGAATGATACTGTTACTTGAAGCAACACGTCGTGCACTGGGCCCCCCATTAATGGTCGTTGCTGCAGTATTCCTGACTTACACCTTTGCTGGCCCATACATGCCAGACGTAATTGCTCACAAAGGCGCAAGCTTGAACAAAGCAATGTCACACCTATGGTTAACCACTGAAGGTGTGTTCGGTGTCGCATTGGGCGTATCGACTTCGTTTGTGTTTTTGTTTGTGCTTTTTGGTGCCATGCTAGAGCGCGCAGGTGCAGGCGCTTACTTCATTAAAGTTGCCTTCTCGCTGCTTGGCCACATGAAAGGTGGCCCAGCGAAAGCGGCAGTGGTTGCTTCGGGCTTATCTGGCCTCGTCTCAGGATCATCCATAGCAAACGTAGTGACCACAGGTACCTTCACCATTCCGCTGATGAAACGTGTTGGCTTTCCCGGAACCAAAGCAGGTGCGGTTGAAGTCGCCGCGTCGACCAACGGCCAGCTAACGCCACCTATCATGGGTGCTGCTGCTTTTCTAATGGTGGAATATGTCGGTATCTCGTATGTTGAAGTTATCAAAGCTGCCCTACTTCCTGCACTTATTTCTTACATCGCGCTGATATACATCGTTCACCTTGAGGCGTGTAAAGCCGGCATGACTGGCCTCCCTCGTCGTCATAATCCAACCATGCTACAAAGCCTATTATCTTTTACTGGCACCATCCTTGGCTTGTGTATCATCAGTGCACTGGTTTACTACGGTGTAGGTTGGACAAAAGATGTCTTCGGCGATGCGGCGACCCTCATAGTAACGGTTGCTTTGCTGATTGCTTACGTTGGGCTGGTGAAGATTTCTGCCAACCACGTCAAAGATGCTTCGATTGAAATTGATGCGGAACTCACCGAAGTACCCGAACCGGGCCCAACAATTAAATCTGGTCTGCATTACCTATTGCCTATCGTTGTTCTGGTTTGGTGTTTGACCGTCGAGCGCTTCTCACCGGGTCTGTCGGCATTTTGGGCAACTGTGTTCATGATCTTTATCTTGCTGACACAACGCCCATTGATCGCATTGCTATCAAAACAAGGTGACTTGATTAAACAAACTAAAGATGGCTTTGTTGACCTTGCAGAAAGCTTGGTCTCTGGTGCTCGCAATATGATTGGTATCGGCGTGGCAACGGCTGCAGCTGGTACAGTTGTTGGTGTGGTCACCCTTACTGGCATAGGCCTTGTAATGACCGACTTCGTCGAGTTCATCTCTGGCGGTAGCATCATTCTTATGTTGCTATTTACTGCGGTGATCAGTTTGATTCTGGGTATGGGTCTACCAACAACGGCAAACTATATCGTGGTATCAACGCTAATGGCACCAGTCATCGTTACTTTGGGCGCGGCTCATGGCCTGATCATCCCACTGATTGCGGTGCACTTATTTGTGTTCTATTTCGGTATCCTCGCCGATGATACACCTCCAGTAGGTTTGGCTGCCTTTGCCGCTGCTGCGATTGCCAAGTCCGATCCAATCCGTACTGGTATTCAGGGCTTTACCTACGACATTCGAACCGCAATTCTGCCATTTATGTTCGTCTTTAACACTCAGCTTCTTTTGATGGGCATTGACTCATGGTGGCATCTAGCGTTAACCGTGATCTCGTCAATTATTGCGATGCTGATCTTCTCTGCGGCAACACAAGGTTGGTGGTTCACTCGCAACAAGTGGTGGGAAACGCTGCTGCTATTGGTGCTGACCTTTTCATTCTTCCGCCCTGGATTTTGGTGGGACATGATCTATCCAGCGAAGCTTCTTTCACCTGGAGTTGAGATAGCTCAAATCACTGAAGGGCTGAATGTAGGAGAATCGATTGAGTTACGTGTCGCAGGTGAGAACCTCGAGGGTGACTACGTTGAAAAAACGGTACGCCTTCCGTTCGAAGATAAAGCAGTAACCGCTGAAGAGCGACTTTCTTCAATGGGCCTTATGTTGACTGAGAACGACGGCAAAATGATCGTAGACATGGTTGAGTTTGGCAGCCCTGCGGAATCCTCAGGAGTCGACTTTGATTGGGAGATTAAGTGGGTAGTTCAAAATGCCGAAAGACCAATGAAAGAGTGGGTATTTGTGCCTTGCTTAATGATCTTGCTGGTACTCGCCATGAACCAAAAACGCCGTGCTCATAAGGAACAGCTGAGCGCATAACCGATTGGCCCCGAGGTTATGGGGCCATGATGAGAGACACAGAATGTATAAACAAATTCTTGTTCCGGTTGATCTAAATGACCAAGGCTTTTCTGATCGCGCAGTCGAACTCGCGGTCTGGCAAGCTAAGCAGGCCAATGCAGAAGTCCACTTACTCACTGTGTTGCCAGGTATTCATATGTCAATGGTCGCAACTTACTTCCCGAAAGACGCGGCAACAAAAATGAAGCAAGACGTGAAGCAACAACTCAAAACCTTTGCTGACCAACACATTGATGATGAAGTGATTTACAAAGTCCATGTTGCAGAAGGCAAGACGTATACAACCATCCTTGATTACGCAGAACGTTTAGGCGCAGACCTTATCATTATGCCAAGCCATAAGCGCTCAAAAATCAACAAAGTGGTGCTGGGCTCTGTGGCCAGTAAAGTGGTAGAGAACTCACCCATCAATGTTATGGTGGTGAAGCCTCAAGGCTAGTGCACCCATTTAAATATCCAAAAGGTTGGTGCTCGGCATCAACCTTTTATTTTTTAATTTAAAACACTTATCCTGCTGCTTTGACAAAGGCCTTCAATACATCACTACTGTGTTGCACGTTAAGTTCACTGATTGTCCCTGCCGCCTCAACCTGCCCACCAGCAACAAAAGCAAAATGACTCGCAATCGCTTTGGCGTCACTCAAATGGTGTGTCACCATTAACACCGTAATATCACGCTCAGCAGCAAGTTGCTTAACCAGTATTAACATCTCTTCTCGCAGTACTGGATCCAAGGCGGAGAAAGGCTCATCGAGTAGCCAGATTGAGTGCGGTTGAACAAAACAACGTGCCAATGCCACACGCTGACGCTGACCGCCAGAAAGGTGTTCCGGTAGGCGATCGAGATACTCAGCAACCCCCACTTGCTTCGCCGCTCGCTCCACAAGCAGGTTTTGCTCTGCCGTGAGCTTTAGCCCCGGATGCAAACCTAAACCTATATTGTCTCTCACTGACAGGTGAGCAAACAGATTATGCTCTTGAAACAGCATTGAGAACGGACGTTGGTAAGGATCTTTGCGGATAATCGATTCACCATCAACCAAAATATCACCTTGCTCAGGATTGATAAAACCCGCAACTAGCGCCAATAAGGTTGATTTACCTGCCCCACTTGGTCCCATCAGTGAAACGATTTGTCCACGTTGAATGGCTAACTCAAAACGAAACAGTTCACGTTGATAGGTGTACTGCACGTCATCCAACATTAACATTACGTTCTCTCCTTTGTTTTCAATACTTTTTCAATCAAAGTAAAACAGCCCACGCTGAGTAACAGTAAGGTAACAGATACCACCGCAGCCGCATCCATTTGATAACTGCCCAGTAGTTGGAATAGATACAGCGGTAGCGTTCTAAACTCTTGCCCACCGAACAAGGCAATCGCACTTAAATCACCAATCGCCAACATAAAGCTGATGGCAAAAGCATGTGCAAACGGCTTACGCAGTGCTTGCCACTCCACCACTTTAAAGCGTTGCCAACCACGCATCCCCAAACTGGCACATACATATTGGTATTGCTGCTCAATGTGCAACATTGGCTGGGATAAGGTCTTCAGCACATACGGCAATGCCATTAAACTATTGACGAGAATGACGACAAAAAAAGCGAGACTAAATACATCGGTAAATGAGCGCAGCAAAAGGAACAACCCCGTACTCATTACAAGTCCCGGCGTCACCAAGATAATGGTACCGATAAGCTCAATCTGATCGGCACTATGGTTCTTATACTGCAAACGCCAACGTCGGCTGGTCAGAAGAATCGATACCCCCGCCGCAACAGCAAGCGAGCTCGCCAATACAGCCACTTTGACCGAATTGAACAACGCTGACCAAAAACGTTCATCGGTCAGCACCGTCCAAACTTGCTGGTTGATCCCACTAATCACCACCATCACAAGTGGCGGTATCACCAGTAAAAAGGCACCTATGATCCAAACGCTATCCCAAGCTTTTGACCACCCATGATCCTTGGTTAAATATTGCTGTACCGATGTGCTGCCAACGCTGATTGACATTGGTCTCGTTAACTTCTGCACACCAATCACCAACAAGCCGCATAGTAGCATTTGCCATAGCGCCAAAAGTGCCCCCGCTTGCAAATCAAAATCGAACTTAATCGCCTGATAAATGGCCAGTTCAATCGTGGTCGACTTTGGCCCTCCACCTAACGCCATCACAGTAGCAAAACTGGTAAAGCACAGCATAAACACTAAGCCACTCACATGCGGCAGTTGCTGTCTTAGGCGTGGCCATTCCACCCAACGAAATTTGTCCCAATGACTCATTCCAAGATGTGCACACAGTTTATGTTGCTCAGCAGGAATCGACTCTAAAGCCTGCAAGAGTAACCGCACAGCATAAGGCATATTGAAGAATACATGCGCGAGTAAAATACCGTTCAGGCCATAAATAGAAAACGGCAACTCAGCGCCGTTACTTTTCAGCCACAGCGCCAATAAACCGCTATTGCCATAAATTGCCAGCAAACCGAAGACCCCCACCAACACAGGCAAAACTAGGGTAGAAGCGAACAATTTTAGTAGCAGAGACTTACCAAAGAACTCTCGTCGAGAAAGCGCATGAGCGACAGGAATCGCCAAGCCAACACTCAACAGCATAGAGAGAAGAGCTTGATAGAAGCTGAATTTGGTAACGTGCTGATAATAGGGATCTTCCCACACCACAGACACATCAAGAGAAGGCGCTTGAACAATCAAAGCGCCGAGGGCAGAAATCACAAAGGTCGCGATAATCATCGCGACCCCTAACCCTAGTTTCGGAACAGAATTCAAAAGTAGAGCCTATGTTAAAACGTCAACGCGCTTTGCCATTCACGAATCCAAGACTTACGCATTTTCGCCACGTCATCAGCACTAAAGCTTAATGGCTTGCTTGGTACATTCAGTGTTTCAAAACCTTTTGGCAATTCAGCGTTAGTGACTGGGTACATCCAGTTACCAGTTGGTATCGCAGCTTGAAAATCGTCACTCAAAATGAAGTTCATGAACTCGTCGACAAGCTTAGGATTTTTTGAACCTTTCACCTTAGCTGCCACTTCTACTTGCATGTAATGGCCTTCAGAAAAAGCGGCGCTTGCGTATTTCGCATCATCTTCTGCAATCAAGTGATAGGCCGGAGAGGTTGTGTAAGACAGCACAAGATCGGATTCGCCGTTTAAGAACATCGAGTAGGCTTCTGACCAGCCTTTAGTAACCGTGACTGTTTTCTCAGCCAACTGCTTCCAAGCTTGAGTCGCATTGTCGCCGTAGATAGACTTCATCCACAACATCAAACCCAGGCCCGGCGTTGAAGTGCGAGGGTCTTGGTAAATCACTTTTAGATCATCACGCGCTTCCACCAACTCCTTCATACTCTTTGGAGGGTTCGCTAGCTTGTCTTTGTTGTATACAAACGCAAAGTAACCAAAATCATATGGAACGAAGGTCTTATCCTGCCAACCGTTAGGCAAAGTCGTCTGCGAAGTGTCGACATTGTGCTCAGCCAGCAACCCAGTCTTTTTCGCTTCCGCCATCAGGTTATTATCCAAACCCAACACAATATCCGCTTTGCTATTATTTCCCTCTAACCGAAGACGGTTAAGAATGGAAACACCATCGTCCAGCGCAACGAAGTTAACATCGCAGCCACATTTGGCCTCGAAGGCTTTTTCGATTTTAGGACCCGGCCCCCAATCAGCAGCGAAAGAATCGTACGTGTAGACAGTTAAGGTGTTTTCAGCGGCAAACGCTGAAGTCGAAGTGATGCCTGCAAGGGCAATCAGACTAAGAGTGGTTTTCACTGCTCGCTCTCCATTTGTATTAGTTACATGCGCGGAGCGGCACAGGGTTGAGGCGGTATTAAGGATTTCCAATATCCAGACTCAATTCCTACGCCAGCATTATCTGGTTCAGGTAATACGGGTCCCTGTTTGCTCAACAACGTTAAGCGGTTAGGTCTCAGCGCCCAATGGCATTGACAAGATCAATACCAACAAGGTTTGCTCCCCGATGAGTTGCTTGGATTGTAAAGGTCTTTTGTTGATTACACAATCAACGTTGATCATAACCCCAACGTGGCACCAAACCTTGTTCAATGCCGAGGTGATCAAGTATTCTCGCCACCATAAAATCCACTAAATCTTCAATACTCTTTGGTTGATGATAAAAGCCAGGTGCTGCTGGCATAATAGTGACCCCCATCTGAGAGAGCTTGTGCATGTTTTCCAGATGTAGGGTAGAGAAAGGTGTTTCACGTACCACAAGCAGTAACTGTCCACGTTCTTTCATCACCACATCAGCAGCACGCTCAATCAAATTATCTGACATGCCGTGTGCAATAGCCGCGACACTGCCCGCAGAACATGGGCACACTACCATTTGCTTTGGCGCTGCGGAGCCCGATGCCACAGGTGAGAACCAGTCGTCTTTACCGCAAACGGTGATATTATCTGGATTGCAGTTTAGATGCTCAATAAGCACTCTTTGCGCCGCTTCAGGACCACTTGGTAATTTCAGGTTGTGCTCAGTCGCCATCACCACACGGGCGGCCGAAGAAATCAACACATACACGTGATAATCTGCTGCGACTAGGCACTCGAGAAGACGAAGTCCATACGGAGCACCAGACGCGCCCGTTAGTGCCAATGTGATGGCTTTTTTTGGAGTTACTTTTTGCTGCATAGGTGTCATTTGGCTTTTTGTTTGAGTTGTTCAAGAAGCTTGCCGTGGATACCGCCAAAACCACCGTTACTCATAACGAGGATTTGATCACTTGGCTGCGCGCGTTCGACGATTTTGGCGACAAAAGTGTCCATGTCAGCTTCAACAAAGGCACGTTGTTGACACTGTTCGGCAATGTCTTGTACCGACCAATCAATATCATCAGGTTGGAACAAGAACACTTCGTCTGCACTGTGCAGTGACGCAGCTATCGTATTCTTGTGAACACCACGCTTCATGGTTGCAGAGCGAGGCTCTAAAACGGCAAGGATTCGTTTTTGGCCTACTTTGTTACGTAAACCGCCTAGTGTCAGTTCAATCGCCGTTGGATGATGTGCAAAATCATCATAAACGGTCACACCTTGCTCTTCGCCTTTAAGCTCTAAACGACGTTTAGTGTTAATAAAGCGCCCCAGAGCCTGGCAAGCCAGCTCAGGAGCAACCCCAACATGACGGGCTGCAGCGATTGCCATCAGAGCGTTATCTACATTATGGTCTCCGACAAGATCCCAATCAACAATACCGACTTTCTCACCTTGCAGTAACACTTCAAATTTGGACCCATCAACCAACAATTTGCTCGCTTGCCAGTCGCCATCAATACCCGAGAATTGTTTTTCTGTCCAACAACCGCGCTCGATCACGTCTTGCAGAGATGAATCTTGCTTCGGCGCTAGGATCAAGCCATTACCCGGTACAGTACGCACCAAATGATGAAATTGCCGCTTTATCACTTCAAGATCGTCGAAGATGTCTGCATGATCGAACTCAAGGTTGTTCATGATGAGTGTACGCGGATGGTAATGAACAAACTTAGACCGTTTATCGAAAAAAGCACTGTCATATTCATCCGCTTCCACGACGAAAAACATGCTCTCACCCAAACGAGCCGACACTCCGAAGTTACCCAGTACCCCACCGACCAAGAACCCTGGTTGGTAGCCACAGTCTTCTAAGATCCAAGCTAGCATACTTGAAGTGGTGGTTTTTCCGTGAGTGCCTGACACTGCCAGTACCCAGCGGTCGTGCAATAAGAACTCTTGCAGCCACTGCGGACCCGAGGTGTAACGTATATTGGTATTTAACACATGTTCAACACATGGATTACCACGACTCATCGCGTTACCAATCACCACAAGGTCAGGTTGTGGTTCAAGCTGAGAAGGGTCAAAGCCTTCAATAATTTCAATACCTTGAGACTCCAGCAGGGTACTCATTGGTGGGTAAACGTTAGCATCCGACCCCGTCACTTTATGACCTAGCTGACGCGCTAGAATTGCTGCGCCGCCCATAAACGTGCCGCAGATACCCAAGATATGAATGTGCATAGACTTAGCCTTGTAATGCGTTCTTTAATTCCTTCATTATCGTGATAACCACCAGAAAAGCGAGTGACTTTCACCCTGTTCGTGCAGTCTCTTTCACAAATCTAACAAGGCCTAATGCTGACTGACTAAGCATTAACCAAGAGATTGACCTTTTATGCAATAAGACAAATAAATTGAGATCTCAGTCGGTTACTTCATTACCATTAATAAGATCTGCGATTTAAACTTACAACTCGCGCAATCGTTTAACATCCAACAAGAGATGTCTCCATTGCGTCATCCCCCCACGAAATAAAAAATGTAAGGATAAACCATGTCAGGACTGCGTACCCTAGGTGAGTTCATTGTTGAGAAACAAGCGGACTTTCCCCACGCTAACGGTGATCTTTCATCTCTTTTAGCCTCCATTCGTTTAGCTGCAAAAATTGTTAACCGCGAAATCAATGCGGCCGGCCTTGGTGATATCACCGGTGCTGTGGGTACAGAAAATGTACAGGGCGAAGACCAACAAAAGCTTGATGTGTATGCGAATGACAAGTTCAAAGCAGCACTCGAGGCACGCGACCAAGTTTGTGGCGTCGCTAGTGAAGAAGAAGATGAAGCGGTGGCGTTTAATAAAGAACTCAACCAAAACGCCAAATACGTCGTGCTAATGGACCCGCTGGATGGTTCATCGAATATTGATGTGAACGTGTCAGTAGGTACGATTTTCTCTATTTATCGTCGAGTTTCTCCTATCGGCACGATACCAACAGAAGAGGACTTCCTCCAACCAGGTCACAAACAAGTGGCAGCAGGCTACGTCATTTACGGCTCATCGACCATGCTGGTTTACACCACTGGCAATGGCGTAAATGGCTTCACATACGATCCATCAATTGGCAGCTTTTGCCTATCTCATGAGAATATGATGATCCCAGAAGATGGCAAGATTTACTCGATCAATGAGGGTAACTATATCCGCTTCCCACTGGGTGTGAAAAAGTACATCAAGTACTGCCAAGAAAACGTGCCTGAAGATGGCCGCCCATACACATCACGCTACATAGGTTCCTTAGTTGCAGACTTCCATCGCAACCTGCTGAAAGGTGGTATCTACTTATACCCAAGCACGCAAAGTCATCCTCAAGGTAAACTGCGCCTGCTGTACGAATGCAACCCAATGGCATTTTTAATTGAACAAGCTGGTGGCCTGGCCTCCGATGGTGTTAATCGCATTCTGGACTTGAAGCCAACAGAACTGCACCAGCGTGTGCCTTTCTTTGTTGGTTCAAAGAACATGGTCAACAAAGTCGAAGCGTTCCTTGAACTGAATCGCGAAGAAGACTAATTTCAGACCTTTGCCCAACGCGGCTGGTGTTTACCTGCCGCGTTTTTGTCGTTAAAGTAAATTGCGAAAATGTTAGCCAGATTAACCC
Source organism: Vibrio sp. AND4 (assembly GCF_000171815.1). GTDB lineage: Bacteria > Pseudomonadota > Gammaproteobacteria > Enterobacterales > Vibrionaceae > Vibrio. Next base: position 26,374 of record NZ_ABGR01000011.1, on the reverse strand, counting down.
CTTCCACGCTTAATCTTCAATGAAAAGGAGTATTCAAATGAGCCTAAATAACGTACCAGCAGGTAAATCACTGCCTGAAGATATCTATGTCGTCATTGAGATCCCGGCCAACGCAGACCCAATCAAATACGAAGTAGATAAAGACTCTGGTGCAGTGTTTGTTGACCGTTTCATGTCTGCACCTATGTTTTATCCATGTAACTATGGCTACGTGAACGATACTCTCTCCCTTGACGGTGATCCTGTCGACGTACTGGTCCCAACGCCTTATCCATTAATGCCTGGCTCTGTGATTCGCTGCCGTCCCGTTGGTGTATTGAAAATGACGGATGAATCAGGTGAAGATGCCAAAGTGTTTGCCGTGCCGCACTCAAAAATTTCCACAGAGTATGAGCATATTCAAGACGTTGGTGACATCCCTAGATTGCTGAAAGCACAAATTACACAGTTTTTTGAGCGCTACAAAGAACTTGAAGCAGGAAAATGGGTGCAAGTCGATGGATGGGAAGACGTAGCGGCTGCAAAAGCAGAAATCCTAGAGTCTTACCAGCGTGCACAAAACAAAAAGTCGTAAACACTAACTATGTAGACATCAAACAAAAGAGCAGCCAATCAATCGGCTGCTCTTTTCTACTATCGCAGGACTTAATACCCACCAGCCTTCGACATTCGGCCTGATTCATAGTCGTTACGGAAAAACGGGTTCACATCGTCACAGATGCCCGAGTAAGGAGCGCCTCGAACACCAAGGATATAAGCACTTTGTGCGCAATATTCCTGTTTCCCTTCCTGATAGCCAGTTTGATAAGCCATGATGAGCTCAGCGGTAGCGAGGTTTGTATTATCTAACTTAGCAATACCTTCTTCAGATAACTCAATCGAGCCGTTAAGTGCAGTTTGCTTACCAAAGCCTTGCCAGTCTGTTGCGTTAGTAGAGCTTGGCAGTGTTGTTTGCGCGCAGGCGTTTAGAAAAAAAAGCATAGCGCCGATGATGATAAATCTCATAAATCCCCCTTGGGCTTCACCAAAACCATCGGACTTACACTCACATTCGCATCAACGAGTACTCATTCGACAGTCATCACTTTCTCTACTCAATGCTTACGCTGAATCGGCAACGACAGTTCACACTCTTTGGCACCAATCGCCAGAAGCAATCTCTTCCGTTAATTGCTCGGTATCTTGATATAAGTAGATCCAAGCTTGGCCAAATGGCGTGGCGATGTTCTCTCTACGGTACTCAACGGGAACATCTTCAAGCTTGTCCAACTCGCCCAGCATGTCGTTATCAATCAAATACACTTCGCCTTGTATCGCTTTCTTCCCGGAAACCAGTGCGGGATAACGGCCTAAATCATACAAAGAGAATTGGGCATCGGTCTCATGATGCCCAAGAAACTCAGCGGTTTTCAAAAAGTGATGATTGCACTCTCCTTTGCGTAAGGTGCCATACACAAATACCAAATGCTGCATAACCACTCCTTAGTTATGGGTTAAAAGCTAAGCTTAGTTGAATTCAAACTGGTAGAGCAGGTCAACGGCACTATCAACGCCTGATACCGCTTCGAGATACAGGTCTGTCATCAAGCGATAACGAACAGTAAACTCCCCCAACGAGGTAAAGATACCTACGCCGTATTTCACTTGCAGACCCGGCAAGATATAACCACTTACGGTGACCTGTGAGTCATCACCCGAGCCCGCCGTATCTAATTGAAGATCTTGTACCCCAAAAGCCTCACCTATCTCACCGACCACTTTGCCGCTCTTCGCCAAACTCAGACCAATCAAGGTTGTGGTCATCGAGTTCCCCCCTGACTCTGCATCGATATCCTGGCCACGCAATAGGTAAGAAAGCGCATTGGCCTGCGGCATAGCCGGATCTGAGAAGATTTCCACCGAGGGATCACTCGCAGGCCCCGTCACTCGGACACCCGCTGTCACATCATCTTGAGTATTATCTGGGTTACGAATCGCTTTAATTGACACATAAGGCTGATCCGCAGGGCCGTTCATCATGATTTTACCTTCTTCGATCACCAAGTCTTGACCGAATGAACGGTAAGAACCATCAACGATGTTCACTTCACCAACAATGAACGGTCCTTTGTCTTTTTGCGTTACATTCAAATCACCTTGCAAGTCACCTTTTAAGCCAAATGCCGACAATTGGAAGTCATCGCCTATCGTAATATTGATGTCGGTTTCGACATCAAACGGCAACGCTTGCTCGCCATCGACTGGCTGCATATCTTTATTTAAGATGACGGTATCGCTAGACACCCCAACCGCACTTGGTGGTAGCTCATCCACCAAAATTCGTCCCCATGGCAAGTTAATATCACCTTCGATCTTGGCCAATTGAGGGGTCACATCAATACGCATGTCTGGCTCAACTTTGATTCTCACCATTGGCGGCATATCGACTTTCAGTTCTCTGGCAAAAACACTTGCTTTGGTGTGCCAGTTTTCTAGGTCGCGCCAATCCGCATCACCGTTAATTTCCAGCTTGCCGTCAGGCGTAATAATGCTTGAATCTAAATCCGCTTGATGTCCTTTAAAGTTAATCGCGACTTTGCCAGAGTTAATATCGATTGGCGTCACGTCACCTTGCAGTTTAATTTGATCGATTAAGAATTGGCCATTCACTTTCGGATGCATCACATCACCAGACAAAGCCAGATCCGTGTTCATGTTCGCTTTAAACAGGCTGTACTCGCCAATCAGTGGTGCTAAAAAGTCCAAATGAAACGTTGAGAGTGATACATTACCGTCGATAGTTGGACTCTCTGACGAGACATCATTCAAGGATACCTTTCCGGACAAATCACCGTTATCTGTGACATCCAAAGACCACTCTGCATTCAGTTTATCTTGGGCTAAATTCGCTTTTAGATTGACTCTGTCCCACCCAACTTTAATCGGCTGCTCCAGCGCCTGCTCCACCTGCCCTTTCGGCATCTCCACGTTCACCGCTACTTCCGGTTTCATGTCTGGCGCCCATTTCGCATAAGCATCCGCATTGACCAAGCCCTGTAGCTTAGTTGCTGCTGGTAAGAACGATTTGATTTGTTCAAAATCGAAGTTTGTTATGGCTAACTTAGCTTCGCCACTCTTGCCGACGCTGATGTCTTCCGTGAGGCACACTTTTGAGTTTGCTTGCAACCAACAATGCGCTTGAACCTTGGCGATCTGCTTATCGATGTTGACATTAACTGAGGTGGATTTTTGCAGAGACCAGGGGCCTTGAGGCGTGTCTAGCGTAAGACGACGTAATGCGCCATCCCAGATCATCTGTGGCTTTTGCTTTAAGGTACCTGCGATCTCTAAACTGCTTGAAACAACGTCTGAAACCACATCCAGCGTCAGTTGATGTAACTTCTCATCGCCAGACACTTCAAGGTCTGCACTGTCGATTTTGATGTCATCGTAACTAATGTTCTTCGCAATCAGACTCACATCGGCTTTTGGCGCAGGTAATGGTGTCACATCACCTTTCAGCGTAATGGTTTCAACCTGCGCTTGTTGTTGCCAATTCACTTGGTTTAGCGCTAAGTCTAAGTTGATGTTTGGCTGCTTCAAACTACCACGTAGCGCAACCGTACCATTCATCTGACCGCCAAGGTCCGGCACACTTTTCGCGAAATCGGGGAAGTTAACCTTAACATCCATCAAGATCTTCTTGTCGATCTTACCTTTTGCTCGCAGTAAATTGGGGCCATGGGACAAAACTAAGCCTGGGGTATTGAGCTGAATATCCTCGCCTTTACCCGTCTTGTCAGATGCCTTTAGCTGACCTTCAATATTCAGCGGGTAACCTCGTAAAATACCATCAATATCCAATTTCGGTAGGCTCACCTGCCACCCGCCTTGCTCAGTTAAAGAGCCAGATGTTGATAGACTGCCACTAATGTTACCTTCAACCTCTTTCCACTGCAGGCCTGGTTGAATGTTCTTCAGGTTCAGATCGGCTTGCCAGTTGATTGGCGCAGCCCAGTTGGCCATCAGCTTACCAGCTAATTCACCACCTAGTGTTTTTACAACCATCTTCTCTAGGTCGATCTGCTCCAGAGTCCCTTTGCCGTTTAACACCACGTCTACATCAGGAATATCTTTACCCGACGCCATCGTTTCTAGTGCAACCTTATAGCCCTCTAGTGAACCTTTGGCCGCGAGACTCGGAACTGAGACTTGGTAGTCACTCTTACCACTCAGTGGCCATTGCGCAGAGAGATCTTTCAGTTGGATATCGAATGGCAACTCAGGTTTGAGCGGTTGGACTTGACCTTCAATCTTGGCTTTCACCAAATCAGATAGCGTCGCCTGTAATGATAAATCCCCCACCGAACCCGATGCAGACAATGACAGTTTTTGACCTTTTACGTCCGCTTGTTTAACCAAGGCGTCAATCTGTGCTTGAATTGGATAATCGGCTGATAATGTCACCTGTGTACTTAGCTGACCTTCGACCTCTGGCATATCAAGCTCTAGCGTTTTAACATCAACTTTGTCACCACCTGCCGTTGCCTCTAAACCTAAGTGATGAACAATCACGGGAGTGTCACCAGCTAATTTAAAGTCATGAATATCTAGCCGTTTTGCTTCAATAGTAAGCGGAATCCATACCTCTGGCAGCATAATACCTTCTGGCTTGGTTTCAGCGGTTGGTTTCACTTCTTCGCTAGCTTGAGTTTTCGTATCCTTTGGCTGGCTTTGTGTTGCCTGTTCTGGCTGCTTTTCTGACGCTTCTTCAGTCGGTGCCAGCGCCACATTGATCGCCTTCAACGCCGTAGGGGCAATCACCAAGCGATCGCCTTGCATTGACAATGCCGTTGAGAAATCTTGCCAATCTATCTTATTGCCTAAGATGTTAAGGCTGATGTCGTTCAAGCTCACTTTATTAACGAAGATAGGCACTGGTGTGCTGATAGATCGCAATGGTGGCGATGCTTCCGGCTCATCGCCTGCTGGTGGCAACGCTGGCATTTGGAACTTAACCCCCTTTAGCGCGAGCTCATCCACACACACTTTAGGGTCGAAGAAACAACGGAAGTTCATCGCCAGAGTGACGCTTTCCACTTGGGTATCGATATGGAGAGAATCATCCACAAAGCTGACGTTATGCAGTGTAAAACCAGGGAATAATGAACCTTGAATTTGCTCGACTTTAAGTTGCGGTAACGCTTTCTCCGCGCCCCAAATCGCCAGCTTTAACCCCGGATGGGTAGATAAAATGGTGCCGACAAAAATGACCAGCAAAACCATGAGAGTTAGGAGACCGATTGAGAACCATTTCGTCCACTTCAGCGTCGTTTTTATCATAGCTCTGGCCCCAAAGAGAAGTGAACACGGAATTCAGGATGGGGTTCAGAGTCCAGACCCCAAGCAAAGTCAAAACTCACCGGCCCCACCGGTGATGCCCAGCGGATACCTACACCTGCACCCGAGTTCCATTCAGGGGTCTCATTAAACGCATCACCAATATCATAGAATACTGCACCCCACCAGTTGCCATGTACACGATATTGGTACTCCAATGAACTGGTTACCATGTATTTCGCACCAGTCAATGCGCCACTTGAATCCTTTGGTGAGATCGATTCGTAGCCGTAACCACGAATGTTGTTGTCACCACCAGCAAAGAAGCGCAGCGATGGCGAGAGTTTTTCAAATTCCTCGGTGATATTGGCACCACCTTCAAGGCGGAATAAGCCACGGTGGTTTTTCCCAATTCCACGGATCCAAGATGTACGGCCTAACAAGCGAAGCACACGAGTCTCAGACAGTAATGCTGGATCACCGTACTCAAGCGTCACGTTCTGTTTGTCCCCCCACATTGGCATGTTACCGCCACGAGTTCGCGTCCGAGAGAAAGAAGCCCCAGGCAAGACAAACTGCACACCATCTTCTTGCAAACCTTGCGAGAAGTTTTCGTATAAGTGACGAACATACAAGGTTTTGTGCCAACCACCATCGGTAATCCAGTGACGTTCGACCGCCAAGTTCGATTCCAAACTTTCTGTATCGCGATTATCGAGATGCTTTAAACCAAACTGAAGTTGGTAGTATTCGTGCAGTACGTCATCAAGTGGAATTTTGTAGCCTGCTGTAATCGTCTGCTCAGGTTTAGAGAGAGAGAGCGCCGTATCGAAGCTATGCCCTCTTCCACTCACCCAGGGCTTTTTCCACTTTAACGTACCGCGTACACCAGTATCAGTAGAGTAACCAATACCCGTTTCAATCTGGTTTCTCGCAGCAGGCTCAAGCGTGACCTTGATAGGTAAATCTCGACCTTCATCAAGCTTAGTTAAGTCTGGCTCAACAAATACCGATGAGAACCAATCTGTATTCGATAAGTTTTGGTTGTATTCACCCACTTCTGAAACCAAGTAGGGGTCACCGCTCTTAAATGGACGTAAAGAGTCAACACGTTCGTCCCAGATCTGACTGTTTATGATATCAACTTTACCAAAGTGATAACGGATACCGCTGTCATAATGCAGACGAACGTTAGCTTGATTAACCTCCGGCACCACTTCTAAACGGCTCAATGTAAAATCACCATTAAAGTAGCCGCGCTGTAGCGCTAGATTACGAATACCCGATTTCAGAGAATCGTACGCCCCTTGATTTAAAATTCGGCCCTCTTTCAAACGCGATTTTTTTATGAGCTTGGTAAATTGCTCATCTTGCGCCGCTTCTCCCGAAATCACCACATCCATTTGTTTGATTCTAACTGGTTCGCCAGGTTGAATGTTGACGATCAATTCATCATTTTTTTTCGTAACAGTGTATGAGATTTTCGCATGATAGTAGCCAAGTGCATTGAGCGCTTCATTGATGCTTTTCTCTAGTCGCGCCTGAAAGCGCAACGACGTGGAATAGTCCTCTTCAGGAACGGAAGACAAGTAGGCATTCACATTATCTTCTAGCGCACCATCAATACCCTTAATTGTTAGGGCGACATCGGCGTAGGCGCTATGAGAAAAGAGAAGTAAACTGACAGTGATCGGGATAGCTTTTCTTATCATGCTTTTTAGCTGGGTGAGGTTAAATAAATGTAAACAATAATAACGCCAAATAAAGGCCAAGTCTGTAATTTTAGTAGGTTTATCACGGTCTATGTCATCATAAAATCATATTCGCAACAAACACAATCATTCGCAAACTTAAGACTCGTATTAAGGGACAAATACCATGCTCAACAAACCGACAATTATCAGTATAGAAGATGCTTTGCCAGGTAGAAAAACGTCAATACAAATTGATGACACACATTTTGTTAATCAGTCGAGTCTAACGGCACAGCCGCAAGCTCACCAACAACAGATTTTATTAGGGATGGGTTGTTTCTGGGGGGCTGAGCGATTGTTCTGGCAAATCGAGGGCGTAGTATCAACGTCTGTCGGTTACGCCGGGGGTTATACGCCAAACCCAACATATGAAGAAGTGTGTACAGGTAAGACCGGCCACACTGAAGTGATTCGTGTGGTCTTTGATGAGCGCGTGATTTCTCTGGCACAATTACTCACCGTTTTTTGGGAAAAACACGATCCAACACAAGGCATGCGCCAAGGTAACGACTTAGGAACCCAATACCGCTCTGCGATTTACACTTACTCGCAAAAACAACAAGACATAGCCGAGCAATCAAAAGCTCAATATCAAAGCGCACTACAACAAGATCAACGCTCGACCATCACCACAGAAATTCACCCCGCAGGCCCTTACTACTTTGCTGAAACTTACCACCAGCAGTATCTGGCCAAAAACCCAAATGGCTACTGTGGATTAGGGGGGACTGGCGTGTGCTTCCCACCAAACCTTCCAAGTTGAGTGCAGATCAAAAAGAGCGACAAAAATCGCTCTTTTTTAACTAAGCACCTCAAGGTGACTTAGGTTCACAGTGATTATCATTAAATCGGGAGAGATAAAATTGCTTGGTTTACCTCTCTAAATACAGAGAGTTGTTGGGGGTTCTTGGTATCGGGCAACAGCACCTTTCCGTTGTCAAAGCGAAACTGGCCTACACCTGAAATTGAAAACTGACCTTTGAATAAAGTCTTAACGAAACGCGCCACTTGACGTGGACGGTATACAGAAAACTCACGTAGCATAAACACCTCAATATCCTTTTGAGAAACACCGATTGCTCTTTCCATGGCAATCTTTGTGCGCAATTTGCGACACACTTCATTTTATCAAATCTCGCTCTTAACGCAACAAAATTAAAACATCATACGTTAAATTGTTGTTATTGTATGCTCTACGTTTTTGTTCATGGTAAGTATATACTTGGAAAGTCTCACACCTCATTATGGAATATAACAATATGAAAACTAAGATTCTCCTCCCTTTTTTCCTTGCGCTTGCTCCGGGTCTAGCACTGGCTCACAATTTATCAGTTGGTGAAAGCGTGCCAGCGGCGAAAGTTGATGCTTATGGTGAAATCGTATTACAAGGTGAAGGCGTGGCTTATCAACCTTGGGCGACACAACAAATGCTAGGTAAAGTCCGTGTCATTCATGCCATCGCTGGGCGCAGTGGTTCAAAAGCGATGAATGCACCACTAATGACAGCAATCACACAGGCAAAATTCCCCGAAGATGCTTATCAAACCACAACCATCATCAACCAAGACGATGCCGTTTGGGGTACGGGGTCATTTGTAAAATCATCGGCACAAGACAGCAAACAAGAATTTCCTTGGTCATCAATGGTTCTAGATGAAAATGGTGTCGTGGCAAATAGCTGGGCGCTAAAAGAAGAAAGCTCGGCCATCATAGTGCAAGACAAACAAGGTAAAATCCTTTTCATTAAAGAAGGAGCTCTCAACACAGATGAAATCCAGCAAGTGCTTGGCCTGATCGAGCAAAACATCTAATCCTAACTTGCTCCTTACTCCTTTTGAGTGAGGAGCAAACTCCAGCCAAAATATTAGAACGTAAGCTCTTCTTTCATCAAAAATAATCTCTCTCCATTGCATAAAAGAATGAACTTTTCGTCTAAATAGATGTTATATTATAACACTAGGTATCGTTTCGGGCTTTAAGATGCACTATCGCTGGCAAGCAATCTCACATCATGGGTGTCGCACTGTGGTCTTACTCAGTGTCACACTACTGCTCGTCTGGAACTTTGCCGCCATCGCGCACCAGCTTGACCTAGTCCCTGAACACCATGACCACCATCATTGCCAAATGTTTTCTGGCGCACATCATGGCTTGATCAAAGCCCCACTAGAATTTCTCGCACCAACTTATCAACGCTCGACATACTCAGACGTTATCAAAAAACATGTAAATGTCAGTGATGTGCGTTACACAGCGCGAGCCCCCCCTGTATTTGCTTAAACTTAACCAGCCTCCATACTAGAAACTAAACGAGTTGCTAACCAGATGATCTCATTTAGCAATTTCAGCAAAAAATTTAAGCAAATTAGGAAAAGAAAATGCCTTCTAAACACGCTCTAGCTCTTGTTATCGGCCTATCACTTACGGCAACTGCAAACGCAGAAGAATACCGTCAGCACGAAGCACACGTGCACGGTCACGTAGAATTCAATATTGCTCAAGACGGCAAGGACCTACTGATCGAAGTCACTTCCCCTGGCGCAGACATTGTTGGCTTTGAGCACGCACCGGAAAACGTACAACAAGAGCAGGCACTTAAGGATGCGGTTGCCGCTCTAAAAAATACCGAGCAGTTGTTTGCTATTAACAAACAAGCGAAATGTGTGATTGAAGATGTTCACGTATCTCACACCCTAGGCCAAGATTCTCACGAAAGTCATGACCACCATGATCATGAAGGCCACGACCACGATAAGCATGACCACGAAGGTCACGATCATGACAAACATGAGCACGAACACAAAGGCCATGACCATGAAGAGCATGCGCATGACGGCCATGAGCACCACGATCACGAAGGTCACGACCATGAAGGCCACGATCATGAACACGGCGGCCACGGTGAATTTACAGCAGAATACCGCTACCACTGTGATTCTGTTGCTGACCTAAACAACATCAACACCACTTGGTTTAAACAGTTCCCTGCAACAGAATCAATCAGTGCAAACCTATTTACTGATACCACTCAGTCTGCAATTGAACTTAACAAAGACAATACTAATATCGCTATTAAATAACTCGCATGGCGTGTAAGTAACCGCTTACACGCCATCGCTTTGGTAATTGATTATGACTGAAACCACGTCAAACGTTGTTGAGTTATCTAATGCCCAGTTTGTCTGGCCCGGCTCAGAAAACGCGACCATTCACATTCCCCAGCTACACATTGCTCAAGGCGAGCATGTCTTTATCAAAGGTCCGAGCGGCTGCGGTAAATCGACTCTGCTTGCCCTGTTAACCGGCATCAATACGCTCACATCCGGTTCACTGTCGGTATTAGATACGGATATCGCGAGTTTAAGAGCAAGTCAAAGAGACAAATTTCGTGCCGATCACATTGGCTATATCTTCCAGCAATTCAATTTGTTGCCTTATCTCAATGTGATAGAAAATGTCCTCATTCCGTGCCAATTCAGTAAAATTCGCTGCAACCGCGTCGCTCCAAATGCTGCAGCCGCATCACTGGAAGAGCAAGCGACGACGCTACTAGAACGTTTACGTTTACCAAAAGCACTGCATAGCAAGCCAGTATCGGAGCTCAGTATTGGTCAGCAACAACGTGTCGCTGCTGCGCGTGCACTCATTGGTCAGCCTGAACTGGTGATTGCCGATGAACCGACGTCGGCACTGGATCATGACAACCGCAAAGCATTCATTGAACTCTTGATGGAACAAGCCAACCTTGCCAACGCAACATTGGTTTTTGTCAGCCATGACCCAACGCTAGAGTCCTTATTCGACCGAACACTCAATCTGCCTGAAATCAATCAAGCCCAAACCTTAGGAGCCGCATCATGAGTGCCGTTGTCAAGCTCGCTTGGAAAAGCCTGATGAACCGTAAAGCGACTGCTATTCTTACCATCATGACGGTCGCCATTTCTGTTGTCCTTCTATTGGGCGTAGAGCGTATTCGAACCCAAGCAAAAGACAGCTTTGCCAACACGATTTCTGGAACCGACTTAATTGTCGGAGGGCGATCAGGACAGGTTAACCTGCTACTGTACTCAGTATTCAGAATCGGTAATGCCACCAATAATATTGACTGGAAAAGCTACCAAGAGTTTGCCAGTCACCGTGCCGTAGATTGGGCAATTCCAATTTCATTGGGTGACTCGCACAAAGGCTTTCGAGTCATGGGGACCAACCACAGTTATTTCGAGCATTACAAGTACGGAAGTAAGCAACCACTAACCTTGTCTAAGGGCAAAGAATTCAATGGTTTATTTGAAACTGTCCTCGGCTCTGATGTCGCGAAACAACTCGGCTATAAAATAGGCAGTGAGATCATCATTGCCCATGGCATCAGTGATGTTGGCTTTAGTCGTCACGATAACCTGCCCTTTAAAGTGGTCGGCATTCTGGAACCGACAGGAACACCAGTAGACAAAACTGTCCACGTCTCACTCGAGGCGATTGAAGCCATTCATGTCGGCTGGGAAAGTGGCGCCCGCTTAGGGCCAACGCCAAGTGCAGCCGATCTCAAAGTTAGAGACTTTCAACCAAAGCAGATCACGGCAATGTTGGTCGGATTAAAATCACGCATTCAAACTTTTGCCCTTCAAAGACAAATTAACACTTACCCAAAAGAGCCGCTCAGCGCAATCATGCCGGGTGTAGCATTGCACGAACTTTGGGGCATGATGTCTGTCGCTGAACAAGCATTGATGGCCGTCTCTGGTTTTGTGGTGGTTGCAGGTTTATTAGGCATGTTGAGCAGTCTGCTGACCAGCTTACAAGAGCGTCGCCGTGAAATGGCTATCCTGCGAGCAATGGGAGCAAGACCAAGACACGTGTTCTCATTGCTGATCAGTGAAGCAAGTTTGCTCACCTTCGCCGGTATTATTACTGGAGTTGCGGGCCTATATTCCATTCTCGCCCTCTTGCAACCAATAATCCAACAAAGTTATGGTATACACCTAAGCTTAACGGCATTGTCGCCGTATGAATGGATGTTACTTGGCTTTGTGCAGTGTGCTGGTATTGTAATTGGCTTTATCCCAGCATTCCGTGCTTACCGACAATCGCTCAGCGATGGAATGACAATTAGGATTTAGTAAAGATGTGGAAAAAAATACTCGCTAGCTGTTTGCTACTGATCTCCTTCACTGCGCCAGTCATGGCCAGTGACGAACCACTGACACTTGATTGGATTGATCTGGTGCCAGAGAGTGAGCGCAAGATGTTCGACAGTGTTGGTATGCCTGCCGCTGACCACAATGGTGGCGCAGCGCCGCAATCAAAAATCGGCAACGTTCGCACAGAGCTTAACGGCAGCAAGGTGAAAATCCCTGGTTTTGTCATCCCACTGGAAGGTGATGCGAATACGGTGACGGAATTCCTATTGGTGCCATACTTTGGCGCCTGTATCCACGTTCCGCCCCCCCCACCAAATCAGATCATTTATGTAAAATTCCCGAAAGGCGCCCCCGTACAGGAGCTATGGGATGTCATTTATGTGGTGGGAACACTGAAGACAGAAACCATCGAGCATGAATTGGCGGAAACTGCTTATGTAATTGAAGGCTCATCAATCGAAGCCTACGATGATATGTAGGTGGTATGAAGAATCCCTTCGTGAGCTTCTAGGTGATACTGACTAGGCGTCGATTCGGCGCCTTTTTTATGCCTATTTCGCTGTATATTTAGCTAAACGATATAGCGAGACAAATACACAAGTACGCCGACATACAAAACCAAAAGTAGCGTTATCGGCAGGAGTTTTCTCAGTTTGCTTGCGTCTGTATATGTCATTGTTCCTCCAAAAGCACAATAACAACTTTAACAATTTATTATCATTTAAGATAGTCTTTATTCTGTCAAAATCCAGACATACGACTCTGGTCGAGAAAACAAGAAACGTGTAAATTTAAGCAAGCGCTAATCGCAAGCCTTGGTAGGAAATAAAATGACAGAACCAACAAAGCAACCTGTTGTTATCGAAGACGAATCCACCCAACAAAGACACACGCACCATGAAAAAAAGTCTGGCTACATCAAAGACAGTGCTAGCCGTGTCCAAAGTATTGCTCAAAGCTACGGGTTAGACGCTTTACTGCACAGCGATCCTCCCACTAAAACAGCACTTGAGCGAGCCCAGTTACGCGAACAGCGCCACCAAGAACAAAGACAAAAGAACTTAGAGCAGATCTTAAAACTGGCACACAGTTCATGTCGAGACGAAACCGCAGGTGAACCAGACCAAGATTGGTTGTACCGCTTTTTCGATATGGCGCAAGACATCCACAACAGATCAATGCAAAAGTTATGGGCGCAAGTCATAAAGCGTGAAGTGACCAATCCGGGGTCAACATCAATGAAAGCGCTTAAAGTGCTCAAAGACATGTCACCAAAAGAAGCGCAAACCCTACAACGAGCAGCAATGTTGGCGTGCAGCTTCGGTGGCGATACAAGTCGAAAGCTCTTGATTGGCTACAAAGCACATAGTGGAATGCTCAGTTTTGGTAAACGCGACACCATTAATAACCTGAATATGGGCAACTTCCAACTGCCTTATTCAAGCTTATTGGTGTTGATTGAATTAGGGCTAATGCACAGCACCGAATTAGAATCAGGAGAGATTGGCATTGAGACGCCGTTGATGCTCACCTATCAAGGCAAGGACTTGTCATTGCAAGTGAACACAAAAGGTGTACGCCTGCTGTACTACCGCTTTACTCCGACAGGCAATGAGTTGTGCAAACTGCTTGGGAACAAATCACATAGCCAATACTACGATCAGATGTTAGCACTTTTAAATCATAAGTTTACTGTTCACAGCGAAGCAAAAACCACAGTGCATCACACTGTATAGGACAACCAACAATCGCTTTTGGCCACCAATGTTCCAAAAGCGTTTGAAAGTACTCAGTGACTTGTTGACCACCCATGATCCGATTGCTTTTTTATCGGATCACTCCACGTCGTTTTAGATCGACTAAACACAAGGCCACCAACTCTTCGACGCTCTTTTCGCCTGCTGGCAAATCAATGTCTGGATTTACTGGCGCTTGATATTCTGAATCAATACCAGTGAAATTCGAGATTTCACCCGCGCGTGCTTTTTTGTACAAACCTTTCGGATCGCGCCCTTCACACACTGCTAAAGGCGCGTTGACGAACACTTCAATAAACTCGCCCTCTGGCAGCAAATCACGCACCAATTGACGCTCTGCACGATGAGGTGAAATAAACGCCGACAGAACAATCAAGCCAGCGTCTGCCATCAACTTTGCTAATTCACCAATACGACGAATATTCTCACGGCGGTCTTGCTCTGAAAAGCCCAAATCGCTACACAAACCATGGCGAACATTATCACCATCGAGTAAATAAGTGTGATAACCCAGCTGAGCTAGGCTGTTTTCCAATGCACCTGCTACTGTGGATTTACCCGCACCAGATAACCCGGTAAACCAAAGTACCGCAGGCTTTTGCTTTTTTAATCCAGCACGAAACTGTTTATCAACCGAGTGCTGATGCCAAACGATATTTTCATCTTTTATCTGAGTGTCGGCAGTCATAACGTATCCTTGTAAAATTTACAGATTAAAACGGAAAGAAGACCGGAATCAGCGTCAGTACCAGCACTGAATAGACAATGGAAGTCGGCACGCCAATTCGCACATAATCGGTCAATTTGTAATTCCCCACGCTGTACACCAACAGATTAGTTTGGTATCCATAAGGAGAGATAAAACTGGCGCTGGCACCAAACAATACCGCCATAATAAAAGGCATAGGATCAACGCCATAGCCTAACGCCATGCTATAACTAATAGGGAAAGACAACGCCGCCGCCGCATTGTTGGTCACTAACTCAGTTAACACCAAAGTCATGATGTAAGTCGCGACGAGCGCGCCAAACACCCCCCAACCATTAAAGGCTTCGATAAACATATTACCCATACGCACCGACAAACCAGATGTCATCATTAACTGAGCGATAGAGAGCGCGGAACCAACAATCACCACAATATCAATTGGGAAACGGCGACGAAGTTCAGGCAGTTGAATCACACCAAAGGCAAGTAAAGCAATCAAATACGCCGCTAACCCTTTAATAAGCGGCACGAACTCCAACAACGCACAGCCTATCACGGCAGTAAAACCAAGTAACACCAAGGCCGATTTGTTGCCGTCCAAGCGCGCACTGGAATCCAAATCATTCACCAAAACAAACTCTTTACGATGTGCGCGGCGCTCGGTTTCAAAACGTTTGCCAGGAACCAAAACTAACGTGTCTCCCGCAGCCAAAGTGATGTTGCCTAAGCCTCCTTCAAGCCGCTCATGGCCGCGGCGTATCGCCACAACCACTGCGTCAAATCGATCACGAAAGCGGCTTTGTTTAAGCGTTTTATTACAGAAGGTGGCCGATGAACTCACCACCACTTCCATAAAATTTTGCCCATTGAGGTGCTGATGACCAAACAAGGTCAAACCTGGAATTTCCTGTAGCGTGGCAACGCTCTCTACATCACCACAAAATAGCAACCTATCTTTCGCTTCGAGAACAAAATCTGGACCAACAGACGGTACGCTGCCACCGTCACGAATCACTTCAGCCAAAAACAGCTTTCTTAATGCACGCAGATTGTTTTCAGTGATGGTGCGCCCAACCAGTGGCGAGCCGGGTTCAACGCGAGATTCTAAGAAGTAAGGCAAATCTTCTTGATTTTGGTCATCGTAATTGGGCAATAGGTAGCTCAGCGGGATCAGAATAAGCACACCGCCCACCAGCACCGCCAAACCAATCATGGTCGGCGTGAAAAAGTTCAAACTTGGTAAGCCCGCATCCTCAACAAAGCTGTTGATGATTAAATTGGTCGAGGTGCCAATCAGCGTCAGCGTTCCACCAAAAATCGCCGTATAAGAGAGCGGGATCAAAAGCTTAGAAGGCGCGTGCTGTTGGTTACGTTTTATCGCACCAATTAATGACACCACGACTGCGGTATTATTTGTGAAAGACGAAAGCAGAGCGGTAGAGAAACCCAATTTAGCAATCACACTGCCAAGGTGACCTTTAGAAATACTGCGGCTGACCCAGCTGATCAATAAGGTTTTTTCTAATGCGCTCGATGCGAGAATCAATAGCACTAAAGTCAGGAGTGAAGTGTTGGTAAAGTTTGCCGCGATAGTATTGAGCTCAATCATACCCGCCATAAACGCGATGAAAGCCGCACTGGCAAATACGTAACTTGGTTTAAGTTTGGTCACGAGTAAACAAGTGATAATGCCAAGCAAAATCGCTAATACAAACCCTTGTTCCCACATAGCCAATCCTTACTAATAAACCCAATACGGACACAACAGCAACTCGTGCAAACCGAGCTGCACGAAGTGACAAACGAGTAACCAGACAAAAAGCAAAGCAAGCGAAAAAGAACGCCAGAATGTTCGGTTTCTTCGTTTTCCGTAACATTCTGGATTCGAGGAAAATCAGCCTGACGGAGTTCGCCATCCCATCAGGCTCGGTAAAGCAGTTATTTCTTCAATAACTGACTCAGATCTTTGGCTTCCCAATGCGGAAAATGCTTACGAACAAGAGCATTGAGTTCAAGCTCGAACGCGGAAATATCCGCAAGCCCAAGCTCAACAGCAGCCAAGCTTTCTTTCACCATGCCCGCACCAACGGTGACATTGGTAAGACGGTCGATGATGATGAAACCACCGGTATCGGCACAGTCTCGGTAGTTATCCAAGGCGACAGATTCAGTCAGAGACCATTCGCACAAACCAATGCCGTTGAGTGGCAGTTCAGCCGTACCGTGAGTAGAAAGATTATTGATGTCGTATTGATGGCGAATGGCTTCAACATGACCCACCGTCTTCTTCCCGGCAATCTTAATATCGTAATCACGACCCGGTTGCAGTGGCTGCTCTGTCATCCACACGACGTCAGCTAACAAGTGGTTGGTTGATTCTACTTGCGCATTTTCTAGTACCAGTAAATCTCCACGGCTGATGTCAATTTCATCATTCAGAGTCAACGTAACAGCGAGCCCTGCTTGTGCTTCCTGCACATCACCATCAAAAGTCACAATACGCGCAACGGTTGATGTTTTGCCTGAAGGCAGCGCTTTTATCGCATCGCCTACTTGCACTGACCCCGATGAAATCGTGCCCGCAAAGCCACGAAAATCGAGGTTAGGACGATTTACATACTGAACAGGAAAACGGAAGTTGCTTTCACCTTGCTTGCGATCAACACCAACAGTCTCAAGCAGTTCAAGTAGAGATGGACCTTCGAACCAGCTTAGGTTTTGTCCTTTCTCTACTACGTTGTCGCCCTCAAGTGCTGACAACGGAATAATTTGGATATCCGTCTCACCCGCTAGGTTTTCTGAAAACTCTAGATACTCATCGCGGATCGCTTCGAAACGAGCTTGTGAGTAATCCACCAAGTCCATTTTATTGATCGCCACAATAAAGTGTTTCAACCCTAACAAATTAGCAATGAATGAATGGCGACGCGTTTGGTCCAACACACCTTTACGTGCATCAATCAGAATGACGGCCAAATCACAGGTCGATGCTCCTGTTGCCATATTACGCGTGTACTGCTCGTGCCCTGGTGTGTCAGCAATGATGAACTTACGTTTCTGCGTCGAGAAGTAACGGTAAGCCACATCAATGGTGATGCCCTGTTCGCGCTCTGCTTGTAGACCATCAACCAGCAATGCCAAATCGGGTTTTTCACCCGTAGTGCCCACTCGTTGACTATCTGAGTGAACGGCTGCTAGCTGATCTTCATAAATCTGTTTTGAGTCGTGGAGTAAACGACCGATTAAGGTACTTTTACCATCATCCACCGAGCCACAAGTCAGGAATCTAAGTAACGACTTATACTGGTGTTGTTTTAAATAGCCCTCAATACCAAGCTCGGCTAATTGAGCTTCAACTGCACTGTTCATTGTCTTTCCTTAGATCCTTTAGAAGTAACCTTGACGTTTCTTAAGCTCCATCGATCCTGATTGATCGTGGTCGATCGCACGGCCTTGGCGCTCACTTGAGGTTGCCACCAGCATTTCTTCGATAATGCCTGTTAACGTGTTTGCTTCTGACTCAATCGCACCAGTCAATGGATAGCAACCCAGCGTGCGGAAACGTACGCTCTTCTCTTCAATCACTTCGCCTGGTTCTAACTCCATACGATCATCGTCTACCATGATCAACATGCCGTCGCGCTCAACAACTGGCCGCTTGTCTGCAAGGTACAGAGGGACGATCTCGATATTTTCTAGGTAGATGTATTGCCAGATATCCAGCTCTGTCCAATTAGAGAGCGGGAACACTCGAATACTCTCCCCTTTGTTTACTTGACCGTTGTATGTCTTCCAGAGCTCTGGTCGTTGGTTTTTCGGATCCCAGGTATGGTTCTTATCGCGAAATGAGTACACACGCTCTTTCGCACGTGACTTCTCCTCATCCCGACGCGCACCACCGAATGCCGCATCAAAACCGTACTGATTCAGAGCCTGCTTCAAACCTTGAGTCTTCATAATATCGGTATGCTTAGAAGAGCCGTGGACAAATGGGCTACAACCCATAGCGAGACCTTCTGGGTTCTTATGGACCAAAAGTTCAAAGCCGTATTTCTCTGCGGTACGATCACGAAATTCGATCATCTCACGAAATTTCCAATCGGTATCAACGTGCAGCAGTGGGAATGGAATTTTACCCGGATAGAAGGCCTTACGCGCAAGGTGCAACATGACGGATGAATCTTTACCAATCGAATACATCATGACTGGGTTATCGAACTCAGCAGCAACTTCGCGGATGATGTGAATACTCTCCGCTTCGAGTTGTTGAAGGTGAGTTAAACGTTGTTGGTCCATGTTTTGTCTTTCCTTTTTAAGCTTGAAGACTCATTAGTCCCTGATCTTTGGTTTGAAATTATATCGAGCTGGCAATCACGCTTTTGCTGAATTCAGTACTAGACAAAAACCAATCCAACTTTTGAGACAAGCGCACAACCTCTCCGACAACAATCAAAGACGGAGCTTGAGCTTCTTTAGATAATTCAGATAGTTGGCAAAGTTCTCCGGTGAAAACTTTTTGTTGGATTTGCGTACCACGTTCAATAATGGCGACAGGGGTTGAGGCAGACCTACCATGCTTGATGAGTTGATTCTGAATATAGTGTGATTTCATCAGCCCCATGTAGATCACTAAAGTTTGATTCCCGCGCGCGAGTGTTGACCAATCCATGTCGTCACTTTCTTCTTTCAAGTGACCGGTGACAAACAGCGCCGACTGCGCGTAATCACGATGCGTCAACGGAATTCCGGCATAAGCAGTCGCGCCCGCAGCGGCCGTAATACCCGGAACGACTTGAAAACGAACCCCTGAATCTGCCAAGACCTCCAGCTCTTCCCCACCACGGCCAAACACAAATGGATCGCCACCTTTAATGCGCACCACTTTGTGGCCTCGCCTAGCAAAGTCCACCAAGAGTTGATTGGTCTTCTCTTGTGGCACGCTGTGGTGGCCTGCTCGTTTCCCTACACAAACCAAAATGGTCTCACTGGGGATTAACGCCATGATCTCATCAGAAACTAGGTAGTCATAAAGCACGACATCAGCTTGTTGCAGGCAGTTAAATGCTTTTAACGTTAGTAGCTCTGGATCACCAGGGCCAGCACCGACAAGAGCAACTTCACCCGGTTGAAGCGACGGTTTATTGAAATGCTTAAGATCAGCAGCTCGGTTCTCTGAAACGAGTCGAGGCTTATTGATCGGGAAGTTCGCTACTGAATCGTTCACTGCCATGTGCTTGCTCATCATTCATTGATATCATTATGGATGGCATTATGGCGTCGGGTTTATATTACCGGAAATTCTAAAATTTCATTTTTTATTCAAAAAACTGCTAAGAAGCTTTTGTTAGGTCTCATTCAAAATGGTGAAAAGGGTACCACTCTGACACTTTCCTCCACATATAATCGCCTAATGTTCACAGTTTTCTGCATCTTAATCTGAGCTTGTATTGAGATTTGTTACATTACGCTATACGACCCTTCTATCCCATTTAATTGGAGCTACTCATGAAAATGGCAGTTAATCCCGTATCCGTCGCAGTTTTAAGTGGCATGTTAACGCTTGCTGGTCCTGCAATGGCGGACACCATCAAGCTTCGCATTATCGAAACCACTGACATTCACACCAATGTGATGGATTACGATTACTACAAAGATCAGCCTTCACAACAAATCGGTCTTAGCCGTGCAGCGACATTGGTTAAGCAAGCTCGTGAAGAAACAGTGAACCATGTTTTGGTCGACAATGGCGATCTGATTCAAGGCAGCCCTATGGGTGATTACATGGCTGCAAAAGGGATAAAAGCTGGTGAAATACATCCAGTTTACAAAGCAATGAACCAACTGGGTTACGATGTGGGTAACATTGGCAACCACGAATTCAACTACGGTCTTGAGTTTCTAAAAAAGGCCACCGACGGTGCAAATTTCCCTTACATTAACGCGAACGTTTTCGACAAGAAGACAGGTGAGCACTACTTCACACCTTATCTAATTAAAACGCACACCTTCAAAGACACGACGGGTCAAAGCCACGAAATCAAAGTGGGCTACATCGGCTTCGTACCGCCGCAAATCATGGTATGGGATAAGAAGAACCTAGAAGGCAAAGTCTTCGCTAAAGACATCACAGAGACAGCGAAAAAGCTGGTTCCTCAGATGAAAAAAGAAGGCGCTGACGTGATTGTCGCCATTCCACACTCGGGAATTTCGACTGACCCATACAAATTAGGTGCAGAAAACTCGGTTTACTATCTCACAAAAGTTAAAGGCATTGATGCGATCGCTTTTGGTCACTCCCATGCCGTATTCCCGGGTAAAGATTTTGCCAAGCTGCAAGGCGTCGACAACGCAACAGGTACAATTAATGGCATCACGGCCGTCATGCCAGGTCGCTGGGGTAGCCACGTTGGCGTAATGGACTTGGTGCTTAAAGAAAAAGACGGTAAGTGGCAAGTGGTTGAAGGCCAATCTGAGGCTCGCCCTATCTTCGATAAAGCCAATAAGAAGTCCTTGGCAAAAGCTGATAAAGGTATCGTGGATGCGCTGGTTGAAGACCACAAAGGCACACGTGAATTCGTCAACCAACCAATTGGTAAAGCCAATGACGTGATGTACAGTTTCCTAGCGCTTGTGCAAGATGACCCTACGATTCAAATCGTCAATTTAGCACAAAAAGATTACGTTGAACGCTTTATCCAAGGCGACCCAAACCTTGCAGATATTCCGGTATTAAGTGCCGCTGCCCCCTTTAAAGTAGGCGGTCGTAAAGACGATCCTAATGGTTTCACCGAAGTAGAGTCAGGTCAGTTGACTTTCCGTAACGCCGCAGACCTTTACCTGTATCCGAACACGCTGGTTGCGATGAAGGTTAAAGGCAAAGAAGTTCACGAATGGCTAGAGTGCAGTGCCGGTCAGTTCAACCAGATTGATACAGCCAGCACTAAGCCTCAGTCTTTGATCAACTGGGATAGCTTCCGTACTTACAACTTCGACGTGATTGATGGCGTGAGCTACCAAGTCGATGTTACCCAACCGCCGAAATACGATGCTGATTGTAAAGTGATCAATCCAGACTCACAGCGTATCGTTAACCTGACTTACCAGGATAAACCGGTTGATCCGAAGCAAGACTTCATCATCGCAACCAACAATTACCGAGCCTACAGTGCCACCTTCCCAGGTACAGGTCCGGATTTTATCGCGTTTGACTCTCCAGATGAGAACCGCTCAGTGGTTGCTGCTTATATCTCTCGCATCAGCAAAGAGCAAGGCGAAGTCACACCAAGCGCCGATAACAACTGGTCTTTCGCACCAATCAAATCGGATAACAAACTTGATGTTCGCTTTGAAACCTCACCAAGCGACAAAGCCGCACAATTCATCAAACAAAAGGGCCAATACCCAATGAAACGTGTCGCCACAGACGAGGTTGGTTTCGCGATTTACCAAATCGACCTAACTAAGTAACCAGCCATTCGTAATGAGTAACTGAATAAGAAAAATTAGTCATCATATTGAGCGGCTCTCATGAGCCGCTTTTTTATTGGCAATAAACCATTAGAATAAACCAAACCCTTTCTGAGTTATCACATGCACTGCGATCTTTTTACTGACTTAATCAATCATGGCTTCCTCGAAGAAGAGGTAAATCAGCTTATTGAACACGGGCAACAACTCGAGCTACCAACGCGCCATATACTCAATCATCAAGGTGAATTCAGCTCACACATCTACTTTGTGTTAGAAGGGCTATGTCACGCCAGTTACCTGACCGACAAGGGGAAAGAATTCAGTAAAGAGTTCTACTGGGAAAAAGATTGGATGATCGGCTTTGAAGGGCTTATCAAGAATCGGCCTTCGCCGTACTTATTGGAGACACTGACGCCTTGTCATCTGTTTTGCTTGCCGATTGAGATGCTACACCTGTGGCGTACAGAAAAACACCCAATCTACTTAAAGCTGCTCGAAGCACAGTTAATGCATAAAGAAAACAAAGAACGCTTTATGTTGCTTTACTCTCCAGAGGAGCGCTACCAACTGTTTTGCCAACATTATCCAGACTTGGCGCAACGCATTACCGATAGCCAAATAGCCGCTTACTTGGGGATTACCGCGATCAGTCTCAGCCGGATTAAAGCGCGCTTAAAGAAAGGCCAAGACTAACCGTAAACTCAAATCATCGCAGCTACGATAGAAAAAACTAAGGCGCTCACGGAGCGCCTTAGGTATAAATACGATGGTGATTATTTCAGGATACGAGCACGGAATTGGCGCCCTTTCATCTTACCATCGCTGATGACTTGCAGTGCTTTCTTCGCCACAGATTTCTCAACCGCAACATAAGCACGCATCGCCATCAATTGAATCTTACCCACTTGCGCACCCGTGATCCCCCCCTTGCCCGTTAAGCAACCGAGAATATCGCCCGCGCGTACTTTCTGCTTCTTACCGCCATCAATGCTAATTGTCACCATCTTCGCTTGGTATGGCTGTAGATTTGACTTCGCTGGCAGCGTCGCCGGTACGACATCCATATCTAGGTACTCTTCAATGCGAGCAACCCGTAAACCGTCTTTCTCACCAAAGAAACTGAACGCTAAGCCCTTGCTACCTGCACGACCCGTACGACCAATTCGGTGAACGTGTACTTCTGGGTCACGAGACAGTTCAAAGTTGAATACCGCATCCAGGTTATCAACATCCAAACCACGTGCCGCCACATCGGTTGCCACTAAAATAGAAACACTCTTGTTAGCAAACTGTGTCAAGGCTTGATCGCGCTCACGCTGTTCCAGATCACCATGCAGTTCAATGACACTGAAACCTTTGTGATGCAGTTCATCAGCCACGTTCTGCACTTCTTTTTTGGTATTACAGAACACAACGGCCGACTCTGGTTGGTGCGTCAATAGCAGGTTGGCTAGCGCCTCATCACGAGCCTCAGTGCCTTCAACCTTATAGAAGTGCTGCACAATGCTGGAAGTATCGTGTGTCGACTCTACTTTGATCATCTCTGGCGAGCGCATAATACGTTGAGCAATCTGCTCTATCTTTTTAGGGAAGGTGGCACTGAATAACAAAGTTTGACGCTGTTTTGGCGCCGCATCAATGATCGCATCCAACGCATCTTGAAAACCCATATCCAGCATACGGTCGGCCTCATCAAGAACCAGTGTGTTTAGCTCTTCTAGGTTGATACGGCCTTTATCTAGATGGTCAAGGATACGACCCGGCGTTCCGACTAAGATGTGCGCACCGTGCTCTAGAGAACCAATTTGAGGCCCCATCGGCATGCCACCACACAATGTCAGTACTTTAATGTTGTGAATACCACGACCTAACGTACGGATCTCTTTCGCCACCTGATCAGCCAGCTCACGCGTTGGACACAACACCAAAGATTGCACACGGAAGCGCTTCACATTCAAATTGGATAATACACCGAGGCCAAACGCTGCCGTTTTACCTGAGCCAGTTTTACCCTGACCGATCACATCGCGCTGATTCAAAATCACAGGTAAGCTCAACGCTTGAATTGGCGTCATATGGGTGTAGTTCAATGATTCAAGCGTCTCGAGTAGCGCTGGATTAAGCCCTACTTGGTCAAAAGTTTGTTTGCTCACGGGGAGGTATCCTCAGATAGGATGAAAGAGAGGGCTCATTATCGCTGGATTTGTCACGAAGACCAGTGAAAATTAACCATTGTTAATGAGTATTAGCAGAAAACGACGTAAAGTCAGTGACATTCGCTCATTAATGGATATTGGAAATGATCAATTGGATAGCCCACCCTTTCTCTCAGCTGACGACGACACAACTCTACGAGATGCTGCGCCTGCGCGTTGATGTCTTTGTGGTGGAGCAAACCTGTCCTTATCCAGAGCTGGACGGTAAAGACACTCTAGAGGGCGTTTTTCATCTATTGGGTTACCAAGATGACGAGCTGGTTGCCTGCGCCCGCTTACTGCCCGCTGGTGTAAGCTATGACAATGTGAGTATCGGTCGCGTGGTAACCAAACAAAGCGCTCGCGGTAACGGCCTTGGGCATGAGCTGCTTGACCAAGCCTTACAACACTGTCAACAACGTTGGCCTGGTCAAACGATCGACATCGGAGCACAAGAACACTTGATGGCTTTCTATGCGAGTCACGGCTTTGAAGTCATATCTGAGAGCTATCTTGAAGATGGTATCCCCCACGTGGATATGCGTCGAGTAAGCTAAATGGCATCGCACCAGCTGGCGTTGCTCTTACTGGTTATCGGTAACTTGGCGGCATCACTCTCAGATGTCGCCGTAAAACTGATTGAAGGTGGTATTAACCCATTCCAGTACATGTTTGTGCGTCAGCTCGCTTCCCTGCTGATCATCTTGCCTTTTTACCTCAACCAAAAACCGAATAGGCGAGTCCTGAATCAAGCGCCTATTACTATTTTACGCGCACACCTGATATTGATTGGCAGCGGCTGTATGGTAGTCGCGGTTACCCATCTTCCTTTAGCAACGGCGAACGCCGTCTTTTACGCGGCACCGATTTTAATGTTGCCGCTGTCAATCTTGTTCCTCAAAGAACATCCACCACTGAGTAAGATCTTGCTTACTTGCTTTGGTTTTATCGGAGTCTTAGTGGTACTCAGACCGGGCCATTTTCATTGGGCAGCTTTATTTGCACTCGGTACAGCAACAACGCTGGCTGTATTCAATATATTGGTAAGAAAACTGCCGAGCCAACAATCGGTCGTCACAACACTTTGGTGGACAACACTGTTTTCATTGCCAGTCTCTGCGGTATTGGCTTGGTATTACTGGCAACCTATGAGTGGGCAAGAACTGACCTTAGTCATCGCGAGTGGAGTTTCTATCCTAAGTTATAACGGTTTGGCAGTATTAGCGTACCAAAAAGCCCCTGCTGGAGAGATAGCGCTGGCCGAATACTCTGGTCTAGTATTTGTTACGCTCTTTGGGATAGGGTGGTTTGATGAGATCCCTGATTGGTTGACGGCAATAGGGATCTTAATGATCGCAGTGCCTATCTTTCCGTGGATAAAAGGAAGACGACTCGCCAAACGACAGCCACAAGATTGAACAAGACTGTTTAGCTACACACAAACAGGCGAAGACAAAAAAGACGTGAATCATCACGCCTTTAGTATGTTTGTGTACTAACCCTACTTGTTACGACCAAAGGTCCCATCGGATAAACGGAAGAACATCACCGACTCACCACCTTTCTCGAGTTGAAGCATATCTAACTTGCCATCATCAGCGAGTTTAAAGCGCACCAATTGACCTTGCTTGATTCGACTTAAAGGCTTGTCGCTACCTTCAATTTTGACTAACGCATTTAAATCTGTCATTGGCAGCTGGTTACTACGGAAAACTTGAGCCAGCGTGTCACCGTTCTTGACCTTGTACTCTCGCCATTGTTCAGATTTTGCTTCAGAGTTGTGCGCTGAACGCTGCTCACTCAAACTCTGCGCGTTCAACTGAATGGCTACACGTTGGTTTTCGGCTTGAGTGTCATCAACAAGCACTTCAGTGTCTTTTGGAACTGGGATAAGCAAAAGCAACAACACTAATGGTACTAATACCATCAGCGCACGTTGATGTAATTTGGGAAGCCCCTGCCAAAAACCAGTAACCGGTTGCGCTCTTTGCTGCCACTTCTCTTTGTTAAACGGCTGCTTCCAATCGATAGC
>NZ_ABGR01000012.1 GCF_000171815.1 Vibrio sp. AND4 | reverse complement strand
CCGGGGCTAAATCGTGACTCACTTCGTGCGCCGTCGCCAAAAAGACCACATCAGATGCTTGGGCAACTTGCTCAGGGTTGATCAGCGGCGATACTGGCATATCAATCACACCGGTCAATTTTCCGTGCAATTGAGCAATATTCTTTCCTGCATCCACGCTATTGGCGGAAACGTATAAACCTGCTAGCGTGAGTTCAGGGTGTTTGTTGACCATGAAAGCCAGTTCTGCGCCAGTGTAGCCACTGGCTCCGATAATCGTGGTTTTTAGCATGACGTGGCATCCATATACTTAAGGATCAAATGACTATCCATGTTTAAAATTAACTTCATTGTGATTTATTATTCATAAAATATGATTTAATATGTGTTTTACATTTTTGTGCTTTGTCTGTCAACAGGAGAATTGAACAATCCATGCAATTACCAAGTTTTCTAGAGGTCTATGAAGGACTGATCAGCACCTCTTCGATCAGCTCAACCGATCCCAGTTGGGATCAAGGCAATGCCAAAGTGATCGAGAAGCTCGCTTCTTGGTTTAACGATCTTGGCTTCAGTGTTGAAGTGATCGAAGTCGCAACAGGCAAACACAATATGATCGCACGTATGGGCGAAGGTGAAGGCGGTCTGCTGCTCGCGGGTCACAGTGATACTGTGCCATTTGATGAAGGCCGTTGGAGTTTTGACCCACATAAGCTAACCGAAAAAGACAACCGCTTTTACGGTCTGGGGACTGCTGACATGAAAGGCTTCTTCGCGTTTATTTATGAAGCGGTGAAGAAAGTCGATTGGAGTAAACAGACCAAGCCACTTTATGTATTGGCGACCTGTGATGAAGAGACCACCATGCTGGGTGCGCGTCACTTTACTGAGAACGCTCCCTTTCAACCGGATTACTGCATCATTGGTGAGCCCACCAGCCTGGTGCCAATTCGAGGCCACAAAGGGCATGTGGCAAACGCGATTCGCGTAACAGGCAAATCCGGTCACTCATCCGATCCTGCTCTTGGCGTCAACGCGATTGAGATCATGCATGAAGTCATGTTTGCTATGATGCAGCTACGCGATAAGTTGGTAAAAGAGTATCATCACCCAGGATTTGCGATTCCAAGCCCTACCTTGAACCTTGGGCATATTCACGGTGGTGACAGTGCGAACCGTATCTGCGGTTGCTGTGAATTGCATTATGATGTGCGCCCCCTCCCTGGCATCAGCCTTGATGGGTTAGAGAACATGCTGCGCGGCGCGCTAAAGGAAATCGAAGCCAAATGGCCTGGGCGATTAGAAATTATTCCCCTGCACGAACCCATTCCAGGCTACGAATGCCAACATGACCACCCATTTATCGGAGGTGTAGAAGAAATTTGCCAAACCAGCTCAGAAACCGTGAACTACTGCACTGAAGCGCCATTTCTACAGCAGTTGTGTCCCACCTTGGTTCTCGGCCCAGGTTCAATTGATCAAGCTCATCAACCGGATGAGTTCCTATCTCTCGACTTTATCGACCCAACCATTGATGTGCTCTCGCGTGCGATGGTGAAATATTGTTGTTAGTCGCATTTTGTACTTTTCTGACAATGCAGCGCTATTGGGCTGCATTTTGTCATCTTCGACTCCCACTCCCCTCGGCGCTATTTGCTTCTTGAAGTACGCTACATCGCTATTTAAGCGGTCATTTTGTAATTAATTTTCACATCAACTTAGTCAAGCAGACCTAATTTTGCTCTAAATCAGCTAAACAGCAGAATGATTACAAACTGACTCGGCTTTATTTGACTATAACTGGTTATTTTGGCTAGATTGGAGTCTAAACAAGGACAATGGATGTAGTTTTTTTACGAGGCAGGATGACAATGAACGAGAAATACGCCGCACTGAAAAGTAATGTGCGCATGTTGGGCCACCTTCTGGGTAACACAATTCGTGATGCTCATGGCGAAGAAATCTTCGAGAAAGTGGAAACCATTCGTAAATTATCCAAATCGGCTCAAGCTGGAAATCGGGCTGACAGGGAAAGTTTAATAGAAGAAATTAAAAGCCTGCCAGGTGAACAATTGACGCCCGTTACGCGCGCGTTCAACCAATTTCTCAACCTGACCAATATTGCAGAGCAATACCACACCATTTCACGTCATTGTGAAGAACACATCTGCGAACCTGACGCAATTAACTCGCTGTTCGCAAAACTTGAGCAAAATGATGTGAGTAAGCTGGAGACGGCCCAAGCAATCCGCGACCTAAACATTGAACTCGTGCTCACCGCACACCCAACCGAAATCACTCGTCGCACCATGATCAACAAGCTTGTTAAGATTAATGAATGTCTGTCTAAGCTAGAGTTAAGTGATCTCTCTTTCAAAGAACGCAAGAAAACCGAACGTCGCCTTGAACAGCTGATCGTTCAAAGCTGGCACTCTGACGTTATTCGTCAGCAGCGACCTACACCGCTTGATGAAGCTAAATGGGGTTTTGCCGTTGTAGAAAACTCACTGTGGGAAGCCGTACCTGACTTCTTACGTGAAATGAACGACCGCCTGAAATCTTACCTTGGCGAAGATCTGCCAATTGATGCTCGCCCTGTGCACTTCTCATCTTGGATGGGTGGTGACCGCGACGGTAACCCATTTGTGACCCACAGTGTGACTCGTGAAGTGCTGCTTCTGTCTCGTTGGAAAGCTGCTGATCTGTATCTCAACGACATCAACGAGTTGATCAGCGAACTGTCGATGACAGTGTGCAACGACAAAGTTCGTGAGCTTGCCGGTGAAGATCAACACGAACCATACCGTGCAATCCTAAAACAGCTGCGTTCACTGCTGAGCGAAACTAAAGACATTTTAGATGCAAAAGTTCATGGCCAGAAACTGGCAGTCAAAGCACCACTGCAAAAAGTAGAACAACTTTGGGAACCACTTTACGCCTGTTACCAATCGCTGAATGAATGTGGCATGGGCGTGATTGCCAACGGTTCGCTGCTGGATACGCTGCGCCGTGTTAAAGCATTCGGTATCCACTTGGTTCGTCTCGATATTCGTCAAGAGAGCACCCGTCACGCAGACGTTCTGTCTGAGCTGACTCGTTACCTTGGTATTGGTGACTACGAACAATGGAGCGAGCAAGATAAGATTGCTTTCCTAACCAACGAACTTGCGTCTAAGCGCCCTCTTCTACCTCGTGATTGGGAGCCGTCAGAACCGGTTAAAGAGGTTTTGGATACCTGTAAAATTGTTGCAGCGCAGCCTCGTGAAGCATTTGGGGCTTATGTTATCTCCATGGCGCGCACCGCCTCTGACGTCCTGGCTGTTCATTTACTGCTGCAAGAAGCAGGCTGTCCGTATCGCATGGACGTATGCCCTCTATTCGAAACACTGGATGATTTGAACAACGCGGAAGCAGTCATCAAACAGCTGATGGGCATTGACCTATACCGTGGCTTTATCCAGAACCACCAAATGGTCATGATCGGCTATTCTGACTCAGCAAAAGATGCAGGTGTCATGTCTGCAGGATGGGCGCAATACCACGCTATGGACTCTCTGGTTAACGTTGCAGAGGAAGAAGGTGTTGAATTGACACTGTTTCACGGTCGTGGCGGTACGATTGGTCGTGGGGGCGCGCCAGCGCATGCCGCATTATTATCTCAACCACCTAAGAGCCTGAAAGGCGGTCTACGCGTGACCGAGCAAGGGGAGATGATTCGCTTTAAGCTTGGTCTACCTGACGTTGCAGTCAATAGCTTTAACCTGTACGCGAGTGCCATCCTAGAAGCAAACCTGCTCCCACCACCTGAGCCGAAGCAAGAGTGGCGAGACCTAATGGATGTTTTATCTGAAGTTAGCTGTGAAGCGTATCGCAGTATCGTTCGTGGCGAACCAGACTTTGTCCCTTACTTCCGCCAGGCAACTCCGGAGCTAGAACTCGGTAAATTGCCACTTGGCTCACGCCCAGCAAAACGTAACCCAAATGGTGGCGTAGAGAGCTTACGTGCGATTCCATGGATTTTTTCTTGGAGCCAAAATCGTTTAGTTCTTCCTGCATGGTTAGGCGCTGGTGAGGCGATTCAGTACTCGGTAGACAAGGGGCATCAGGCACTACTGGAAGAAATGTGTCGTGAATGGCCATTTTTCTCAACTCGTTTAGGTATGCTTGAAATGGTATACACCAAGTGCAACATGGAAATCTCTCACTACTATGATCAACGCTTAGTTGACGATCAGTTACAACCATTAGGAGATCGACTACGGAAGCAACTGCAACAAGACATCAAGTCAGTGCTGAATGTAGAGAACAACGAGAACCTAATGCAAAGTGACCCATGGGGCTTAGAATCTATTCGCCTTCGTAATACCTATGTTGAGCCATTAAATATGCTTCAAGCGGAATTACTATACCGTACTCGTCAAACAGAGGAAGCTTCTGCAAACCTAGAAGAAGCACTAATGGTGACAATTGCCGGTATTGCTGCTGGCATGCGTAACACGGGCTAATTGAACCGCGTAACGATACACAAAGGCTGAGTAGCAGCTCAGCCTTTATTGTCAGGCAACCATTCCTGCTATTTTGGCAAGATTCGGCCAGATAATTAACCTAAGTAACGAACAAAAAGTCCCCAACAAACAAAATAATTCACTAAACAAGCTTGCTATTGAGTATTTTATTAGTTTTTTTGGGTAATTTTGTCCTACTATTCCACTTCATGCTTATTATTTATATACTACCTCTCCGCTGGAAGCTCACAAATCTAATCATATAAGCTCCAGCTCGATGGAAACATCCATCAACTCTAGGTGATAAACGGCTTTAAGGTGACAGGACCAACATTGTTGGTGCTAGCTACACATTAAAAAACTTAAGCGTCATTAAGAACGCAAATGAAAGTGTAGTTAGCTTATTCACAAGTTTATTGACCATTTGGATTGAAGACATGTCATTACCACACGTAATTCTAACTGTACTCAGCACTCGCGACGCTACCGGTTACGATATCACTAAAGAATTCTCAGCTAGCATCGGTTACTTCTGGAAAGCAAGCCACCAGCAAGTTTATCGTGAACTTAATAAAATGGCCGAGAAAGCACTGGTAACTTGCGTATTAGAGCCCCAAGAAGGCAAACCAGACCGCAAAGTTTACTCAATCACTGACGCAGGCCGTAGCGCGTTGGGCGAATGGTTTGATCAACCAACAGCACATCCAACGGTACGCGACGAATTCTCTGCGAAGCTTGTTGCTTGTGCCGTGCAACCAGCAGCGCCGTTCCGCGACCAACTTTCTGAACTTGTCGAAGAGTCTCGTAAATTGGTTGCTCATTACAAAGAGATCGAAGCGGCTTACTACGCAACGCCATCAACGCTAGACAAGCAAGCACGTCTGGAGCGTCTGACTCTTCGTCGTAACCTAATGCTACGTGAAGCGTGGATTAACTGGGCAGAAGAAGTACTGACAGAACTTGAGGTGATTGGCTAATTCATCACTTTAAATCAAACAAAAGGCTTGCCAGTAGGCAAGCCTTTTCTTTTTACTGTCTCAATCTGAGGAAAACAGATTAAACGCTGACAGCGACTTGTGGACGAACGCCTAAAGTGTGGCACAGTGCGTAGGTCATCTCCGCTCGATTCAGGGTGTAAAAATGGAAATCTTTCACCCCCTCACGGCTTAATACACGGACCATATCAATCGCTTGGCTCGCACCAACTAGCTGACGAGTCACTGGGTCTTCATCCAAACCTTCAAACTGTTTGCTCATCCAACCAGGCACTTTCACATTGTTCTGCGCCGCAAAGCGAGATGCTTGTTTGAAGTTCGAAACGGGCAAGATTCCCGGAACGATCTCTACGTCGATTCCAGCGGCAACGCAGCGGTCACGAAAACGAAGGTAAGACTCGACATCAAAGAAAAACTGAGTAATCGCACGGTTAGCCCCAGCGTCGACTTTGCGCTTTAAGTTGAGTAGATCCGACTGAGCACTTTTCGCTTCTGGGTGTACTTCGGGAAATGCCGCCACTGAAATATCAAAGTCGTGACGCGCTTTAAGCAGTCCAACCAAATCCGAAGCGTACATATCTGGAGCCCCTCCACCCGCTGGAATATCACCACGCAGAGCTACGATGTTTTTAATACCGTTATGCCAGTAATCATCGGCAATACGGATCAGCTCATCACGACTTGCATCAATACACGTTAAGTGAGGCGCAGCAACGAGACCCGTCGCTGTTTTGATCTCTTTAATAATGGAATGAGTTCTATCACGCTCGCCTGAGTTTGCACCATACGTTACAGAGACAAATTTTGGTTGAAGGGTTTTAAGACGGTGCACCGAATTCCACAGCGTTTCTTCCATCTTCTCACTGCTTGGTGGAAAAAACTCAAATGAGACGTTGATATTGTCTGATAGTTCAGCGATATTCTGGTTTAAGGCATCGATGTGCCCTGCATGCGTGTATCCCATCTTACTCTCCCTGCGGCAATTTCACCACGAAATCAAAATTCCTTAAGTTGACGTTTAGACGTCTATATGTCCACAGAATGTATTGAATAGGATTTAATGTCAACCTTGTGATTATGAATTTTTCTCAACTTTAGAATGAAGAGAGTTCAAGTTGCTTAGTCTCTCATCCTCAGACTTACTTTTCGATTTTGCAGAGGCGATAAAAAACCCCAGAAACAATCCGAGGTTTTATCGTCTTTCGTAAACGTGTTGTTGTCAGCTTAGAACAAACCAGCCAAGCGATTGAGGTCAGATTGAATCGCCCCAGCTGTCACTTCACGCCCAGCTCCTGGACCACGAATCACCAGTGGATTATCTTTGTACCATTTACTCTCAATTGCGAAGATATTGTCACACGGCAGTAAGTTCGCCAATGCGTGCTCACGTGATAACGCTTCGACCCCCACTGTCGCGTTACCATTACGCTCTAAACGCGCAACATAACGCAACACTTGGTCATTTCGCAGTGCTTTGACCAAACGCGCTTGTAGCATCTCACTTAGGACATCAGCTCGATCAAAGAAGGCGTCTAAACTCAGTTCTCGCAACTCTTCTGGTACAAGCGATTCCACTTTTACGTTTTCTGGTTCAATATCCAAACCAGATTCACGAGCCAAGATAACCAACTTACGCATCACGTCAGAACCATCTAAGTCAGCACGAGGGTCTGGCTCAGTCAAACCTTGTTGCCAAGCCAAATCGACCAGTTCAGCAAACGATACTGAGCCATCAAATTGCTGGAATAACCAAGATAAGGTGCCCGAAAAAACACCCGATATGGCGACAATATCATCACCACTTTCGCGCAGATCTCGGACGGTATGGTTTATCGGTAGCCCTGCGCCAACAGTGGCATTGTATAGCCAATGACGTCCGATTTTAGCAAAAGCATCTTGTACCTTATGGTAATACTGACTCCCTGCCGAACCTGCTACTTTGTTGGCAGAAATAAGGTGAATACCTTGCTGAGCGACTTCCACGTAACGTGTTGCCAGATCTTTACTCGCC
The DNA here is from genome assembly GCF_000171815.1 of Vibrio sp. AND4. Taxonomy (GTDB): domain Bacteria; phylum Pseudomonadota; class Gammaproteobacteria; order Enterobacterales; family Vibrionaceae; genus Vibrio. The sequence goes on along the minus strand of NZ_ABGR01000012.1, from coordinate 84,244 downwards.
GTGACATCTAATACCACGGCTTCATCGAAGTTCTGTACCGCACTCAGCTTAGTTAACCAATCTCCATCGTTCTCAATACTCTCATCATTAAAACGTTGAGCCACAGTTTCCGCATCAATGCCGTTTTCATCAAACCAGTAAGTTTGACTGTCGACCACGGCGACCAGATCAAAACTCATGCCGTGACGTTTTTCGAGCTCTTCTTTTTGCTCTGCAAACAGTGATAGCCAACTTGACCCAATGTTTCCTTTACCGCACAAGGCTATCGCGACACGCTTTTGTGCTTGAAACAGTTGACTATGAATACTTTGTACCAGCTCTTCGACTTCTGCGCGGCGAAGCACGGCAACCAAGCTTAAGCCAGATTCTGCTTCTGAAATAAACTCCACTGGTGCACGCTTTAATTGTTGATAAAAGCCAAAGCAATGATTGGCGTTTTTTGTCACGCCAGCACCAACTGCAGCCACTAATGAGTAGCCTTCTTTCAGTTTGATTTCGGCTTCAACGGCCAAATCTTGCAGATAAGCCAGTGCACCACCAGCAATCTCAGCAGTATATGCCAGGCGCAAAGTACATTGATCTTCTTGAGCTTCAAATGCTAAAGGCTCTAATTGAACACGCTTTAAAGCTTGCAGAACCTCTTTCTGTGCTCGATCAAAATCGTGGCCATGGAGAAAAGACAGCTGAACCAATAGCACGTCATCAAGTGAGGTAATGATTTTTGCGCCGCGACCCGATGCCAATACACGTTCAATGCGCGTTGAGCCAGATTCTGGCTGATAACTACATTTGAGATTCAAGTCCATTGCACTCTGCGCCACAGGCTGCAGCGTTCGGCTATGAAGTACAGGAGCAGCCAAACGAGCAAGTTCACTTGCCTCATCCAAACGTAGCAGCGGAAGTAGGCAAGCATCCGATACCAAGCGAGGATCTGCACTATAAACACCAGCCACATCACTCCAAATAGTGACTGAACTTACTTCCGCCAGAGCTCCAATTATGGTTGCTGAGTAGTCTGAACCATTACGTCCAAGCAGTACCGTTTCTCCAGCTTGGTTTTGTGCCATAAAACCCGTGATGATCACGCGTTTATGCTTGTGTTGAATCAGTGCGTCTTTGATCAGTTCATATGAACGAGCACGATCGACTTCTGGCTGTGTTCCTGCTTCCGCGCGCAGAAACACACGCGAATCTTGTGCCACCGCTGGCAGGTCCTCTTGCGATAACAGCGCAGCAAGCAAGCGTGAAGACCATACTTCACCATGGCCCAATACCGCCGCTTTTTGTGTGTCTGTCAGCGGAACAGTTAACTCAGCCAAGGTGCTGAATTCATCTTGAAGCAAAGCAAGCAGTTGCGCCTTTACTTGACCTTCTAGCAGAGCTTCTACTAATTCTGTTTGAAACTGTCGTAAGCCCTGCAAGGCCTCATGGGCAATACGACCATCGTTATCTAACCCGTCTAAAAACTCGATCAAACGGTTCGTCGTTTTTCCTGCCGCTGAAACCACCACCAAGTCATTTTCTGCAGAATACTCTTTAAGAATACTGACCACACGCTGGTAGCATTTGGGGTTCGCTAAGCTGCTGCCGCCAAATTTATGCAGCTGACGTTGTACACTCATGACCTTTCCTCCCCCAACTACTGTGCAGCTTTCGCGAATGCTTGCTCAAGATCGGCAATCAGATCTTGCGCATCTTCCAAACCAACCGACAGACGCAGTAACTGTTGAGAGACACCCGCTTCAGCCAATGCTTCTTCACCCATGGCACGATGTGTCATTGAAGCAGGGTGGCAAATTAAGCTTTCAACACCGCCTAACGATTCAGCGAGAGAGAATAGTTCAAGCGCTTTCACGAACACTTTTAACTGCTCAAAAGACCCTGCAAATTCAAAACTCAGCATAGAGCCAAAACCAGATTGTTGTTTTTTCGCGATGTCATGACCAGGATGCTCTGGCAGGCTTGGATGATAAATCTTCGCCACCAAAGATTGCGTTTGTAGCGATGCCAACACTTGCTGAGAGCTTTCTTCATGAACTCGCATCCGCGCACCCAACGTACGGAGCCCTCTTAGTGTCATGTAGCTGTCGAATGGCGTGCCCGTTGCGCCAATACAGTTACCCCACCATGCTAATTCTTCAGCATGCGCTTCGCTCTTGGTGACCACCACACCACCAATGACATCAGAGTGTCCATTAATGTATTTCGTCGTTGAGTGAATAACAAAATCCGCCCCAAGCTCCAGAGGCTTTTGGTACACAGGTGTCAAAAAAGTATTATCCACGGCAACGAGTGCGCCAACTTGTTTTGCTTTTTCACACACGGTGGCAATATCAACCACACGCACCAGCGGGTTTGACGGCGTTTCTAACAAGATAAGCTTTGGTTTCTTCACCATCGCTGCATCCAGAGCTTGCTGATCCGATTGGTCGACAAACTGCACTTTAAAGTCACCTTTATTTGCTCGAGTGTTGAACAATCGATACGTACCACCGTAGCAATCGTGTGGTGCTACAATTAGGTCATCAGGGCCAAGAAACGCGGATATCCAAAGGTTTAAAGCCGACGTACCACAGTTAGTAACGACCGCACCTTTGCCTGATTCGAGTTCATACAACGCTTGCTCGAGCAGACCTCGGTTTGGGTTTCCGGAACGGGTGTAATCATATTGTGGAACCTCGCCAAACGCAGGAAAACCATAGTTAGTCGAAAGATAAATGGGTGGTACAACCGCATGGTATTGACTATCTGATTCAATACCAGTGCGTACAGCAATGGTCGCTGGGTTACGAGTGGTCATGGGTGTATCCTTTCACGGGTGATGACATCTTAAGGGGAATGCGCTATATCTAGCTTGTATAGTTCAATTGATTAACAAGCATCCCTAACGAATAACCTCACTTTACTTGTCTAAAAATGAGACGTCAACACTTCTGGACGTCTATATGTCTTTGCTTATGGCGGTAAATGCAGCTAAAATCAGTGCCTATATTTATTTTCTAACTTATTACATTAATGAAGGTGCGCAATGGCTGACTGGAATGGCGAATACATTAGCCCGTATGCTGAGCACGGTAAAAAAAGCGAACAAGTAAAAAAAATTACCGTCTCTATCCCGCTAAAAGTTTTAAAAGTGCTGACAGATGAGCGAACTCGCCGCCAGATCAACAACTTACGCCATGCGACTAACAGTGAACTACTGTGTGAAGCTTTCCTGCATGCTTACACTGGCCAGCCCTTGCCAACCGATGAAGACCTTCGCAAAGATCGTCCAGATGAAATTCCTACAGAAGCGCAAGCACTGATGACGGCAATGGGGATAGAATTCGAAGCGTTCGACGAAGAATAATTATTTACAAATCCATCAGAATAATAAAGTTGCCCTGATGCAATTTTCGACCAAACCAAAAAAGGGACGCCATCGCGTCCCTTTTCTTTACCATAACAACGACTCTGGCTTACTCAGCCATGTAGTTTTCTGGCATTTCAATACGCGCGACACCTGAATCAACGGCTGCTTTTGCAACCGCTTTTGCTACGCGTGGAAGTAGACGTGGATCCATTGGTTTAGGAATGATGTAGTCAGAGCCAAATTCTAGTTTATCGACACCAGCCGCTTTCAATACCGCTTTAGGAACGGGCTCTTTAGCGAGTCCACGAATCGCATCAACTGCCGCTAGCTTCATTTCATCATTAATTTCGCTTGCACGAACGTCCAATGCGCCACGGAAGATGAATGGGAAGCAGAGTACGTTGTTGACTTGGTTCGGGTAATCACTGCGCCCTGTCCCCATGATCAAATCATCACGGACTGCACGAGCCAGTTCCGGTTTAATTTCTGGATCTGGGTTTGAACATGCAAACACCACAGGTTTTTCAGCCATTAGCTTCAACGCTTCTGCTGGTAGTAGGTTTGGACCCGATACGCCCAAGAACAGATCCGCACCCTCAATCACATCTTCCAAAGTACGCTTATCTGTATTGTTCGCAAATAGCTGTTTGTATTCATTTAGGTCATCGCGACGTGTATGGATGACGCCTTTACGATCCAGCATGTAGATCTTCTCGCGCATTGCGCCACATTTGATCAACAGCTCCATGCATGCAACCGCCGCAGCACCAGCACCAAGACAAACGATGGTTGATTCTTCAAGCTTCTTACCTTGCAGTTCAATTGCGTTCAGCATACCCGCAGCGGTTACGATTGCAGTACCGTGTTGATCATCGTGGAACACTGGTACATCACAACGTTCGATAAGACGCTTTTCAATCTCGAAACAATCTGGGGCCTTAATGTCTTCAAGATTGATGCCACCGAAAGTGTCAGCAATATTGGCAACTGTGTCGACAAATTCGTCGATCGTACGGTGTTTTACTTCGATATCAATTGAATCTAAACCAGCAAAGCGTTTGAACAACAGCGCTTTACCTTCCATTACTGGTTTAGAGGCTAACGGACCAAGGTTACCAAGACCAAGAATCGCCGTACCGTTAGAGATAACCGCAACCATGTTGCCTTTCGCCGTGTACTTGTACACATTGTCAGCGTTCTGCGCGATTTCACGTACAGGCTCTGCCACACCAGGGCTATATGCCAATGCAAGATCGTTAGCTGTCTCAGCAGGCTTAGTCAGTTCTACTGAGATCTTTCCTGGAGTTGGGTACGCATGGTAGTCCAATGCTTGTTGACGACGTTCTTCTTCTGGGCTGACTTCTTGGCGATTGTCTTCAGACATGGATTGTTTCTCTTTTTTATTCTTCGGTAAGGGGGATAAATTCTAAAGGATAGAGGTCCATCTTCATAGGTAAGATTACGAGCGATATCTTTAAAAAAGGTAATAAAGAAACAGATAAGACCAGATATCTGTGACTAGGGCAGACTGAGCGCGGTATAAATCACTTTGTCTATAATGAGAAGAACTGATATGGCGAGAAATTTACAGGTATAAAAAAGGGAAGCCTCAGCTTCCCTTTTTCTAGCGCTTTCTTCAAAAAGAAGAAGAGTGCAAGATTACGATTAATTCAGTAAGAATTAGTCGAAGATCTTAGCAACAACACCAGCACCTACAGTACGGCCACCTTCACGGATAGCGAAACGTAGACCTTCGTCCATAGCGATTGGAGCAATTAGCTCAACTTGCATTTGGATGTTGTCACCTGGCATTACCATTTCTACGCCTTCTGGTAGAGAGATGTCACCAGTTACGTCAGTTGTACGGAAGTAGAACTGTGGACGGTAGCCTTTGAAGAACGGAGTATGACGGCCGCCTTCGTCTTTAGAAAGTACGTATACTTCTGACTCGAACTTAGTGTGTGGGTGGATTGACTTAGGAGCTGCTAGTACTTGACCACGCTCTACTTCGTCACGTTTAGTACCACGTAGAAGTGCACCAACGTTCTCACCCGCACGGCCTTCGTCTAGAAGCTTACGGAACATTTCAACACCAGTACATGTAGTAGTAGTAGTGTCTTTGATACCAACGATTTCTACTTCGTCACCTACACGTAGGATACCGCTCTCAATACGGCCAGTTACTACTGTACCACGACCTTGGATAGAGAATACGTCTTCGATTGGTAGTAGGAACGGCTTGTCAATTTCACGCTCTGGCTCAGGAATGTATGAATCTAGCGCTTCTGCTAGTTCAACAATCTTCGCTTCCCACTGCTCTTCACCATTTAGTGCGCCTAGTGCAGAACCTTGGATAACTGGTAGGTCATCACCTGGGAAGTCGTACTCAGATAGAAGCTCACGAACTTCCATTTCTACTAGTTCTAGTAGCTCTTCATCGTCAACCATGTCACATTTGTTCATGAATACGATGATGTATGGGATACCAACCTGACGGCCTAGTAGGATGTGCTCACGAGTTTGTGGCATTGGACCATCTGTCGCAGCAACAACTAGGATACCACCGTCCATCTGTGCAGCACCTGTGATCATGTTTTTAACATAATCCGCGTGTCCTGGACAGTCTACGTGTGCGTAGTGACGAGTTGGAGTATCGTACTCAACGTGAGAAGTAGCGATTGTGATACCGCGCTCACGCTCTTCTGGAGCGTTATCGATAGATGCGAAGTCTTTAGCTACACCGCCGTAAACTTTAGCAAGAGTAGTACAGATAGCTGCAGTTAGAGTTGTTTTACCGTGGTCAACGTGGCCGATAGTACCAACGTTAACGTGCGGTTTAGTACGTTCAAATTTTTCTTTAGACACAATCGTGTTCCTTCCTAGTTATGATTCATCGTGACCATTATTGATCTCGACGCGCCAGAAATTGTTATTTTATGCGCCAACGCCTGTTAGCGCAATATTTCGACGGCTTGATCTAGCAAAAAGTCATAAACTTTTTAAGCTCAATCGTCTATTAGTAACCACGCTCAGCCATGATGGCTTCAGCAAACGTCTTCGGCACTTCAGCGTACTCATTAAACTCCATAGAGTAAGAAGCACGGCCTTGAGTTGCAGAACGTAGGTCCGTTGCGTAACCAAACATCTCAGACAGAGGAACTTGAGCACGCATGATCTTAAGACCAGCCACACCCTCATCCATACCTTCGATCATACCGCGACGACGGTTTAGGTCACCAACAACGTCACCCATCCAGTCTTCCGGAGTAGTTACTTCGACATTCATCATTGGTTCTAGAATCACAGGTTGTGCTTCTAGTGCACCTTTCCTGAATGCCATTGAGCCAGCGATCTTAAACGCCATCTCGCTTGAGTCAACATCGTGGTAAGAGCCATCGAATAATGTCGCTTTAATATCTAAAACAGGGTAACCCGCTAGAACACCACTATTCATTTGCTCTTCGATACCTTTCGATACCGAGCTGATGTATTCCTTAGGAACCGCACCACCCACAATCTCGTCTACGAATACAAAACCTTCACCAGGTTCTGAAGGTTCAAGTTTGATCCATACGTGACCGTATTGACCACGACCGCCTGATTGACGGACGAACTTACCTTCAACTTCCGCAGAACCACGAATGGTTTCACGGTAAGCAACCTGAGGTTTACCAACGTTACAATCAACGCTGAATTCACGCTTCATACGGTCAACGATGATATCTAGGTGAAGCTCACCCATACCAGAGATCAGAATCTGACCTGTTTCGTCATCCGTTTCCACGCGGAATGATGGGTCTTCCGCGGCTAGTTTACCCAGCGCAATACCCATTTTCTCTTGGTCTGCTTTAGAACGAGGTTCTACAGCGATCTGAATAACAGGTTCAGGAAATTCCATGCGCTCTAGAACTACTTTGTGGTTCTGATCACATAGCGTGTCACCTGTCGTGACGTCTTTCAGACCGATAGCAGCTGCGATATCACCAGCGCGAACTTCTTTTACTTCTTCACGCTTGTTCGCATGCATCTGAACAATACGACCGAGACGCTCTTTCTTGTCTTTTACTGAGTTGTAAACGGCATCACCTGAGTTCACAACACCTGAGTAAACGCGCATGAAAGTGAGCGTGCCCACAAATGGGTCTGTCGCGATCTTAAACGCAAGTGCTGAGAACGGTTCGTTGTCGTCAGCGTGACGTTCAATTTCGTTCTCTTTTTCGTCAAGACCTTTAATTGCTGGTACATCGATTGGCGATGGTAGAAACTCGATCACTGCATCTAATACTGCTTGAACACCTTTATTTTTAAATGCACTACCACAAGTGGCAAGTACGATTTCATTATTTAGTGTGCGAGTACGTAGCGCTTGTTTGATCTCAGCTTCAGAAAGTTCACCTTCTTCAAGGTACTTATCCATCAGCTCTTCCGTTGCTTCCGCTGCCGCTTCAACTAGGTTGTTGCGCCATTCTTCAGCAAGTTCTTGCATGTCAGCCGGAATTTCGTCGTATGTAAACGACATGCCTTGGTCGGCTTCATTCCAGTTGATCATCTTCATCTTGATTAGGTCGATAACACCACGAAAGCCCTCTTCTGCGCCAACGTTCAGTTGGATTGGAACAGGGTTCGCACCAAGACGATGTTTAATTTGGTCCACAACACGCAGAAAATCAGCGCCTGCACGGTCCATTTTGTTAACAAATACCATTCGTGGAACGTGATATTTGTCAGCTTGACGCCATACAGTTTCAGACTGAGGTTCAACACCAGATGAACCACAGAACACAACAACCGCACCATCAAGTACGCGAAGAGAACGCTCTACTTCGATAGTAAAGTCAACGTGTCCAGGGGTGTCGATGATGTTAACGCGGTGCTCTTGGAATTGCGCTTCCATACCACGCCAGAAGGTAGTAGTCGCCGCAGACGTGATGGTGATACCACGCTCTTGCTCCTGCTCCATCCAGTCCATGGTTGCTGCGCCATCGTGAACTTCACCGATTTTATGAGACAGACCAGTGTAGAACAGAATACGTTCCGTAGTCGTTGTTTTACCTGCATCTACGTGAGCACAGATACCGATGTTACGGTAGCGCTCAATAGGAGTTTTGCGAGCCACGATTGAATCCTCTTATTAGAGATAGGGACTATTGCTATAACTAAAAATGCCATTCCCTAGATATAGCAATAGTTCCTAGCATAGGCATAGGAACTAAAGAAGTGCTGCAAGGAACCTTGCAGCACTGAAAGGTATTACCAGCGGTAATGTGCGAACGCTTTGTTTGCGTCAGCCATGCGGTGAACGTCTTCACGTTTCTTAACCGCAGTACCTTTGTTCTCAGACGCGTCTAGCATTTCAGCAGCTAGGCGTTGAGCCATAGATTTTTCACCACGCTTACGCGCAGCTTCAACCAACCAACGCATAGCAAGTGCGTTACGGCGAACCGGACGTACTTCTACAGGTACTTGGTAAGTTGAACCACCTACACGGCGAGATTTAACTTCTACCGCTGGGCGAACATTTTCAAGAGCTTCTTCAAAAACAGCTAAGTGGTCTTTACCAGACTTTTCAGCCATTGAGTCTAGTGCAGTGTAAACGATTTTTTCTGCAGTAGATTTTTTACCGTCAACCATAAGGATGTTAACGAATTTTGCCAGCAGTTCAGATTTGAACTTAGGATCTGGAAGGATCTTACGCTGACCAATAACGCGACGACGTGGCATGGATTTATCTCCGTAGTCTTATTCTTCAGGTTATCCAAAACTTTTCAGTTTCTTCAAAAATTAAAATTTAATTTTAGTGTTTGGCCTTACTTAACGCTTCTCTCTTACAAGAAGGGCATTAAGACTTAGGACGCTTCACACCGTACTTAGAACGACCCTGTTTACGGTCGTTAACGCCAGCACAGTCAAGTGCACCGCGAACAGTGTGGTAACGTACACCCGGAAGGTCTTTTACACGACCGCCACGGATTAGTACAACACTGTGCTCTTGAAGGTTGTGACCTTCACCGCCGATGTACGATGTAACTTCGAAACCGTTTGTCAGACGTACACGACAAACTTTACGAAGTGCTGAGTTAGGTTTTTTTGGTGTAGTAGTGTAAACACGAGTACATACACCACGTTTTTGTGGGCACGCTTCTAGTGCAGGCACGTTGCTTTTAACAACTTGCTTTGCACGTGGCTTGCGTACCAACTGGTTAATAGTTGCCATTAACTAGCTCCTGATTTACTTGAAAGTAAGCTTTGTGAAAAATCTATCCCTAACCGCAGATGGCAGTCAGGGACGCAAAATTCTATGCAGCAGTGAGAGGTGTGTCAAGAAATATACGAATCTTTTTTGTTCGATTAGGACAATTAGTCCGTAAAGCTCAACCGAAAAGAAAAAAGGGTTAATCCCAAGTCAGAGATTTGGCTTGTTTTACCGTTAACTCAACAAAACCAGCGTAATCAATCACAGTTACAGATGGGCTAATACGATTGCCCATGCCTCGAGCTTCAATATCGCTTTGCAAAGCGAACACTGACGGACCTTTTACTTTACTGAACGCCTTATGCTGTGGGTTTGCTGCGTACACGGCTTCTTCAATCAACAAGGCATCATCTTGTTCACTGTACAATGCCATCGCATCGTCTAATGCTGCTACGGATTTGATGATATGTAACATGGCTTCCTCAGAATGACAGCAGTTTGCCCGCTTGCTGCAATTTCGCTTTAAGTTGCTCGGTATTCAGTGCCTTGGCATCAATGATTAAATCCGCTTGCGCCAATCCACGCTCAGATAGCGAGTCGGCACAGACAAACACTTGCTCGATGTCATACAAATCGAACAGCTTTAGCATCGGCGCGTAGTCTTTACTTAAAATGTCGTGCGGATTTTGTCCGAGCAGCAATTGATAAATACCATCACCAACAAACAAGACCGTAATATCTTCACAATATGCAGACGCTGCAAGCAGCGCATCCACGCCTTCACGTCCAGCATTGTTGCCATGAGGCGCGCTACGAAATAAATAAGTTAGCTGACTCAAAACTGCACCACTCTATCTTGCGTTAGCATTGCTTCAGCTAAACTGCCTAAGCCTGCTTGAGCGAATCCTTCTGCTAGATTATTTTGCTCAAGGCCATGTTGACGAGCTTCGTCTTCGCTGATGATACCGCGACGTAAAGCTGCAGCTACGCAGGTTTCCAGGCGAACATCATATTGTTGGGCGAGTGATTGCCATGCTTTAGTTAGGTCAAACTCATCGTTGGCAGGCACGCTCAACGCCGTACCATTGGTGACGCCATCTTGGTAAAAGAACACACTTACCAGAGTGTGACCCTGTTCAATCAGTGCTTGAGCAAATTGGTATGCGCTTCGCGCCGATTGGGTGCCGTAAACTGAGCCGTTGACCACTAGCGTATAAGTTAATCCATTCACACTTATTCTTCCTCAGTCTTACGCTGACGAATATATAAGTAAACGGTGTGTTTGGAAATGTTCAGTCGCTCTGCGACGCGGTTAATTGCGTCTTTGATATCAAAGATGCCTTTGTCGTACAGCTCCATGACTATCTGACGGTTCTTGATATTGTTCGACACCGATTTATCTGCATTAATTTCTTCAATCGTGCGCTCAACCGTTTGGTCCACCAACTCTTCAACATCGCTGGCGAAGTTGACGGATGACGCCGCTTCGTTCGCTTCTTGCGTTGGCATAAAAGATTGCAGAACTTGAGAAAAGGGCGCATCGAGGTTGACGTTAATACAGAGCAAACCAATCACACGGTTTTCACCATTACGGATAGCGACAGTGATCGACTTCATTAAAACGCCACCTTTCGCTCGGGTAAAGTACGAACGAGAGAAGTTACGCTCAGAGCCTTCAATATCTTTCAGCATCTTCAGTGCTAAGTCAGTGATAGGGGACCCTACCTGACGGCCAGTGTTCTCACCGTTAGCGATTTTGATTGCCGAAGTATTGAGATCTTCTAGTGAGTGAAGAACGATTTCACAAAATGGGCCAATAAGACTCGCAATGCCATCGACGACCGCTTCATAAGATCTCAAGATGATTTTATCGTGCTCAGTGAATGGCATCACGTGGACAGATTCCATCTCGAGTAACATTTCCGCATTTATTGTTTCTGTAGTTGTCATAAGCCTTCGAGCGAAAAATCAACAAATTGACGTAAGTTTATCAGAAAATTTGAAAGGCAACCGATCAAACTCATCAACTAGTGACCTAGAACAAAAAAGGCCCGTAAAACGGACCTTTTTTATTTAATTATCGCTGAAAATAATTATTCAGCGGCTTTGTCTTTGTCGCTCTCGATTTTTATTAGCTCAACTTCGAACACTAGCGTTGAGTTAGCAGGGATGCTTGGTGTGTCTTGATCACCGTATGCTAGCTCTGGCGGGATAACAAATTTGAACTTAGAACCTACCGGCATTAGCTGAACACCTTCAGTCCAACCCGGGATTACGCGGTTTAGTGGGAACGTTGCAGGTTCGCCACGATCGTAAGAGCTGTCGAACTGAGTTCCATCTGTCAGGGTACCTTTGTAGTGTACTTGAACGGTATCCGTTTCTTTTGGCTTCTCACCTTCAGCTGAAGTTTCAATTTTGTATAGAAGACCAGATTCTGTCTTCACTACGCCTTCTTGCTTCTCGAAGTCAGCACGGAAGTCATCACCAACTTTCTTAGCCTCAGCCGCTTTCTCAGAAGCTTGCTTTTGCATTGTTTCAGCAACACGCTTATCTAGAGATTCAAGAGCAGCACGAGTTTCTTCTTCGTTTAGCGCAGCCTTCTCGTTGAATACGTCTTCGATACCTTTAAGAACAAGGTCTTTATTTAAGTTGATGCCAAACTCGCTTGGCTTTTCAATGCTAGTGCTTAGGTAGTTAGCAAATGAAACACCGATCGCGTACGCCGCTTTGTCATCGTCTGTTTTAAAGTGAACTGCTTTACCAGTTTCTGCTTGAACTTGCTCTGCTTGAGGTGCTGCTTCTGTTTTAGCTTCTTCTTTCTGACAACCTACCGCTAGCATTACTGTTGCAGCAAGTAGCGACACTTTTAAAACTGATTTCATTAATTTCTCCCAATAATGGCTTAGCCACTGGTTGTTGTGCACAAATCTTCTTTGAGACTGGTGAAGACAATCGTTATACCAATATACTAGCTATATGTCTTGAGACACAAACCGGATTATTGGATGTGATGCAAAGAATTTCTCATTTATTCCTATATTTAATTGTCATCACCACGTTAAATGGATGCTTTTTTACCGATAGCGATGTTCAACGTTGGTCACTCGAACCACAAGGTTCCACCAGCTTTGCGCTTAGTCGAGATGCTCGATTTGCACTGCTGTACTCCAAAGAGCACCAATTGGTTCTCTGGGATTTGGAGCAAAACAAACAGCTCGCAAAGCTGGGTGAACTCGATCAAGCCACCAATGTGGTCTCCCATATTCGCATTTCAGACAATGGCCGTTATGCAATCACAGCAAGCCAGATGAACTTCGCCGTGTGGGATCTCGGATGGACCCAAGCCGACGGGCTTTGGTCTATCGATGATGCGCTGATTCGAGATGTTGATATTACCAGTAACGGTGAACAGGTATTGCTCGGGCTGTCCAGCGGTAAAGCTATCCACGTCAACTTAGTCACCGGTCGTCGTCTAGAGTTCCTTGCGCACCAAGAAAAAGTCAATTCTGTCGCTATTTCACCGAATGGTCGTTTCGCACTCACTGGGGGAAATGACTACAAAGCGTATCTGTGGGACACCGAAACTGGACTGATACTGCGTACCTTTGAGCACGAACAACGCGTGGTCCGCGTCGCCTTACAACGCGACGGGAAACTGGCCATGACCTCAGATGGTGGTAACCAAGCCATCATCTGGAATCTAGAAACGGGCGAAGAAGTCACGCAGCTTAGCAGCTGGTCTCGTCAGCTGATCTTCTCGACGGCGCGCTTCTCCGATGATGGCAGCTTATTAGTGACGGGCACACCTTCCGGTCGCGTGATGATATGGGATACCCAAACAGGCAAACGCATCGATGGATTTGAAGTTGAGCCGAAAAAAGATACTCGCCCTCCCCGTGCGGTCGTGTATGATGCAGCCTTTGATTCCAAGCAACGTGTAATTACTGCCACATCTGCGGGCATTGCCCAAGCTTGGCAGCTAGAGAACGGATCATGACAGAAAAAATCATTCAGCAATTGGAAGCACGCATCAACGACCTAGAGTGTCAGCTTGCGTTCCAAGAACAGACTATTGAAGAGCTGAACTGCGCCTTGTCGCAGCAACAACTGCACATAACCAAGATGCTCGATCAAATGAAATATGTGGTAGGTAAAGTAAAAAATATGGACTCGTCGAATTTAGCCGATCCATCGGAAGAAACACCACCACCGCATTATTAAAGTTAAGGTACAAATTGCATAAAGCCCAGAGCGTTTTCTGGGCTTTGTTGTATTGGCTACTTCAAAATGCAGCTTAGGAATGAGGGGGGACGAAATTATTCGTCTGCGTAGATTTTCACGCTCAACTCGCCTTGCGTATTGATGCCAGCTCGGTACATACCAGAACTGTTCATCGCAAAGTGCAGCTCACCTTTAGCATCAATTGCAATCAAACCACCTTCGCCGCCCATTGCTTTTAAATCACCCTGAATAATATGCTCACACGCCGTGTGTACGTCTTCTTGCAAATAACGCATGCGTGCGGCAACGTCTTCGGCAACACGTTTACGAATAAAGAACTCACCAACACCCGTAGTGGAAACCGCAACAACACCATTCTCTGCCACTGTGCCGCACCCAATCAGCGCAGAGTCTCCCACTCGTCCGTATTTCTTATTAGTCACGCCACCAGTACTGGTCGCAGCGGCTAGGTTCCTTTGTTGATCCAATGCTACAGCCCCAACGGTGCCGTGCTTATGATCATCTGGATAAGGAGACTCAGACAGCCCAAACTGTCCTTTCTCACGCATGGAAAGCAGCTGTTCATAGCGACGTTCAGTAAAGAAGTAATCCTGTTCGGTATATTCATGACCTTGTTCAAAAGCAAACGTCTCTGCTCCCTCTCCCACCAGCAACACATGGTGACTGCTTCGCATCACATCACAAGCAAGCTCAATCGGATTTTTGATATGACGAACCCCAGCAACTGCTCCTGCGGCTTGGTGTCGACCATCCATCACAGAAGCGTCCATTTCGACCATCTCGTTATGGGTCAGCACCGAGCCTTTGCCAGCATTAAAGTTAGGGGAGTCCTCCAGTACTTTCACTGCCGCCACCACCGCATCTAGGGCTTGACCGCCTGTTGCTAGGATTTGATGCCCCACTTTTACTGCAGCTTCTAAATCCGCCAAGATGGATTGTCGCAATTCATCACTCATCTGCTCACGCAAGATAGTGCCTGCACCGCCATGAATGGCAATCGAGAAAGGTTTCGTCATCGCTTTATCCAACTGTTATTGCTTGTATGAGTTCCACTACACCCCAGATAAACAAAAAGCGCAAGTTGAAACCTCAACTTGCGCTTTTAACCGCTTTGCTAGATAGCGTTATCTAGTGGAAGAACATGCGATTAGTGAGAACCGCAGCCGCCGCCACCACAACATTCATGGTCGTCAGCTTTTTCTTCGCCACCACAGCAGCCACCATCTTGATGGATATGACCATGTTCAATCTCTTCTGCTGTTGCTTCACGAGTAGAAATAACTTCTACTTCGAAAGTCAGTGTTTGACCAGCCAGCATGTGGTTGCCATCAACCACCACTTCGTCGCCGTCCACTTCTGTCACTTCAACAGGGATTGGGCCTTGGTCAGTATCTGCTAGGAAGCGCATACCAACTTCGATTTGCTCAACACCTTGAAATACGTCTGCTGGCACACGTTGCACGAGTTCGTCGTTATGGTCACCGTACGCATCGTCAGGGGATACAGTTACAGAGAACTTGTCACCAGCCACTTTACCTTCCAATTCTTTCTCAAGACCAGTGATCAGGTTATTGTGGCCATGAAGGTAATCAAGAGGTGCTTCAGCCGTTGATTGATCAACAACAACACCATCTTCTAACAATACTTTGTATGCAAGGCTTGCAACAACGTTCTTTTCAATTTTCATACTAACTCCAGGGAGATTAATTGACCTAACCAACGTGGGGTTAAGTACCGAGATGTTAGTATTATGGGGATCAATCGACGAAGTTCAATTACTCCGGCCTAAAAATACCAATCATTTCTTGTTCTGAGTGTTTATTTTTTTCTACAGATTGCGGTTTACGCTGCTCGGTATAATGGCAGTCGACACATTCAACCAGTTCAATATTGTTATCAATCCACCAGCGCAGAGTATCTTGCTGACTACAATGCGGGCAACTCGCCCCCGCGATAAAACGTTTCTTGGCTTTCACTTTTTTTCCTTCTCCCGCTTGATACTGCACGGGTACTACTTCCAATGGTTTGGTGACTGTTGGTCGCTTTCCATTTCGCGACCGAAGATTTCCTCTAGCTCTTTACGCGCTTCTTTTGAGCGTTGAGCAAGTTCTTTGTCTTCATTATGCCGAGGCAATAAATCCTTGAGCATAGCATTGTCTAACTTGCGAAAATGTGCTTCTGCGCGCTTTGCTTGGTAAGGATGCATGCCTAGTTCTACGAGCGCTTGGCGACCTAGATCTAACGCACCTAAAAATGTTTCACGCGAGTAGTTGTGTACACCATGATTCATCAACTGATACGCCTCAACACGGCTGCGAGCACGAGCAAGGATCTTCAATTTAGGAAAGTGTACGCAGCAGATGTCGGCAATTGCCATCACCTCGTCTGGCGAGTCCGTGCAGATCACTAACGCTTCCGCTTTATCGGCCCCCGCGGCTCGTAACAAATCAATCTGAGTCGCATCACCATAAAACACTTTGTAGCCATATTTACGCAGCAAGTGAATTTGGCTTGCATCACTTTCTAATACCGTTACTTTGATTTTATTTGCGTACATCAAGCGCCCAACAATTTGACCAAAGCGCCCAAAGCCAGCAATGATGACACGTGGTTGGCGATCCACCACATTAGTCGCCACGCTCTCTTCTTCTTGGTTGAGCGTATGAGCAAACCACTTCTTTTGCCCCATTAGCAATAACGGCGTTGTCACCATAGACAAGCTCACCACAACCAATAAGAACGCGACTTGCTCCTTGGTTAGAATGCCCTCTTGACTTGCCGCAGTAAAAATCACAAACGCAAACTCACCACCTTGGCTCAAAATCGCCGCCATACGGCTACGTGACTTGGCACGAACTCGGGCGGTGCGTGCCAAAACATACAACACCACACCTTTGACCACAACGAGAGCAATAACGGCACCAATGATCGCGAATGGTTGCAGGGCTAATAACCCAAGATTCACCGCCATACCGACGGCAATAAAAAACAAGCCAAGCAGCAGACCTTTAAAGGGTTCAATCGCGATTTCTAGCTCATGGCGATATTCACTTTCCGCCAGCAGCACACCCGCTAAGAAGGTACCAAGGGCCATTGACAGTCCCAGCTTTTGCATAGCGACAGAGATACCAAGCACCACAAGCAGTGCAGCAACAGTGAAAAGCTCTCGCACACCACTCATCACCACAAAACGGAACAAAGGACGCAGTAAGAAGTGACCACCTACCAGCAGTGCAACCACACTCGCCAGCACCCAGAGAGCATCTAACCAATCACCACCACTTTGACCACCTGCCAATAGCGGCAACATGGCGAGCATAGGAATAACGGCAATGTCTTGAAACAACAGAACAGCAAAACCCGATTGCCCGGTTTCCGTGCCAGCTTGCCCCTGCTCTTCTATTACCTTAAGTGCAATCGCCGTGGACGAAAGAGCCAACCCCATACCGATAACTAAACTTACTTGCATGCTCAAACCAAACAGGCTGACGATGCTGCCAATCACGGCGGTAGTGACAATCACTTGAGCCCCACCCAGCCCGAGGATTGGTCCGCGCATCTGCCATAACTTTTTGGGGTTAAGCTCCAAGCCAATTAAGAACAGCAGCAGCACCACCCCGAGTTCAGCAAAGTGAAGAATGGCGTCCACATCGCTGATCAAACCCAGCCCCCAAGGGCCAATTAAAACACCAGCAATCAGATAGCCAAGCACAGACCCTAGACCAAGTCGCTGAGCAATCGGCACCGCAATCACAGCCGCAGAAAGGAATACCACACTACTTTGAAGAAACTCACTGGTTATCGCCATGTAGACCTCCCTGCTCATCCCACTCTTTTAGGGGGTTGTTCAACCATTGACGATATTGCTCCGCATGCTGATAACGTTCAACGTCCGACACATTACGCGACCAGTACAAGGCCAAAGGTTCAATCCAATGCATCTGGCATAGAGCCGCGGTTAGCTCAAACGGCTGGAGGATTTGCTCCAATGGGTATTTGTTATAGCCCATCGGGCTGAACGCATCTTCTTTACCGCCAGTCGTGATCACACTGCGCCAGTACTTGCCCGCTAATGCGCTACCATCACCAAAAGCAAAGCCTTTGCCGAGCACACGGTCCATCCACTCTTTTAGTAGCGCAGGGCAGGAGTACATATAAAGGGGATGATGAAAAACAATCACATCGTGTGTCAGCAGCAGCTCATGTTCATGGTTCACATCAATAAAGAAATCAGGGTATGCACCATAAAGCTCATGCACGGTGACATGACCCAGTGATTCAATTTTTTTAATCATCACTTGGTTAGCAATGGAGTTTTGCGGTTCTGGGTGAGCATAAATAACCAGAACCTTCGGAGGAGTGGGCGAAACAACAGCCAAATGGGCGTCCTTATCTTTATTTTTATCCGTTATCAAATTGTTATACGTTTTTGTATAGCATAATGCAATTAAAGCACAGAGATCGACTTTTCCCGCCAATAGCCCTACTATTCATCGCGAGATCAACGACCAAGAAACGCGCACTGCGCAAAGTGAATTAAAATTCTATGATTACCTTCTCTGATATCCAGTTACTGCGTGGCGGTAAACCTCTTTTAGACCAAGCATCTGCAACCATTCACCCCGGCGACAAAGTTGGCCTGGTTGGTAAAAACGGCTGTGGTAAATCGACGCTGTTTGCCCTTCTAAAAGATCAACTATCGATTGACGCAGGCTCATTCAGCCAACCTCAACATTGGGAGTTAGCTTGGGTTGCACAGGAAACACCGGCACTCGACCGAAGCGCGCTGGAATACGTCATTGATGGTGATCGCGAGTTCCGTGAGCTTGAAAATCAACTGGCCATCGCCGAAGAGAAAGACAACGGCACACTGGTTGCCGAGATCCACGGTAAGATTGAAACCATTGGTGGTTACAGCATTCGTGCACGTGCTGCTGAGCTGCTGGACGGCTTGGGCTTTAGCCAAGATCAAATGAGTTGGAACCTGACCCAGTTCTCGGGTGGTTGGCGTATGCGCCTTAACTTGGCTCAAGCGCTATTGTGCCGCTCTGATCTACTATTACTCGACGAACCGACCAACCACTTGGATTTGGACGCCGTTATGTGGCTAGAGCGCTGGCTGCAGAGCTACCCGGGCACATTAATTCTGATCTCGCACGACCGGGACTTCTTGGATCCAATCGTTGGTCGCATCATTCACATCGAAAACCAGCAGCTGAACGAATACACAGGTAACTACTCGTCATTCGAAAACCAACGTGCACAAAAAATGCTGCTGCAACAAGCGATGTTCGAGAAGCAAAAGAAACAGATGTCGCACATGCAAAGCTACATCGACCGCTTCCGCTACAAAGCCTCAAAAGCTCGCCAAGCACAAAGCCGCATTAAAGCACTGGAGCGCATGGAGAAGGTTCTACCCGCTCAGTTCGATAACCCGTTTAGTTTCCAGTTCCGCGACCCTGCCGCACTGCCAAACCCAATCATGATGATGGATCAAGTATCGGCAGGCTATGGAGACAAGCTGATCCTAGAAAAGATACGCCTCAACCTTGTTCCGGGCAGTCGCATTGGTCTACTGGGTCGCAACGGTGCGGGTAAATCAACCTTGATCAAACTGCTATCCGGTGAGCTAACAACACAAGGCGGCGATCTCACTTACTCACAAGGCGTGAAGATTGGTTACTTCGCTCAGCATCAATTGGAAACATTGCACCCAGAAGAAACACCACTGCAACACATGATGCAAATCGCACCAGACCAAACCGAGCAACAGCTACGTGATTATCTTGGTAGTTTTGGCTTCCGAGGCGACAAAGCGCTTGAGAAAGTCGCGCCATTTTCTGGTGGTGAAAAAGCGCGTTTAGTCTTGGCGCTCATTGTGTGGCAGAAACCAAACCTATTACTGCTCGATGAACCGACCAACCACTTAGACTTGGACATGCGCCAAGCACTGACCATGGCACTGCAAACATTCGAAGGTGCCATGGTAATTGTTTCGCACGACCGCTATCTACTGCGGGCAACAACCGATGATTTGTACTTGGTCCACGATCGCCAAGTCGCCCCCTTCGATGGTGACTTGAATGATTACTACAAATGGCTGACCGAGCAGCAAAAAGCCGAGCGCAAAGAAGCGCAAGCAGCACAACCAGTCAAAGATAACACTAACAGTGCTGCGGCGAAAAAGGAGCAAAAACGACGCGACGCAGAATTTCGCAAGCAGACGGCTCCAATTCGCAAAACGCTGACACAGTTAGAAAACAAAATGGATAAGTTAGGCGAAGCACTCGCGAAAGCAGAACAGCAATTGGCGGATAACACCCTGTATGAAGCCGAAAACAAAGCTAAACTTAACCAAGTGTTGGCGCTTCAAGCTTCGAGCAAAGCCGATCTTGAAGCAATAGAAATGGAATGGATGTCTGCCCAAGAAACACTCGAGCAGATGGAACTAGAGTTTAATCAATGACAAACAAGCATGCAGAATACACTCTCACCTTAGAACACCTTTGGCAGTTCAGTCTGCAATTTTATGGTGTACGAGAAGTAAAGGAAGCGTGCTTATCATTACAAAACAACTACCACGGTAACGTCAATCTACTGCTGCTGCTCAGATGGCTCGATGAGCAGCGGGTTATTTTCCAAGAACAGGATTGGCACTTAGTGCAAAGCTGCCTTGGTCGAAGCGAAGCCCTCCTCCACGCCTATCGCGAACTTCGTCGCCACCTCAAATCACAAGTTAATGACACACTTTATCGCAAAGCATTGCAGTTCGAATTACAACTCGAAAAGCAGCAACAATCAGATCTAGTCGACTGCGTCAACTCGCTAAAATTAGTCAAAAATGATGGCGATCCATTGACGCTTAGGTACTGTCGTCAATTGGGGGGAGAACATTTGCAACAGGCATTCTCTATGCCCGTACCAAACGTTAAGTATCCATAAATCCGTCATAAACCAGTAAAATATCTATACTTATAAAGAATTATATTAATAATTTCTTCAGCGAACATTGAAGGACCGTATGAGAGCAGTTAGGTATGACACAATTTTTCGCAGCCACCGGGATTAAAAACCCGCATCTCCAAACGCTACTACCACGTTTTATCCGCAAGAAAGCGTTATTTACGCCTATTTGGCAAACACTCGATACACCAGATGGTGACTTCCTCGATTTGGCGTGGTCGCAACAACCCGGTTCCAAAGCCGCACACAACAAACCGATCTTCGTCCTATTTCATGGGCTAGAAGGCTGTTTCTACAGTCCTTATGCTAATGGTTTAATGAACGCCTTCTCAAAACGGGGTTGGCTATCCGTGATGATGCATTTTCGTGGTTGCAGCGGAAAACCGAACAAAAAAGCCCGCGCCTATCATTCTGGTGAAGTGACGGACGCTCGTTTTTTTCTTGAGCAGCTCGACAGGCAATTTCCAAATAATCCTAAAGTGGCTGTCGGGATCTCCCTTGGCGGTAATATGTTGGCGAACTACTTAGCTCAATACAAAGACGATCCCATCTTAAGTGCCGCGACCATTGTCTCTGCACCATTAGACTTGGCTGCATGCGCCAACCGGATTGAACAAGGCTTTTCCAAAGTTTACCGACGCTACTTACTCTCTTCGCTCAAACGCAACGCGCTACAAAAACACGACTTAATCCACGGAGAGTTAGCGCTGTCATATAATTCAATCAAACGCGTGACTCGATTGTATGAGTTTGACGATCTGATCACCGCCCCTCTGCATGGCTTTAAAGACGCACAAGACTATTACGATCAATGTTCTGGCTTAAGCAAGTTACAGCAGATCACCCTACCAACACTGATCATCCATGCCAAAGACGATCCTTTCATGACCGACGAAGTCATTCCGAAATTTGTGCTGCCAGACAACATAGACTATCGACTTTACGAACATGGTGGTCACGTTGGCTTCCTCGCAGGCACAGCTCTAAAACCTAAATTCTGGTTGGAAGAGGCACTGCCAGCCTACTACGAAAGTATCGCCGCGGAACACCTTTGTGCTGTATCCAAGCCACAAACACAGTAAACTACTAGGATGCGCCGACATCAACAATCTAAAAGGCGCACTTAAACATCATAAAATTTTGAGGTATTTATGATCATTCCGTGGCAAGACATTGAGCCAGAGACGCTTGAAAGCTTGATCCGAGAATTCGTCCTTCGTGAAGGGACCGACTACGGCTCGGTGGAAACTTCATTGCAGAGTAAAATCGATCAAGTCAAAAACCAACTAGAGAAAAGCGAAGCGGTTATCGTATTTTCTGAACTTCATGAAACGGTTGATATTCAACTAAAAGCAAAGTTTTAGTCCCTTCACATTTCACCGTATCCTACTCGATAATATGGTTTGGTTACGTGCTATAGTGGGGCATCGACTGTGCAGCATACGTGTGCTGCACTCTACAGGTAAGTATTTTTCGACAAGGTTTGTCATGTCAGCGAAACACCCTATTATTGCGGTTACTGGCTCGTCCGGTGCCGGTACCACCACCACTTCTGAAGCCTTCCGTAAGATGTTCAATATGATGAACGTCAAACCAGCGTGGGTCGAAGGTGATAGCTTCCACCGCTTTACACGTCCAGAGATGGATGTCGAGATTCGCAAAGCGCGTGAGCAAGGCAAACACATCAGCTACTTTGGCCCTCAAGCCAATGACTTTTCTGGACTAGAGACTTTCTTCCGTCAGTTTGGTGAAGATGGTCGTGGCAGCGTGCGCCGCTATCTACACACCTTTGATGAGGCCGTCCCATATAACCAAATGCCGGGCACCTTCACACCTTGGCAAGACCTACCAGAGAATAGCGATCTGCTGTTCTATGAGGGTTTGCACGGAGGTGTGGTGGATGGCGATGTGAATGTGGCACGTCACGTCGATTTTTTGATCGGCATGGTGCCAATCGTGAACTTGGAATGGATTCAAAAATTCGTTCGTGACACGCGCGATCGTGGTCATTCAAGAGAAGCGGTGATGGATTCCATTGTGCGCTCGATGGACGATTATCTGAACTACATTACGCCACAGTTCTCACGCACGCACATCAACTTCCAGCGTGTCCCCACCGTTGATACTTCCAACCCACTCGACGCCAAAGGCATCCCGAGTTTGGATGAAAGCTTCGTGGTAATACGTCTACGCGGTATCAAAAATGTCGACTTCCCCTACCTACTGGCAATGATTGATGGCTCATTTATGTCTCGTCATAACACTATTGTGGTGCCGGGAGGGAAGATGAGCTTTGCCGTGGAACTCATAGTGAGACCGATTCTTCAGCAACTGATAGAAACAGGGAAAATTGGCTAAAGTACCCTTATTTGAGTGCTTACTTTTCATACCGTGATCATGTGCACAATTTTGCTTAGAAAATCTCCATCATGGCACGATTAAAATCAAGAAATAGTTTCTGAAAAAGGATACTATTTCGAACTGAGATACAAGAGAGCTTGCAGCATAGATAAAGTCCTCTTATCCTAGTAGGCTAATTCAGGCTTGCTGGAATACGGATAGCGCAAGCGTACCCTGCAGAGGAAGTGAGATATTATGGTTCTAGGTAAACCTCAAACCGACCCGACACTAGAGTGGTTTCTTTCACACTGTCATATTCATAAGTACCCATCGAAAAGCACGCTGATTCACGCGGGCGAGAAAGCAGAGACTTTGTACTACATTGTTAAAGGTTCTGTTGCGGTTCTTATCAAAGACGAAGAAGGTAAGGAGATGATCCTTTCTTACCTCAACCAGGGCGACTTCATTGGTGAACTTGGTTTATTCGAAGAAGACCAAGAGCGTACCGCTTGGGTTCGTGCTAAATCTCCTTGTGAGGTAGCTGAGATTTCTTTCAAGAAATTCCGTCAGTTGATTCAAGTTAATCCAGACATCTTAATGCGCCTGTCAGCACAAATGGCTCGTCGACTACAAGTTACGAGCCAAAAAGTAGGTGATCTCGCGTTCCTTGACGTAACTGGTCGTATCGCTCAGACTCTTCTGAACCTTGCTAAGCAGCCAGATGCGATGACGCACCCAGACGGTATGCAAATCAAGATCACTCGTCAAGAAATCGGTCAAATCGTTGGCTGTTCTCGTGAGACTGTAGGTCGTATCTTGAAGATGCTAGAAGAGCAGAACCTAATTTCTGCCCACGGCAAAACTATCGTTGTTTACGGAACTCGTTAATTCCGATTATCGTTTAAAAAATTTAAAAGCCACCAAATGCAAGTTTGGTGGCTTTTTCTTTTTTGGGAAGCGGGAACGGGAAACAAAGAATCGAGAACCGAGAACCGAGAACGCTACGCTTCAGGATCGGACTTCGTCCTTTGAGATGAAAAGACAAAGAGCCGAGAATTGGGAACACTGCGTTCCGAGAGCGGACTTCGTCCTTCAAGACAAAGCCCAATTAAATTGCGAGTATTCAACTCTTCCAAAGCGAAGCGTTCTCGCATTCCAACAAACTCCAACCTTTAAAACTGAAGCCTTCAACACTCCAGAGTGTAAACCTCTCGAAGCGAAGCGTTCCCGCATCTCTACTCTCGCATTCCAACAAACTCCAACCTTTAAAGCTGAAGCCTTCAACACTCCAGAATGTAAAACTCCCGAAGCGAAGCGTCCCCGCATCTCTAGGGCGTAGCCCGCTCTCGCATTCCAACAAACTCCAACCTTCAAAGCTGAAGCCTTCAACACTCCAGAGTGTAAGCCTCTCGAAGCGAAGCGTCCCCGCATCTCTAGGGCGTAGCCCGCTCTCGCATTCCAACAAACTCCAACCTTCAAAGCTGAAGCCTTCAACACTCCAGAGTGTAAGCCTCTCGAAGCGAAGCGTTCCCGCATCTCTAGGGCGTAGCCCGTTCTCGCCTCTTCTTTACCCGTTGGTGCTCTCGAAGATCTTATCCGCCGATGCAGCCACAAATCCCGGGTACAACTCACCGTTATCCATTGGGTAACGCTTAGCAAACTCATAGAAGCCACCAGGAATCACCTCAATGCCTTCCGTAAAGGTAACTGGCACTTTGTCTGCCATGGTTGATGATTGCTCTAATAACACCTCTGGCGTACCTTTTACTTCACCGCCATTCTCGTTGATAGTGAAGCCTGTTGTGCGCAGGTAGTCATTAACTTGCTTCACTTCTTGATACTGGTCGAGTTGATTCACACTAACTGTAAAGTGGTTTGCTCCGTAACCGTGCGCAGCAAGCCAAGAAGCGTATTCACTCTCTTTCGCCAAGGTTTGGAAATCCGCATAACTAAGGTCCCACAAACGTCCGCCGTACAAGAAATCACTGCCTTGCAACTTGGACACCTTGATCTGCTCGACTAACCGATGAACGATAGTTTGTAGCTCTGAAGAGCACTCATCCACCTTCAATTCACTGATGAAAACTTTAGGTTGCTTAGGATCTGGATGTTCAAAATGCTTTGCGACCAGTTTTTTGCTTTCAAATACGTAATCGCCACAAGCTTTGTAACCTACCGCCAAGAATGGCTTGGCTAACGTTTCAATACCTAGAGGCTCAACATTAAACGTACGTAGCGCAATATGATCATTAATGAGCGGCTCATCTTCTTGAAGAAGTTGATGAACTTTAGCGGCAGAAGGGCAAAGGCGTTGGATATAGTCTTGCCAGAGCGATTCAAATAATACATCGGGCGTCATAACGACTCCTTGTTATGAAATGTAGGGAGGTAAGAGGGACATTATCCTGAGTTCGCAGCCACAAAGCGGCATAAAATCTAGAACGTGTGATCATTTTCCCTCGACGGTATGTCAGGCATAAATGCCAGTCAGTCACGCACTGGAGAGTCTTGAGCTCGCCTTTGACGTTTGCCAGTGCGCTTACCGGAATCCTAACTTGATAAATCACTCTGACAGGTAGAAGCGGCGATACCTTTTCGCCGCTTAGTATTACTCGATTACAGACTAACACCTGGGCTCAATGTCGTTGGCAAGACCGTCTCTTGTCCTTCCATTGAGGCCATTGGGTATGCACAGTAGTCTGCGGCATAGTAGGCACTTGGACGCAAATTACCTGACGCCCCCGGACCACCAAATGGCGCATCGCCACTTGCCCCAGTCAGCTGACGGTTGCGGTTCACTATGCCTGCACGTATGTGATCAACAAAGTATTCCCACTCTCGGTCGTCAGTTGAAACTAAACCGGCTGATAAGCCAAAGCGCGTATCATTGGCCAGATCTACGGCTCTTTCTAGCCCTTGGTAGCGCACGACTTGTAGAAGCGGACCGAAGTATTCTTCATCCGGCAACTCAGCAACGTTTGTCACATCGATGATGCCTGGAGAAACAAACGCCGCTTTGCCCGCTTTCGCTTCAATCAAGCTTTCGCCACCAAGTGCTTGTAAGTTCGCTTGTGCGTCGAGAATGAACTTAGCTGCCGCGAGCGAAATTTGTGGTCCCATAAAGGGGGCAGGTTCTGCAAATGGCTGGTCAACGCAAATATTACTCGTCGCTGCCACCAGTTTTTCAACAACGGCATCCCCTTTGTCACCAAATGGGATATACAGACGACGTGCACAGGTACAACGTTGCCCTGCGCTAATGAAAGCGGATTGAATAATGGTATAAACCGTGGCATCTAAGTCACCGTAATTATCCGAGATGACCATAGGGTTGTTGCCACCCATCTCCAGTGCCAGCATCTTACCCGGCTGACCAGCAAATTGGCGATGTAAAACATGCCCCGTATTTGCACTCCCGGTGAACAATACCCCATCGATGCCTTTCGCATCGGCTAGTGCAATACCCGTCTCCTTCGCACCTTGAACGAGGTTGATCACACCTTTTGGCAAACCCACTTCTTCCCAAAGTTTCATGGCCAATTCACCCGCCCATGGCGTTTGCTCAGATGGCTTGAAGACCACAGTGTTACCAGCCAATAAGGCTGGCACGATATGACCGTTTGGTAAGTGAGCAGGGAAGTTATAAGGCCCGAAAACCGCCATCACACCTAATGGGCGGTGACGCAATACAATTTGGTTACCTGCGGCTTCGCGGGCAGCTTCACCTGTACGATCGTGGTAAGCGCGGATAGAAATGGCGATTTTACCCGCCATTGCCGCTGCTTCAGTGCGTGTTTCCCAAATCGGCTTGCCCGTTTCTTTCGCTATCACTTCGGCGATAGTTTCGCTGTGCTCTTTTACTTTCTCAGCAAAAGCCAACACGATCGCTTCACGTTCTGCAAATGGGCGCTTCTTCCAATCAATGAACGCCTCACGCGCCGCAGACACCGCTTGATTAACCTGCTCTACTGTCGCGCCGTTGCCTTGCCAAATCACTTCTTGATTGTATGGCGACAGAGACGTAAATGCTTCTCCCTGCCCTTGTACCCATTCACCTGCAATCCAATGTGTCATTATTTCTGTCCTTAAATCCTGTCGTCAGTTACTGCGGAAGAAGGCGAACAAAATCACCTTCCTCAACCAAGAGTGCATCTGCCAGTTCTGGGGCAAGAACAACACTTTGCGTTTCTGCGTCATACGCCGCTTTCGCCGCCGCTGCACGAAAGTTCTCAAATGAAGAGTTACACATTAAGAAATCTTGCGTGCTGGTGTGCTCGGAGATTTTGACTTGTGCACGGAATGAATGACGAACCGATTCGATATTACGCAGGTCACACTCTACCGTCGGACCACCGTCGAAAATGTCGACGTAACCACGGTTGGTAAACCCTTCACGTTCAAGCAGCTTTAATGCTGGGCGCGTGTTATCGTGCACCTTACCAATCACCGCTTGTGCTTCTGGGCTAAGCAAGTTGATATAGATTGGCAACTTCGGCATCAAATCGGCAATAAACCCCTTCTTACCGATACCCGTTAGGTAATCCGCCAGCGTAAAATCGATAGAAAAGAAATGCTCTTGAAGCCATTGCCAGAATGGTGAATTACCGTGCTCATCGGACACTCCGCGCATTTCGGCAAAGATGGTTTCCGAAAAACGCTCTGGGTGCTCTGCCATCATTAGGAAACGACATTTGGACATCAAACGTCCGTTCAAACCTCCACGGAATTTCTCACGGAGGAACAAGGTACATATTTCACTGTTACCCGTGTAGTTATTACCAAACGTCAGCAACTTCACCACGTTGTTTACGCCGAGCTTAGGTGAAGAATGCACGACTTTGCTGATGTGATAAGAGTAGAAAGGCACATCCCACCCAATTGAGGCTTCAATACCTGTGGTGCCAGCAACCTCTCCAGTCTCTGACTCAAAGCCGACCATTAGGTAGCCTTCATCACCAGCTTCCTTAACGTCAGGTTTGCCAAAACTGTATTCTGAGTGTTTGATTCGATTGGTTAACAGTTCTTCGTTAACCGGTAGAGATGTAAAACCATGACCTGACTCAACCGCACAAGTGTGCAGCGCGTCATAATCTGACATTGTGATAGGGCGAACTACTAGCATCAATATTCCCTCCTGATGCAGGAAGATCCTAACTATATTTTAGGAACAATGCCCCCATCAAAGTTCCTTGATGAGGGCGTCTAGGTTAGCGATAAATGGCGTTCGCGCTTAAACCAGCGTTGCGATCGCTTTATCCAGCTTCGCCAAACCTTCTTCGATTTCTTGTGGTGTGATCACGAGTGATGGTGTGAAACGTACGACGTTGGCACCCGCAACCAACACCATGAGACCTTGTTTACCTGCCGCAACCAGTACATCACGCGCACGCCCTTGCCAATCTTCATTCAGTGCAGCGCCAAGCAGTAGACCCTTGCCGCGCACTTCCGAGAAAATATGGTATTTCGCGTTGATCTTCTCTAGACCTTCACGAAACATCGTTTCACGCTCGAGTACGCCTGCCAGTACTTCTGGTTTCGTCACTTCATCAACAACCGCTTCTGCAACTGCACACGCGAGCGGGTTACCACCGTAAGTCGAACCGTGCGTGCCCACTTTCATGTGCTCAGCCAGTTTTGCTGTCGTCAGCATGGCACCAATAGGGAAACCGCCGCCTAACGACTTAGCCGTGCTTAGGATGTCTGGCGTAATACCCAAGCCTTGGTATGCATAGAAGTGCCCCGTTCGACCGTTACCTGTTTGAACCTCATCGAAGATCAGCAGTGCATTGTGTTTGTCACACAGCTCACGAACCGCTTGAGCGAACTCAGGCGTTGGTGGAATGATGCCACCCTCACCTTGCAGAGGCTCCATCATTACCGCACAAGTGCGCTCAGACATGTGTGCTTGAAGTGCTTCGATATCGTTATAAGGAAGGTGAGTAACATCACCCGGCTTGGGACCAAAACCGTCTGAGTAAGCCGCTTGACCGCCTACTGTTACGGTGAAGAAAGTACGACCATGGAAGCCTTGTTTGAATGCGATGATTTCTGACTTTTCATTGCTATGAACGTCGGCCGCGTAACGGCGTGCTAACTTCAGCGCCGCTTCGTTCGCTTCCGCACCAGAGTTGGCAAAAAATACCCGCTCGGCAAAGCTGACTTCTGTTAACTTCTTCGCCAATCTCAATGCAGGCTCATTGGTCATCACATTACTTAGATGCCAGAGCTTGTTACCTTGCTCAGTCAATGCATTCACCATGACTGGGTGACAGTGACCAAGGCAACTCACTGCGATCCCGCCAGCGAAGTCGATGTATTCATTGCCGTTCTGATCCCAGACGCGTGAGCCTTTGCCTTTAACGGGGACCATTTCCATTGGGTTATAGCAAGGCACCATGACCTCATCGAATAAACCGCGCTCTACTTTATTTTCCATTGTCATTGCACATTCCTTCTTGATACCGCATGCCGAGCAGATAAGCGAGTTAGGCCGGCACTCTTTGCCAGCAAATAATGTTTTATATTTACGCTATATAGGCATTGTATTTACATTTAATTAACCATTTCAACAGTGATTTATGCTTTTCGTATTGCGATCAAACCACTCACAATCACTATTTGTGCTTATTTATGCACTAAAAAACGTAAATAGAGAAGCAATTTTTTATAACACCTTAGTATTACTGGGATTATAAACCAAGAAGAGGAATGAATAGAAACCACTGAATAGGTAGAACGCATAGTTTTGCATTCTCAATATCCGGACAAAAACATGAATAAATTGTTAAGAAAAGTGATCGGGATCAGATCGCTTTGCGGGCAAGAAAGTTCGCAAGTAACGCATGGCCTTGTTCTGTTTTGATCGACTCAGGATGAAACTGTACCGCATCAATTGGCAGGGTTTTATGCTGATAGCCCATGATCTCATCCTTGGTTCCGTCTGGCAGTTCAGTCCAAGCGGTCAATTCAAACACATCAGGGAGCGTGTCGCTTTTCACCACGAGAGAGTGATAACGAGTGACCGTAAGCGGGTTGTTGAGGTTTTTAAACACACTGCGACCATTATGACGAATCGGTGATGTCTTACCGTGCATTACTTGCCTAGCACGTACCACTTGACCGCCAAACACCTGTGCAATCGCCTGATGACCAAGGCAAACTCCCAAGATTGGTAACTTACCAGCAAAATACCCAATGGCTTGTAGAGAGATACCCGCTTCATTTGGAGTACATGGTCCGGGAGAGATCACCAAGTGGGTTGGGTTAAGCGCTTCAATACCTTGAATATCGATCTCATCGTTACGCACCACCTTTACGTCTGCACCAAGCTCGCAAAAGTATTGATATAGATTGTAGGTAAAAGAGTCGTAATTATCGATGATCAACAACATAAGGGGTGAGTAGCTCCAATCCGTTTTGGCAAGGCTTACGCAGTAAATCGCCACATTCGTGACAATCAAGGGCGGTATTTTGCTATACCAAGCAAGAAAGGCAAGTTTTTGCTGAATAAAAAGACCAGCATAGGCTGGCCTTTGGTCTTTACAGCTATTTGGGGGCTAATTTGTCAGGCAAACCGCTTAGCGACGACGACGGAATACCCCCAGACCTAACATCGCAAGGAGCGCACCAAAGCCAAATGAAGCACCTACATCAGGATGTTCCAGCGTAACATCACGAGAGTCGTTGAACTTCACGGTGCTGCCCGTCGAATCTGTCACTTTTTCTTCTAAGACATACTGGCCTTCCGTTGGGACCTTGTCGAATTCAATACTCACACTGCGCGCCTCAATATCCGCTTGTGTCAGGGTCACACTCGCTTCATAACCCTCAACATCCGACATAGACGACGCCGCTTGTAGTGCTTCTTGCAGGCTAACGGTAACGATATCACCAACAATCGCATTAGGTGGTAGGCGAACCTCAACTTCTAGGTTGTCACCCAAACTTGGCAAGTCAATATCCGTATCAGGGAAATCAATCGCAATGATCACTGGATCGTGGTCAGACGCCGAGAACGCATCTTGATACTTAGGCATGTCACCTGTGTACTTACTGCTGTATTCAAACAAGTTACTTTCTAGTGAGTTGATATGCCAATCTTCAATCGCCACTACTTTTTGTGCCAAGCCGTTACTCGCCAGTGCATGGTCAAGATTGCCTAGCTCACCAGAGTAAGTGTATGAAAAAGTATCTGCGCCATGCAGCAAAGTGTTCAGGTTATAGTAACCATAGCCTTTATCAATTTTGCTCTTGTCTACTTGGATTTCACCACCATCAACGTTGGTGTAAGCTGCTGTGTAGATGTCTCGGCCGTATTTCTCTTTCGAGTAGTCGGTGAGTGTAAGCAAAGGATCTTCCATGCCATAGGCGTTCAGGTCGCCCACTACCAGCACGTCACCTTCAATACTTTTCAGCGCGTCACCCACAACGTTCGCAGCAGATACGCGGAAGTTATTGCAGTTGCCTTGCAGATCCGCAGGCTCTGAGTCCTCGACGCCTGCCACCCACTCTTCAATACATTCAGAG
Source organism: Vibrio sp. AND4 (assembly GCF_000171815.1). GTDB lineage: Bacteria > Pseudomonadota > Gammaproteobacteria > Enterobacterales > Vibrionaceae > Vibrio. Next base: position 52,628 of record NZ_ABGR01000012.1, on the reverse strand, counting down.
CCTTTCGATTTGAAGTGATTAACGACAACAGACAGATCTTTACCTGTTTCTTTCACCGTAAAAGTTTGCAGCAAGCTATGACGCTGGTATTTGTCGTAAGCTGGATTGCCTTCTGCACCATTATTACGCGTGATGGTGTTCTCTTCGATGTGCTGCTCTGGTGTCGCAATCACTTTTGCAGCTTCTTTTGGCGTCACAGCGTCAGCACGGTACAGAATTGCAACCATAATGGCATCGCTACCAAGGTACTGGTTTTGGTATTTGTCTTGATCTTCGATTTCAACATAAGTGTAGTGATCCTCTACTTCATCGATCTCAGCATTCAATGCGTCGACCAAGTTCTTCACCGCACTGGTGTCACCAAAGCCGTTGTTTTCCACTTCCATCAAACCAATGATATCAGCGTCCATCTTATTCATTGCCGCAACGATTTTCGCTTGCTGGATCAGGAACTCATCGAGATGAGTTGCACCACGGTTTTGTCCAGTTGGATTTTCATGGCCACTGTCAGCCACTGAGGTGAAGTAGTTTAGAACGTTGAAACTCGCGATACGCAAATCGGAATCCGCGATCACTGGTGCGTCTTGGCGAGTCACATCAAAGCCTTCACCAGAGGTGACAAAGTTGCTGTTGTCGACATGGTTCGTTGCGATCAGGCGGTATTCGTTGAAACTGTATGCGACAACACCTTGCAGCCCCTCTACTCGTGAACCAAGGCGAATGTGCTGTTCAGAAGAGCCATCTTGATCGGTATCTTTTGCGAAGTCTGGGTAATAAGGGATTTGACCGTTTGGTGCCTTATCATCGGATTCTAGGTATAGGCGGTTTGCTGCGTTGTCCTTAGCGATCTCTACCGCAGCTTCGCTCTCTGCAGCATGCAATTGAGTCGGCTTAAACAGTGGCGCTTGATGAGACAGCATCATGTTATTACGACGTGAATCATAGTCGTAGGAGAAATTGCGAGTCACAAATAAGTCACTTGCCGACGTCAATGCCACTTGCATGCCCTCATGACGCTCTAATGCAGCGCGCAAAGTTTCACCTTCTTTGATAACAAGGTCAGTGACACGAGGGATTTCTGAAGTGCCTGTTACCACATAGCTATTCGCATCAGAGGCAAGTCTTGTATTGCTGTAGTACTCTTGAACTTTACCTTTCACACAGACAAGGTCACCAGCTTTCAGCGCCATATCCGCCGCATCGGTATGAATGAACAAACCTTCTGAAGTCTTGTCGTTGTTGTCACTTTCTAGTGCTTGTAGGTAGAAACCTTTGGTTAGGCCAGTGGTAACAGCTGTCACGACACCTGTTACGAAGTGATCTTCATCTGTAATATACGGATAGCCATCAATGAATGGAGACGTATCGCCTTCCCCTTGGATAGCTTGAATGGTCGTAAAGTTAGGCTGCTGACCATCGAGCTCACAAGCAAATGGTGCTGGCGGCTCAGTCGTATTTAACTCACCAAGACCGTCAATATTGTCTTGCTCGAACGCGGTCCATTGCGATGCATCATAGCTAGCAGAAGGGGTTAGTGCATCACTGTTACGAACCAATGTGGTGTCTTTAGCAAAATCGACGTCCCCCATCACCCCGATAACGTCATGCACTTCACCGTCTTTAAGCAGCGCGATCGGATCGTCACCATTAAAGTTGGCTACGCTTTTATCTGTGATATCCGCGACAGCTTTGATGGCATCACTCGCACCATCGTGCGCTAGCACATACACTTGGCTCGCTTGCAGCGTCACTTGACTAAGATCTATGCTGCTGCCCCAAGTGCCACCACCGTTTGATGATTTCGCCAGTTGGTAGCCTGTTAACGTTACCGCCGTATCGCCGGTGTTCGCGATTTCGACCGCTTTGTTGTAAGAACGACCTTCTACATATTGAGAGATAATAATTTCTGCGTTAGCACTAGCGCTAAGCGCGCTGGCAATCGTTAATGCAAGTAAAGAGGGTTTGATTAACATATCCATTGTCGTACCTGATATTTATTTAAATGCAAACTAAGCCCAGTGTAGAGCCCACCATTTGTGCCTACTATCGGGTTCATTCTTGAAATAAATAAGAAATACCAGCAAAAGCCGTGAAACATATCACATTTGAATATGCAAATTTATGCCAGGACTGTCCATTTAAACACCTTTTGTAATAAAAACAGCAACTAACAATAAAGATATCAATAACAAGACTTGTTGCTCGGTTTTATATCACTCAATATGTTAGGCAAGTTGATGAGTATTAAATTCGAATTCAATTTATTTTAGCAATACAAAGTAAGAATTAGATAATACTAATTCAGCAATATCCTTCCTTCTAAAGCGTTACTATCAAATAAGCTGACTGATTATTTATGCCTTCCTAGTTCAAAGTTTTATAAATCAAATATCACCAGAATCACACAAAACTAGCCAAAACCATAAACACTCGTTATAACGACCGCGAGAGACAGATGACAAGGTCTCCAATAACTATGACTAGGATAAAAAAATGAGAAAACTTCCACAGATTGCGCTAGCTCTTTCGACTTCAATACTGATGGTGGGATGCCAGTCCATTCAGGATAAACTCAAGACAAGCAAACCACTGCAGCCGAATACAACTCAACATTTCATTGAGGAAGCCAAAGCCGAGCTTAACCAATATAAACAGTTTGATGTTAGTGATGAGGGGATGATTACTTTCACCGCTCAGTTGCCGCGATTCTCGACTTACACTTGGAAGCCCGTTGTGATTGCCGAATCAAGCTATCAAATCGCATGCGAGGAGTTGCGTGACTTCACGAAGCGCGGTTTTGTGGTAAAGACATGGTTTGCAGGACGAGGAGGACGTGCCGAGTACTACAACATGGCACGTTGTGAGGAAGAAGCCTCCTCCAGAAAATAAGCATAATAAAGCTCCACCAATGGTGGAGCTTTTTTGTATTCGAATTTTACCTATGGGCGAGCGACAAAACCTACAGCTTCGTACGCTTTTTTCAACGTTTGAGCCGCACGCGCCGATGCTTTCTCGGCACCTTGCTTCATCACTTCATTCATGTACACACGATCAGCACGAATGCGGTGGTATTCTGTTTGAATAGGCTCAAGCATAGCAACCAAGGCTTCCCCTACGTCTTTCTTGAATGGGCCGTACATTTCCACACCTTGGTACTTCGCTTCAATCTCTTCAAAGCTCATGCCTGTCGCCGCAGAGTAAAGTCCCATCAGATTAGAGATACCAGCTTTGCTTTCCCAGTCGTGCGCGATACGTGGTGGCGTTTCTGTGTCAGTTTGTGCTTTGTTGATCTTCTTAATGATCGAACTAGGCTCTTCCAACAGCGTGATGACGTTCTTGCGGTTATCATCAGATTTAGACATCTTCTTGGTTGCATCTTGAAGGCTCATTACGCGCGCGTTTACCGTCGGAATGTAAGGCTCTGGTACTTGGAAAATCGGCTGCTCTGGCGAGTAAATATTGTTAAAGCGGTGAGCAATATCACGCGCTAGCTCTAGGTGTTGCTTCTGATCGCTACCTACTGGCACTTGATGTGCACCGTAAAGCAGGATGTCTGCTGCCATCAGTACTGGGTAGTCAAACAGACCAACGTTTACATCACCAAACTGGCTTGAACTGTCGTTTGAGTAACGTGCAGATTTGTCTTTAAACTGCGTCATACGACCCAATTCACCCATCTGAGTGTAACAGTTAAGAAGCCAACCAAGTTGAGCATGCTCTGGTACGTGCGACTGAACAAATAGCGTGCTCTTCTTCGGGTCAACACCAACTGCCAGACAGATCGCCAATGCGTCTAGAGTCGCTTCATGCAGCGCTTTTGGGTCCTGACGAACCGTAATTGCATGAAGGTCTACCACACAGTATTGGCAATCATAATCGTCTTGCATCTGCTGCCATTGACGTAGAGCACCCAAGTAGTTACCGATACTTAGTTCACCTGAAGGTTGAACACCACTCAATACAATGGGCTTGCTCATTAGAATGATTCCTTTGACTTCTTAATCTAATTAAATGAAAAAACCGTGCTGCGATATGTGCACGGTTTACTCAGTGTACTCATTAGCGAGTATTTTGGAAGCTCTTTTACCGCCGTTATGCCGAAACCGCTACCACTTCCAATAATTCAGCCAAACTGTCTGCCACAAAATCCGGATTGGATGCTGCGATTGGTTCACCATGGTTATAACCATAAGTCAGGCCAAATGAGGCACAACCGGCATTTTTCGCCGCGAGAATATCGTTTTTCGAGTCGCCAACCATCAGCATTTCACTGGGTTGGATTTGGTGTTTCTCCATCAACCAGTTCAGTGCAATTGGGTTAGGTTTTTTCTCTGGGAACGCGTCACCGCCTAGCACATCAACAAAGTATTTTGCGATGTCGTGCTTTTCCAGAACCTCAGGTACAAACTTTGAGGGCTTATTGGTGACCAACGCCATCACAAAGCCTGTTTTGTGTAGTTCTTCAAGCGTCTCCTTTACCTCGGGGTAAAGGTGGCTTAACTTGTGACCGCTTTGCTCGTAGTAGTCATCAAACAGTACACGCGCTTTAGCGCGCAGTTCTTCACTTAACTCTGGATTGATGGTGAGGCTTTGGCTCAATGCACGACCGATCAATACGTCGGCGCCATTACCCACGTAATCACGAACTTGCTCTTCTGAAACCGATGGAAAGCCAAGCGCTTGCGCTGCTTGGTCGGCCGCTACCGCCAGATCAGGCACGCTATCAAGAAGGGTACCATCAAGATCGAAGGCGATGAATTTAATGTCTTGTTGAGTCATAACTTCTCTGAAGGTTTTTTATTTATAAATCGGTGAAAACGACAAAGGATGGCCCCCCATCCTTTGTTTTATCATTCTGTCTGATTTAGCAGTAACAGTTTGTTTAGCCGCTACTTTGCAGCAATACGCTGACGAACCGCTTCAAACAAACAGATGCCAGATGCCACAGATACGTTCAGGCTTGAAACGCTACCAGCCATTGGGATCTTAATCAAATCGTCACAGGTTTCGCGAGTCAGACGGCGCATACCGCCACCTTCAGCCCCCATCACGATAGCAAGAGGACCTGTCAGCTTCGCTTGATAGATATCATGCGTTGCTTCGCCCGCTGTCCCAACAAACCAAATACCTTGCTCTTGCAGTGTGCGCATAGTACGAGCCAAGTTAGTCACTCGGATCAATGGCACGACTTCGGCTGCACCGCAAGCGACTTTGCTTACGGTGGCGTTCATCGGTGCTGAACGATCTTTCGGTACGATGATCGCCGCTGCGCCAGCTGCGTCTGCATTACGCAGGCAAGCACCCAAGTTGTGCGGATCCGTCACACCATCTAATACAAGTAGCAGTGGTGCATCATGCTGCGCTAGGATGCCATCGATGTCATTTTCATTGAGCTGTTTCGCAGCTTTAACACGAGCAATGATGCCTTGATGGTTAGCACCGTGTGCTTTGTCGTCTAGCGTTTTACGAGTCATTTGTTGGATAGACACGCCACAAACCTGAAGATCATTCAGGATTGGCATTAGGCGATCGTCTTGACGTCCTTTTAGCACGTACGCTTCAATAAAACGCTCTGGTTCGCGTTCCAATACCGCCTTCACTGCGTGAATGCCGTAGATAAATTCGTTACTCATTGTTTAACCTGTTGTTCTGGTCATATTGCCTGCGCCAATCTACCCCTTTAAATCCAAGCTAGACTGGCGATTCAGCCTACTCTGCGTCGCTCTTGGTACGCTTGGTCTTCTTCGGCTTACTGTGTGGCTTTTTCTTGCGTTCTTTTTTCACTTTAGGCTTTTTAGCGCCTTCAGTCTTGCCGCGTTTTGCGCCATTTTTACCAGTTTTCTCTGCTTCTGCAGGTTCTGGTCGCTTGGTTGGCTCAATCGCTGGTATCGCGCGAGTAGCGCCTTTGGTTGCCGCACGTTTTTTCTCTTTCGCTTTGCGCTTGGCATCCGCTACGCGTTTCTTCGCCGTCTTACCTTCGCCGCGTAGCTTACGGCTTGTTTCGATTAATTCAAAGTCAATTTGCTTATCATTTAAGTTAACCGCCAGCACTTTTACTTTCACCGCATCGCCCAAGCGATAGATGTTACCGAAGCTTTCACCAATAAGTCTTTGACCAATAGGATCAAACTGGTAATAGTCGTTCGCCAGCGTTGAAATGTGCACCAAACCATCAATGTGCAGTTCAGTCAAACGAACGAAGAAACCAAAGCTAGTAACATTCGCAATGACACCATCAAGCGCATCACCAACATGGTCTTGCATGTATTCACACTTCAACCAATCAGAGACATCTCGGGTCGCGTCATCTGCACGACGCTCTGTCATTGAACATTGCTCGCCGTAGAAGTCCATGTCATCAAACGAATAGTGGTAACCACCCGTTGGCGTCCATCGGTCTTGGTTGCGGCCTGCTTCTTTCGCAATCAGGTATTTGATTGCGCGGTGTAACAGTAAATCAGGGTAGCGACGGATTGGCGACGTGAAATGCGCGTAGCGTTTTAGTGCTAGACCAAAGTGACCGGCGTTATCTGCGTTGTATACCGCCTGTTTCATAGAGCGAAGCAGCATGGTCTGGATCAGCTCTTTGTCCTGACGCCCAGCGATTTGCTTAACTAAATCCGCATAGTCGGTTGGTGATGGCTCCAAGCCACCTTTTAAATCAAGGCCTAACTCACTTAAGAAGTCTCGGAAACCTTGTAGGCGAAGTTCACCCGGAGAGTCATGAACACGATACAATGCTGGTTCTTTCGCTTTTTCAACGTAAGACGCAGAAGCAACGTTAGCCAAGATCATACATTCTTCGATGATCTTGTGCGCGTCATTACGAATCACAGGTTCAATGCTTTCAATCTTACGATCAGCATTGAAAATAAACTTGGTTTCAACCGTTTCGAACTCGATCGCACCACGGTTATCACGTGCATTTTTTAGCACTTTGTACATCGCGTGCAGTTCTTCGAGATGCGGGACGTGCGTGTGATAACGCATACGCAGTTCTTCATCTCCTTCAAGTATCGCACCCACCTTGTTGTAAGTCAGACGAGCATGCGAGTTCATCACCGCTTCATAATGCTTGTAACCTGATAGCTTACCCGTTTCTGAGACAGTCATCTCACACACCATACACAAGCGATCAACTTGCGGGTTAAGCGAACACAAGCCGTTTGACAACACTTCAGGCAACATTGGTACCACTTGCGATGGGAAGTACACCGAGTTACCTCGATTGATGGCTTCTTTATCAAGCGCAGAGTCCGTGCGTACGTAGTAACTGACGTCAGCGATGGCGACCCATAGACGCCAACCTCCCCCTTTCTTCTTCTCACAGAAAACGGCGTCATCGAAGTCTCGAGCGTCCTCACCATCTATGGTTACTAGGGGCAGGTCGCGTAGGTCTATACGGCCCACTTTCGCCTCTTCGGGCACTTCTTCGCTCAGGTTTTCGATCTGCTTATCAACCGCTTCCGGCCAGTCGTGTGGGATCTGGTGGGTACGAATGGCAACTTGCGTCTCCATACCTGGCGCCATATTTTCACCAAGTACTTCAACCACTTTCCCCATCATGCCCCGTGAGCGAGAACCACGGTCAGTAACCTCAATCACCACCACGTTACCCATTCGGGCACCCGCTTTATGCTCATTGGGGATCAGAATGTCTTGGCTAATGCGCGAGTCATCAGGTACAACATATGAGTAGCCATATTCAAGGAAGAAACGCCCTACGATCTGCGTATTACGCTCCTCTAAAACGCGCACAAGACGCCCTTCACGACGACCACGTTTGCTGTTGTCGGTTGGTTGTACCAAGACGAAGTCACCGTGGATGATGTGCTTCATCTGGTGATGTGGCAATACAATGTCATTATCCTTGCCTACACTGCCTTCTGGACGAACCCAGCCATGGCCATCTTTATGACCAATTACATAACCTTTCACCATCTCGAGTTTTTCTGGTAACGCGTAGCACTGACGGCGCGTAAACACGAGCTGACCATCGCGCTCCATCGCACGCAGTCGGCGACGCAACCCCTCGTAATGTTCTTCACCTTCCAGCTTCAGTGCTTCAAACAAATCATTGCGATTCATTGGAGCACCTGCTTTTTTTAGAAACTCAAGAATGAACTCTCTACTCGGGATTGGATTTTCGTAATTTTTGGATTCACGATCGGCGAAAGGATCGTTTGAAATATGGTCTGACATAGGCACGCCTATCTAGCAAGGAAGGTATAGAGCTAGTATATCTGAGTCTCTCAATAAGCTACAGAAATAGCTTTAAAAAGAGAGTCAGTAAAACGAATTGATGCAGCGTTGATAAGACTAAGGACGAGTGAGTAATATCAGCAACTCTGAATTATCACGCAATAGTTCTTCAATCGTGCAACCATCTAATTCAGCCATAAAGGCCATTTTCGCTTGCGCTAACTTCTCTTTTAGACGGCAGGCTGGCGTGATGTGACAAAACTCCACAGAACAATTCACCAAATCGAGTGGCTCCAAATCACGCACGACACCACCGACTGTAATTTCTTGCGGCGCCTTCAATAAACGAATCCCGCCGTTTTTGCCACGTACGGTATGTACATAACCAAGCTGCCCAAGGCGGTTGATCACTTTCACCATGTGGTTGCGTGATACACCAAATAAATCAGTCACTTCAGTAATATTTGTCAACTCATCTTTTGGCAGTGATGCCAAGTAGATTAAGGTTCTGAGCGCGTAGTCGGTAAAGCTGGTTAACTGCATGTTGCTATCCTCTCTAATCGCAAAATTGTAAATCTTTTCTTGATTAAAAGATACATTTGAGATACAACTTTAAACATGCATTGAAAATACAACTTTAAATAGAGAAGCATTATGATCAGTAACAAAACCATTGACATCGTGAAAGCAACCGCACCTATTATTGCTGAAACGGGCCCAAAACTAACGGCGCATTTTTATGATCGCATGTTTACCCATAACCCTGAGTTGAAAGACATTTTCAACATGAGTAACCAGCGTAATGGTGACCAGCGTGAAGCTCTATTTAATGCAATCTGTGCTTACGCTGCTAACATTGATAACCTACCTGCGCTGCTTGGTGCAGTAGAGAAGATTGCCCACAAACACACGAGCTTTATGATCACTGAAGATCAGTACCAAATCGTCGGTACTCACCTACTTGCCACTATCGATGAGTTACTTTCGCCAGGTCAAGAAGTTCTTGATGCATGGGCAGAGGCTTACGGCGTGCTAGCGAACGTGTTTATTCAACGTGAAGAGCAAATCTACCAAGAGAATGCAGCGCTTCAAGGCGGCTGGCGTGGTCTGCGTGAGTTCGAATTAGTAGGTAAGCAACTGGAAAGTGAAAACATCTGTAGCTTTGTTTTCAAACCAACCGATGGTGACAAGGTTTCTGAGTACAAACCAGGGCAATATCTGGGTATTTACATCAACAGCGATAAGTTCGACAACCAAGAAATTCGCCAATACAGCCTATCATCTGCCGTCCAAGAAGATACTTACCGTATCTCTGTAAAACGCGAAGAAGGCGGTAAAGTGTCGAATTACCTTCACGATGAGCTGAACATCGGCGATAAAGTGCAACTTGCCGCACCTGCAGGTGATTTCTTTATGGATGTAGACGCAGCAACGCCAGTTGTTTTGGTGTCGGCGGGTGTGGGTTTAACACCAACTCTATCTATGCTTGAAAGCCTCTCTGAGCACCAAGCGCCAGTGACCTGGGTGCACGCTGCAGAAAACGGCCAACAGCACGCATTTAAGCACCACGTAAATCAGCTCGTGAATGCAAAAGAGAACATGAACTCGCTAGTTTGGTATAACCAGCCAACAGCAGAAGATAAAATTGGCGAAGACTTTAACTTCAGTGGTTTTGTAAACCTAAATGAAATTGAAGTCGCTCTAAAGCAAGACAAGGTACAAGTTTACTTCTGTGGTCCTGTCGGCTTTATGCAGCATGTAGCGAAACAGTTGCTTGATCTGGGTGTGCCGCAAGAACAGTTCCACTACGAGTGCTTCGGTCCACACAAGGTCGTTTAATCGCTCACGATTACTCGTCGGGAAAAACAACAAAGCCCACATGATGTGGGCTTTGTTGTATGTATTGGCTGAGCTTTATGAAGTTATTCGTCTTAGAAAAGTAAGTCTACCAGAAGGTATCGCGGCGTTTGGCTCGCACAATTATGTTTTCTGGCATGCGTTGCTCAAGACCATTTCTAAGCATCGCTATGCGCTTGTATTTTCTTTGGTCTGCAGTCACCGAGTTATACAACCAGCGGTACGCGTCTTCGTAATCCAGCGGGCTGCCGTAATCACGCAGTAGCAACTCAGCAAGGTGAATTCGCGCATTCAGATTTCCCATGGACGCCGCTTCACGTAAATATGGAATTGCACGTTCTTTATCTTGTTGGACTAGGGTACCGCGAGAGTAGTAGCGGCCTAACTGCTCCAACGCGGCTGGCAAGCCTTGGTGGGCTGCGTTTTCCATGTAGTAAAGACCAAGCTCTACGTCCTGCTCTACACACACACCCCACGCCAACATATCACCATAAAGAAATTCATAGGACGGCAAGTTAATACGTGTTGCGCGTGCCACGATATCTTCCACTAATTGGCAGTGATCAGCGCGCACACGTTCTAAGTGCTTATTTTGCTCAATAAGCTTTATAAGCTCTGCTTCGGTGTAGATGGGAACAGGCGCCCCTATCTCGGCAACATCCGCCTTAGCCGATGTTGCACTCAGCATCAACAACAGTGAAGCAGCCACTGTTCGTAACTTCATAAATGTACTCTTTAAGGTATCTAAGAAACCAAAGATCAGCTCAGGATCTCCTCTGCTTGATAACCTTATCGGCAAAGGTCCGTTAAGCTTTAGGCAATTTTTGCCTCCCATTTAGCTTAACGGCAAATCTTTGCCACAGCGAGTTACATCTTTTAGCCATAACCCCTCGACGTATAGACACAAAAAAGCCAGCGATAAACGCTGGCTTTTGCAACTGTCTGTACAATCAGGAATTAAGCACCGTATGGGTGAACCTTGATGATTGTTTCGTTACGGTCAGGGCCTGTAGAGATGATGTCTACTGGCACACCCGTCAGCTCTTCGATACGTTTGATGTAATCCAAAGCCGCTTGTGGTAGAGCGTCGATTGATTTCGCACCAAATGTTGTCTCAGACCAACCAGGCATTGTTTCGTAGATTGGCGTTGCTTCTTCGAATGACTCTGCAGACATTGGAGAAACTTCTAAGATAGCGCCATCTTTCATCTTGTAACCAGTACAGATCTTGATCTCTTTAAGGCCATCAAGAACGTCTAGTTTAGTAAGACACATACCGGTTAGAGAGTTGATTTGGATTGCACGACGCATCGCTACTGCATCAAACCAACCTGTACGACGCAGACGACCAGTCGTTGCACCAAACTCGTGGCCAACATCACCTAGGTGCTTGCCCACTGGGTCCTGCTTATCTAGTCCGTCGTATAGTTCTGTAGGGAATGGGCCTGAACCAACACGAGTACAGTAAGCCTTAGTGATACCAAGGATGTAACCGATGTGACGAGGACCAAAACCAGAACCTGCAGCAACACCACCAGCAGTCGTGTTAGAAGAAGTTACGTATGGGTAAGTGCCGTGGTCGATATCAAGCAGAGTACCTTGCGCACCCTCGAACATAATCTTGTCGCCGCGCTTACGTGCTGCGTCTAGTTCGTCAGTTACGTCCATAACCATTGAAGTCAGTAGTTCAGCGTAACCCATGCACTGCTCAAGTACTTCTTCGTAGCTTACTGTTTTCGCTTTGTAGAAGTGCTCTAGCTGGAAGTTATGGAACTCCATTACTTCTTTCAGTTTCTCAGCGAACACTTCTTTATCGAAAAGGTCACCAACGCGTAAACCACGACGAGCGACCTTATCTTCGTAAGCTGGACCAATACCACGACCCGTTGTACCGATAGCTTTCGCACCACGAGCGATTTCACGCGCGTTGTCGATAGCGATGTGATACGGAAGAATTAGAGGACAAGCTTCAGAAACGAAAAGACGCTCACGAACTGGGATACCGCGCTCTTCAAGAGGCTTCATTTCTTTAAGTAGTGCTTCAGGCGACAGTACAACACCATTACCGATAACGCATTTTACGTTATCGCGAAGGATACCTGAGGGAATTAAGTGAAGAACGGTTTTTTCACCGTCAATTACAAGTGTGTGACCTGCATTGTGACCGCCTTGGTAGCGCACCACGTATTTTGCATCTTCAGTCAAAAGGTCTACGATTTTACCTTTACCTTCGTCACCCCATTGGGTGCCTAGAACGACTACGTTATTTCCCATCTTTCCAAGTCTGATTGCTAGTTAAAAATGGATTCTAGCACCGAATCGCTCTTCTTGCAGTCATTTTTTATTCACAGAGTTGATACTAGAATGCAAACTCGCTTTCCCTGCTCGTTTCGAAAACACTACATCACTGATAGTATTTAGTTTTCAGAATTCAACTAGGAATCATAATGTCTGAGTCTATCTGGCTAGCGATTGGGCTAGTATTAATCGTCGAAGGTATTGGACCTTTGGTCGTGCCAAATGGCTGGCGCAACATGGTGGCTCAGTTGAGTGAGCAGCCCAATAACCAGTTACGCCGCGTTGGTGGTTGCTTAGTCGTGGCAGGCGCCGTCATCGCCATTATGATGGGTTAATCACACGATAACCTCACCCCAATGCAGCAAAAACCATTTCTCACAAATACCGATAGCGACAAAAAAGGCTCCATAACGGAGCCTTTAAATTTGCTGTAACGCTTAGCTTATTTCGCAGCTGCGCCTTTTGCGTTGTTCATGTATTGGAAGAAGTCACTCTTCGGATCCAGAACAAGGACGTCATTCTTAGAACTGAACGATTTCTCGTATGCTCTTAGAGAACGTAAGAAGCTGAAGAATTCAGGATCTTTGTTGTAAGCATCTGCATAAATCTTCGCCGCTTTTGCATCCGCTTCACCTCGTGTGACACGAGCTGTTTTGTCTGCTTCTGCAAGAATTTTTGCCACTTCAAGCTCGGCTTGAGCGCGAATAACCTCTGCTTTCTCACGACCTTGAGAGCGGAACTTACGCGCTACTGACTCACGCTCTGCACGCATACGACGATAAATAGATTCACTGATTTCGTCAGGTAAGTTGATTTTCTTAATACGGAAATCAACAACTCTTACCCCCAAGTCTTTCATCGCACTTTCGCGAGTATCGCTGAGAACTTCCGCCATAATGACGTCACGCTCACCATCGATTTCAAGCGCTTTGAGAGCGGCTTCAGTCGTCAGTTCATCTTCCACTCCGCCGACCAACTCTTGGCTTTTCTTACGAGGCCCGGAGATGATCTGCTTAATTTCGCGCGAACCAATTTCTGAACGTAAAACGTCGGTTACTTTACGCTCTAGAAGCGCTTCTGCCGTCAGCGTGTTACCGCCACCAGTGGCAAGATAGTAACGACCAAAATCCTCGATACGCCACTTCGCATAGGTATCAATGATTACGTCTTTTTTCTCGGAGGTTACGAAACGGTCAGCACGACCATCCATCGTTTGGATACGAGCATCCAGTTGTTTGACACGGTCGAACAATGGCATTTTAAAATGCAAACCCGGTTCGTAAACGCGAGTAATGTCGTTATCTTTTAAGACACGACCAAATCGAACGACGATACCGCGTTCACCTTCTGGAATCACAAACAGTGACATCAGCATCAATGCCAATGCAATGACCAGTACAGGGATCATTAACTTACGCATTCTTAGTATCTCCCTTGACGTGCACCAGTTGAACGAGACTGTGTATTCGAAGTACTCTCTGTCGGACGCTCAGACTCCAACTGGATATCATCGTACGTTGAACTGGACTTCGATTTACGTTTAGTATCTGTCTGACCACTTTGGCCTACCAATTTATCGATCGGAAGGTAAAGAAGGTTGCCGCTTGATTCAGAGTCAATCAGTACTTTAGACGTACTCAGGTATACTTCTTCCATGGTATCTAGATACAAACGGTCACGAGTTACACTCGGTGATGCTTGGTATTCAGGTAGCAGTTTTTCGAACTGCGCAACTTGACCAAGCGCTTCGTTTGTCACACGTTCCGTGTAACCTTGTGCTTCTTTCTTCAGACGCTCAGCACGACCTGTAGCCTTAGGAAGAATATCATTGCGATAGGCTTCAGCTTCACGTTCAAAACGCTCTTCATCCTCACGCGCTGCGATTGCATCATCAAACGCATCTTTCACTTGTTCAGGCGGACGCGCAGACTGGAAGTTCACGTCGACGATCATGATACCCATATCGTAGCTATCGATGATTTGGTTGAGTGTTTCTTGCGTCGTTTGACGAATTTGCTGACGACCGCTTGTCAGGATGCTATCCATTAGAGAGTCACCAATGACCGCACGCAGCGCAGAATCCGTTGCTTGACGCAAGCTGTCGTCTGCATTTGTTACGCGATATAGATATTTGTATGGGTCGGCAACTCGGTATTGGACATCCATTGCGACGGTTACTACGTTTTCATCTTTGGTCAGCATAAGACCAGATGCACGCAGCGAACGAATCGCTTGCACGTTAACTGCTTCGTATTCGTCGATAAAACGAGGACGCCAGTTCAGACCAGGGTCTACGATACGATCGTATTTACCTAAACGCAGCACCACGCCGCGCTCTGCTTCACCTATAGTGTAAAAACCAGCGAAGAACCACACCGCAATCGCAATAACCGCAATCACACCGAAGCCGATTGCGCCACCACCACCGCCGATAGAAGAACCACCGCCACCTTTTTTACCAAACTTGCCACCCAGCTTTCGACTCAGTTTATTGAACACTTCATCTAAATCTGGCGGCCCTTGATCTCGACCACCAGGACGCTGGCCACCACGATTATTATTACCCCAAGGGTCATTATCGCGGCCATTGTTGCCGTTGTTATTTCCAGGCTCATTCCACGCCATTAGAAAGCTCCATCATTTGATATGACGTTATACTGTAGCAGTCCTTTAAGTGACTATAAAGTCGACTAAAACTGCCCCTTCTCTTTTTTCAAGTCTAGACCAGTCTACCTGTTGCATTCGAATATCGATCAACAAGTCACCTTCCTGGTCATACTCCTCACGTTGAATACACTTCATGTCAAAGAATGTACTACGGAGTCGCCCTTGATACTGTGGAGGAATTCGCAACTGATACTCAACCATTTGCGACGCAAGACGTTCGGTCAGCGCGTCAAATAGAAGTTCAATGCCTAATCCATCCATCGCCGATACCCAGACCGCACGAGGTACGCCTTCCTCGTCTCGTTCTATACGTGGTTTCTGCTCTTCAAGGTTGTCAATCTTGTTCATTACTACGAGCGTCGGCACTTCATCTGCATCGATCTCTTCTAGGACTTCATGAACAGCTTGAATATTCTCACGAAAACGCTCATCACTGGCATCAACAACATGTAACAAAATGTCAGCTTCTTGCGTTTCCTTTAAGGTCGCCTTAAATGCGGCAACCAAATCGTGAGGCAGATGTCGGATAAAACCAACGGTATCTGCAAGTATTGCGGGGCCCACATCTGCTAACTCTATCTTACGTAACGTTGGGTCAAGAGTAGCAAACAGCTGATCTGCCGCATAAACACCAGCTTGTGTAATGCGGTTGAAAAGTGTCGACTTACCCGCGTTGGTATAGCCTACGAGAGAAACTGTAGGGATTTCAGCTCGGTTTCGAGCACGACGCCCTTGTTCACGCTGCTTCGCTACTTTCTCAAGACGACGCAGGATGGTTTTGATTCTTTCACGCAATAAACGACGGTCAGTTTCTAACTGGGTTTCACCTGGCCCACGTAAACCGATACCGCCTTTCTGCCTTTCAAGGTGTGTCCAACCACGAATCAAACGAGTAGAGATATGACGAAGTTGGGCTAGTTCTACTTGCAGCTTACCTTCGTGTGTTCTTGCTCGTTGAGCAAAGATATCGAGAATGAGACCAGTGCGGTCGAGAACTCGACATTTACACAGTGCTTCGAGGTTACGTTCTTGGGCAGGAGAGAGGGAGTGATTAAAAATCACAATTTCAGCACCAGTTAATTGTACCGCAGTAGCAATTTCTTGTGCCTTACCCTCTCCGACATAGTATTTCGGGTGTGGGGATTGGCGACTACCAGTTACAACTTGCAGCGCCTCTACCCCAGCAGAAGAAACCAGCATTTCGAATTCAGCCAGATCTTCCCATTCACCTTCTTGCGTGAAGTTGATATGAACAAGTACGGCTCGCTCACCGGTTTCATAACGGTCAAACAAGCATTCAACTCCTTGTTGTTAAAATACGATATGAAGAATTATTCTTCAGGCTTCTCTTGTGGACGCTCACCTTGAGGACGTTCAGCATTGTGGTGGCTGACAGGACGAGCCGGCACAACGGTAGAGATTGCATGCTTGTATACCATCTGGTTAACCGTATTCTTCAATAAGATCACGAACTGATCGAAAGACTCGATCTGACCTTGCAATTTGATACCGTTCACAAGGTAGATAGATACTGGAATACGCTCACGACGCAGCGCATTTAGGAATGGGTCTTGTAGAGATTGCCCCTTAGCCATTTTATTTTCCTTATTTAATTTGTAGTTGTAATTATTTAGCTAGTGGTGCAATGCAAAGGTGTTACTTTTGCATCTGAGCTAAACGAATCAAAAATGCACTCTAAGTAATTAGCAGCATAGTATAAAAACCGCCAACCACCGATCCTTTGAAAGTGCGTTCACGCAAAAACGAACACATTATACACAGCTAACTTAATCCGATGCTATTGCTTCTGACATGGTTTCAAGTGCCTGTCCAATGTTTTCGCTATCTAACCAAGTTAAATCATTCCAGCTGCGTAACCAGGTGATTTGACGCTTGGCCAATTGACGAGTCGCACAAATGCCACGAAAAATAGCTTCGTCGCGTGTGCAGTCCCCATCTAAGTACTCCCACATCTGTCTGTAGCCAACGCATCGGATAGAAGGAAGGTCTGGGTGAAGATCTTTGCGCGCATACAACACGTTCATCTCCTCTTCAAAACCCGCTTCCATCATCTTGTCGAAACGTTGCTCAATACGACGGTGAAGTTCTGCCCTGTCCTTGGGAGCTATTGCAAACTGTTTGACTCGGTAAGGTAAGCTATCACCTTTTTTCTGAGTCAACTCAGTAAGAGTTTTACCTGAAATGCGGAATACTTCCAATGCCCTAGACAAACGTTGAGGATCATTCGGATGGATTCTCACTGCCGATACAGGATCAATCTCTTTCAGCTCATCGTGCAACACCGACCAACCTTTAGTCAATGCCTCTCGCTCAATTTGCTGACGAATTTCAGGATTTGCAGCAGGAAGTGGCGATAACCCCTCAAGCAAGGCTTTGTAGTACAACATAGTACCGCCTACTAACAGTGGGATTTTTCCCTCTGCTACAATATCATCCATCATCTGTAAAGCATCGCGACGAAAGTCCGCCGCAGAGTATGATTCGCTCGGATCAAGAATATCGATAAGACGATGCGGCGCCAAGCTAAGCTCGCGCTCATCAGGCTTCGCGGTACCAATGTTCATATCTTTGTAAATTAACGCTGAATCTACGCTAATGATCTCAACCGGATACTTCTGACGAAGTCGAATCGCTAGCTCTGTTTTGCCTGATGCAGTTGGCCCCATTAGAAATAGCGCCAAAGGTAGTTTGTCTGTCATGGTCTTAATTTGGCAATCGTGGCAGAGAAATCAACAGCTGACACAAATTTTGTGTCTTCTAATGGTAATTGACCATGCCTTAGCTGTTCAAGTTCCGCAATAATTTGAATGGCTTCGGAAAGAGTATAGTGACTTTTTACAGTGGTCACCTTAAAAGCAAGCCAATCTATCAATTCTGATAGTGGTTGCGCCGTTGCTCCCTCCTTCCTCAAGCGAGCTTGCGCGTAAGATAACAGATCTGGTATCAAATTTTGTAAGTTTTGTTGGCGCAGTGGGGCTGGTACGCCCATGACCATCAAAGCTTTATCATTTCTCGCTTTAAGCTGAATACCTAACTGAGCAAAGTCTTGCTGATGGTCTTGCGCTAGCTGCACTAACTCAGGCTCTAATTTCACTGATAATGGCACCAGTAACGGTTGAGCTTTTAACGCGCCGTCGCTCGGTGTGAGCTGACCTTTGGTTCGATAAAACTCCGCTCTTGGCAGCGCAACCAGAGCTACACCACCATCACTGCTCATCAAGACATACTGTTCGCCCACCACAGCCAGAGCTTTGCTAAGTGCCGTAACTGGCGGCAAAACCATTTCTAGCGGGGTACTGACTGGCACTTTTTGGGGCACTGTTTGAGGCTCAAAATCGGGCGTCTTAAGTAACTCATGATAAGCACGCACTTCTTGTTTACTCGGTGCGGGGTCGGCGTGACGTAGCTCCTTGCTTGAAGTTGGTTTCGACACGGGTTTAGAGTCAACCCAATCGGTTCGCTTGAAAGAATCCACCGCTCGCGCTTCTCGCACAGAAGAATCACTTGTCGCTCTATCACGAGGTTTTACTTTGTAATCTGAGCGCCCTGGGTAAGCTGGCGTGCTATCAAT
Organism: Vibrio sp. AND4; assembly: GCF_000171815.1. Classification (GTDB taxonomy): domain Bacteria; phylum Pseudomonadota; class Gammaproteobacteria; order Enterobacterales; family Vibrionaceae; genus Vibrio. The sequence goes on along the minus strand of NZ_ABGR01000012.1, from coordinate 34,012 downwards.
CGCTTGATACACTCGTTCTGGTACTTGAGCACCCATTTTCTCAGGTATATTTGTTGGTTCCTCAGAAGGCGCTACCACAACCTCTGACGGCTCTATTAGCTCGACGGGTTCCGCATGATGGAACGCGGATTCGTTCACCTGGGGTTTATCAATCACTAAACTCTGCGCAAGGGCGTCAGCAAGCGCTTGATAGATAAAGTCATGCACTAAACGAGCTTGATGAAAACGCACTTCATGCTTAGCTGGGTGCACATTAACATCCACTTGGTGCGGGTCGAGCTCAATAAATACTACATACGCAGCAAATTGATCTGACTTTAGGCTAGCTGCGTAACTTTGACGAATCGCATGATTGATCAGCTTGTCACGCATCATGCGACCATTCACGTAGCAATACTGTAAATCGCTCTGCTGTCTCGCCCCTTCAGGTGTGGTAATCCAGCCGTGTAACTTAAGCCCTTGATGTTCTAACTCAATCCGCAGCATATTACGCACAAAAACGTTACCACATACCGCAGCGATTCGCTTTTCAGTTTGTAACTGATTTTTTGCCGCGCGATATTGGCGGACCATTTTACCGTTGTGGCGCACATTGATGGTAACGTCGAAACGACTCAACGCAATGCGTTTTAGTAATTCATCGATATGAGCAAATTCGGTTTTCTCGGTGCGAAGGAATTTACGACGTGCGGGAGTGTTAAAAAACAAATCTAACACCTCAACCGAAGTGCCAATCGGGTGAGCTGTAGGCTGAAGCTTAACCTTCATGTCCCGACCTTCAGAGTATGCACTCCATGCCTGCTCTTGCACTGCGGGACGAGAGGTCATAGTCAGACGCGATACAGAGCTTATACTCGCTAACGCCTCGCCACGAAACCCCAAACTCATGATGGCTTCAAGATCGTCCAAAGTGTGAATCTTGGAGGTCGCATGGCGACTTAACGCTAGGCCCAACTCATCTTTCACTATCCCTTTGCCATTATCGCGCACACGAATTAACTTAGCGCCACCTTTCTCGATATCAATATCAATACGAGTTGCACCAGAGTCAAGACTGTTTTCTACCAGTTCCTTCACAACAGAAGCGGGTCTTTCAACCACTTCTCCTGCTGCGATTTGGTTTGCCAATCGCGCTGGCAAAATCTTAATGCTCATGATGAGTTATCAGCTCACTTATTTGTTTGGAATGATCAGCACCTGCCCAACGGCAAGCTTGTCAGAACGCAGTTTATTCGCTTTACGGATGCTTGAGACACTCACGCCATATTTCGACGCAATCTTACCAAGGTATTCTCCACGGCCAACTTTGTGCTTACGAATTGGTTTATCTTTCACCGCAACAGTGATCTTTAATTTCTGACCAACCCAAACCGTATCTGACTTCAGATTATTCTCACGACGAATATCGGCGATCTTCACTTTGTAATGGCTGGCAATCTTACCGAGGAACTCCCCCGATTTAACCGTGTGCGTGATTGTCTCCGTTTTCACCGTTTTTGCTGTGCTCGGCACAGAAACTGAGGCGACACCAGTACCTGGGATCTTCAACTTCTGGCCAACAGCCAAACCACTGGACTTCAGTTTATTCGCACTCATGATAGCCTTCATTGACGTGCCATATCTCTGAGCAATCACTGACAACGACTCACCACGTTTAACGATATGAACCGATGATTTGGCTGAAGAAGAAAATACCGTGCCTTCTGGCGGGTTATCTTTCAGGTATTGTACAACTGCTTTGGTGATCGCACGCGCCAACTTATCTTGGTGAGATCGTTGAAACAGCAACTTCTCTTCGGTTGGATTCGAGATAAACCCAGTTTCAACCAAAACAGAAGGGATCTGCGGAGAACGCAAAACAGCCAAGCTGGTATTGATTGGTTTCGAATTGTGTAGACGAGCAACCTTACCCATCTCGCCTAATATGTTGGTCGCAAGCTTATAGCCTTCTTTTTGCGAATGGCTAAACTGGAGATCCAATAGCGTTTGGTTAACGTTACGGTCATTCGAACTCGTAACAAAAGCGGTCCCTGTACCACCTAGTAACTCCGACTGTCTCTCGTGGTTTTCTACCCAACGTGATATTTCAGTGTTTGCCCGACGCGTGTTCAATACGAACACTGAACCACCGCGCGGTTTTGGTGAGGTAAACGCATCAGCATGGATGGAAATCAATAAGTGTGCATTGTTCTCACGCGCAATCGCAACGCGTCGATTGAGGTTAACAAAGTAGTCACCGCTACGCGTCATGCGTGTTTTGATGCCAGGCACTGCATTTAATTGAGCAGCAAGCTTACGAGAAATACTCAATACCGCGTCTTTTTCATATTTACGGCGTGATGGGCCTATTGAACCAGGGTCCTCACCACCGTGACCGGGGTCAATCACAATAAGCGTCTCTTGTACACGTTGCACCATGCTCATATCTTTGCTCGGTGTTGCAGGCTTACTTGGCTTAACCGCTGTGGTTGTTGGCGTCGATTTTTTTGCTCCATGCGGCAAGTCAATCACCAAACGATGGCCATATTGCCCAGCAGGAGTCGGTTTTAGTGTGAATAACTCAGCCTGAACGCTCTTCTTCAACTCAAACACTAAGCGGTATGTACCCTTGTTAGGCGGAGAGCTCTGACGAACACGCTTTAACACCGGGCTGTCGGTCACTGTGACAGGTAACTTGGCTTGCATAGTGGTGCTTTTGAGATCCACCACCAAACGATCAGGGCTAGACAAGGAGAAATAAGAATAGTCAGCTTCCGTATTCATATCGATGACGACACGAGTCTCATCAGGTGAAGGCCAAACCCGGAAACTTTTTACAACGTTAGCAAATGCTAAGTTGGGGATGAAAAGGAGAAAAGTGGCGACAAATGTCGCCACTACTCTAAATTTTGAAAGACTCAACATAGCTTCAATCGACTGAGTAGCTGCACACCATATTCATTATTTGCCGTTAATTCGGCCACGCGTTGCTCGCCTTGGTAGCGAATATCTACATCAAGGTCGGGTTGTGGCAGCATTCCTTGCCCTTTTTCTGGCCACTCCACCAAACAGATCGCGTCATCCGTAAAGTAATCACGAATGCCCATGAACTCTAACTCCTCAGGATCAGCCAATCGGTAAAGATCGAAGTGGTAAACGTGCCACTTATCCAGTTGATAAGGTTCAACCAAAGTATAGGTCGGGCTTTTTACATTACCTTGATGACCAAGAGCACGGACAAAACCTCGACTAAAGGTTGTTTTACCTGCGCCCAAATCACCGTGCAGATAAATGGTGGTTTGTTGAGAACATAGCTGGGCCAATGCGGTACCTAATGCTACCGTTTCGTACTCATCTTTAAGATTAAATTGTTTCGTGCTCATTGACGCTTCTCTAACTAATGATCATTGACTATATAAAAATCAAAACAACAGGAATAGTAAACTGTGTTGGTTTTAAGAGACAAGCTCTCAAATGTCATATATGCAAAAAAATGACCTAAAAAGACAAAACCTTACACCTAATTCCATTAAGTGCATAAGCAAAATGACTTTGCCTACATCAACTTTTGATTACTTTGTTTCAAAATCCATTTCTCGACTTTATGTCTAGACTTTCTGGTAGCACCAATACATAAGATCCGGTAAGATCCGCCCCCTTTTTATCTCGGTGATAAGACATGAACTTTGAACAACTCGCTCAACAAATAAAAATTTGGGGTAAAGAGCTCGGCTTCCAGAAAGTTGGCATCTGCGATGTTGATCTTAGTGAACATGAGGCCGCTCTGCAAAAATGGCTGGATGCAGGCTATCATGGGTCTATGGACTGGATGGCTCGTCACGGCATGATGCGCGCCAGACCAAGTGAACTTCTACCAGGAACAGTACGCGTTATCAGCGTACGCATGGATTACCTACCACCTGAAGCTAAGTTCGCGTCAAACTTGGCAAACAAGAGCCATGCCTACATCAGCCGCTATGCACTTGGTCGTGATTATCACAAGTTGGTAAGAAAGCAGCTTAATAAGCTTGGAAAGTTGATTGAGCAAGAAGTCGGACAATTTGGCTATCGTCCTTTTGTCGACTCGGCCCCGATACTTGAACGTCCATTGGCACAAAAAGCCGGATTAGGCTGGACCGGCAAGCACTCCCTTATATTGGATAAAGACTGTGGCTCTTGGTTTTTCCTCGGCGAATTGCTTATCGACTTGCCATTGCCAGTCGACGAACCAAGTATTGACCAATGTGACAAGTGCAAAGCGTGCATGACATCCTGTCCGACACAAGCGATCGTCGATGAAAAAGTCGTGGATGCAAGACGCTGCATCTCTTATCTCACAATCGAATTTGATGGCGTAATTCCAGAAGAGTTCCGCAAACCAATGGGAAATCGCATCTATGGCTGTGATGACTGCCAACTTGTTTGCCCTTGGAATCGATACGCAGATATCACCGCACAAGAAGACTTCCATCGCCGTGACACTTTTGAAGACCCAGACCTCGTCACCATGTTTCTTTGGGATGAATCCACCTTCCTCAAACAGATGGAAGGTTCTGCTATTCGTCGAATTGGACATCTGCAATGGTTACGTAATGTTTCTGTCGCACTGGGTAATTCAGGATATAGTCAACGAGCAGTTGAAGCCTTGCAAGCCCGTCATGGTGAAAATCAATTACTAGATGAACATATCAATTGGGCTCTAGAACAGCAATTTAAGCAAATTCCCATCAATGATTCAGATTCTATCGAAACCAAGAAGAAACGTTTAATTAGAGTCGTTGAAAAAGGCCTTCCAAGAGACGCGTAATGCGTAGCTCATATGTCAGAGATTGAAAACTTTTTTATGTGACCAATTCATGACCTTGTTCTCAATTCTGTAATGTGGAAAAAAATCAGAAAATTAGAATATTTCAGGGAAGAGAAAAAAGTTAAACACAACTGGAAGAAATGATTAGGATCAAACAAACACAAAATAATGATCCAAACTTAGAGTAGTCGATCTACCAATTATTTAGCATTACCTTTTTAAAACAGCAACTTATCGGAGTTGGTGGAATTTTCATCACTCTCAAACAAAGAGAAGATCCTTGCTAACAACAGTTAAAATCGAAGCTAAAAACACTTTATCAACCAACTTATCCACAAGATACAATATGTGGATAACTCTGTTAATTAAATAGCATAAAGTGCTCCGGAGGCCAGAATATTCGTTGCTCGGACAAGTCGTCTCATGTTTAAAACACGACGAAATTGCCGACATCGACTGACGCGGATTAAAAATATTATTTTGGGGGTTGATGCTTCGCAGCATTATGAAAAGAGCGATGTGAATAGGTTGCAAGTGCCTTATTTTAACCGGGAACCGCATCCATCTTTTATCCACCTTGGCAGTAATAAGAGCTGGAGTAATACATGAGCTCTCCTATCCATAGTGGAAAGGCGTTATCTTAACCTTAGTAAGGCCGATTGGTAACTGAGCAAGTATTATGATGTTACTGTTAAATACAATGAAGGCTATGCTTTCCACGTAATAAAGTGGAGCGGTACACGACATTCCTGCCCATTAGAGAGAGATGTAACCGATACCTTAGTTAGGTGCGCCCCACCAGCTGAGCGAGTGTCACAACATCACAGTTGAGCACAATGAGTGCTACTTTATACTTCCGAAAAGAAGTTGGAGCGACACACGAGGTTCTCTGTCCATAACAGGAAGGCGTGACCTCAACCTTGGCAAGGTTGCGCTCTATCAACTGAGCGAGTGTCGCAATGTCACTGTTGAGCACAATGAGGGCTACTTTATACTTCCAAAAAGAAGTTGGAGCGACACACGAGGTTCGAACTCGTGACCTCAACCTTGGCAAGGTTGCGCTCTACCAACTGAGCTAGTGTCGCATCTCTTTAACAGCTTAAACAAAATTCAAACTATCTAGAATTTGGTTGCGGGGGCCGGATTTGAACCGACGACCTTCGGGTTATGAGCCCGACGAGCTACCAAGCTGCTCCACCCCGCGTCCGTGTTTCATCGTTAAGTACGGTGACAACTCTCTCCACGTTCTTAAAAGAAAGTGGAGCGACACACGAGGTTCGAACTCGTGACCTCAACCTTGGCAAGGTTGCGCTCTACCAACTGAGCTAGTGTCGCATCTCTTAACGGCTTGAGCATCATTAAAAACAACATTCAAACTGTCTTAAATTTGGTTGCGGGAGCCGGATTTGAACCGACGACCTTCGGGTTATGAGCCCGACGAGCTACCAAGCTGCTCCATCCCGCGTCCGTAGTTCATCGTTAAGTACGATGACAACTCTCCCCACGTTCTTAAAAGAAGTGGAGCGACACACGAGGTTCGAACTCGTGACCTCAACCTTGGCAAGGTTGCGCTCTACCAACTGAGCTAGTGTCGCATCAACAACGTTTCCGCTGTTCAGGGCTGCGAATTATAAGAGCATTTTGTTGTGATGCAAGTCCTTCGTTCAAAAAAACTTTATTTTTTTTCCAACAGATGAAAAAGAAAGCAAAACGCTCATAAATTACAACACACTGGGCCACTACTTTAACAGTTAGATCTTAAAGATGGTTTCTCGGTAGTACTTTAGCTCAGCAATTGACTCACGTATATCATCTAATGCCAGATGCGTGCCCTGCTTAGAGAAACCGTCTAACACTTCTGGTTTCCAGCGGCGAGTCAGCTCTTTTAACGTGCTCACATCCAAATAACGGTAATGAAAATATGCCTCTAGGTCAGGCATGTGCTTGTATAAAAAACGACGGTCTTGACCAATGCTATTACCACAAATTGGGGAAACGCCCCTTGGCACCCACTTCTGCAAAAACTCGATGGTTTGCTCGACGGCATCCTGTTCAGATATTTGACTATGACAAACGCGCTCTACCAGACCGCTCGTAGTATGCGTATTGGTACACCACTCATCCATCTTAGCCAGCTCTTCTTTTGGCTGATGCACCGCTAAAACGGGACCTTCGGCTAAAATATTTAGCTCGCTGTCCGTGACGATAGAAGCAATTTCGATGATTTTATGTGTTTCAGGATCAAGGCCTGTCATCTCTAAATCCACCCAAATCAGATTTTGATCGCTAAAGGACATGGTTACGCCACCTATTTGTTTATCGGTAAAAGAGGTACTATACCTGAAAATACTCGAAACACGATACTCACAAGTTTGGCCGAAACCTCGCTCAATCAGTTGAGTTAACTCACATTAAGTAAGAGATTGTGACAAAAAAGAAAAAGTTAACCAAAGGTCAAGTGCGTCGCGTACGCAGCAACCAACAAAAACGCCTTAAAAAGCAAGAAGAGTCCATCCAGTGGGATGAGAACATGCTAGGGGCAAGTAAACAGGGGCTGGTTATCACTCGTTTCGGTCAGCACGCTGACATCGAGGATCGAGAAACTGGTGAAGTACAACGCTGTAATCTTCGTCGCGGCATCGAATCGCTAGTATCTGGCGATCGCGTGCTTTGGCGTGAAGGGCTTGAGTCAATGGCTGGTATATCGGGCGTAGTGGAAGCGGTTGAACCTCGCACCTCGATGTTGACTCGCCCTGACTACTATGATGGCTTGAAACCCGTTGCAGCAAACATCGACCAAATGGTGATCGTTTCTTCCGTTCTGCCAGAGCTTTCACTTAACATCATTGATCGCTACCTAGTTGCGTCAGAAACGCTAAACATCTCGCCGCTTTTGGTACTTAACAAAGTTGATCTACTTGCAGACGAAGATCGTGCAATGTACGAAGAGTGGCTTGAAGAATACAAACGCATTGGCTACCGAGTGTTATTTGTGAGTAAGCAATCCGGTGAAGGTATTGCCGAACTTGAAAAACAACTACACGACCGTATCAACATCTTTGTTGGGCAATCTGGTGTGGGCAAATCCAGTCTGGTAAACGCCTTAATGCCTGAACTTGAGCAAGAAGTGGAAGAAGGTGAAATATCTGAGAACTCTGGTTTAGGTCAGCATACAACCACAGCAGCCCGTTTGTATCACATCCCTACTGGTGGCGACCTAATCGACTCTCCTGGGGTTCGTGAATTTGGTCTGTGGCATTTGGAAGCTGAAGAGGTAACCAAAGCATTCATTGAATTCCGCTCCTACCTTGGCGGGTGTAAGTTCCGCGACTGTAAGCACAACGATGACCCTGGTTGTATCTTGCGTGAAGCAGTAGAGAAAGGCGAAGTCAGTGAAGTGCGCTTTGAAAACTACCACCGGATTTTAGAAAGCATGGTAGAAAATAAAGCCAACCGTCAGTACTCACGTAACAAGAAAGCCGATCTTTAGCTGAGTTGAGACCGCAACTGTGTGAGAAATCATCACCTAATGCTGACAAACAGATGAAACTTCAGTAACATCACGCGCCCTAAAGCGAGAATCTAACAGATAGTATCGGAATTAAAGATGGACAAGATTAAAGTTGGACTGCAGTACTGGATCCCACAACACGGACTAACACGCCTTGTGGGTAAACTGGCTTCAGCTGAGGCTGGCGGTCTAACAACAGCAGTCATTCGCTGGTTTATCAAACAATACAAGGTGAACATGGATGAGGCGAAACACTCCGATCCTAAACACTTTAAAACCTTTAACGAATTCTTTGTTCGTGAGCTAAAAGACGGTGCACGTACGATTGCGGAAGGTGAAAAGGTGATCACTCACCCTGCGGACGCATGCGTAAGCCAATTTGGTCCGATTGAAGATGGTCAGCTTATTCAAGCGAAAGGTCATAACTTCTCAGCACAAGAACTGCTTGGCGGGAACGGAAAACTAGCGGAAGAATTCCAAGACGGTTCTTTTGCAACCCTGTATCTGTCACCGAGTGACTACCACCGTGTGCACATGCCTTGCGACGGTACACTGCGCCAGATGATTTACGTGCCTGGTGACTTGTTCTCAGTTAACCCGCTAACGGCAGAAAACGTACCAAACCTATTTGCACGTAACGAGCGCGTAGTGTGCATATTTGATACTGAGTTTGGCCCAATGGCACAAGTGCTGGTTGGTGCGACCATCGTAGGTAGTATCGAGCAAGTATGGGCTGGCACAATCACACCACCACGTGGTAACTCAGTGTACCAATGGGACTACCCTGCAGAGGGCAACAAAGCTGTTATCTTGAAGAAAGGCGAAGAAATGGGTCGCTTTAAGCTTGGCTCGACCGTTATCAACCTGTTTGCTAAAGATGCGGTAACATTTGATGAAAGCATGGAAAATGGTCAGCCAACAGTGATGGGAACACCTTACGCCCACCAGCAGTAAGATCACCACTCATGGGTTACGAATGGTTGGCGTTGTGTGCCGCTTTCTTATGGGCTATCTCCAGCTTAATTTCGGTTGTACCAGCTCAACATCTCGGTGCGTTTGCTTATAGTCGCTGGCGTATGGGGTGTACGGCGGTTATCCTCTCCGCTATGGCGTGGACAACTGGTGGCTGGTTAAGTGTCTCGACAGAGCATATAACGCCGATGATGGCGTCAGGTTTGATTGGCATTTTTATTGGCGATACAGCGCTGTTTGCCTGTTTGAATCGCATGGGGCCACGCCAATCTGGTTTGCTGTTTTCATGCCATGCGGTGTTCTCAGCCATCTTGGGTTACTTCCTGTTTAGTGAAAGCATGACCAGTATGGAGCTGATTGGCGCTGCTTTAGTTTTCAGCGGCGTTGTCATGGCGATTTTCTATGGCCGACGTGGACAGACAAGCAATGCACTTGAAGCAATAAAAGGTAATGTTTGGGTAGGTATAGGCCTAGGTTTAACTGCTGCAATGTGTCAGGCTCTTGGGGGCATTATCGCCAAACCCGTGATGCAAACCAGTATCGATCCTGTCGCAGCGTCTGCTATTCGTATGATCACGGCATTTGTCGCGCACTGCGCGCTCTGGTTGGTTGGCGTAAAAGTCGCGCGTACAACACAAACCATCACGTGGAAAGTCTTCGCCATTACAGCATTAAACGGCTTCTTGGCTATGGCAGTAGGTATGACATTGATTCTTTATGCCCTGCGCGAAGGTAATGTCGGAATGGTCGCTCTGCTCTCATCTACCACACCGATCATGTTATTGCCCCTGCTATGGATTTACACCAAGAAGCGCCCGAATCGTTTTGCTTGGCTGGGCGCAGCGCTGGCGGTCATCGGCACTGCTATTCTAGTGCATTAGAGCGGGTCCAGTCTTAAAACTCAGCCTTCGCAGACTCATCAAACCAAAAATCAAAGATAGAAAAAGCCCGAGTAAAAAACTCGGGCTTTTATCATTCAGAGTCGTCAATAAGTTACTTAACGAGTACTTCACCAGACATTTCGGCAGGAATGTCTAAACCAGCTAGAGAAAGCATTGTTGGAGCCAAGTCAGACAGTTTACCGCCTTCTTTGAACTCAACCGCTTTGTCACCTACGTAGATGAGAGGCACTGGTAAGCTAGTGTGAGCAGTGTGGACACCACCAGTCGTAGGGTCAATCATCATTTCCGCATTACCGTGGTCCGCGGTAATCAATAATTGACCGCCCACTTCTTTAATCGCTTCAACAACTTTACCAACACTCTCATCGAGTGCTTCGATTGCTTTCTCCGCGGCTTCGTAAACGCCAGTGTGACCAACCATATCTGCGTTCGGGTAGTTACAGATAATGGTGTCGAATTTACCAGACTTGATCGCCGTAACCATCTTCTCTGTAAGCTCTGGAGAACTCATTTCTGGTTGCATGTCATAAGTCGCAACTTTTGGAGAAGCAACAAGTTGACGCTCTTCACCTTCAAATTCGTTCTCAACCCCACCGTTGAAGAAGAAGGTTACGTGCGCATATTTCTCTGTTTCAGAGATACGCAGCTGAGTTTGACCTTGTTTAGATAACCACTCACCGTATGTGTTTTCTAGAGAGGCAGGTGGGAATGCCGCCACTAGAGGGATATCAGCCGCGTATTGAGTCAGCATTACGAAGTTGATTGTTGGGAATACAGTACGCTCAAAGCCGTCAAATGCAGGCACGAATGCACGAGTGATTTGACGTGCACGGTCAGCTCGGTAGTTCATGAAGATAACGGCATCGCCATCTTGCATGATTGCGTCTTCTTGATCTTCAGCTTTAATGGCCGTTGCTTTAACGAACTCGTCGTTTTCTTCACGAGCGTAAGCCGCTTCTAGACCTGCAACTGCTGTTTCTGCTGTGAACTCAGCTTTCGCTTGAGTGAGAAGATCGTAAGCAACTTGAACGCGATCCCAGTTGTTGTCACGGTCCATTGCGTAATAACGACCGACGAGAGAAGCAACACGACCTTTGCCTAGTTTCGTAAATAGGTCTTGGAAACGTTGTAGTGAGTTTTCAGCACTACGTGGTGGCGTGTCACGACCGTCGAGGAAACAGTGTAGGTAAATTTTCTCAGCGCCACGAGCTGCCGCCATTTCAACCGCTGCGTAGATGTGATCTTCGTGAGAGTGAACGCCACCTGGAGACATAAGACCCATGATGTGTACCGCTTTTTCAGCTTTTACCGCAGAGTCGATAGCTTCTGCTAGTGCCGCTGTATCAGCGAATTCACCGTCAGCGATAGACTTAGTGATACGAGTTAGATCTTGGTATACAACGCGACCTGCACCGATATTAGTGTGACCAACTTCTGAGTTACCCATTTGACCATCAGGTAGACCAACGTCCATACCTGAAGCAGAGATAAGCGTGTTAGGGTTATTCGCAATCAGTGCATCTATTACTGGTGTTTTAGCATTTGCAATTGCGTTACTTGCTGTATCCTCACGGTAACCGTAACCGTCAAGGATGACTAGAGCCAGTGGCTTCTTAGCAGACATAGTGATGACCTCATCAAATTTAAGTAACTTTCGGTTTAGAGCTTCGCTGCTCCATCTAACCTTGAAACAAAACTAGCGTAATTTTACTACACTTTTTAACCAAAACTGTAGGTTAAGATCAAATAATGTTGGCGATTGATTGTTACTATCTTACAAGTTAACGAGCAATCCAACCTAGTTAGCAAACATATTCCACAAGCTTAGCGACTTTCAAGGGGTTGTATGACCACCGAAATACTTGGGTGAAACACTTTTTGTTATTATTTATTGTGCGCTTTTTTGACCAGATGTGAAGTTAAATCCGCCAATTGAATTGATAGGGAGAATTGATACTCAGATTGCATCAATAACCTGCAATTTCTTGGCTCATCAGAAACGCTTGGATCTCAATTATTCATGCGGAAATTTTTACCCTCTCGCCTAAAACGGCTATCCCCGCTATACTCCTGCTTTATTTTTCCGCTAACAGTGTAAGAGCTCAGAACATGCAAGAGTACATTGATTTTTTTCAACAGAACATGATGCTATCTTTAGTTTGGGTAGGTCTTCTTGTCACATTGATCATCACGACCGTGAAGTCAGCGACGGCCGCATACAAAGTAGTTAACGTAAACCAATTGACTCACCTAATGAACCGTGAAAACGGTGTTGTCGTTGATATCCGCTCCAAAGACGAGTTCAAACAGGGTCACATTACCGACGCACTTCACATTTTGCCATCTGATATCAAAGCAGGTAACTTAGGCAGTCTTGAAAACCGTAAATCAGACCCAATTATCCTAGTATGCAAAACGGGGCAAACGGCTCAAGAAAGTGCAAACCTACTCGTCAAAGCAGGCTTCGAAAACGTAAGTCTACTCAAAAACGGGTTGATTGCATGGAACGAAGCAAACCTTCCACTATTGCGTGGTAAGAAATAAGGTTGCGGTAAGACAATTTTGCCCGCCTCGTTATATCAACTGAGCAAATAGAAAGCGGTTGAAGCACTAAGTTGTGATGCTTTGCACGTAATGCGCGCTTCATCTAGTCAAGGTAGATTTGCTCAGTTAATCTCAGGAAAAACCTATTTCTGGGTCTAGAGAGTTCTGGACCCAACACATGTTTATTAAGGATTTAAAAATGGCTGAAGCAGCACCACAAGACGCACAACAAAACTTTGCAATTCAACGCATCTTCCTAAAAGACGTTTCTTTTGAAGCGCCAAACTCTCCAACAATGTTTCAAAAAGAGTGGAACCCAGATGTTAAACTAGACCTAGACACTCAAAGCCGTGAGCTTAGTGAAGGCGTTTACGAAGTGGTTTTACGTCTAACCGTTACTGTTAAGAACGAAGAAGAAACTGCGTTCCTATGTGAAGTTCAACAAGGTGGTATCTTCACTGCTGGCCAAATGGAAGCTGGTCAGCTTGCACACTGCCTTGGTGCATTCTGCCCGAACATCCTATTCCCATACGCTCGTGAAACTATCTCAAGCCTAGTTGTTAAAGGTACGTTCCCTCAACTGAACCTAGCGCCAGTTAACTTTGATGCACTTTTCATGAACTACCTACAGCAGCAAGCTCAACAAAGCGAAGCTGAAGCGTAATTAACGCTTTGTAAATGACGTGTCGCCTTTCACTCGAATAAGTACACGCCACATACCTGAAGAAAATGCACAAAGCGTCCACTGAGATGCAATGTGCATTTTTTATTTCTGATAAAAGTTCCTAGTTCCTCCCTCCTCCAGAGCGTAAACTCTAGCGATGATGAACTAGATTCTACTGATAGAAAGACAATTAGGCGGTAGCATGACACAAGCAAACACAAACAATGCTCACGTTATAGATAGTGCTTACGGTAAAGACGTAGCAATGACTGTGATCGGTGCTGGCTCATACGGCACCTCTTTGGCAATTTCCCTCGCTCGTAACGGTGCGAACGTTATCCTATGGGGTCACGACCCAGAGCATATGGCGCGCCTTGAAGCGGACCGCGCCAACCATGCATTCTTACCCGATATTGATTTTCCCGAAAGCTTGATCATTGAATCGGATTTAGAAAAAGCCGTTCAAGCGAGCCGTGATTTGTTGGTTGTGGTTCCTAGCCATGTTTTTGGCATCGTACTAAGCAGCTGTAAGCCTTTCCTACGTGAAGACTCTCGTATCTGTTGGGCAACCAAAGGTCTTGAGCCAGAAACAGGTCGTCTACTTAAAGAAGTCGCGTTCGACATCATCGGTGACAGCTACTCGCTGGCTGTGCTGTCTGGCCCTACATTTGCGAAAGAGTTGGCAATGGGTATGCCTACCGCAATTTCTGTCGCTTCTCCAGACGACATTTTTGTTGCCGACCTGCAAGAAAAAATCCACTGTAGCAAAACCTTCCGTGTTTACGCGAACAACGACTTTATCGGCATGCAACTTGGTGGTGCGGTGAAAAACGTTATCGCGATTGGCGCGGGTATGTCTGATGGTATTGGTTTTGGTGCCAATGCTCGCACGGCGCTGATTACACGTGGTTTGGCAGAAATGAGCCGTCTTGGTGCTGCACTTGGCGCACAACCTGAAACCTTTATGGGCATGGCAGGCTTGGGCGATCTCGTCTTAACTTGTACCGATAACCAATCGCGTAACCGCCGTTTTGGTTTGGCTCTGGGCCAAGGGAAAGATGTCGACACTGCGCAAGAAGAAATCGGTCAGGTGGTCGAAGGCTACCGCAACACCAAGGAAGTTTGGATACTGTCTCAACGCATGGGTGTGGAGATGCCAATTGTTGACCAAATTTATCAAGTATTGTACCAAGGGAAAGATGCACACCAGGCAGCCCAAGATTTACTTGCTCGTGACAAAAAAGCCGAAGGAAAGTAGCAATCTAGCGCCCTTTGCACCTCATCTGAGAAGTATAAAAGTTGTCGGGTTACGGAAGAGCCACTCAGGATATTGAGAATGAAACACTGCGAAAAACAAAAAGTCTGGGACAAAATCGTGTCAGAAGCCCGTGAGTTGTCTGAGCAAGAGCCAATGCTGGCGAGCTTTTATCATGCGACTATTATCAAGCATGACAGCCTATGTGCGGCATTGAGTTACATTCTGGCCAACAAATTGAACACGGCTTCCATGCCCGCAATGGCGGTGAGAGAGGTGGTTGAAGAAGCTTTTGCCGCTGATCCAACCATCACGGAATGCGCAGCTTGTGATATTTGTGCCACAGTGAATCGCGATCCAGCTGTTTTAATGTTCTCAATGCCATTATTGTACCTAAAAGGCTACCATGCTCTGCAAGGTTACCGAGTGGCTAACTGGTTGTGGAAACAAGGTCGTCATGCCCTTGCGACCTACCTACAAAATCAGATTTCTGTGGCATGTCAGGTCGACATTCACCCTGCTGCGTGCATTGGTAGTGGTATCATGCTAGACCATGCTACTGGCATTGTGATTGGTGAAACTGCGGTGGTCGAAAACGACGTATCTATCCTGCAAGATGTCACCCTTGGTGGTACAGGTAAAGAGAGCGGTGACCGCCACCCGAAAATTCGCGAAGGCGTAATGATCGGAGCAGGGGCAAAAATCCTGGGCAATATCGAAGTAGGACAAGGGGCAAAAATTGGCTCTTGCTCCGTGGTATTGCAAGCAGTACCGCCGCACACAACCGTAGCTGGCGTACCTGCAAAAATTGTTGGTCGTCCAAAAACGGACAAACCTTCTCTCGATATGGATCAAGGCTTTAACGGCAAGTCACAAAGCTTTATCCACGGCGATGGTATTTAACCATCCTCTAACCCTTGGACAATAATGTGGTAGGTAACTCTCAAGTGCGAAAAAAAAATCACCCGGTACTTCGCTCGGCTATTTTATTAACTTGTGCTTTGTCTGCCATTTACCCTATCACCTCCTCTGCCGCCAGCAAGCAAGAGTTAAAAGGCGTCTCTAGCGAAATTAACCGCCAGAAGAAATCGCTGACTTCTCAAGAAAAACAACTGAACGATTTGCAAAAGTCACTCAAGAACCAAGAACTCGGCATCTCAAAGTTAGAACGCGGGATCAAGCAAACTAAAGCTGAATTGACGCAAGCGAATCAAAACATCAATAAGTTGGAAGAGAAAATTGCCCAGCAAGAGGCTCAGCGTCAAGTGCAAGAAAAAGAACTGAAGCAGCTGCTTCAGACCTACTACGTCACCGAGCGAGCTAAGGCTAATGGGCACCTCCTAAATGAAGGCATGGAGGAAGATCGCATTAGCCAATACTTTCAGCACCTTGCTAAAGCACGGGCTAAAGTCATTGATGCGATAACCCAAACCACACAAGAATTAGCACACAACAAGAATCAACTTGAGCTAGAAAAAGCACAAATTGAAACCTTGCTTAAACAGCAATCAAAAAAACGTTCATCTTTGGCAAGCACACAGTCACAACGCAAAGGAACGCTGAATAAGATTCAAAAGAGTATCAAAGACGACAAACGTTATCTGGCGGAACTGCAACGCAACGAAACCCGACTCAAAGCCGAAATTGCCAAGGCGGCGAAACGCAATGCCGTCCCTATGAACGGTATTGCCAAACAACGCGGTAAGCTACCATGGCCACTTAAAGGTCGGGTACTACATAGCTTCGGCACCAAACAGACAGGTCAAGTGAACTGGAAAGGTATGGTGCTTGCTGCAAGCTATGGTCAGCAAGTGAAAGCCGTTTATCCTGGCACAGTCGTATTCGCCGAATACTTGCGTGGCTATGGCTTAGTCGTTCTGCTTGACCATGGCAAAGGCGACATGACACTTTACGGCTACAACCAAGCATTACTCAAGAAAGAAGGCGATAAGGTTACGGCTGGCGAAGTCATTGCCCTCGCCGGGGATACCGGTGGTCAAGACCGGGCCTCACTGTACTTCGAGATTCGCCGTAACAGTCAAGCGCAAAACCCGAAATCTTGGTTAAAGCGTTTATAGCAGCCGTTTAAAATCACCGTTCTAAATGACGTTTCAACGAGACAAAAAAGCAAAGGAGCCACTCGGCTCCTTTGTCGTATTCATAATCTAGAAAATGTTATGCGTAGTAGGTCTCGACCGCATCGACGAAGGCACTGACATCGTTTTTGCTTAACGCATTGATACCTGCGGCAGCCTCTCGACCGCCACCCGTTGGGAACTGCCCACACACGGCCACTGCCCCTTGCTTGTTATTCAGCGGGGCACGAAGAGAAACCGTGTAAGTGCCATCGGTGTTTTCCGTTAATACTGCGTGTGCCGAGTCTGGGTTTTGGTTTGCAAGCCAGTTACCGTAAACACCACTGATTCGGCGTGATGCTGCATTGTTTGGCAGTTTAAACAGCTTGAGCTTAGTACTCTCATAAGTCGCCGGAAGCGCTTGTGCCAAATCCATGTCTTGTTGGTAAGCCGATTGCAATTGATAGTAAGGTGAAGCTTTATCTGCTATCACGTCAAATGGTGATACATAGTGTTTCAACGCTTGGAATAAGTCCGCTGGATGGAAGTGTAGATCATCAACTTTAGAACCGTAACCGTTGTAGTTAACCAATGTACCTAGCTCTTTTAGTTGCGCCTTTTGCTCTTCATCAAGGCCAGCTTTATCCGCCAGTGAATCCGCTTTCGCGATCAAGTTATCACCATAAGCTGCCGTGATAGCCCAAGTATGGAAACGCCCTTTCAGCAACTGATCGACAATTAAAGCGGTACACATGTTGGCATCTAGGTCGATGTGCGCGTCCAAGTTACCGTGTTGAGGAATCTCACCCGCCTTGTGGTGATCGGCATAAAACACATGCGCGCCTAGAGCTAAAGCTTCCTCTAGACCCACCATATTCTTTTCCATTGAAATGTCCAACACCGTCAGCTCATCGCCCGCTTGAACATCCACCTGCTCCACTAGCTTGATATCGCGCTTTACGCCCGTTACTAATTCAGCATCGATGGGATCCGCTAAACGCAATTGCAACAATGCGATGATGCCATCGGCATCACCATTAAAAATGTCGTACTTCATTGAACAGTAGTTCCTTTATCAAGAGTCATACACTCACGGATTGCTTTTAGGTGAATGGATCCTATTTTGCGAAACGAGTGCAGCCAGTCAACTCAAGAAGGACGTTGAAAATGAGAGCGGCACTCTAAACTGTGCGTAGAAGCATACTCTCATTTTCCAGTTTCAATAGGGAGGGAAAATAGTATTAACTGTGCAGTCGACTTACGGCTTCTTCAAGCAGCAGTAATTGCTCCATACCCTGCCCCGTCGACACTGGCTTAACCACATTAAGCATTTGTAGCATGCCTTGTTTTACCATTTGTTCAGTGATTTGGGTCTTTGGTGACATCACTAATTGGTAAGCTAACCAACTGCACGCAATAAGGTGTAACGTGCAAACCAGTGATTTCAACTGCTCTTGGTCGACATTCAACAACTCCAAAGAGACAAACTCTTGCATGATCGCAATCAGGTTGGCTTGCAGCTTCTCTTGAACATCCATGTATTGCTCGTGCAATTGCTCGTCTCGAGAAAGGATTTCGGGAAGGTTCGCGTAAAAAAAACGGTACTTCCACATTAAAGTGAACAGCGAGTCGAGGTAGCTTTTCAGCATGGTCAGGCTCTCTTGAGAACCTTGAATTGGGGTAAAGCGCTCAAGCAGTTCCGCCGAGTAAAGCGCAAAGATCTCGCGGACAATTTCTTGCTTATTACGAAAGTGGTAGTAAAGGTTACCAGGACTGATTTCAATGTGGTCAGCGATGTGGTTGGTTGTGATATTTCGCTCACCATGTTGGTTGAACAGCTCCAATGCGGCATAGACGATTTTATCGCGCGTTTTCATGATTATCGTATTCCCTCTTTATTATCGCATCGAGTATAGCGACTTCACCAACCTAGGTCGATAGAGGCTCCAGATGCGGTAACATAACAGACCAGTTAGAATGCCTATCGTGTTTGCAATGAGATCATTCCAAGACGTTTGTCGCCCCACATACCCTTGTAAAACTTCGATCATGGCACTGAATAACAGAACACTCAGTGCCACAACCAAGCGTTGACGCCAGCTCGCAACACTAAAACCCGCTAGGAAACCAAAACCACTGTACGCCATCGTATGCTGTATCTTATCCAAGTACGCGATGTCGCCCCAATCTTGCAATTCACCCGAGCTCAAAGATAAGTAAGCGATTAACGCCGCGTAGCTGAGAGTAACAGCACGGGCAATGGTCAAATTCATGAATACCCCTTAAGCAATGGGGAACGGGAAAGCCGTCACTTGGTCAATATGCTCACAACCCAGCGCCAGCATGATCAGGCGATCAACACCGAGCGCCACACCGGCGCAATCTGGCAAGCCCGCTTCCAATGCACCAATTAAGTGGCCATCGATCGGCTGTGGCTGCAATCCCACTTCCAGACGTTTTGCATTATCTTGTTCAAAACGTGCCAATTGCTCTTTCGGGTTGTCCAGCTCATGGAAACCGTTCGCCAGCTCAATACCTTTGAAGTACACCTCAAAGCGATCTGCGACTCGGTTATCTTGCGGGTTTATCTTAGCTAAGGCCGCTTGCGATGCCGGGAAGTCGAAAATGAAAGCGGGTACATGCTGACCAATCTTAGCTTCCACACCGATGCTAAATAGCAATTGCAGCATGGTATCACGATCTTCTTCCGGCTCTGCAATATCACTCAGCCCCAGCTTAGCCGCCACCGCTTTTAGCTCTCGCATTGAGCCTTCTAGTGGGCACACACCGAGCACATCAATAAAAGCTTGTTGGTAAGTCATGCGCTCTGCAGCGCCACACTTCAATATCAGTTGCAACAGGTCATCCATTTCATCCATCAACTGATGATGATCAAAACCGACGCGGTACCACTCCAGCATAGTGAACTCAGGATTATGGTAACGTCCATTCTCCTCATTGCGGAAAGCTTTGTTGATTTGGTAGATACAACCACTGCCTGCCGCCAGTAAGCGCTTCATGTGGAATTCAGGGCTGGTCATAAAGAAAAGTTTGCTGCCATCGGCGTAGCCTGGGCCAACAAACTCGGTTTGAAAAGTATGCAGGTGAACATCCGTCACGGTCGCATGACTCATGGCTGGCGT
This sequence comes from Vibrio sp. AND4, assembly GCF_000171815.1. Lineage (GTDB taxonomy): Bacteria > Pseudomonadota > Gammaproteobacteria > Enterobacterales > Vibrionaceae > Vibrio. Next base: position 14,160 of record NZ_ABGR01000012.1, on the reverse strand, counting down.
ATCGACTTCCATCACCTGTCGCTCAGTGAAGAATTGACGAATAGCGCTAATCAATGCAGCACGTTGACGAAGTTGTTCAATGGAAGCGCTCGGTTGCCAGTTCATTTGCATAACAAGACTCTCAATACATTAGTGAGCGAGAAAAATAGCAATTTTGCCACGCTTTGCCTAGTTCATTGAGGTGAGGTTCATTTTAATTTCATCCTCTAACAAACGAATAAAAATCGATAAAAGTTGAAGCCAGTATTTCTCGTTCTGCAGTACAGAACAATACTAACAATCAACCATACAATTACTACGGTTAATATCACGCAACACCTATTTAACATTGATTGAGTTTGCGCATGTGCCTTCAATGATTCGCGCCGTGATAGCAATCACATAACCTAGAATTTTTATGCTGCCGCATGCATTACCGTATAAAAAACCCAAATAAATCAATTTTTCTGCCAAAAAGCTCCTCTAAACTAACCCTACTACTTTTGAGGGATTACTTAAAAACGTCCCTCACATTGACAATAACAAGCGGATTTTCGCAATCACACACTGGAGGATAACTGTGCAAATTATCACCACAGATATCGCAGTCATCGGCGCTGGCGGCGCTGGTCTTCGAACTGCTATTGCAGCGGCTGAAGCAAACCCGGACTTAGAAGTTGCACTGATTTCTAAGGTTTATCCAATGCGCTCCCACACGGTTGCTGCAGAGGGTGGATCGGCAGCAGTTATCAAGGATGAAGATAGCCTAGACAACCACTTTAACGACACTGTTGGCGGTGGTGACTGGCTATGTGAACAGGACGTTGTTGAATACTTTGTAGAGAACGCAACTCGCGAAATGATCCAGATGGAGCAATGGGGTTGCCCATGGAGTCGTAAAGAGAACGGAGAGGTCAACGTACGCCGCTTTGGTGGTATGAAGGTCGAACGCACATGGTTCGCAGCCGATAAAACTGGCTTCCACATGCTTCATACTCTATTCCAGACATCAATGAAGTACGACAACATCAAACGTTTTGATGAGTACTTTGTGGTAGACCTGCTTGTGGATGAAGGCGAAGCACAAGGCCTGATTGCAATTCACATGTCAGAAGGTGAATTGGTGACAATTAAAGCGAAGTCAGTTGTATTGGCTACAGGTGGCGCAGGTCGCGTTTATCACTGTAACACCAACGGCGGAATCGTCACTGGCGACGGCATGGCAATGGCTTACCGCCACGGTGTACCGCTACGTGATATGGAATTCGTTCAGTACCACCCGACTGGTCTTCCGGGCACTGGCATCCTAATGACAGAAGGTTGTCGTGGTGAAGGCGGTATCATAGTCAACAAAGACGGCTATCGTTACCTGCAAGACTACGGCATGGGTCCTGAGACTCCAGTGGGTCAACCTAAAAACAAATACATGGAACTGGGTCCCCGTGACAAAGTTTCTCAAGCTTTCTGGCATGAACAGCAGAAAGGTAACACCATCAAACACCCTCTTGGTGATGTGGTGCATCTAGACCTTCGACATCTTGGTGAAGAGTACTTACAAGAGCGTTTACCATTTATCTGTGAGCTAGCAAAAGCTTACGTCAACGTTGACCCTGCAAAAGAACCAATTCCAATTCGTCCAACCGTTCACTACACCATGGGTGGTATTGAAACCAACGGCGAATGTGAAACTCGCATCAAAGGTCTGTTTGCTGTTGGCGAATGTGCGTCTGTTGGTCTTCACGGTGCAAACCGTCTAGGTTCCAACTCGCTGGCTGAATTCGTGGTATTTGGCCGCGTAGCTGGTGAGCAAGCAGTGAAACGCGCAACAGAATTCAAAGGCTGGAACGAAGCATCTATTGCAGCTCAAGTGGCAGCAGTTGAGGCTCGTATCGAAGCATTGCTAAACCAAGAAGGCGATGAGAACTGGGCAGATATCCGCACTGAAATGGGCCACACCATGGAAGCGGGTTGTGGTATCTACCGCCAAGAAGACTTGATGCAAGCAACGATTGATAAGATCACTGAACTTAAAGCTCGTTACAAGAAAATCAGCATTAAAGACAAAGGCAAAGTGTTCAACACTGACCTTCTTTACGCTATCGAAGTGGGCTACGGCCTAGAGGTGGCAGAAGCCATGGTTCACTCGGCAATTCTACGTAAAGAGTCTCGTGGTGCACATCAACGTCTAGATGATGGTTGCACAGAGCGTGACGACGTGAACTTCCTGAAACACTCACTTGCTTTTTTCCAAGAAGATGCAGCACCAAGTATTGACTACAGCAACGTGAAAATCACTAAATCTCAGCCTAAAGCGCGTCTGTACGGTGAAGCAGCAGAGAAGGCTGCGGCTGCTGAAAAAGCCGCTGAAGCAGAAGCGAAAAAGGTAGAGGAGCAAGCATAATGTCAGCAAACCGCATTCAAAAAGTCGACATTCTGCGTTACGACCCAGAGAAGAACGCAGAACCTTATACGCAAACGTTCGAAGTTCCCTTTGATGAGACCATGTCTGTACTAGACGCTCTTGGTTACATCAAAGACCACCTAGATAAAGATCTGTCTTACCGCTGGTCTTGTCGCATGGCGATATGTGGTTCTTGCGGCATCATGGTAAACAACGTGCCTAAGCTTGCTTGCAAGAGCTTCCTACGTGATTACCCAAATGGCGTAACTATCGAGCCACTAGCAAACTTCCCTATCGAGAAAGACTTGATCGTGGACATGACACCGTTCATCGAGCGTCTAGAAGCGATCAAACCTTACATCATTGGTAACGACCGCAAACCAGAAGATGGCACAAACCTACAAACACCTGAACAAATGGCGAAATACAAGCAGTTTGCTGGTTGTATCAACTGTGGTCTTTGCTACGCAGCCTGTCCTCAGTTTGGCTTGAACCCTGAGTTCATCGGTCCTGCGGCTCTGACTCTGGCACACCGTTACAACCTAGACAGCCGTGACAACGGTAAAGATGAGCGCATGAAGCTGATCAACGGTGAAAACGGTGCTTGGGGTTGTACGTTCGTCGGTTACTGTTCTGAAGTGTGTCCGAAGAGTGTGGATCCTGCAGCGGCAGTAAACCAAGGCAAAGTAGAGTCTTCTATGGATTTCGTAATTGCTATGTTGAAACCTGATGGTTCACCGAAAAAAGTGGAGGCATAAGGATGAGCAGCCGTAAACCTTACGTTCGTGAAGTACAACGCACTTGGTGGAAGAACCATCCTTTCTACCGCTTCTACATGCTGCGTGAAGCAACTGTGCTGCCACTGATCTTGTTCACTGTCTTCCTAACGATCGGTCTAGGTTCGCTAGTGAAAGGCCCAGAGGCTTGGCAAGGTTGGTTGGCGTTCATGGCAAACCCTATCGTGGTAGCGATCAACATCGTTGCACTACTAGGTAGCCTATTCCACGCGCAAACTTTCTTCAGCATGATGCCACAAGTTATGCCAATTCGTCTGAAAGGCAAACCAGTGGATAAGAAGATCATCGTTCTGACTCAGTGGGCAGCGGTAGCGTTCATCTCACTGATCGTTCTCATCGTGATGTAAGGAGCTTGAGTAATGAAACCGAATTATAGTGTTAATACTGCGCCGAAACGTTCTGATGAGCCAATCTGGTGGGGTCTATTTGGTGCCGGTGGTACTTGGTTTGCGATGATCACGCCAATCACAATATTGGTACTGGGTATCCTAGTGCCGCTAGGCGTCATAGATGCACAAGCAATGAGCTACGAGCGCGTATCTGAATTTGCAACCAGCATCATTGGCGCACTATTCATCATTGGCACGCTAGCACTGCCAATGTGGCACGCCATGCACCGTGTACATCACGGCATGCACGACCTAAAATTCCATACCGGAGTGGTAGGTAAAATTGCTTGTTACGCATTTGCAGGCCTGATATCTGGGCTCGCAATCATCTTTATCTTGATGATTTAAATGCTGACAAAAATGATAAAAGCTGGCAATTCGCCAGCTTTTTTATTGCCTGCCATTTATGCTTATCACCAGCACTGGTCAATGTAATTAAAGCCAACTATCACTTTTACCCGATAGAGATCGCCATCTCATCCTGTTATTTTGTGCAACGCTTGAAGCAAAATGCCTATGGTAACCCCTACCAAATTGTACGCGTAATCGCTGGTTGATTTGTTGCCTATCATCACTCTGATGGATAGCCATTATCTCGCTTTGGGGTACTTATATAGTTTTAGGTTACCTATGTTCTTTTTGCTTTTTTAGCTTTTGACCACCAATGATCTTATTGCTGTGTGATCTGATTAATTTAGTCCACTCCTCCCCCTGAAAGCCACAACAAGTTAGTCAAAGAAATCTATCTGGTTGTGATTTGAAACAGCTAAGTAAAATGACAGACAATAAAAAAGGCCGCCGAAGCGACCTTTTTTGATTGAATACTTTGAGTGAGTTACTTCACACGACCAACGTATTCGCCAGTACGAGTATCAACTCTCACAACTTCACCGATAGCGATGAATAGAGGCACGCGAACTACCGCGCCAGTTGCTAGAGTGGCTGGCTTACCACCAGTACCTTGAGTATCACCTTTTAGGCCAGGATCGGTCTCAGTCACGGCGAGCTCAACAAAATTTGGTGGCGTTACTGTGATAGGGTTATCATTCCACAACGTTAGAGTACATACGTCGTTTTCAACTAACCATTTCGCTGATTCGCCAACTGCCTTTGCGTCAGCTGCGATTTGCTCAAATGTTTCGTTGTTCATGAAGTGGTAGAATTCGCCATCGCTATATAGGTAACCGAGTTCAACGTCAACAACGTCAGCTAGTTCTACGGTATCGCCTGACTTAAATGTTTTCTCTAACACTTTACCTGACAGCAGTTTACGAAGTTTTACACGGTTAAACGCTTGGCCTTTGCCCGGCTTAACGTATTCATTTTCGATAATTGAGCAAGGCTCGTTATCCATCATGAATTTTAAACCGCCTTTGAATTCATTGGTGCTTACTGACGCCATGATTTCCTCTTACACATCTTTGAGTTGATTTCAATGCCAGACATAATAACCCGAAAAGTCGAATCTGTTGAGCAAAACTGGCTCAAACAACTATCGAATGCGATCTCGGACCCGAGAAAACTACTCGAAGTCTTAGAAATAGACCCAACACCGTGGCAAAAAGGTTTCGCGGCACGTGAACTCTTTTCGCTTCGAGTTCCGCTAAGTTTTGTTGAGCGAATGGAAAAGGGCAACCCTCACGACCCTTTATTGCGTCAGGTTTTGCCGCTCAGTGAAGAGTTTGAGGTGCATCAAGGCTACTCTGCTGATCCATTAGACGAGCAAGGCAACGCGATTCCAGGACTGCTACACAAATACAAAAATCGCGCATTGATGATTGTGAAAGGTGGCTGCGCGATAAACTGTCGATACTGTTTTAGTCGTCATTTTCCTTATCAGGACAACAAGGGGTCAAAGTCGGTTTGGCAAACCAGTCTCGATTATGTCTCTCAGCATCCAGAGATCAACGAGGTTATCTTATCGGGGGGCGATCCTCTGATGGCGAAAGACAGTGAAATCGAATGGCTGATTCAGGCTATCGAACACATTCCGCACATCAAGCGCCTGCGTATTCACAGCCGTTTACCTGTGGTCATTCCTGCTCGTATTACTGATCAACTATCCCACCTACTGCAAGCTTCCCGCCTACAAATTGTGTTGGTGACACACATCAACCACGCCGACGAAATCAATGCAGAATTGACCGCTAAAATGGCAAAGTTGAAGCAAGTTGGTGTGACTCTGCTAAACCAAGCCGTACTGTTAAAAGATGTCAACGACAGCGTTGAAGCACAAGTTACACTCAACGAAGCGTTATTTGATGCCGGTATTTTGCCTTACTACTTGCACGTTCTCGATAAAGTCCAAGGTGCGGCGCATTATTTTGTCTCAGATACACAAGCCAAAGAGATCATGCGCGGCGTGATCACGCGAGTATCTGGCTACTTAGTGCCCAAGTTGACCCGTGAAATAGGTGGTCGGCCAAGTAAAACACCACTGGATCTAAATCTAGAGTAAGTTGTTTACCGCATAAAGATTGTCGTTACGAGTAAAAGCTTTTGTTCGATCCAAGGCGCTTATCTATGCATACTCCGCCAATTTGGAGGTTAAAATGCAGACAACTTTTGAACACCTTTTCGAGCTTGAACCATTCAGTTGGCCAGCAATGTTTTGCTGCGCCATCAATGGGCTGATGATAGGTATAGAACGTCAAACTCGGGGCAAACCTGTTGGCATTCGTACCTCAATTCTTGTTATCTCAGGCACTTACCTATTTATGTCGATGGCAGTTTCCCTCTCACCAAACACACTCGACCAAGCTCGGGTACTTGGCCAGATCATTACAGGCGTGGGCTTCTTAGGCGCTGGCGTGATGATGACGCAAGATGGAAAGATCCATGGCGTAACTTCTGCGGCGGTGATTTGGGTTCTGGCTGGTTTAGGCTTGATGATTGGCTTAGGTTTGTTATCACAATCGATCATTATTACCGTATTAGCGCTGACCGTTTTACTCGGTGTGGACAAGGCGGAAAGTCGTGTCCAAGCTCTGCGCCGTGGGGTACATCAAAGAATGCAGCAGCGAAAAACATCCAAACGTTTAATCAAATAAACCACTTAATAAAAAAGCCCCGACATCTCATCGGGGCTTTTGTGTATCGAGTCATTATTGTGGAAGTTCGCTCGATTATTCAGCGAAAATCACGATAAGATTATCAAAGTTCACTGACTATTTAGCAAAGTTCACTATCGGGAAACATTTGAAGAAACCGTTGTCTGCACAGTTTAGTAGACCAATTTGAACACCGTCGATTTGATCAGTCATGTTAAAGAGACCAAGCTGGAAGTTCGATTTTTTAGAGATACTTGCCAGACCGATATCCGCCATTGTGTAACCCTCAGAATAATTCACCGCACTCCAGTTCAGACCTGCAACGTTGTTTGTTACGTTAACCGCACCTAGGTTAAGACCTGTGGTTTGGCCCTGGTTCCAGTTGAATAGACCGAGAGAAAGGCCGTTCATTTCTTGGTTTACTTTTGACGCACCAAAGAAAAGACCAAAGTTAACACCCGTTGTGCGGTCTGTTTCAGACATACCGAGAAGTGCGAAGTCGACACCTTTCACCTCGTTCACCTGACCGTGAAGAACCGCTAAACGAACGCCACCAACAGAAGAGTTTGAAGGAGCGTTAGTGTTATCGATGGTCGAGATCATAACTGGCGTGCTATCAGCCAGAGCGACAGGTGAAGCAATACTGGCGGCAACAGCCAGTGACATCATAAGCTTTTTCATTTTCGTCTCCGTTGGGGGATGGTTGATTGGCAACTTAGTTTATTGGCAACTTGATTTATTGATGATTTTATTTTCAATAAACTGGTTTTTAATCACTTGGTCTTCAAGAACCGAGTCTTTAATAACCACATATGTTGTAGTGATTTTGCTCCATTCGATGTCGAACAATGTTAGCTAGGGGTCATATTTAAGCGTTTTCAGGACAGAACAATGAATCCAATACACTGTTTTTCACGTCAATAACGCAGATACAAAAAGCCGAGGCATTCACCTCGGCTTCATCATTTGGTTTGGTTGGTTGTCTTTGCGCTACAAAAAAGTTAGAGCGTCAAGACAAGCAGCAATTTACATCATGCCGCCCATACCACCCATACCGCCCATACCACCCATGTCAGGCATACCTGCGCCGTCTTTTTGTGGTTGGTCAGTAATCATCGCTTCAGTTGTGATCATTAGACCTGCGACTGATGCGGCGAATTGTAGTGCGCTACGAGTTACTTTCGTTGGGTCTAGGATGCCCATCTCTAGCATATCGCCGTATTCACCTGTTGCGGCGTTGTAGCCGTAAGAACCTTTACCCGCTCTCACGTTGTTCGCTACCACTGACTCTTCGTCACCAGCGTTCTTCGTGATTTGACGGATTGGCGCTTCCATTGCACGCAGAGCAACACGGATACCAACATTTTGCTCCTCGTTGTCACCTTCTAAGTCAACGATCTGAGAAGCTGCACGGATTAGCGCAACACCACCACCAGCAACAACGCCTTCTTCAACCGCTGCGCGAGTCGCGTGTAGTGCGTCTTCTACGCGGTCTTTCTTCTCTTTCATTTCAACTTCAGTAGCTGCACCAACTTTGATGACTGCAACACCGCCTGCTAGCTTAGCAACGCGCTCTTGTAGTTTCTCTTTGTCGTAGTCTGAAGTTGCATCTTCGATTTGCTGACGAATTTGAGCAACACGACCTTGGATCATGGCTTCTTCACCCATGCCATCGATGATGGTTGTGTTTTCTTTTGTGATTGCAACGCGCTTCGCTTGACCTAGGTCTTCTAGTGCAACTTTTTCTAGCTCTAGGCCAATTTCTTCAGAAATCACGATACCGCCAGTCAGAATAGCGATGTCTTGTAGCATAGCTTTACGGCGGTCACCGAAGCCAGGCGCTTTCACTGCCGCCACTTTAACGATGCCACGCATGTTATTCACAACAAGCGTTGCAAGTGCTTCACCCTCTACGTCTTCAGCGATGATCAGCAGTGGACGAGATGCTTTCGCCACGGCTTCTAGTGCAGGAAGAAGCTCACGAATGTTCGATACTTTCTTATCGATCAGAAGGATGAAAGGGTTTTCTAGATCAACAGAACCCGCTTCTTGGTTATTGATGAAGTAAGGAGATAGGTAACCACGGTCGAACTGCATACCTTCTACTACATCTAGCTCATCTTGTAGTGCTTGACCTTCTTCAACAGTAATCACACCATCGCGGCCTACTTTTTCCATTGCTTCAGCGATGATGTTACCTACGCTTAAGTCAGAGTTCGCAGAGATAGTACCAACCTGTGCGATTGCTTTGGTGTCGCTACACTCAACAGACAACTGTTTAAGTTGCTCAACCGCTGCGATAACCGCTTTGTCGATACCGCGCTTAAGATCCATTGGGTTCATGCCTGCCGCAACGGCTTTTAGACCTTCGTTTACGATTGCTTGCGCGAGTACGGTTGCTGTTGTTGTGCCGTCACCCGCTGCGTCGTTTGCTTTAGACGCAACTTCTTTCACCATTTGTGCGCCCATGTTCTGGAATTTGTCTTCCAGTTCAATTTCACGCGCTACTGATACACCATCTTTAGTGATAGTTGGTGCACCAAAAGATTTGTCTAGAACTACGTTACGACCTTTAGGGCCGAGTGTTACTTTTACTGCATCGGCTAGAACGTTTACACCCTCTAGCATTTTAACTCGTGCGTCATTACCAAATTTAACGTCTTTAGCAGCCATCTTTGATTTCCTTTCTAAATTCTGTTTTGATTTCGTTTTTGAATCTGAGTAAAAAGTTACTCAATGATTGCTATTACTCAACGATCGCCATGATGTCGTTTTCAGACATTACCAGCACTTCTTTGCCGTCGATCTTTTCAGTTTTAGTGCCGTAACCTTCAGCGAAAATCACAGTATCACCCACTTTAACGTCCAACGGTAGCACTGTGCCGTTCTCTAGAATGCGGCCTTTACCCACAGCTAGAACCACGCCGCGAGTCGATTTTTCTGCAGCAGAACCCGTTAAAACGATGCCACCCGCTGACTTTGATTCCAATTCTTTGCGTTCAACGATAACTCGGTCATGTAATGGACGAATGTTCATCGGTCGTCTCTCCTGAAAATTTCCATGATTATTTGATAATTGCCCATGTAGGGGCACGTGTTCACTATATTAGGGGTAAAGCTAAGGATCCCAAGGGGCTGGCGTGATTTTTTTGTGACTTAGTTAAAATAACCAGCAGCTAAGCAACGGTTTGCGTGCGAAATGCTCACTCGCGGAGGCAGCGGCTTTCTTGTATCCTTCCACTTCCCTCACCAGATAGACATCAAAAATGTTGGAAAAGAACAAGCCGGACACTCAGGCCCAAGATAAACATGGTTTGCTGACCGCGCCCATTCCAGACACATTACGCAAAATGACCATTCCCATGACCATGGGCATGATTGCCATTTTGATGTTTAACTTGGTCGATACTTTTTTCATCTCGCTGTTGGGCACTAAAGCGCTGGCGGCGATCAGCTATACCTTTCCTGTGACCTTTGCGGTGAACTGCATCACGATGGGCATTGGTATGGGGCTATCGACCAACATAGGTCGTCTACTTGGCCAGGGTTATGCTCCCCAAGCCGCCCGTTTTACCAGCCATGGTTTGCTGCTTGCGGTGGCTTTGGTCACGATGGCCTCAACCTTAGGTTGGTTTACTATCGATCCACTATTTCGCTTCCTAGGAGCAAAAGCCGACGCTATCCCGCTCATTGAGCAATACATGCAAATCTGGTACTTAACCATTCCTCTGTTAGTGATACCGATGGCGGGTAACAGCGCCATTCGTGCCTCGGGCGATACGAGAACGCCAGCCAAGATTATGATGCTGGCAGGGCTCATTAACGGCCTTCTCGACCCAGTGCTCATCTTTGGCTTAGGACCTTTCCCTGAGCTCGGCATTCAAGGTGCAGCAATTGCCAGTGCATTCAGTTGGTTTGGCGCGTTGTGCGGATCTTTCTACGTATTGATAAAACGCGAAAAGCTGCTTGCTGCCCCACAGTGGTCGCTCATCAAACAAGATTGGCAACAAACTCTCAAGATAGGCACACCTGCCGCACTATCAAATGCCATGACACCGCTTTCTGGGGCGATTCTGATGATGATACTTTCCAGCCATGGAACCGCAGCAGTCGCGGCGTATGGGGCTGCGCAGCGTATTGAGTCGATCTTGATTCTGGTGTTAATGTCGCTAACCTCAGCGCTCACCCCATTTATGGCGCAAAACTTGGGGGCCAATAACCCAGCGCGTGCATTCTCAGCCTGGTTCCTAAGCATGCGCTTTGCGATTTTCTTCCAAGGTTTTATCTTCTTGATGATGGTGCCTCTTAGTATTCCTCTTGCTGCGCTGTTCTCACAGGAAGCAGCCGTCAAAGATTTACTGTGGCATTACCTCTTGGTGGTGCCATTTAGCTATGGCTTCCAAGGCATTGTGATGATGTTAGTCAGTGGCTATAACGCAATGCACAAACCACTGCGAGCTTTCCAATGGAGCTTTATGCGCTTGTTTGTCTTCACTTTGCCTGCGGCGTGGATTGGCAGTCAGTTGTACCGTGTTGAAGGGCTATTTATCGGCATAGCACTGGGCAATATACTCGGTGGACTGGTGGGTTACCTGTTCGCACTGCGTGAACGTCGCTTAATGCTAGCTGAACACTCAGACTCTTGATGAAACAAGATCAAACAAGTCTGAATATCAAAATAAAAAACCGCGGATAGCCGCGGTTTTTTTGGGGATTTCACAACGATTCAAGCTAGCTTAGAATAACTCTTCAGCCACTTTGTATAAGTCGTTGCGTACTGGACGCTTCATGTTCTCGATTGCATCTATGATGTCGTGATGAACCAACTGCTCTTTGACGATCCCCACGCAACGGCCGCCGTGGCCTTCCTGTAGTAAGTGAACCGCGTAGTTACCCATTCGAGACGCAAGAACACGATCAAATGCCGCTGGACGACCACCACGCTGGATGTGACCAAGTACCGTTGCACGAGTTTCACGCCCTGTTGCCGTTTCAATCTCTTTCGCTAGTTCGTTTGCATCCATCATCAGCTCAGTGAGTGCGATAATGGCATGCTTCTTACCTTTAGAAATGCCGTCTTGGATATTTTTGATTAACTTGTCTTTATCTAGACCTGTTTCTGGCGTAATGATGTACTCACAGCCACCTGCGATTGCAGACATCAGAGTCAGGTCACCACAGTGACGCCCCATGATTTCTACGATAGAAATACGCTGGTGAGAAGAAGACGTGTCACGCAAGCGGTCGATCGCATCGATAACCGTGTTAAGTGCTGTTAGGTAACCTATGGTGTAATCTGTACCTGCGATGTCATTGTCGATGGTGCCCGGCAAACCGATACATGGGTAGCCCATTTCCGTCAGTTTCTTAGCTCCCATGTAAGAGCCGTCGCCACCGATAACTACAAGTGCATCAATACCGTGTTTTTTCAGGTTCTCAATCGCTTGTTCGCGTACTTCCACTTGTTTGAATTCTGGGAAGCGTGCAGAGCCTAGAAATGTCCCGCCTGTGTTGATCACATCGGAAACACTAGAACGATCTAGCTTCTCTATCCGGCCTTCATACAGACCTAGGTAGCCATCGTAAACACCGTAAACTTCCAATCCTTCAGACAGTGCAGTACGAACTACGCCACGTACTGCAGCGTTCATACCAGGTGCGTCACCGCCACTTGTTAAAACACCGATCTTCTTAACCATGCTCACCCTCGATCTTTGACAATCAATTTATTTAATTTTCTTCTAGGCCCCTTGTTACCAAGCAACCTGCATAATGCAAAACTGTGCGTTATGTTACATTTCCTCTACAGGAATACCAATGAAAACACACTTTTTTATGTAACTTTTCTACTTATGTAAGAGTATTACAGTTTCCCTCTACAACTTCGTTGATTCACATCAGGATCACGTTTGTAAAGATGTGGTGATGGAAAGATAGCCAATAAGTGCCGATTTGTCGCCAGACACCATCGCTTTTTCGGCCGTTACCAATCTTGTATTTTCTGTTCTTTCTCTGGCCCAAACACCACTGACAATGGATCTTGGTGAATCAACACGTCCGCTTCAGGGAAAAGTGCCAACAAATTACCCTCTACTTTATCGGCTATATGATGCGCTTCGATCAAACGTAAATTATCATCAAGTTCTAGGTGTAACTGGATAAAACGTGTGGGGCCAGACATTCGGGTTCGTAACTGATGCACACCGAGTACCCCCTGTACTTTTAGGCACTCTGCTCGGATTTGCTCTAACTCTTCATCAGGCAGTTTTCTATCTAATAAGGTCTGAATCGCTTCACTGACCATCTTGAAAGCGCTGTACAAAATAAAGAGACCAATACCAATCGGAAGACGGCATCAGCCTGAGTGACACCAAAGTAGCTTAGGCCCAATGCCACCATAATGGCGCCATTCATATATAAATCCGTTTGGTAGTGCAGTGAGTCCGCGGCAATTGCTTGACTGCTGGTTACCCGCACCACATGCTTTTGGAACATCACAAGTCCAAAAGTCACCACCATGGCGAACAGGGAAACGTAAACCCCTAATTCAGGGCTATTGAGATCATGTGGACGGAAAAAGCGGTCGATGCCATTCAGTATCAGGAACACGGCAGAGCCAGAGATAAACATCGCTTGCGCCAGCGCCGCTAAAGACTCTGCTTTACCGTGGCCGAAGGTATGTTCTCTGTCCGCAGGCTGCAGGGAATAGCGCACCACAATAAGATTGACTACCGATGCCGCGATATCCAGCATCGAGTCTATTAAGGATGCCAGAAGGCTAACAGATCCGGTGACCCACCAGGCTATGACTTTAACGATTAAAAGAAGCGTCGCGACAATCGTCGCCATCCAAGCTGCCGTCGTGATTAAACGTGCGTATTGCTGTTTCATGTTCAGATAGTTAACTCAAACCTTGTGTTGAGTATACCTTGAGAATGAGGCAATGAGTATGACATTGCCGAGATCAAAAAGAGGCAGCGCTCTGGCTGCCTCTTTTTGATCTTTAGCAATCAGCTTTCGTGATGCTTGTTAGTAAGCTTTTGGAACTTCTCACCACACTTTTGATGGCGCTCTTTTTGTAGCTCAATGTATTTTGTTTTTTGCTCAGGCGTCAGCACGCTCAGCATTTTGTGTTTCTTCTCTAGCATCGCAACGCGACGTCCTGCTTGCTTTTCAACCATCTCTTTTGCTAAAACATTTGCAGTGGCTTGATCAAAGTTGTCAGCCAAGAGCAACGCTTGAACTTTTTCTTGATGCGCTTGGCGCTCTGCCATGCGAGCTTCTTTACCATCTGCGAATTTCGCTTTCATTGCCGCTTTGTTCGCTTGACGCATTTCTTTGAGTTGGCCTTTTTGTGCATCCGTCAGGTCTAGTTGACGCATAATGCCACGATCCATGCCTTTACCGCAGTCGCCATGGCCACCTTTGTGGTCTTTACCACCAAATGCGAATGCACTCGCTGTACCTAGAGTGAGAGGTAAAACAACAGCCGCTAGTACTAATTTCTTTGCAGTTTTCATAATGAGATTCCTTACACAGGTTAG
>NZ_ABGR01000013.1 GCF_000171815.1 Vibrio sp. AND4 | reverse complement strand
TAACTCTGGTGGTCGCGGCCGTCTATCAGGCATCGTTGCAGCAACGGCTTTGCTTGTGTTTATTTTGTTTGCTTCTTCACTGATTGAAATGATTCCACTGGCTGCGCTGGTCGGTGTTATGTTCATGGTCGTCATTGGCACATTCGAATGGGCAACCTTTAAACTCGCGCGCCGCGTACCTAAACAAGATTTCTTCGTTATCGTTCTTGTCACTGTCGTCACTGTGCTTACTGACTTGGCTGTGGCAGTCGCCATTGGTGTCATCGCCTCAGCGCTGATGTTCGCATGGCAACATGCGAAACACATCTACGCAGACACTTGTTTGAACCAAGAAGGTTCTAAAGAGTACAAGATCCACGGTCCAATATTCTTTGGTTCTGCAGCAAACTTCCTGGAGCTGTTTAACGCGCAAGACGACCCTAAAGACATCATTGTCGATTTCGCCGACTCTCGCGTAACTGACCACTCAGCGATAGAGGCGATCGAGACGCTAGCAGAACGTTACGCGACACAAGGCAAAACGCTTCATCTGCGTCACTTGAGCCCAGACTGCCGTAAGCTGCTAGATAAAGCCGGTAGCTTGGTGGAAATCAACGTGAAAGAAGACCCAAGCTACAAGGTTGCAACTGACATACTTGCAGGTTAATGAAATAGCACTGGGATGAGCATGGCTCATCCCTTTTTTCTATCAGATGCCTTGTCAATATCTAGAGCTTTCTCAAAATCACTTCCGACGCCGCTTCAATCAAATCAAGCACCAGCTCAAAGCCTACATCCCCACCGTAATAAGGGTCAGGAATTTCGTCATACTCCAAATCAGCGTGACTTAAAAACAACGATACTTTATGACGATGTTCTACCGGACAAATATCGAGCAGATCAGCCAGATTTGTTCTGTCAGCTGCGAGCACCATATCAAAACGTTCAAACTCCTCGACCGTTACTTGACGAGAACGTATCCCTTTGAACGAATAACCTCGCTGCTCTCCTGCCTGCATAGAACGCACATCAGGAGGGTTTCCCGCGTGGAAACCTATGGTTCCTGCCGAGTCGACCTTCACTTCAACCCCGAGTTCTTTGGCTTTTGCTTTCAATACTGCTTCACCTGTCGGCGAACGGCAAATGTTTCCCATACAAACAACGAGTAATTTCTTCATTTTATTCCCTGACTTTTCGATGGTTTTTCTTCTATAACTGTTGGTTTATCATAGCGAGAGAATTCGATGAACCCAAGCAGGCACGGGTAAAGCACACAAAGGAATTAATGACACTTATGTCTATCGAAGAAAACAAACAAGCACGCCACAAGGCTCGCCAACAGAAAGTAAAAGAACAGGTGGACGCTAAGATCGCCGCAGCCCAAGAGGAAAAAGGCCTACTATTGATCATCACTGGTAATGGTAAAGGCAAATCGACTTCTGGGTTTGGCACTATCGCACGTGCCGTTGGCCATGGATTAAAATGTTCTGTCGCTCAATTTATCAAAGGCACATGGGACAACGGTGAACGTAATCTTCTCGAAAAGCTCGGGGTAGAGTTTCAAGTGATGGCAACAGGCTTTACTTGGGAAACACAAAACAAAACGAGCGATACCGAGGCGGCTCAACTGGTTTGGCAGGAGTGTCAACGTATGCTTGCAGACGAATCAATCGATGTGATCTTATTTGATGAGCTAACTTACATGGTAAGTTATGGCTATATCGACTTAGATGAAGTCGTCGAAGCATTGAACAAGCGCCCAAAAATGCAATCTGTCGTCATTACTGGTCGCGGCGCGCACCGTACTTTGATTGAAATGGCAGACACAGTATCAGAAGTAAAAAACGTAAAGCACGCTTTTGACTCCGGTGTTAAAGCACTGAAGGGAGTAGACTGGTAAGCGCTTAACCTCTTCCATAAA
Source organism: Vibrio sp. AND4 (assembly GCF_000171815.1). Taxonomy (GTDB): domain Bacteria; phylum Pseudomonadota; class Gammaproteobacteria; order Enterobacterales; family Vibrionaceae; genus Vibrio. Next base: position 80,641 of record NZ_ABGR01000013.1, on the reverse strand, counting down.
AAATGTTACCTCAATCTCTATAAGTGGGCATAATTAGCACAGAAAAAACTCTAGATTGGGCTTTAGAAAAACTAAAAAGGGTTGGCTCTATGCCAACCCTTTAATTTTGATTGATAGGACCCGTTGTTAACCTCAGTCCGTTAGTTAAATAGATTCTTCAACAAACCGTCTACGGCTTCTTTGGTTTTCTCGTCCTTTATTTTGTCGGTTAGCTTATCTATACCTCGGTCGATTTCTTTCTGGGCTTTTTGCTTCAAGACGTCATCAAAGACCAGCTTGAATTTAGGATCCGCCCACTTACCTGAAACGTTGATAGGGACAGTGATGTCCTTCAGTTCATCAATGTTCTTACCACCCTGCCCCTCTAACGATCCCACAATCGAGGTGCTAATAGTGAAGTCGGCCGTTTCGTTCAAGTAGTTCGCTGTACCTTTACCACGAATACGAAGAAGTGGAGACTGTGCTTGCAGATTATCCGTCGCGACCACGCCTTTGTTCAATTTTAACGTCGCGGTCATGGTACTAAAGTCAGTTTTTTTAACTTCATTGGTACCTTCAAGGCTTTGGCCTTTGTATCGCGCGTAGTTTTCTCGAATAAGTTGAGCAACGTTAATACCATTCACAGCGCCGTCTGCAAAATTGATAGCAATCGTACCTACAAGGTTATTCTTGATGCCTGTTGGCGTTAGGCTTTTACCACTCACGTTTACATCAATGTTACCTGTGCCCTCCACCATGTCTTTATCTGCGACATCGATCAATAGTGGTTGAATATGAACACCCTTAATTGATTTCTTCGCTGAGTAAGTCGCTGGTGATTTTCGTGCATCCAGTTGAGCCGTTGCAGTTATCGTTCCTTGGTACAGGCTAGAGCTGAATGACGAAAGATCGAACACTCCACGATCAATAGAAAAGCTCGCTCTCACCGCCTCCATCTTCGCATTGGCCGCTTTAAACTTATCAATGCCAATATCACCCTGTAAATCAAGTGTTTTTAGCACAGAGAGATCCGGTTCGACTTCTTGACCAACAGATTCATTTTTACCACCTGATACCGGTTTATTCCCATTACCCGCTGGCGCTTGTTGGTTCAAGCCAAGGAACTCATCCAAGTCGATATTAGGGCTATGCACTGCAAAACGTACTTTGGGGATCTCACCTAAGGTCACGTCTGCTTTACCATCCAATGCAATGGCATTTGCTGTTAGCTTTTCCAACACAAAGCTCAAGTGACTCTTAGTGAGATCGAAAGAGAGATCTGAAGCCATATCGACTTTCATTGGTGATTGCGGTAGTGCCTCTCCTTCAAACGTTGAGTTCAACGTCAGCTTGTTCAATTGCACTTTGCTGATTGCCTTGTCGACGTTTAGCTCACCGCCACCTTGCATATCGAGCTTCATGCCACCAGCATCACCTTTTAATGCGTAGCTTAGGTTGTTTACTTTATCGAATTCGAACGTCTCTAAACCAATGGTAGCAGATTCAATTTTGTTGGCAGGATCGCGGTAAGTTGCATCGAAGTTGACGTTTTTCAGAGCATAGCTCGTTAAACCTTTCGCCAGCTTGAAATCCGCTTTACCTTGCGCTGTGAACGTCTGATCATTCATTTCACCTTTCATACCAAAGTCTGCCGTTGTCCAGCTATCAAAGGCAAATTGAGAAAGGTTTAAAGAAATATCAGACAGCTTAGTGTAGCTACTCGCTTGCTTATCTTGGATTTCAACATAGCCATTAGAGATGGTGACGCCAGCCAAATTGATCGTCCAATCAGAAGCCGCACTCTTAGAGTCTGCCGCTCGCTCTGGCGTTGCTTCCGTCGTTTTTTCTGCTTGCTGAGTTTGTGCTTTGGTTAGCGCATCAATGTTCTTGGTACCATCTTTCAACGTTTCAAGGTAGAACTCAGCGCCATCAAGAGTGACATTCCCAATTTCCAGTTGTTTACTTAGTAAAGGAGCAACAGACACATCCACGCCGACCGTTTCAACTTTAAACAGGTTAGGTTGGCTGAAGCCTTGTGGGTTTCTCAATTCAGTACGACCAAGCTCGAAGCCTATCGACGGGAAAAACTGCCAGCTGATATCACCGTCAATCACCAGCTCTAATCCGGTTTGTTTTTGAGCTTGCTCTACAATAAGTGGCTTAAATTGGTTCGGATTAACAAAAATCACTAACCCTAGAATCACGGCCAAAATCGCCACAATTGGTATGGCAATAATTAGAAGCAGTTTTTTCATTCGCTTTTTCCTTGCTCGATTTTTTACAATTATAAACACAGACTTAGTTTAGCTCTGACAGTTCAACAAAAGCGAAAAAACGTCCGGTTTTGCATTACAACTGACTAATTTAAAAACAAAAAAAAGAAGTGCCACCTAAAGTGCCACTTCTTCATACAAAAATAAAGTGATATAGCCGTCTAAGGGCTTAAGCTTTCAAAAGTTTTGCAATATGCGCTTTCAGAACGTCGATTGCGATACGGTTTTTACCACCGCGAGGTACGATGATGTCCGCGTATTGTTTAGAAGGTTCGATAAATTGCATGAACATCGGACGTACTGTTTGTTGGTATTGCTTGAGAACAGATTCCATTGTACGGCCACGTTCCTCCACATCACGTTTCACACGGCGGAGTAAACAGATATCCAGAGGCGTATCCATAAACACAGTCGCATGCATCAGGTCACGAAGGCGTGGGTCAGTAAGAAGCAAAATACCTTCAAGAATGATCACCTTTTTAGGAGTCATTGGCGTAGTATTGTTTGTACGAGAGTGCTCTGTATAACTGTACTCCGGTACTTCTACAGCTTCACCACGTACCAACTGCTCTAGATGTTCACAGAGTAGGTCGTGGTCCAACGCGCTCGGGTGGTCGTAGTTAGTCTTTACACGCTCTTCCATGCTCAACTGGCTTTGGTCATTGTAGTAGCAATCTTCCGTGATGACTCCGATTTGATGATCGCCCACTTTCTCGCGAAGTTCATTATAGATTGTGCTCGCGATAAGACTTTTTCCAGAAGCAGAAGCGCCAGCAATACCGACGATGACGCATTGATTATTATCAGACATTAATTTGCACCCGATGATGATTTCTAGTCATATAAAGAGATAAACCGCCTGATTATAGGGAGTTCCCTCCTTCGTTACTAGTGGAATTAGGGTTTCATTATAAGTTTCTACCTACTCGCAGAATTAAACCTGAAGCAAACGTTTACATGTATAACATTCAGTCATTGGTGATATAAAACTCAGTTCACCATAGTAAAACTGATTGCATCAGGCTTGGTTTTGCCTTGCCAGTACATTGTGCAACACACACGATCGGCAAGCTGTTTATAGTAATCAGCATGCTCACTTTTTGGCCGCCGCGCTACTGTCGGAATGCCGGCGTCAATGTCTTCTCGCATCGAGATGTGGAGTGGTATTTGTCCTAACAGCGCCAAACCGAACTCTTGTGACATATTTTCTGCACCACCTGTTCCAAAAATATGCTCTAAAGCGCCACAATGACTGCAGATGTGGAAGCTCATATTCTCTACGATTCCCACGACTGGTACATTAACTTTATGGAACATCGCCGCACCTTTACGCGCATCGACTAGTGCCAGATCTTGGGGTGTCGTGACAAGCACGGTACCCGTTACTGGAATCTGCTGTGAAAGCGTCAGCTGAATATCACCCGTTCCCGGCGGCATATCAATCACCAAGTAGTCGAGTTCTGGCCAATCGGTCTCTGTCAACAATTGCGATAATGCCTTAGAAGCCATAGGGCCACGCCAGATTGCCGCTTCTGATTTGTCGACCAAGTAACCGATAGAATGAGTATAGATACCATGGGCCAAAATAGGCTCCATCCATTTCGCATCGCGAACTTCAGGCTTAGCATTTTCTTGACCGAGCATCATAGGGACCGACGGCCCATAAATATCAGCGTCCAGCAAACCAACTTTAGCACCCGATTGTGCAATCGCTAGAGCAAGGTTTACTGCCGTGGTCGACTTCCCTACCCCCCCTTTGGCTGAGCTGACAGCAATGATGTTCTTTACCCCCTGCACTGCGTTAGTAACCTGCGTCTCAAGTGCTTTTATGCCGAATTCGATTTGGAAATCAAATACTGGTACATCACCTGATGTCTGTTGCTCTTTGATCCAATCATACAATGCCGCTTGTAGTTCGTTACTCGCAAACGGAAAAGTAATATGAATACCGCCTTGTGCTGGGATCACAACTATACCGTGAGTATCCGCCCAACTTTCCACCAACTGAGGGTGTTGGAACTGGTTTAGCCAATGGCAAACGTCTTGTTTTGAAGTGAACTGGTGCATGAGGCCTCCTTTATTATCCGTCTAATCCTAGCACTCAGCGATAAGATTCAGAACCCCAAAAAAACTGAGGCAATCCATAGTTTGATACCTTGGCGTCAGGGAACTCATGGGGTAGTATTACTCTCTATTTTTTATACCTATCTAGAAGCGATTATTAAGTATGGCAAACGATCCAAGAAAACTGCTGGTAACTTGTGCCCTTCCGTACGCTAATGGTTCGATTCACCTTGGTCATATGCTTGAACACATTCAAGCTGACATCTGGGTTCGCTACCAACGCCTACGCGGTAACACTGTAAACTTCATCTGTGCAGACGATGCTCACGGCACGCCAATCATGCTAAAAGCACAACAGATGGGGATTACGCCAGAAGAGATGATCGCTGCAGTAAGCGAAGAACATCAAAAAGACTTCGCTGGCTTTGATATTAGCTTTGATAACTACCACAGTACGCACTCGGAAGAGAACCGCGAGCTCGCTTCTCACATTTACCTTGAGCTGAAGAAAAATGGCTTTATCTCTAGCCGTACTATCTCTCAGCTGTTCGACCCTGAAAAAGAAATGTTCCTACCGGACCGTTTCGTCAAGGGCACTTGTCCTAAGTGTAAGTCAGAAGACCAATACGGTGACAACTGTGATAACTGTGGCGAGACGTACAGCCCAACGGAACTGATCGAACCAAAATCAGCAGTTTCTGGTGCTACTCCAGTGATGAAAGACTCTGAGCACTTCTTTTTCGACCTTCCACAGTTCGAAAGCATGCTAAAAGAATGGACTCGTTCTGGATCTCTCCAATCTGAAACCGCTAACAAAATGCAAGAGTGGTTCGAGTCTGGTTTGCAACAGTGGGATATCTCACGTGATGCACCTTACTTCGGCTTCGAAATCCCTGGTGAGAAGAACAAATTCTTCTACGTATGGCTAGATGCACCAGTTGGCTACATGGCTTCTTTCAAGAACCTATGTAACAAAACTGACGGTCTAGATTTCGACGAATACTGGAAGAAGGATAGCTCGGCTGAACTTTACCATTTCATCGGTAAAGACATTGTTTACTTCCACTCACTATTCTGGCCAGCGATGCTGGAAGGTTCTGGCTTCCGCAAGCCAAACAACGTATTCGTACACGGCTATGTCACCGTAAATGGCGCGAAAATGTCTAAGTCTAAAGGGACGTTTGTTAAAGCAAGTACTTACCTGAACCACTTAGATCCCGAGTGCCTGCGCTACTACTACGCGGCAAAACTGAACAGCCGTATTGACGACCTAGATCTTAATCTTGAAGACTTCACGCAGCGTGTTAACGCAGATGTAGTTAACAAGATTGTTAACCTCGCTTCTCGCAACGCAGGCTTCATCTCTAAGCGTTTTGAAGGCAAGCTCGCTGAAAACTTTGCAGAGCCTGAGCTCTATAACGAATTCGTTACAGCAGCTGGCCGCATAGCCGAGCTTTACGAAACTCGTGAATTTAGTCGTGCTATCCGTGAAATTACAGCGCTAGCAGACAAAGCGAACCAATACGTTGACGAAAAGGCACCTTGGGTTGTTGCAAAAGAAGAAGGCAAAGATCAGGAGCTACAAGAGATTTGTTCTGTCGGTATTAACCTGTTCCGCGTCCTGATGACTTACCTAAAACCAGTGATGCCTGCACTAGCAGCACGTACTGAAGCGTTCCTTAACCAAGAACTCACTTGGGAAGGTATTGCTGCTCCGCTCACAGGTCACGAGATTACTAAATTTAAAGCGCTATTCAACCGTATCGATCCTAAGAACATCGAAGCGATGATCGAAGCATCTAAAGAAGACGCAGCCGCTGAAATGGCAGCGAAAGAAAAAGCGGAAGCTGAAAAGAATAAAGCGAGTCAAACTGAACTCGATAAAGATCCAATCGCTGAGGAGATTGATTTTGATGCTTTCGCAGCAGTTGATATGCGTATTGCTCGCATCATCTCGTGTGAAGAAGTGCCAAAAGCAAACAAGCTACTTAAGTTCCAACTAGATATAGGTGGGGAAACTCGTCAGGTGTTCTCTGGCATTAAGTCAGCGTACAAACCTGAAGAGCTAGAAGGCAAACTAACCGTCATGGTTGCAAACCTAAAACCTCGTAAAATGAAGTTTGGTATATCTGAAGGCATGATATTAGCAGCAGGCCCCGGCGGCAGCGACCTATGGATCCTAGAGCCACATGAAGGGGCTCAACCAGGTATGCGCGTGATGTAATTCATTACCCAGTGACGTAACTTAAAAATCCTCGCCCAACTCGGCGGGGATTTTTTTGGACCAAATTCCAACGTTTGATAAGCGTTCGATTCCATCTTTAAATGAGAATATTTAAGGAGGGCTCTACGATATCGATGATTTCTTATCGATCATAATACTTATACCTAAATTCAATACGAACAGACATCATTGGTTCCCTTTACTTAACTTCAATCCGATTATGCTTGCTTAGTCCGCTGAGCGAATGCATATAAAAAAAGCCGTAGGGCAATACCTACAGCTTTTTCGTTGAAACCTTAAGGACCAAAGGACCGTTAGCTGTCATCTTCTGTGAAGTTAGTCGGCAATTCTTGTTTCATTTCATTCCAAATTTGTGCACTTTCCATTCCGTAATGACGGATCAAAATTGGTAGTTGATCACGCTGACTCGTTTGACACGTCTCCAGTAATTGACGATAAAAGTTCAGAGCCAAATCACGTGAAGCTGGGTTTGAGAAGTAGAAGCTGCCCACTCGGTCATACAACTTTCTCAAGCCATTAAATATCAACCCATAAATTTGGTTGCCAGAATGGAACGCTAGACGCTGGAACAGCATGTAGTCGTAGAAATTGAACGTCTTAGCAATCAGGATTTCTTGGCGCTTGGCTTCATCCTTTTCGTTATCTTCTTTTACGCTTTGCAGGATCTTGTCAGCATAAGGAGAGGCGGCAATAAAATCATTCCAAGAAGGCGCATTAACAAGCGCTTCACACGACTCAATCACGTTCTGGATTGTACGTTCAGATGCTTCTTTATTAGCTTTAAAAGCATAGCGCATAAAGATAGGGCTGATGTTCGTACGCGCTGCGAGCAAGTCTTCGACTATGTTTGTTGCATTATCGACATCGAGCGTCATCAGCGTATCCAAAATATGAAGGCCAGAAGTCTCCATAAATTGGTTAACTTTGGTCGGTTTACCATGCTGGATAGTCAACCAACCATCGCGCGCGAGTCGCTGAAGGACTTCACGTAAGGTTGTACGAGTAACACCAATAAGTTCAGATAGCTCACGTTCAGCGGGTAAAATTGAGCCAGGCGGAAAACGGCCGTTCCAAATGCTCTCGATAATATATTTTTCTGCGAAACCCGCAGGGCTCTTAGCCTTAATGACCATTCTGTTTTTATCCAATATTGATTTCTAAGGATTGATGGTACTCATCATACCACTACTTAACGATTTCCGAAAATTAACAATCAATAAATGAAACGAGATCTCAATGTTGTCAGAAACGAGATCAATATGCCTAAGCAACCTCAAGATGCTGGGTATATATTCAAATCAACGCATTGATCACTGGAAATGAAACACACAAAATTCCTATTTTAGTTGATTGCTAACACTCACAAGTACAAGAAAAATAAAACCCGCCAGGTCACACTTTTATACTCAAAATATGCAATGTAAATTTAGGTTTTACGATTAATCCCCTTTCTTAATTGATCATTTATTGTTATTGACCTGGTTTTAATTTCAGAAGTGATTGTTTTTAACCTTTTCATGGTACAATGTCGCCGTTTTGATCGCGTTATTACGGATAAAAAGCGGCTTTAATCGTTAGCATCACTTGTTGTTATTGACTGTTAAATGCTGGGGTGTAGAGTGCGGTCGAAAGTGAGCGGTGCTTAAGTTCAGAGGAAGTAACTTGGCAAGACTACAGTGAGACAATGGATTGTTGTTTTCTTAAGTTACTGTTTTAAAGACTAGATAATAAGTCTAATAAACGAATACTTAAGCACTATTGTATACCCAAGTCACCTCGAGATGCGTTGTTTTCCTTGAACTCGAATCAATGACAACGCTCTGAGTCCTGCATCTTGAAGTCACTTGGGTACAGTGTCTATTCATAATTTTGTTATAAAGAGAATTATCATGCCGATGTCGCTCGGAAATGCCTTTATCAAGAACTTTCTTGGCAAAGCGCCTGATTGGTACAAAGTTGCCATTATTGCTTTTCTAATTATCAACCCAATTGTTTTTTTCCTTATTGACCCATTTGTTGCAGGCTGGTTGCTCGTAGCAGAGTTCATTTTCACTCTGGCAATGGCGCTGAAATGTTACCCACTCCAGCCAGGTGGTTTGCTTGCAATCGAGGCGGTTGCTATTGGGATGACGAGTCCAGCTCAGGTGAAACACGAACTGGTCGCGAACATCGAAGTACTTCTACTTTTGGTATTCATGGTTGCAGGTATTTACTTCATGAAACAGCTTCTGCTGTTCATCTTCACAAAGATCTTGCTTGGTATCCGTTCTAAAATATTACTCTCACTTGCATTCTGTTTCGCAGCAGCGTTTCTGTCAGCATTCCTCGATGCGCTGACCGTGATTGCGGTTGTCATCAGCGTTGCCGTTGGATTTTATTCAATTTACCACAAAGTTGCATCTGGTAACCTTATCGGTGACCACGACCATACGCAAGATGATACCATCACTGAGCTTACTCGTGACGATCTTGAAAACTATCGCGCATTCCTACGCTCATTGCTAATGCACGCTGGTGTAGGTACTGCTCTAGGTGGTGTTACTACAATGGTTGGTGAACCGCAAAACTTGATCATTGCTGACCAAGCAGGTTGGTTCTTTGGTGAGTTTTTGATCCGAATGGCACCTGTAACACTCCCGGTCTTTTTCTGCGGCATGCTCACTTGCGCACTAGTAGAAAAGCTAAAGATTTGTGGGTATGGTGCACAGCTGCCTGATAATGTTCGTCAAATTCTTGTCGATTTTGACCGAGAGGAGCGTAAAAGCCGTACCAAACAGGACGTGGCAAAGCTTTGGGTTCAAGGTCTAATCGCAGTTTGGTTAATTGCAGCACTTGCCCTGCACTTAGCAGCCGTTGGTCTAATCGGCCTTTCCGTTATCATTCTCGCAACCTCATTTACAGGTGTGATTGAAGAGCACTCGATGGGCAAAGCGTTTGAAGAGGCTCTGCCCTTTACCGCATTGCTTGCTGTATTCTTTGCCGTCGTTGCGGTAATCATTGACCAAGAATTATTTAAACCTGTTATCGATTCAGTACTTGCCGTTGAAGATAAAGGGATGCAGCTGGCCTTGTTTTATGTTGCCAATGGTTTACTTTCAATGGTTTCAGACAATGTTTTTGTCGGTACGGTTTACATTAACGAAGTAAAATCAGCCTTGGTTAATGGTCAAATTACTCGTGAACAATTCGATCTGCTAGCAGTGGCAATCAACACAGGTACTAACCTGCCTTCAGTTGCGACGCCAAATGGCCAAGCGGCATTCCTATTCCTACTCACATCAGCATTGGCGCCATTAGTTCGTCTATCCTACGGTCGCATGGTTATCATGGCTCTACCGTACACGATTGTGCTGGCTCTGGTTGGCTTGATGGGCATCATCTTCTTCTTAGAACCCGCGACAGCATTCTTCTACGATGCTGGCTGGATATCACCTAGTAGTGGTGATCTGACTCCCGTTGTGTCAATTGGACACTAAAAATATCAGTTGATTAGGAAACTTATCCAAGTTAAAAAGCTCTGAGTATTCAGAGCTTTTTTCTATTTCAGACAGGATTATAACCGTGAATATTTTTTCATCACTAAACCAATTTTCTAAAGGGCGCCGATCTTGGCTTCTTCTTCTCGTGGCGATGATCTTTTTTGAATCCTGCGCCCTGTTCTTCCAACACGTTATGGCACTCGCACCTTGCGTTATGTGTATTTATGAACGTGTGGCAATGATGGGAATTGGTTTTGCCGCCTTGATTGGTCTTATTGCACCGAATAACCTTCTCGTTCGTTGGATTGCGCTAGTAGCATGGGGAGCAAGTGCCTACAAAGGTTTAACGCTGGCAATGCAGCATGTGGACTATCAGTTCAACCCCTCTCCATTCGCGACTTGTGACTTATTCGTAAAGTTCCCAAGTTGGGCACCACTAAACCATTGGGTTCCTTGGATGTTTGAAGCATACGGTGACTGTACAAAAGTTGTTTGGCAGTTCGTTGGCCTTTCTATGCCTCAATGGCTTGTTGTCATTTTTGCAGGTAACTTGGTCGCTTTAACTGTCATAGTGATTGCGCAATTTGTTCGCGGTAAGCGAAATAATCCAATCCAGTAACGTTTTTCCGACCTCAAATCACTGAAAACGAATATAAAAAAGCCGACCATGAGGTCGGCTTTTTCTTGTAATTCGATTACTTACCACAACATTGCTTAAACTTCTTACCGCTTTCGCATGGGCAAGGATCATTACGCCCAACACCTTTGAAAGGGTTCAAACTCTTCGACTTTTTACCTACCATCAATTCGTCTGCACCAAGTGCAACTTCGTTGATCATCAGATCAAACTGCTCGATTAAGTCCACAAGCGCTGGCGGCGTTTCAATACCCGCCTCACGCATCTGTTGCTGGGTTTGCTCTTCATCAATTGCCAACATCATCGTTGTCAAAAGCGCTTGAAGCATACGCTCAAGGCCGTCGTTAAGGACCACATCAACCCACTGCTCTTCAATCATTGGCCAAACAGACATGAAGCCTTCAGCAAAATCCGCTAGGTGCTCTAGATTATCTTCTGTTAGCGCAAGAATCGAGTACTCGTTACACAGGATATAATTGTGCTGCTTGTGAATTTGCGTCTCAACCATTGTCTGGATCGCTTTAAAACGCTCACCTAAAAGTGGTTCTAGCCACGTTTCTGGTGCCAAAGGTTTTGTAGTCAAGTTCGCAGCCAGTATGGCCCCTTCCATAAACAGTGAAGATTCTTCAAGTTGAACTTCACCCTTCTCAATTAATGTGTATTGCATGACATCGGCTTTCTCATGAATTTGGCGGCATTATACCCTAGGACTAATAAGATGCCAGTTGATGTACGCCTGCGATGATGAGTCTTTTAATGACAAACTTCCCTCACATCGCTACAATCGCCCTCCTTTCACTACCAAATTGTATTAGGCAAGCTATGCGAGTTGTATTAGGCCCAATGGAAGGCGTTTTAGATCATTTAATGCGCCAAATCCTGACCGAGATTAACGACTATGATCTTTGTGTGACTGAGTTTGTTCGAGTCATCGATCAGTTGTTACCGGATCACGTATTCCATCGTTTGTGCCCTGAGTTGCTTCAAGACTCACAAACCGCATCTGGCGTGCCTGTTCATGTTCAATTGCTTGGACAAGAGCCTAACTGGTTAGCAGAAAACGCGATAAAAGCGGCAAAATTAGGTGCTCGTGGTATTGACCTGAACTTTGGCTGCCCAGCAAAACTAGTAAACAAAAGTAAAGGTGGCGCCGCCCTTCTTCAGCACCCAGAATTGATACACAGCATTGTAAAAACATGTCGTGATGCCGTGCCGAGCAATATCCCTGTTAGCGCAAAAATTCGACTAGGCTGGGAAAACCCTGAAGACTGCTTTGAGATTGTTGACGCGATTCAAGCTGCTGGTGCCAACGAACTGACCGTCCATGCTCGTACCAAGCAAGGTGGTTATAAAGCATCAGAGATCAAATGGGATTACATCACCCAGATCCGCGAACGTTTCACCATCCCATTAATCGCTAATGGTGAGATTTGGAACTTTAAAGATGGACAGCGCTGCATCGAGACTACTGGAGTGGACTCTCTCATGGTTTGTCGCGGGGCGTTCAATATTCCAAACCTTGGTAACATGGTGAAATACAACCACCAACCAATGGCTTGGCCAGATGTTGTCGAGCTGCTTATTTACTATTCTCAGTTTGAGATGAAAGGTGATAAAGGCTTGTATTACCCGAACCGCGTAAAACAGTGGTTCTCTTATCTACGTCAAGCCTATCCTGAAGCAAACGAATTGTTCCGCGAAATCCGCACATTCAACAAAGCGGCACCGATTGTTGAACACATTCAACATTACCGCGACGAGCTTCAATCTCGAAATGCATAACAGCGAAAGTATTTTTAGCATTACGGTGATTTAAGAATAAGCAAAAGGGCAATGAGTTCGTCCTTTTTTCTATCATACTTTTAATGACAGATCTTATTTTTGCCTGTACTTTTGGCTAAATAAAGCTTTTCATCAGCACACTTAAACAGCTCATCGAAGCTCTCAATTTGAGCAGCAGACATAAACTCTACGCCACCAGAAACGGTAAAACCCCCTTTCACCACCTTACGTGAGCTTTTAGCAATCGCTTTTCTTACACGCTCTAAAATTCGCAGCATACTCTCAAAATCTTCATCGTATATCGCGAGCACAAATTCTTCACCACCAAAGCGTGATGCCACGTCTGAATGGCGAATATTATCACTGATGCAAGATGCAACTAAACGAATTGCGTCATCACCAACATCATGTCCATGGGTGTCGTTGATTACTTTAAAATCATCAATATCGAGTACCGCCAACGCGACGTGTTTCTTGGTTATTTTGTTGCGCCACACGGCTTGTATTCCACGTCGATTCAACAACCCTGTCATTGGGTCCCTCGCGGCTAACTCTTTGAAGTAGCGACGCTCTGTTTGAGTATTCACAAGGAACAACGCCACCGTACTTAGCACGTAAATAAAGAAAGCGACCGCAACACTGTATTTCTCAAACGCCAAAAGATTCTTCAACTCTTGCCACAAGTTATATTGATAGAAAACTCGATGATCAGCACTCAAACGTTCATGCTCTATCGGCCTTATGCGTAACGCATTATCAGGTACATTCATTTGCGAAGAAATAATGTGCAGCTTTCCAGCTAAGTTTTTATTGGCTTTTAACAAGCCATCAACATCAAAATCCATAGATAGGAAGCCTTGATGTTCACTCTCTTCGTAAATAGGCACACTTAAACTCACAATTTGACCATCATGTTGGTCCAACATTGGCGCTGGGCCTGACATAGTTACTTTCGTCGTCTCTTGAGCTGTTTTTTGCCAAAAAGGCCTCGCTTTTAGCGTATTCCAAAGTTGCAGAGAAAAATTCTGAGCATAGGTATCCGGGGAAGAGATAATGTAACCTTCTTTATCGATGTAATAAATCGAAACGATATAAGATTCAATATCATGTAGGAAAGAGAGTGATGGTGCAAAACCTGCTTTTTTTTCTGCTAAATTGAACAGCTTACTGCCTGGTTCACAGAGTGACTTTTCACCTACAATCATATAATTCAAATCCACTGCAGGTAACCCAGCGGAGTGCTTATTTTCTAATAAAAGAACATCAATAGGCCAAACATAGCAAATACCATCCTTTACCCTGTAGTTATGCTCTTTAAATAGAGGGTGTGCTGGATTCGAGTAATTAACAAAACTGTAATCAAGCGCAGTCAGCACCTTAATAGCACGATCGATGGAACGGTCAATTTGAGCATACTCTAATGTAACGTATCGATTCATCGCATCGTAATAGTTCTTTGCTGTCACACTAATGACGACGCAGAATAAGATAAGCGGAAAGAAGATGACGAATTTTAGACTAAATCGCCTTTTATTACCCATTGAACACCATTGCTTCTAGTAATCTGAGCCATCCGAAAGCCTAAAACGTCGAAAAGCTATTTATAGTTATATTTATGTATTAACAAATCTTAATAAAGAAGACATACGAAGTCACTCTCTGTGCCATTTTTTGCGGCTCATTGTTGGGATATTGACAGAAAAATGATATTTACCGCTGACATTCTCACTTTGTCTAATAATTGATACACGCATTTTGTAGTACAACCTACAAGTGTCATGGGGATAGTCGATAATCACTAGAATCTTATTTGCGCTTAGCTCGATTTTGGTACACTGACGAAATCTCGATGCGACAAAAAAGACAACACCCATATATTATCATGGATATGAGAAGCGCCATTGTGTACAACTACGCAAAAAGGGGAATGCGATCAGATTTAGATTTGCTCGCAGAAAAGTGAGAGTGAGCGTAGCACACTCTACTTCGAAGGTTGTGGTTGATACTGGTATTTAGAACCAGCGTTCAAGCGCCGATTTGTCTAACTGACGGAACGCACGATTTAAAATGATAGCAAGCTCTTTGTATCTCGGTCGAGTTTTTGCTGGTTCGAGGGCAAACCCCGCTTCTATGATCTTTTGGTGTAATTCACGGTACCAAGACGCAAGTTGCGGCGGCAACTTAGTGTTGGAACGGCTGCCAAGCCACCACATACCTTGCAAGGGCATACTAATTGCGAACAATGCGACTATGATGGCTTGAGGAAGTGCATCATAATTGTTGAAAGACATTTGAGTAAGCACACTGATCGCAGCGACTGCTGGCATGACTTTAATTCCAAAACGCGTTGCTTTGATAATTCGTTGTTCAGGAAACATGGCATTCAGTTCTCTACGAACCGGCCAGATCTCCATGTATGTTTGGCCATCTTTTAGGCTATGGATTAGTCCGACTTGTTTACTCATACCGCTCTCTCACTAAAAAATAGTTGAATATTTCAACTAAAGGCACAAATAATTGATGAAAGTTAATATCCTTTCAAAATTTTTTTGTTATCATTGCCCATTATCGCTATCCTTTGCAGACCCTCAAACTCATTGTTGCTGTTATTTACGATTTAAGCAACTCCGAGATTTTATTCAGCACGGATCGCTACGTAGTGGTGGAAGGGTTCACCACTGCCCGTTTATACGGAATTAGAACAATTCTTGACCAAGATTAGTGCGCAACCATACCTGGTATCGTCTATTCTTGTGATTAAATTTTCATCCTTTAACTGATTTTGATCAGTCGAATAACAGGTAGTCACACATGTCTAAGCTAGTTTTAGTTTTAAACTGCGGTAGTTCTTCTCTTAAATTTGCTGTTGTTGATGCAGAAACAGGTGCGGAGCACCTATCAGGCCTTGCTGAATGTCTTCACCTTCCCGAAGCACGTATCAAGTGGAAACTTGATGGTAAACATGAAGCTCAACTAGGTGACGGTGCAGCACACGAAGAAGCACTAGCGTTCATGGTTGAAACTATTCTCGCTTCTAAGCCAGAGCTTAAAGCTAACCTAGGCGCTATCGGTCACC
This sequence comes from Vibrio sp. AND4, assembly GCF_000171815.1. Classification (GTDB taxonomy): domain Bacteria; phylum Pseudomonadota; class Gammaproteobacteria; order Enterobacterales; family Vibrionaceae; genus Vibrio. The sequence continues at coordinate 65,106 of NZ_ABGR01000013.1, read as the reverse complement.
GTATCGTTCACGGTGGCGAGCAGTTCACTCAGTCTGCACTGATCACCGACGAAGTACTTAAGGGTATTCAAGACGCTGCAACTTTCGCACCGCTTCACAACCCAGCGCACATCATTGGTATCGAAGCTGCTATGCACAACTTCCCAGAACTTAAAAACGTTGCTGTATTTGACACCGCGTTCCACCAAACTATGCCTGAAGAGTCTTACCTATACGCTCTTCCTTACAACCTATACAAAGAACACGGTATCCGTCGTTACGGCATGCACGGTACTTCACACCTATTCATCACTCGTGAAGTTGCAGGCCTGCTAAACAAGCCAGTTGAGGAAGTTAACATCATCAACTGTCACCTAGGTAACGGTGCGTCTGTTTGTGCGATTAAGAACGGCCAATCTGTAGATACTTCTATGGGTCTTACTCCTCTTGAAGGTCTTGTAATGGGTACGCGTTGTGGTGATATCGACCCAGCTATCGTATTCCACCTGCACGACGCTCTGGGTTACTCTGTTGAACAAATCAACAACATGCTAACTAAAGAATCTGGTCTTGCTGGTCTAACTGAAGTGACTTCTGACTGCCGTTTTGTTGAAGACAACTACGGTAAAAAAGAAGAAGCAACACGTGCAATGGACGTGTTCTGTCACCGTCTAGCGAAGTACGTAGCGGGTTACACAGCTTCTATGGAAGGTCGTCTAGACGCAATCACTTTCACTGGCGGTATCGGCGAGAACTCTGGCCCTATCCGTGAAATGGTTCTAAACCGTCTAGGTATCTTCGGTATCGAAGTGGATGGTGAATCTAACCTGAAAGCTCGTTTCGGCGGCGAAGGTACGATCACGACAGCTAACAGCCGCATTCCAGCAATGGTTATCTCGACTAACGAAGAACTAGTAATTGCTGAAGACACTGCACGTCTGACTGGCCTTTAATTGGTTTTACAGGCTAGCCAACTCGGCTAGCCTGTTTTTCTTTCAAACAATTTCTTAGGGGCTTAACTCCTATTCTCTGAATGATTCACGGAATAAGAGTTGAGCTTTTATCTCCCAATAGCTAAAGGTACTCTTCGAATGTCTCGTACTATTATGCTTATCCCTGCAAGTGCTGGTGTTGGTCTAACTAGCGTAAGTATGGGTGTTCTTCGCGCAATGGAGCGCAAGGGCGTTAAGGTTTCTTTTTACAAACCAATTTCACAGCCACGTTCTGGCGGTGATCAACCAGATCTAACCTCAACTATCGTTGGCTGCAACAGCGATATGAAGATAGGTCAACCACTAGCGATGTCTGTTGCTGAAAACCTCATTGGTAACGACAACATGGACGAGCTGCTAGAAACCGTTGTCGAGCGTTACAACCAAATCAACAAAGATGCGGACGTAACACTTATCGAAGGTCTAGTGCCAACTCGTAAGCACCCATTCGCTAACCAAGTGAACGCAGAAATTGCAGCAACACTTGGCGCAGAAATCGTTCTTGTAGCAACCCCAGGTACTGATAACCCTGCTCAGCTTAAAGAGCGTATCGAAGTAGCATGTTCTAACTTCGGCGGCACTAAAAACAAAAATATCTCTGGCGTAATCATCAACAAGCTAAACGCACCTGTTGACGAGGCGGGCCGTACTCGCCCTGACTTATCTGAAATCTTTGACGATGCAGACAGCGCGAAGCAAAACGAAATGAAAGTGATGGAAATCTTCAACACTTCACCAATTCGTGTGCTGGGCTGTGTACCATGGAGCATAGATCTTATCGCGACTCGTGCGACCGATATGGCTAAGCACCTGAACGCCGACATCATCAACGAAGGTGAGATCAACACTCGTCGAATCAAGAGCATCACTTTCTGTGCACGATCTCTGCCAAACATGATTGCGCACTTCAGACCAGGCTCTCTCCTAGTCACTTCTGCTGACCGTCCAGACGTTATTGTTGCAGCATCACTTGCAGCAATGAACGGTGTTGACATCGGTGCGATACTGCTAACTGGCGGTTACGACATTCCTGAAGAAATTGAAGGTCTGTGCAAACCAGCATTCGAAACAGGTCTACCTATCTTCAAAGCACAAGGTAACACTTGGCAGACCTCTCTGAACCTTCAGAGTTTCTCTATCGAAGTTCCTGCAGATGATAAAGAGCGTATTGAGTTCATCAACGAACACGTTGCTGGTCACATCGACGGTAACTGGATCGAGTCTATGACTGAAGGGACTCAAAAGTCCCGTCGTCTCAGCCCACCAGCATTCCGTTACCAGTTAACGGAATTTGCTCGCAAAGCTGGCAAGCGTATCGTTCTTCCTGAAGGCGACGAACCACGTACAGTTAAAGCGGCAGCGATCTGTGCTGAACGCGGTATTGCTGAGTGTGTGCTTCTCGGTAACCCAGACGAAATCCGTCGCGTTGCGGAGCAGCAAGGCGTAACACTAGGTGCCGGCGTAACTATCATCAACTCTGATGAAGTTCGTGAAAACTACGTGGCTCGTCTTGTTGAACTGCGTGGCGCGAAAGGTATGACTGAAGTTGTTGCTCGCGAGAAACTGCAAGATTCAGTATTCCTAGGCACAATGATGCTTGAGAACAACGAAGTAGATGGTCTAGTTTCTGGTGCGGTTCACACCACAGCAAACACTATCGTTCCTCCGTTCCAAATCATCAAGACTGCACCTGATGCGTCTATCGTATCTTCTGTATTCTTCATGCTACTACCAGACCAAGTATTGGTGTACGGTGACTGTGCGATCAACCCAGATCCAACAGCGGAACAGCTTGCTGAAATCGCTATCCAATCTGCTGATTCTGCGGCAGCATTCGGTATCGACCCACGTGTAGCTATGATCTCTTACTCTACCGGTGAATCTGGTAAGGGTGCAGACGTAGATAAAGTACGTGAAGCAACTAAGATTGCTCAAGAGAAGCGTCCAGATCTAGTGATCGACGGTCCTCTACAGTACGACGCAGCAATCATGGAAAATGTGGCAGCTTCTAAAGCGCCTAACTCTCCAGTAGCAGGTAAAGCGACAGTATTCGTATTCCCAGACCTAAACACGGGTAATACGACTTACAAAGCGGTACAACGTTCAGCTGACCTAGTATCTATCGGTCCAATGCTGCAAGGTATGCGCAAACCTGTAAACGATCTCTCTCGCGGTGCACTAGTAGACGATATCGTGTACACAGTTGCTCTAACTGCGATTCAGGCAGATCAAGCTGACCAAGCTCGCGAAAAAGTAGTTAACTAATCACCTTGCTTGCTGCAAAGTCTTAAAACCTCGCCATCGCGAGGTTTTTTTTGCTTTGTGCTCGGCTAAAGCAGTCCAAATACTCAAACAAGTCCGCTCTTAACAACGTTTAAGCAACCATAGTGAGCAACAATCTAGATTAAGTCTCGACCATGGGGCGAATTCAGGTCTAACTCAGGACCTTTTGGTACCACTTGTGTCGGATTGATACCAATATGGCTAAAATAATAGTGACGCTTGATGTGATAAAAATCGGTGGTCTCCGCCACACCTTCCACTTGGTAAAGCTCTTTCAAATAACCCTGAATATTTGGGTAATCCGCAATGCGTTGTTTATTGCACTTAAAATGCCCTACATACACGGCATCAAACCGAACGAGAGTGGTAAATAAGCGCCAGTCTGCTTCTGTGATTTTATTCCCAGCCAAGTAGCGGTGCGTCGCAAGGTGTGCATCAATTTTATCCAAAGCAGTAAACAATGAATCGAACGCCTCTTCATAAGCTTCTTGCGTTGTCGCAAACCCGCACCGGTATACACCATTATTCACGTTTGGATAAACGTAATCGTTCCACTCATCAATCACACTTTGAAGTTGCTCTGGGTAATAATCATCGTTGTTCCCGGTGAGTTCGTTAAACTCAGAGTTAAACATACGGATGATTTCAGAAGACTCATTCGACACTATGGTGTTGGTCTTTTTATCCCACAAAACCGGAACAGTAACGCGACCAGTGTAATCGGGCTTAGCTTGAGTGTAGATTTGGTGCATACGAGTATGGCCAAACAACGGCTCAGGTAACCCCACCTGCCAGCCTTCGCTGAGCATGTCTGGGCATACCACAGTAACGTCAATGTGCCTTTCTAGCCCCTTAAGTTGACGAAAAATCAGTGTTCGATGCGCCCACGGACAGGCAAGGGAAACATATAAATGGTAGCGGCCCGACTCCGGTAGGAACCCAGCATCAGGCTTATTTTTTATCCAGCCGCGAAAACCTGCATCTTCACGAATAAACTTACCACCGCTTGATTTGGTCTCGTACCATACGTCATGCCAAACGCCTTTAATTAACTTACCCATCATTCGATCCTCATTTATACTGTTACTAACAGTATAAAAAAGCCAACGCTCTCAAAACTAGAGGGAGTTGGCTAAGTTGTTCGAAATTTTTGATTAAGCAAACTGAACAATTCTTTTTTCGCTATTGGACTTCAAATTTAGCGCGCATAATCACCCAATGATGAGGGGATGGAGCTGGGATTAGTTACGTGTAAAAACTTTCCAACACAGTACCAAATCAAACATGTCAGAGGTATGCTCACTAAACCATCGACGGCATAGTGCCAGCCCAATACGAAAGAGCCTACAAATATTAAAGCCGTGTATAACCAAAGTACCGCGCCTAAACAGCGATTTATCGTCCACCCTCCTAGCGCCATCACGGTCGCTATGGCGACGTGCATACTTGGCATAGAAGAAATCCCACTTCCAAGCATTTCTTTGCCCGTGTCGTAGGCTTGCCATAACATCTCTTGGGTACCGAGAGACCAAATTCCCAGCCAGTCATTGGCGACTAACCATTGATGATGCGACTGGAGCAATGCCATTAACTCATTGTATCGAGTATCTTCAGGATTTAAGCGATGCAAAAATGCCGGTCCCGCAGAAGAAAGTAAAGTCGCTAATACACCACCAAGCAGGGCCCAACACAAAAGCCAACTTAGTAAAAACTGCATTCGTGCTTTGGCATTTCTCGCGATCAGGAAATAACTCAATGTTAACCACAGCAAAAGAAACCATACGTTATAGGCAATATTAATCATCATGGTAGAAAGCGGAGAATCAAAGACACTGTAGAAAATTTTCCACGGCTCGCTCCCAGCGAAAAGCAAAATATCTAAATCATGAAATAGAGAATCAAATTCAAATGGATGAATTAGCGGGATCAGACTTTTTATAGCAGAAAAGCTCGAAAGAAAGACACTTATCGTACTGAGCAGTACGAAAGCGGAAATCAGATTCGACCTTTGTGACCATAATGAAACAAGCTTATGCCAAAAGCAAAGTAGTGGGCGTTTTTCCAAGCGTGAAAGCAAGATGAAAAAGTATACGGCCGTATAGACAAACAGAGTTACAACTGCACCAATACACATCATATCCCAATACTTGAAAAGCTTAACCCTATATGAGTAGCCATTCGCGAATTCATAAAGCGACATTAACGTCACCAATATCGAGATCATCACGAAGATAGGAAAATCTGCCTTAAGAAGCGTACATACACACTGTAACTCTTGTGAAACTTTGCTTCTGCCGGATTGGATAGACTGACTTAAGGTAGATAACATTAGTTTATATAATATATTAAGTTAGCATGTAATATTATAGAAAAACAGTACGGTCATTGACAAGGGCTTGTTAACAAACCAAAGAAAAAACGCGCCCTCGAATGAGGTCGCGCTTAGTTACTGTAGCCTGAATTTTTTACGCGTTAACCTGTAGGCAAGATACCGCGTGAACATCAGAGCCTTGAATACTTGGTTTAGTGTTCGAACAGTCAAGCGTCGCTTGCGGGCAACGCGTGCGGAACACACAACCCGATGGCGGACTAATGGGCGATGGTAAATCCCCTTCTAGCATCAAGATCTTCTTGTTGCGCTCTAATTCTGGATCAGGAATTGGCACAGCCGACATCAATGCACGTGTGTACGGATGCTTTGGGTTTGCAAACAAGGCTTCCGATTCACCCAATTCCACCGCATTACCGAGATACATTACCAATACGCGGTCAGAAATGTGTTTAATAACAGACAAATCATGCGCAATGAAGACCAATGAAAGGCCCAGCTCTTTTTGCAGGTCTTTTAGTAGATTCACTACCTGAGCCTGAATAGAAACATCCAGTGCTGATACTGGCTCGTCACAGATGATCATCTTAGGCTTTAGAATAAGAGCACGAGCGATGCCAATACGCTGACACTGACCACCGGAGAATTCGTGTGGGTAACGATTAATGACATTCGGCAGCAGGCCCACCTTCGCCATCATCTCTTTAACTCGATCTTTCACCTCTTGTCTGCTCAGTTCCGGATAGAAGGTTTCCAGCGGTTCAGCAATGATGTCGCCGACCGTCATGCGCGGATTTAAAGAGGCCAAAGGATCTTGGAAAATCATTTGTATTTCTTTACGCGTGTCGCGGCGTTGTACGTCTTTCATCTTGGTAAGATCTTGTCCCAACCAAACCACCTCACCCTCAGTTGCTTCAACTAGCCAATAATGGCGCGAGCAAACGTCGACTTACCACAACCAGACTCACCCACTACTCCAAGCGTCTCACCTTCATATAAACGAACGTTTACACCGTCTACCGCTTTTACGCTTGAGGGCTTGGACCAAGGCCATGCAGACTTAGATGCAATGCTGAAGTGCACCTTCAGATCAGATATGTCTAGAATCAGTTTTTTATCTGTACTCATATGTTCCAAGCCTCCCATTCAGAGAAACATGCGCGCTGACGGCCATCAGCGAACGGCATCAGAGTTGGCGCTTCACGCTTACAGCGGTCCATCACACGGTGGCAGCGCTCCTGATAAGGACAGCCGGGTGGTAAGCGGAGTAAATTTGGCGGGTTGCCTGGAATCGTTGGCAAGATCTCGCCTTCAGTATCAAGACGCGGTATTGCCTTCAACAACCCTTCTGCATACGGATGGCTTGGTTTGTAGAAGATTTCGTTCACTGTGCCGTACTCCATGGTACGACCTGCGTACATCACCAGAACTTTGTCACAAGAACCCGCTACGACACCAAGGTCGTGCGTAATCATGATGATTGCAGTGTTGAACTCAGATTTCAGTTCGTTCAACAGATCCATGATCTGCGCTTGAACCGTTACGTCCAATGCCGTCGTTGGCTCATCCGCAATAAGCAGTTTTGGACGACACAGTAGCGCCATTGCGATCATTACACGCTGGCGCATACCACCTGAGAACTCATGCGGATACATAGTAATTCGCTTTCGAGCTTCTGGGATTTTTACCGCTTCAAGCATACGAACCGACTCTTCGAAAGCTTCTGCCTTGCCCATACCTTTATGCATCATCAGCACTTCCATAAGCTGCTCACTGACTTTCATGTATGGGTTAAGGGACGTCATGGGGTCTTGGAAGATCATCGCGATCTGTTCTGCACGAACCTTGTTTAGCTCTTTCTCTTTAAGGTTGAGGATTTCTCGACCTTCGAACTTCGCGCTACCAGAGATAATACCGTTCTTTGCCAGTAAACCCATAAGTGCGAATACCGTTTGTGACTTACCTGAACCAGACTCCCCTACAATACCCAGGGTTTCCCCTTGATTTAAGGAGAAGTTTAAATCGTTTACTGCGGTCACGATACCATCTTGCGTGGTAAATTCGACGCGCAGATCTTTGACATCTAATAAACTCATCATTGCTTCCTTTATTCTTTCTATTTTTAATTATCTGTCTTTTGGATCCAACGCATCGCGCAGGCCGTCACCAACGTAGTTGAAGCAGAATAGAGTCACAACCATGAATGCTGCTGGAAACGCCAACTGCCAGATTGCGACTTCCATTGTTTGCGAACCTTCTTGTAGAAGTGCGCCCCAACTTGTCATTGGTTCCTGTACACCAAGACCAAGGAATGAAAGAAATGATTCAGTCAGAATCATGCTTGGGATAAGTAGCGTTGAGTATACCGCTACAATACCTAGTACGTTTGGTACGATATGGCGGGTGATGATCTTCCACTTGCTCACACCACAGACGTGTGCCGCTTCAATAAATTCTTTACTGCGTAAGCTTAGTGTTTGACCACGAACGATACGTGCCATATCTAGCCATGCAATCGCACCGATAGCGACGAAGATAAGAACAATGTTACGGCCGAAGAAGGTAACCAATACAATCACTAAAAACATGAAAGGGACTGCGTATAAGATTTCAAGAATACGCATCATGATACGGTCTACTCTGCCGCCGAGAAAGCCAGAAGTAGCGCCGTAAAGCGTACCAATAACAACCGCCACTAACGCACCTAACACACCGACCATCAGAGAAATACGGCCACCAATAAGCGTACGTACGTAAATATCACGACCTAAACTATCCGTTCCGAACCAGTGCTCAGCACTCGGACCAACGTGCATTGAATACCAATCGGTATCGTCAAAAGCATAGGGAGCTATCATTGGCAGGAAAATTACCGCAAGAGTCATCAATGTGAGTATGAATAAACTCACCATCGCTGCTTTATTGCGCATAAAGCGGATTCGGGCGTCTTGCCACAAACTACGGCCTTCAACTTCCAGGTTCTCTGCAAATTTCTCGACCGCTTCAAGGTTCTCTTTTTTCGTTAACATAACCATACTTCCCTGTTAGTAGCGAATTTTTGGGTCAATCATTGCCAGCAGAATATCAACAATCGCGTTAAACAAGATGAATAGGAAACCAATCAAAATGGTGACCCCCATGACTAGCGAGTAGTCACGGTTAAAGGCTGCGTTGACAAACAACTTGCCGATACCGGGCAAACCAAAAATAGTTTCAACCACCACTGACCCGGTAATAATGCCAACAAATGCGGGCCCCATGTAGGAAACAACAGGAAGTAAAGCTGGTTTTAATGCGTGTTTGACAATGATGTAGCGGTAACTCAGACCTTTAGCTCGAGCGGTACGGATAAAGTTACTGTTCAATGTTTCAATCATTGAGCCACGAGTAATACGGGCAAAGGTAGCAACATAAAGCAGTGACATAGCAATGACTGGCAGCACCAAATATTGCCACGAGCCATCATGCCATCCCCCCGCTGGGAATAAATTCCAGTGGAGTGAGAACAGGTAAATCAAAGCTGGCGCTAACACGAAGGATGGCATAACCACCCCGAGCATCGCCGTTGACATAATGGTGTAATCAAGCCATGAATTTTGTTTGAGCGCAGCTATGGTCCCGATCGTGACCCCTAGTATCACAGTGAAGATAAAGGCAATGAAACCCACCTTCGCCGATACCGGCAGTGCTACCGAGATTAGCTCGTTTACTGTGTAGTCTAAGTATTTGAATGAAGGGCCAAAATCGCCTTGAATGACGTTAGTCAAGTACGTGGTATACTGCTCAAATACTGGCTTGTCTAGGCCATATTTGGCTTCAATATTCGCCATAACCTCTGGCGGTAATGGACGCTCGCTCGAGAATGGGTTACCCGGTGCGAAACGCATAAGAAAGAAAGATACGGTGATCAAAACCAACATAGTTGGGATCGCCTCAAATATCCTTTTTGCGATGAATTTGAGCATAAACTCACTCTTTCAGTCTGTTACAGTTAAAATTTGACGATAAGCCCCACACGTACATGTATTAGACGAGTGGGCCTTATTCTATGGTTTTGAACTGACTTTAATTAGTCTGCTTTAATGTAAAGATCTTTTGAGTAGATCTTCTCTTCCGCGTTATTTACGGGGAAACCACCAACGCGCGGATTTAGTAGACGAGGTTTGACATACTGATAAATAGGCGCAATAGGCATGTCTTTTGCCATTAGTTTTTCAGCGTCTAAATAAAGCTTGGTACGCTCTTGTTCTGAAGTTGATTTTATCGCTTTATCGATAAGAGAATCGTATTCTTTGTTGCCCCAGTGCTGGCCACCTGTCGTGTTCGAGCTCACCATAAGGTTTAGGAAAGAAGATGCCTCATTGTAGTCACCACACCATCCAGCACGTGCTACTTCAAAATCACCTTGGTCTTTAGTAGATAAGTAAGTTTTCCATTCTTGGTTTTCTAACGTTACATCCAGACCCAGAGTTTTCTTCCACATAGAGCCGAGCGCTACTGCCAGCTTTTTATGATTCTCATCTGTATTGTAAAGAAGAGAGAACTTGAGTGGATTGTCTTTACCGAACCCCGCTTCTGCTAGCAGGCGTGCCGCCTCTTTATTGCGCTCTTTTTGCGACATCTTGCCGTAATTTGGAAGTTCAGGATCAAAGTGAGCTGTGATCTCTGGTGTTAAGAAGTAAGCGGGCTTCTGGCCTTGACCAAGGATTGCATTGGCGACGATGTTTCGATCAATAGCATAAGATATTGCCTTGCGAACACGAACGTCGTTGAATGGCTCTTTCTTGGTGTTGAATGAGTAGTAGTAAGTGCAAAGATTACCAACAACCGAGAGGGACTCAGGGTGCTCTTTCTTCAGACGCTTATAGTGCTCCACTGGCAGTTGATAACTGATATCAATTTCCCCAGATAAGAATCGGTTCATCTCTGAAACTGCGTTTTCTATCGGTAAAAAAGTCACCTTGCCAATAACTGTTTTGGCGTCATCCCAGTATTCGTTGTTGCGTACAAGCTCGAGACGTTCATTTACGACCCATTTGCTCAGTTTATATGCGCCATTACCTACAAAGTTTTCCGGTTTCGTCCATTGATCACCAAACTTCTCGACTGTTGCTTTGTGAACAGGTTTCATTGTTGTGTGGCCGACCATCATCACAAAATAAGGAACCGCTGTATCTAGCTCAACGACAAGTGTGTGATCGTCAATCGCTTTGACGCCTAGTTCGCTTTTGTTTTTCTTACCTGCAATGATGTCTTTCGCATTTTTCATCTTGGTATATTTCATGTACCAAGAGTATGGTGAAGCGGTACCAGGATCGACAGCACGCTGCCAACTGTACACGAAGTCTTCAGCGGTAACAGGGTCACCGTTGGACCATTTCGCATCTTTGCGTAAGTGGAAAGTAAAAGTTTTGTTATCTGTGGTTTCCCAGCTTTCTGCTACCCCTGGAATGGTGTTGCCATCACTGTCTTGATTGACAAGGCCTTCAAGAAGATCACGAATAACATGCGACTCTGGAACACCTTGAGATTTATGCGGGTCAATGGTCGCAACTTCAGTACCGTTACCACGAACAAGTTCTTGCTTCTCTGCGAGTTTAGTGCCCGCTGGAACGTCTGCAGCGAAAGTGGAAGTAGAAGAGGCAGCCACTGCCAGACCAGCGCCTAGAAGAAGGGCTTTGGTGATTTTGTTCTTATACATGCGTAAAACTCCAAGTTTTTTCATTAGCATCCATGACTTCTTTGTAAAGGGCTGGAATAATCAGCATTTTAGAATTATTTAGCACATTTTTTGAGCAGAAAATTCTAAAACCTTACAAAGACTGCGTCACACACTAGCAACCATTGAAGTAATTTGCCATAAAAGAGCCAGCAAAAAACTTATAATTTTGTAAATAGCACGCTTATTCAGCAGTAAATATCGCAATAAAAGAATTAAATAGAAGAATACTTACTCACTCGTTTATTTGGCGGGTGAAACTTTCGATAAACCTAATTTTAAACTTATAAATAGCATCTTACACTATTAGACCGCAACGAAATTAACATTTATGAAACACTTCGTCTAACAAATAATTGCATATATTTCGTTCGATATTTTTTATTGTGAACAAGGTCACCGAGAGGATGAAGAAAGGAAAGTGGTGATTTTTTTGGGCAAAAAAGCAAAAAACCAGATGCTATTCGCATCTGGTTTTGGAGTATTGATCTCAAGCACAGTCATACCGATCACGGAAAACAGTTTATCGAAATTAGCGTGGAAAAACCTTCCTACTTTTCCCAACGCTGCGCTGCTTGATGATCGGTATCACGCGACTCAATCCAGCGGTTTTCAGTGGTCGTGCGTTCTTTTTTCCAGAATGGCGCTTTGGTCTTTAGGAAGTCCATGATGAACTCGCAAGCGTCAAATGCCGCGCCACGGTGTGCACTGGAAACGCCAACAAACACAATCTGGTCACCCGTATCGAGATCACCAACACGGTGAATGACACGAACACCTAGTAAAGGCCAGCGTGATTCAGCTTCATCACAAATATCGATTAAGCTTTTCTCTGTCATACCTGGATAATGTTCTAGGTGAAGGCCAATCACGTTATCGCCGAGGTTCATATCACGAACTTTGCCAATAAATGTGACTACCGCGCCAGAAGAGGTTCCTTCTGATAAGCGTTGGTATTCTTGATCAACCGAAAAATCTTCTGCTTGTACAGAAACACGAGGATCCATATTAGCCCCCTGTGACAGGTGGGAAGAAGGCAACCTCATCGCCTGCTTTCAATTCCGTCTCTAGAGGGACGATTGACTGGTTTACCGCGGCCAGTAATTTCCCTGGTTCTAACGCTAGATCCCACTTCCCTGTCGTACCGACACCAATGTCGACCAAGTGAGCGCGAATCGCTTCAACATTGTCAAACTGACCATCTAACTCAAGCGCATCAACACCAACTAGTTCACGTGTTTGAGCGAAGAAAAGTACTTTAATCATTATTCCGCCTTAAAGTGACCCGATTTACCGCCCACCTTCTCAAGAAGACGAACTTGACCAATAACCATATCTTTTTGGACCGCTTTACACATATCGTAAATCGTCAGTGCCGCGACAGAAGCGGCCGTTAACGCTTCCATCTCAACACCGGTTTTACCTGCTAGCTTACACACAGATTCAATACGCACTTTGTTTTCGGCTTCGATAGCTTCCAGTTGAACTTCTACTTTAGATAATAGCAACGGATGGCAAAGTGGAATCAGGTCCCATGTTTTCTTCGCGGCTTGGATTCCAGCGATGCGAGCAGTTGCGAACACATCGCCTTTGTGGTGTTGGCCTGAAACAATTAATTGCAACGTTTCTTGCGCCATGTGCACGAATGCTTCAGCACGCGCCTCGCGAACCGTTTCCGCTTTTGCAGAAACATCGACCATGTTGGCCTCGCCAGACGCATTGATATGGGTAAATTGTGTCATTGTTGTTTCTACACTCTTAGGTAAGTTATACAGATAGGTGAGGCATGAAGTTACAAGGACGATGGCTTGCATCTAGCTGCTGCTTAATAATCTTCGTCCACCCCGTACGACACGCACCTGTCGAACCCGGCATTGCGAAGATAACGGTATGGTTAGCAAAACCAGCAATCGCACGAGATTGAATGGTTGAAGTGCCGATCTCTTCATAAGAAACCAAGCGGAACAGTTCACCAAAACCTTCTACCTCTTTATCAAACAGTGGCTTAAGTGCTTCTGGCGTGCTGTCACGCGAAGTAAAACCAGTACCGCCGGTGAGCATGATTGCTTGTACGTTTTCGTCAGCAATCCACTGAGAGACAATCGCACGGATCTTGTACATATCATCGATAACGATTTGCTTGTCAACGACGTTGTGACCCGCTTCTCTGGCCTGTTCAACTAAGTAACCACCAGAAGTGTCGTTTTCTTCAATACGAGTGTCAGATACCGTCAAAACGGCTATGTTTGCAGGTTGAAATTTGCTTTCAGCGTGACCCATGTGTCCACCTATTCTCTAAATTTTCTTTGATACATAAGGTATCGATTCTGGAAAAACCACCGAAAGCTGCAACAGCTGCCGGTATAAATCTGTTTGAGTTTAGCCACCGATAGACGCAAGATTTGGCGTCATACCTGTGTTGCCATCGTGCAAGAAGTGGCTAGCGGATTTGGTTTGCAGTTGTGCCTGAATACGTGCAATCAATTCGCTTTCTTGCTCGTCTCGCTCTAGCAAGTCACGTAATTCAACACCATGATCACCGAACAGACACAAATGCAATTTACCCGTAGCCGATACACGCAGTCGGTTGCAGCTCTCACAGAAGTCTTTTTCATACGGCATGATCAGGCCAATTTCACCCTTGTAGTCAGGATGAACGAATACTTGAGCAGGGCCGTCGTTGTGAGAACGAACTTTAAGCAACCAGCCATTGGCAATTAATTGATTCCGGATTGCAACACCGGATACATGGTGCTTTGCAAACAGATCGTCCATTTCTCCTGTCTGCATTAGTTCAATAAAACGCAGTTGGATCGGACGGTCTTTAATCCAGTGAAGGAAAGCAGGCAGCTTATTGTGGTTGAGGTCTTTCATCAGTACCACGTTTACCTTAACTTGCTCGTAGCCTAATTCGAACGCACGTTCGATGCCATTCATCACCTCAGTGAACTTATTTTCACCTGTGATTTGATGGAACATATGCGGATCTAAGCTATCAACACTCACATTAATGTTCGTTAAGCCTGCTTCACGCCAGTCAGCCAATTGCTTTGCCATGCGGTAACCATTGGTCGTGGTCGCGACTTTTTTGATACCCGGCGTGGTTGCGACTGAGTGGATTATGTCAGTAAAGTCTTTGCGCAAACTCGGCTCACCGCCTGTAATGCGTATCTTTGAGGTGCCGCAATCGGCAAACGCTTTGACCACACGTTTGATCTCAGGAAGCGATAAAAAAGACGAGTTTTTGTTGCCCGACGGTTTATAACCATCAGGAAGGCAATAGGTACATTTGAAATTACATACGTCGGTCACAGACAGACGCAAGTAATAGAACTTACGATGAAATTTATCTTCGAATTGTTGCGCCACGGAACACCTTTCCAAACACGGGAGGCATAATCATTTCCAATTATGCCCTTGTGACAATATGTCACTGGCTCAAAACGCCTATCCTTAGACTTAGCATAGTGAGCTCGGAGTTATGGCAACCAGAGAAAGTAATCCCTGATAGCTTTGCCGTGTAAAATACTTAATATTTGTAATGGAATCCAGACTTGAGTGATAAAAAAACTTCCTGAAAACACATTTTACCGCTTAGTGAGTACCTCTTTTATACTCACTACGTTAAATTGTAGTCGTTACTAGCAGATAATTAGAAGAAGTTAATGAATATCTACACCGATAAAAAAGTAATTGCAGTTGGCGGTGGTCACGGTTTGGGCCGTATGTTAGCGGCATTAAAAGATTTTGGCGGCAATGCGACTGGCATTGTTGCGACAACTGACAACGGAGGATCAACAGGCCGTATTCGACATTGTCAGGGAGGCATAGCTTGGGGTGATACTCGTAACTGTATTAACCAGTTAATCACCGAGCCATCCATCAGTTCAATGATGTTTGAATACCGCTTTAAAGGTGCTGGTGAGCTCAACGGGCATAATCTTGGTAACCTCATGTTGACAGCACTGGACAACCTCTCTGTCCGACCATTAGAGGCAATCAACCTTATCCGCAATATGTTGAAAGTCGATGTCAACATTCTGCCGATGTCTGAGCACCCTTCCGACCTCACCGCTCTATCAACTGACGGACGCTGGGTAACGGGCGAGACTAACGTCGATGAAATGGACGCCGAGTTGCTTCGCCTTGATCTGTCACCAGAAGTCCCTGCAACTAAAGAGGCGGTGACTGCTCTTGCAAAAGCGGATGCCATCATTCTCGGTCCCGGCAGTTTTCTTACCAGCATCATGCCGCCACTTTTACTGCCTGAACTCGGCAAAGCGATTGCGGCAAACAAAAAGGCAAGAGTCATCTTTGTGGCAAACTTAAGTCCGGAGCATGGCCCTGCTGGCCGCATGACGATGAAACAAAAACTTGAGTGGTGTGAGCGTGCTTGCCAAGGTCGTAAAATCGATGTCGTGCTGACTGAAGAAACAGAACAAGCAGTACTTGATAACTGGAACGTAGTGACTGAATCATTGGCTTCATCGAACCGTGACTGGCGTCATGACCGCGACAAACTTAAACAAGCGATTGAAAACCAGCTATTGCCAAGTTAAACGTTTTTTGGAAAGCCTTTGGTTGCAATACCACCAAACAAAAGCCCTCCATATTTGGAGGGCTGATTTCTTTATGCTGTGATTTATGACCAGCTTGTCCACGAGCGGTAGGCTTCACGAGTGATGCACAACAGATCAATCATTGCACTCGTTTCAATCCCCTTCTCACTCAATATATTCACTTTCGCTTTCTTATCGATCGCAATCGCAAGTTCACACAACCGATCGGCACCAAAGCTTGCAGCACTGCTTTTCAGTGCATGACTGATTTCTTTCAAATAACCCAGTTGCGCGGTACCCTGAAGCTCAGATAAGGTGCCGATGTAAATGTCCATTTCCCCCAGAAAAATATCCAACAAAATCGGGACATTTTCGCTGCCAATTTCCTGAGATAATCCTTCAATTTTTTGCTGATTTAATACTGCCGTATTCATGCGTTTTGTTTTTCTTCCTTGCTATTCCAAGCTTGTAACTTACGATAAATCGTTGATGGGCTCACATCTAAGTAGCCAGCAGCACGTGGAATATTGCCATCACATGCCTCAATCGCCTGCTCGATGGCCATTTTCTCAGTCACCCAGAGCGGCGTAATATCTGACACCATTATAACGTTAGGTTCAATAAATTTTGCTACCGATTGACGCACAACAGGATGATTCAGCGGTGGAGGCAACATATCAAGAGTAATCTCTTTACCGTTATTCAGTACCACTATGTTACGCAGTACATTTTGTAGCTGACGAACATTACCCGGCCATTCGTAGCTATTAAACCGTTCAATTACGTCTTGTGCAAAACGAATGAAGCTCTTACCTTCTTCATGAGACATGTAACCCAGCAAAGAGTATGCAATCTCAATGACGTCTTCGCCACGCTCACGCAATGGGGGTAGATGCAGCGGAATAACATACAAACGGTAGTACAAGTCTTCCCGGAAACGACCTTCTTGTACTTCTTTCCAAGGGTCGCGGTTGGTTGCACACACAAAACGCACATCCACGCTCTTCATTTTAGAAGAACCGACTTTTTGGAACGTACCCGTTTGAATAAAGCGTAATAACTTAGTTTGAAGGTCCAAATCCATTTCACACAACTCGTCGAGAAACAAGGTACCGCCATCAGCAAGTTCTGCCGCACCTTGTCGATCATTCGCAGCACCAGTAAACGCGCCTTTCACATGACCAAACAGCTCACTTTCAATTAAGTCTTTCGGAATTGCTGCACAGTTGATGGCGATAAACGGCTTATCTCCGCGCTGACTCGCTGCGTGGATTGCTTCAGCACACACCTCTTTACCCGTCCCACTCTCACCCGTGATGAAAATACTTGCCTTACTGCTTGCCGCCGAGTCAATGGTGCGGTAAACCTGTTGCATGGTTTGACTACTGCCAATGAAGCCTTGGTAATTTTGGTTTCCTGGGTTGTCCGCTTCGTTTTTCAGCTTTGTCGCCTTGCGGATCGCGTTGTTCACTGTGACACGCAGGCGGTCTGCCTCGCATGGTTTGATTAGGAAGTCTTGAGATCCGTGACGCATCGCCTCTACCGCGGTATCGATAGAGCCATGGGCAGTCATAAAGATGATTGGCACATCTGGCTGGCTTTTCTTAACCGCATGCAATACATCCATCCCCGTCATGTCTGGTAGGCGAAGATCAAGCAAAATAAGATCGGGAATACGATGGTTCAGGCTTTCGATGGCATCTCTGCCTGTTCCAACAATATTGATATCAATACCGAGTGGTGTTAGATAAGAGCGGTAAAGCGCCGCAACGGACGCAGTGTCCTCTACCATGAGTAGATATCGAGACTTTTGACCTTCTGTTTTTTGTTGCATATCCAAGCCGACTTTTCGTTTTGTTTTAATAATAATCGCATTACGCTTTGCATTTTGCAATTATTTATTAATTGAAATATGGCGGCCATTCACAAAATGGACCGAATATCAATAGGTTGGATTATGGCATAAACTGTGCTGGATGCTGGGTGACCCCTCGGGTCACCTAGCCAACTGACGTTGTTAGTGAACGATATGTTCACAGAACAAGCCAATAGCTCAGATCTATTGGCTTCTTTTTTATACGCTTACGATCTCTCCCTGCAAAAGACAATTTAAGACTTTAAATTAACTGTTAGTAATGAACTGAGTGCGCAACTGCTCTATTTGGTCACGTTTTTGGGCGGCCAACTCAAATTCGAGATCTTGAGCATGTTGATACATCGCGGCTTCCAAGCGACTGATCTCTCTCTCCAATTGCTGTGGAGAGAGGGCCTCATAAGCTTGAGAGGGCTCCGCTACTTTTGATAATGGCACTTGATTAGTATTACGCTGACGCTTGGATTTAGTAATGTCACCAAGCTCCATAATGTCTTTAATATTGCGCTTCAAGGCTTGAGGCTCTATCCCTATCGCAACGTTGTGTGCCCTTTGTTTCTCACGGCGACGGTCGGTCTCATCCATCGCTTTCTTCATCGACTTAGTGATTGAATCCGCGTAAAGAATCGCTCTACCTTCGATATTCCGTGCAGCACGACCAATAGTCTGGATTAAGGAACGCTCAGAGCGCAAGAAGCCTTCTTTGTCGGCATCTAGAATCGCAACCAACGACACTTCTGGCATATCCAGACCTTCTCGCAACAAGTTAATCCCCACCAATACATCGAATTCACCCAATCGAAGATCACGAATAATTTCGACGCGCTCAACCGTATCGATGTCAGAGTGGAGATAACGAACTTTCACATCGTGTTCGTGAAGGTATTCGGTTAAATCTTCTGCCATGCGCTTGGTTAACGTCGTCACAAGGACGCGCTCATCTTTCACGGAGCGAATTCGAATCTCCGACAATAAGTCATCGACCTGAGTTGTAACTGGACGGACTTCCAACTCCGGATCGAGTAGACCAGTTGGACGTACCACTTGATCCGCTATCTCACCGGCAGACTTCTCAAGTTCATAATTACCCGGTGTCGCCGAGACAAATATGGTCTGCGGAGAGACCGCCTCAAACTCTTCGAACTTCATCGGGCGGTTATCCAGTGCTGAGGGCAGGCGGAACCCAAACTCCACCAGCGTCTCTTTGCGCGAACGGTCACCTTTATACATCGCGCCAATTTGCGGAACCGTAACGTGGGACTCATCGATAATCAGCAAACCATCGTCAGGCAAGTAGTCAAACAATGTCGGTGGCGGCTCACCTTCCGCACGACCACTTAAATATCGTGAGTAGTTTTCTATACCCGAGCAAAAGCCGAGCTCGTTCATCATCTCAATATCAAATTGAGTTCGCTGACTGATACGTTGCTCTTCTAAAAGCTTGTTGTTCTCGAGAAGTTGCTTCTTACGTACATCTAGTTCATCTTTGATATTTTCGATGGCGTCAAGAATACGCTCACGCGGCGTCACATAGTGAGTCTTTGGGTAGATAGTATAACGTGGCAAGTCACGCTGTTTGACGACACCAGTCAATGGATCAAATACACTGATGCAATCCACTTCATCATCAAACATCTCAATACGCACAGCGTCTTGTTCTGATTCTGCAGGGAAGATATCTATTACTTCACCGCGAACACGGAACTGACCGCGCTCAAACGCAACATCGTTTCGCGAATATTGAAGTTCCGCAAGCCGACGCAGCATATCGCGTTGATCAATGACATCACCGCGACACAGGTGCAACATCATTTTCAGATACGATTCAGGATCCCCCAAACCATAAATTGCCGATACCGATGCAACAATAATCGCATCTTTGCGTTCCAATAATGCTTTTGTAGCCGATAAGCGCATTTGCTCAATATGAGCGTTAACCGAAGCATCCTTTTCAATGAAAGTGTCCGTCGTGGGGACGTAGGCTTCGGGTTGATAATAATCATAGTAAGAGACGAAGTATTCTACGGAATTATTGGGGAAAAAGGCCTTCATCTCGCCGTAAAGCTGTGCGGCAAGCGTTTTGTTTGGTGCCAGTAGAATCGCAGGACGCTGAGCTTGTGCGATCACGTTTGCCAGTGTGAATGTTTTACCCGAACCAGTTACACCTAATAGTGTCTGATGAGCCAAACCTGCATCTAGCCCTTCTAGTAGCTGTTTGATAGCGGTTGGTTGATCACCCGCTGGTTGATATTCAGAGACCAGTTGATAAACTTTACTCATGACCTTCCTTAAATTTACTGCACTTTAGCTGTATGTATATACACCTTGCTAGATGAAATCTACGTCTATCTTAAATTTATAGCTCATTATGATCCATTTTTGTGCTTTCTCTATTTCGTCCTAGCCTTAGGCTGATGACTCTGATATATTGCTTCGCCATACTTTGCGGATTGCCTCAATTCACGATGATATGCTTTCCACAACTTTTCCCCAAAAATACCGAACACCACCCCACAACTGAAGAACATCAAATTTTATCCACTTAATGCAAACCCGACCCATTTTAATTAACTTATTGTTTTTTAAAGCTACCCTTCGTGTATCCCCAGCTAACAACTCAAACCATAATCTATAAGTTACACATTAAAGCTCTTTACTAAGATTTGATTAACACAGTTATCCACAAATTTGGTGGATAACTAACTCGAGCCCTTTACAGGCAAGGAGTGCCAAAAAGTAAAGATGATAACGCATTATTTTTTGCTAAAAATGTGTTTTGGGATGTTGACAGAATTAGGGCTGCTCGATACCATTCGTACCGCTTTAAAACAAAGCAATTCCTCCTTAGCTCAGTTGGTAGAGCGACGGACTGTTAATCCGCAGGTCGCTGGTTCGAGCCCAGCAGGAGGAGCCAAAATTCATAAAAGGCCGCATCATTTGATGCGGCCTTTTTACTTTGGTCTTTGCGATTTAGTACTGACAGCACGTACCAATCACAATAAGTAATCAGAATTGACGCAAGAAAAACGTTTGGCGTCAGAGCCAAAACTTTCAATAAGTCGTTGTTTGTCCAACAAGCTTAACGAGCTCTATGACAAGCCAGAATGACTTGCTATTTACTGCGATTGACATAGACAAAAAAGCCACGAAAAAATCCGTGGCTTAGATAAGCTGGAAGGCTGTAATATGAGACTCGTATGAATAATAAGAGTCTCCAACTCCAGCCCCCGTCACATTACACTATTGATTACGAGTGAGCGTATCCATCAGAACCGCCGCAACTTTAACGTCACTGGCTTTATCGCCTTTGCTGTAGGTAGTGATCTCACGCTTAGATAAGTCATGGATATCAGTAATAACCACCACTTCCCTTTCGATACCAAAACCAACTAACTTAACCATCAACTCTTTATTCTTAAGCGCATCTCCAATGATCACGATAGAGTTAAAATCTTGCAATAACTCTTTATTCAGATCTTCAACTTGAACATCGTTACTATCAATAAAAAAGATGTCCCCTGAGTTGGCTACACTGCCCTCTCCGGCTGACTTAAGTTGTATTTGCTGCATTTCATTAAATACACCGTTATCATGAGTTCCGATGGTAGAAATACTCGCAGCATTAGAAGCCAGAGATAATAACAGTGTGCTGGTAAATAACGTACTTTTTACAAAATTCATTTGCTTTATCCTTTGGTGACTAAAGAATTGGATCTATCATTGTGCGGAAAGTTTGACCATTAGAGTCAACAGTACACTGTGTATCTATTGTGATGCCGTAATTTGATTCTCTTTGATAAAGTCTTGTATCTGGCTCATTAATTTTCCAATCTTTATACATGTTGAGATATGCTCGAGAAACAGTAACCGCATTGCCAAAGTGTAGTTGCTGAGATTTACAAGTATTTCTATCAGAGGTGTAATTTTCCTGCCAAGATTCATAGCTCTTAAGGTCATACACTCGATACAGGTCCTCACTCCAAATGTCCATGGCGTTATTTACGTGCCAAGTATCACTTTTCGGGTTATCCGCGTTTGCCCCAGCTTCTCCCACTGCTTTTGCATTAATAGTTTGAACAACCGAGTGACCAATATCGTTGCCCTCATCAACAGAGGCATAGTTTGTAAAGGTGTGTACTTGACTTGACTCCTCGGCAGAGCTAAAACCAAAACCAACACCCAAGCCAGCAGAAGGTCCATCTGATTTACTGGCGTCAAACGACCCGGTAATATCAAAACCAAAAGAAGTACTCTTAGCCAAGGAGATCTCTTTATCCGCATTCGTTGAACTAGGGAAGCTTTGTTGATTTATAAAGAAATTTCCGTAGCCGCGTTGAGGAAGACAGTCAGCGTTTAGTCGATCATCTTCACAGCGCTGAGACAAATACAACCAAGTCAACCTAGATTGCTCTTTTGTATCAAGTGGTGCTTCTTCGACGGCCCTCTTGTGGGCAATATTGTAAGCATCTTCTCCAGAAATGAAGTTAAATTGAGAGTTTTTATGGAATATTTGTCCGATATATCCTTCTCTTTCAAAAAAGTGAGGTGCCACTTTTTCATCGTCCCATTGTCTAAAGTAACCTCGATCATCAATAGTTTGTCGAGTCACATTCATACTTCCATCAACAGCCATAATATAGTTAGTTTTGTTTGACTGAGAAAACATCAACAAATCAATAGTACGTGCAACATCGATCTGCTCTGTCACTGGATACTTATCAGAACCAGGTCCATAAGCCCCATTTTGTGAAGTTATTATAAACTGCTCTTCAATTTGACCGACATCTTTTATTCTCGCATGTTGACATAAATTATCAATTCGACCAGGTAAACCATCCTTTTCCATACTATTATTAATGAAGGCTACATTCGTATTGAATACATCACAGGCTGTCGCCGGATCATCATAAACAACGTACTTATCAGCACCCGTAAAGTACGCATCAGGAATATTTGGAATCGGTGATGCATTTGCATAACCAGATAGTATAGAGATTGTCACCAAGCTTAAGCTGAGACTTTTTGTTTTCATCACTTTTACCTTTCACTATGTTTAAGTTTATATCTGCCTAACGCATTTACATAAATGCCTTGAGCACCCTTCCAAATTAGTTAGAAAAAGGTTTCAAATCACAAAAAAAACACAAAAAAATAATCAATTAAATATTAATGCTGTTAGAATATATTTTTTTATGATTTCATGGATATTTCAAATAAAATAAACACTCCTCCTATATTCATAGCTAACCCCAAAGTTCCTGATTCAGAGAAAATCATAGCATTCGTTGACGCAACGTTGCTTAAGAGGTTAATGGTCCTAAATCAGGAACAAACGACGAGGTAGACGAACCAAGAACTCCACTATTCACGGAGAGTTTCTTTTAGCACTTATTGTTGACATGAGTTCTTTGTTCAGAATATTTTCATCTTGAAGTCATGTATATTCCCTGACTAAACAAGTTGAGGTGTGAACTTTAGTAAAACACTGCAGATCACAAATAAAAAAATTAATCTTAGATAAAGATTTAGTTTTAGAAAATAATGAAAATAAAAGTGGGAGTGAAATAGTTTTAGTTAGAATATTAAAACCATTGCTCTTACGAAATTTCGGTATGAAAGCTGTATGATGATTTATAATACCATCTTACTCAGTTACAATAAGAAAATAGACAGGTAGACAGGTAGACAGGTAGACAGGTAGACAGGTAGACAGGTAGACAGGTAGACAAATATTAAAAACAAAAAATATAAAGCCATGCAAAGCATAGCTTTATATTCAAAAGGTAATCTATTTTTTAACTACGATTGTAAATAGAGAAAGTCTCGAATTATTTATAAATCAATTTGTCTTTCCATTGATCATAATTAGGCTCTGACATCTGAATAATAAAGAGACCATTGTCTCCTACAGGAAGTTTTCTTTCACCTTTAATGAACGAGTTGACTGGTTCGATATATTGCTCAGGAGAAGACCAAAGGGTATGGGCATGATCATACAAATACACGACATCGCCATTTTTAATACAACCTTCTGATTCTGATTTTCGGCTGATCTTCATAAAATCGGAAGCATTACCATCTTTTGTGTAATAACTACTGCCACTATAATTCCAATAGTAATCTTTATAGCTATCAGCTCTAGAAATTTGTACATAATCGTGGTCATGAATACAAATACCATCATATGGATGCCAATTGTCTAACTTAAACAATGCGTTTTCATTTTCGCCATTTTTACTGTATGTGAGCCAACCGTTGGGTGAATTTGGATCGTCAATGACAAATTGGCCAGTCATTTGGTGCTGCAACTTAATTGAGTTATATGGCTTGTTGTTTGGACGAAAACTGTGAGTTTGTGTGTTACCGTCTGCATACTCAAATGCAATAACAGGGAAATGATCAGAATACTCATAGAAATAATATGGTTCCTGCGTGCCTGGTAACTCAACTCTTTTGGAAAGCACATCTAAAACTTGGTTATGCCAGTTTTTAGGTTGTTTGTGGCTACGCTCAACAAGAACATAGTCAAGTAATTGACCTTTTAAGTCAGGGTAGTTGGCATGTGCCAGTCCATTAATACCGGGATCCCATGAATATTTTGCGCCAGAGTAATTGGTCGGTTCGGATACATTTAGTACCTCAAGCATTGAAGAAAATTCTTCGGTTTCTTTCACCACATTTAAATCACCTGAAATAAAAAACATTTCATCAAAAGACCGATCGACTTCTGATATATAACGATTAATTTGTGAAAACTGACTATTTCTGACCACCGAGGGAGGTGTCTTACAACTAGAGTCATCCGCTTGCACATGAGTGCCGATAACATTGTAGTGCTCGCCGCCTTTTTCAATAACCGCATGGAGAAATCCTTTCTGAGATAACTTGTCAGCACCACACCCTTCGCCAAAAATAACCTGCGCTTTATACTCGATCGGGAAACGACTAAGGAGAATAACACCGCCATCATCAAGCTTAGCTGCATTCCAACCTTCCGTTCTATCCCAACCATTTTTGTCACGCCCAAGCACTGGTGTACGATACGGGAATTGGCCACTTAAGCCTTCAATTAAAATGTCACTCGCCTGATTATCAAATACTTCATTGAACACGATAACATCCGTATTATCAAAAACCGAAGAATCTGCCAATAATTGAGCTCTCTTGTTGGGGTTTGTCCCACCAATAAAGATATCTGTGTGGTGATCAAGCATATAAACATTATAGTTCATTATAGCTAGCGATGGGGGCATCCCCTCTGCCTTTAATGCGACACTTGTAAACAAAAGCATTATGAGTAAAAAATATCTATACATGAATATGGCCTCTTTAAAAAATAGAGAGCCATAGTTTCATAGTGTCTTAAGTATCAATAGTGAAATATATCTGAAATTGTTATCAAAATACTGTTATAGCACGATCACCATGGCCTTAGTGCTTTGTTTTAAGAGCATTAAGAATTAATAAGCTCAGTAACTACAGTGCTTATGATAGCTGTGACCAGTAACACCTTCGCAGTGCGTTTGTACGAGTTGAATACCCGGAATGATGAAGTCAATACTGCCTACATACGTTAGGCGACTTACTTAGTCATCGTATCTGGAAAGCTTGAGGAGTGATTACCTTGCCATTTTACCGCAATCATCCTTTTAACGGGGCTATTGGATAATAAGACCAGTCTATAGTTATTGGGTAATTTTTCGACTACCTGTGCAGATTTAAAAAGTGATAACTTTCTCTTTCCATTCAGATATTTATCAGAAAAAAAGCCATTTTCATTATCCATATCCATACTACTTACATAGTCTTCATTTATCCTCAAACTAAAAAAGCCATCTTCTCGATAACAAATCTCACCTCGTGTGTAAATATCAAGAGGAATATCTAATTCAGGCTCATTGATAACCATTACCGCTTCAAATTTATCGTTATGAACAATGGTTTCCATGTATTCTTTCGCTAGACGTTCACCATCCATTGTCACATAAAAAGTGGTCGCATTTACCAGAGCATTTCTCTCCGCTCTTAAACTCAGTAAAATAGAGAAAACCATTAAACAAAGAGCACCAATAAGAAAGTAAAAGCCTTTATTTTTAATGTACATAGCTGCTTAGCTCCAGTTTAACCATACCAACGAGACTTTCATGGGATTGAGGGCCATCAAGCATCACGACAAGATTAGTCGGTGGTGCAAGAGGTTTAAGTATGACAATTGATAGGGTCTCATCTGAATGCGCTAAGATAAGTCGTGATAACTTACCTTGAGCCACTTTTTCCTTAATCAGCGGTGCTAAGCTTCTAGCAACGGTCTGCGCTTCTTGCTCACTTTTGCAGTAAATAGTCATATTCTCAGAGGAGTACATTTTGGCTAAGTGTAACCAACCAGAATAGTCAGGCTCCCTCTGAGTTAAATAAAATGGAAAGATCACGGCAACAACCACAAAAAAGCAACCTATGGCCATGTAAATGTGATTACGATTAAATTTGAAATGATTTTGGTCAGGTATTGTGACTTTTGGATTTGCAACCTTGGAGCATTGTTCTTCAATCTTGATGCTTTCCAAAGTTTCAGTGTCTGGAGCAGGCGCGTCAACCAAAGGTATGGTTTCCATTTCCAATCCATCATCAACCTTTCCTTGAAGTGAAACAGCATCGCTCTCCAGTTTATAGCCAATTTTTGCGACAGTTTTTAGATGTTTCTGTGTTTTGCCATCATCTTCAATGAGATTTCGAATCGTGCTGATAGATTGAGTAAGCGACCCCTCCGAGACATGCTTTCCAGGCCAAGCCCTTGTCAGCAACTCTTCTTTAGTGGTGATCTTTCCTGCATTCTCACAAAGCATCAGGATAACTAAATGATCATGGTAACCAATACGCTTTTCTTCAGATGTCGTCAAATCAGTAACTAACGGGTGATCAGGATGTATTAATATATTTTTGATTTTGTACATGAATAAACCTTAGAGTTACAGTTTACGTTCTTGTTTTATGGGGAAATTTTTGTAACATAAGATTCCATATTAAAAACATTAAAAACTCTATGAAATTAAAAACCTTAAATAAGATCAGATTGGCGGTGTAAAATTGCGATTCACTTCTCAAAATCATTAGCAGACTTAAAAAATAAGAATCTGAAAATTATATAAATCTCATAAAGATTTTATATATAAAAATAGCAAAAATGAACGGTTTCCATCTTTATCACACTGGTACTCCCTCTTTCTGATACATAGCAGATTAAAGGGTAGGAAAAAACATCTCCTACATTTATGAAACAGAATTTATCATTATGCAACCTTCTGCTCCATAACGTTAACACGGTTGAGCGCTAAATGCATCGAGACCTCCTCTCCTTGAGCGAGCAAAGCTGTTTCTTCTGCTAATGAACATTCATGAAAGCTTTCAATTCCCGATTGATTCATCCGGTTTCATCACATACGCGTATAATTTTTAGGTTGGGTGTACAAAACCACATCGTTCTTCTGTTGTTATTGAGGTCACAAAACACGATAATATCGGGATCGGATTTTAAGAACGTAATAATTATGACCGAATATATTTTGTTGTTGGTCGGCACTGTGCTGGTAAACAACTTTGTACTGGTGAAGTTTTTGGGCTTGTGTCCATTCATGGGCGTGTCTAAAAAGCTGGAAACAGCAATTGGTATGGGCTTAGCGACAACTTTTGTGCTAACGCTTGCCTCTGTGTGCGCATACTTAGTGGAAAGCTATGTTTTACGCCCGCTAGGAATCGAATATCTACGAACCATGAGTTTTATCTTAGTGATCGCGGTTGTCGTGCAGTTCACAGAAATGGTTGTTCATAAAACCAGCCCGACACTCTACCGTCTGCTGGGCATTTTCTTACCATTGATCACAACGAACTGTGCGGTCTTAGGTGTTGCTCTGCTTAACATCAATGAGAACCACAATTTTATCGAATCGATCATTTACGGTTTTGGTGCAGCCGTTGGCTTCTCTCTAGTACTGATTTTATTTGCTTCAATGCGTGAACGTATCGCAGCGGCTGACGTGCCTGTGCCATTTAAAGGAGCGTCAATTGCGATGATCACTGCTGGCCTTATGTCTCTCGCCTTTATGGGCTTTACAGGCTTGGTAAAATAAATCATGAGTACGATTTTAATAGCGATTTTCGCCCTAGCCGCACTTGCTGCCGTATTCGGTGCAGTACTTGGCTTCGCATCGATTCGATTCAAAGTGGAAGCAGATCCGATTGTCGATCAGATAGATTCGATTCTTCCTCAAACTCAGTGTGGTCAGTGTGGCTACCCAGGTTGTCGTCCATACGCAGAAGCGATTGCTAACGGCGATCAGATCAACAAGTGCCCTCCGGGTGGGCAAGCTGCCATTGAAAAACTGGCAGATTTAATGGGGGTTGAAGTCGAAGAGTCGGCACACGATCTCGACAACAAGGTAAAAACCGTTGCCTTCATTCACGAAGACATGTGTATCGGCTGTACCAAGTGTATTCAAGCTTGTCCGGTAGATGCGATTGTCGGTGGCACCAAAGCCCTTCATACTGTTATCAAGGACGAATGCACGGGGTGTGATTTATGTGTGTCACCTTGTCCTACTGATTGTATTGAGATGATTCCTGTGGAAACGACCACAGAGAGCTGGAAGTGGAAACTCAACGCCATTCCAGTGGTTAACATTACGGATGCTGCCAACGCAGCGAACGTGACTGATTCAATTAAATAAGGTTTCGTATGTTGTCTTTGATTGAACAAATTCGTACTGGTTCGCTATGGGATTTCCCAGGTGGCGTGCATCCGGCAGAAAACAAGAAACAATCCAACAAAACTGAATTGGTTCATGCCGCCATTCCGTCGGAAATCGTCCTACCTCTGAAACAGCACATAGGCAAAGCGGGTAATCTTTTGATTGCGGTTGGCGACACCGTATTGAAAGGTCAGCAACTGACGGCTTCAGACAGTGGTTTTACCGTTCCTATTCATGCACCAACCTCTGGTCAAGTCATTGCTATCGAGCCACGAACCGTTGCTCACCCCTCGGGTTTAAGCGAGCTGTGCGCAGTGATTGCACCTGATGGTAGCGACTCTTGGGGTAATAAAACGCCAGTGGCTGACTACACCCAAGAGACCGCTGATACCTTAATAGATGTGATCCGCCTCGCGGGTGTTTCTGGCATGGGGGGCGCAGGCTTCCCGACGGCAAAGAAAATCCAATCTGGTCTTGCGCGTACTGAAATTCTCATTGTCAACGCGGCAGAGTGCGAACCTTACATTACGGCCGATGACAAACTGATGCAAGAGCATGCCGACGAACTGATCCAAGGCATTGAGATCGTTGAGCATATTCTTAAACCTAAATTAACCATCATTGGTATTGAAGATAACAAACCGGCGGCTATCAAGGCTTTGGAACAAGCAGCGATAAAAAAAGATATCGTGATCCGCGTTATCCCAACCAAGTATCCTTCTGGTGGTGAGAAGCAGCTCATCAAGATTTTGACCAACAAAGAAGTGCCAAGTGGTTCTATTCCCGCAGATATTGGTATCTTGGTACAAAACGTGGGCTCTTTATATTCGATTAAGCGTGCGGTGATCGACGGCGAGCCTATGGTAAATCGCATAGTGACGCTAACGGGAAAAACCTTCAAGCAACCGCGTAACGTTTGGACGCTACTTGGTACACCAGTTCAGGCGCTGTTGGACGAGTTCGGCTACAAAGCTGATAAAAAGCTGCAACGTCTAATCATGGGCGGACCAATGATGGGCTTTACCCTCCCCCACACCCAAGTTCCCATCACTAAAACCGCCAACTGTATTCTGGCACCAAAACGCCGCGAGATAGCTTCTGACCAATATGAAATGGAATGTATCCGTTGCAGCCAGTGCGCGGAGGCTTGCCCTGCCTCACTATTGCCGCAGCAGCTTCAGTGGTACTCGAAAAGCCAAGAATACGAAAAGCTGGAAGAGCTCAACCTAAAAGATTGCATTGAATGTGGCGCATGTGCGTTTGTGTGTCCAAGTGAGATCCCACTGGTTCAATATTACCGTCAAGCAAAAGCCGAAATCCGTACTCGTGCTCAAGAAACGGCAGCAGCTGAACGAGCTAAGCTGCGGTTTGAAGAAAAGAAAGCGCGCATGGAGCGCGAAAAATTGGAACGCGAGAATCGCTTTAAGAAAGCCGCAGATGATCGTCGCAAAGACATGAAAGCCTCTGGCGGTGACGATGCAATTGCCGCCGCAATTGCTCGCGTGAAAGCCCAAAAAGAAAATACCGAGGCGAAAGTAGAACCCGCATTGAAACCAGCAGTCGCCGCTGCGATTGCCAAAGCAAAAGCCAAACAGGCCGCGGCGGCTCAATCAGGTGCAGGTGAGCCTGATAACTCAGAAATGGCAAAGCTACGTGAAGAACGTAAACGCCTTGCTCGTGAACGCAAAGCGCAAAAAGAACACGACGACACGCCCACGGTCAATGCTGATGATAAAAAATCAGCGGTTGCTGCTGCCATTGCCAGAGCTAAGGCGAAGAAAGCTCAGCAGGAAAATGATGCAACACCTGTTGAGGCCGGTGATAAGCAAGCAGCCGTCGCGGCTGCTATCGCCAGAGCTAAGGCGAAAAAAGCACAACAAGAAGATTCAACCGAAGCTGTAGAGTCAGAAATGTCTCCGCAGCAAGTCGGCGATCCGAAGAAGGCCGCGGTCGCTGCTGCCATTGCTCGCGCTAAAGCACGTAAAGCTCAGCAAGAGGAACCCGCAGCAGCAGAAGCGCCTTCTGAAGAGCCAGAAATGGATCCGAAGAAAACCGCTGTCGCTGCTGCTATTGCTCGCGCTAAAGCACGTAAAGCTCAGCAAGAGACGCAAGTTGACCCCGCAGCAGCAGAAACACCCTCTGAAGAGCCAGAAATGGACCCGAAGAAAGCCGCGGTCGCTGCTGCTATTGCTCGCGCTAAAGCACGTAAAGCTCAGCAAGAGACGCAAGCTGAACCTGCAGCAGCAGAAACACCTTCTGAAGAGCAGGAAATGGATCCGAAGAAAGCCGCCGTCGCTGCTGCCATTGCTCGCGCTAAAGCACGTAAAGCTCAGCAAGAGACGCAAGTTGATCCCATAGCAGCAGAAGCGCCTTCTGAAGAGCCAGAAATGGATCCGAAGAAAGCCGCCGTCGCTGCTGCTATTGCTCGCGCTAAAGCTCGAAAGGCTCAACAAGAGACGCAAGTTGAACCCGCAGCAGCAGAAACACCTTCTGAAGAACCAGAAATGGATCCGAAGAAAGCCGCCGTCGCTGCTGCCATTGCTCGCGCTAAAGCTCGAAAGGTTCAGCAAGAGGCGCAAGCTGAGCCCGCAGCAGCAGAAGCGCCCTCTGAAAAGCCAGAAATGGATCCGAAGAAGGCCGCGGTCGCAGCTGCTATTGCTCGCGCTAAAGCTCGAAAGGCTCAGCAAGAAGAGAATAAGAATAATACTGAGGAGAGCAAGTAATGTCGTTTTTTATTGCCAGTTCACCACATGCTCATAGCCGTCGCAGCACACCAGATTTGATGAAGTGGGTAGCCCTGTGCGCCATTCCTGGCTTAGTAGCCCAAACCTATTTCTTCGGTTGGGGCACCATTATTCAACTCGTGTTCGCAATTGCGGTCGCAATGTCACTTGAAGCATTGGTTATGCTTGTTCGTAAACGCTCGCCAAGACGTGCACTACGAGATAACAGTGCCATTGTCACCGCGTGGCTATTAGCTGTGGCAATCCCACCATGGTCACCTTGGTGGATCATGCTCATCGGTTTGATTTTTGCTATTGTCATCGCGAAGCACTTGTACGGTGGTATTGGCCAAAATCTATTTAACCCTGCGATGGTCGCATACGTTGTATTACTCATCTCCTTCCCTGTACAAATGACAAGCTGGAGTGCGCCTACTTCATTAATGTCCGACCACGTAAATTTTGCAGACGTGTTGTCTCTGGTTTTCACAGGCTATGACTTTGATGGTTTGTCGCTACAGCAAGTTCGTGCTGGTGTAGATGGCGTCACAATGGCGACCCCATTAGATGCATTCAAAACTGGTATTCACAGTGGTGCTACGCCAAGTGAGGTATTTTCACAGCCGATATTTTCTGGTCTTGCTGGAATTGGTTGGCAATGGGTCAACCTCGCCTATTTAGCGGGCGGCCTAGTGATGATTAAGAAACGCATCATCCAGTGGTACATTCCTGCTGGTTTCCTTGGCAGCTTAGTACTATTTAGCACCGTGTTTAGCCTGCTCGCTCCGGGAGAAACTGCGTCACCTATCTTTAATCTGCTCTCGGGTGCAACCATGTTGGGCGCGTTCTTTATCGCAACCGACCCAGTTTCCGCATCTACCACTGTAAAAGGTCGTCTGATTTTTGGTGCTCTGATCGGTGCGCTGGTATTTGTTATCCGGAGTTGGGGTGGCTTCCCAGACGGTGTCGCGTTCGCCGTTCTGCTTGCCAATATGTGCGTACCCTTGATTGACTACTACACCAAACCAAGAACTTACGGTCACTGAGGTAAACATGTTAACCGCGATTAGAAAAAATGGTCTCTCATTGGCGATCTTCGCCTGTGCCACGACTGGTCTTGTGGCACTGACTCAGTTCCTAACGAAAGATCAAATTAGGTTTCAGGAACAAAAGCAATTATTGTCAGTTCTTAACCAAGTCATTCCGGAAGATATGCATGACAACAATCTTGTTGCGGCATGTACCATGGTGAAAGCATCCGACTTAGGTACAGTTAGCTCGATGCCAACTTACCTTGCCACCAAAAACGGCCGGCCTACTGCCATGGCGATTGAATCCATCGCACCAGATGGCTATAACGGTGAAATCAAAATCATCACAGGCATCGATAACCAAGGAAAGATCCTTGGTACCCGTATCCTAAGCCATCAAGAAACGCCGGGGTTGGGTGATAAAATTAATCTACGCGTGACGGATTGGATCCTGAACTTCACAGGCAAAGAAGTGACGGAGAGTAACTGGAATTCCTGGCGCGTACGAAAAGATGGTGGCGATTTCGATCAGTTCACTGGTGCAACCATTACGCCTAGAGCAGTAGTGAAAGCAGTCAGAAATACAGTAAACTACGTTAACAAGTCTCGTGATGAGATTCTGAATCAGCCCCTAGATTGTTCAGGAGGCAACCATGAATGAAAATAAACAGCTAATGAAAAACGGCATGTGGAGTAACAACCCAGCCCTAGTACAACTCCTAGGATTGTGCCCTTTGCTTGCGGTTTCCTCTACCATTACTAATGCGCTGGGTCTAGGTATCGCTACTCTGTTGGTGCTTATCGGCTCAAATGTGACTGTTTCTTTGTTCCGAAACCACGTACCAAAAGAAATTCGTATTCCGGTTTTCGTCATGATCATTGCCGCTTTAGTAACTTGTGTTCAACTATTGATGAACGCTTACGCCTACGGTCTATACCTATCTCTTGGTATCTTCATTCCACTGATTGTCACTAACTGTATTATCATCGGCCGGGCAGAAGCTTACGCGTCAAAAAATGACCCACTACCCGCTGCCTTAGATGGTTTCTGGATGGGGCTTGGTATGACGACTGTATTGGTTGTACTTGGTGCCATGCGCGAGTTGATTGGCAATGGCACGCTGTTTGATGGCGCGGATCTGCTATTGGGTGATTGGGCTTCAGCACTGCGTATTCAAGTTTTCCACTTCGATAACAGCTTCCTACTCGCAATGTTACCGCCGGGGGCCTTCATCGGCGTCGGGCTTTTGATTGCATTGAAAAATGTCATCGACAGCTCAATTCAGGCTCGTCAGCCGAAAGAGGAAAAACCGACGATTGAACGCGCTCGCGTAACGAATACATAATATTAAAGAATTATAAAATCAAAGCCCTACCACACGCATGGGCTTTTTCATAAACCGCAAAGACGGGTTTGGAAGTCAGCAATGAACAAAGTCAAAAGAATTGAAATTCTCGAGCGACTAAGAGAGAACAACCCCAACCCTCAAACGGAGCTTAACTGGAGCACACCGTTTGAGTTACTAATCGCCGTTCTGCTCTCTGCGCAGGCTACAGACGTAAGTGTGAACAAAGCAACAGATAAGCTTTACCCTGT
Organism: Vibrio sp. AND4; assembly: GCF_000171815.1. Classification (GTDB taxonomy): domain Bacteria; phylum Pseudomonadota; class Gammaproteobacteria; order Enterobacterales; family Vibrionaceae; genus Vibrio. The sequence continues at coordinate 31,279 of NZ_ABGR01000013.1, read as the reverse complement.
TGCAAACACGCCACAAGATATTCTTAATTTGGGTGTCGATGGTTTAAAGAAATACATCAAAACCATCGGTCTATTTAACTCGAAAGCAGAAAACACCATTAAGACTTGCAAGCTCTTGCTAGAAAAGCACAACGGAGAAGTGCCCGAAGATCGCGCTGCGCTTGAAGCCTTACCAGGTGTCGGCCGTAAAACGGCTAACGTGGTACTGAATACCGCATTTGGTTGGCCAACCATTGCGGTAGATACGCACATCTATCGAGTGTCCAACCGTACAAAGTTTGCAATGGGTAAAACCGTTGACGACGTAGAAGAGAAACTTCTCAAAGTAGTACCAAAAGAGTTTAAGCTTGATGTACACCACTGGTTAATCCTTCATGGGCGGTATACTTGTGTGGCAAGAAAACCTCGCTGCGGTAGCTGTATTATCGAAGACCTGTGTGAGTTTAAAGAAAAAATATACCCAGAAGAATAACCCCATCTGAAACCATCGCTAGGAGCAAATAATGTCAAACGGTCGAATTCTTCACACCATGCTGCGCGTGGGTGATCTAGACAAATCAATCAAGTTCTACACTGAAGTCATGGGCATGCAACTGCTTCGTACCAATGAAAACAAAGAATACAAATACACTCTGGCTTTCCTAGGCTACGGTGATGAATCACAAGGTGCCGTGATTGAGTTAACGTATAATTGGGGTACAACCGAGTACGACCTTGGCTCTGCATTTGGCCACATCGCAATCGGCGTAGATGATATCTACTCAACGTGCGATGCAATCAAAGCCGCTGGCGGTAACGTGACACGCGAAGCGGGCCCAGTTAAAGGCGGAACGACTCATATTGCTTTCGTAAAAGACCCAAACGGTTACATGATTGAACTGATTCAAAATAAGCAAGCATCAGCGGGACTAGAGGGCTAACTAAGCCTCTCCTACTGAAATTCGCTATTATTCATAGGCCGGTCAATTACTGGCCTATCTTTTATTAATAAATTACTTTACTTGATAATGGTTATCGTTTAGATTCACATTCAAAATAGACATGTGGATAACAATAATGATCAGTGAATGGGAAAGACACACGCTTCTAGCCGATACAGCACTTCAACTAGATGACCCTGTTCGCAGTATTCTTCATTACCAGCAAGCCCTTAGCCTGAGTGAAGATATTAGTGAATGTGTGGAGATTGAAGCCGACGAACGATTATTGATTTCGGTGATCTCATGCCATAACATCGCCCAATTTTGGCGCTGGGCAGGCGATACAGATTATGAACTTAAATATCTTCAACTCGCCTCTGAGAAAGTGCTTACGCTGATCCCTCAATGCCCAAATAAAAATTGCGCAAGCTTTATAGATTCGATCGGCTGCTGTACTAAAGCCTTAATTGATTTCATGAAACGCCACCCAAACCCAATCATTGCTCAACAAGTCGAAAAAATAGACACCGCAACCAATTGCGAAATCATCGCTAAGTTCCGTTTAAACTAAACGAGTGAGATGCCTCAAGCGGCAAGTAACACAAATAAACAACCTCAAACACAGACAAAAACGCTAGAGCAATACCAAGCTCTAGCGCATACCTCTTTTTACTCTGATCTGCTGACGACTGCTGTGTTAGGTATTAAAACTGAGTACGCCCCAGTGAAATGACCACGCGACGGTTCTTATCTTTACCAATTGGTGAGCCATTATCGGCAATTGGGCGACGTTTACCATAGCCCTGTACTTGAATGCGATCTTCTGACAAGCCCAAAGATTCAAAGTAAGTGCGTAATGACTCTGCTCGACGTTCAGATAAATTTTGACTCGTGCTCTTACCATCAGTCGAATCCGTGTAAGTCGAAACCAACACCAAATCGATGTCTTGGTTATGGCGAACGTAGTCAGCAATTTGTGCTAAACGTTTCTTCGAGGTTTTGGTTAACTGGTCACCTTGGCGTTCATAGTGAAGAATCGTAAAGGCTATATCTTCGAAACTATACTTGAGCAAACCAGCAATACAGGTGCTAAAGGCATTGTATTTATGTCGGAATAACACCGAGGATAATGCGACTTCGATACGCGAATCCCTGCTTTGCCAGTCTTGGTAGCTAAATGTCGGATAACGCCCCTTTTCTAGCTCGGAGAGAATACCCCACGCGGTTTGCCCGCCAACATAACCATCGAACTGTTTGAAGAATTTAAGGTTAGTGATACGATCAGCATTCTCACCCGGACGCCAAGATGGTGGCATAGAAATCAAACTGACATCACGCGTTTCGCCCATAGGACGAAGCATCTTCAATTCAAAATCCAGATTTATCTTTTTACTTGCATGAGACGAAAACACCGCATCACCAAACCCAGGGATGGGATGCACAAGCCGACACTCCAGCGGCGTATTAATCACCATCTCCCACTGTGATTGCTGCGGAGTGGCAGCGTAGCGCTTAGCCATTGACGCAAAACTGTTTGCGCTGAGTAATAACGTCACGACACCACTGGTTATTAGCCATCTATTCATCTAGGTACTTCTCTCAAGCGGCAGTCTATTGCCGCTTATTTGAATCAATTGAAAACATCTAAACAATGCAAAAAGCCCGCCAACATCGAATTGACCTGAGTAGCTAAGGTGTTAGCATTCACTTTGATAGCCCTGTAACAAGTTAGAGTTTATCGCGATGAACAACAGATCCAAATGAACCTAGTTTTCTGTGACCACCTCGCCTGACTGATGGAAAACGGAATTTTATATTTCTCCCAAATTGCGGTTTTTCTCATCGATAGAATCTGCAATAATGCAGCCTTAGACACACAAAAATAAGCCAACATGACAATAGAAAATGAAGCTCTAACCCTGAAAAAGCGTTTTCGTGGTTATTTTCCAGTGGTAGTTGACGTTGAGACCGCAGGTTTCAATGCTCAAACTGATGCACTTTTAGAAATCTGTGCCGTTACTCTTAGCATGGATGATACTGGTAATCTGCATCCTGCTTCGACCATTCATTTTCATATCGAACCGTTCGAAGGCGCAAATTTAGAGAAAGAGGCGCTTGAGTTCAATGGTATCCGCGACCCTTTCAGTCCTCTTCGCGGTGCAATATCAGAACAAGAAGCTCTCAAAGAAATCTATAAACTGATCCGAAAAGAGCAAAAAGCAGCAGACTGTTCACGTGCCATCATGGTGGCACATAATGCCGCTTTCGACTTAAGTTTTGTTAATGCAGCCAATGAGCGCTGCAAACTCAAAAGAGTCCCTTTCCATCCATTTGCCACTTTTGATACCGCAACATTAAGTGGGCTCGCTTATGGTCAAACTGTTCTCGCTAAAGCATGTAAAGCTGCAGGGATGGAATTCGACAATCGTGAAGCGCATTCTGCCCTTTACGATACACAACAAACTGCAGAATTATTCTGTGGCATCGTCAACAAATGGAAGGCCCTAGGCGGTTGGCCGCTTGTCGACGAAAAATAATAAATAAACACAACATATTAGGAAAAGTATGAATCCTGTCGTTATATCTGTGTGCGTCATGCTTGTTTTAGCATTGATGCGCGTAAACGTGGTGGTTGCCCTCACGTTTAGTGCCATCGTTGGCGGCCTTGTCGCTGGCATGAGCCTTGGGGATACAGTTACCGCATTTGAGAGTGGCCTAGGTGGCGGTGCAACTATCGCGCTAAGCTACGCCATGTTAGGCACTTTCGCTGTTGCGATTTCTCGCTCTGGCATCACTGACCTTCTGGCCAAAAGTGTCATTAAGCGTCTAAATGGTAAAGAAAATTCTGCGTCGACTACGGGGCTGAAATACGCAGTATTGGTTGCTCTAGTTCTTGTTACCATGTCATCTCAAAACGTGATCCCGGTGCATATCGCCTTCATTCCGATTTTAATTCCACCTCTTTTGGGCGTATTCGCTAAGTTGAAGCTGGACCGTCGCTTGGTTGCTTGTGTGTTGACCTTTGGTTTAATTACTCCGTACATGATTCTACCAATCGGCTTTGGTGGTATCTTTCTAAACAACATTCTATTGAAGAACTTGCATGAAAATGGTCTGACCGATGTTGTCGCAAGCCAAGTTCCGACTGCAATGCTATTGCCTGGTGCTGGTATGTTATTTGGTCTTCTTACGGCAATCTTCTTTAGCTACCGTAAACCTCGCGAATACAAAGAAACGGAGCTGACCGTAGTTCAAGAATCCGAAGCAAAACTGAATAAAAAGCACATCCTGGTTGCTGGCCTAGGTATTATCGCAGCGTTAAGCGTTCAGCTTTATACTGGCTCGATGATCATCGGTGCATTAGCGGGCTTTATGGTGTTTACTTTCGGTGGCGTTATCGCGTGGAAAGAGACGCACGATGTGTTCACTAAAGGTGTTCACATGATGGCAATGATTGGCTTCATCATGATTGCAGCGGCAGGTTTTGCAGCAGTAATGAAGCAAACTGGCGGTGTTGAAACGCTAGTACAATCGCTAACAACCAGCATCGGTGACAACAAGCCTCTTGCAGCACTATTAATGCTAATCGTTGGACTGTTGGTAACAATGGGCATAGGTTCTTCTTTCTCTACGATTCCTATCCTAGCTACCATCTATGTGCCACTAGCGCTAGCATTTGGCTTCTCACCTATGGCGACGGTTGCACTGGTAGGGACTGCGGCGGCACTAGGTGATGCGGGTTCCCCTGCTTCTGACTCAACCTTAGGCCCAACATCGGGTCTCAACGCAGATGGTCAACATGAGCACATTTGGGAAACCGTTGTACCAACCTTCATCCACTACAACATTCCGCTGATCATCTTCGGTTGGATTGCTGCAATGGTACTTTAATTGCGCCGTTAACTGGATACTAGTCATGACGAAAAGGCCGCTCAATGAGCGGCTTTTTATTGTCTGGTTGTCAGAAAGTCGGTTTCAAGTTACTGCGCAGGCATGTTATCGATAATACGCTCGCGAATAAGCTTCAATGTATTTTCTGTTGACTCATAATCGACTTCAATCGGGAAGTAAGCATCGTTAATTTGCAGTACCAAACTCGGGTAAGAATTAACGCCTAAGCTCTTAGCAAGACTCAGTTGGTCTTGGAAAACACCTTCCAGCAAAGTGCCATCCATATCGTTCTTAAACTGCTGAACGTTTAAACCGATCTCTCGTGCTAGTTGCAAGTGTGTTGCTTCTTCATGAGGTGGCATCGCACGTAAGTAGTAAGCATGTTGAATCGCTTCGAGCATCTGCTCATAAGAATCTTGGAAACCTGCGGCGATAACAGCACGACAAGATTGATAAGTGCTGCGCACTGGCGTACACAACATCCAAAAGTCGTAGTTAAACTTGGTGCCAAGCTGACTCTCAATTTGCTTCCAAATCTGCTCTATTTTTTGCTGCATTTCCGGCGGCATCGGCAGATTAGTATCTGGCGCAAGCCCACCCAAAACGTATTCGAATTGAATCACACCCGGTAGTTGCTGCTTCAATTTTTCGATGGTTGGTTTGTAGCCCCAACACCAGCTGCACATTGGATCGTGTACGTAATAAAGCTTCAAGTTCATTCCAATAACCTAAAAAAGAAAAAGGAGCCAATGCGGCTCCTCTCTATTCTATCGCCAATTGTAAGTATTTACGAATTACTCGGCGTCACCATCAACACGTGCTGCAGCTTCTTTGATAAGCGGCTGAAGTTCACCTTTTTGGAACATTTCCAAAATGATGTCACAACCACCAATCAGCTCGCCTTCAACCCACAGTTGTGGGAATGTTGGCCATTGAGCGTATATAGGTAGCTCAGCGCGAATGTCTGGATTTTGCAGAATGTCTACGTAAGCGAACTTCTCGCCACAAGCCATCAGAGCTTGTGAGGCTTGAGAAGAAAAACCACAGCTAGGCAGTTTCGGTGAACCTTTCATGTACAGCAAGATTGTGTTTTCAGAGATCTGCTGTTTGATTTTATCGATAGTTTCCATCGCTTCCTCATTCATGGATTTGAACTTTAGTTATTGCCACATTCTACTCAATAACCACAGAATATAAACCATATAATTATTAAGTTTTTTAACGTTTCTTATCTTAAAATATTTTCATATCGGGGTTTTAATAAAGTAAAAACTTGCTAAAATACTCATCAAGTCAGTAGTAGTGACTACATATAAATAAAAACACTGGAAGCAATCGAAAGGTAACCCTTTCATATATATGGAGAATCGAGCAATGGCATTTGAACTACCAGCTCTTCCTTACGCAAAAGACGCACTAGAACCACACATCTCTGCAGAAACACTAGAGTTCCACCACGGTAAACACCACAACACTTATGTTGTTAAGCTAAATGGTCTTATCCCTGGCACTGAATTTGAAGGCAAAACACTGGAAGAAATCATCAAGACTTCTACTGGTGGCGTATTCAACAACGCAGCACAGATCTGGAATCACACGTTCTACTGGCACTGTCTTGCGCCAAAAGCAGGCGGCGAGCCAACTGGTGCTGTCGCTGAAGCAATCAATACCGCATTTGGTTCTTTCGATGAATTCAAGGCGAAATTTACTGATTCAGCAATCAACAACTTTGGCTCTTCTTGGACTTGGTTGGTGAAGAAAGCCGACGGTTCTCTAGACATCGTTAACACTTCTAACGCTGCAACTCCTTTAACAGAAGAAGGGGTTACTCCACTTCTCACTGTTGACCTATGGGAACACGCTTACTACATTGATTTCCGCAATGTTCGCCCTAACTACATGGCTGCATTCTGGAGCCTAGTAAACTGGGACTTCGTAGCTGAGAACCTAGCGAAGTAATCCACTTCCCCATAAGTTTTTTTATACTAAAGCCCGCGTCAATGCGGGCTTTTTTTTGCTTACCTGACTTATTTCTTCAATTAATTCCCTCTTTTTCCTTAAGTTCTTAGTTTTGGTGCCGTTAAAAGTGCATCAACCGAGGAATATCATGCAAATCCATACTTTAGACAAAGCAGCAATCATCAATGAACTTCAGTTCGGTAATGGTATCAATCATGCCGTACACGAAGGTCGACGTGCTGATTTCTCGCTCATTCTGTCTATGTTCTCGAATGATGTTCGTGATGTTATCCCGGTTGAAGAAGTACAGGAGGTCGTCACCAGTGACGATATCCTTCGCCAACAATTTGGCTTGTCTCAACCTCAGGCACTTTGCTCAAATAGCAGCAGCTATGAACTCGCTGCGGAACAAGCGAAACAGTTCCATAACTCAGGCCTCCCATCGGCAAAGTTAAGCCATTACCTAAAACCCGATGCATTAACATACCTCCCTGAAGATACCTTCAAATTGCCAGAAGAGGTTTATCACAACCTTTCGGGGCATGAACGTCGCAGCCTGGGCGAACGTAATAAGCAATTAATTCCTGATGCAGGCTTATACAATCAGTTGGTCTCAGCCCAGCGTAAATATCAAATTCAATTACAAGCTTAACGTACTTGTTTTTGCGCTGACATTTACATCTGCAGCACGTAAGAAATGTGATTCCTTACAAATTCCTAGATAATAATTACGGCTTATCGGCGTTACTTTGAAGCTTTTCACACAGGGCTAGAAGAAACTCATCCATGCTGTTAGTGCCAACCACTTATGTATCCTTTAACACAAGATATGACAGCGAAGGTGCTATGGATATCAAAGAGTCAATTATTCTCGTCACGTCCGCAGGCTCGGCCCTGGGTAGTACTTGCTCTAGCCATTTTGCCCACCTTGGTGCAACGCTGGTGCTCTGCGACCAGAACCCCCAATCCTTGAAGGCGAGTTACGAGCAGATCAGCGCTTTCTCCGACAAGGTTTATGCAATAAATGTCTTCAGTGATAACACGACATCTATTAACCTGCTATTTGATCAAATTGAATCACAACTCGGGGCGACACCCGACGTTATCGTAAATTGTTGGACCAGCTCTCCAATGCCAAGTTTAATGTCCCCTGAGCCGATGAGTACCTATATTAATCAGATTGCTTCTGCGGCTCGTTTCCTCTTCACCTACGGACAAGTCGGTGCTGAATGGTTTCGTGCCAGAGAAAAGAAAGGCGTGATCGTGAATGTCATCTCCCATGACGATCATAAGGATCTGACGGGGGTAGAGAGCATGACGGCTTTGGTAGCTGGCTTTACACACAGCTGGGCGAAAGAGCTGACACCGTTCAATATTCGTGTGGGTGGCGTTATTCCATCGTTGAACCACTCCACTGAGGATGTAGACAAACGACAATGGGCACAGATTCAAGATGAGCTGGTTAGAAATACCGCTTACATCGTCACTAATGATTACTTTAGCGGGAGAGTCGTGACCGCCGAAGTCTGAACAAGTCGTCTGCCCAAAATTTCCTACCAAACAGAACTGCTCTAAATTTGAAAATCATAAAAAAGCCTCAGTCTTTCGACTGAGGCTTGAGTTTACCCTATTGCAGCTCTGCGCTAACGAGAGCCTACCTTATAACTAACGTCGTGCTTATACACTCGCTTTTTCTTTCTTTGCTTTTGGCGTCGCTTCTTTCGTTGTTTTGTTTGCTTCTTTCGCTAATTGGTCTGCTTTCTTCTTAATAACGGTCGTGCCTTCGAAAGTTTCACCTTCCACGAAGGCTTTGCCGTAGTAAGAAGCCATTAGAACTTCTTTTATTTCTGTGATTAAAGGATAACGTGGGTTAGCCGCCGTACACTGATCATCAAACGCTTCAACAGCCAGTTCGTCGAGTTTCGTTACGAAGTCAGCTTCCGAAACACCTGCTGCTTGGATAGACATTGGGATGTCTAGGTCACCTTTCAGCTCATCAAGCCATGCGAGTAGACGTTCAATTTTCTGGGCAGTACGGTCACCTTCTTGGCTTAGGCCTAGGTGGTCAGCAACTTCAGCGTAACGACGACGCGCTTGTGGACGGTCGTATTGAGAAAACGCCGTTTGTTTAGTTGGGTTGTCGTTCGCGTTATAACGTACAACATTCGAAATCAGTAGTGCGTTCGCTAAACCGTGAGGTAGGTGGAACTCAGCACCAATCTTATGCGCCATAGAGTGACAGACACCTAGGAATGCGTTAGCAAACGCGATACCAGCGATCGTTGCCGCGTTGTGCACTTTCTCACGAGCGATTGGGTCGTTTGCGCCGTTCGCGTAGCTTGAAGGTAGGTACTCTTTAAGCATCTTAAGTGCTTGTAGAGCTTGACCGTCTGAGTACTCGTTCGCAAGAACAGATACGTAAGCTTCTAGAGCGTGAGTTACTGCATCGTAACCACCGAATGCTGTAAGAGACTTAGGCATGTTCATGACTAGGTTAGCATCAACGATAGCCATGTTTGGCGTGATTTCGTAGTCAGCTAATGGGTACTTAGCACCAGTCTTGTCATCTGTAACAACCGCGAATGGCGTCACTTCGGAACCCGTACCAGAAGTAGTAGTGATACAGACAAGCTCAGCTTTCTTACCCATTTTAGGGAACTTGTAGATACGTTTACGGATGTCCATAAAGCGCATTGCTAGTTCTTCGAAGTGAGTTTCTGGGTGCTCGTACATTACCCACATGATTTTAGCAGCGTCCATTGGAGAACCACCACCTAGAGCTAGGATTACGTCAGGTTGGAAGCTCTTCATCGCTTCTGCACCTTTCTCAACAACAGATAGTGTTGGATCCGCTTCTACGTCGAAGAATGTTTGAACTTCGATGCCTTGCTCTTTAAGCAGTTTAACTACTTCATCAGCGTAACCGTTGTTGAATAGGAAACGGTCAGTGACTAGGAATGCGCGTTTCTTACCTTCTAGGTCGCTCATTGCGATTGGAAGGCTACCACGACGGAAGTAAATAGACTTGGGTAGTTTGTGCCACAACATGTTTTCAGCTCGCTTAGCTACAGTTTTCTTGTTGATAAGGTGCTTAGGGCCTACGTTTTCAGAGATAGAGTTACCCCCCCAAGAACCACAACCTAGAGTGAGAGAAGGTGCTACGTTGAAGTTGTAAAGGTCACCAATACCACCATGAGTAGTCGGGATGTTTACAAGAATACGTGCAGTCTTCATCTTGTCACCAAAGTAACGAATACGATCTGCGTTGACGTCTTGGTTAGTGTAAAGGCCAGATGTATGACCGATACCGCCGATTTCAACCATAGTTACCGCTTGAGCAACGGCGTCTTCGAAGTCGTCCGCACGGAATAAACCTAGAGTTGGCGATAACTTCTCGTGAGCAAACTCATCATCGACCGAGACCTTACCTAGACCTTCACCTACCAAAACCTTAGTGTCAGCAGGCACTTTGACGCCTGCCATTTCAGCGATTGCCGGCGCTGGTTGACCGACAATTTTCGCATTTAGCGCGCCATCGATAAGCAGCACTTTACGTACTTTCTCTGCGTCAGCTTTAGATAAAACATGCGCCTTGTGGGAAGCGAAGCGCTCTTTCACTTCGTCATACACTTCACTCACTACGATGGCTGCTTGCTCTGAAGCACATACTACACCGTTATCAAAAGTCTTAGACATTAAGATAGACGCTACGGCACGTTTGATATCGGCGGTTTCATCGATAACGACAGGAACGTTACCTGCACCTACACCGATTGCAGGCTTACCAGAAGAGTAAGCGGCTTTAACCATGCCTGGACCACCAGTTGCAAGGATAAGGGCGATGCCGTCGTGTTTCATTAGAGCGTTAGAAAGCTCTACAGATGGTTGGTCGATCCAACCGATAATGTCTTTTGGAGCGCCAGCTGCTACTGCTGCGTCCAGAACGAGTTTCGCGGCATCATTCGTTGAATTCTTCGCACGTGGGTGTGGCGAGAAGATGATGCCGTTACGAGTTTTTAGAGAGATTAGAGATTTGAAAATTGCAGTAGAAGTCGGGTTGGTCGTCGGGACAATGCCACAGATAATACCTACAGGCTCTGCAATTGTCATGGTGCCTAGGTTGTCATCTTCTTCCAGGATGCCGCATGTTTTTTCGTCTTTGTATTTGTTGTAGATAAATTCAGAGGCGAAGTGGTTTTTTATTACCTTATCTTCAACAATACCCATTCCGGACTCAGCAACTGCTTGTTGTGCTAGTGGAATACGAGCATGGTTAGCTGCAAGTGAAGCGGCACGAAAAATAGCATCTACTTTCTCTTGAGAAAATGTTGCGAACTCTTCTTGCGCTGCTTTAACGCGTGCTACTAGAGCATCTAGTTCAGCTAAGTTAGTTACAGGCATGGTGGATCTCCTAAAATAATAAATGTTAAAAACTTTTTAGTAAGGCTATTGTTTTTCGTTTCTTCTGCTAATCAGCGACTTATCTAATAACCACCTTAGTAAATTGCTTTCAGTACTGAGTATAATATTTCAGAGTATGAAAGAAATTGACTTAGATCAGGTCTCACTGCTGAAATACCACTAAAGTAGTGCACCCTCACAAAAGTCAACATAAGCAACTGAAAAAAATGAAATTTAATTCAAAATGACAATATCAATTAAACATAACCGTGAAATAAAAACTAAAACAAACGCAAACAACCTGTAAAAAAGTTTCATTATTACCAAACAAAATTACATACAAGCCCAAACACGATAGCAATTGCATGCATATTGAGTATGTCTTGCTTCTCTACAAACCACCTTTCTTTGTAAGAAAAATGTGCGAGTGTTAACACTTATAGGAAGCAATACGAATTTACCCGTATTTTACGTAACACTTAGCCTTCAGATTTGTTACATTCCCCACAGTGATTAGTTTTTCTCACAAATACCAGCCCAAACACGTTAGTTTTTTTCATTTCTTTCTCGCAGTCTTTTGCCTTACATTACCGCCTAAAATGATCCTCTCCTTTTAACTATTGTGAACGTTTACGAGTAAGCCACATGCAAACTTTAGAGTTAGCTATTTTCCTACAGTTTTTCTTAGGTTTGGTCGCAGCAGTAAACCCTGTTGGTATCATGCCTGTGTTCGTTTCCTTAACCGGACATATGACACAAGAGGAAAAAAATAAAACCGCAACGACAGCAAACGTCGCGGTCGCCGTGATATTGGTAATTTCTCTTTTAGCTGGCCAGCTATTACTAGATATGTTCAGTATTTCTTTGGATTCATTCCGTGTTGCTGGCGGCTTGCTCCTTTTGAGTATCGCATTTTCAATGATGAGCGGTAAGCTAGGTGAAGATAAGCAGAACAAACAAGAAAAGACAGAATCCGTAAGCCGTGAACAATTTGGCGTAGTGCCGCTTGCAATGCCTTTGATGGCAGGTCCTGGAGCAATCAGCTCAACCATCGTTTATGGAGCGCGCTATCCGACGGCACTCGACACCGTAGGTATCAGCGTAACTATAATGCTGTTTTGTTTCTGCTCTTGGCTGTTGTTCCGCTCTGCGCCTTTGATCGTGCGCTTCCTTGGTCAAACAGGCATCAACGTCATCACCCGTATTATGGGTTTGATCCTTGGAGCCCTAGGGATCGAGTTCATCGCAAACGGCCTCAGAAACCTATTCCCAGGCTTGGCCTAAACTTGTAAATTTCTGGTATGATGTTGCAATTCGTTTAATTTTTACGCTGACAATGCAACATCATGCCTCGCAAGTCTATTAAGCATCATTTATACGTCATCATCTTCGGTACACACACTCGTGCTGGGCGCATCTTCGATATTGCGCTAATCGTCGCGATCATTTCGTCTTTACTAATCTTCATCTTAGAATCGTTGCCATCAGTCATGACCGAGTGGTCACGTCAACTGCGTTACATTGAGTACACCTTCACTGCCATATTCACTGTCGAATATCTGCTAAGACTGTATTGCTCTCCAAAACCCAAGTCTTACGCCACCAGCTTTTATGGTGTGGTCGATTTGTTGGCCATCCTGCCTACCTATCTAGCAATATTTTTCCCTGGCGCATCTTTTTTAGGCGTGGTGAGGCTACTGCGTGTGATGCGTATCTTCCGTATCTTGAAGCTGGTTCGCTACCTGCAAGATTCTAATATTTTGTTGCGCTCGCTTTTGATGGCACGCCGTAAAATTCTTATTTTCTTTAGCACAGTCGGTATTTTGGTGACCATTTTTGGTGCACTGATCTTTGTCATTGAGGGTCCGCACAACGGCTTCACCAGTATCCCTAAAAGTATCTACTGGGCGATAGTAACGATTACCACTGTTGGTTATGGTGATATGGTGCCCCAGACTCACTTAGGGAAGGCCATCGCATCATTAACTATGCTGCTCGGTTATTCGATACTTGCCGTACCAACCGGCATCATTACCGCAGAACTGAGTAACGAGATGAACGCGCACAAGCAATTAGTCAAGTGCCCAAACTGTAACCGCTCTGGCCATGATTCCGATGCGATGCACTGTAAACATTGCGGTAGCGAGTTAGCGGAGCCTGATCATCGCGTTGTGAGCGCGGATGAGGAAGAATAGAATCGGGAATCGGGAATCGGGAATCGGCGATATTTTGTTTTTCTGGGGATAGATTCTATCAACGCGTTTAGAACCTAGTTTCTTTCGCTTGCCTTCCAACGAAGCGCTTCCGATTATTGGAGCGTAGCATTCTGAACGCCCTTGTATGCCAACTCCACGATCAAAAAAGCCGATGTTTCACATCGGCTTTTGCATAGCTTTCGGCTTTTACCAAGCAAAGCATTCCCGAAGGACGAAATCCCTTCGCGCTGCTCAAGGCGCGGCGTTCACTCTTTTATGCTTTTTCAGCAAGAATGATTCGTAGAGTGCGACGTAATGGTTCTGCGGCACCCCATAACAACTGGTCGCCAACTGTGAACGCATTTAGGAAATCGTCGCCCATTGCCATCTTACGCAGGCGGCCGACAGGAATAGAAAGCGTGCCTGTTACTTTAGCGGGTGTGAGCTCTTGCGCCGTAATATCACGATCATTTGGAATCACTTTCACCCAATCGTTGTGCGTCGCGATGATTTCTTCAATCTCATCCATTGGCACGTTTTGTTTGAGCTTAATCGTCAATGCTTGAGAGTGACAACGCATTGCACCAATACGAACACATGTACCATCAATTGGCACTGGTGAATCTTGGAAACCAAGGATCTTGTTCGCTTCTACACCTGCTTTCCATTCTTCCTTGCTCTGACCGTTGTCACGTTTAACGTCGATCCAAGGAATCAAAGAGCCCGCTAGCGGCACACCAAACTTATCGGTTGGGAATGAAGAGCTGCGCATTGTATCCGCAACTTTTTTATCGATATCCAGAATAGAACTTGCTGGGTTTGCCAATTCAGAGCTTACAGAGTCGTTGATTACGCCCATTTGGGAGATCAGCTCACGCATGTTTTGTGCACCTGCACCGGAAGCCGCTTGGTACGTCATCGCACTTGTCCACTCAACCAAACCTTTCTCAAACAAACCGCCGAGCCCCATAAGCATCAAGCTCACCGTGCAGTTACCACCAACAAAGGTGTTCGTGCCGCTATGAATGCCTTGTTGAATTTGGGCTAAGTTCACAGGATCCAGAGTAATGATGGAATCATCTGCCATGCGCAGTGTAGAAGCCGCATCAATCCAGTAGCCTTTCCATCCCGCTTGGCGAAGTGCTGGATAAACTTTCCCCGTATAATCTCCGCCTTGGCATGTAATGATAGCATCGAGCTGCTTTAGGCTATCAATATCAAACGCATCTTGAAGCAGGCCCGCATCTTTGCCAACCTGATTGTTCACAAATAGAGGCGCAGGAATCCCCACTTGAGACGTACTGTAGAAAACTGGCTCTATTAGATCAAAGTCTTGTTCTTCTGCCATACGCTGCATCAGGACCGAACCAACCATACCACGCCAGCCAACTAAACCAACTCTCATCACATTAACTCTCCATGTATATTTAAAACTTTATCCATAGTTCAATTTCTGACACAAAATCTCAAGAACTAATTTGCAAATAAACGCAACTTTTTTAACGTTTACCGTGCTTTTTCTGATCCAAATTTTGCTCTTGTTTTTTCTTCTTGTTTAATCCCTCACCCCTTACTGATAAAGCGTTCACTCCATGATGGCAGGCCTTACCAACTAGTGACACACAACATAATGAACACACGAAAATCACATTAAACAAACATTTCAAACCATTAATCTTAATCTTTTTTAGTCATTAGCTTCACAAGACGACATTTTTGCGGATTAAACTCAATATAAAGCACCAAATATTCGAAATATAATTTTTGTTAATGTATGTTAGCTGCGATTACAACAAGGAGCGTCCTTCCTCTATTGCTCCGTTAACGACAGAGGCACATATGAAGCAAGTTACAACACGTCTTCCTAGTCTGATACAGGTACTGATCTCGCTAGGTTTGTTTCTTCTTTTGGCATTTTCATTTACTGCCAAATTAGATCTTCCAATACAGCTCGCGCTGTATATCGGTTGGTTCATCATTATGGTATTGGGTCTAAAATTAGGTCACCAATACAAAGACCTTGAAAAAGCAGCCCTCAATGGTATTTCTAACGGCCTAGGTGCTGTGCTTATTCTACTCGCGGTTGGCGCGTTAGTCGGCACGTGGATCTCGGGCGGTATCGTACCAACCATCATCTATTACGGTTTGAAAGCCATCCATCCTTCGGTCTTCTTGCTAGCGACAATGATCATCTGTTCTTTGACTGCACTGGCAACTGGCACATCTTGGGGTGCTGCGGGTACAGCTGGTATTGCCATGATGGGTATTGGTCAAGGTCTTGGTGTTCCAGCACCTATTACTGCCGGCGCAGTCCTATCGGGCTGTTACTTCGGTGACAAAATGTCTCCGCTTTCAGATTCGGTCATTCTCGCTTCGTCAATGTCGAACGTAGAAGTCGTCGAGCACATCAAAGGTATGCTGCCTGTCGCACTGATCAGCTACATCATCACTGGTGTTATGTTTACCGCATTTGGTTTCCACTTTGCTGGTAAAGTTGACATGAGCCAAGTGGACTCGGTTATTCAGGCGATGGAACAACAATTTGTCATTACACCTTATTCCTTTATCCCTGTGTTCATCGTTTTAGCGCTACTTGCGATGCGTATGCCTTCTTTCCCTGTGATTAGCTTTGGTTCTTTACTGGGTATTATCTGGGCGGTAATGATTCAGGATGTGGACTTCCTTACTGCCTTTAACACGGCGTGGGCACCATTTGCGATTTCTTCAGGGGTTGATTTCATCGATTCGATTCTAAACCGTGGCGGCATGTCATCCATGTTAGGTTCAGTTGCGGTGATTGTATTCGGCCTTGGTTTTGGTGGTCTACTAGACAAAGTGGGTGTACTTGAAACGATTGCAAAACTATTCGAACGACGCGTTCAGGGCCCAGGTTCCCTAGCAACAAGTACGATTGGTACTGCTTTCATGGGCAACGTTTTTGGCTCGGCAATGTACGTATCCCTGATCCTTACTCCTAAAATCTGTGCGAAGAACTACGACCGCCTTGGCTACAAACGTAAAAACCTATCTCGTAACGCGGAGTTCGGTGGCACGCTAACATCCGGTATGGTGCCTTGGAGTGATAATGGTATCTACATGGCAAGTATATTGGGCGTGGCTACGTTCTCTTACGCACCATTCATGTGGCTAAGCTTTGTATGTATCATCGTCACTATCTTCACTTCTTACATGGGTTGGTTTGTCGATAAATGCGCTCCAGTTACGTCAGAAGTACAAGAGCAAGCAGAAAGCGAAATCAAGCCACAAACGGCTTAAGAACCTCGCTTCAATAGATGCAAAAAGGACCGATAAATCGGTCCTTTTTTATTTCTTGTTAATCTAGGTTTTTCTTCTGAGCGATTACGCCGATTTGGTATTGGTTTTGCCCGTCGAGCGTTTACCCAGAGCATAACCAAGCGCAAGAGGAGCAAAGAATATTACTAGGATGAATAGAATAAAGTAGATGATGGTACTCTTTATTAGCTCAATCAACTTTTCCATCGCTAGGCTCACAACTTCCTGCGAAACCTGATCCAGATCTTGAGCAAATTTCTCACGCTCACTGGAAATAATTTGTGCGATTTCTTGACGCTCTCTCGCCACCATTTGCTCTAGCGCCTGACGCTCATCGCTCAACTGAGACAAACGTTCCTCTGTCTTCTGGTCTATGTCTTCCACCAAAGGTTGAAGTTGAACAGCCATCTCCTCAGCAAGGTTGCGCATGTACTCAGGGTTGTTGTCAATAAAGTCTTTCAATGACTCAGAAGTCACCTTTAAGCTGTTTAGCGCTGCATTGACTTGTTCAATACTTGCTGAGCTGTTCAGTGCCAATAACTGCGCTTTCCACGTCATGATCTTTGGCGTTTGTTTAGACACTAAGCTCAAACGGTCAGACACATCACCGATGGCCTCTGGCATCGTACCCAATGTTGTCACCGCTTCTTCTTCACTGATTTGATTCGATTCTAGCCAAGCACGATAAGCAGGCGTACGTATCATGCTTAAATCCGCCAACGGGTTGTTATTGACAAAATCAGCGACAAATACTTTCGTGTTTTCGTAGACCTCTTTTTTCAATAGAGACTTGGCAAGATGGTCGACCTCATGCGCCAAATGTATCGAAACTTGTTTAGCTTCACTTGTCGCAAATAAACCTTTACCTGCTCCTTCGCTGTAAAACTGGTTGATTTGGTGGGTGAATACCCACGTATCTATCAAAGCAGCCATAGGGGATGCTTGGTAAGCCGCAGCTTGAAGCCCTTCTTCTGCATTGATCTTCCAAAGTAAGACATAAGATTGATTTACTTTGTCACTTGGCTCGTAATTGTCATGCAGCATATCGGCCGCTTGCTCAACTTGAGCAAAAAATTGCTGAGCATATTCACGCGTCATAATACGCATGTTCAGCTCTTGCTTGGTAAGGGGTACTGTTTGGCTGTCGATTTTCACTTCCAACAGGGAGCACCCTGAGAGACTTAAAACTAAACAAGCTGCCAGCAATGAGGACAGTCGGCGAATGGACATGAAATTACCTATGGTCAAAATATTTAGAACAGGAACATTAACGAGCCACAACATCCGGCCCGCGAGCGCAATGTGATACCTCAATCCCTAGTATTTTAAGTCAGGAGAATATCAATCTATTGATACTTTTCGCACATTTTCACTATGGAGAGCTTTTTCTGCGAATAGTATCGTTTCCTGCAATACCTCTTCTAGCAAATCAAACTTATTATCAATAACCTGCTCTTCCTGTTTTATCAAAGATTCGATATACCCAGAAATATAGTGTAGCGGCATAGCTCCAATGCTACCGGAGACCCCCTTCAAGCTATGAACAATTCGTCGTGCCTGTTCTTTGTCTTTCCCCTCATTCATCAATACTCGAAGCTTTTTGCCATCTTCAGTGTGGTCTTGAATAAACACTTCTAGAAGCATGCGAACCGACTCTTCGTCGCCAGACAAAGAGTCCAGCATCTTCTCGATATCAATATAAGGTTCATCGAATTTATGGCCATCGCCCTCTTCAATCGCGTTGTCCACTGATCGCCCTGTATCGTCCCGCACTTTCGAGCCAAGAGAACCGGCATTAGTGTCTCGCTCACTTTCACCGCTAGCAGTAGGTTGCACCTCTTTTGAAACGGGTTCACGCTGACATGAAATCGAAAGTTTCTTCTCCATCACAACGGGCGTTGATTCTGAAGCTAGCCCCTTTCTGACAAAGGCAACCCACGAAAAAACCGCAAGTAACGAACCACTCACTAGTATAAGGAAGGTTATATAAAACGTTAACTTACGTTCAAGGGAATCAATAATCGATGTTAATTGGGTTGGGAGTTCAGGGTTAAGCAGTTGATCAGAAAGATGGCTGCCCTGCGCATGAGCGGCGAGCAAGCTGGAGGCCTGGTCCAGACGACGTTGAAATAAAGCTTGTTCTTTTTCATCAAGATTTTGGGATGCCGTGAACAACAAATCTAACTCTTGATAGGTCTCTGTACTGGTTGCTGAGTCGCTAAACAAAGCCTCCAGCACCATTGCGCCCAGCCGGTAGTACATAGTTCGGAGCTCGAGCGAGTTACTGCCTGACTCACGGCTGTCGTGCAGCTGACCAGATAACGCAATCATCTCGCTATCACTGACAATGAAGGTTCTCGCACTTTCAAGAAACCGATCGGTTAAATAGAAGAGTTGCGTCAAGTCCGGCGCCCCCCTTCGATGAGCGTGTTCACTCTCTAACTGTAAACGTATGGCATACACAAGTTGAATTTTGAGAGACGCTTCCTCAACATGTTGAGCACGGTAAGGAAGTTCAAAATTGAAGATGTGACGGACTTCATCAATTTTACTGTTGAGTTTATCAACCGTCGAGATTGTGTAAGCCGTTTGTTGCGCTTGCATCCAAATACCAAGAGCTAGGACGCACCACATGGTGAATAAAATCCAAGCCCATCGCCTTACTCCCTCTTTGAATTTCAGCAACGCTTGCCCCTTCAACTATTCTCTTATTAATATCAAGCATATACCATGAGTCATGCGCCATACGTGTGCACTTCACAGAAAAAAGAGCGCATCGCGCTCTTTTTGGGATTAGTTACGACTTAACTGATCTTTTAGGTTTGGAGGCGTGCCTTTTATCGTCAGAGTGTCAGTCTCGGGATCGTAAAAAACACGTTCACCAAGCAACAGGCTATCAAAGCTAATATTCAAACCACCACCTGCGCCAACGTACTTTGTAAGCTTGCGTACTGTTGAACGGTCACCAGGAAAAGACTCCTCTAAATCGTAGCCCTGCTCTTTGGTAAAGTCCATAAAGCTTGTTCCATCTTGGCTCGGTGGCAATTCACCAGACAATTCAGAAATTTGCACTTCATCGCCGGATTTAATTTGCTCGTTACAATAGTTGTATACCTGTTTCTTGTACTCGTTCTTTTCTTGTTTCTCTAACTTAGAGTCGGCACAAAAGTCTTCCACCGCCTGCATCAGCACTTGGTTTTGCTGCTTAGTGTCTAAACCAACATCCGCCTGCAGGAAGTCTAAGAAAAAGTCCGCGACTTTTCTGCCAACACGACCTTTAATGTAAGAAAGATAACGATTTGACTCGCGGTCAGTATCGTAACTTGAAAGGTCAATACGTGCTGCAATGTCCATCTTAGTAATATCAAGATAATCCGTCGCATCGATATCTAAGCCCTCTGTGACTTTGAGGCTTTGATTCATTGGTAAGATACCAATAAACAGATAATCCGTTGCTAAACTCTGGTACTCGGCAAATACTAAAATACCCTCGTCAGCAAATGGGTATTTGATCAGTTCTTCTTTCAGACGATTTGCACTCATTTGTGAGAAATCATAGAAGTCTTTTTCCCCTTTGCGCATTTCTTGTAGCCAAAATTGAAATTCGCTGTCTGATTGGAAAGAGCCGAAACCTTTACCTGCTTTAGAATGGAACACACGATGCAGTTCTGCGACGAGGTTTTCAGTAGAGGTGTCGTTTTCTAATGACGCCGGACGAAGTTTAACAATCAGTTCGTCCTGATCGTTTTTGCACAATTGATGCAGAATAACGTTTGAAAGATGAAGGCTCATAGTGATTTTATCTTGCGACAAGGTTTAAGTTGTTGTGCATTGTAGGTTATCATAAGTCGTTTTTACTATCATTATTAGAGTCTTTATGCCGATTACATCAAAATATACTGACGAACAAGTTGAGAAAATTCTCGCTGAAGTAGGTGCTGTTCTTGAGAAACACGCAGCCTCTCCTGAATTGACGCTAATGATTGCGGGAAATATCGCAACCAATGTCTTAAATCAACAAGTTGCTGCTTCACAACGCAAAGTTATTGCTGAAAAATTTGCTCAGGCGCTGGTCTCTTCTCTTGAAGTACCAAACACACACTAATAACGGATAATAGAACAGTACATGGTAGACAGCGGAAACTCATACGGCGAACGCGTATCTCGACTGGTAGGTTGGGGTCACTGGTTTGCATTCTTCAACATCGTTGCTTCGTTGTTGATAGGTACACGCTATATCGTTCAATCCCCTTGGCCAGATACCCTAATGGGACAATTCTATTTGGCTGCATCGTGGATTGGTCATTTTGGCTTTCTTGTTTTCGCCCTGTACTTATTGGTTCTATTTCCACTGACATTTATCCTGCCATCTCGGAAACTATTTCGATTGGTGGCAGTGGTATTTGCAACAGTTGGTCAAACCCTTCTTCTGGTCGATACCCAAGCATATCAATCCATCAACTTGCACCTGAACCCTGTCGTTTGGGAGCTGTTGTTTAGCGAAGATAAGAACGCAATCAGCTCTGACCTTCAGCACCTTTTCGTGGTGATGCCACTTATCTTTCTCGTTCAACTTGCTCTTTCTGAATGGGTCTGGCGTAAACAACGCAAACTATCCCACAAGCACGTAGGTCGACCATTAGCGGCCGTGTTCTTCTTGAGCTTTATGACCAGCCATTTGGTTTACATCTGGGCTGATGCTTATTTCTATAACCCGATCACTAGCCAACGCTCCAACTTCCCGCTGTCTTACCCAATGACAGCGAAAAGCTTTATGGAAAAGCATGGCCTTCTTGACCGTGAAGAGTACCTTAAGCGCCTAGCAGAAAACCGAGGTGATGTCGATTTAGTCAACTACCCGCTTGAGACACTGGAGTTCAACCGTCGCGGTAGCAAGTTAAACGTACTGATGATTAGCGTGAATAACCTACGGGCAAGCGCTTTGAATCAAGACGAAATGCCAAACTTATACAAGTTTGCAGAAGATAATCAGAATTTTACTAACCATTACAGTTCGAGCAACGATACGTTTGGTTCGTTTGGTTTGTTCTACGGTCTGCCAAGCAGCTACGCAACCAGTATCAAAGCACAAGGCAGTGCTCCGGTACTATTGGATGTATTGAAAGATCAGGATTATCACTTTGGGCTATTCAGCGGCAATGGCTTTGAAGACGATTTGTACTCGGAAGTTATCTTCCGCGGCTTAAATCTGGCCAATGATCTCGACGGCACGCAAGCTCACACCGACAAACAATCTATCGCAGCTTGGAATTTATGGCTGACTGAACAAGCGAAACAACCTTGGTTCAGTTACATCGAGCTCACCACCGTTGACAACTTTGACTCCAAGCCTGTACCTAAAAATAAAGAAATACCTGCGAGTGAACGTTTCAAAGAAGCTTACGAGCAATCAGTAAAGGCAGCAGATAACACAGTTGCGGAGATCATCGCTGATTTGGAAGCAAAAGATTTACTGACAAACACTATTGTGGTCGTAACCTCAAATCACGGCAGTGAGTTTAACGAAACCAACACCAACAGCTGGGGCGCAAACAGCAACTACAGTCGTTACCAGCTGCAAGTACCCATGGTCATTCACTGGCCAGGTAGGCTGCCTGAAGTGTTTACCCACAGCACCAGTCACCTAGATTTTTCTGTGACACTGCTACAAGACATGTTGGGCGTCTCTTCAAACCCATATGATTACAGCAGTGGCCGTAATCTGTTTGACGAAAGCCGCCGTCGTTGGATCTTAGCGGGTGATACTCGTGAAATAGCAATGATCACTGACTCGCAAACAACCGTTATCGACAAGTTTGGTAACTACAAACTTTATGACAATGATTACAAGCGCTTACGTGAAACATCGCCTAAGCTACCTGTCCTAATGCAAGGGTTAACAGAGCTTCAGCGCTTTTACACTAAAAGCAACTAATTGAACAATCGCTCTCCAACACGAGGGCGATTTTGATTGCCTTCTCTGCGAACGACACAAAATCGTACAGTAAATATCCAAACAATTCATTTTGGGGTTTACATGGTTTTCAAAGCCTTATATCATTCGCAACAACAAAGGAGAGATGGCTGAGTGGTCGAAAGCACCGGTCTTGAAAACCGGCAACCGTTAATAGCGGTTCTAGGGTTCAAATCCCTATCTCTCCGCCATATTCAATACAAAAAAGCCGTTGACTATCAACGGCTTTTTTGTTTCTGGGTTGATTTTATTTCTAGGTTTCCGCTTTTTTTCTTGTTACGTTGAGCATCAATTTGATGTTTTTCTTAATATTCTATTACGACTTTTCGTTGAGCTTTGAATTTAGTTCCCCTGAGTTGCGCAACAAAGCCTTATATCAAAAAAGCCTAATTTCTTCGCGCTTTTCGATACGCAAGAAAAAGCCCACTAATATTTAGCGGGCTCTCATTAGTTTAGGCTGAAACAAAAAAGTCAGCTTCCCTTTGCTGCTTCAATCCTTTTATCAAGGTCTGGATGGGTGCTCAACCACTCAGGTAACTCTTCATAATCTTGGCTACGAAATAATTCCAGCATTTCAGCCATCGGCTTTGTGCCGCCATAAATTTTAATCATGGCCTCTCTCGCAAATGCATCGGCTTCTATCTCTGCTTCTCTCGAGTAGCTGCTAGATAATACAAACACACTTGCACCGGCGAGATTATCGATGATGCCGGAGCTTTCACCCGTTAAAAGAGCGACGCCAACAGAAATTAGACTCGAATACACCAATTTTTTTAGCATATGTTTATGGTGAATATGACCAAGTTCATGAAAAATTATACTATCCAATTGCTGCTGATTTTTAGAAAGAGTGACTAATTCATCGAGCAGAACCACCTTCCCGCCGGGTAAAGCAAACGCATTCGCACCTATATCAGAAGAGCGAAAAACAACCTCGACGTCGTAAGGCAAAGCCCCCAATTGCATCAAATGCGTCTCTACCCTACTCCGAATCGCATTTTGTTCGGCGATATCTAAATCACTTGCTTCCAAGCGATAGTCCAAACTTTCTAATACCGTGTCGCCAAGTACAACAGAGACGCTATCAGGAATAGCGTAGGCTACCTTGTCACTCACCCAAGGTAGGGCGTAGTAATAACCACCGAGTACAAAGGCAACACATGCAAATGTCGACACTATCCAAGCCAACCAGTTTGATTCTATTTTATCAACAAGGCTTGACCTTTTATTTGCCTCGAGCCACTGGGACACTTCCTCCGTTTTTTCAGTAACAAAGACCCAGCCATTAGGAAGTTTAACTCTGACTGGCAAGTTCCCGACCGGAGCAGAAATGTTCGCATGTTGCTGCTCACAGCTGAAAATAGTGTCAGCAACAATCAAACTTAACGCGTTACTCTGAGCGACATCCAGTGTAGCGTGATGTCGCTCAGAGCTTTTGGGTGGAAATGCATTTCCTTCAAATTGCATTAACCGATCCCAATGCCCAGGTCGAATGCTTGCGCAACTTCATCAGAAATCGCAGATTTCACTTTTGACTCTTGATCGACCGCTTTAAGCTGGCTCATATCGCCGACGACAACGGTCTTGTCAGCAACGTAACGGGATGTACGAACCATAACCCATGGTCTAGCGATACCAAAGGACACAACTTGTAAGAAGAAGTTTGACACAATTAGCCACATGTAGCCGTCAACCGTGTAGTTAGACTGAAAAGTAAAGCTCGTTTCTCCTTGCTCTAGCTCCATTTTAGAGAACAGGTAGTTCCGAGTTCTGGTTGCCGTATATGCCATTAATCCAACGATTAAACCAGCCATAGAAAGGTAAAGTAAGGCAAATGCAACAAAAGGGCTTGATTCATTCAATGAGGCAACGTCTCCGGTTAACGCCTGCATTAATCCTGAACTGCCAACCAGTGCAATTACGCATACAATGACAATCGCAACAGCGGTAAGAAAACCAATAACATTGGCTTTCAAATAGGTTTTCACAAAGAAACTGGTTTCTAGTTCCCCACTAAACTGCCAATCACCATAACGGTAGCCGTTCACAAAATATCGCTGTACGCCGACAACGACCCAACCATTGAGGGCAGCCATTAGTAACATCGAGCACAAACCTAAAACCACTGCTGCTGCTTGCGAAAAACTTGCTAAGCCGATACACAGACCAACGAGAGCCATGATCGCTAGTGACGCAGCAAAACCGCGACCAAGTAGGGTGATATACGCGTCTTTCAATGATGAATTAAAAGAGAAATGAACATTGCGGTAGCTCGTCATAGCTGAGTCAAATCTTGCGTTACTCCAAAAAATCCAAGGAATAGCAGCATAGAATAGGACGAGCATCACCAGTGAAAGCAGGGGAATAAATGAGTTGGCGACACTCCATACCAAGACAATAGATAACGCGACTAAACGTCCTTTTAAAATTTGCATCGGCTCAGCATGATACTCAAAGTTATCACCGTCAATATAAGTATTACCATAGAAATAACGTTTGGTTCTTACTTTAGCCCATGCAGAATATATTCCTAGTGTAATAACAGAAAGCAGAATATTGACGATCCAGATGCCAAAAAATTCTCCTCCTTTGCCTTTAAAAGAAATCGTGTTGGAAATTTGTTGATGGTTCATATATAGCCTAAATAGATAATTTAATTTTCTAAATTTAAACCCGTTATCCTATCTTATTTAGACATTGATAAACTTGATTTTCATAAGCACTCTGAATGCCTTTTATTTACAAAATACACACTAAAAACAAGTAAAAACTCTGCACAAAATCACTTTAAATGGCCATTTAGGTGAAATAAAGGTACACATGGTGATAAAAACGCAGCATAAAGTGAATTTAATTAACAATGATGCAATATAACTAAAAATCGATGGCTTATCGGCTCTGGTCGTCGACTTGTCCCCCTACAAATAAAAAGGCGAGGCATCAAATCCTCGCCTTTAACAAGCAACGGGCATTTAACGGCGTTTATAAACACTTTCTGCTGCATCGATAAGCTGCATATGAATCGGTACCAAATCCGCATGTTCACTTCGGTACCCACCACCAACGACGGCTGCAACGGGAATATCTTTGTCTTTCATCAGCTGCATTAAGAAGCGATCTCGCTCAAATATCCCCTCGGTCGAGACCTTGAAATAGCCTAATTCATCGTCGGTATGAATATCGACACCTGCATCATAAATTACCATGTCGGGACGGTGTATGTTCACCGCCATTTCAACGACCTCTTTAAATGCCTCTAGGAAGGTTTCATCGTTGGTGCCACGACCGAGAGGAACATCAAGGTCGGAATCGGGTTTTCTTGCCGGGAAGTTCTTATCACAATGAAAAGATAAAGTGATGATATCTGATTCGTCCTGACACAAGGTTGCGGTGCCGTCCCCGTGGTGAACATCGCTATCGATAATCATCACTTTATCGATAAGCTCATGACCAAGCATCCGCTTTGCTGCAATGGCAAGATCATTGAAAAGACAGAAGCCGCTGCCAAAATCTTTGTGTGCATGGTGATATCCCCCACTCAGGTGAACAGCGATGCCATGCTCCAATGCCTTCTCTGCTGTTAACACCGTACCCGCTGTTGAGGTCAGCGTTCGCGTGATCAGCGCTTCACTCCAAGGAAAGCCAATCCTGCGCATTTTTGCCGCAGGTATTGCACCACTGACTAATAAATCAACATACTCTTCACTGTGAACACGTTTTACTTCATCCACGCTCAAAGAGGTTGGTTGGAAAAATTCAACTTGCCTACCCCAACATCCAAGCGCTCGTTTCTGCTCTACCGCTTGGTAAAGATGGTGGTATTTCATAATCGGGTAACGATGACCTTTTGGCAGATCAAGTTGTGAGTATATTGGATGATAAATCAGAGGGAGCATGAGGGATTCTTTTTATAAATCGTTGCGAAATAGTATCAATTTCCAGCGTTAATTTCTCTCTACTATCACTAAAATCGACTCTACCCAAGTAACCTTGTGACCCTTGCTCCAACGAATATTGTCTCGCTTGCAGACATGGTAACTTGCAGACATGGCGCTGGTTGATTTTGTTGCTTTGAACTAACACAATGGTTGAGCTTTTAATACCCCCCCACTGAATCAGAAAGATAGGTGCGAAAATGAGTCAAACAGTCTTTATTACTGGTGCAAATCGCGGTATTGGCCTCAGTTTAGCAGAGCTGTATTTACAGCAAGGTGATCAAGTGCACGCGACGAGCCGGAACCTTGCAGAAAGCAAAGAACTGCAAGCATTAGCATCGGCCTTCACTAAACTGACGATACACGAACTGGACGTAACCAATTACCAACAAGTCGCCCAACTAGCAAACCAACTTCCTGCAATCGACCTGCTGATCAATAATGCAGGTTACTACGGCCCCAAAGGCAATGGTTTCGGTAACACCGACATCGAGGAGTGGCGACAAGTTTTAGAGATAAACACCATTGCGCCACTAAAACTAGTCGAGGCCTTTTATCCACTTCTACATCAAGCGAAGTCAAAGAAGATTGCCTGTATCTCGTCTAAAGTTGGCAGCATGACAGAAAACACCTCCGGCGGTGGATACATCTATCGCTCTTCCAAAGCGGCACTTAACTCTGTTGTGAAAAGCTTAAGCAATGACCTAACAAGCGAAGGCTTTATCGTATTGGCGCTTCACCCTGGTTGGGTCCGTACTGCAATGGGAGGGCCTAATGCTCTGATCGATGCTCAAACCTCAGCCGCTGGATTAGCAAAAATCATTGAGCAAAGTAGCCAAGAAAACTCCGGTCAATTTATTAATTACGATGGCACTCAATTGCCTTGGTAGTCTATATATATCAATGATTTATATACATTAATGACAAGTGTTTGGGCTGAATGGGCTGCTTTACTTATCATAATCCCATGACTTTACTTGATTTTCGCCACTTTCAGACCAGACTTATTGAGAATATTCACCGCAAAGGAGAACGGTAATGGCTGCAGATAAAGATCTGGTCAATTTCAGTGAAGAACATGAGCTCAACTACTGCCTGAGAAGCGCAGGTAAACGTCAAACTCAAGAAAATAGAGACGCACTTGTCAACTTAGGGCAGAAAGTGAAAAAGGATCTAGGAAAGCGCGTTTTGACGCAAGACGACGTGCGCGGTGCGATCCAAAATAATGATGGCTTGTTTGACTAACAGCGAATAACCCAACTGAAACATAAAGCGGCGCTCTTTTTTAAAGAAAATGCACTAAAGCGCCGCTTTTGTTTAACCTGATGACTGAGAAGGCTTTCGTGCACTTGAGCGAGTCTTTGTGGCACCAGATTTAGTGTAACCGCGTTTTTTACGTTTGAATGCCGGACGTTCGACTTGAGGCAAATGACGTAACGAGTCAGGAATTGGACCTGATTTTACCTCTCCCATCAATCCATCAATACGCTGCTCTAAGGCTTGCATAAAAGGTTGATAAGCTTGATTTCGCTCTGCCATTCCCTGCAATTGGTGCTCCCAATTTGCCGTCATGTCGGGATAAGTTGCATCCGTTGGTAGTGCCTGTATCAAACCACGCCCTGCTGGCGAGCTCAAAATCGATTTCCCTTGACGAGTCAGTAGCTGGCGCTTGAACAAGGTATCCAAAATACCTGCTCGAGTCGCTTCTGTTCCCAAGCCATCAGTCTCACGCAGGATCTTCTTTAGTTCTTTATCTGCGACATAGCGAGCAATCCCTGTCATGGCTTGAAGCAGCGTCGCTTCAGTAAAATGTTTTGGCGGCTCAGTCTTTCGATCTTTAATTTCGCCTTCTCGGCAGGTCAATACTGCGCCTTTTGTGAGCGGCGGAACAGCATCGATGCCATCGTCCTCTTTGTCCGTTTTCCCTATTAAAGCTTTCCAACCTGGGGAAACGAGCTGACGACCTTTAGCGACAAACATACCACCAGCAATATCGAACACCAATTTAGCTTCAGCATAAACCGCAGCTGGATAAAACTGCATTAAATATTGGCGTGCAATCAGTTGGTAGACTTTCATCTCGTGGCCAGACAGCGCATTTACATTTGCTTGTTTCGGTGTTGGAATAATTGCATGGTGAGCATCCACTTTTTTGTCATTCCACGCCTTAGACTTAATCGATAAATCTGCACCTAGCACCGCGCTTTGTAGATCTTTAGTGTTATAAGCGATAGCAGACGTTACTGAGCTCGCTTGCGAGTAGTGCTCCATTGGCAAGTAGCGACAATCCGAGCGTGGGTAAGTGATGAGCTTATGTTTCTCATACAGCGCCTGACAGGTGTCTAATACTTGCTGAGCACTCATGCCATAGCGTTTCGCGGCATCAATTTGTAGTGCAGATAGTGAATACGGAAGCGGGGCCGATTGTTTGGTTTGCTTTTGTTCTGATTCAGTGACCGTTGCAGGTTGATTGGCAATACGATTCGCCACGTTCTCGACCAACTTTCTACTCAGTACCCGCCCTTCTTCATCTTGCCAAGGTTTACAGGCTTCGCTTGGTTTCCAACGAGCACGAATATCGAATGCGCCATTGTGATCCTGATAAGGAATTAAAGCATGTAGAGTAAAATAGTCCTTCGGTATAAAGTTTTCGATTTCTTCATCACGACGGGCCACCAAACCAAGTACAGGCGTTTGAACGCGTCCTACCGATAGAACGCCTTGATAACCCGCTTTTTGACCCAACAAGGTGTAGGCTCGCGACATATTCATTCCGTAAAGCCAATCAGCACGAGAACGCGCCAGAGCCGAGATAGAAAGAGGAATAAAATCGCGATTACTGCGCATCGAGCTTAAAGCACGCTTTACTGCGGGTAAGTTCAAATCTGAGATAAGTAGACGCTGCGTCGCTTCTTTTTTGGTTTTAGAAAGCTTGCAGTAATCCAGCACTTCATCGACCAGCAATTGCCCCTCTCGATCAGGGTCTCCCGCGTGAATCACTTCCGTAGCATCTTTGAGCAGTTTACGGATCACGGTAAGTTGTTTACTGGCACTTTTTCTCGGCCTTAATTGCCATTGCTGCGGAACAATCGGTAAGTCCGCCAAGTTCCATTTTTTATAGCGTTCGTCATATACATCAGGTTCGACTTGCTCTAACAAGTGACCAATACACCAAGTCACCACATCGCCATTACCACAACGAATAAAGCCTTGGTCTTTCTTTTGAGGATTTGGCAATGCCGCCGCAATCGCACGGCCTAAACTTGGTTTTTCAGCAATAAAGAGACGAGACATAAGGTTTGGGGAATCATAATAATTTGAGCTACATTATCTAATGTAGCCCTTATAAATCAAGAAAAACTGTACAGATAAACAGTAACCATCGGCAGCCAGTGTTATAGGAACTCGACAAATTTTGACAGATCCCGCTCTGGCGCCTTCATCGGTGTGCATCCCGGCGTGCCCAGATACAAGAAGCCGACGATCTGATCTTCGCCTTGAAGGCCAAAAGCTTGGTGCACTTCTGGATGAAACATCCACTTACCAGAACGCCAGAAGCCCTGGAACCCCTGCGCAACTGCGGCCATTTGCATCGCTTGTGCTGCACAGCCTGCCGATAGGTATTGCTCTAACGCTGGGACGTTCTGATGCTCTGTCACTTTAGCAATAACCGTGATCACCATTGGAGCTCGGAAAGGCGCGTTTTTCACTTTTTCGATCACCGCTTCTTCACTGTTTTCTGCTTCGGCCGCTCTAACAAGAATATCTGATAGTTTTTTTAACCCATCACCTTGTGAAATGACAATACGCCAAGGTGTCAACCCCGCATGGTCCGGAGCACGAAGGCCAGCACGGATGATGTTTTCAAGCGCTTTACCTTCTGGTGCAGGTTCAGATAACTTAGCGATAGAACGGCGATTAAGCAAAAGATCGAGAGCTTCCATAAGTGAGTCCTTATTAAACTGAATTATTACTTTTACGTCGCTCACTGTAGCACAACCCACATTGGCAATTAACACTCTGTTTTATGGGGCTTTAAAACAAAAACGCTGCGCACGAGGCGCAGCAGTTCAGTTAACAGCGATGGGATTCAAAGTTTAGGTTTTGCATTAGAGTTTTACTGCGAGCTCGACGCCTTGGCGAATTGCGCGAACCGCATCAAGTTCACCCGCGTAATCAGCACCACCGATAATATGCAGCTTGTCGCCCAATTGGTGCCATTGATCTTCAAAGGGACGAACGGACTCTTGCCCTGCACAAATCACGATTTTGTCAGCTTCAAGCAATTGCTCTTTACCGTTCACATGGATGTGCAGGCCTGCTTGATCAATCTTATCGTAAGAAACACCACCACAAAGGTGCACGCCGCGTTTCTCTAGCGTCCGCTTGTGGATCCAACCTGTGGTTTTACCCGGCCCTTTACCAACACGACCTTTACGACGCTGAAGTACCCACACTTCTTTTTCGCTCACTGCATCTGGATAAGGGTACAAACCACCTGGTTGAGACATTTCTTTGTCAATCCCCCACTCGTGCAGCCAATCATCCAAGGTTTGATCGACAGGCTCCGTGATCATGGTGGCAACATCAACACCGATACCACCAGCACCGACAATAGCAACTTTCTCGCCGATAGGCGTTTTGTCACGGATCAGCGTTTGGTAGTCGATCACTTTCTCAGGTTATCAATGCCATCAATGTTTACTTTGC
>NZ_ABGR01000014.1 GCF_000171815.1 Vibrio sp. AND4 | reverse complement strand
TCGATAAAACAGATCCAAGCGTTTGGTAAGCCAGCAACTTTCTCTCAGTTGACAGACGATGGTAAAACGTTAAGCGGGCAAGCAAAAGAGTTAGATTACCGTATCTCGACGGACGAGTTGACCATGAAGGGCCAAGCTCAGTTGAAGCAGGACGGCAATACTATCCAAAGCTCTTCTATCCGTTACCAAATTGGTCAACAGAAGCTGGTGGCTGACAGCTCAAACAATGAGCGCGTCACTACCATTTTGCAACCGAATCAGATCGAGAACTAATATGGCAGTCCTGAGTGCAAAAAACCTTGCCAAAAGCTACAAAAAGCGCAAGGTGGTAACCGATGTCAGCCTTGAGGTAGAGTCTGGCCAGATCGTTGGCCTACTGGGTCCCAATGGCGCCGGTAAGACGACTTCGTTCTACATGATTGTGGGCTTGGTCCCACGTGATGAGGGCACCATAACCATCGACAACCAAGACATCAGTATATTACCGATGCACAGTCGCTCTCGTTTAGGTATCGGCTATCTACCACAAGAAGCCTCCATCTTTCGTAAGCTATCCGTTGAGGACAACATCATGGCAGTCCTAGAGACGCGCCAAGAACTGACCCGTGAAGAACGCCAAGACAAACTGGAAGATTTATTGGAAGAATTCCATATCCAGCATATACGCACCAGTGCAGGCATGGCGCTATCAGGTGGGGAGCGCCGACGCGTAGAAATTGCGCGAGCACTCGCTGCTAATCCTCAGTTCATTTTGCTAGATGAACCATTCGCAGGTGTTGACCCTATTTCAGTTAACGACATCAAAAAAATCATTGAGCACTTGCGCGATCGCGGACTCGGTGTATTAATCACTGACCACAACGTACGTGAAACCTTGGACGTTTGTGAAAAAGCTTACATCGTAAGCCAAGGACACCTCATTGCGTCAGGAACTCCGGATGAAGTTCTCAATAACGAGCAAGTGAAACAAGTTTATCTCGGCGAGCAATTCCGTCTATGATTACATTAGGAACGGTAAGATTCTGAGCATTACAAGGTAAGTAACACTGAATGAAACCTTCATTACAACTCAAGCTAGGTCAACAGTTAGCCATGACGCCGCAGCTGCAGCAAGCGATTCGCCTGTTGCAACTGTCGACGCTCGATCTTCAACAAGAGATCCAAGAAGCGCTGGACTCCAACCCGCTTCTGGAAGTTGAGGAAGGTCACGAAGAACCTCAGAAAAACGATGAGGACAAATCAGCGTCTGAATCTGCTGATAGCAGTGCGAGCGAAGCTTCAGAGCCAGATCTTCCAGACAGCTCAGACTTGATTGAAAAATCCGAAATCAGCTCTGAGTTAGAAATAGACACCACTTGGGACGATGTTTACAGCGCAAATACCGGCAGTACAGGCATAGCGCTCGATGACGACATGCCTGTCTACCAAGGTGAGACGACTGAGTCGCTGCAAGATTATCTTATGTGGCAGTTAGACCTAACGCCTTTCAGCGATACCGACCGCACCATAGCTCTCGCGCTCATCGATGCCATCGACGACTATGGCTACTTAACCCTCTCTCCTGAAGAAATCCACGAGAGCTTCGACAACGAAGAAGTGGAGCTAGATGAAGTAGAAGCCGTACGTAAACGTATTCAGCAATTTGACCCACTTGGTGTCGCCTCCCGTAATTTACAAGAGTGTCTACTATTACAACTGGCGACTTTCCCAGAAGACACACCGTGGCTTGCCGAAGCAAAAATGGTGCTGAGCAATCATATCGACCAACTTGGTAATCGCGACTACAAGCTGGTGATTAAAGAGACTAAGCTTAAAGAAGCGGATTTACGTGCAGTCTTAAAATTAATTCAACAACTTGACCCACGCCCGGGCAGCCGTATCACACCTGATGACACAGAATACGTCATTCCAGATGTGTCCGTATTTAAAGATAACGGCAAATGGACAGTATCGATTAACCCTGACAGCATTCCGAAACTAAAAGTAAATCAGCAATATGCGCAACTAGGCAAAGGCAACAGTGCGGATAGCCAGTACATTCGCAGTAACTTGCAAGAGGCCAAATGGCTGATTAAGAGCCTAGAAAGCAGAAACGAGACGCTTCTCAAAGTTGCAAGATGCATTGTTGAACATCAACAAGAATTCTTCGAATATGGTGAAGAAGCAATGAAACCAATGGTACTGAACGACGTAGCGTTGGATGTAGACATGCATGAATCAACGATTTCACGTGTTACAACACAGAAGTTCATGCACACACCTCGTGGTATTTTTGAATTGAAGTACTTCTTCTCTAGCCATGTGAGTACAGACAATGGTGGAGAGTGTTCATCCACGGCAATTCGAGCACTCATCAAAAAGTTGGTCGCGGCGGAGAATACCGCGAAGCCACTGAGTGACAGCAAAATTGCTGCTCTTCTGGCTGACCAAGGGATTCAAGTCGCGAGACGTACGATAGCAAAATATCGTGAATCCTTGGGTATTGCCCCTTCGAGTCAGCGTAAACGCCTACTTTAGGCACCAATTGAAAAGGAAAGTCTATGCAAATCAATATTCAAGGCCATCACGTTGATCTTACCGATTCAATGCAAGAATATGTTGACTCTAAGTTTCAGAAGCTCGAGCGGTTCTTCGACCACATCAATCAAGTCCACGTCGTATTAAAAGTTGAAAAACTTAACCAAATAGCCGAAGCTACGCTCCACATCAATCAAGGCGAAATCCACGCGTCATCGAACGACGAAAGTATGTATGCAGCAATTGATTCGCTGGTGGATAAGTTAGTTCGTCAACTTAACAAGCACAAAGAAAAACTAAACAGTCATTAATCATGCAATTGAGCGAAATACTGTCACTGGACTGCACTAAAAGTGCGGTCCATTGTACAAGTAAGAAACGTGCCCTCGAAATGATCAGCCAAATTGTTGCTGAGAACACGGGCCAAGATTCTACAGAACTGTTTGAGTGTATGCTCAGCAGAGAAAAAATGGGGAGTACGGGTATCGGTAACGGTATTGCGATCCCTCACGCAAGAATGCAATCAAGTGATAAGGCCATCGCAGTGTTACTTCAGTGTAACGGTGGGATTGAATTTGACGCTATCGACAACCGACCTGTCGATCTTCTTTTTGCGCTCCTTGTACCTGAAGAACAGTGTAAAGAGCACCTCAAAACCTTGTCCTCTATGGCAGAGCGCCTGAGTGACAAGCAAGTGCTTAAGAGTTTGCGTAATGCTAAGAGTGACGAAGAGCTCTACGACATTATGATTCATAAGTAATTGAGGCAAACACCATGCGATTAATTGTTGTTAGCGGTCATTCTGGTGCCGGGAAGAGTGTTGCACTGCGCGTACTTGAGGATTTAGGTTACTACTGCGTAGACAACCTACCGGTAAATTTACTCGACGCGTTTGTTCAATCAGTCTCTGAGAGCAAACAAAACGTCGCGGTCAGTATCGATATTCGAAATATCCCTAAGAAACTCAACGAACTGAACACCACGCTAGAGCAGCTAAAAGCAGAGCTGGATGTGACAGTATTGTTCTTAGACGCGAATAAAGAAACACTTCTTACCCGCTACAGTGAAACGCGTCGAATTCATCCACTATCACTTGGCAGTCAGTCCTTGTCACTGGATCAGGCGATTGAGCTCGAACAAACGATCTTGATGCCCCTGAAAGAACATGCAGATCTGGTGCTCAACAGCAGCGGTCAATCTCTGCATGACCTCAGCGAAACTGTGCGCATGCGCGTTGAAGGTCGTGATCGCAAAGACTTGGTCATGGTGTTCGAGTCCTTTGGTTTCAAATATGGATTACCATCTGATGCCGATTATGTGTTCGATGTACGCTTCTTGCCCAATCCACACTGGGAGCCAGCACTGCGCCCACTTACTGGCCTCGATGGGCCGATCGGTGCTTTTCTAGAACAACATCAATCTGTACTTGACCTGAAATACCAAATTGAAAGTTTCATCGAAACATGGCTGCCAATGTTAGAGAAAAATAACCGTAGCTACCTGACTGTAGCGATTGGTTGTACCGGTGGTAAACACCGCTCGGTTTATCTCACTCAGAAAATTGGTGAATACTTTGCAAATAAAGGTCAGCAAGTACAAATTCGCCACACTTCATTAGAAAAAAGCGTCAAGGAATAACGGTGGAATTAAGTCGTAAGGTACTGATCCAAAACCGCTTAGGCTTACATGCCCGCGCAGCAGTTAAATTGGTCGAATTAGCACAAAGCTTCGATGCAGTGGTCACCATCGACAATGAGCAAGACAAAACGGCGACCGCTGACAGCGTCATGGGATTATTGATGCTGGAATCAGCTCAGGGACAATACGTCACGATCCACGCAACGGGGGACCAATCCGAGCAAGCCCTTGATGCGGTATGTCATTTGATTGAAGATAAGTTTGATGAAGGCGAGTAATTCACTCGCTTTTTTATTCGCTGTCGCCATCAGTTTCATCTCCAGCTTAAATACCGCTAAATAATTTTATCGACTTTCATAAGTTGTTATTAAAAGGCGCCTAGAATTAAGTTATTATTCAAGGCATTGTAAATATCAGGAATTGGGAGGAATGAATGGCAGAGCAAATAGAATTCGACCAAGCTCACCAAACCCTCCAAGAAGTCACAGAAGCGTTGGAAAACGGTCGCTTCGTCCATGTTCGTCGCCAGCTTCAGGACATGGAACCTGAGGATATCGCCCATCTTTTAGAAGCTTCACCGCGGAAAAGTCGTGAGGTTCTCTGGCAGCTTACTGACCCAGAAGACTACGGTGAGATTCTTGACGAGCTGAGCGAAGACGTTAAAGATAGCCTAGTGTCCAAGATGGCCCCTGAAGCGCTTGCTGAAGCGACAGAAGGCATGGACACCGATGATGTGGCTTACGTATTACGTAGCTTACCCGATGATGTTTCACGCTCCGTACTCTCCCAGATGGACAGTACGGAGCGCCAGCTCGTGGAAACCGCTCTATCCTACCCTGAGGATACCGCGGGTGGACTGATGAACACCGACGTAATCACCATCCGTGGTGACGTTGATGTGGATGTCGTTCTGCGCTACCTACGTATGAAAGGCGAACTGCCTGAAGCAACTGATGCACTGTATGTCATTGATGATGAGAATAAACTGATTGGTGAATTGCCAATTACAACACTGATCACCACGCAACCTGATGTCAAAGTCAGTGAAGTGATGGAAGATGCCGACGATGCGATTACCGTCGACACCAGTGATACTGACATCGCCAGTCTATTCGAACGTCGTAACTGGGTATCAGCTCCAGTTGTCGATGAAAATCAGCATCTTGTTGGTCGTATCACTATCGATGACGTGGTCGACGTAATCCGTGAAGACGCTGAACACTCAATGATGAGTATGGCGGGTATGGATGACGACGAAGATACCTTCGCCCCAGTGGTAAAGTCGGCTCGTAAGCGCAGTATTTGGCTTGGTGCTAACGTACTCGCTGCCTTGGCTGCCGCCTCAGTTTCAAATATGTTTGAAGCCACACTCGATCAGATGGCGGCAATTGCGGTCTTGATGACGATTGTACCTTCCATGGGTGGTGTCGCGGGTAACCAAACCGTAGCTCTTGTCATTCGGGGCTTAGCACTCGGTCATATCGGTGATTCAAACAAGCGTGAACTCTTAATGAAAGAGGCCGCTATCGGCCTGCTGAACGGTATCATGTGGGCATTGATCATCGGTGGTATTGTGGTTGCGTGGAAAGGCAACTGGATGCTTGGTGGAATTATCTCAGCGGCGATGTTGACCAACCTGCTTGTGGCTGGTGTAGCTGGGGTTAGCATTCCAATCCTACTCAAGAAAATGAACATCGATCCAGCCCTGGCTGGCGGTATGGCGCTGACGACAGTAACCGATGTGATTGGTCTATCAGTCTTCCTCGGCCTGGCGACCTTGATGATTTAATCCAACCAGAGAACGGCTTCTAACGAGCAACAAAAAAAAGCCTGATGAACACATCAGGCTTTTTTTATCTAGCGTTGAGCGGGCTTACTCTCCGGCCACTTTCATGGTATCCAACAAGATAGAACCCGTTTGGATTTGCGAACGCGTTTCTACATCACTGCCTACAGCCACAATTTGGTTGAACATATCTTTCAGATTGCCCGCAATGGTGATTTCGGACACTGGGTATTGGATTTCACCGTTCTCAACCCAAAAACCTGCTGCACCTCGAGAGTAATCACCCGTTACGATATTCACACCCTGCCCCATAGTTTCAGTCACCAGTAAGCCAGTGCCAAGCTCTCTCAACATTTGCTCGAAGTTTTGACCAGTCGACTTCACGTACCAGTTGTGGATACCACCAGCATGCCCCGTTGGGTCCATCTTCATCTTGCGAGCGGCATAGCTGGTCAACAAGTAAGTGGCGAGGACACCATCAGTGATGATTTCACGATCTTGCGTGTAAACACCCTCGCTATCAAATGGGCTTGAAGCCAATCCACGCAGTACGTGCGGACGTTCAGAAATGTTAAACCACTCAGGCAACACTGGCTTGCCCAAATGATCCACTAGGAAAGAAGAGTTGCGGTACAAGTTACCACCACTGATTGCCATCACTAGGTGACCTATCAAGCCTGTTGCTACGTCCGCAGCAAACATGACTGGGTATTTGCCCGTCTTGAGCTTTTGCGCATCAAGGCGGCTGATGGTTTTCTCTGCAGCGTTGCGACCAACGGTTTCTGGTGCCCAAAGTTCGTCTCGATGACGCGCAACGGTGTAGCAGTAATCACGCTCCATTTCGCCGTTTTGACCAACACCAATCACACAGCAGCTAGTACTGTGACGGCTGGATGCGTAGCTCGCTAACAAGCCATGGCTGTTACCATACACTTTTACGCCGTAGTGGCTATCGTAGCTCGCGCCATCGCTTTGCTTAATTGCATCACTGTAGCTAAGCGCTTCTTTTTCTGCAGCGATGGCAACCTGTGCGGCGTAGTCTGGATCAGGCGCATCTGGGTGAAAAAGATCTAAGTCAGGTATCTCTTTCACCATGTATTCTTTTGCTGCTGGGCCTGCAAATGGGTCTTCTGATGTGTATTGAGCAATGTCTAATGCTGCCAATACCGTTTGCTCGATAGCCGCTTCACTCAAGTCTGATGTGGAAGCACTGCCTTTGCGTTGACCACGGTAAACGGTAATACCCAATGCACCATCGCTATTAAATTCAACGTTTTCCACGTCACCCATGCGAGTAGAAACACTCAACCCCGTGCTCTTGGTGATGGCAACTTCAGCGGCATCAGACTTCGCCGCAGCGATTTCTAATGCACGAGAAACGGCTTGTTCTAGCTCGGTACGTTGCTCAGCAACCTGCTGTTTAATATCCATTGTCTTTCACATCATGTCTTCAATGCACAATAGAATAACAAGAATTTCGCTTTCTCCCCAAGAATCTTGTTAAAATAGTCATAATATTAATCAAAACACAGGCAACTGAAATGGCACGTAAGAATCAAAAAGCGCCATGGGAACCAGAAGAAGAAATTATCTGGGTAAGTAAATCCGAGATGAAGCGAGACATGGAAGAGCTGCAAAAGCTTGGTGAAGAGCTGGTTGGTCTTAAGCCATCAGCCCTAGAAAAGATTCCATTGAGTGAAGACCTACGCGAAGCAATCGCGGATGCACAACGCTTTAAAAACGAGGCTCGTCGTCGTCAGCTACAGCGTATCGGCAAGTTAATGCGTTACGAAGATCCAGAACCAATTCAAGCGGCACTGGACAAAATCCGTAACAAACACTCTCAGGCAACAGCGGCATTGCACAAACTTGAAGCACTGCGTGATCGCGTTGTGGAAGAGGGAGATAAGGCGATTGATGACGTAATAGCACTGTACCCAGATGCGGATCGTCAGCGTCTACGTCAACTTGCTCGACAAGCAGCAAAAGAGAAAAAAGCGGGGAAACCTGCAAAATCTTACCGTGAAATCTTCCAAGTCCTAAAAGCGCACGCAGAAGAAGGCATTTAACTCGACGCTCAAGAATACCAAAGCAGACCTTTGTGTCTGCTTTTTTCATGTCTATTTTCGGGCATTATGCTAAACGATTGAGGCTTTCTCCACGTGCAAAGGCATTCACATTCTCAATCAAGATTTCCGCCAAGCGTTGAATCGACGAATCACTGCCCCAAGCGACGTGTGGCGTTAACAGTAGATTTGGCAGATGAATATTGGCAACCAGCGGATTACTCTCATCAGCAGGCTCTTGAGTGAAAACATCCACCCCCGCAGCAGCAATTTCTCGTTGTTTTAATCCATCCACCAAAGCTTGTTCATCAACCAACCCACCCCGTCCAGTATTAATCAAAATCGATGTTGGCTTCATCCTTTTAAGCTCTGCTTCACCAATCAAGTTACGTGTTTCATCATGCAATGGGCAATGCAGTGTGATGGCGTCCGCCTGCTCTAGCACCTGATTAAAAGCGTGGTAGCCTTCTCGACACTCTGTGACGCCCTTACGTTCGGCAAACAACACATTCATCCCTAACGCTTTTGCTAATTGCGCCGTCGCCTGCCCTAATGCGCCGCTGCCAATCACACCCAATGTGCTGCCAGCAATATCACCAATCGGATGCGTAAAGAAACAGAACTGTTTATTGCGCTGCCACTCACCTGCTGCAATGTCTTGATGATAGCCAAACACATTACGACGCAAGGCAAACAGCATGGCGATAACATGCTCTGGCACAGAACGAGTCGCATAACCACGCACGTTCGCGACGGCAATATTCTGCTTCGTACAAAAGTTGACATCGACGTTATTAAAGCCCGTAGCCGCGATGGCAATCATCTTGAGTTTAGGGAGTTGGGTTAAAACGGCTTGGTCGAGCACCACCTTGTTACTGATCACGATATCCGCATCAGTAAGGCGCTCAACCACTTGCTCGGGAGAGGTCAGTTCGTATTCCATCCAATCATGAGCAAAAGATGGACGAGGTACCTGAATTTGGGCGGGGATGGTTGCACGATCGAGGAAGACGACTTTGGGCAGTGACATAACAACTCCTTGTTCACTACCTCAAGATGAATTTATGGACGCGGCAGTGTTTTGTAATCTGGTAATTTACGCTCTGGATCAAAATAGTCAAAGATCATTGCTTCCACTTCCGGATAAAAATCACAAGGAACAAAAAGGCGAGATAGCTGATGACTTTCTGGATGATAGAAGCTCAGTTCTGTAGCGTGCAATTCTAAACGTGTAGAGAAGGCTTGCGCTTCTTCGGTGGCGTAAAACTCATCACCGACAATCGGATGACCTAACGCTTGCATATGGACGCGCAGTTGGTGTGAGCGTCCCGTGATTGGTAACAAACGTACAATGGTCGTCTTCAAGCCATCGGCGTGTTCTTCTCGTTTCGCTACTTGGAATAACGTTTTAGAGGGTTTGCCATCTTCAAAACACACTTTTTGTAATGGACGATTAGGCCAATCACAAATAAGCGGAAGATCAACCTCTCCCTCTTCCTGAGCGACATGCCCCCAAACGCGTGCATAGTAGATTTTATGCGTCAATCGGTATTGAAACTGTTTCTTTAAAGCACTCTCTGCCAGCTTATTCTTCGCCAACACCATCAAACCAGAAGTCGACATATCTAAACGGTGCACTACTTGGATCTCTGGATATTCTTTCTCTAAGCGGCTCGACATGCTGTCATGATGCTCAGCAAGGCGTCCCGGCACTGACAACAAACCTGAAGGCTTATTCACAGCTAAGATCTGTTCGTCCTCAAAAACAATATCAATCCAAGGATCAGTGGGTGGGTTGTACTCAAGCATTGCCATCAGGGGACTCTCTACAGATTAAAGGCGCGCTGATTATACCCAAGTGACCTTAAGATGCATGTATAAAACACAGTAAATTTTATCGCGCATGAGGGGCAGCATAACTTTTTTAAGTAAAGCAATACACCAAGTCAGCTTCGCAAGAAATAATTAAAATTCAAGCTGTAAAATTAAATTGACAAGCATATTGAGCATGTTAGTAATAGTTAATCGCAGAAAAAAAGGACAATAAAAAAATGGAATCGACAGTACCAGAACAACCCCAATCAAAATTCTTTCAATTTATACGCTCATTGGGGCCAGGTATTCTTATGGCTTCTGCCGCAGTAGGTGGCTCTCACCTCGTTGCTTCAACGAAAGCTGGTGCGATTTATGGCTGGCAACTCGCTGCGCTTATCCTGCTGGTAAACTTTTTTAAATACCCATTTTTTCGGGCAGGCGTGCAATACACCATGGGCACAGGGAAAACACTGGTCGAGGGATACGCTGAGCTTGGCCGTCCATACTTGTGGTTATTTTTATTCCTTAGTACTGTCTCAGGGGTGATTAACGCAGCAGCATTGTTGATGTTTAGTGCCAGCTTGTTGGGGTACTTCATTCCATTTTCGCTATCAATGGCGTCACTCAGTATCATCGTATTGGTGACGTGTTTGGTGATCCTTTTTGCTGGTCATTACAAGGTGCTAGATACGCTCTCGAAAGTCATCATGACAGTGCTGACCGTGACAACATTAATCGCGGTGGCTGTTGCGTTTGGTAACCCTGTTGAGCCTGTGGCAGACTTTGAATCTCCGTCTCCGTGGTCGATTGCGGCAATCGGCTTTATCGTGGTAACCATAGGTTGGATGCCGGCACCAATCGAAATATCCTGCTTGACCTCTGCGTGGTTAAAGCGCCAAACCCGCCAACAAGAGGTCACCGCAAAATCTGCGTTGTTTGATTTCAACGTAGGTTATATCGGCACGGCGGTGCTGGCATTGGTGTTTGTTTCGCTAGGTGCGTTGATACTGCACGGTTCAGGTATTGAATTGAAAAGTTCAGGTGTGGGCTTCTCCCACCAGCTGGTCGGCTTGTATGCTTCAACCATTGGTGAGTGGTCACGCCATCTTATTGCAGTGATCGCCTTCTTATGTATCTTTGGCAGTACCATCACTGTGATTGACGGCTACTCACGTGTCATTTCAGACGCTCAACGCCTACTACGTTCACAACCAGAGACAAACCAGAAAGCGACATCAGCAATCATGCTAACCGTGTCGTTTTCAGCTTTAAGCATTGTGCTATTCTGGGCGTCAGCGCTGCTGCCCATGTTAGATTTTGCCATGG
Source organism: Vibrio sp. AND4 (assembly GCF_000171815.1). Lineage (GTDB taxonomy): Bacteria > Pseudomonadota > Gammaproteobacteria > Enterobacterales > Vibrionaceae > Vibrio. The sequence goes on along the minus strand of NZ_ABGR01000014.1, from coordinate 53,634 downwards.
TATTGGCGTTTATAACGACACCATTCTTCGCGCTATTGAACTACATTCTAGTCAGTAAGACAGACCTACCTAAAGCATTGGCAATAGGCCGAAAATTAACTTGGTTATCGATTGCTGGTTTGGTGTACTTGTTCGGTTTCTTGGCGCTGTTTATTTGGTGGAAGTGGTTAATGTAACTGGCTGTTAGTCACTCTCTGAGCTTTAAAAGTAACTCAATAAGTAAGTGCCCAGAATTGGCGAAGCAAAAACGTTCAGATAAAGAAAAAGGTCTTCACTTGAAGACCTTTTTGGGGGGTATTTGTATCCTTGATTAGTTGTGGCTGACCACAATCAGACGAAGCGAATCCAGCTGAACCTGAGCTTGGTTGATGTAACCGGTTAGCTCTTTGATTTGTTCTTCAATCACGTCGATTTCTTCATCACGGATGTTCGGGTTGACCGCTTTGAGCGCTTGTAAACGCTCAAGTTCTGCATTTAAACTTTGTTGCATATCTTGATGCGCTTGCTGACGGACTTCTTCCACTTTCTGCTCAACTAATGCGTCACCCGCCTCGATGAGGCCATGAATATCTTTCTGTACCGACGTGACCAGCTTACTGCCTAGATGACGATTTACCGGGCTAAGCTGACGGTTGAAGCCTTCAAAGTCAACCTGAGAAGACAGATCGTTACCACGAGCATCCATCATCATTCGGATTGGCGTCTTAGGCAGGAAACGAGCAATTCCGCTGCGTTTTGGCGCTTGCGCATCTACTGCATACACCAATTCAAGCAAGATAGTGCCTACTGGCAGCGCTTTGTTCTTCAACAGAGAAACTGCTGACGCCCCAACCCCTTCACTCATCAGCAAATCGATACCACCTTGAATCATTGGGTGTTCCCAACTGATGAAGTGCATGTCTTCGCGAGACAGGGCTGTATCACGGTCAAACGTAATAGTCGCACCTTCATATGGCAAGCCCGGGTAGCTCGGTACCATCATGTGCTCAGATGGGGTCACCACAAGCGCATTCTCGCCTTTATCATCTTGGTTCAAGCCAATAGTGTCGAACAAAGACAATGCGAACGCGACTAGATTGGTGTCGCCATCCTTTGATGAGATTTTCTCAACGATTTGCTGTGCTTTTTCGCCGCCGTTTGAATGCATCTCCAGCAACCGGTCGCGACCTTGCTCAAGTTGTGACCGCAGCGCTTGGTTCATCTTCGCTGACTCTTCAATCACTTGATCAAGGTTTGAAACATCGCCAGATGCCAGCATTTCGATCAGAGCATCCGCGTATTTATCATAAACCGCGCGGCCTGTTGGACAGGTTTCAGCAAACGCGTTCAGACCTTCATCAAACCAACGTGCGAGGATCGCTTGTGACGTGTCTTTTAAGTACGGGACATGTATGTCGATATCACGCTGCTGACCAATACGATCAAGACGACCGATTCGTTGCTCAAGCAGGTCTGGGTTAAACGGCAGATCGAACATAACAAGCTGATTAGCAAACTGGAAGTTGCGACCTTCCGAACCGATTTCACTACAGATAAGCACCTGAGCACCGCCCTCTTCTTGCGCAAAGTAGGCTGCGGCTTTATCACGCTCAAGGATCGTCATACCTTCATGGAATACGGTAGCACGGATACCTTCACGCTCTCGCAATGCTTGTTCAAGTTGCAGAGCAGTACTGGCACGGGAAGCAATAACCAGCACTTTGTCACTGCGCTTCTCTTTGACTTTCTCGAGTAACCAGTTCACGCGTGAATCGAACTGCCACCAACTTGAATCCTCACCTTCAAACTCTTGGAAGATTTCCTCTGGGTAAAGGTTCTTCACCGCGCGCGCTTCTTGCGTCATTTTACCGCCAATCATGCCAGACACACGCATTGAGGTGGTGTACTGCTGCGGAATATCCATTGGCATTAAATGCACATTACGCTTCGGGAAGCCTTTGATTGCAGCACGCGTATTACGGAACAGTACTCGACCTGTACCGTGACGGTCCATCAGGTTATCGATCAGCTCTTGGCGGGCTAATGCTTTCGCTTCTTCATCGCTGTCGCTCTCGATGATGCGAAATAGCGGTTCAACGTCTTGCTCACAAAGCAGCTCTGTAATTTGGTTTTTCGCATCGTTAGGCAGTTTTTCACCAGAGAACAATGATGTGATGGCGTCAGCCACTGGTGCGTATTGCTCCTCCTCCTCAACAAATGCATCGTAATCGTAGAAGCGGTCTGGATCGAGAAGACGTAGACGAGCGAAGTGGCTTTCTCGCCCGAGCTGCTCTGGCGTTGCGGTTAGCAGTAACACACCCGCGGTGCGCTCTGCCAAGCCTTCAACCACTTGGTATTCGCGGCTTGGTTTATCTTGGCTCCACTCCAAGTGGTGTGCTTCATCGACAACCAATAGATCCCACTCGCCTTCTAGCGCTTGTTCAAAACGCTTACGGCTCTTGCGTAGGAAATCCAGTGAACATAACACATATTGCTGGGTATCGAATGGGTTTTCTGCTTCTGAGAATGCCTCGATACAGCGCTCTTCATCGAATATTGAGAAGTGAAGGTTGAAACGACGCATCATCTCCACCAACCATTGATGTTGCAATGTCTCTGGTACCACGATAAGAATACGCTCAGCACGGCCCGACAAGACTTGTTGGTGGATAATCATGCCCGCTTCGATGGTCTTACCCAGACCAACTTCATCCGCAAGCAATACGCGGGGTGCATAACGACGACCGACTTCGTGTGCAATATAGAGCTGGTGAGGAATTAAGCCCGCACGTATGCCACACAGACCACGCATTGGGCTCTTGTGTTGCTCAAATTGATTTTGTAGCGCACGGTAGCGGAGTACAAAGTTGTCCATGCGGTCGATTTGACCTGCATACAATTTATCTTGCGGCTTATTGAAGCGAATGTGGTTGCTAAGGAAGATCTCACGCAATACTATCGCCGTTTCCTGCGTGTCTTCGCGAGTACCGAAGTAGGTGTACAAGCCTTCATCTTCAAGTACTTCCTCAACTTTTAATGACCAACCTTCTTGGCAATCGATGACATCACCGACGTTGAACGTTACTCGGGTAACTGGCGCATCGCTACGTGCATAAACTCGGTTTTCCTCTGATGCTGCAAACATCAATGTCACTGTACGAGTATCCACTGCAACTACAGTACCTAAACCTAAATCGCTTTCCGTATCGCTAATCCAGCGCTGCCCCAAAGCAAATGTCATGAATTGACTACCTCTTTGTTGTTTCTTGTTGGTCTCTACCCACCCCGATGGGCATGGATAATAGTTTAGATCTGATTCTGGCTTCTGCTACACCAATCATGCTGGTCATGTCACCATGCTCTAAGCATTCTAGGCCAGCTTAACATGATAAATCGGGCATAGACTATCCGCAGAAAAAGGTCGCTAATCTTACTTGAAGCTGTGATTTAGGTCACGCCGAAACCGCTAAGAGGGCAAACTTTTTTCTTGAATTAGGAATGCAATCAAATTGTAAAAAACTCATGACAATTATTAAGTTGTAACAAGAAAAAATTACGTATACTTGTATTGAAGAGCACTTAAAGTCATCGCGCATGATTTGAGCGCATTAAGTACACGATTAGGATCAACACGGGTTTGCAGTAAGTTGTCTTGCTACTCGGTTGCACACTAGCCGACATTGCCCGACAACCTCTATTGCAAGCAATCAGAGTTAGGAAGTGACTACTTCTTAATGACCGCCAGCATAGCCGCACTGCGGCAAGGAGACGCTATGGGCGATACCGATCGGAAACTGTTTGTACTCGATACCAACATTCTTCTTCATGAACCCTTCGCCATTTTCTCTTTCCACGAACACGACGTCGTTATCCCAATGACTGTGTTGGAAGAGCTTGACCGAATCAAAGACAGCAAACGCGATGTAGCAAGGGATGCGCGCGTTGCGATTCGAGCTTTGGAAGACCTGTTTAGAGAGGCAACACCGGATGAAATCTCAGAAGGTATTCCGGTTTCTAAAGACAAACCCAACCAAGGCACTATTTCCATTTTGGCGGACTTTGAATTACAGGAAACCGTCAAAGCTTTCGCCGACAAAGCCGGTGATAACCGCATACTTAACGCGGTGCTTTATCTACAAAACAAGCGCTTACCACGTGAAGTTGTGCTTGTAACCAAAGACATCAACATGCGCTTGCGAGCCAAAGGGGCTGGCGTTCGTTTTGTTGAAGACTATCGTACCGATCAACTGATTGATGATATCCAATACCTCACTAAAGGTTTTCAACAACGTGAAGGCGATTTTTGGAGCGGTGTGGATGAAGTCGATAGCTATGCGCTGGAAGGGAAAACATTCCATAAACTCAGCCGTGAACCGTTCGAGCCAACCTTTATTAACCAATACGTAATTGATGAACAGAGTGACTTTGTCGGGCGAGTAGAGACCATTAGTGAAGACAAGTTGACGCTGCTCGATTTGAGTCGTGAGCGTATGATGCATCGTCGCGCTTGGGACATTACACCAAAAAATATCTACCAAGGCATGGCAATGGATGCCCTACTCGACCCAGATATTGATTTAGTTATTTTAACCGGTGCCGCTGGTAGTGGTAAGACACTGCTCGCCATGGCTGCAGCACTGGAACAAACCATTGAAAAAGGCATGTTTGATAAGATCATCGTAACGCGGAACACGCCAGATATCGGTGAGTCGATTGGTTTCTTACCCGGATCGGAAGAGGAAAAAATGATGCCATGGTTGGCAGCGGTGACTGATACCTTGGAAGCACTGCACAAAAATGACCACTGCACTGAGGGTTCGATGAAATACATCTGTGATAAAGCCAACATTCAGTTTAAATCGATTAACTTTATGCGTGGCCGTTCTATCCAGAATGCGTTTGTCTTGCTCGATGAGTGTCAAAACTTAACCGCTTCACAAATCAAAACCATCATCACCCGTTGTGGTGAAGGCACTAAAATTGTATGTTCCGGTAACTTGGCACAAATTGACTCCCATTACCTCACCCCAGTAACCTCGGGGTTAACTTACATGGTTGAACGCTTCAAAAACTTTGAGGGCAGCGCCAACATTCACCTCAACGGTGTGGTGCGCAGTCGCTTGGCTGAGTTTGCGGAAGAGAACCTATAGCCAATCATCGCACGCTAAAAACAAAAGAGCGCTCAATGAGCGCTCTTTTTAAATTTGCTAAAGATGACGTTTACTCAGTACCGCCTACCGTGATGGAATCGAGCTTCAGTGTTGGCTGACCAACGCCAACCGGTATGCTTTGACCCGCTTTACCACACACGCCAACGCCTCTGTCGATACTTAGATCGTTACCGACCATAGAAACTTGCTGCATTGCTTCAATACCAGAGCCGATAAGGGTTGCGCCTTTCACTGGACGTGTAATTTTACCATCTTCAATCAAGTAGGCTTCCGAGGCAGAGAAGACGAATTTACCAGACGTGATGTCCACCTGACCACCACCAAAGTTTGGCGCGTAAAGGCCTTTCTTCACCGTTGAGATGATTTCTTCTGGTGTGTGCTCTCCCGGGAGCATATAAGTGTTAGTCATTCGTGGCATAGGAAGGTGCGCATAAGATTCACGACGACCGTTACCCGTTGGGTTTACCCCCATGAGTCGTGCGTTCAACTTGTCTTGCATGTAGCCCTTAAGCACACCATTTTCGATAAGCGTGTTGTATTGACCATTCACACCTTCATCATCCACGTTCAATGAACCACGCAAGTCTTTCAGCGTGCCATCATCGACAATAGTACAAAGCGGAGACGTCACTTGCTCTCCGATCTTACCAGAGAACACGGAAGACTCTTTACGATTGAAATCACCTTCTAAACCGTGTCCTACCGCTTCGTGCAACAATACGCCAGGCCAGCCAGAGCCGAGTACCACTGGCATCATACCCGCAGGTGCCGCTTCTGCTTCCAGATTCACTAGCGCCATACGAATCGCTTCATCAGCAAATTGGAAGGCTTGTTTTACGCCGTTGGTTTCAGACAGGAAGAAGTCGTAACCAAAACGGCCACCACCGCCAGCGCTGCCGCGTTCACGGCGATCGCCTTTTTCAGCGAGAACACTGATTGAGAGACGCACAAGCGGGCGAATATCGCCAGCATAAGTACCGTCGGTTGCTGCAACCAGCATTTGCTCATGCACACCGCTGATACTGATTGATACTTCTTTGATCATTGGCTCTTTAGTGCGAATGTACGCATCCAAAGACAACAAGAGTTCGGTTTTTTGTTGCTTTTCCCAGCTTGCTAGAGGGTTTACTGCATCGTAATAAGCTTGGTTATCAGAGCGTTTGAATGCCTGTACTTTGCCGTTTTGACCTTGCTGCGCAATACCACGCGCTGCAATTGCACTTTGCTTCAAACCTTCTAATTGAATTTGATCTGAGTAGGCGAAACCTGTTTTCTCGCCTGTGACTGCACGTACACCGACACCACAGTCAATATTGAAAGAGCCATCTTTAATGATGCTGTCTTCTAGAACCAGAGACTCGTGCCAGCTAGACTGAAAGTAAATGTCCGCATAATCGATCTGGCGCGTCGCAATACTCGCTAGTGTGTCAGCGACGTCTTGCTCTGTCAGACCATTTGGGGCAAGGAGTGCCTGTTCTATTTGGTTTATGCTCATAGTTAGCTCTTTTATTTCCGTTTCAATTCATTTTGAAAGCGACTGTGTTGAGTCAGCGGCATATTCTGCCTTACTTGCTGGTTGTGTGACAAATCTATCTCCGCCACCAGCAACCCGACTTGGTCATTCAGTTGTCGATGAACGCGTCCCCAAGGGTCAATCACCATGGAGTGTCCCCAAGTTTGGCGACCACACGGATGCGTTCCGGTTTGCCCACAGGCAAGAATCCAACATTGGGCTTCAATCGCCCGCGCTCTTAGCAGTACTTCCCAATGCGCTTGCCCTGTAACAGCAGTAAACGCTGCGGGGACAACAATAGCTTGTGCTCCCGCTAAACGTAGCGCTTTAAACAATTCAGGAAAGCGCACATCGTAACAAATACTTAGTCCAACCGCTCCAAGGTCGGTCTCGGCCGTCACGATACGATTACCTGCAATAAAGGTGTCCGATTCTCGATAACTGCCATGCCCATCAGCAACATCCACGTCAAACATATGCAGTTTATCGTAGTGAGCAAGGCGTTTACCTTGTGGCGAGAAAACCAAGCTCGTCGTCGTCACGCCCTGGTCCGTACGAATCGGCATGCTACCCATGATTAAAGTCAGCCGATTGTGCTGCGCAATATCAGACAAACGCTGCTGAACCGGACCATCACCCAAAACCTCAGCACTATGGTGATAAGACTCTCTATCGGCAAACTGGGTGGCGTTCTCTGGCGTGACAACCAACTTAACGCCTTGCTTGGCGGCTAATGCGCACTGCTTAGCAATGAAGTCCAGGTTCTCTAAGACATCAGGACCTGATGTCATTTGGATGATACCAATACGTTCCATGTTTTCTAATCCTTGCTCCTCACAAGCGAAACTGCTCGTTGCTTGGCTAACTCAGTTACTTGGCTTGCTCACGCAGTTTTTCTGGCAACTTGAATTCTCCTTTGCTCCGAGAAATCTCTTTTACGCTTGGTGCATCCAGCGGGCCTTTCACTTCATAATTCACTTGTGTAAAGACTTCCACCACTGGAGAGATTACCGTCGAAATCGCCAGAACATACAAGGCGGTTTGCGGCGCGACTGCAAAGGCGGTCAGCACTGGGATACCAGAAGTAATGTCTGGTGTGAAGTTCACTTCCGCATCCACCAAACGGGTATTCATATTGGCGAGGCCACGGATTTTCATTTCCCCTGCCAAGGCATTCATTTCGATATCGTTAGTAACAAACACACCATCTTGGATTTTGCCCGTGCCCGTAATCGAGTTAAAAGCCATGCCTTGGTCAAAAACATCGGTAAAGTCGAGCTGCATCTTACGAATAATTGAGTCTAGGCTAAACAGACCAAGCAATCGAGCGGCACCACTGACTTGCGAGATAACACCTTTACCAAACTCAGTCGACACCTCACCTTGTAAACTTTGCGTCTTCATCGACCAAGGTGCGCCATCCCAATCTAGTGTGGCGTTAATTTCAAACGGTGCTTGTTGGATACCAGAAGTAATGCCGAAGCGCTCCATCAAGTCACTGTTATTTTCGCCCTTCACCTTGGTGGTCAAGTTAGAATGGCTGCGCGCTTCGGTCAACTCCCACCAGCCGCTCATATCAACACGGTTTTGGCCACTGCTAAAACTCACATTTTTCCATTCAATCCGGTTATTGGTGCGCTCAACATCCAAGTTCACTTTGCCGACTTTGTAACCCTGCAACCAAAAGTCATCGATATCCAAAGTTAAGTTTGGCATCTTTGCATGGAACTTGCGGTCAAAATTTGAGATCAGTGGTGCTGCTTGATCTTCGCTGGCAAACAGTGAAGCACGCTCTTTAGTTGCCTCGTCAAAACCTGGAATATATACATGTAAATGCTTGAGTGAAACCGACAGATCATTCGGCGTGAGGTACTTAGCTTTACCTTTTACTTCTTGGCTATCAACATCAATCAGCCAACTCGCATCCCTCTTACGCGCGTCTAAATCCACATCATGGAACTCTATACCACCGAGCTTGAGGTTTTTCACATCCATACTTACCCGCGTCGGCAATGGGATCGTTGGCATTTTCATGCTTTCTAACACTGACCGCGTGGTGTTTTGGGGGGCATGCATGAAGTCTGCCCAAGTATCAAAGCTAAAATCATCCAAACGAATCGAAGCATCATGCCCAACAACCGGGCTAATATCGAAACCGCCATGACCAATCACGAGGTTAGTCGCTGTTAACTGAGGTACGTCACCAGAAATATCGATTTCAGTTTGGTATTTCGCATTGGGGAGTTGTAGGCGAGCAGAAATACTCTCTTGATTACCGGAGGCTTGCAGTTTTGCTTGGCCTTTCTCGCCACGTTTTTTGGTCAGCGGATAAGGATAGTCACTGCTTAACTGGCTAAGTTGCGCCAGCACATCGACTTGATAAGTAAAACCGACATCATTGAGTTGTAAATCGATATCCATTTGCCACGGAGCATGACCTGAAACCAAACTCAACCAACGGTCACCAAGGTAAGGTTTGAGTGGATTGACTTCCCAATCACCAAGGGTATTAATGGTCACACCATACCCTTGGCCCGCATTCTTCCCTCGAAAATCAAGTGAAATGGACTGCTTCAATAACTCTGCAGAAAGGCCTGAAGTGGTCACCACGTCATTATCGAACTTGATACGACCCGTTGCATTTTCTAACGTCATCGGCGGCGCATCAATATCCACGCGGTTGTTGTTAAGATCCGCATAGCCCCATGCTCTAGGCTCTCTGTTTGTGTCAAATGGAATATTGAGTTGGAATTCTGAATACACAGGACCACTTACTTGCAGTGCCGTCAGCGCGGCCCCCACAGAGTCAACAAGCGGCGTGGCCATCATGTAGTCACGAACTTCATTACCCGGCGCACTTGCTTTGGCTTCGATCTCTATATGCCCCCCCTCTGCTAACTCGGGAATGCGCCCAGTGATTCGTTTCGCTCTAACACCATTTAGCGTGGCAGACTTTGAATCCAAATACATGGCGTCGTTTTCAAACAACAAATCGAGCTGCAAATCTGTGATGGTTGGCCAAGCAGTATCAAAGCTAAATTTGGCATTTTTCAATCCAACCCATGCTTGGAACAGGCCATTGTTTTGTTTGTATGGAAAGTCACCTAATTCGCCATACCAAAGTAGCTTGGCAGTATTGGCTTTACCACCTTGGATCGCCGTAGACAAATAATCTGTCAGATCTTGTCCAAGGGCCAAGGTTGGCAAGTAACGCCACGTCTCCCCTGCATTATAGAGATCGGCTTCTGCATAAAACGACAAAAATGGGCTTTTCTCTTGCGGAAAATCAAGACGGAATGCGCCCAGTACCTGTAAATCTGGGGTCGCAGCGGTCACTTTATCAGACCATAGACGCCAACCATTTTCATCCTGCTGCCAAATGATGTCGACTTCGCCCTGCTTGATATTTAAGGGCGCTTGAAACACCTCTCCATACGGGAAGACATCATCAATGACCGTTACCTTGGCTTTTGCCTGTTCTAGATTTCCCGAGACTTGAGCTTGCACATGACTAAAGCCCGGAAGCAGCTCCCATTGGCTTAATCCAAGATCATCCAGATCAGCAGAATAATGCAACGTATCTAAACCGCCACTCATCGATAAGCGGATGTCTTTCACCCGTCCTTTCAATGCAAGCTTGTCGAGTAAATCCGTGGTGGATTCTGACTTCGGTGCGAGCTTAATTAGCGGAGTAAGCGCTTCAATATCTAACTGGGAAAGGTTGAGTAGCCAGCCGCTCGGTTGCCAGTCGAAAGCCACATCCAACTCTGGCCAAAGCCTATTATCCGTGCGAACTTGCAGTGAGTGACCATTTACTTTCCAGCCTTTTTTATCTGGCTGCAGCTTGAAAATACCAGATTGAATCTGAAGCTGATGGCGACGACTGTCGTTCCAAGACAATTCAGAAGGTTGCAAATCAACATACGCATAGCTCGGCTGACTGTGTCTCAATGTTAGCCAGGTATCAAGGCTCACTTTCCCCGATTCGATCCCCGATTGCTCCTGCATATAAGAGGTTAACCACGGTGTCACCGCCACATCTTTAGCACTGACGTAAAACTCGCCTGACACATCTCGCAGCGATCCGAAGTCTTTAAAGTTAGCACTTACCAACAACGAGTTGAGACTCGCATCGGCAATGCTAACCGTTCCCTCTGCTAAGTGGTGTTTACCTTGGTTACTCCAACGTAACAGTTCGATATCCAAGCGACGTGTTTCACCGGAAATCGATTTATACCAAATGCGAGAATCTGTGATGGTGAAGTCTTCAAACTGACGCAGTAATAATGAGTCAAGTTGATCAATAAACTTGGTTTCATTTTTACTGGTATTTGTTTGTGGCTCTTTGCCTTCCGATTTAGACAGAAGGTCGAAAGTGCGTATATCTAAAGCAAGCTCATCTATGGTTAAGTCCGCGACCACGGGTTTAAACTGCAGAAGAGATCGAATGAGATCGAATTCAATATGAATTTCATCCACCGCAAAACGAGCATCTTGGTTATTGGGAAGATTCGCTTCTAAACCTTGCAGTGAGATAGAGGGGTGGCTGTTACGCCAAGAACCAGCAACGCTGGCAATCGAAAAGTCAAAACCTGTGTCTTGCTTGACCCAGGCTTTGATCTCATCTTGAAAGTGGTTAAGTTGTGGCAATGCCACACGCAGTGTCGTCACCAAAATGGCCAGAAGCACCAACAAAGTGACCAAGGTCCACGCGCAGAAGCGCCCGAAACGGTTAAAACCAGAATTCACAAATTTTCCAATTACATCATAACGACGTCAAACTGCTCCTGAATGTACAGGGGTTCAGCTTGAATACGAACTTGCTTACCAATAAATACCTCAAGCTCAGCGAGCGCATGGGATTCATCACCCAAGAGTGTTTCTGCTACGGAAGCTGACGCATAAACAACGAAGTTGTCTGCATCGTAAGCACGGTTGACACGCGTAATTTCTCGTAGGATTTCATAACATACTGTCTCAACAGTCTTTACACTGCCGCGACCTACACAAGTAGGACAGCTTGAACACAGGATATGTTCAATACTTTCACGCGTTCGCTTACGGGTCATCTCAACTAAGCCTAGCTGAGTAAAACCGTTGATATTGGTTTTCACTCGATCTTTTGATAACGCCGTTTCAAGTGAAACAAGCACACGTTTTCGGTGCTCTTCCGATGCCATATCGATAAAATCAATGATGATGATACCACCTAAGTTACGCAGGCGGAGCTGACGAGCGATCGCTTGAGTCGCTTCGACATTGGTGTTGAAAATGGTTTCTTCAAGGTTGCGTCGGCCAACAAACGCACCAGTATTAATGTCAACCGTTGTCATCGCTTCAGTTTGATCTATGATCAGGTAGCCACCAGACTTAAGCTCAACTTTACGTTCTAAAGAGCGTTGAATTTCGTTCTCTGTGTCGTACATATCAAAAATAGGCTTGTCACCTTCGTACAGCTCAAGCTTGTCTGTCAATTCCGGGACGTATTCAGAGGTGAATTCTTTTAGGTGCTCGAATTCAAGACGAGAATCAACCATAACCTTGTCCAGCTCAGTACCAACGAAATCACGTAAAATACGCTGTGCTAAACCTAGCTCTCCGTACAAAGTCGAACGCGTTTTGTACTTCGCTCGGCGCTCCATCACCTTTTGCCATAAGCGCTTCAAAAAGGCCGCATCTTGAGAAAGCTCTTTCTCGTCTGCGCCTTCTGCTGCTGTGCGAATGATAAAACCACCGTGCTCGTCACAGTAGCGATTGACGACTTTCTTCAATCGTTCACGTTCACTTTCACTTTCAATACGCTGAGAAACGCCAACATGGCTCGCCCCCGGCATAAAGACAAGATAACGTGATGGCAGAGTGATATCTGTGGTCAAGCGCGCGCCCTTGGTGCCTAGCGGGTCTTTAACCACCTGCACGACAATATCCTGACCTTGGCGAACCAACTCAGAAATATCACGAACTTGAAACTGTTTTTTTTCGTTCTCTGCAACACATTCTGTATGCGGAACGATATCTGACGCATGCAGGAACGCCGCTTTCTCCAAACCAATGTCGACAAACGCTGCTTGCATCCCAGGCAATACCCGGCTTACTTTACCTTTGTAAATATTACCAACAATGCCGCGACGCGACTCACGTTCTATATGAACTTCTTGTAGCACTCCACCTTCAATCATGGCCACACGAGTTTCACTCGGGGTCACGTTTAACAGCAATTCCGCACTCATGTGCACACCTCAAAACAATTATAAAAATTCTTGAATTAGCTGATCGGTTTCGAACAAAGGTAAGCCTACTACGGCGTGATAACTGCCTTCTATCCGAGTGACAAAGCGCCCGCCAAGCCCCTGAATACCATAACTTCCAGCTTTATCGCATGGTTCGCCTGAATGCCAGTATCGTTCTATTTCTTTGTCAGTCAGCGTTTTGAACCACACATCAGTGATAACAACCACTGAATGTTGTTGTACTTTTGACACTATGCTCACCGCGGTCATCACTTGATGCTGACGACCGGATAAATTACTGAGCATACGCTTTGAATCTTCGAAGTTTTTAGGTTTTTCTAATACGTGGTTATCGCACACTACTACGGTGTCAGAGCCCAAAACAACGGAATCAGGCTTAGCCATCGCTAAGCCTGCTTGAGCCTTTTCCAAAGAGAGACGCAAAACATAGTCTTTTGCTTGCTCATGGTCTTGTTTGGCTTCCTCTATGTTAGGAAGAACAATATCAAAGTCATAACCTAACTGAGCAAGCAGCTCTTTTCTTCTCGGAGAACCCGATGACAGAACGAGGGATAAGCCCTTTTTCACAACGCTACCTTACGTGCCATGCGCGACGGACGCGTCGCATCAATAAAAACATCCATGGCCAAAGTATACAATTTATTGCAGCAGTCCACAGGGATAATGGGTTAAATACGACATCTTGATTTAAATACTCCCCACAGAAGATAAGGAGCTCCAAGATCACAGTAAAAAAGGCAATTAAAATAGACTGTTGCCACAGTGCCATGTTGCGGATCACCAAGAAGTTCAATGCCACCAAGTAGATAATGATCGACATCATCATCCCTCGGATACCAAGCGTCGAGCCAATCAAAATATCCCAAAGTAAACCTAAAATCAGCGCGGAGCCAACGTTAACACGTTGCGGCAACGCTAACACCCAGTAGCAGGTCACGAGGAATAACCACGATGGGCGCAACAAATCGAGAGCACCCGGCCATGGTATCGTCTGTAAAACTAACGCAACAAAGAAGCTGACGCCGATGACCATGCGGCTTCTAAATACACTATTGGCCATCGGTTACCTCTTGTTCTGAGTCTTCTTCAACATTGGATTGTAATGCTTTGTGCTGACGGTCTTCATTCGGCCAAATCAACAGCAGATAACGTAGACGATCAAACTCAACCACTGGCTCAGCTTTGATCGATGCAAACTCTTGGCGAGTGTCATGATCCACATTCGTTACCGTCGCAACGGGATAACCCTCTGGATAAATACCACCAAGACCAGATGTCACTAGCAAGTCACCTACTTGGATATCGGTGCTGGTTGGAATGTGTTCCAAATGGATCTCATCTACTTCGCCGTTCCCTGAGGCGATGACACGAATATCATTGCGAATCACCTGAACTGGAATCGCGTTTTTCGCGTCAGTGAGCAGCAGAACACGTGCATTATGCGCTGCGACAAACGTCACCTGACCAACAATGCCTTTCTCGTTAATGACAGGCTGACCAACGTACACGCCATCAATATGACCTTTATCGATCACCACTTGGTGACGATATGGTGACGTATCCACAGCCATCACTTCGGTTACAACTTTCTTCTCGTCACGGACGAATGAAGAACCAAGCAGTTTACGTAGGCGTTGGTTTTCTTCTCTATATTGGTCTAACAAGATCAGCTCGCTCTTCAACCGAAGTACTTCGCGCTTTAAATTACGATTGTCTTCAATCAGAGCCTGATGAGTATTTAAACGTTCGAACATCCCATCAAACAAGCTACGAGGCATATTGGCTGCATACTGAATAGGCGCAACCATACTGTTCAATAGATATCGGACATGAGAAAACGTATCGAGACGGTTATCAGCCAGCATTAAGCTCGCCGACACGATGACAGCAAAAAACAGACGCAATTGCAGAGATGGGCCTCTGCCGAAAATCGGTTTCATCTTGTTTTTAACCTGATTGCTACCATGATTATTGAGTCTTACTTCGCAACCTTAGAATTCGACATAATCAGATTCTAGGTATAGAGCAGATTGAAAATACAGAGAGCGGAAATGCAGGTGAAGCCCAAATGGACTTCACCTTCATGTTTATTCTTCAGAGAAGAGATCGCCACCGTGCACGTCGATCATTTCCAGTGCTTTACCACCACCACGAGCCACACATGTTAGTGGTTCTTCAGCGATAACCACTGGAATACCAGTTTCTTCCATCAGTAAACGGTCTAGGTCTTTCAATAGCGCACCACCACCTGTTAATACCATACCGTTTTCAGAGATATCCGATGCAAGTTCTGGTGGACACTGTTCAAGTGCAACCATTACTGCAGACACAATACCCGATAGTGGCTCTTGCAGCGCTTCAAGAATTTCGTTTGAGTTCAAGCTAAAGCTACGTGGCACACCTTCCGCAAGGTTACGACCGCGAACTTCGATCTCTAGTACTTCATCACCAGGGTAAGCTGAGCCAATTTCGTGTTTGATCTTTTCAGCCGTCGCTTCGCCGATCAAGCTACCGTAATTACGACGCACGTAATTAATCACAGCCTCGTCAAAACGGTCACCACCGATACGTACAGAAGAAGAGTAGACCACACCGTTTAGGGAGATAACTGCAACCTCCGTTGTACCACCACCGATATCGACCACCATTGAACCCGTTGGCTCAGATACACGAAGGCCAGCACCGATTGCTGCCGCCATTGGCTCGTCAATAAGGTAAACTTCACGCGCACCCGCACCTAATGCCGATTCGCGAATCGCGCGACGCTCAACTTGAGTCGAGCCACAAGGAACACAAACCAACACACGTGGGCTTGGCTTAAGGAAGCTGTTGTCATGCACTTGCTTGATGAAGTGCTGAAGCATTTTTTCTGTTACATAAAAATCGGCGATAACGCCATCTTTCATTGGGCGGATTGCTGAGATGTTGCCCGGCGTACGTCCAAGCATCTGTTTTGCTGCATGGCCTACAGCAGCAACGCTTTTTGCAGAACCTACACGATCTTGGCGAATAGCAACTACAGAAGGTTCATCAAGGACAATACCCTGCCCTTTTACGTAAATTAGAGTGTTGGCAGTACCTAAATCGATAGATAGGTCGTTAGAAAACATGCCACGAAGTTTTTTAAACATATTCTTCGCTCATCCTGCAAAAATTTAGAAGACAAAAATTGTCTTAAATGTACCAATGCCTCGCTGCTACAGCAAGGTATTGCTACACAAACATGCGCAGAAAGCCCCATTTTCTTGCAGTTTCCTTACTTAACGCAAAAAACCGAGGTTTGTTATTGCCCAGTCACCCCAGGTTCGCCACGATAAATCACTCGATCATTACCACGGTGAATACCAAAGGTGATGACAGATGATGGATTATCTTCATCTAGGCTATCTTTATCCCAGTTGTATTTGAGCCATGAATATCCATTTGCATAGTCATCAAGATCCAACCAAACACGCGTCTGCTGACGGTATGATTCCGCCTCCTGCGCGGTTACAGATCGAGAGTAACCCGCAGAAACCCTACCACCCGATCCAAACGTAACGGCTTTAGGAGCTGCATCAGGGCCATCAGGCCAAATATGCTTTTCGGCCGCCGTAACACCTCTCACATCAGTTTGATTATCGTTCGGGTTCGCAATAAAGCGGTGACCATTCCAATATTCGACGCGTAATGGCACTCTCAGTGTCGCCCCCTGATGACCACCAACATCATCGAGATCGACACGGCCAAAGCGAATGTCAGGCTGCGGGTCCAAGGCTGAATCAGTTTCAATCACGATGACAGGATCCTCACTACTACTTGAAGCTGCGATTGAAACTAAAGTATCTCTACCTTGCTCAAATAAGTTAAGTGGTCCATCGGGGTAATGCGGGCCGTCACCTTTCGCCATAAGCAAACCATTACCACTTAAACCTGTCGCGTCATCACTCCCCCCCCCATAGCGCCCAACACTCCTCGATACGACCAGTGCTTTGCCTAAACTTTCTTTCCATGTTCCGCTGTACGTCTTCGCCGCTGAGAAACGAGAAACGTAATCCCCCCGCTCATACAGATTGAATTTAGCCAACAAGGGAGGATCAAAAAACGAGTAATTCGTTAACGTTCCTTTATTTGCCCCCAACGCCTCAACATAGAACTTGCTCACACCAAACGGCTGATTCATATAGGCAAAGCCCTGTCCATTTGGGTAATTCCAAACCGCACTTTCATCTGGGTAAACTTTAAAGTATTTAGGGTAGATTCGACCAATGACGCCCTTCGCAGGTTCAATCACAAACGCTTTACTGCCCAAGTAAGCTTTTGGCGGCGTTACGGTCAATTCAAACGCCCCGACTTCCGAGATACTTTGCTCAATCGAGTCTTTCGCGTCTTGAGGTGTATCATGATCGTACACATCTGCCCGCAGAACACCGGCAGATAAAGCCCCTGTTGTTGGGTAAGTCACTTTATGAACGACGGATAATCCATTTTGCTGATAGTTTCTCGCTAATGCCCCGCCGAATTGATGCGCCGTAACGGACATAGTGAAGGTTTCACCAGCAGCGACAAAGCCTTTAGTGCAAGAGTCCGAATCACATTGCCCACCATTAGTTGAAAGCGAGAGATAAGCAGGGAAGCTGACGAAGCTATTTCTTCCTGGTGCCTGCTTCTCATCTTTTATTTTTGCCTTCAGTACGACTCTTCCTACTTCTGGATATCTCAGGTTAAAATACGCCTTGCCTTGCTCGTTAAAGTAAACGCCTCTAACCTTTTTGCGTTCTGTACCGAGGCGAACCTCATCACTGAAGGTACCATCACGCTTTTTGAAAGAGACGTAAGCGGGCACTGATACAACATTCGTTGTCGGCTTTCTAATTTTTATCCACAACACAATATCCCGATTTTCACCATCCCCCTCTTGCTGGTCCGGTAAGCTGCAAAACTCTAAATAAGGCAAACTTTGATGGCTGTATTGGTGCTGCCCCTTAGCATTTAAGAAGGGCTTACCCGCGATCTTATCTGGGACCATGACACCCAGTACGTCAGACTTGAATGAAATTGTGCAGTTTTTCTCAGATTGTGGGCCGTCATTGATGCACTTGACTTCATCAAAGCCAAGCTGCTGAACAGAGCTCTCTGCGATACCTAGCTGGGCATCCCCTGAACGAAAAGCTTTCAACTTCAATGAGACAGAGTCACTAAAAGTAACGCTGTCGCCGCCTTCCCATGCCACCAAAGAATCAGATTTTGGCAATAAAGAGACCGTCACAGGATCAACTTTTGATCTCGAGTTTGAGTTCAACACTGAAGACGGATAGGTCTTCGAGCAAGATGCATTCATACATGCTCGTAGTGTTACCTCGGACGCCTGACAAATACTGCCAGTACCGGAGTAATCAAATTGGAAATGGTGAATCCCTTTCTTTATTTTCTGGTATTTGCGAGCACAAACTTGGAAGTTATCGATTTCATGCGTATTGGTTGAGTCTCCAGTAGAAGCGGTAACTGAAATACGGAAGTTTTCTGGTGTGTAATTGAAATTGCCTTCTTTCAATATGTCAAAAGTCTTAATGACTTCTTCCCATCGACCATTAACACCAATCTTTCTGTGTACGGACAGTGTCTTTGCCCCCGAACGGTGAGAAGTCAAAGCAACCTTATAGCGGTGAGGAATCGTCGAACGCCCATCCAATGGCTGGTTAAACTGCCTTCCTCTGATGTACTTGTAACCTTTTAGCCATTTACCATTGATGTCTTTAATGCCAGGGCCACGAACGCCAACACTGTTTGGCATAACATCGCTTGCAAGGTTTTCTTCGCCTTCTCGATAAAAATTACCGTATTCATCAATACCTATACCTATCCAGCCCCCAGCAAAGCCTTCAACATCATGAGAAATTTCATCAGAGTGGTTTTTGTATAATTTCATACCATAACCTAATGGCCCACCAAAAGCCCCCGTTTGCAAAGGCACATTGGCATCAGACAAAACCAAAGCCACACCATCAGCACCTTGAATGCCGCCATCATAAGCAAAGTGGTCAAACTCAATTTCTAGATAATTTCTGTCCGATGGAAACACATAGTTGTAAGCGGAGGCTGTCGCTTGACGAGGCGTATTGTTATTTAGCCGAAATCGTCCATTAACAACTTGTGGCTTGATGCTGCTGCCATACCCAATAACAGACCAATTGTCCGCATTAGGTGAATCGAAGGTTTCTACGAGAAGCTGATCACATTGCTGCACTGGGGGCTCAACTGGACACGAATAAAAAGGCTTTTGAATTACCACGTTCTTATTCATCGTAAGATGACGCGCAGTAACAGAACCGTTCACCGTAATAGGGTTATTGAAATTAACGCTATCGGCTAAGATAAAGCCATAGAACGCTTTAGATTTGGTTTGAAAGTCTACTGACGCATTTGGCGCATAAATTGTTGCGTAATATTGGGTGGTGACATCGATAGGGTTAGCGAAAACAACGGAATCACCACTCACATTGATTCTGGCGTTGTTGTAGAAAGAATACTTGGTGTGTCCCACATGTTCCCAATGCTCTAAGGTGACCGTAGCATCTTGAGGAATCACGATTCGCAAATCATCATTCGGCCCTGCTTCAACCGTTAAATGACGGACGTTAGTGCCATCAGGTAGAATCACTTTAACTTGATCAAAGCGTGAGTTGTTTTGATTGACCTCTAAACGATTGAGATTACTTCCGATTTGAATTTCTATGCCGCTCTTGCCATTGATAGAGTAACGTGTCGCGCTACACAAGTCAGTGCTATCACACAAGCTGTCTATATTATCGACCTGCAACGATAGCGATTGGTCACCAAAAGCAGTTTGAATACCAAGCGGCTGGGCGGCTTTTCTCGCTTCTAGTTGCCCATCGTTATTACCGACGTCACAACCCGAATCATCCCCACAAATAGGAAGACGATACAATCTATCTCGCGCATCATCTGTATTCGCTTTGTCAAAACCCGCCAGAATATACTTAGGTTGATTCGGTTGCTGGGCGTTCGGCGAGTAGTAAAAAAGGTCCTCTTTATCGGTTAGGGTGAAGAAGTTCTTATAATCTTCAGACCAACCTAGCGCGCGCGCACTTTGCGTGGATACATTTAGCGTATTTTGTGAATAGCCCCTCATGCCCTGAATCGGCTCGGGAAAGTATTGACACACATTGTTAGGTAATTTTGCTTGTACTGGGGCCGATGAATGACCAGAACAATCAAATCCACTTAAGCTCCCTTGCTCAGAAAGCCGCAAAGGACCATTTTTCAACTTCACGTTACTTATCGTCGCCATGAGTTGCCAGTCACTGTCCCCGGCAAACTTACGAGAATAGATTAATGTCCCAGAGTTGGTGGCGGGATTGACGTTCGCCTTATGCTCAATACGAATATTATAGGGTTGACCTTTTAATAGGTTCTGCTCTTGAAAGTAAAAACGAGCCGCCCAATGGCTAGAACCATTATGCCAAAGCACTTCTTGAGGGGTGAGCTCCGTCTCTTCTAAATAAACATAGCTATCTGGTGCAATACTTGTCACGTCAAAGGTCACGGTAAAGTCTTGATTACCATAAACCTCACAGGTTTTCGCTTGAGCCGATAAATTCATTAAGCAAGCAAACATTGGAATAAGAATAGATATTATTTTTTTCATTAGATTATTCCCGTACCCAAATCTCTTGTTGACGCTGTACTTGTGTACTCCCAGAGCCGCAAGTTGCTATGGATTGCACACGAAATAGAGACTCGGCTTCAGAGGTACCCGCGTTAAATGTACCAATATTTGAGCATGTCATGGCCTTAAGCTTACAGCCTGTCTCTTCTGTCACATTGGGGATCGCACCATCCACAGTATTAGTGCAGATACCCGCAACATCAGGATCACGATTATCTAGCGGGTAGAGCTGTGTCAGTGCCCATTCATTGGCAGACTGAGCAATAAACCAAGCTTTGGTACCGAGAAGTTCTCTGGTTAGCGTGCTTTGGTTTGACCAACTCACTTTCATTAACGATGCCGCCAAATAACCCAGCACAATAATGACGAACAAAACCACAATAAGGACATGACCCTGTTGACTATTCTTACGGAACATTAAGCACCTGCACGTCTTGTTGGTAAACACTGCGCTCGCCATTTTGAGTAAACTCTAAATTGAGATGAACGATACCGCCTCGTTGTAGGGTGGGTTCCAAGTAATGCATATCACTCGCTGAGGTATCAACACTGTCGGCCACCGTAATACCGTTACGCGTAATATGTTGATTAGTGAAGCAGTAACGCACTTCAGAATTATCTTGATAAATATAATGACGACGAGCGATGGAAGTTGCGCCAAGCGTACTTGCAGCGCCACTGACAACAAATACCTCGCCAGTCTTTTTTGCTAGGCCGCCGACCGCTAAACTCTGCGAAGAAGTGGGGTGTAAATCGTCAAAACGACTGGGATTAATCACCATCCTGCGATTTGCAGGAATCAGGTTTAGTGTTGGGTCATGACCAATGAGAAACGCCAAGTCATTGTTCGTTAATTTATACACACCGGCATATTCAATCGGAACGAACTCTAAACAGTTTTCAGCGCCCTTGGGCACATGAAAGCTATTTGGAACCGCATGACGAATTTCACGCGACATTTTTTCTAAGACGAACAGAGCTTGAGTTTGCATGCGCTGACGCTCAATGGTATCGACATAGCCTTTCATACCAAACTGAACATAACCAGCAATACCAAGCATGATAACGCTACCGATCACTATGGTGGTGATCATCTCCATGAGGGTAAAACCACGAACTTTCATCAGTAGTTGCCTCTAATGGCTGTAAGCTTAAGTGGCTGGGTGTTGCTCGCAAAAACGGTCACAGTGATTTTTTTATAGTTAGTCATGCCTATTACTGGTGCAACTAAATTGTCGTACCCCACCCCCACTTCAACGCGGAAATTAGGGTACTTATCTTCACTGCTTGTGCCTAAGATACTGGAGAGAGTGCCACGACTCGTGCCTTGGCATTGAGCAACCGTCGTTGGCGTACTCCAACAACCGATGTAATCATCGACATCGTCAAAATTTTCGGGAATAGACTCACCAGAGTCAGGACCGAGATTGGCTGGTAGGGTGCAGGAAGTCGAGTTCTCACCACAACGCAATAGACCGCCATCAAAGTCGCTGTTCTCGTCAAAGCCACGCGCCAAAATTTGTGACATAAAGCTTTGCCCTAGTGCAGCTGCCCGAGTTTGATAGTGAGGCTTTGCAGAATCGCGAATTTGCGGTACGAGGAAGGAAGTAAACGCCGCCATTGCAATCCCCATCAGGACAATGACCATGATCATTTCAACCAATGTGATACCGAGCTGCTTTATCATGAGCAGGTTCCTTCAACGGCAGACCCCTGAGCAACGTAACCTTGAGAGTTAATCAGCACTCGGCACTGGCTTTGTCCATTTGCATCACGGATAACAATCGACACACCACCAGAAGCAGCGCGGAGAGGATTACCCAATAGATTAAATTCAATCGGTCCCGAGAGGCCATTAATCATGGAAAACTGTGCTGAGCTGTCGATAACAACATCACTTCGAGCCGCTCGTGGGTTACTTGCCAGATTGCAGGCGGCCACAGACCCGATACAAGAGCTGGTGATGGCTAAGCAAAAGTTGGTGTAACTGGTGTCCTCTCCCGCTTGGTAACTGCTGGGCAGACATCTGTCTGGGTAAGGCTTGTCGGGGGTGTTGATATTCGACTGCATGCGATTGAGTTGGACTTGGCGAATCACAGAGATCGCTTGCTCTTGCAGTGCAAAGGCAGACACACTGCTTTTACCGATAAAACGGCTAGCAGCAAACAGGGACAGTATAGACAAGAGAACGATAACTAGAATCAGCTCCATCAAGGTGAACCCCAATAAAGAGCAGCGAACTTTCATAACCCAACCTTATACCGAACGTAGTAACTAACTGGTCATTCTGCGCTCGATAACGTCATTTAAAATTTGGATTGTAGAATCACGACTTATCGACATGTTTACCTTATTATCACGCATTTTTTACACTATTTTTACACTTTTACTGTGAAAGATATTAAACACAGACAAGCAAAGCGACGACAAGATAACAGCGTGAGAATAATGATAAATTGATAAAATTCAGATTTGAACAGTGCGCGGGAAAGATAACCATCACAGGTTATTTTTCTCTTTTGGAGCGCTCCAGTTCCTCTTCAATTCGGTCGTAGGTTTCTTTGTTGCTTAGTGTCTCTGAAACATGCTCAGCGGTTTGCTTGGTGTGCTGCCATTTTGCTTCATAAGTCTCTAATTCAAAGATTTCTGGTTCAACACTGATAAACCTTGGCAATACTACATAGCCGACCACAGCGAAAATAATCAGTACAGACACAAACTCGATTGCACTAAGGCCTGATAATTTACGCATAGCAACTATTCCGAGATCAAGCAAAGTAAACAGAGCAAGGCCAGACTAGCTGGCCTTTGAAGCATACATTAACATCCTCTCGTCACTGCTCGAGAGTATGCTGGAGTGTTCTCATCAGCAGCCTCGACATAAATAACGTAACAACCTGTTGCATTTTCTGCATCATTTGCATCAAACGCCCAACCTGCTGCTGCTGTTGTGACGAAGCCATAAGTACGTGTTGCTCCCGGTACATTAGTAACAGTTACACCAGTCATGATTTCCCATTCATCAGCCAGGCCAGAGACTGCTTCAGGCAAATCTGCAACGGTTGGGTAACCAAAGTTTGTCAAGATATTTTCAGTAGCCGGAGCTGGAGTGTTCGTAGATGCTAATGCTTCCTCCCCCTCAACCGCTGATTTACCATATACAATACCAGACGCACCATTGATAGCACCTTTTAAACCCTCAAGAGCAGACGCTCGAGCATCACCTTGCAGGTTAAGGAAACGGGGCGCTGCAGTCACCGCTAGAATACCTAGAATTACAATTACCACTACCAATTCGATAAGGGTAAAACCGCCTTGTCTTTTCATTGTTTACTCTCTCTATATAAGCATGCAGAAGACTGCAAAATTTATCGGTCATGTGACCATTTGGGGTATTGTCACAAGGTTTGTGCTCGCAGCACACGTTAATGAGTCTGTTGAGTGAGCGCACTCTCTACCGCATGAACAAATGATGATTCGCTATGGTTAAGTTAAGGCGGTTTACAAAAGAAACCTAACCAAAAAATAACCTTTCATAACAACTTTTTGCCTATGAAGACAATTGCATTATACCGCCTTCCATTCTAGGTGGTAATATTAAAGTGTCAAAAATCCTACTTAGTCGACATTTCGGCGTCTGTTTTCAGATAATTAGCCTTCGATAAAACAACAACTCTCTGTCCGATTTGATCGCTTTGATGATGTGTAAATCATCACTTTTAATTACTCCACGAACTTCTGATAAATGAATCGCTATAACTTTACGTTGTCGATCATGTTTGCACCAATGGTCAATACCACCAGCATATTAACCCCGTTGACTCTAAACGGAATAAAGCATACTCAGCGTTGATTTTCGACCACCGTATTAGCCACCTTTGATGATATCCAGCATCCCCCACATTGGCAGGAAGATCCCCAGAGCGAGCACCATAACCATGCCTGCCACTATGACCAAGAGTAATGGTTCAATTCGCGCAGTCAGGGTCTTTAAGTCGTAATCCACTTCTCGGTCATAAAAATCTGAAACTTCCAAAAGCAACTCGTCAATACGCCCCGTCTCCTCACCCACGGCTATCATCTGGATGACCAATGGCGTAAAGACCTTACTGTTGATGGCCGTGACGGAGACAGTACTGCCTGCCTCAATCGCCGATTTCATTTCTAGAATCCGGTTTTCCAAGAATCGATTGCCTAACGCCTCACCAGATAGGGCGAGCGATTGGTTTAATGGCACACCGGATTGCAACATTAATGAAAAAGTTCTGGCAAATCGTGATAGCTGGGCGCGATTAACAATGTCACCCACAATAGGTAACCTTAAACGCAATTTATCAAATCTCTCTCGACCGTCAGCCGTCGCCACCCAAGATTTGAAAACAATAAACGCCCCAATTATCCCTGCAATCAACCAGCCCCAATAATCAACAAAGAAATCGGAGGTGGTGAGCAACACCCGCGTAGGCAGTGGCAGTTCAACGCCAAAACGGGTGAACATGGAAGCAAATTCAGGAATAACCATAATATTAAGGATAAACATTGCGATGGTGATAAACACAATCACAAACGTTGGGTAACGCATTGCGGCTTTAATCCGCTTACGTGTTTCCAGCTCTTGTTCGTAATAGTTGGCCAATTGCAGCAGCGCCTCATCAAGACGACCTGTATTCTCACCCACGTTGATCATTGAGACGAACAACGGGCTAAACACCTTGGTATGCGGCTGCATTGCTGAAGAAAGACCACGACCATTACTCAATTCAGCGACCACTTCCTCTAGGGCTTCTTTAAGCTGCTTGTTTTCACAGTTTTGCAGCAAACCACGAATAGAACGTAGCAAAGGGACCCCGGCTTTAGTTAGGCTAAATAGCTGACGTGAAAACAGGATGATCACTTCCAATGGGATCGCTGGCACCAATAGTTTAGATAAGCTGAGTTTGCTTTTGACCGCTTCTCTCTCTAATCGCAGGTGAAGGGGAATGACTCCCTTATTCATTAACGCTTCCGCTGCCGCTTCGGAATTCACCGCATCGACTTTGCCACTGGTGGATGAGCCGTCTAAGGTTCGGCCTTGAAAACGAAAAGTTGGCATCACTTACCTACATATAAATGGGGTCAGTTTGAGAGGAAATATCGCCCTCACCCAAGCTCATGACTTCATCTAGACTCACCGTCCCCTGCAACGCAAGTTCCATTGCTGAAGCCAATAGTGGTTTATAGCTGTCTGAGCGGCGCGCCGCCTGAGCGAAACCTACGGTGTCATTCGCTCGTAGCTTGTCCATCATTTCATTTTCAAGCTCAAGCATTTCGAACACACCCACTCGGCCACGAAAACCGGTCAAGTTGCAGTTTTGGCAGCCCATCCCTTTTTGAAAGGTTAAGCCCACTTGGTTAGGGAAGCGCCCCGCAAGCCACTGCTGACGTGCTTCTTCAAGCACATCCGTCGTTTTGCAATCACAACAGATACGACGAACAAGGCGTTGAGCGACCACGGCCCGCACCGCACTTGCGACTAAGTAACCAGGCGCGCCCATATCAATCATGCGCAGCGCGCTGTCTATCGCATCGTTGGTGTGCAAGGTACTCAATACCAAGTGGCCAGTCAGTGCGGCGCGAAGGCCAATTTCAACCGTTTCTTGATCACGCATTTCACCGACGAGAATGATGTCAGGGTCTTGACGGAGAAAGGTACGCAGCACTCGCGAGAACGTCAGGTCAATTTTCGTGTTGATCTGCACTTGAGTAATACGCGGTAAACGATACTCAACCGGATCTTCTACCGTGATGATCTTTTTGCTGGCTTGATTAAGTTCACTCAATGCGCCGTAAAGCGTGGTGGTTTTACCGGACCCCGTTGGCCCGGTGACCAAAATCATACCGTGGGGGCGAGCGAGTTGACGACGAAGGCGTGCTAACAACTCAGAAGGTAAACCAGAATCTTCCAGCTCACGCAGCCCAGTAGACTGATTGAGTAAACGCATGACGACGGATTCACCATAGTGCGTCGGCAGTGTCGACATACGGATATCGATCGATTGACCACGAACCTTGATATTAAAACGACCATCTTGTGGTAAACGTTTCTCTGATATATCCAGATGCGCCATCAACTTCAGTCGCAATACCAATGCCGAAGCAATGTTCACTTCATTTAACAAGGTCTCATGCAATACCCCATCAACACGCTGGCGAAGACGCAGCACCTTATCATCTGGCTCAATATGAATATCCGACGCTCCAACTTGTACAGCATCCTCAAACATCGAGTTAACCAGTTTTACAACCGTGACTTCTTCGCTGTCAGCAGCATCAATACCGTAATGAAAACCTTCAACATCTTGATGCTCGGCTTGCAGTTGTTCTGCAAAAGAGGCAATTTCTTTGGTTCGACGGTAGTAGCGATCAAAGTTTTCTACCAGCTGATGTTCTGATGCAATAATGAACTCTAAATCATACTCGCCGAGCAAGTTCATCAATGACTCTTGGGTAAACAGATCGGCGGGATCACTCATAGCGACACGCAATCTTGTGCCGTTGCGAGCAACAATCATGGCGCGTAAACGGCGAGCATGCACTTCAGGCAATATGGGGACGGCATCGGCATCAATAGATGCACGACTAAAATCAAACAGTGGTAGACCGAGTTGCTGGGATAAGAACGCCAACATCTGTTCTTCACTGATGAAACCCAGCCCGATCAGAGCATCGCCCAACTTTTGTCCGGTACTGTGCTGAGCATTCAAAGCTTGCTTGACTTGCTCTTCAGAGACAATGCCCTCTTCTATTAGTAAGTTACCTAAACGCTTTCTCAACTGAATTTTCACTGCACTGTCTCCAGTTGTTGCAAGATATTCAAGCGGTCACGAATAAATGCCTGAGACTGATTTGAAATACCAATTTTACCCTGCGCTTTTTGGTAAGAGGCAATCGCTGGCGTAAAAGTCAGTGCTCGCTCTTGTTGAATCGCTAGCCCAAGCCACCAGCGCGCATTATCCGGCTCACGTTGAGTCAATAATCGGTAGCTTTCAAGGGCGATGGCATTTTGATTTTGTTTTTGAGCCAGCGCAGCTCGCATCGCTAAATAGTCACGACTGGGTGTTGGCGGTAAATGCACTAATGGGCTTAATGCGGCCTCTGGTTGTTGTGCTTTTACCAGCAGTTTTGCCAGTGCCAACCGTAAAGGCTGGTGGTCGATATCCAGAGAAATCCCCGTTTGCAAAATCTCATAGGCTTTGCGTGTATCACCTTTACCGAAATACAGCGCCGCGAGCTTTTGCCGAGCTTCGACGTTAGTCGGCTGATACCGAAGCGCTTCACCAAATGCAGACAAAGCGGTTTTCATATCATTCGCATCCATCGCCTTACCTGCTCGCGATAATGCCTTTTCAGCTAACTGCTGATGCGTTAACTCAACCTGTTCAATACGCATTGAACTTTGATTCGAGACATTAGCAGCTCGATCAATACCGTTATCTACGCTCGCCAGTAAAATAGGTTGCTCCGGTTCAATCGATAACGCTCTGAGTGAGGTAAAGTCATCCACTTGGGAAGCCGAATCTACCGCGGGTAATGGCACCGTGAGTTTCGGTTTATCGGCCCTTGCGCGCGTGTAAACCACGCTATCTAATTGAGGTGTCGCCTTGCTAGTTGGCGAGTGGCTGACGGCAACCACTGGTGATGTTTCTACCGCCGCGCGATTGATTGGTGCAGCTGCGATTAAAACAGCCTCCTCTATTGGCGCTGGGCTCTGAGAAACCGCCCAACCGCCAACAGCCAAGCTCAAAGAAAATCCCCCCACAAGCCACAGCCATGGCTTGCTTCGAGTAATACTTGGAATCTCCGCCCGAGTTAACTCGGAAGGCGACTGTTTTTCAGCAAGTTCTGATAATGCTTTATTGATGGCACTCAAGGCTGACTCCATCCCCAAAATCTGGGAGTTTTAAACTTAGGTTTACGTGCATCAAAGGTGTCATGCATCGCCACGTAAACGTGTTGATTCTTTAATAACGTACAACGGTCATTGAACGCAGTAAGCAGGGCTTTGTGACTGATTTGGTTTATCAACCTTGGGATACCCATCGCCGCACGCCAAATCGCCTTCTTCTGCTCAATCGAAAAAACATGCGCACCGTTACCTGCCTTATCTAAGCGGTTATTGATATAGGCCACGCCCTCTTCTATCGAGAGAGGCCGTAACTGACAACTAAACGTAATACGCTGGCGGAATTGCCTTAACTCGTGGGTTTCA
This sequence comes from Vibrio sp. AND4, assembly GCF_000171815.1. Taxonomy (GTDB): domain Bacteria; phylum Pseudomonadota; class Gammaproteobacteria; order Enterobacterales; family Vibrionaceae; genus Vibrio. Next base: position 24,803 of record NZ_ABGR01000014.1, on the reverse strand, counting down.
AGTCGCTCGTCAAGCTCTGGCTGACCGAACAACACCAGTTGAATCAGCTTGTCTTGCCCGGTCTCCAAATTACCAAAAAGGCGCAGCGTTTCTAAAGCTTCGGATGACAGAGCTTGCGCTTCATCGACAATCAGTACCGTTTTTTTCCCTAAAGTATGAACTTGGATTAAACGCTCTTGTATCAGTGACACGACTTTGAGCGGATCGGTATCTTGAATACCTAGTTCTCGTGCAACCGCAAACTGTAACTGGTCACCGCTTAGCACTGGATTCGGTAAGTAAACCAATTCCACCTCAGGTTCGATTTGCTCCATTAACTTGCGGCAAACCATGGTTTTACCTGTCCCCACCTCTCCGGTGACTTTAATCACTCCTTCGCCCATTTGGACCGCAGCCATAATGGTTTGTATGGCCTCGTAGTGAGGCACTAACCCCAGAAACATTTCTGTGTTTGGGGTCAGCGAGAAAGGTTGAACTCGAAATCCAAAATGCGACAAGTACATAGCTAAATCACAAAGCCACGTTTAGCGACAGCCCTAACACCGATTACTCAGTGTCAGGGAACCACTCTTGAAGTAGATCACGTGATCGTTCCAATTCCTTTTGCCATGTGTTCACGCCAACAACGGTTGGCTTTAGCAAAATAACCAGCTCTGTTTTTTGTGTCACATTGTTGATATTACGGAACAAGTTACCAAGCGCAGGCACGTCACCAAGGAAGGGAACTTTTGATACCTGTTCGAGGTTTTGCTGCTTCATCAGGCCACCAATGACCACCACATCGCCATCTTTTGCACGAATAACCGAGTCGGACTCTCTGATCGAACTTTTTGCCAGAGGTAACTGAACGTTATTAAACTCGCCACCAAGGTTGAGCTTTTTAATCTCTTCTTCCACCTCGATTACCGCAGGGTGAACATGAAGGAATACGTTACCCTTGTCGTCAATTTGCGGCGTAACATCAAGAGAGATACCAGAGAAGAAAGGAGTTAACTCAACTTCAGGAACGGCATTTGAATTCTCACCGTTACCCGCGTTGCTAGAAAGTTCAGTAACAAAATACTCATCGGTGCCCACTTTTATGACGGATTTCTGGTTATTCGCCGCTGTAATTCGCGGGCTAGAAAGCACATTCAAGTCACCTTGAGTCGCCATAAAGTTCATCACCGCCTTAAAGTTGCCATCAGAGAAAGTGACATTCGTTTGCCCACCCAGCAGTGTGCCTATGGCATCCAAGGGTAAAGACAGAGGGCTGCGGTCAACCACAATACTGCCCGAGTTCCCGATGGATGCTGACATATTCGACCAATCGATACCTTGTTGATAACCATCACTCAATGTAACTTCTAGGATCTTCGCTTCAAGAATCACTTGGCGTTGCATGCGCTCTTGCGATACCCCCAGGAATTCACGGACTTCACGGATTTCATCGGGGAATGCTCGTACCGTTATCACACCAGCTTGCGGAGTAACAACAACGCTTTGACCTTTACCTGAACCAATCAGGTTAGCAACCGCTTGCTGCAGCATTGGCCAGAAATCACTTTCGGTCACGGTTTCAATCCGTGTCCCGCCCGTTGATGAAGCAGAACTGCTATCGTTATCCTTATTTGAGTCCGATGAATCAGAAGCATCTGAGCCGCCACCAGATTGAGAGGTGCCCGCAGACGTCACAGAACCAGTGACTATGCTTGTTAATGAGTGACCGGTGCGTTTGAACTGAAGGTAATCCACCGGAATCGTCACGGTACGCATACCAGCAGGGAAAACCTGAATCACTTTGCCTGATTTCACTACGTCATAGCCGTACATGTTCTGCACCACATTCAGAACTTCGTCCAATGTGACATCGGAGAGGTCAACGGTAATATTACCTTGTACCGCAGGATGGATTGCCACGCTGTATTCTGTGCCTTTGACTAAAGAAGCAAAGAAGCTCCGAGTTTCCACTGCGTTAGCTTGAACTCGAAAGCGCTTCAACGTGCCTTCTTTTGCAGCCATATTGGAGTCCAGATTCGGCATAAGATCGGCTTGTACTGAAGGGGGGAGCTCCGTTAATGAGCGACCACTGGATTCATTGATGGATTTATTAAGTGCTTGCTTCACTTCGACTGGGTCTCGGTGGCCCATAGAACAACCCATTAAGGAAGCTATCACGACTCCTGCAACTAATTTGCGCATAATCTGTTCTGGCTCTGGTTATTATTGTTTTACGTTTAGACCAAAAAGCTCTAGTTTCCACTGCTGGCTACCACGCTTTAAAGTTACAAATTCACTGTTGATGTTCGCTACTCGATAGCTATTGAGTTTTGCTCCCGGCTCAACAATTCGGTTATTTAAAATGGCCACACATGATGTGTTGGGCTTACAAACAATACTGTTTAAGGTAGGCAAGCGAGCTTGTTTCGCTTTTGGCTTTGCTTGCTCCGTCACAGGCTTAACCCAGCCTAAAGGTGCCGTTGGATCTTGATTCGCCAGACTGTTACTCGTCGAGATCATCGCAAGTACGACAGAGATCGTAAGTTTCTTAACCACCAATAAACTCCTCTTGTGAACCTAGGGTATACACTTCCAGTACAAGTTTTGCTTTCGGGTAATCTTCCACGTTGTAACTGAAACTGCGCCAATAGTAACTTGCCGGTAAGCCCTCTAACTTGGTTAGATAGTCAGCAATCGAAAAGTAATCACCAGTCAATTCCATACGGACAGGGTGTACGTAATAACCTGAGTATTGAGAGACTTCTTTGTCTTCTGTTATGGGCTCAGCAGACAAAGTCTGGAGCGACACCAAGTGGACACCGCTTTGCTGCTCTAAAACTGTTTCGAGTAACCTTGCCATTTGTGAAGGTGTGATCAAATGTTCAATGATCTGAGAAAGCTGCATTGATAGGCGCTGACTTTCTGTCATCAGCCGAGCGATCGCTTGATCAATTTCGACGTTCGGATCTTTCTTTAGCTGAGCTTGAATACGTAATATCTCTATTTCCGTCTGCTGGTTAGTCTGGGTCAAATTCCGCAGTTGTTCATTGTTGCTATTCACTTCGTTCAGTGTTGGCTCCAACACCAAGCTAAACAGGAGCATGGTAAGGGCAACAAGACCGCACAAAGCGACCAATACCTTTTCACGAGCGCTCACCTCATCAAAGCGCTCTTCTAACGAGGACCAAAATTCGTTCATTTCTTTTTGTCTCCACGCGCCTTCAATTCAAAGGTCACGGTGTCGTCTTCGTTACGACCTATCTTCACATCATCAAAAGTACGTCCCACTAGGCTAATTTCATTCTTAAATTGGCTCACCCAGTTAGGTACCGCACTCGGTGACCTTGCCAAGCCTTTGAGGCCTAGAGTGGTATTGTCGATATGTATGGTAGTCAAAGAAATGTTATTACTACCCAATTTAGCCAGAGATAACATCACACCAGAGTAGCCTGTGCGCTGCGAGTCATCATATTTCCCCACCGCTTTTAGTGAATCGCGTTTCGCTTTCACTTCGCGTTCCAAACGAGCTTTTGCCGCCAACTTATTGGTATTCGGTTGATATTTGCGTAGATTGGCCTGCTGATGTTGCAAATCAGATTTCATGATTTCGCCACGACTTTTTACAATCTTGATTTCATCTGCGACACCAAGATTTTGCCAAGTGAGATAGCCAAAAGAGATAAAGATCAATGCAGCAGCTACCCCCCAAGAGATGACAACATTTTTCAACGTCAGCAGATTCTTCTTCGGCTTGAGGAATTCTGGATAAAGATTGATTCGTCGAGAGCTCACTGAAGCCGCTGCAGTATCCGCCAATACATAACCTGATAGCGCTTGCTCTTCGGCGAGTAAAGGAGACACTTTGGTGCTTAAACGGTAATTGAGTGATTCAACCAGTTCGTTCTCATCTTCATCATCACAACACACCTTCAATTGGTGTAATTGGACATGACGTAACTGGGAAGAGAGATAATCGATCGAACGCTGCAGCTCTAATGACAGACTATCCATCTGTAAATCACTTGAAGGCACCCCCGTTAGCGGAGGGGTCACACTGCGAATAGAGCGATGAAAAGCGATGGTATGTTCGACAAATGCACTAATACGAAAATGACCGCGGGCACTGCGTTGTAGGAGTAGGAAATTACCTAATTCACCTGAAGTGTCCCCCCAAATGTCATCCTCAGGAAGCACAGATTCGAGGGTAAACTGGGCTCGGTCAGCAAGTAAAACGATCTTGTCGAGCGTTTTACGAGGCATCACATAAGCTTGAATTTTATTAGAGCTAGGCAAGGCTACAGCGTCGGCAATGATATCGATAGCACGCTCAGAAATAAGCTCTTTTAACAAAAATGGCAGCGCCAGTGGCCACTCATGGCGTGGCATCGCTGGCTTGTCGATTTGATACATCTGATAATAATGGTGAGACAGCACCACTGATAACGAATCATAAGCGCTAACAGCAACACTTAGCGCTTGCTCAAAAGCGAGCTCCCAATTTGATTCGGAGATTTCAAATTTAGATGGTCGGCTGCTGTTCGTTGGTGATGATATATAAACTGCATCTGGCTGAATGACCAAAAAGCACATACGACCGCCAACCGATGACCGCTTGAGTTTATCGAGTACCGCTTTAAAATCCATGATTAGTATCTTTATTTTTTTCGCCAGCGGTTTCGTCGTCCCAATTTAATTTGAGAGTCTGATTGAGAAGTCACTGTTGGCTTAACGCCAGGTAAATACTGCTCTTCTGGAGAGAAATAACGCCCCTGACCGCCATGAACCCCTAATTCAATTAAGGTGTTCAATTCGTGCTTGTTCTCAATTCCCACTGCTATTATTTTTGTTTTGCTGTTTGCGGCCGCGCCCAACATACTGCGGACAAACAACTGATTCTCATGTCTCTGATCGATTTTTGATACCAAGCTACGATGGAGCTTAAGGTAACGAATGTCGACATCTTTTAAATAATGAGTACTGACGATCGTTCGACCGGCTTGTCCAATCATGATGTGACATCCTAACCCTGTTAACGTCTTGACAACGGGTCGCATAAAGTCGAAATGCCGCACAAATTGTGCCTCAACAAACTCAAACGTAAGGCACTTTCTTTGCTCTCGTGACAACTGTAAGAGTTCATCACGAAACCACTTGAAATATTCTCGTTGTCTAAAAGGCACCACGTGCAGGTTGAGCACATAACAGGTAGAACGGTCAAAACTATGCTTAAAATCTTTTAGGAATTTATTAACAACTGCGCGGTCCATCTGTGCTTCATAACCGACTTGTCGAACCGCAGAAATAAATCGAGCAGCTTTAACAATGCCACTTTCAGGGTCACGTATTCGGCATGTTAACTCTTTATGCAGGGGTTTGCTATGTGCTGCGTCACTTATTGGGTAAGCCGATTGTGCGTAGAGCATCACATTTTCAACAGTGAGAGCTGAGTCAAATAACGTACGCCATCTCACACTGCCTCGTGAATCCTCATCCTGATTCCACTTTTTAAAACGGCTCCAGTTGTTGCTATTTTGCAACTGAGCACTACGTAATGCCGTTTCTGCTTCATCAATAATTTGGCTATGCAGCTCACCTTCCTTGTATATCGTGATACCAATATGACACCAGTTGTCAGAGTCCAAAGGATAAGGAGGGTCGAGTTTCTCTAGTTGACGAATGCATTGAGATGCCAAGCTTGCGACATCCTTTGTCGATTGATGTGGCAAAAATAGAGCAAAGTCGGCATTGTAATAGCGGGAAAAAACTACGTCAGGATAACGTTGAACTAGGTTAGAGAGTAAGCTTCCAACTTCGACGATAAAGTCATCACAAGTTTGCTTATCTTGCGCCTCTTCGACGGATTTCCAGTCTTGAATGCGAATCAGCATTACGGCGCCACGCGAGCCACCTTCTAACAAAGCCGATTCCAGTTTACTGTCAAACAAGACTCGGTTGGCGGTACCAGTTAACTTGTCGAGAAAAGTTTGCGTACGGATAAAGGTATCGAAGCGACTGCGCTCCTTGCGCGCATCTTGAAGTTCTTCGATTAATACGTCCAACGCTTCGCTCGCCGTATAAGGCCATTCTCGCTCATCACCTTTTGCGTATTGCTCAACTCGGCCAGCCAAAATCATTCGGCCACGCTCTTCAAGCATTTCCGAACCTGCAAGCTGCTCTTTGAGCCACTTAACACCACGCATCAAACAGAAAATAATAAGAACAACGGCAAGCGTAATTGACCACAAAGCCTGCATCGAATATCCGTAGCCGAGATACGGAGGAATGGCTTTAAAGTAGATGACGTAGTCTTGGTTGTGAGTAAGTTGATACTCATGTTCAAGCAACGCCAAACTCCCTGTCTTATGAGAGGTGTCTTTGAAGCGATAAACGACAGCATTATTCGTAGACAGCGTCATTTCAACAATGTTGCTCGCTTGCAGCATCTTTGGCATCCAACGCTGCATCGAGTAAGCAGCGTCTGGGTCTTCCAACTCTTTATCTACAACGTCGACGATCCCCTCCAAATAATGGTTGAGATACTCATGTCCTAGTCGTTTGAAAGAGAGGGTGCCACCGACAAACAAGATAAACATTGCGCAAATAACGATCATAGTGACAAAAGCCACCAGTCGCGTGCTTAGCTTAAGAGTTGGGGTATACCTCATGAATACCAAATTCCTTTTTATTCATCATATACCTTATTGAAATATTTATACTTGATAAGCCTCCACTAGACAATCGGATTCGTGAGAATGTGAGAGCCTAAGATGCAAAGGTACAAGACATTATTATGAATGACCGCCCAAAATAACGGGGTCAGCAATACCGACGTAGAGATAATAAAAAAAGCCGCGAAATTCGCGGCCTTATAAACTCAATACTCAATGCTCAATCATTTTAGAATGGAATGTCATCATCAAAGTCCATCGGTGGCTCATTGTATTGCTGCTGAGGTTGCTGCGGAGCCTGTTGTTGAGGTTGCTGCTGCTGAGGGGCATTGTATTGCTGTTGAGCTGGCTGCTGAGCAGGTTGTTGAGGCTGACCCCAACCGCCTTGCTGCTGTTGAGGCTGACCACCGCCCATTGGAGCGCCACCTTGAGCACGGCCACCCAGCATTTGCATTACGCCATTAAAACCTTGCACAACCACTTCTGTGGTGTAACGGTCTTGACCACTTTGATCTTGCCATTTACGCGTTTGAAGTTGGCCTTCAATGTAAACTTGAGAGCCTTTACGTAGGTACTCGCCTGCAACTTCAGCCAGTTTGCCGAATAGTGCAACACGATGCCATTCTGTTTTTTCGCGCTGTTCGCCAGTCGCTTTATCACGCCATGACTCAGAAGTTGCAATCGTAATGTTTGCAACTGCACCGCCACTCGGCATGTAACGAATTTCAGGGTCGTTACCTAGATTCCCTACCAAAATAACTTTGTTAATTCCACGGCTGGCCATGATGTGCTCCGTTTAACTCTGGATCTATATAAAATTCTAGCGCACAAGAATACACGCTTTGATGTTTTGATAAAAGCCTAATCCCATTGTGTCCTGAGACAACCCATTGTGAAAATGAAATATTACTTTAAGCCCAAGGCGTTGCATTTTTGATTCATTTGCAGACATCGTTTCGTGAACCTTTGAATCTCAACGCATTTCTGTTCAGTTGCTATAGCTCTAAGTGATGATTGATGCCAACGTATTTGCATTCAAACAACGTTAGTCAGGAGATTAAAGCACATGAAAGAATCGGCTTATACGAGAAAACTTTTTTTCATCAGCAGAGAAAAACATGCAAGTAAACAGGTCCAAGAGCTGGAGAAGTGCATAGATATGGACATTCCGGTCATTTCACCCCAAGCATTGATGGAAGCAAACCCGAAATACCGCAACAAGATCCTTCTTATCGACTTTAGTGATCACAAAGCGCTAGTACTATCGATAAAGAATCTTCCTTTGATTTGGAAAAACTTCGAAACGGTCGTGTTCAACGTCCCTAAACGTCTGACGACAGATGAGTTACTCACCTTTGGTCAATTGAAAGGCATCTTCTACGAAGAAAGCTCCGTTGAACAGATTAGCGAAGGGTTACAAGCAATCATTAATGGTCAAAATTGGTTACCTCGCAATATCATTAGCCAGCTTCTACATTATTACCGTAACGTTATTAGCACGCACACCGCCCCTGCCACCGTCGATTTGACCATTCGCGAACTGCAAGTTCTGCGCTGCCTGCAAGCCGGTACGTCAAACATTCAAATGGCTGAAGATCTATACGTGAGCGAGTCCACGATTAAGTCTCACCTGTCTCAGATTTTTAAAAAGATCTCGGTCAAAAACCGCGTACAGGCCATTGCCTGGGCTGACCAAAACCTGTTGTCATAGAGCAATAATAAAGGGGGGATTTTTAAAACAGGAATTAATCATACTTATTTATAACCTGATTTTTACGTATTTTTCGACTTAATTCATGATTCATATACACCTCTCATGTTAAAGTGGTGCCCAGATTCTTGATTAAATAATGAGAAAGGATATTTACCCAATGATAAAAAAATGTCTGTTCCCTGCAGCGGGCTACGGTACGCGCTTCCTTCCAGCAACGAAGTCAATGCCTAAAGAAATGATGCCTGTCGTGAACAAGCCTCTAATTGAATACGGTGTTGAAGAAGCGATCCAAGCTGGCATGAACGGCATGTGCATTGTGACTGGCCGCGGTAAACACTCAATCATGGACCACTTCGATAAAAACTACGAACTGGAACACCAAATTAGCGGCACCAATAAAGAAGAATTGTTGGTTGATATCCGTGAAATCATTGACTCTGCAAACTTTACCTACATCCGCCAGCGTGAGATGAAAGGTTTGGGTCATGCCATCCTTACTGGTCGCGAGCTGATCGGTGACGAACCATTTGCCGTCGTACTTGCTGATGACCTTTGTGTCAATGAGCAAGATGGTGTTCTGGCTCAAATGGTGGCGCTATTCAAACAGTTCCGTTGCTCAATCGTTGCTGTTCAAGAAGTACCGGAAGAAGAGACGCACAAATACGGTGTTATCTCTGGTGAAATGATCAAAGATGACATCTACCGCGTAGACGACATGGTTGAGAAACCAGAGTCAGGTACCGCGCCAAGTAACCTGGCGATCATCGGCCGTTACATTCTGACTCCCGATATTTTCGAACTGATCGAGAACACTGAGCCAGGCAAAGGTGGCGAAATCCAAATCACTGACGCACTACTTAAGCAAGCAAAAGCGGGCTGTGTATTGGCGTACAAATTCAAAGGCCGACGCTTCGACTGTGGCAGCGTAGAGGGTTACATTGAAGCAACAAACTACTGCTTTGAAAACTTGTATTTAAAAGATGAAAAGAAGTCTGAGCTAGGTAAACACGTAACGAAAAAAGAAGCGTAACCTACTCAAAAGCCTGTTGATTAAAAGCCCAGCTTAACGCTGGGCTTTCTTTTACTGTTTTTTTGTCCAGTATTTTATTTGCACATTTCTCACACTATGTAATACTTGCGTGACTTGGTTATACATAGAGCAAAAACGATGGATAAAATAGAAGTTCGTGGTGCCCGCACCCATAACCTAAAAGACATCAACCTCACTATCCCCCGCGATAAATTGACTGTCATTACTGGTTTGAGTGGTTCGGGTAAGTCCTCTCTCGCATTCGATACCTTGTACGCTGAAGGTCAGAGACGTTACGTCGAGTCACTATCCGCTTACGCACGCCAGTTTTTGTCTCTTATGGAAAAACCCGATGTTGATCATATCGAAGGTTTATCTCCTGCTATCTCTATTGAGCAGAAATCAACATCACATAACCCGCGCTCGACTGTCGGAACAATCACCGAAGTCTACGACTATCTGCGTCTGCTTTACGCTCGTGTTGGTGAGCCTCGTTGCCCGACTCACCATAAGCCACTAGCAGCACAAACTGTCAGCCAAATGGTAGATAAAGTGCTGGAGTTGCCAGAAGGCAGCAAAATGATGCTGCTTGCTCCGATCGTCAAAGAGCGTAAAGGTGAGCACGTAAAAACACTAGAGAACCTTGCCGCGCAGGGGTTTATCCGTGCACGTATCGATGGTGAAACCTGCGACCTTTCTGATCCACCGACGCTAGAACTGCACAAAAAGCACACCATAGAAGTGGTTGTCGACCGCTTTAAAGTGCGCCCAGATCTACAGCAACGCTTGGCAGAATCATTTGAAACCACGCTAGAGCTTTCTGGCGGTATTGCGGTTGTTGCACCAATGGATGGCGATGGCGAAGAGGTGATCTTCTCGGCCAACTTTGCTTGTCCTACTTGTGGCTATAGCATGCAAGAACTTGAACCCCGCCTGTTCTCGTTCAACAACCCAGCTGGGGCGTGTGGCACTTGTGATGGCCTAGGAGTACAACAATATTTTGATCCGAGTCGAGTCATTCAAGATGAAACGCTTAGCTTGGCACAAGGTGCCATTCGAGGTTGGGATCAAAAGAACTACTATTACTTCCAAATGCTGACCGCATTGGCGGATCATTACGGCTTCGATCTTCATGTGCCGTTTAATTCTCTCACTAAGAAAACCCAAGACATCATTCTTAAAGGCTCTGGCCGCACAGACGTTGAGTTCAAATACATTAACGATCGTGGTGACATCCGTGTTAAGCGCCATCCTTTCGAGGGGATCCTAAATACACTTGAGCGCCGTTACCGCGATACTGAATCAAACTCGGTACGTGAAGAGCTTGCGAAATACATCTCGACGAAATCTTGTTCGAGTTGTGGCGGTACTCGTCTACGCCTTGAAGCCCGTAGTGTCTTCATCGCCGATACGACACTGCCAGAAATTGTTGAGCTCAGCATCGCCGATGCATTGGAATTTTTCCATTCTTTGAAGCTAGAAGGTCAACGTGCCCAGATTGCTGAAAAGGTAATGAAGGAAATCAACGACCGCCTTCAGTTTTTGGTTAACGTAGGCCTGAACTACCTCAACTTATCCCGCAGCGCAGAAACCCTATCAGGTGGTGAGGCTCAACGTATTCGTTTAGCAAGCCAAATCGGTGCAGGCTTAGTGGGTGTGATGTACGTTCTGGATGAACCATCGATTGGCCTCCACCAGCGTGATAACGAGCGTTTATTGAAAACCCTGACCCACCTGCGAGACCTAGGTAATACCGTCTTGGTGGTTGAGCACGATGAAGATGCGATTCGCTGTGCCGATCATGTGATCGATATTGGTCCGGGGGCTGGAGTACACGGTGGCAACGTGGTCGCCGAAGGTACCATGGATGAGATCATCGCTAACCCTAACTCGCTGACTGGTCAGTACCTCAGTGGCGCGAGAGAGATTGCAGTACCGAAAGAGCGTACACCACGTGATCCAAAGAAAACTGTTGAGCTCCTTGGCGCGACGGGCAATAACCTAAAAAATGTTGATCTTTCCGTTCCCGTTGGCTTGTTCAGCTGCATTACAGGCGTATCCGGCTCAGGTAAGTCAACCTTGATCAACGATACTTTCTTTAAGATTGCTCATACTCAGTTGAACGGGGCAACAACCGCACACCCTTCACCGTACAAAAAAGTGAAAGGTTTAGAACACTTCGATAAGGTTATCGACATTGATCAAAGTCCTATCGGTCGTACACCACGTTCAAACCCAGCCACTTACACTGGCATCTTTACTCCAATTCGTGAACTGTTTGCAGGCACGCAAGAATCTCGCTCTCGTGGATATAAACCAGGTCGCTTTAGCTTTAACGTGCGTGGCGGCCGCTGTGAAGCTTGCCAGGGTGACGGAGTAATCAAAGTAGAAATGCACTTCTTACCTGACGTCTACGTTCCCTGCGATTTGTGTAAAGGTAAACGCTACAACCGAGAAACACTTGAAGTACGTTACAAAGGCAAGACCATTGATGAAGTGCTGGAAATGACGGTAGAAGATGCGCGAATCTTCTTCGAACCAGTGCCAGCCATTGCTCGTAAACTGCAAACCCTAATGGATGTTGGTTTGTCTTACATTCGCTTAGGACAAGCAGCAACGACGCTTTCAGGTGGTGAAGCTCAACGTGTAAAACTAGCGCGAGAACTGTCTAAACGTGATACCGGTAAAACCTTATACATTTTGGATGAGCCGACAACAGGTCTGCACTTCCATGATATCCAGCAATTGCTGACCGTACTGCACCGGCTACGCGATCACGGAAATACGGTTGTCGTCATTGAACACAACCTCGATGTCATTAAGACGGCAGACTGGATTATCGATTTAGGCCCTGAGGGTGGGCAAGGGGGCGGTGAAATTATTGCACAAGGAACACCTGAAGATGTGTCCCAGATCAAGGGTTCACACACAGCGCGCTTCCTTAAGCCTATGTTGAAGTAGAAAAAACAGGTAAAGTACAAAGGCCAGCCATTGCTGGTCTTTTTCATTAAAAAACACAAAAATTATGGCTACTATACACGTCAGTGGAACCAACCTTTCTCCCGGGAAAGTACAAGTTCCTCTAAACCGCAAGTTTCTCATCGCACTAACAGCGCTCTTTCTGCTGGCGATGCACATCTTCATGCCAAATCCGGGTGGTTCTGGACTTGCGTTGTCTTTCAATGCAACCACATGGATTGCGCTCAGCTTTGCTCTCGGCATTGGTTGCTACCAACTTGCGAGCAATCGGGTGTTACGTTATTCCAAGTTAACCATTGGTCTGTTGATAAGTTGCACCATCATGACCATACCCATCTTCTATCCGAATGCGAATAGTACGCTTGCAGCCAATAAGCTTATTGGCCTTTGGTGTGGCATGCTTTTCTTCATTGTGCTGCAACAATTCCATTTCAGTAACAAGCACCGCCAACGCTTACTGTGGTTTATTGTGCTTGCCGTCGTGATCGAAGCGATTTTCGGCTTAACTCAATATCTTTATCTCAAGCCAGAAAACGTATTTAACTATGACACAGTAGCGAACCGCCCTTATGGTATCTTTCAGCAACCAAACGTTATGGCGAGTTTCCTTGCGACTGGCTTAGTGATCGCCAGCTACCTACTCGCCCGACAACCTTACAAATATTCACATAAACTTAGCGATATTTACCTGCTTTACGCCGTACCTGTAGTGACCTTGCCTTTGATCGTAGCTCTTGCCTCACGCACTGGCTGGTTAGCATCCATCATTGCGATTTTGATGGTCATCCCATATATGTACCGCTTTGCAACACGTGCACGCTTTGTTCGCTGGATCGTTGCCATGGCAATAGGTCTCGCTTTATCAGTTGTCGTGATAAATATTGCGTTTCCAGATGGAGGTGGCCTAGCAAGTGAAAAAGTAAATATGCAATCGCCGCGAACATACACCTTTCCACAAACATTGGATATGGTGATTGAGAAACCATTCACTGGATACGGCTACGGCAAATTTGAATCAGAATACATGCTATACACTGCGCGCCAGCATGCACTCAATGAAAGCTATCCTGCGGGTTTACCCGCCATGGATCACCCACACAATGAACTCTTGTATTGGGCAGTAGAAGGTGGGTTACTGCCAATTCTCGGTATCTTTTTAGCAATAGTACTAGTGCTATATCGTATCTACCAAGCCAAACGAGGGACTCGCTTAGCACTATTGGCGCTGTTTATTCCGGTCGTTCTGCACTCACAGTTAGAATACCCTTTCTATCATTCATTAGTGCATTGGCTAATCTTTGTGATTCTGCTTTACTGGGTCGACCAACGCGTCTCTCGCTATCGTCAAGCACCATTTAGTAAAGTGACCAAAAGCTTACTCCGAGTATGTAGCCTTGTCGTTCCAGCGGTGTTTACCTTCTACATGGTGAGTGCTCTGCACACTAACTACGTGCTCACCAAGTTTGAAACCACGCGTCCAACCAATCCCGACATCTTGAATCAAGTGACAAACCCCGTGGTTTGGAAGGATCGATTCGACTGGGACGTGTATAGCACTTTTTTAAATATCGGCTTATATAAGCAAGATCCAACCTTGATACAGTCTTACATTGATTGGTCTTCAGTTATTATTAAGGACAAGCCACGTCCAGCATTTTATAACAACCTAATATTGGCATACCAAGGGCTAGATGACACCAGCAAAGCAGAACAGATTCGTGCAGAAGCGCAGTTCCTGTTCCCTAACATTGACTTCAGTAGCATTAATTATCAACCACCATCGCAAGCCATTTCAGCCTCACCAACGCCACTGTCTGTGATGGAGTGATCGTCACACAATCACTTGGTAATTAAACACAACAAAGCGAAGGTGTGACCTTCGCTTTGCCTAACCTCATCACTGGTTTTTTACTCAGTTAACGACTCTTCTAAAGCGCGCAAACACAAAGCCACATTTTCAGGTCGAGCACCATAGCCCATCAGGCCAATTCGCCACGCTTTACCAGCCAGTACGCCAAGGCCCGCGCCGATCTCTAGGTTGTAGGTTTCAAGTAAGTGACTCCGCACTTTTGCTTCATCCACTCCCTCAGGAACATAAATCGCATTCAGTTGTGGCAGGCGATAATCTTCTTCTACCACAAATTCAAAACCTAGTTTTTGCAAACCCACTTTAAGCTTCTCGTGCATTAACTGGTGACGTGCCCACGCATTTTCCAAACCTTCATTTTTAAGCATGAGTAACGCTTCATGCAGCGCGTATAAACTGTTCACTGGCGCTGTGTGGTGGTAGCTGCGTTTACCCTCGCCGCTCCAATAACCTAATACTAGGCTTTGATCTAAGAACCAACTTTGAACTGGTGTCGTTCTAGATTGAATTTTTTCAATAGCAGCAGACGAAAACGTTACTGGCGACAACCCAGGAACACACGACAGGCATTTTTGGCTACCAGAATACACAGCGTCTAACTGCCACTCATCAACTTTGAGTGGTACACCACCAAGCGAGGTCACGGTATCGACAATCGATAGCAAGCCATACTGCTTCGCAAGTTTACCTAAAGCTTGAGCATCACTCACCGCTCCCGTTGATGTTTCTGCATGAACAAAAGCAAGAATCTTGGTATCTGGGTTCTGTTTTAATGCTTCTTCGACCTTATCCAACGAGACAGGTGTTCCCCATTCATCATCGACGACAATCGCTTCACCACCAGCACGAATTACATTTTCACGCATGCGCTCACCGAAAACACCATTTCGACAGACGAGCACCTTGTCACCCTTTTCAATCAGGTTAACAAAGCACGTTTCCATACCTGCACTGCCCGGAGCAGAAACTGCTATGGTAAATTCATTTTCGGTTTGGAAGGCGTATTTAAGCAGTTGTTTTAACTCATCCATCATAACGATGAAAAGCGGGTCTAGATGGCCAACCGTTGGGCGGCTAAGTGCCTGCAAAACCTGAGGTGAAATATCTGATGGACCAGGTCCCATCAAAATACGATGTGGGGGAATAAAACTTTGAATCGCCATGTCAGCTCCTTGATTGCAGTCATTCATCCTGAGCAGTTGCATACGCTCTATTCAAAAGGTTGGCTCAGGGTCGGAACTTTCACCCTAATAGATTTTTCCTCTGTCAGCAATTAACCCTAAGTATAGAGGTCAAACCACTGTCACAAATTCGTTAATAAAAAACTTTATAATCGTTGCAATTTTGGTTGACAATGTGGCAGCAAAACCGTTCAATGATAAAGCTTTATGCAGAAGAGGAGCACTGCCTAGGTAGGTGATTTGTGGAGCCGCAACTCCAATACCAATCACTCAGGGGGAGCAGTGCCGAGGTAAGTCAAATTTGCCGGATTTGACTTGTCGGTTGACTTGGGTTGAATCCCATCAACTGTCATCAACGCTGTTTGATGAAGAGCTTCTGAGGGTAAATTTTAAATCACATTCTTACTACCTCTCTATTTGCTCTGTTCCTTTCCTCACCATACATTGGATGTATTGGGCAACCCATTAATTGTTGTTATTTTCAGGAAGTCGCGGGAGAACGCAGTGAGCGCATTTAACGTAGCAAAATTCGGTGGAACCAGTGTTGCCAACTTTGAGGCAATGAGTCGTTGCTCCACTATCATAAAAAACAATCCAAATACCCGCCTTGTTGTGAGCAGCGCTTGCTCTGGCGTTACCAACCTTTTAGTCGAATTAGCAAATGGTGTTCAGGACCAAGAACATCGCGCAGAAGTATTGCAAAAATTAGCCGATATACATGAGTCAATATTAGCTCGATTACAAGATGCGGCCAAAACCGCTACTGAAGTTTACGAGATTCTCGATACAGTCACGAGCCTTGCTGAGGCTGCCTCTATTCAAGCAAGCAGTAAACTCACCGACCATTTAGTGGCATGTGGCGAGCTGATGTCCACTCATGTTCTTGCTCAGCTAATGCGCGAGAAAGGCCTCAACGCTGTTCGTTTTGATATTAGGGATATTCTCAAAACCGATGGCAACTTTGGGTGCGCAGAACCCAATGTTGAGACAATCGCGCAACGGGCGCAAGAAAAGCTGGTTCCACTTTGCCAGCAGTACGTGGTTATCACTCAAGGGTTTATCGGCTCAGATGAAGAAGGTAACACAACAACTCTTGGTCGTGGTGGCAGTGACTACAGCGCCGCATTGATCGCAGAAGGCGTGAAAGCGGCAGGCCTAGAGATTTGGACCGACGTTCCGGGCATCTACACCACGGACCCGCGCATTGCTTCAAAAGCCGCACCAATTCCAGAGATCAGCTTTAGTGAAGCATCTGAAATGGCAAACTTTGGAGCAAAGATCCTCCACCCTTCAACCTTAGTTCCTGCGCTTCGTCATGATATTCCGGTTTTTGTTGGTTCCTCTAAAGAACCCGAAAAAGGCGGCACCTGGATCCGCCATCAAGTAGAGAGCTCACCTTTATTCCGAGCACTCACTCTGCGCGACAACCAAACCATGGTGACACTGCGCAGTGTTAATATGTTTCACGCATACGGCTTCTTAGCCAAGGTGTTTGAGATCCTAGCAAAACACAAAATCTCCGTCGATCTTATCACCACATCTGAAATCAGTGTTTCACTCACTCTTGATCAAACAGACACATCAGGTGGCGCCCCACAGCTCCCACAAGCAGTGCGTGAAGAACTAGAAGAACTGTGTAAAGTAGAAGTAGAACACGACTTATGCCTGGTCGCTCTGATTGGTAATAATATGAGTGAGTGTAAGGGTTACGCTAAGCAAGTTTTTGGTACCTTAGAAGACTTTAACCTACGCATGATTTGTTACGGCGCCAGCCCGCATAACCTGTGCTTCCTTGTTCATGAGTCGGTATCACGCCAAGCAATTCAAAAACTGCATACAGAATTGTTTGAGTAATAAAATTTAACTCATCAATAAACAAGGGCTGCACATCGCAGCCCTGTTAGTTTGTTGACGGTTCGGTTAACCATTAATGTTTGGACCAAGCCATTTTTCTGCTTCGATCCTATCCCACCCTTTGCGATCAGCGTAACTGAGTAACTGATCCTCTTGGATCTGCGCAATCGCAAAATAACGTGAGTCAGGATGCGAGAAGTACCAACCTGATACCGAAGCACCTGGATACATCGCATAACTGGAGGTCAGCGACATACCAATATTTTCTTCAACATTCATTAGATCCCAGATCGGTCCTTTCTCTGTGTGCTCAGGACATGCGGGATAACCTGGTGCTGGGCGAATACCTTGGTATTTCTCGCGAATCAGTTCTTCATTCGACAGATCTTCCTCCACAGCGTAACCCCAAATCTCCTTGCGCACTCTTTCATGCAAACACTCAGCAAATGCTTCGGCCAGACGATCAGCAACCGCTTGAATCATAATGGCATTGTAGTCATCACCTTGTGCTTTGTACTCATCTGCAAGTTCACGCTCGCCGATACCACCTGTCACCGCGAATGCACCAATCCAATCTTTTTTACCCGACTCTTTCGGAGCAATATAATCAGAAAGGCAGTAGTTGAAACCTTTAGGCTTCTCGGTCTGCTGACGTAAATTCAGCAAAACTCTTGCAACTTCGGTGCGCGATTCATCCGTATAAACTTCAATATCATCGCCCACACTCGCCGCTGGAAATAAACCACACATACCACGGGCCTTAAGCAATCCCTCACTCTCAATGCGTTCAAGCAAATCATTGGCGTCTTTATATAAACGTTGCGCTTCCTCTCCAACCTCAGAGTGTTTAAAAATAGTCGGATACTTACCGACTAACGACCAAGTCATGAAGAAAGGTGTCCAGTCGATATACTTACGTAACGTCGACACTTCAAAATCATCAAAAACGTGAATGCCAGGCTTCGCTGGTATAGGCGGGGTATACGCTCCCCAATCAATCGCGACTTTATTCGCTCGTGCCGCTTCTAACGTAACAGGCTTAGTACGCGGTTTCTTACGGTGATGCTGCTCACGCACGCGTTCATAGTCTGCATCCAACTTTTCAACAAAGCCGGGGCGGCGCTCATCTGATAGCAGTGAGGAGCATACACCAACCGCACGAGAAGCATTGTTCACATATACCACGGGGTTTTTATAGTTCTGCTCAATCTTAACCGCCGTATGCGCTTTCGATGTTGTTGCACCACCAATCAGAAGTGGCACATCAAAATCGAGACGCTCCATCTCTTTTGCCACATGCACCATTTCATCAAGAGAAGGCGTGATTAGGCCTGATAAACCGATGATATCGACATTCTCTTCTTTCGCGACTTTAAGGATCTTGTCGCACGGTACCATGACGCCAAGGTCAATGATTTCATAGTTATTACATTGCAATACCACACCGACGATATTCTTACCGATATCGTGCACGTCGCCTTTTACCGTCGCTAGCAAGATTTTGCCATTCGATGAACCCGCTTGCTTTTCCTCGTTAATGAAAGGCTCTAGGTGCGCTACCGCTTGCTTCATAACACGCGCGGATTTCACTACTTGAGGAAGGAACATCTTACCTTCACCAAATAGATCACCAACCACGTTCATACCGTCCATTAATGGACCTTCAATCACTTCAAGTGGCTTAGAGGCATTGAGGCGAGCCTCTTCAGTATCTTCGACAATAAACTCTGTTATGCCCTTTACAAGCGCATGCTCTAAACGTTTCTCTACCGCCCAGGTACGCCACTCTTGTGCCGAGGCATCCTCCTCTTTGCCAACGCCTTTACCCGCATACTCCGCCGCTATATCTAACAATCGCTCGGTTGAATCGTCACGGCGGTTCAACACCACATCTTCAACCGCTTCACGGAGTTTATCCGGGACGTTGTCATAGATTTCTAATTGACCGGCGTTAACAATGCCCATGTCCATACCATTTTTAAAACAGTGGTATAGGAACACCGCGTGAATCGCTTCACGAACGTAATTATTACCGCGGAATGAGAAGGAAACATTAGACACACCGCCAGAGATCATCGCGTGAGGCAAGTCGCGCTTAATGTCGGCAACCGCTTCGATGAAATCCACGGCATAGTTGTTGTGCTCTTCGATGCCCGTCGCAACGGCAAAAATATTCGGGTCAAAAATGATATCTTCCGCAGGGAAGCCGACTTCATCAACCAAGATACGATAAGCGTTAGTACAAATTTCAAGCTTGCGTTCACGTGTTTCCGCCTGACCGAGCTCATCAAAGGCCATGACGATCACAGCCGCGCCATAACGGCGAATCAGCTTTGCTTGTTCAATAAACTTCTCTTTCCCTTCTTTCAAAGAGATGGAGTTCACAATACCCTTGCCCTGAATGCATTTAAGCCCTGCTTCGATCACCTCCCACTTAGAGGAGTCAACCATGATTGGCACTTTGGAGATTTCTGGTTCGGACGCGCAGAGATGAAGGAAGCGAACCATACAGGCTTCAGCGTCCAACATACCTTCATCCATGTTGATGTCGATGATCTGAGCACCGTTCTCAACTTGCTGACGAGCAACCTCAAGAGCCTCATCGTAGAGCTCTTCTTTGATCAGACGTTTGAAGCGCGCCGAACCCGTTACGTTAGTGCGTTCACCAACGTTAATAAACAGCGACTCTTTTTCAATCGTCAGAGGCTCGAGACCGGATAAGCGACACGCAACCGTAAGATCTGGCAACTCACGAGGTTTCATACCTTCAACCGCCATTGCCATATGGCGAATGTGCTCTGGTGTCGTACCACAACAGCCACCAATAAGATTGAGGAAACCGCTCTCCGCCCACTCTTTTACATGATTCGCCATCTCTTCAGGTGAAAGGTCATACTCACCAAAAGCATTTGGTAAACCCGCGTTTGGGTGAGTAGAAATAAAAGATTCGGAAATACGAGATAGCTCTTCTACGTAAGGGCGAAGTTCGTCAGGACCAAGCGCACAATTTAAGCCAAATGAAATCGGATTAACATGACGCAGAGAATTGTAAAAGGCTTCCGTTGTTTGACCAGAAAGCGTGCGTCCGGAAGCATCGGTTATGGTGCCGGAGATCATGACTGGTAATGTAATCTCTAATTCTTCGAAAACGCTATCAACCGCAAAGGCACAAGCTTTCGCGTTTAGCGTATCAAAGATAGTCTCGATGAGGATAAGATCGGAACCACCTCTAATCAGAGCTCGAGTGGATTCAGAATATGCTTCAACCAGCTCATCAAAGGAAACATTTCGATAGCCCGGATCATTAACATCAGGAGAAATAGAACAGGTACGGTTTGTCGGACCAAGCACTCCCGCAACATAACGCGGACGATCTGGTGTTTTTGACGTCCACTCATCCACAGCTTCACGAGCAAGCTTTGCAGCGGCAAAGTTAATTTCCTCACTCAGGCTTTCCATTTCATAGTCAGCCATCGCGATCGTCGTCGCGTTAAAGGTGTTGGTCTCAAGAATATCAGCGCCAGCTTCTAAGTAAGCGCTGTGAATTTCCTTAATCAATTGAGGCTGAGTGAGCACCAACAAATCATTGTTGCCTTTTAGATCACTATGCCAATCTGCAAAGCGTTCTCCTCGGTAGTCTTGCTCTTCAAGTTGGTATCCTTGAATCATGGTGCCCATACCACCATCGATCAATAAAATACGTTGCTTTAATTGAGCTTCAATCTGTTGTCTTACATTACTTCCCACAGTACAGCCTCATTCCTTTTGTTATCTCTCCATCCTAACACACAAATTAAAGGAGTCTAGACGTCTAAAATGCAAATTGATGATTATTTTGTTTGCGTTGAATTACAAAATAATCCCGAAAAAATGTTTGCTATTTAGTCAACATCATCCGAGAATTCCATTCATAAAATGTTACATAAAGAGAGCTCTATGTCGGTCTATCATACTTTATGTTTTCTATCTGCGGCTGCAATGGTTATTGCCTTTGTAAACAGCAAGATAGGAAAGATGCAAACCACCATCGCAATCACTGCTGGTTCGATGATTCTTTCACTTCTCATTCTAATCGCAGGTCAAAATGATTGGTTTCACCTCAACGAGATAGCAACCGAGACCGTTACCAGCATTAATTTCGAAGATTTTCTTCTCAAGGGTATCCTTGGATTCCTGCTGTTTGCTGGTGGCTTAGGTATCAAACTCCCTAACCTCAAAGATCAAAAATGGGAAATCACCGTGCTCGCTTTAGGTGCGACGCTGTTCTCCACTTTTTTCATTGGCTTTGTACTTTACGGTTTCTGCCAAGTTATCGGTATTCAATTCGACCTTGTGTACTGCTTGCTCTTCGGTGCACTTATCTCCCCAACAGACCCGATTGCGGTACTCGCTATTGTTAAAAAGCTCAACGCCCCAAGACGCATCTCAACACAAATTGAAGGTGAGTCCTTGTTTAACGACGGCTTTGGTCTGGTGATTTTCGTAACGCTATTCACCATAGCATTCGGCACCGAAGCACCAACAGTGGGCAGCGTTACACACCTATTTATTCAAGAAGCGATCGGTGGCATTGTTTACGGCTTCGTATTAGGTTTAATTTTTCACTACCTAATCAGTGCGACCGACGATCACTCAATGGAACTGCTGCTCACTATTGGCGTTCCAACCGCTGGTTACGCATTTGCAGAATACCTTCACGTATCAGGACCGTTAGCAATGGTGGTATCGGGTATCATGATTGGTAACTGGACACGCTTTATTGGTTTCTCGAAAGAAAGTGAAGATCACTTAGACCACTTCTGGGAATTGGTCGATGAATTCCTAAATGGCGTGTTATTCCTACTGATCGGTATGTCGATGCTTCTGTTCGAATTCCATAAAGAAGACTGGATAATGATGGCCATTTCAGTACCACTTGTACTGGCTGCTCGCTACCTCAGTGTATTCATCTCTTATATCGGCTTTAAGCGCTACAGAAAGTACAACCCGTGGTCAGTGAAGATTCTTACTTGGGGCGGCTTACGTGGAGGGCTTGCATTGGCCATGGCATTATCAATCCCCTCAGGTATCTTGGTCATTCCAGAAAAATTGATTGATGTAAAAGAAATCATCATGGTGATGACTTACTCGGTGGTTGTGTTCTCTATACTTATCCAAGGTTCAACCATTACACCAATGATTGAGAAAGCAAAACAAGCCGAGAAAGAAATGGAACAAGAAGCTTCTTCTGAGACGCAAGAATCAAAGGCTTCTCAAGAATAATTACTTACATCATCGCTATTGCTAGGCAGCCTCATGATGGGCTGCCTTTTTTATGGCTTGTTTGCAAATAGACTTATCGACAATACTCGAGTACCGAATATCAATTAAAGTAAAAATAAAATCTAATTGAGGCTGTCGAACTCTTACAGAAAATCGCGATGGATAGCCTTAATAATACTGATTTTAAAAAACTAGCAAGCCAACAAAAAACTATTCAAATGAAGGTTCGCTTGCTAGCACTTGCCCACTTCAAAGAAGGTCACTCGCGCACTCAAATTGCCAAATACCTTAAAGTCAGTCGAACTAGTGTAAACAAATGGGTTCAAACATTTCTTGAAGAAGGATTGGAAGGGCTTCAAGAAAAACCTCGCACAGGCAGACCTGCATATCTCAATGCAGAACAACGAAAACAACTCAGTGCATTCATTAAAAAAGAAGCAGACTCCCCTTCGGGCGGGCGCCTTGTCGGGAGCGATATACATGACTACATCGTGAAAAACTTTGATAAATACTACCACCCTAATTCTATCTATTATCTCCTCGATCACATGGGTTTCTCTTGGATAACTTCTCGCTCCAAACACCCTAAACAATCACAGCAAGTCCAAGACGATTTTAAAAAAATTCAAAATAGAAACGATCCTTAAGATCCCCGGTCATATTGGGCTAGAGAGTGTTGATGTCTGGTTTCAAGACGAAGCTAGGTTTGGCCAACAGAACACAACGACACGTCTTTGGGCGGCTCGTGGAACGAGACCTCGCGTGGTAAAACAACAGCAATTTGAATACGCTTATTTGTTTGATTCAGCATACCCTGAAAGAGGAATTGGTGAAGCCATGGTGGTTCCCTGGGTTAACAAGGACATAATGACCAAGCACTTAGAGCAGATATCTAAGGCTACTAAAAAAGGACGTCATGCTGTCGTTATAATGGATGGTGCAGGCTGGCATACCGATGATATTGCGAGAGAGTTTAATAACGTCAGTACTATTAAGCTTCCTCCCTACTCGCCAGAGCTTAACCCTATAGAGCAAGTTTGGAGTTGGTTGCGACAACATTATCTAGCGAATCAAAGTTTCACTGATTATAACGACATTGTTTCCAAGGTTTGTCGCGCTTGGAATGGATTTCTTGAGTGCAAAGATCGTGTCACAAAAATAAGCAGAAGAGATTGGATAAACCTGATCAGTTAATTTTCCGGATTGGTATAAGGCTACTAAAAAAGGACGTCATGCTGTCGTTATAATAGATGGTGCAGGCTGGCATACCGATGATATTGCGAGAGAGTTTAATAACGTCAGTACTATTAAGCTTCCTCCCTACTCGCCAGAGCTTAACCCTATAGAGCAAGTTTGGAGTTGGTTGCGACAACATTATCTAGCGAATCAAAGTTTCACTGATTATAACGACATTGTTTCCAAGGTTTGTCGCGCTTGGAATGGATTTCTTGAGTGCAAAGATCGTGTCACAAAAATAAGCAGAAGAGATTGGATAAACCTGATCAGTTAATTTTCCGGATTGGTATAAGTGGCGGAACGGCGGGGCGCCTAGTCTGGGCTTGCACGTAATTGGAGTCGTTCCCAGCAAGGGAAAGTCTCCTGCTCTTAAACGACAAAACCCAGTCCGAAGACTGGGTTTCTAAATAAGTGGCGGAGCGGACGGGACTCGAACCCGCGACCCCCGGCGTGACAGGCCGGTATTCTAACCAACTGAACTACCGCTCCGCACTGGTTAGACATTTAAGTCTAAATTTTTGTCTTCATCTTTTTGAAAAGATAAAAACGAAATTAAAGCCTGGCGATGTTCTACTCTCACATGGGGAAGCCCCACACTACCATCGACGCTAATTCGTTTCACTTCTGAGTTCGGAATGGAAATCAGGTGGGTCCAAATCGCTATGGTCGCCAAGCAAATTCTTTTTGTCTTCAGGTCTAATTCAACCTAAAAACAATCATTCGGAAAGCTGTTTTTGTTCTCACACATTCAATCTGTTCTTGCTTTGAGTCCATCAAAACCTCTTGGGTGTTGTATGGTTAAGCCTCACGGGCAATTAGTACAGGTTAGCTCAACGCCTCACAACGCTTACACACCCTGCCTATCAACGTTCTAGTCTCGAACAACCCTTTAGGATACTTAAAGTATCAGGGAAGACTCATCTCAGGGCTCGCTTCCCGCTTAGATGCTTTCAGCGGTTATCGATTCCGAACTTAGCTACCGGGCAATGCCATTGGCATGACAACCCGAACACCAGAGGTTCGTCCACTCCGG
>NZ_ABGR01000015.1 GCF_000171815.1 Vibrio sp. AND4 | reverse complement strand
TATAACGACAACAGCAGTCACTACGCCAACGATAACTCCAACTCCAGCACGAATGGCAGTTACAACGACAACAGCGACAACAGTGATCAATCAGATAACCGAAACCAAAGTGATAACAGTGACAACAGCACTGCCTACGCAAACGACAACTCTGACTCCAGCGTGAACACAACACGTAGCAACAACGACAATAGTGACAACCGCAGTCACGCTGAGAATAACTCGGACAATAGCGACAACCGCAGTTTCGCTGATAATAATTCGGACAATCGGGATCAAAGTGACAGTCGTGACCAAAGCGATAACCGTGACCAAAGCGATAATCGAAGCTACGCGAACGACAACAGCGATCAAAGCACAAACGGCAGTTACAACGACAACAGTGATGCCAGCACGTCTCAGAATGACAGCTTCAACAAAATCACAATGGATACCCAGATGGTTGTCGCAAACTCAGAAGTGATGGGACAAGTTCACTCTGCATCGGTCAGCTATGACGCTGATGACGATGACTCACGAGTGAAAGTTGAAAACGTGAATAATCTGGGTGGCTTTGATAGTGCGGCGGGTATTACCACAGTGGCACAAAATGCCGGAGCGAACTCACTGATTCAACAATCTGTTGCAACCAATGCCAGCGTGTTTACTGGTGGCGATTAAAGGAAACTAGGAGAATGCGATGCGTTTGGTACTGTGTATCTTGGGTATGACCGTTACCTTATTCGCACACGCAGAAGTAATAACGTTATCTGATGAAAGTGTCAGCCTAGAAACGATGAATGAAGCTCGTGGAGGTCAGAGTGTTGAACTCGACCTCATATATGCTGAATCAGACGTGGATGGCATTTCTTCAGGTAACGTTGCGACCAATACCGTGAGCGGAAACAACATACTCTCACCAGGAGCGTTCGCAGACAGTTCGGGGATATCGAGCGTGATTCAGAACTCAGGGAATAACGTTTTAATCCAGAACTCAACCGTCGTTAACCTGACACTCAAGTAACTATTCACTCTTAAGTGACTATTTAAGCCTTAAGTAACGGTAACTATAAAGTAAGTAGTGATATGAAAGTTTGGCATAACTTACCTTGGCTGTTGTTGGCTCTGTCAGCTTCAGCCAATTCATTGGAGTTGCTTCCCCACCGAGGGCATTTTTCTGTGCCAGTAAAAAGCTACAAGGAGATCGTTTTTGGTGATGTATTCCGCCAACAGTACGACTTCAGCTGTGGCTCAGCAGCGGTCGCCTCTATGTTGACCTATCACTATCAAACCCCCGCTTTAGAACAAGAGATTTTTAAAAGCATGTACGACAAAGGAGATAAAGAAAAGATCAAAGAGAAAGGCTTTTCTTTACTAGACATGAAGGTCTATCTCGATTCTGTTGGACTTCACTCGGACGGCTTTCAAATAGGCATAGAGAAGATCCGGGAGGTTGGAGTCCCTGGCATCACGTTGGTCAATTTTGATGGATACATGCACTTTGTGGTTATCAGAGGAATGAATACTGACTCCGTAATCTTGGGCGATCCCTCCAGAGGCACCATGATCATGAAATACCAAGAGTTCCAAAAATACTACCAAGGCATTGTGCTTCTTATCCGAAACGAAGCAGAAATCGGTCGCGCCAGTTTTATTACTGACGACAAGTTTGCCATTTACCATTCTTCTCCGCTAGAGAGTGGCGTGCAAAGAGATTCACTGGGCGTATTTAGCATTACACTTCCCGTTGCCGGTGAAAATTAGATGAGGTGCGATTATGAGGCTATTTAGGTGGTTTCCGACATGCATTATTTTGACTTCGACACTTACCCTAGCCAATGAAGTCAATCTGGCGGGGTTAACACCACTCTCTCCGAACTCGTTGTCCGAATTTCGAGGCGGCTTTCAAGTTACCGACGATTACACCATTAACATTGGTTTAAGTATTACCACCACAATCAATGGGCAGGATATCCTCAATACCACCATTGCTAACTTAATCATCGAAAATGGCCACCTTACCAATATTAACGGCAACAATAACTCAGTTGAATCTCTCGATCAGGGCATCGTCAATATCATTCAATTTGGCCAAGGTAACTTCATTGGTAACAACAGCATTAATGCACCGGATACGCCCAATCCCAACCAACCAAACATCATTAGTTCGGATTTCATCAATTCCAGCATCATCAATATTATTCAGAACACCGCAGATAACAGTGTGATAGGTTTGAGTACATTGGTTGACATCGACGCACAAGTGAGCGGCGTCATGCAACAAATACGAGCTAACCAGCAGCTAGAAGATGCTTTATTGAATCATCTCCAGTGACCAGGGGAAAAAGGGCTATCATCGCGACAACCCTCATAACCCTCACCTTACACTTTTCACAGATTAAACGGCACACGTATTGTTAATTGAAAATCTGGCGTATCTTCGGTTAGACCAGCCTGCGCACTCACGTTAAGCGATGATTTTGGGCTAAATGCATAATTGATCCCAAGCGTCAGCGCGTCCAATTGAAGTAACTTCGCGTCATCAGCAGAACTGCCGTTCACCTGACTTTTCAAAATCGTTTTGTGGCTAAGTCCTAATGAAAAAGACAAGTCTGGATTGACCGCAAAGCCCATCCCTCCCGATAGCGCAATCGTGTCACCAAGATCGACGTCTGCTTTGGTATCACCGACCGTCACATTCTCTTCCAAGTTATAGATGTAACTCAAGTTTGCATAAAGCACTGCCGGATCTGTTGGGTAGATCATCGAAATATTGGGTTCAAAACTCCAAAACCCCGAACCTGTTGGTACATCGCTGAAGGAATTGCTGCCTTCGTCAATAGAGACATCGTATGGCGAGCGCCCCGTATCCGATTTAACTCTCAAACCACCAACCCAATAAGGTGCACTATCGAAATTAAACTGGTGACGAATAGCAAGTTCAACGTCTCCCATCCCACCACCATCGATTGTTGTATTGACTACGTCAGCATTGGAACCATCCTGAATAGGTCGCGTCGCAATCTGATCATTTCGATAAACGTAGGGTAGCCGCACTTCCAATTCTGTTGCGTTGGTTAAACCATATCGAGCGGTCATACCAAACGTGATCGTGGTCCTATCAGCATCACTCACTTCAATTCGCCCGACAATTAATGTCGGCAACACGGTATAACCAACCACAGAGACTTTATTTGAGGAGTTTTGCGTATAGTTAAGTGAGGTATCAAATGACCATTGTCCTCGCGGTGTGAGCACTCCTGGACGCTCTATAACATCACCGACGGTCTGAGCCCTTTGCAGAGAACCATCCCCCTCAGCGCTATTTGCGGTTTGAGCTGCACATACCAACCCAAGAGTACAGCCAACTAGAGTCTTCCTTAACATCGAATCATCCTTTTTTGCAGCGGTTATAAAGGATTAGGCTAGATCTGAAGGTTTAGCAATGAGTCGAGAGTAAGAAGTCTCACAATCTTAAAACAAAAATGCAGGGATAACTTGTAGGAATAAAGACAACAATAGGAAGATGACATAAATGTTAGAAACAAAAAAGCCTCGCATAAGCGAGGCTTTTTCTAAAAGTTGGCGCGTCCTGGAGGATTCGAACCTCCGACCGCCTGGTTCGTAGCCAGGTACTCTATCCAGCTGAGCTAAGGACGCACGAGTTTCGATATCGGTATTCCCAATATCAGGATATCTACAAAAGAAACCCTAAAGAGTGGCGCGTCCTGGAGGATTCGAACCTCCGACCGCCTGGTTCGTAGCCAGGTACTCTATCCAGCTGAGCTAAGGACGCACAAGTTTCGATATCGGTATTCCCAATATCAGGATATCTGTAAAAGAAACCCTAAAGAGTGGCGCGTCCTGGAGGATTCGAACCTCCGACCGCCTGGTTCGTAGCCAGGTACTCTATCCAGCTGAGCTAAGGACGCGCAAGTTTCGATATCGGTATTCCCAATATCAGGATATCTGTAAAAGAAACCCTAAAGAGTGGCGCGTCCTGGAGGATTCGAACCTCCGACCGCCTGGTTCGTAGCCAGGTACTCTATCCAGCTGAGCTAAGGACGCGCAAGTTTCGATACCGGTATTCCCAATATCAGGATATCTGTAAAAGAAACCCTAAAGAGTGGCGCGTCCTGGAGGATTCGAACCTCCGACCGCCTGGTTCGTAGCCAGGTACTCTATCCAGCTGAGCTAAGGACGCGCAATAATCTTTATTTTACTTTGTATAACCCGTTTATCAAACGAATTATTAAATAGTGGCGCGTCCTGGAGGATTCGAACCTCCGACCGCCTGGTTCGTAGCCAGGTACTCTATCCAGCTGAGCTAAGGACGCGCAGATCTTCTTGCTAGGAAGTTGTGAAGTAAATCACATTTATTTCTTGCGAAACAAAAAAAAGCCCTTTGGGCCAGTCAATGAATGGCGGTGAAGGAGGGATTCGAACCCTCGATACGGGATAAACCGTATACTCCCTTAGCAGGGGAGCGCCTTCAGCCTCTCGGCCACCTCACCGTTTTCATTGTTATATCTCAAAGAGATATGGCGCGTCCTGGAGGATTCGAACCTCCGACCGCCTGGTTCGTAGCCAGGTACTCTATCCAGCTGAGCTAAGGACGCACTTTTTGTTGATTTCTCAACGTTGCAAGAGTGGCGGTGAAGGAGGGATTCGAACCCTCGATACGGGATAAACCGTATACTCCCTTAGCAGGGGAGCGCCTTCAGCCTCTCGGCCACCTCACCGTCTTGCGGAGGCACATATTACGTTTTACCGAAAATATGTCAAACACTTTCTTTGAAAAAAAACGCAAAAATCGCTTAACCGATGTGGATTTAATCAAAGTGACTATTAAACAAACTTTATCATCCTATTATGATGAAAAAAAGAGAATCTTCTCTTATAAAATTAACATTAATTAGAAACCAAAAAGGCCAACCCATAGGTTAGCCTTTTTCATTCAAACCAAGCTATCTAACAGCAGCGGCTTAGTAGTTCCCAGAAGGCACGTTGCCGTTGCCTTTTTCAGCTTGAATGCGCATGTAGATTTCTTCTCGGTGAACAGAAACCTCTTTTGGAGCGTTAACGCCAATGCGTACTTGGTTACCTTTTACCCCTAGTACAGTTACAGTTACTTCATCACCGATCATCAGTGTTTCGCCTACGCGGCGAGTCAAAATTAGCATTCTTTGCTCCTTGAGTAATCTCTAAATATTCTTGCTACAAACCATTATCCAACAAAAGCTGTATTTTCGTAAACTACCTTGTGACCGAAAAATTCCCTAAAAAGGCATGTTTTTGTTGAATGTTCACTGCTTCGCTAGATTTGACGTAAGCATCATGAAGGATGTTTGCTGCTGTATCCACACTCTCGGGTGTTAAGACCAGCATCATAGTGAGCGCATTCTGTGAGCAGAAATTGATCGCAATATCTTGCTGTATCAATAGTTCGCAGGCATGGTCGACCATTCCATTGGCTTCGAGCCCCACAGCAGTCAGTAAGCTTACCTCTTCACTATTACGGATTTTATCGCTGAACACCAGTTCCAATTTGGCACATGCATCTTGTTTTATCATGATACCTGTTCGATCTGTTTCCTCGATCACATTCCAAATGTCAATGCCTAGCATTTGACATTGCTTTGTAACACCAGACAAATGCTCACTGTCAACTTCAATGATGATAAGGTCACGTTGAATCGCTATACCAGAAACCGCTTGTTTGCTTGAATCCCCTTTCACCAAGCTACCTTCATTAACGTCAAAGGTCGACAGCACGCGCAACGGTACATTATTCTTCCATGCGTATTGTACAGAAGGGAGATGTAACACCTTCGCGCCTCGGCTCGCCATCGCTTCCATAGAAGGAAAGTCAATAACGTCCATTTTCTGAGCGTTTTTAACAACACGAGGGTCGCAAGTATATATGCCATCAACATCCGTAAAGATTTGACACTCATCTGCGCTTAACGCACCTGCCAGTGTTACAGCGGTCGTATCAGAGCCACCTCGACCTAATGTGGTAATATCCCCATTTTCATTAACACCTTGGAAACCAGCTACGATAACAATCTGATCTTGTTTAAGTAAGTCAAAGATCGCATTAGTATCAATGTGCTTAATCTTCGCGTCATTGTGTTGATTGTCTGTCACAATATTAGCTTGTGCCCCAGTAAGTGAACGAGCAGCATAACCCAATTTATGAAGTGTCATCGCTAGCAGCGCCATCGATACTTGCTCACCAGAAGAGAGCAAAACATCAAGTTCTCGAGCTGTTGGAACGCTATCTATCTGATACGCTAATTCCATCAGTCGATTTGTTTCACCTGACATTGCAGACACAACAACGACAACTTGGTTACCATCATCCTTCGCCTTGATGATGTGCTCAGCAACTTGATGAATTCTGTCAATTGAACCCACCGAGGTTCCGCCGAACTTTTGCACGATAAGGGGATTTTTCACCAGTCTTCACCTTCCTAAGACCAAAGTCTCACTAGGACCAATCATATTCTATTCGTTAAAAAATTATATAAGCGGTAGTAACAACGAAAACCAAGTCGCGTAAATGACCCCGTTAAAATAAAGTCAATTAAACCACTTGGTTGTCTTAAACAATTACGCCCAATCAAAGAGCATGATTGAGCGTAAATTGTATCTTACTGAATTATAGGCGTTCTTCTAACCACGGCTGAACAGATTTCATTGCCTCAGGTAGAGCAGCAACATCGGTGCCACCTGCTTGAGCCATATCTGGGCGACCGCCTCCTTTGCCACCAACTTGCTCAGCAACCATCTTGACTAGGTCACCCGCTTTCACTTTGCCGATTAGGTCTTTGGTCACCCCGGCAATCAAACCAATCTTGTCACCGTTGACGTTAGCAAGAAGGATAACGCCGCTACCTACTTGGTTTTTAATGTCGTCAACCATAGTACGTAGGTTCTTGCTGTCTGCGCCCTCTAGAGCAGCGATCAGTGCTTTAGTACCGTTAATATCCTGAACTTTACCCATGATGTTTGCACTTTCTGCTGCAGCCATCTTGTCTTGCAGTTTCTGGATTTCTTTTTCTAAAGATTTCGCTTTTTGCGCGGATTCCGCCAGTTTCTCTTCGTACTTAGTCGTTTGAGCCTCGATTGCATCGAGTGCACCTTCGCCAGTCACCGCCTCGATTCGACGAATACCCGCAGCGATACCACCTTCAGAAGTGATCTTGAACAGACCAATATCACCCGTACTTGATGCGTGGATGCCGCCACAAAGCTCTGTAGAGAAGTCACCCATGGACAGTACGCGAACTTCGTCATCGTACTTCTCGCCGAATAGCGCCATGGCACCTTTCTTCTTCGCAGATTCTATATCCATCACGTTGGTTTCAATCGTATGATTGCGACGAACTTGCGCATTCACTAAACGCTCAACTTCTTTCAATTCCGCTGCGGTGACCGCTTCTAGGTGTGAGAAGTCGAAACGCAGTCCGTCAGCCTTCACTAGTGAGCCTTTCTGCGTAACGTGCTCACCCAGCAATTGACGTAGTGCTGCGTGCAGCAAGTGCGTTGCTGAGTGGTTTAGAGAGATAGCTGCGCGACGCTCTGCATCAACAATAGTGGCCACTTCGTCATCTTTCGCTAGTACGCCTTCCGCCATAATACCGTGGTGTGCAATTGCGTTACCGAGTTTTTGCGTGTCTTCAACACGGAATACACCAGACTCAGTACGGATTTCACCAGCGTCACCACATTGACCGCCTGACTCAGCGTAAAATGGGGTTTCACCAAGTACGATGATTGCTTTATCACCTGCAGATAATGATGCAACTTCGTTACCTTCAACGAACATCGCAGCTACAGAGCTAGAGCCTTTAGTGCCTGTGTAACCACAGAATTCTGTTTGCGCATCAACTTTAATTGCTGCGTTGTAATCAGTACCAAAGTTACCCGCTTCACGCGCACGTTGACGTTGCTCTTCCATTGCTTTCTCGAAACCTTCTTCGTCGATCACGAACTCGCGCTCGCGTGCAACGTCGTTAGTTAGGTCAGCAGGGAAACCATAAGTATCGTAAAGTTTGAATACGGTTTCGCCGTCTAGTACTTTACCGTCCGTTCCCTGAGAAGAGATGTTATCCAACGCTTCGTTTAGGATCGCCATACCACGTTCCAGTGTACGACCGAAGTTTTCTTCTTCGATGCGCAGTACTTTTTCAACCACAGCTTGTTGACGCTTCAGCTCTTCACCAGCCGTACCCATGATCTCGGCTAGTACACCCACCAATTTGTGGAAGAAAGCGCCTTGTGCGCCCAACTTGTTACCGTGGCGAACGGCGCGACGGATGATACGACGCAAAACGTAACCACGGCCTTCGTTTGAAGGCATCACACCATCAACGATTAAGAATGAACATGAACGGATGTGGTCAGCAATAACACGTAAAGATTGGTTGGATAGATCTTCGTAGCCGATCACCTCAGCGGCTGCTTTGATAAGAGCTTGGAATACATCGATTTCGTAATTTGAGTGAACGCCTTGCATGATTGCAGAGATACGTTCGATACCCATACCTGTATCAACCGATGGTTTTGGAAGCGGCTCCATGGTTCCGTCTGCCTGACGGTTGAACTGCATGAATACGTTGTTCCAGATCTCAATGAAGCGGTCACCATCTTCTTCAGGAGTACCCGGACGGCCACCCCAGATGTGCTCACCGTGATCATAGAAGATTTCAGTACATGGACCACAAGGACCTGTGTCCCCCATTTGCCAGAAGTTGTCTGACTCAAATGGCTTGCCGCCCTTTTTGTCGCCGATGCGAATAATACGGTCTGCTGGAACGCCTACTTTTTTGTTCCAGATATCAAAAGCTTCGTCATCTGTTTCGTAAATCGTTACGAGTAGACGGTCTGCTGGCAACTTCAGGGTCTTTGTCAGAAACTCCCAAGCAAAAGCAATCGCATCTTCTTTGAAGTAGTCACCAAAGCTGAAATTACCCAACATTTCAAAGAATGTGTGGTGACGAGCCGTAAAGCCAACATTTTCCAGGTCGTTGTGTTTACCACCAGCACGTACACAACGTTGAGCCGTAGTCGCTCGAGTGTAGGCTCGTTTTTCTAAGCCTAAGAAACAATCTTTAAATTGGTTCATACCCGCGTTTGTGAACAGCAGGGTTGGGTCGTTATGTGGAACTAACGATGAACTTTCTACGATTTGGTGTCCTTTGCTCTCAAAGAACTTGAGGAACGCGTTACGAACCTCATCAGTGCTCATGTACATGCAGCTCTTCCTGAAAATAGTCGAGTTAGAATTTTGCCGTATTGTAGATCATGCAATCAGCTACGACTAGTTTTCTTGCGGAAAAGAGGGGGTAGAGGAAAAAAAGTGAAACAAAACCAAAATCAGCATGAGCCATTCATCGCTAATCTTGGTCCTCAAAGCTCAGCGCATAGCTGATTTGATCAAAACTATAGCCACGATATTGCATAAATCGCACCTGTTTAGCGTATTCTTTCTGGTCTTTGGCTTTGATTCCTTTGAATTTCTTTTCAGCCACCATTCTTGCCAGTTCAAACCAGTCCTGTTGCTCTTCCGCTATCGCAGCATCAACGATGGATTCTGCGACACGTTTTTGGTTCAGCTCTTGGCGAATACGGCGCTCACCGTGCCCTTTATAAACATGTTGCCGCACTTGGCTTTTGGCATAACGTAAATCATCCAAATAGTTGTGGTCGAGACAAAAATTGATCGCCGCTTCTATGTCTGCTTCTTCATAACCTTTTAGAGCAAGCTTTTGGCACAGTTCGTATTGTCCATGGTCTCGACGGCTTAATAATTGGATAGCCATTTCTTTACTAGATAATGTCGTCACTTGGCGCTTTTGGTACATGATGATCCTAAAACTATTTTTGCTGTACAGGCTTTATCACAATCGTAGCAAATAATCCCTCACTCTAGCATGCTGGGGGGGGGGGAGTTCTGATCACATGCCTACCCTAATTGATATTAATCTGCGCTTTTTTAAGGTTTTGATGTCAGCAGATACAACAAAGCCCCGCACAGCAGGGCTTTGTTCAGCATGCTTATATCAGAGGATTAAAACTCTTCTTCCTTCTCTGATTTTTCATCAGATTCTGGTGCCTCAGGCAATGCTGGCGAAAGTAGCATTTCACGCAATTTAGCATCAATAGTCTTCGCAGCTTCAGGGTGCTCGCGTAAATAATTACAAGCGTTTGCTTTACCTTGACCGATCTTGTCACCTTGATAGCTATACCATGCACCCGCTTTTTCTACTAACTTGTGCTTAACGCCTAAGTCAACTAATTCGCCTTCACGGTTGAAACCTTGACCATACAAAATTTGCGTGTGCGCTTCTTTAAACGGTGCAGCAATCTTGTTCTTAACCACTTTGATGCGCGTTTCGTTACCAACGACTTCGTCACCATCTTTGATTGCGCCAGTACGACGAATATCTAAACGAACAGAGGCGTAAAACTTAAGTGCGTTACCACCCGTTGTTGTTTCAGGGTTACCAAACATCACGCCGATCTTCATACGAATTTGGTTGATGAAGATACACATACAGTTGGACTGCTTTATGTTACATGTAAGCTTACGCATTGCTTGAAAAAGCATACGCGCTTGAAGACCCATGTGGCTATCGCCCATTTCACTTTCGATTTCTGCTTTCGGTGTTAACGCTGTTACGGAGTCAACAACCATAACATCGATAGCACCAGAACGAGCAAGTGCGTCACAAATCTCTAGCGCTTGCTCACCCGTGTCTGGCTGAGACACCAACAATGCATCAATATCAACGCCAAGTTTCTTCGCGTACACAGGATCGAGTGCGTGCTCTGCATCGATAAACGCACAAGTTTTGCCTTCACGTTGTGCTGCTGCGATAAGCTCAAGAGTCAGCGTTGTTTTACCTGAAGATTCTGGACCGTAAACTTCCACAATACGCCCCATTGGCAGGCCACCGGCACCCAAAGCGATATCAAGAGAAAGAGAACCCGTTGAGATGGTTTCTACATCCATTGCGCGGTTATCACCAAGGCACATGATAGAACCTTTACCGAATTGCTTTTCAATTTGACCTAGCGCAGCGGCGAGCGCTTTCTTTTTGTTCTCGTCCATTACTTTCTCCGATTTATTCATCTTCTTCGAGCGACGAATAGTAATTCATTTTTCTTGAGCAGAAGACCCGCCCAGCAATAATCATTATTATACTGTTGATTCATACAGTGTCCATACCTGTATGAAAAAAATTTGGCGGACCTATAGCCATGATTTGCTCTAGCCCTTATCAACGCTGGGCTAAAACAATTTAAGAAATTCTAGAGCAGATGTTGATGCAATTGAGTCAGTGCATGCTCGACTGCTTTCTTGCGAACTTGAGCACGGTCACCAGAGAAATGCATGGTTTCTACTTGCTGCCAACTTTGGTTATCAGCAAAAGCAAAACAGACGGTACCGACAGGTTTCTCTTCACTGCCTCCTCCCGGCCCAGCAATACCACTGATGGACACGCCAATGGTGGCATTTGAGTTTCTAATTGCGCCCTGCACCATTTCAATCACAACTGGCTCACTAACTGCACCATGCGCTTCTAATGTTGAAGCCTGTACGTCAAGCATCTCCATTTTAGCTTCATTACTGTAAGTGACGAACGCGCGATCAAGCCACGCTGAACTACCAGAAATGTCAGTAATGGCGGTTGCAACACCACCACCCGTGCATGATTCTGCGGTCGTTAAAACATGTTCGTGCTTAGCCAATAATGCGCCTAAATCGGCACTCAATTTTGTTGCTCTTTCCATCGCCAAAAATGCCCTTTGTCTCTTTTTACTTGATAGGGATTCACGTATCCTAAGCCGCTACGGAAATAAACAAAAGTAATTACCTGTGAAAGCTGAACAAAAACACACTCCGATGATGCAGCAATATCTCAAGCTAAAAGCTGAGAACCCAGAAATCTTGCTGTTTTACCGCATGGGCGACTTCTACGAACTCTTCTACGACGATGCAAAGCGTGCATCTCAATTGCTTGATATTTCGTTGACCAAACGCGGCGCGTCGGCAGGTGAACCTATCCCCATGGCTGGTGTTCCGTTCCATGCAGTTGAAGGGTATCTAGCCAAACTTGTTCAGCTTGGTGAGTCTGTCGCGATCTGTGAACAAATTGGCGACCCCGCAACGAGCAAAGGCCCAGTTGAACGTAAAGTCGTGCGCATCGTCACGCCTGGCACAGTGACCGACGAAGCCCTGCTGTCTGAACGCGTCGATAACCTCATTGCGTCAATTTATCATCACAAGGGGAAATTCGGTTACGCTACCTTGGATATCACATCGGGGCGTTTCCAATTGGTGGAACCAGAAACTGAAGAAGCGATGGCCGCAGAACTGCAACGCACTGCCCCTCGTGAGTTGCTCTTTCCAGAAGATTTTGAACCAATACATTTGATGTCGAACCGTAACGGTAATCGTCGTCGGCCCGTCTGGGAGTTTGAGCTGGATACAGCGAAACAGCAACTCAACCAACAATTTGGTACGCGCGATTTGGTTGGCTTTGGTGTTGAGCACGCGTCGCTGGGTCTATGTGCTGCGGGCTGTTTGATCCAGTACGTCAAAGACACTCAACGCACGGCACTACCACACATCCGTTCATTAACGGTCGATCGCCAAGATCATTCGGTGATTCTTGATGCCGCGACACGTCGCAATTTAGAGCTGACGCAAAACCTATCTGGTGGTTCTGATAATACGCTCGCAGAAGTGCTTGATCACTGTGCAACACCAATGGGCAGTCGTATGCTGAAACGTTGGTTACACCAGCCCATGCGCTGTGTCGACACGCTCGATAACCGTCTTGATTCGATTGGTGAGCTCAAAGAGCAAGGCTTGTTCACCGATATTCAACCTATCTTCAAACAGATTGGTGATATTGAACGTATTCTTGCCCGCTTGGCGCTTCGATCAGCACGACCTCGCGATATGGCTCGTCTGCGCCATGCAATGCAGCAG
The DNA here is from genome assembly GCF_000171815.1 of Vibrio sp. AND4. GTDB lineage: Bacteria > Pseudomonadota > Gammaproteobacteria > Enterobacterales > Vibrionaceae > Vibrio. The sequence goes on along the minus strand of NZ_ABGR01000015.1, from coordinate 49,681 downwards.
CTGCCAGAGCTGGAAGCGGTCACATCTTCCTTGGCACACCCATATCTTAAAAAGCTGGCTGAATTTGCTGCCCCTATGGATGAAGTATGTGATTTGCTCGAGCGCGCAATCAAAGAAAATCCACCAGTCGTTATCCGCGAGGGGGGCGTGATTGCAGAAGGCTACAACGCTGAGCTTGATGAATGGCGCAAACTTGCCGACGGCGCTACCGAGTATCTTGAAAAACTCGAGGCCGATGAACGAGAACGTCATGGGATCGACACACTCAAAGTTGGCTACAACGCTGTACACGGTTTCTTCATTCAAGTAAGCCGTGGTCAAAGCCACCTTGTTCCGCCACACTATGTTCGTCGCCAAACGCTGAAGAATGCGGAGCGCTACATCATTTCTGAATTGAAAGAGCATGAAGATAAGGTTCTGAATTCAAAATCAAAGGCGCTGGCTGTAGAGAAAAAACTGTGGGAAGAGCTGTTTGACCTATTGATGCCACACCTTGAGAAAATGCAGAACCTAGCCTCGGCGATTTCTCAATTGGACGTACTGCAAAATCTAGCAGAGCGCGCAGATTCACTGGATTACTGCCGTCCCACATTAGACAAAGAAGCCGGTATCAGAATTCAATCGGGTCGTCACCCTGTCGTAGAACAAGTGACGAGCGAGCCATTTATCGCCAACCCAATTGAGCTATGTTCAAATCGAAAAATGCTGATCATTACTGGTCCGAACATGGGGGGTAAGTCGACCTACATGCGCCAAACCGCGTTGATTGCTTTGATGGCTCATATTGGTTCATACGTACCAGCAGAATCGGCTCACATCGGTTCTTTAGATCGCATCTTTACTCGTATCGGTGCGTCTGATGATTTGGCATCTGGTCGCTCAACTTTCATGGTAGAAATGACCGAAACGGCCAATATCCTTCACAATGCAACCAAGAATAGCTTGGTACTAATGGATGAAATCGGTCGCGGTACCAGTACCTACGATGGTCTTTCCTTGGCGTGGGCAAGTGCGGAATGGCTTGCTACACAAATAGGCGCGATGACACTGTTCGCAACGCACTACTTTGAGCTCACCGAACTACCAAACCTACTGCCAAACCTAGCCAACGTTCACCTTGATGCTGTCGAACACGGTGACAGCATCGCCTTTATGCACGCAGTTCAAGAAGGCGCAGCAAGTAAGTCTTACGGTCTGGCCGTTGCCGGTTTAGCTGGTGTTCCAAAACCAGTTATCAAAAATGCGCGCAACAAACTGTCTCAGCTGGAGCAATTAGGTCAAGGTAATGATTCCCCTCGTGCTAGTCGTGTTGATGTGGCAAACCAACTGAGCTTAATCCCTGAACCCAGCGAAGTTGAACAAGCAGTATCGAATATCAACCCTGACGACCTAACTCCCCGGCAGGCACTGGAAGAACTTTACCGCCTGAAAAAAATGCTTTAGTTCCCTACACTTTCAGTAAAATGTAAAAAGGCTATGGGTCACCCATAGCCTTTTGTGTATTCGAAATGCGCTTCTATTGCGATTCTTGTTTAGTCATCTTCTACGTTGAACAAGTTTTCCATGTTCAGGCCTTGTTTGATCAGAATCTCCCGAAGCCGACGCAAACCTTCCACTTGGATCTGACGAACGCGCTCACGTGTTAGGCCAATCTCTCGTCCCACCTCTTCGAGTGTTGACGGCTCATAACCGAGCAGACCAAAACGACGAGCCAATACTTCCTTCTGTTTTGGATTCAACTCTTCTAGCCAAAGGATCAACGATGATTTTATATCATCATCTTGCGTGGAGACTTCCGGATCAGAGTTGTTGGCATCGGGAATAATATCCAGTAATGCTTTCTCACCGTCGCCACCAATTGGTGTATCGACAGAGCTGATTCGCTCATTGAGACGAAGCATCTTACTGACGTCTTCGACAGGAATGTCCAGCTGTGCAGCAATCTCTTCTGCGGTAGGTTCGTGGTCGAGCTTCTGAGAAAGTTCACGTGCAGTGCGCAGATAAATGTTCAGCTCTTTGACCACGTGAATTGGCAAACGAATTGTGCGAGTTTGGTTCATCAACGCACGTTCGATCGTTTGGCGAATCCACCACGTCGCGTAAGTTGAGAAACGGAAGCCCCTCTCTGGGTCAAATTTTTCGACAGCCCGGATAAGACCGAGGTTGCCTTCTTCGATAAGATCGAGAAGTGCTAAACCACGATTACTGTATCGGCGAGATATCTTCACGACAAGACGCAAGTTACTTTCAATCATGCGTTTTCGGGCAGCTTCATCACCGCGAAGTGCACGTCGAGCATAGAGTACTTCTTCTTCCGCTGTCAGTAGAGGTGAAAAACCTATCTCCCCCAGGTAAAGCTGCGTCGCATCTAAGCTTTTACTGCTGGCGTCAAACTCTTCACGCGTCGCTGTTTTGGATTTATTGGATGTTTTAACAAGCTCGTTGCTAGCAATGCCTTCCATTGATGCATCGTCGTAGTCGAACTCTTCAACTTTGGTTACTGTGTTGCTGATACTCATAACGCCTCCCCCTGGCGTATTAGCAAAACATGACAACTTAATGTGTCGCTAAATGATGCCGCAAGTTGTTATTCAAAGTTTTAAGGTAAGTAGCGCTTTGGATTCACCGACTTACCCTGATAACGTATTTCAAAGTGAAGCTTGACGGACTTTGAACCTGAACTGCCCATAGTCGCGATTTTCTGTCCGCTCTTGACACTTTGCCCTTCTGAAACCAGCAATCGATCATTATGTGCGTATGCGCTTAAATAATTGTCGTTATGCTTCACTATAATTAAGTTGCCATAACCTCGGAGCGCATTACCTGAATACACAATGGTGCCAGCTGCGGTTGAAACGATAGGTTGACCACGCTGTCCTGCGATGTCGATACCTTTATTTCCCTGTTCTCCCGCTGAGAAGTTCTTAATCACCCTCCCTTTCGTTGGCCATAACCACTTTGATACTTTGTCGTTTTTCGCGGTAGTTACGGGTGGTTTGGGTTTAACATTTGGGCTACCTTTTGGCTCAACATACTCCTTTGATTTAGATTGTTCAACCTTCTTTGGTGGCGGTTTTTTTGCGACTTGAGTCGTATTTGGCTTAGGCTTTTGAGTAGAGTTTTTGCTTGAATTTGACGGCTTTGACACCGTTGATACTGCTGCAACAGTAACAGGTTTCGCTGCAACTACAGGTGCCACAACGGGTTCAACCTTATGACCGTATTGAGGTGCAACATATTTCGGGCCCCAAAGTTTTAGCTTCTGACCTGGAAAAATTGTGTAAGGCGCTGACAATTCGTTGTAACGAACAAGATCATTTACATTCTTATCTGTGACGTATGCAATAAAATATAATGTATCGCCTTTTTCCACTTGGTAATAACTGCCTCGATAGCTACCACGTTCAACCGCTGAATAATCTTTATTTAAGCTAGAAACAGGTGCAGGTGAGTGAGCCGCGCAACCAAGCAGTCCCGCAACCAATAAACAGCTAATACCAAAACGATGTAATAACTTCTTCACCTAATCCTCAACCTTTAAGCTAAATCACCTGCGACTAATGGTACAAATTTTACCATTTCAACCACGGTCGATAGATATTGTGCACCCTGACGTTCAATTTTCAATAATTGTTGATCTTCTTCACCGACGGGAATAATCATCTTACCGCCCTCTTTTAGCTGGGCGAGTAATGCTTGGGGAACACTCTCCGCTGCCGCAGTGACAATAATCGCATCGAACGGCCCTTTCGCTTCCCACCCTAGCCAACCATCGCCATGTTTGGTAGAGACGTTATAGATATCCAGTTGTTTCAGACGACGCTTGGCATCCCATTGCAAAGATTTAATGCGTTCAACGGAATACACGTGGTCAACCATTTGAGCCAAGACAGCTGTCTGGTATCCCGATCCTGTGCCGATCTCCAGAACATTACTGCTCGATGTTAATTCAAGCAGCTCTGTCATCTTTGCCACTATGTAAGGCTGAGAAATGGTTTGTCCCTGACCAATTGGCAACGCATTGTTGTCGTACGCTTGATGTACCATTGCTTGTGAAACAAAGCACTCACGCGGCAGTCGATAAATCGTATCCAACACACGTTGATCACTGATGCCACTGGAGATAAGAAACGCTATCAACCTGTCAGCATGTGGGTTACTCATTAACTCTCTTCCTTTAACCAACTATCCATTGCACGCAGCGATTCGTGAGCGGTGAGATCGACTTGCAGCGGCGTGATTGAAACCAAACCATGTTCAATAGCATAAAAGTCTGTACCAACACCTGCATCTTGCTCTTTACCCGGAGGACCAAGCCAATAAATATCATCGCCACGTGGGTCTTTCTGTTTAATCATGTTTTCAGCATGATGGCGGGCTCCCAATCGAGTCACTTCTATTTCGCCAAACTCCTCAAAAGGCAGGTCCGGTACATTAACATTCAGAAGACGATTGGTTGGAATGGGACGAAGCAAATGCTGCTCAACTAACTGGCGAGCAATTTTAGCCGCTGATTCAAAGTGTTGTTTACCGACTAGAGAGAAAGCAATCGCCTGCACACCAAGGAAGTGACCTTCCATCGCGGCCGCCACCGTGCCAGAGTACAGCACGTCATCACCTAAATTAGCGCCGTGATTGATGCCTGTTAGCACAAGGTCTGGCAAATCACCTTTCATCAACTCGTTAAGTGCAAAGTGCACACAGTCTGTTGGTGTACCTTGCACAGAGAAGACCTTCGGCGCAATCTCAGTTACACGCAGTGGCTGCTCTAGCGTCAATGAGTTAGATGCACCAGAGCGGTTTCTGTCCGGTGCTACAATAGTCACTTCAGCAATGCATCTAAGCTCATCAGCAAGCGCATGGATCCCCTGAGCATGAACACCATCATCGTTACTGATCAGTATTCTTAATGGTTTCGAGTTGTATGAATCCATTTCCATTAATATTCTCTTTCTACCTTTTCTTCAATAACCAACTCGCGCACGATTGAGGTCGCAAATGAACCCGCATCCAGTGAAAATGTCATTGTGATGTTATTGCCATTGATACTCCAAGCTAAGCCTTGTGGCTTAAGTGCAATATCGCGACGATCATGGCGCATACGATTACCACAAATCAGCGCCATCAAATCTGGCTCTTCATCCAAAAAAGGCTGTTCTAGCGCTAGTGCATCGACTTGAGTTGGTAATGCATTATCGCCTGCAAGTGCAGCAGTAATCCCGATTTCGCCCAAAGCAAATTGTGCTTGTCGATCCTTAATATTGCTAGCATCGATCAACTGAGTACCAGACGTTGTCTGCGCAATATCACCATCGATGAACTTGTCAAACACACCATTCTCCAGGCGAGCGGAAACAATGCGGTTGAAGATCCATGAACGAGCTGCTGACAGGTACATGCTACGCTTGTTTTGATTACGGGTACGAACGTTCTCGCGCCCCCATCGACGTGCTTCTTCAAGGTTGTTGCCATCGTTACCAAAACGCTGACTACCAAAGTAGTTCGGCACACCCACTTGTTTCACTTTTTCAAGGCGTTGCTCAACATCCGCTACATCTGTCACTTCAGACAAAGTCACCACGAACTCGTTCCCTACTAGGTCACCAGGGCGCAACTTTTTATTGTGACGTTCGGTGGCTAGAATTTCGATGCTTGGGTGTTGCGCCAAAAATGCTGAAAAGTCTGGCGTTTCACCTTTTGGTAAATGAACGCTTAGCCACTGTTCTGTCACGGCATGACGATCTTTAAGGCCTGCCCAGCTAACGTCTTTCGACTTAACACCACAGGCCTTAGCTAACTCGTTGGCAACAAAACTGGTGTTCTCGCCTGTTTTACGGATACGAACCATCAAGTGCTCGCCCTCACCCGTAAAGGCAAAACCTAAATTTTCGCGAACCTGAAAGTGCTCTGGTTGCGCTTTAATTTTGGCAGATGCTACTGGCTTACCTGATAGATAAGCGAATGAAGATAAAATGTCTGACATAATGTGTTTCCGCTGATATCACAGCTTAGAGCAGCAAATTGCTAGTTATTGCTTAAACAAAAGTACCACTGCTTCCGTAGCAATGCCTTCTTTACGTCCAGTAAAACCAAGACGTTCTGTCGTCGTCGCTTTTACGTTAATGTTACTAATGTCGGTTTCAAGATCTTCGGCAATAACAGCACACATTGCGTCAATGTGCGGCGCCATCTTAGGTGCTTGCGCCATGATGGTGACATCAGCATTGCCTAGCCGGTAGCCTTGTTCTTTGACTCGACGGTAAACATCTTTCAATAATTCACGGCTATCTGCACCTTTCCATTTATCATCTGTGTCTGGGAAGTGACGGCCAATATCACCCGCCGCAATCGCACCAAGTAGGGCATCCGTTAACGCGTGCAGCGCTACATCGCCATCCGAATGTGCAATCAACCCCTGTTCATAAGGGACCGCTACACCACCGATGATAACCGGGCCTTCACCACCGAATTTATGTACGTCAAAACCATGACCAATTCGAATCATTTCTTATCCTTTCTTTACGCGCCGCACTCACGGCTGAGATAAAACTCGGCTAACGCGAGATCTTCTGACTGAGTGATTTTTATATTATTCGCATTACCTTGAACCAGCGCAGGCTTTTCGCCTAACCATTCCAAAGCGGAAGCCTCATCAGTGATGGTAACACCTTGTTCTAATGCGTCAGCCAGCGCTCGAGTAAGCGGCTGAGTTTTAAACATTTGTGGGGTTAGTGCATGCCACAATGCTTCTCTATCCACCGTATGGTCAATGTCTTGCGCCACATTTGCTCGCTTCATTGTATCTCGTACTGGAGAGGCGAGAATGCCACCGATTGGGTGAGCGCTGCAAACATCAATCAAACGGTCAATGTCGGGGGTTAATACACAAGGTCTTGCTGCATCATGGACCAATACCCATTCACTTTCGAGATGTGTACTAACATAGTTTAGCCCTGATAGCACAGAGTCAGCCCTTTCTTTACCACCAGCGACCCGAATCACATCAGGATTCTGAGCAATGGATAAGTCAGGGTAGTATGGGTCGCCATCGGTAATAGCTACGACAACCTTAGCAATTTTTGGGTGTAAAAGAAGTTTCTCAACGGTATGTTCGAGAACCGCTTTGCCATCAATCAACAGGTATTGTTTCGGCCGATCTGCCTTCATACGGCTGCCAACGCCAGCGGCTGGCACAATAGCAATATAGGTTGGGGGAGTAATATCCAACATATTAATGCTCTTCCTCATCGACAATTCGGTAGAAGGTTTCGTCATTTTTCACCAAACCAAGTTCATGACGCGCACGTTCTTCTATCGCATCAAGACCTTGTCGTAAATCGTCAATCTCAGCGAACATCTCGTTGTTACGAGCTTGCAGCTTGCTGTTTACCTGCTGCTGCGCTTCAATCTCATCCTCTACTGTGTAGTAGTCTGACACGCCATTCTTGCCAAACCAAAGAGTGTATTGAAGCCAGCCGAACAGTAACGTAAGGGCTATAACAAAGATTCGCATATCGTTGCTAACATTCTGTACCGGAAGGGGTTAGATTAGCTGACATATATAGCATAAATGCGTGGTTGGCTCTAGGGTAGAAAAAGAGACTCACATGCTCTTTACAGGAAAAAAGCAGCAAAATGAAACAAAGAGATTCCCTATTCTCTCACTTGTTGATCTAGGGGGGACAAATAAACGCGAGTGAAAGACATTCAAAACGCAAAGTCTGTTCTTATGTCTCCAAGTAAAGTGCTCTAGGAAGAGGAAGCCTATTCCCGCCTCTCGAAGCGAAGCGTTACCAGAGGGCGAAGCCCGTTCCCGCCTCTCGAAGCGAAGCGTTCCCATATACCAGATAAAAAAACACCCCGCAAAAGCAGGGTGTTTTTAAAAGCGTTAAGCTAAGCTGTTTATTCAGTTAAGAATTAAGCTTGACCTTTAACTTCTTTAAGACCGTTAAAAGGAGCACGCTCACCTAGTGCTTCTTCGATACGGATTAGCTGGTTGTACTTAGCAACACGGTCAGAACGGCTCATAGAACCAGTCTTGATTTGACCTGCAGCTGTACCTACCGCTAGATCAGCGATAGTTGCATCTTCAGTTTCACCAGAACGGTGAGAGATTACTGCTGTGTAACCTGCGTCTTTAGCCATCTTGATTGCAGCTAGAGTCTCAGTTAGAGAGCCGATTTGGTTGAACTTGATAAGGATAGAGTTAGCTACGCCTTTCTCGATACCTTCAGCAAGAATCTTAGTGTTTGTAACGAATAGATCGTCACCGACTAGTTGAAGCTTGTCACCTAGTAGTTCAGTTTGGTGCTTGAAGCCAGCCCAATCAGACTCGTCTAGACCATCTTCGATAGAAACGATTGGGAATTGGTTAGCTAGCTCAGCTAGGTAGTGGTTGAACTCTTCAGAAGTGAACGTTTTACCTTCACCTTTCATGTTGTAGATGCCAGCTTCTTTGTCGAAGAACTCAGATGCAGCACAGTCCATAGCTAGAGTAACGTCTTTACCTAGTTCGTAACCAGCAGCGGCAACAGCTTCTGCGATCACTTCTAGAGCTTCAGCGTTAGATTTAAGGTTAGGAGCGAAACCACCTTCGTCACCAACTGCTGTGCTGTAGCCTTTAGACTTAAGCACTTTAGCTAGGTTGTGGAATACTTCAGCACCGATACGTAGGCCTTCTTTCAGAGTTTTAGCACCAATTGGTTGGATCATGAACTCTTGGATGTCAACGTTGTTGTCTGCGTGCTCACCACCGTTGATGATGTTCATCATTGGTAGAGGCATAGAGAACTGACCAGCAGTACCGTTTAACTCAGCGATGTGCTCGTATAAAGGCATACCTTTAGACGCTGCTGCTGCTTTAGCGTTTGCTAGAGAAACCGCTAGGATTGCATTTGCACCAAACTTAGACTTGTTCTCAGTACCGTCTAGGTCAATCATTACTGCATCGATTGCAGCTTGGTCTTTCGCGTCTTTACCAACTAGAGCTTCAGCGATTGCGCCGTTTACAGCTTCAATAGCTTTAAGAACACCTTTACCTAGGAAACGAGCTTTGTCGCCGTCACGAAGCTCAAGCGCTTCACGTGAACCAGTCGATGCGCCAGATGGAGCAGCAGCCATACCTACGAAACCGCCTTCTAGGTGTACTTCAGCTTCTACCGTTGGGTTACCACGTGAGTCGATGATTTCACGACCTAGAACTTTAACGATCTTAGACATTGAATGTTTCCTTCTCGTTGAATATATAATGTCAAAATTAAGGGCCGCAGCACTACTTACGCTACAGCCCGTATCCTTTACTTCTCTAATTCGCCGCGTTGGTATTCACCAGCCGCTTTAACGAAACCTGCAAATAGTGGGTGACCATCGCGAGGTGTTGAAGTGAACTCTGGGTGGAACTGAGCCGCTACAAACCATGGGTGAGCCGGATTCTCAATAACCTCTACCAGTTTCTTGTCTGCAGATAAACCCGATACTTTTAGGCCAGCTTTTTCAATCTGAGGACGAAGAACGTTGTTAACTTCATAACGGTGGCGGTGACGTTCGTGGATCGTCGCACTACCGTATAGCTCACGAGCTTTGGTCCCTTTTTCTAGGTGACATAGCTGTGAGCCAAGACGCATCGTACCACCAAGATCAGAGGTTTCAGTACGTTCTTCAACTTTACCTTCACCATCGACCCATTCAGTAATCAAACCGACTACTGGGTACTTCGTCTCTTTGTTAAATTCTGTTGAGTGCGCACCTTCCATACCCGCGACGTTGCGCGCGTATTCAATCAATGCGACTTGCATACCTAGACAAATGCCTAAGTAAGGTAATTTGTTTTCACGAGCGTATTTTGCAGCCAGGATCTTGCCTTCGATACCACGGTCGCCAAAACCGCCAGGTACAAGGATTGCGTCAAGGTTAGCCAGAGCTTCATCACCTTTTGACTCTACGTCTTGTGAATCTACGTATTTAATTTTCACGCTTAAACGGTTTTTCAAGCCTGCGTGTTTCAGAGCTTCGTTCACTGATTTGTAGGCGTCTGGTAATTCAATGTACTTACCAACCATACCGATAGTGACTTCACCAGTTGGATTCGCTTCTTCGTAGATGACTTGTTCCCACTCAGACAAGTTAGCTTCAGGCGCAGTGATGCCAAAACGTGAACATACGATATCATCGAGACCTTGAGCTTTAATTAGCTGAGGGATCTTGTAGATAGAATCTACGTCCTTCATCGAAATTACGGCTTTCTCTTGGACGTTACAGAATAGAGCGATCTTCTTACGTTCATTCGCAGGAATCATGCGATCACTACGACAAACTAGGATGTCTGGTTGAATACCAATGGATAGCAGTTCTTTAACTGAGTGCTGGGTCGGCTTAGTCTTCACCTCGCCAGCGGCTGCTAGGTAAGGGACAAGAGTGAGGTGCATGAACATTGCACGTTCACGGCCTAGTTCTACAGCAAGTTGGCGAATCGCTTCCATAAATGGTAGAGACTCGATATCACCAACCGTACCACCAACTTCAACGATCGCAATATCATGGCCTTCAGCGCCAGAAATTACGCGGTCTTTGATTGCGTTAGTGATGTGAGGGATAACCTGAATGGTGGCACCTAGGTAATCACCACGACGCTCTTTAGCGAGAACGTCTGAGTAAACACGACCTGCAGTAAAGTTGTTGCGTTTGGACATCTTGGTGCGAATGAAACGCTCATAGTGACCAAGGTCAAGGTCAGTTTCAGCGCCATCTTCAGTGACGAACACCTCACCGTGTTGAGTTGGGCTCATTGTGCCTGGGTCAACGTTAATGTAAGGGTCAAGCTTCATCATAGTCACTTTGAGACCACGAGCTTCTAAAATAGCAGCAAGTGACGCTGCCGCAATACCTTTACCTAGAGAGGATACAACCCCGCCAGTAACAAAAATGTAATTTGTCGTCATGTTTAACCTGAAATTGGTTGAATGAGGGAAATGGAGTGCTTCTGGACGGGTCATAAATATACCAGAAGCTCCTACCCGCCACAACGTGAAATCTATCACACCGTAATTTTTTATTTTTTGCTTCAAATCAAAGTCGAGTATTCACGTAATTTCAATCTGGCTCTTCTCTTCTTGTTTCACTTCATCCCACATCGAATCCAACTCATCTAGAGTAAAGTCTGTCAGCTGCTTACCGCGCACTGCAACTTTAGTTTCCACACCTTTAAAGCGTCTCGAGAACTTTAAGTTGGCTTTCGCTAACGCCACTTCTGGGTCTTTTCCCAAGTGACGAGATAGGTTCACTGTGGCAAATAAAAGATCACCTAATTCGAGCTCAACTTTTTCTTCGTCAGGCGTAATTTGCAGTGCTTCTTCCAAAACCTCTTCGATTTCTTCCTGTACTTTTCCAACAACCGGACCTAATGAGTCCCAATCAAAGCCAAATTTTGCGCATTTTTTCTGAATTTTTGTCGCACGCGAAAGCGCCGGCAGCGAGTTCGGTATTGAGTCTAGAATACTTTCTTCGGCTTTGCCTGCTTGCGCTTTTTCTTTGGTTTTTTCCGCCTCCCAGTTGGCGCGAATCTCTTCATCAGATTCAAACTTTACATCCGAAAAAACATGCGGATGACGACGAGTCAGTTTTTCATTCACGGTTTCAACCACATCGGAAAACTCAAACAGCCCCTGCTCTTTCGCCATTTGGCTGTAGAAGATCACCTGAAACAGCAAATCACCCAACTCTTCTTGTAGGTTTGGCCAATCGCGGTTTTGAATCGCATCCACCACTTCGTAAGTTTCTTCAATGGTATGCGGAACTATGGTGTCGAAGGTCTGCTTTAAGTCCCAAGGACAACCGCTTTCTGGGTCACGCAGCTTCGCCATGATGTGTTCTAACTGTTCAATTGGATGACTCATGTTCTGTTCCTATAAACCTTTCTATCTAAAGAAAAAAGGTGAGCGGCCAAAACCACTCACCTTCTAGATTATTTTATTTTCTCAGCGGCTTTCACTAAGTAATTGTTACTTTGACAAGGCAACAAGTTTTCGCGACTCCTGGGCATAGCTCGCCTATGTGATGAGCCTGGGCCGGCACTCCGGAGAAAACGCAGTAAAAGTGACAAGTACGACGTGAAAATTAGCCTAAGCGCTTCACCGACATCACATCCTTGATCTGCTCAACACGTTTCGAAACGCGCGAGAACACTTCAAGACTGGTCACTTCAAGGTCAAAATCCATGATCGACATTTGTGTGCGGTAATCGACGCGACTCTTCATGCTGGTGACTTTGATTTTCTCGTTAGCAAACAGCGTGGTGATGTCTTTTAGTAGCCCACCACGTTCCATCGCTTCAACACGAACTGTCAAAATATAAGAGCCGACAAAGCCGCTACCCCAAACGGTATCAATGATACGTTCTGCCGCGTGATGACGCAGCTCCTCAAGTTGCTCACAATCACTGCGATGCACAGAAATACCACGACCTTGAGTGATGTAACCTGAGATCTCATCACCTGGGATCGGCTGACAACAGCGCGCTAGGTGCGTCATCAGGTTATCGACACCTTCAACCACAACCGCATCTTTCTTCGGACGACTTTGAGCTGGCGCACGGTTTTCTGCTTCTTGCAGTTTTTCCAGCGCTTGCTGATCTTCCTCTTCCGCAGTTGGCTTGTTCACTAACGCATTAATATGGTTGATGATCTGGTTGATCCTTAGATCGCCACTACCAATACCCACATACAGTTCATCGGCACTATTAACGTTAAAGCGTTTCAACGCATATTGGTGTGCGTCTTTTAGTGTCGCGCCAATTTTCGCCAGTTCGTGCTCTAGGATTTCACGGCCCGCTTCAAGATTTTTCTCACGACTTTGCTTACGGAACCATGCGTTGATCTTCGCGCGAGCACGGCTAGATGTCACAAAGCCCAGCGTCGGATTCAACCAGTCACGTGATGGGTTTGGCTCTTTCTGAGTGATGATTTCGACCTGATCGCCCATTTGCAGTTTATGGGTGAACGGCACGATACGCCCCGCCACTTTGGCACCGATACAGCGGTGACCCACTTCTGAATGGATGTGGTACGCGAAATCTAGCGGGGTTGCCCCCATCGGAAGGTCGACAACATCACCGCGTGGGGTAAAGGCATACACGCGGTCATCAAATACCTGACTACGTAGCTCGTCCAACATCTCGCCAGAGTCGGACATCTCTTCTTGCCAATCGAGTAGCTTACGCAGCCAGGTAATTTTCTCATCGTAACCGCTGCGGCTGCTTGCACCTTCTTTGTATTTCCAATGCGCAGCAACGCCTAGCTCCGAGTCTTCGTGCATCTCTTTAGTACGAATCTGGATCTCAATGGTCTTGCCTTCCGGACCAAGAATCACGGTATGGATAGACTGGTAGCCGTTTGGTTTCGGGTTCGCAACATAATCATCGAACTCGCTTGGTAAATGTTTGTATTTGGTGTGAACCACCCCTAGCGCGGCATAGCAGTCTTGAAGCTTGTCGGCGATGATACGTACCGCACGCACGTCAAAGAGTTCATCAAACGCCAGACTCTTCTTCTGCATTTTACGCCAGATACTGTAGATATGCTTTGGACGGCCACTGACTTCAGCGTTGATGCCACATACCGTCATTTCTTGAGTGAGATCATCAACAAAGTCTTTGATGTACTGTTCGCGAACAATACGTCGCTCAGCCAACTGTTTCGCGATTTGTTTGTAGGTTTCTGACTGTTGGTAGCGAAAGGCGTAATCTTCGATTTCCCATTTCAACTGACCAATGCCAAGACGGTTTGCTAGCGGTGCATAGATATTTGCGCACTCTTTTGCCGCGGCATGACGAACTTCGTCCGGTGCTTTTTTTACTTCAATCAGGTTGCTGATACGTTCTGCCAGCTTGATGACTACGCAGCGGAAATCATCCACCATCGCCAACAGCATACGACGAACGTTGTCTACTTGGGACGAAGAGGTTCCACCATCCATAGCGACATTTAGCTGGCCGATTGCCGCCATTTCATCGACACCATCGATCAGCTTAATGATTTCCTTGCTGTACTTTTCTTCAAGAAGTTCTCTATCAAAAGCACCACTAGAGACCAGAGGGAACAGTTGTGCAGCAACGAGCGTCGATTGATCCATCGACAAGGTGATCAAGATTTCGATCATCTCTCGCCCACGCCACAACAGAAGATCCGCTTGTTCGTTATCCACCAAAACCGATTGGCAGTCACGATACACTTCAGTTAAGCGTTTCGCTGTATTGTTTTCTTGACCTAGGCTCGCCACCCAATTATCAAGTTCAAACTGTTCATCTTGGTTTAAATGCGCGCTTCTTACCGCAACCATCTCATCATCCTAACTATTATGCTTGTGTGGTTTGACTAACACTATCCAGGTTAGTTCTTATGCCAAGTCGTAAACCTTGGCTTATTGACCACCTTCGAAGAGTCAGTGATCAACAAAGTCCCCATGATTAGGACTTTTCAAACAGTGCCATCGACTCTAGATGGCTGGTATGAGGGAACATGTCCAACATACCTAATTTGGTTAATTGGTAGCCCTGCCCCAGCAAGCTCTGACTATCCCTTGCAAGGGTAGCAGGATTACATGAAACATAAACTACACGCTGTGCGCCAAGCACCGAAACTTGATCTATGATCCCACTCGCGCCCGCACGTGCCGGATCAAGCAGCACTTTATCGAATTGTTCAGCCGCCCAAACTTGCCCTTCAAAATCCTGCTCAAGGTTAGCGTGATAAAATTGCGCGTTATTGATTTGGTTCAAAGATGCATTATTTGCCGCCTTTTCCACCATTTCCGCGACGCCTTCTACACCAACCACGTGTTTGGCATGTTTTGCAATTGGCAAGCTGAAGTTCCCCAAACCGCAGAACAAATCTAACACTCGCTCGTCACTTTTCGGGTCTAACCAGTCGACGGCTTGTGCCACCATTTTTTGGTTCACCGCTTGGTTAACTTGAATAAAGTTATTTGGCGTAAATGGAACTGTGACTCCAACCTCTTGATAGAAAGGCACGTCGCCTTCAATTAAATTAAGTTGGTCCGTTTCTGGCATTAAGTAGAGCGAGGCATGATGACGCCTTGCCAGCGCCACCAGCGTGTTGGTTTCTTCGTCTGCCAATTTACTTAAGTGGCGTAATGTTATACACGGACCACTATCGCCCAGAACCAGTTCAACGTGACCCAGTTGCTCTGACTTCTTAAACGCTTTTAACGTCGAGTAGATTTCTGGAAGTAGCACATTCAATTCAGGCGCTAACACCGGGCAGTCCGTAACTTGGGCGATTTGCTTACTCTGCTTTTTACGGAAGCCAAAGTGCAGCTTTCGGGTCTTTTTATCCACCAATAAGCTCACACGAGCACGGCGACGGTAGCTAAGGGAATCCCCTAATACAGGCGCATCCAATTCAATATCACTGCCGGCAAATTTTCTCATTAATTGACGAAGCGTTTGCTGTTTGTGCGTCAATTGTTGGTCATACTTTAAATGCTGAAGGTCACACCCACCACACTCATGGTAGTGCGGACAAAATGGATCCACGCGAGCTTCACTCGGTTTAAGGATTTTAATTAACTTACCGCGAGCGAATTTGCTTTTCTCTTCCACCAATTGAGTGACCACTTCCTCACCCGGTAGTGCGCCATCGATAAACAATGGTTTCTTATTGAGGTAAGCAATGCCTGCGCCATGGTGATCCAAACGCTCTACTTTTACCGCTTGGTGACGAGTATTCAGTTGCGTTTTCTTTTTAGGTTGAAAGATACGTGCCATGCTCTGTGCCTGATTTGTGTCTAATTGCTCTACGGCTTCACTATTCTTACTTGCAGCCGTTGTGTGATTCGAGTGACTTGATTATGCTTACGGTTTATCCGGTAACGTCACTTTTGCTCAAGGTTTTATCGTACACTTGAGAAATAATGCGTTATTTTCCCATATCCAGACTCCGATGTAATTAGATAACATGACCAGATATGGCTTACGAGCACGTGTAATTACACTGACTCTCGCTCCCACTCTCATTATTGGTTTATTACTGAGCGGCTTTTTCTCATTTAACCGCTATCAAGACCTTGAGAAACAAGTTATCACCACAGGTAATAGCATTATCGAACCGCTTGCGATCGCCAGTGAAACGCACCTGCTTGCAGAAAGTCGTGAAGCCGTTCGTCGTCTTATTAGTTACGCTCACCGCAAGAACTCAAAACTGGTTCGCAGTATCGCGGTGTTCGATGAAAATCATGAGCTTTTCGTCACTTCAAACTTCCACCCCAATTTTGCTGCGCTGATGTTTCCGAAGGACAAACCAATCCCTCAGTTAGGGGATTCGGAGATCTTCGATAACTCACTTATTCTCCGGGTGCCCATTTTATCTGAAGGCCACTACCTCTCGGAACTCTCAAATGAGAACCAAGGGACAAAAGCCATTGGTTACATCGCAGTGGAAATGGATCTCTCGTCACTGCGCTTACAACAATACCAAGAAGTCTTCTCCGCATTCTTGGTTTTGATCCTCGGTCTTGGCCTTGCGAGTGTGTTCGCCTCTCGCCTCATGCATGATGTTACCCAACCGATCACCCACATGAAAAATGTGGTGGACCGCATTCGTCGTGGTCACCTTGATGTACGTATCGAGGGCAACATGCACGGCGAGTTGGACCAACTGAAAAACGGCATCAACGCCATGGCAGTCTCACTGTCGGAATACCACGTTGAGATGCAGCACAGTATAGACCAAGCGACATCTGATTTACGTGAGACCCTTGAACAGTTAGAGATCCAAAACGTAGAGTTAGATATCGCGAAGAAACGTGCGCAAGAAGCAGCACGAGTAAAATCCGAATTCTTGGCGAACATGTCTCACGAACTTCGTACCCCACTAAATGGCGTGATTGGCTTTACCCGTCAGATGCTGAAAACTCAGATGTCGAACAGCCAAATGGATTACTTGCAGACAATCGAAAAATCCGCCAACAACCTACTCAACATCATCAACGATATTCTCGATTTCTCGAAACTGGAAGCGGGTAAGTTAGCACTGGAAAATATTCCGTTTGAGTTCCGTGAGAGCTTGGAAGAAGTCATCAACTTACAAGCCACAAGTGCGCACGAGAAAAGCTTGGAAATCACCTTAAAAATCGATCCTAAGATCCCACAAGGCCTGGTGGGTGATCCACTGCGTATCCAACAAATTCTCACCAACTTGGTCGGCAACTCCATCAAATTTACTGAGCGCGGAAACATCGATATTAGCGTTGAGATGCGCTCACAATCTGGTGATTCGGTCGAACTGCAATTCATGGTGCGCGATACGGGTATTGGTATTTCAGAGCGCCAGCAAGCTCAGCTATTCCAAGCTTTTAGCCAGGCGGATGCCAGTATTTCACGCCGCTACGGCGGCACAGGTCTTGGCCTAGTCATCACTCAGAAACTCGTGAGTCAGATGGGCGGTGAAATCAGCCTAACCAGTCGTTTGCACCAAGGCTCAACTTTCTGGTTTACGCTACGTTTGCACTCAACCGAAATACCAATGAGTGATCTTATTGAAGTCGAACTGCTGACTGGTAAGCAACTACTGTTAGTGGAGCCAAATATGCAAGCCGCGTCGGTGACTCAGCAGCTTTTAAGCCAAGAGGGCATTCTGGTGACATACCGCTCTTCCTTACCAGAAAGTGACGAAAACTACGATTATGTCTTGTTGAACTTAGCTGCCAACCAAACCTACGACGAGCAGTCGGTAGCAGTATGGATTGAGCAAGCGAAGCGTATGGCACCGAGCGTTATCATGGGCACACCAAGCACGGAGTTGGCACTGGCCGATAAAGTGATGAACGCTCATCAAATCCAATGTCTGACCAAGCCTTTATCACGCCGCAAACTTCTACAAAGCCTAATCACTGACCATATCGAAACACCTCAAGCCATGATTGCGGCAATAGAACCTGCGGTAAATGAGCGACTATCACTGACGGTTCTCGCAGTCGACGATAACCCTGCCAACTTGAAACTGATCTCCGCGCTGTTGAAAGAGCGTGTAGAGACGGTTACCGCATGCAGTAACGGCCAGCAAGCGGTAAATCTCGCGACCGAAAACAAATACGACCTGATTTTAATGGACATTCAAATGCCATTAATGGATGGCGTGACCGCTTGTCAGCATATTAAAGAGTCTGAACTGAACAAAGATACCCCTGTCATTGCGGTTACGGCGCATGCAATGGCAGGCGAACGAGACCGATTACTCGCAGCGGGTATGGATGATTATCTGACTAAACCAATTGAAGAACATGTGTTGCAGCAGGTTTTGGTTCACTGGAACCCAAATACTTGCACTGAGAGTGTCGACAAGATTGCACCGTCTTATGTCGAACCTATTTTGGCAACAGCACAATCACCAGACAAGCCACAACAAGATATCATCATCGATTGGCAAGCAGCATTGAAACAGAGCGCAAATAAAGAAGATTTAGCCAAAGACATGCTGCGCATGCTGGTTGATTTTATTCCTGAGGTGGAAAGCGTGCTTGATAAAGCATTAGAACAACAAGACGTCTCGCGAGATGACATTATCCATGTGATCCACAAACTTCACGGCAGCAGCTCTTATTGCGGTGTCCCAAGATTGAAGTCTCTGTGTGCCACATTGGAGCAAGCGCTGCGCTCAGGCGCTAACATTGAAGACATCGAACCAGAAATGTTCGAACTCCAGGATGAGATGATGAAAGTCGCCACCACCGCTAAGCTATACCTTGAACAATAAAGAATAATTTAGAAAACCAACGCAAAAAAAACCAGAGCATCCACTCTGGTTTTTTCGTATCTGTTGACTGGCCCGTCCTACGTAAGTTGACACTTCTCAATCAGGATTCAAGGATCACGGTTGCAACCGCGTAATGCCGCTCGTCAGAAATCGACAAATGAATATGATTGACGCCCATCGACTGTGCAATTTGCTTTGCAACGCCCGATAGGGTCAATACCGGTTTACCAAACTCATTATTCGAAACGGTAAAGTCATGAAAGGTCACGCCTTGCGCAATACCCGTTCCTAGCGCTTTTGATGCTGCTTCTTTTACCGCAAAACGCTTCGCAAGATAACGTCCCTTTTGTTTAAGTTCGGTAAACCTTGTCATTTCATCTCCCGATAAAATGCGCTTTGCAAATGGTTCACCCGTTCGGCTGAGTGCTTTTTCAATGCGCTCAATCTCTGCGATGTCTGTGCCTAACCCTAAAATTGCCATGCAGTAAGTCTAATTATTTGCGAGCCGCTACCATGATGGCTTTCATATCTGCCACGGATTTTTCTAAACCATCGAATACCGCACGACCAATGATCGAGTGACCAATGTTTAGCTCGTAGATTTCAGGCAAAGCCGCGATTGGTGCAACATTGTGGTAAGTCAGACCGTGACCTGCGTTGACAATAATGCCTAAATCGTCCGCGTAGCTTGCGCCGGCTGCGATCTTCTTCAGTTCGTCTTGCTGGTCTTCTTCTGTTGTCGCGTCTGCATAATGACCTGTGTGCAGCTCGACATATGGTGCGCCGCAGGCTTTGGCGGCATCGATCTGTTGGCGGTCAGCATCAATAAACAGAGAAACCTTGATCCCCGCCTCTGTCAGTTTATGTGTCGCTGCTTTCACTTTCTCAAGTTGGCCAGCGACATCCAAGCCACCTTCAGTTGTTAATTCTTCACGTTTCTCTGGAACCAAACACACGAACTCCGGCTGAGTTTTGAGCGCAATCTCAACCATCTCATCCGTTACTGCCATCTCCAGGTTCATGCGAGTCTGAATGGTCTCACGTAGGATGCGCACATCACGATCTAGAATATGGCGACGATCTTCACGTAGGTGGATGGTAATACCGTCTGCACCAGCACGCTCTGCGATTTCTGCTGCGTGTACCGGATCTGGGTATTTGGTCCCACGTGCATTACGTAGGGTGGCAATATGGTCAATATTAACGCCTAAGTAGATTGAGCTCATTTTCCGTTACTCCGTGCTCGATATGTCTGAATGAATAATTCGCGACTTTTTAAAGGTTTGCCGCCAAGATACGGCTTTAATGCCACACGTGTAAAGCGTTTCGCCGCTTTTAATTGCTCTTTAGTGACGAATCGCCGTTCACTAATTGCGATCAGCTCGTTACCTAAAAATGTCAGGTTATCGCGCCTTACCGAAGCGATGAATCCTTTTTGTTCACGGTAACGGTAAGTCATCTCTGGATCGACTGGCTCGCCCGTCCCCGCGCAATGTAAAAAGTCCACGCCATAGCCCAAAGAGGACAACAGGGCTAATTCAAAACGACGCAATGCTGGCTCAGGATTATCATTCTGAGCCAATTCCGTTAGCGCATGCAGGTAATCATGAAACAGTGCTGGCATTGGCACTTCGGCCATCAATACCCGCCCGACTAATTCATTTACGTACATCGCGGAATAAAGGTTTATACCAAACAAAGGCAAGCCAAGACTGATGGCTTCCGCCTGACGTAAGGTTTTCATCGAACTTTTGCCCGACCATTTCAACAATAGTGGCGTAAAAGGCTGCAAGGCCCCTTTCAGATTGGAGCGTTTACTGCGTGCGCCTTTTGCCATCAATGTGACACGGCCATACTCCTCACTGAAGACATCAAGGATTAAGCTCGATTCACTGTAAGGGCGTCGGTGCAATACAAAGCAGCGCTGGAAGCCTTCTGAAGACTGGTTGCTCATTTCAATCAGTGTGCCTAAGTCGGTAATAAAAAATAAGGAGCCAAACGGCTCCTTATTTTAATCGATATTGCGTGTTAATCGATGTTGGAGCGAAGCATCTTCGCAGCCAGCTTAAAGGTCGTCGATATAACCCAGTGAGCGCAGAGCACGTTCGTCGTCTGCCCAACCAGATTTCACCTTTACCCAAGTCTCTAGGTAAACCTTACGACCGAATAACTCTTCCATATCCAGACGTGCTTCACGCCCAATCGTTTTGATCTTCTCGCCGCCTTTACCAATCACCATTTTCTTCTGGCCATGACGTTCAACAAGAATTAAGGCGTTGATATGAAAACCGTCCGTATCTGGATTGTAATCAAATCGCTCAATCTCAACCGTGACAGAATATGGCAGTTCCTCACCCGTGAAACGCATGAGTTTCTCGCGCACGATTTCTGATGCCATGAAACGCTGAGAGCGATCCGTTACGTATTCTTCTGGGAAGTGATGCGTCGCTTCCGGTAGATGATCGCGAACGTGCTTACGCAGAACTTCGATGTTCTTACCGTGTTTTGCAGAGATAGGCACAACATCGACGAAGTCCATTCTTTTCGACATCTCCATCATATGCTGCATCACTTCGTTGCGATCTTGCACGTTGTCGACTTTGTTGACACAAAGCACAACTGGGAAATTCGACTTCTGCAGCTTAGTCAGCACCATCTCATCATCGTTCGTCCAGTGCGTACCATCAACCAAGAAGAACACGAGATTCACATCACTCAATGATGAGTTTGCCGCGCGGTTCATCAAGCGGTTGATGGCACGTTTTTCCTCAATGTGAAGTCCTGGCGTATCAACATAGATAGCTTGATAATCCCCATCCGTATCGACACCCATGATGCGGTGACGAGTGGTTTGCGGTTTGCGAGACGTAATAGAAATCTTCTGACCTAAAATCTTATTCAGAAGTGTCGATTTACCCACGTTTGGACGACCAACAATCGCAATAAAGCCACAATGCTGGTTTTCTGGTGAACTTACTTCACCGTTTGATGCGAAAAATGCATCGATATCGAATTCTTTATCTGCCATTTGTTAATTGCTCAAGTGCCGTTTCAGCAGCCGCTTGTTCTGCCTTGCGGCGGCTGGTACCTTTACCTATGACAGGCTTATCCACACCTGCTACGTCACACTCAACCGTAAACTCTTGGTTGTGTGCTTCACCTTTAATATTAGTCACTGTGTAGACAGGCAGCGGTTTTCTTCTACCTTGCAGGAACTCTTGTAGGCGAGTTTTTGGATCTTTTTGTGATACGCCAGGCTTTATTGCTTCAAGACGTGAGTGATACCAGCTCAGAACAATACCGCGCACGGCTTCAATATCACTATCAAGGTAAATCGCGCCAATAATGGCTTCTACCGCATCGGCTAGAATAGAGTCTCGGCGGAATCCGCCACTCTTCAATTCACCTGGACCTAATTTTAAATAATCTCCTAGATCGAACTCACGACCTAATTCCGCCAATGTGTGCCCACGTACCAAAGTGGCACGCATACGGCTCATGTCACCTTCGTTCACTTTCGGAAAACGATGGTATAGCTCATCAGCGATGACAAAACTTAAAATTGAATCGCCCAGAAACTCAAGACGTTCATTATGCTTACTATTGGCGCTACGGTGAGTCAGTGCCAAGTTGATAAGCCCAGCATCCTTAAATTGGTAGCCGAGCTTTCTCTCTAGTTTCTCAATTGGAGAATTCATACTCTCTCATTAAATTTGTGTTCATTCTCAAACAGTGGAAGTGGTAGCCCGCTACCACTTCCATACGAAGAGAATTTAGTTAATACCACCAATGCGGTTAAAACGCACACCAGTTGGAATCCATGAAGGTAGAATGCTATCTGCGCTACGATCAAATTCGAAACTGATCCAAATCGCGACAGCTTTACCGACTAAGTTTGCTTCTGGAACAAAGCCCCAGTAACGGCTGTCTGCACTGTTGTCACGGTTATCACCCATAACAAAGTACTGACCTTGTGGGACAACCCACTCATTAACACCCGGACGTGGCTGGTAATTCTGTACGCGGTCACGAGCCAATGGGTTAATCAAAATGTGGTGCTCAACGTCACCCAGTTGTTCATTGGCCTCAATCTGAGGAATACCGTTTTGAGAGAACGGACTCTCTTTGGCATTGCTTAACTCAACTGGTTTACAAGTTGATTCACCTTTTGATTGGATACAAACCTGCTTATCCGCAGAGTAGCGAACGGTATCACCTGGTAAACCAACCACACGCTTAATGTAATCGATGCTTGGGTGTGGTGGATACTTGAATACCACGATGTCACCACGTTCAGGCTTGCCTGTTTCAACTAGCTGCGTGCGCCATACCGGATCTTTTAATCCGTACGCATATTTTTCCACTAAGATGAAATCCCCAACTAATAGGGTTGGCATCATTGAACCGGAAGGGATTTGGAATGGTTCATAGATAAAAGAGCGTAATACCAGTACGAATGCAATCACTGGGAAGATAGACACACTGTTCTCTACCCACCACGGTTGGCTTTCTACTTTTTGTAGCGTCACTGCATCCAGACCATTTTCTGTTTGCGCTTGAATCTCTGCTACCTTCGCTTGACGTTTTTTCGCAAACACTAGCTTTTCTAATAACCAAACGATGCCCGTTACCAAAGTGATGATAACTAGGATCTGTGAGAACATATTCGCCATTAAATTCCCTTATCTAAAAATACGAAAGTGAAAGAGCCGAAACCCTTTCACTTATTTCACTACCTAACGTCTTATGACAAACAAGAGTACGAGATAGTTCAACTCTAGTCTTTACCAACATGAAGAATTGCGAGGAACGCTTCTTGAGGCAGCTCTACGTTGCCGATCTGCTTCATGCGTTTCTTACCTTCTTTCTGTTTCTTCAGAAGCTTCTTCTTACGGCTCACGTCACCACCGTAACATTTTGCGATTACGTTCTTACGCAGCTGTTTTACTGTAGATCGCGCGATGATGTGGTTACCGATGGCCGCTTGGATCGCAATGTCGAACATCTGGCGAGGGATGAATTCTTTCATCTTCTCAACAAGCTGACGACCACGAGTCTGAGAGTGATCTTTGTGCGTAATCAGTGCTAGCGCATCCACTTTGTCACCATTGAGCAGTACGTCTACACGTACCATGTTCGACGCTTCAAAGCGTTGGAAGTTGTAATCTAGAGACGCGTAACCACGTGAAGTCGACTTCAAACGATCGAAGAAATCCAGAACCACTTCCGCCATTGGGATGTCGTAAGTGATGGCAACTTGATTACCATGGTAAACCATGTCCACTTGGACACCACGCTTCTCAACACACAGGGTGATGACATTACCTAGGTAATCCGATGGTACTAAGATGTTACAACGTGCAATAGGCTCACGGATCTCTTCAATATCGTTAATCGCTGGCAATTTTGCTGGGCTATCAACGTAAATCATCTCACCGTTAGTTTGCTCGACTTCGTAAACTACTGTTGGCGCTGTTGTAATCAGATCGAGGTCGTATTCACGCTCTAAACGCTCTTGGATGATTTCCATGTGCAGCATGCCTAGGAAACCACAACGGAAACCAAAGCCTAGAGCGGCTGAGTTTTCTGGCTCATAGAATAGCGATGCATCGTTCAGGCTCAGTTTGCCTAGTGCGTCACGAAAGTTTTCGTAATCGTCAGACGAGACAGGGAACAGGCCCGCGTATACCTGAGGTTTTACTTTTTTAAAGCCAGGTAAAGGCTCTTCACTACCGTTTTTCGCCAGTGTTAGCGTATCACCTACTGGTGCGCCTAGGATATCTTTGATACCACAAACCACCCAACCTACTTCGCCAGTACGCAGGACATCGGTATCCAATTGCTTAGGTGTGAAGATACCCAGACGGTCAACACCCCAAGTTTGGCCTGTGCTCATTACTTTGATCTTGTCATTTTTCTTCAGTGAGCCGTTTTTAATACGGACCAAAGAAACAACACCAAGATAGTTATCGAACCATGAGTCAATGATCAGCGCTTGAAGTGGCGCATCAGGATCACCCTCTGGAGCAGGAATGGCTGCGACGATATTCTCTAAAACGTCATCTACACCGATACCTGTCTTCGCAGAACAGCGAGTCGCTTCCATCGCATCAATGCCAACGATTTCTTCGATTTCTTCAGCTACACGCTCAGGATCGGCTGCAGGTAGGTCAATCTTGTTTAAGATTGGCACAACCTCAAGATCCATTTCGATTGCAGTGTAACAATTAGCTAGCGTCTGAGCTTCTACACCCTGACCTGCATCAACCACCAATAACGCGCCTTCACAAGCGGCTAAAGAGCGGGATACTTCGTACGCAAAGTCAACGTGTCCCGGAGTATCGATGAAGTTCAGCTGATACGTTTCACCGTCTTTGGCGGTGTAGTTCAGCGTCACACTCTGAGATTTGATGGTGATTCCACGCTCACGTTCAAGATCCATTGAATCCAGAACCTGTGCGGCCATTTCACGATCACTTAACCCACCACAAACGTGAATTAAACGGTCAGATAGGGTCGACTTACCATGGTCGATGTGGGCGATAATCGAAAAGTTGCGAATGTGCTTCATAGATTTAGGGTGACTAACTCTTTACAAATAGGGACGGTAAGAAAGCCATCAGCTGACGGCATTTCAATCAAGTTGGCAGATTCTACCCAATTTCGTTAACGGGCGCACCTTATTTAAAGTTTAGAACTTATTGAATAGGTTCACCAAGAACTCGAATCAGGGTGACTTGGCGTTTTGATTCATCTTCTAGCGGGCGCGACACGCGTTTTGCCAGCCACATGCCACCAGCGGCAAACAACACAGAGGATAGGATAGTCATGCCCTCACCACTTGCAGTTAAGGGAGTAAGCAGGACATTGCCAATCACGGCACCGAGAATCAAACCAAACAGAGGAAGAAGGTAGACCGCCATCGCGGATTTGATCAGACTAGACTCAGGAAAGCCGATTTCTACCACCTGACCAACTTTGACGGATTTTTTTGTGCGCAAATGCCAAGCGAGTGTTTTGTTACCTATGGCCTTGGTAACCACACCAGTACCACAGCTTTTTTGCGAAGAACAGCTGCTGCAACTGGTTTGTTGCTCGCAGCTTAAATCGATATCATAATCTTGACCGTAACGATGCACGCCTGTCACGGTCGCCAATGCGGTCATCATTGCGCTTTACTCTTTGCTGCATCAAATGTTACAGATTGAGCTATTCGTTGCGCCGTTGCTGGAGGAATATCACCCACAACAGAAATTTCATAGTTACCGCTGACAAAACTGTGTAATGTACGTCGCCCTTGGCGAACCAGTTGGCCTTTCAACGAGTGCTGATCTTTGTTCGCAACATACACAGAGAAACTGAATAGCCCATCAGAGTAAAGCTGGCTTTCTACCATTTGATCGGTCACCGCCATGCGATAGCGATTCAGTTCATTTGCTTGAAACCCTTTCGGTGTCCAACCTACATGCCAGTTGCTCGCTCCGATGTCACCTTTTGGCATTGTCAGAACCGCTGGCAGTTGAACTTCTTCTAGACCACTCATCAACTCCGCAATCTTAGGCGTGACTGAATAAGAAATAGTACGATACTGCTCAAGCATTTCACCATCGCGGTCGACGAGATCAGCACGCAGCGGAAGATGACTCTTCTCATCAATCCATAATACGTATGAGTAACGCAGTCCGTCTTTTGGCACGATCCGCAGTACTTGCGTTGGTACGCCCGCTTCACGAGCACGCCCCACTTTTACGTAGTCATAGTAAAGGTTTAATTCGTCAATATTAGCACTCAGCATCGGCATGATCGGAGCGACCATCTTTCCCGATTCGATCGTAAATGGTTCTGTGCCCGTTTCTATATAGCTGACTTCAGTACCACGACGTATCACTTCACGTACGGGACCACTCAGGTACACAAGGTGTGCATACTGGTCTTTGACGTGAGTCGCATGACGATAGAGCAAAGGTTCAATGCTGTTCTTTTTGATGAGGATGTAAGAAAGCTCGTAGCTTAAATTGTTGCTCGCCTCGCTCATTTGATGCAATAAAGCCTCCGCCGGCTTATCACCAGCAAAGGCTTGCGAAGCCATCAGACTGAGCAGAGCGCCAGCGCTGATCAAGAACTTTTTCATTCAATATCCGGAGTCAGAGTTACGTCTTGCTGCGATGCTTCACTGTTGGTTCTTAGCTGCAGTTCATAATCACGTAGCAAAGCGTGCACGCGCTTACGTTGTTCTTGCATATTTGCTTCACCAAATGAACGTTCTACCGATTCACGTGTCAAGCTTACTGGCTCAGCACTGCCCGCGAATGGTACCGTCTGGAGAACAGGAAGTTGCTCTGATTGTGGCGACATTGGATCGCTACCGCCATACTGTTGTACGCCAAGTATCACAACCAGTGACACACACGCCGCAACGGCGACTTGACCAAACTGAGTCAACCATGCTGGCAACTGGCGTTTCGCTTTTTGTGGCTCTGGTTGCGACTCTGTCAGTGCGTCATTAATTGAAATAACGTTAACATTGCGAGAGTCAATAGAGCGATGCGCAGGCTCGTCCTCTAACGCTAACGCCACGCTTTCAGCAATATTCCACTCAGGTTTTGCTGGCGCTTCGCCTCGCATGACATCACCAATAAGGTGGTAGTTATGCCAAGCTTCACGGCTCTCTTGATCTTGCTCTAATTCTTGAATTAAAGCCTTATCGACCAATTCTCCATCCATGAGAGCTGAAAGTTTTTCTTTGTCAGCCATTATTTTCACCATAGTTATCACTTGTACTAGCGCTACAAAAGAGGTTTGATTTTCTTTTCTACCGCCTCACGAGCACGGAAGATACGTGATCGTACCGTTCCCACCGGGCAATCCATTACTTCAGCAATTTCCTCATAGCTCAAGCCATCAAGCTCACGCAGAGTCATTGCGGTTTTTAAGTCTTCAGGTAAAGCTTCGATTGCATTGAACACTACCCGTTGCAATTCTTTGGACAACGTTAAGTTCTCAGGGTTCGAAATTTCTTTAAGTGCATTACCTGTTTCGTAAAATTCAGCTTCTTCAGCATCTACGTCTGTTGCTGGCGGCCTTCGACCTTGGGCAACGATGTGATTTTTCGCAGTATTCACTGCAATGCGATACAGCCACGTATAGAAAGCACTCTCCCCACGAAAACTCGGGATAGCTCGGTAAGCCTTGATAAACGCTTCTTGTGCTACATCTGGAACATCGCCAGGATTACTTACGTATCTGGAAATAAGGTTACATACCTTGTTCTGGTACTTTGTCACCAGCAGGTTGAATGCTTGCTTATCGCCATTCTGAACTCGCTCAATCAATACTTGATCGGTCAGCTGCTCGTTCATTCGAGCGGATACTCCTATTTGTTATGCCCCTACTCTTCTCTGGCACGGGTACTAGTTATGCAAAACGTAGTATTGACACCACTGCTTACTTGAGCACTTTTGAGACTCCGACGTGAATAAGAAAGTTCCATGATTTCTCAAAATTTTGTCGGTGTTTTTCCACAATGTGATGTTACTAGCTACTCATCCAACTTACGTCTCGTCTCGACAAGCGAGCATACTGATAGGGAAATGGGTATAATGGATGATCTCTGTCCCAGATTGTGCTGGGTTGAGCATAGAAAAGCAATGGCATTGACAAACTATTACTTGTCATTTGCTTGGCTAATGACTGTCGAACATCGCGCTGCAAACGAAAATTAGGAAGCATCCGCATGCCCAAGGTATGACGAAATAAGAGTGGCCGAAGTCACCAAAACAGCGCCGATTTCGATACGTTTCCCAACTTAGCCCTCAGCGATAGATGTCGCGTTGATGAAATGCACATGGTGTGCGAATTAAACACAAGGTAGCCTTATTACCTTAGCTTGGGATTGTAAAAATAATATGAACACAAATCGTGAACATGAATGTGATGTGTTAGTAGTAGGAAGTGGCGCAGCGGGCTTGTCGTTAGCTTTGCGTGTCGCAAACCACTGTAAAGTGATGGTTCTGAGTAAAGGACCACGAAGCGAGGGCGCGACATTGTACGCGCAAGGCGGTATTGCTGCCGTATTCGATGAGTCGGACACCATTGAGTCTCACGTTGAAGATACGAAAATTGCCGGAGATGGTATCTGTGATGAAGACACGGTTAAGTTTATCGCAGAAAACTCCAAAGAGTGTGTCCAGTGGCTGATTGATGGCGGAGTGCCATTTGATCGTGAAGATGATGACTCTGACGATCAACCGCGTTATCACTTAACACGAGAAGGTGGTCATAGCCGTCGCCGTATTTTACACGCAGCTGATGCCACAGGCATGGCAATGCAAACCTCTCTACAAGACAACGCTCACAACCACCCAAATATTCATGTTCTAGAACGCCACAACGCGCTAGATTTGATCACCGAAGATAAAATCAATGGCGACAAAAACAAGATCATTGGTGCTTATATCTGGAACCGAAATGAAGAGCAGGTAGAAACCGTTCGCGCTAAATTTGTGGTTCTCGCAACGGGTGGCGCTTCCAAAGTTTACCAATATACCTCTAACCCAGATGTGTCTTCAGGCGATGGTATTGCTATCGCATGGCGTGCAGGTTGCCGCGTCGCAAACTTAGAGTTCAACCAATTCCACCCGACCTGTCTTTACCACCCAGAAGCGCGCAATTTCTTGCTGACAGAAGCACTTCGCGGTGAAGGCGCGTATTTACGTCGCCCAGACGGTTCGCGTTTTATGCCAGATTTTGATAAGCGTAAAGAGCTTGCGCCTCGTGACGTTGTGGCTCGCGCGATTGACTTTGAAATGAAGCGTCTGGGTGCCGACTGCATGTATCTCGATATCAGCCACCAGCCTGCTGATTTCATCACCAAGCATTTCCCGACCATCTACTCTCGCTTGATGGATTTGGGGATCGACATGACCAAAGAGCCAATCCCAATAGTTCCCGCTGCCCACTACACATGTGGTGGCGTCATGGTAGACCAAAACGGTCATACCGATCTAAAGAATCTCTACGCAATTGGTGAAGTCAGCTATACCGGTTTGCACGGCGCGAATCGCATGGCATCAAACTCGCTATTGGAGTGTGTGGTTTACGCGTGGTCGGCAGCCAACGCTATTCTCAAGCACCATAACGATGTGGAATTGGCTCCACAAGTTCCATGTTGGGATGAGAGTCAAGTTACCCACAGTGATGAAGAGGTGATCATTCAGCACAACTGGCATGAGCTACGTCTGTTTATGTGGGATTACATGGGCATCGTTCGTACCGACAAACGTCTTGAGCGCGCATTGCGTCGTATCCAGATGCTTCAACAAGAGACGCACGAATACTACAGTCACTTCCGCGTATCAAATAACTTGCTAGAGCTGCGTAATCTACTCCAAGTTGCGGAGTTAATGGTGCGCTGTGCAATGAAGCGCAAAGAGAGTCGTGGTTTACACTACACCTTAGATTATCCCAACCAGCTAGAGAACAGCGGACCGACGATTCTTACGCCAAACAAGTAAATCAGGCAATGAGCAAAGCTCTGACAACAAGAAAATAAGAAGCAGACACAAGATCAAATGGGCGCTTCGGCTCCCATTTTCCATTGTCGTAGTATCAAGCAAAGTTGGCGATAAACCACATCATCACAGCTATCTCGCCAAATGGTTACTCGCTCTCCTGAAGCTAACTCAAACGTCACTTTGAATACAGCAGCCGAAATATCAACGCTCGAAATTATCGAGGTTTGTTTGTCATTACGCACCGTACCATCACGATGCAAATACCAACTTCCTCGAGTAGAAGACGCAACAAAACCGCCTTGCATTTGACAACAAAGAATCAATATAAAAAGGTAAGTTGATAAAGCAAGTGGAGTATCAAAGCTGACAAGCGCCCAAACACAACCGAGGAGGAGAAATTGGTTGGCAATTTGGGCGTATAAAGAGGCGTTAACCCTGAGATTAACGAACCTTACTGAGGTTGTGCGCGACAATTTTATCCACCATAGACGCATGACCTAAGTTTTCGCTGCGACCATGCCCCATTACCCAGGTAAACAGATCTGGGTCATCACAATCTAATAATGCGACAAAATCACGCTGCTCTTGTTCATTTAACGCGTCAAAGCACTCTTCAAAAAACGGCATAATCACCACGTCAAGCTCAAGCATGCCGCGACGACAAGCCCATTTAATTCGCGCCTTCTCTTCCGCAGTGTACATTCAGTATTCCTTCATAGATGTCTTGTTCTTAGTGCGGAGTGTAACAAGGGAAGTGAAACGCCACTAGTGTGAGGGTCACAATATATGGCCAAGTCACTTTAAATCCTGAGTATATTTTATAAACAAACGTTGAGTTTGACCAAACACCCCGAAATGGAGTGGGTATATTGAGTGCTGACAAATACTGATTCTGCAATTACCATAGCTGCAAATCTCTTCAAAAGGCATTGTAATCATGGAATGGCAAACTCGCTTTTCACCGCTGAACCTATCGACACAAGACGCGCTACCTAGGCTGTCTATCTCGCTATTGGATAACCTAAGCATGATCACCATGGTCGGGGATGACAAAAAGCCCTACCTTCAGGGACAAGTTACCTGTGATGTGGTTTCTCTTGAGAAAGATCAATCCACACTGGGAGCACACTGTGATGCGAAAGGCAAGGTATGGAGCGTCTTCCGCCTGTTCCATCATAATGATGGCTATGCGATGCTTCAGCCAAAATCAGCGATCGACGTTGAACTGAAAGAAATCAAAAAGTACGCGGTATTCTCGAAAGTGACCATCGAAGAATCAAACGATGTTGTGCTTGGGGTTGCGGGTGAAAACGCAGAAGCGTTCATCTCAAGCTTAAATGCCGAAATAGGTGACGTTCGTGCCATTAAAGGCGGAACAGCAGTCAAAGTGGCACCAAGTCGTTGGCTACTCGCGCTGACAGCGGAATCAGCACAATCGTTAGTCGCAAGCAGTCAAGCAACCCTGACCACAAATGAACTTTGGACACGTTTCGATATTGAAGCTGCGCTACCATACGTGGCCGCAGACGCGCAGAATGACCACATACCACAAGCGCTAAACTTACAAGCTCTCGGCGGCATCAGCTTTACGAAAGGCTGCTACACAGGTCAAGAAACCGTTGCTCGCGCCAAATACCGCGGCACCAACAAACGTGCAATGTACATTGTTAAAGGTGCAACCGCTGAAAACTTAGGGGAAGGTACGATCGAATTGGAACGTAGTGTCGGTGAAAACTGGCGTTCCGTGGGGGCATTACTCACGCGTTACCAATTCAGTAATAACCAAGCAATGGGACTAATCGTACTGCCAAACAACCTAGACGATGACACTCGCTTACGTTTGGTTGCTCAACCAGAATGTGAATGGGAAATCGCAGCACTACCATACAGCCTTGACGATGAGTAGTACCGTCCATACTCCTTTGATGCAGTTTTTAACGGATCAGAACATCGAGTTCCGTCTTCTTTCCCATCAAAGACCTGCCACGACCATTGAGGATGCCGCGCAACAACGCGGTATTCGAACTTCACAAATGGTCAAATCGATCCTTTTGCGTGATATGGGCAACCAATATGCGCTTGCCTGTACGCCCGGAGATCGCAACGTTGATCCCAAAAAAGTGCGAGCATTACTGCAATGCCGTCGTATGACGTGTGTCGATCAAGCCGATGTAGAATTGGTTACCGGATACAAGATTGGAACCGTCACCCCACTACTTTTAAAGCGCTGCATGCCTATCGTGTTTGACCCAAGCTTGCTTAAGGAAAAAGAAATCACCATCAGCAGTGGTGATCGAATGGCGGGATTAGCACTGTCTATCGACGATCTTATTCAGTTGTGCCATCCAACCATCGCTGACATTTGCCGCTAGCATGTTATCGAACGCAGGATTCTCAATCCTGCATAACCTTCCTTCTATACATTTCAAGCAAAAAAGCATAAGTAGTCAGACGTAAAAGCAGTTTTTGTACAAAGCCTTTTTCCACGCCATTAACTCGATGAAAGCAAGCGCTTGAGGTTTCGACTTAGTCCGAACGAATAAAAGATAACTAATTGAGTAAAAACATTTCGCAAACGACTATTTTACTTCTACTATTAACTTTGCAACATATTCATTAACTCACACACCAAATGAGAACATAAGGACTCAAGGAAGGGTTCCTCAGGCAATGATTATTTGAGGTCATTCTCACACTATTTAGGATAAAGATTTATAAATCTGTCGAACTCAGCACAAATCTCTTAATACAAATATCTCACTGCACTTAATATTATTTCTATCACAAATTTTTTTACGCGAAATCCTTAGAATAATCAGGCTAGGTGAATGATGAGGAAAAGTAGATATGAGACTGTTTAAGCGCTATACACCAAGTATGATTGCTAAACACATAAGTCGTCTTTTTAAAGGAAGAATTTATATTTACGGAGTCGGTAAGTTCGAATTTGATAACGGAAAATTGATACTGCCGGAAAAAGCAGAGAGGCGTCATTTTCAGGCGGTCAAAGAAATTAATCAAGAAATTATGAAGCTCAGAGGCGCGTACGCTTAACTGGGCATCACTCAATAGAAAAGGCTGGATAACCAGCCTTTTTTGTCTAAGAAGTCAAAAGCAAGCAGTAACAAACGCGTTTATTGACGCGCCAGTTCAGGCAAGTCGCCTTTTAAACCCAATGCCCGCTTCATGATTTCATCTTTCACACCCGGCAATTGCCCTGCTAGGCTCAAACCAATACCGCGGGCCAGCTTCTTAGCAGGGTTTTCACCAGAAAACAGGTCACGGAACCCTTGCATTAGCGTAATCATCTTGGCAGCTTCAGCTTTACGCCAACGTTCGTAGCCTCGTAAATTACGCTTGGTGCCGATGTCTTGCCCTTGCTTCCACAACGCCAATACTTCTTGCGCCAAGCTTGCTGCATCCAACAAACCAAGGTTCACGCCCTGCCCTGCCAGCGGATGAATGGTATGTGCCGCATCACCGACCAACGCCACACGCTCCACCACAAAGTCACGTGCGTAACGCATTTTCAGTGGGAATGCAGCTCGTTCACCAACCACTTCACATAAACCTAAACGCCCGTCAAACTCGCTAGTTAGCACTTTATTGAACTCTTGCTCATTCATCGCAAGCAATTGATCTGCACGATTTGGATCGGTGGACCAAACAATCGAGCACATATTCGGTTCAGATAATGGAAGGAACGCCAACGGGCCGTGCGGTGTGAATATCTGACGCGCAACACAACTGTGTGGTTCTGCCGTTTTTACGTTCGCGACCAGTGCACTATGACCATAATCCCAATGTGTCAGAGGGATATCCATTTGATTACGCAACCAAGAGTTTGCGCCATCCGCGCCAACGACCAGCTTAGCAGTCATGGCTTGGCCATTATCGAGCGTTAGCCAGCTTTCTTGCTCACCCACCGCAAGTGATGCGCAACGTGCGGGCATAAACAGCGTCACGTTATCCTGCTTTTGTACTTGTTCTAGCAGCGCTAATTGAATCACTCGATTCTCAACGATATGGCCAAGATCTGGCTGAGCCATGCTTTGCGCATCAAATGCGATCTGCGCGAAACTATCTTGCTCCCAAACTTCCATCGCGTGGTACGGTGAAGCTCGACGCTGCTCAATACCTTGCCACGCACCAAGGTTACGCAGGATGGTTTCACTTGAACGGCTCAACGCCGACACGCGGACATCTGGCAGTTCGTTGAGCGTGTCGTTCGGTACTGCGCCCTCGATAACGGCTAAACGCAAGTCACTGTCTTTAAAAGAGGCAGCTAATGCCAAACCGACCATACCACCGCCGATAATGGCGATATCTACACTTTGCATCATGCTTTTTGTTACCTAATTCGTTGCCGTTTATCGTTTCACTAGACCAAGCGTATGGCGTAGCAGCGGCTGCTTAAAAGTAGAAAGGTTATCCATCGTTGCGAGAGCAAGGTTACGCCCAATCTGCATCGCAGGTAAGTCATTTGAGAAAATATGTACCAAAGAGCTGGTCAACCAAATTGTTTCGCTGCGATCATTTTCGCGGCGCTGACTAAATCGCATCAAACCTCGATAACGACCTGCATCTTCAGTTTGCTTAGCGATCTCTTCCGCAAGTGTTGCCACATCACGAATACCAAGATTGAAACCTTGCCCGGCGATCGGGTGAAGCGTCTGTGCTGCATTGCCAACGATAGCAAAACGGTGCGAAATATTTTGCTTGCGATGGCGCAGCAGAAGTGGATAACTCGCGCGTTGCCCGACTTTCTGCATTGCCCCTAATCGCCAACCAAAATCGTGCTGTAGTCGCTCAAGAAACTCAGTATCGGACAAATTGACTGCGGTTTGTGCTTCTTCAGGGTGCAAGCACCATACCAACGACATCCGGTTGTCACTCATCGGTAACAATGCGACTGGCCCATTCTCAGTAAAACGTTCGAATGCTCTACCTTGATGAGGCTCTTGCGTCACAATGTTTGCAATCACTGCCACTTGATCAAAATCATGCTCAGACAGCTCTAAACCAATTTGCTGACAGCACTGCGATACTGCGCCGTCAGCTGCCACGAGCAATTTAGCTTCGAGCTGCTCACCACTGCTGAGCTCAATGTATACTTTATCTTGTTCACGTTCGATGGCCGCAACAGAGTCAGGGCAAAATAGAGTAATCGTCTCACTCTTTTCCAACAGCTCTTGGTAGACACGACCAACGTCAGCCAACTCAACCACATAACCAAGCGCTTCGACACCAACTTCCTGCTTAGTAATCTCGGTCATTCCCGCATGGGCGCGATCAGAAACATGAATGTGTTCAATTGGGGTTGCACTGGGTTCGATGGAAGACCATAACTGTAAGTGACGCAAAATGTTGACCGTGCCGTAGGACAAAGCAATCGAGCGCGAATCAAACCCCGGATGTTGATCCGATTGGATTTTGAAAGGCTCAACGACCGCGATTTGCAATCTGCCTTCGGATAAACGGTCGATTGCTAGGGCAAGTGTGGCACCTGCCATCGCACCACCAGCGATTACAACGTCATATTGCCTCATGCTAACCTCTATAAGCTGTTCGGTAATTGGAAACGAGCGACTAATGAATCGTTGCTTGTTTTTCGTTGCTTTCAGGACGAGCACCAAACTCGGCATGAATAATTAGTACGCAGGCTTTAACGTGTTCGATTACTTGCTCCAGCAATAGTGCTTGCTCGCCAAGGTCATCATCCTCATCAATGCCCAGCTTGGCAATTTCTTCTAGGTCTGCAAGGGCTTCTTTTGCCTCGTCTGACGCCTTATCAATCACAATACCAGCTAAGCCAATACCGGAAATAAAGTGATTTACAAAATCTGATACGCCATCCGCTAGTGCAAATAAATCCTCTTCACCTGCTTCATCAGGAAGCAGCAAAGACAGTTCCATCGATGTCCCCGTCAGTTCATTGACCGTTACTTGGAACACGCTCTGTGCAAGCGCTAATGCACTTGATGGCCAGCCCATACCTTGGTTGGTGTAATCAAACAAAACGGGTTGCCAGGTTTGATCGTTAATCGCTAGCCCGCCGCTTAGCATGCCAACAAGTAGACCGTGCAATTCTGCTGGCGAGACAGCAAGGCTTGCAGATTTGAGTTCAGCAGCAATAGATTGGTACTCAGGAAGGGTGATTTCACTCATAATCTTGGCTCATTGTTACGTAATAATGTATCGACATATCCTACCATCAAGCCTAGTATGCTGAAACGGCTATCAAATTCAATTTTGGACAGCATTTAAACAAATTGCCTAATTCCTGTGTGATTCCTTCACCATTTTTCTCTCAATGAAGGGAAATGCTTGAATCTTAATAGCGCTTTTCCTATAGTTTCCTCCTCGGTAGTTGTATAACGCAATACCTTAGATAGCGCGAATATAGAGTTTATTGATCATGAGCAATCAAGCGATCGACGTTGAAATCCTTGGCAAAATGACACGAGTGAATTGTCCTTCGGGGCAAGAAGAGTCGCTGATTACAGCGGCTAAAGATCTTGATCGTCGATTGAAAGAGATGAGCGAGCGTACTAAGGTAACCAATGAAATCCAGCTTCTGACTTTTGCTGCATTGAATATTTGCCATGAGTTACACACAAAGTCATACGAATCAAATGGGCAGCAACAAGAAATAACTGAGCGAATGGAAAAGCTCACCGCGTCTTTAGAAAGTGCGCTTAGCAAAGTAACGCAAGGACAGCAGTAGATAGCAAATTTACCCTAGGGTGTGCGTCAGTTGGATTTAAGTCCCTGAGCCGATAAGCAATACCTAAGGGTTAGTACTTGATAGCTATTGAGCAAGCTTGGCATGTACCGAGAAGCCTACGGTTATCATTGCTGATCCGCCTTGAACCAGCTGGTTCAAGGGCCACAATCCTCAACGGCACCCTGGGGTATCCTCTCTATGTCAGACCTATCTCGGCAAGAATTCCGTCAACTAATTCGTGAAAAGCGCAACGCACTCGATAGCAATACTCAGTGCCAATCTGGGCTCGCTCTGATTCATCACTTTTCACAATTGCCAGAAATCCAAGCCGCGCAACACATCGCCATCTATCTCTCTACCGATGGTGAGTTAGACACCAAACCTCTGATAGAATCGCTTTGGCAACAAGGTAAGTCAATTTACCTGCCCGTCATTCACCCTTTCTCCAAAGGCCAGTTACTCTTCTTGCTCTACGCCAATGACGCCCAACTGGTGCGCAATAAATACGGAATCTCAGAGCCTGAACTTGATATTCGTCGCCTTAAGCCGACCCGGGAACTTGATGTGATCTGTACACCATTAGTCGCATTCGACAGCGTTGGCCATCGCCTTGGTATGGGCGGCGGCTACTATGATCGTACCCTTTCACCTTGGTTTAGCACTGGCAAAGGCGCCAAGCCTATCGGTATTGCACATGATTGTCAGCACGTTGAACGTCTGCCCGTTGAAAGCTGGGATATTCCGTTGCCTAAGATCGTGACTCCAAGCAAAGTCTGGCAATGGGAAAAGTAACACTTACCCGCTATAATCACGCCGCAAACGTTAACGAACATCTATTCAGGAGATTGGCATGACCCAAGATGAAATGAAAAAAGCGGCTGGTTGGGCAGCACTTAAGTATGTTGAGAAAGGCAGCATTGTCGGTGTTGGTACTGGCTCTACCGTGAATCACTTCATCGATGCCCTAGGCAGTATCAAAGACGATA
Source organism: Vibrio sp. AND4 (assembly GCF_000171815.1). Classification (GTDB taxonomy): domain Bacteria; phylum Pseudomonadota; class Gammaproteobacteria; order Enterobacterales; family Vibrionaceae; genus Vibrio. The sequence continues at coordinate 11,691 of NZ_ABGR01000015.1, read as the reverse complement.
TCAAGGGTGCAGTGTCTAGCTCTATCGCTTCAACTGAACGCTTGAAAGCGCTCGGTATTGAAGTTTACGAGTGCAACGACGTGGCGATGCTGGATATCTACGTGGATGGTGCAGACGAAATCAACGCAGCACGTGAAATGATTAAAGGTGGCGGTGCAGCACTGACACGTGAAAAAATCGTAGCAGCACTTTCAGAAAAATTCATCTGTATCGTTGATGGCACAAAAGCAGTTGACGTGCTGGGCCAATTCCCGCTTCCTGTCGAAGTGATCCCAATGGCACGCTCTTATGTGGCTCGTGAGTTGGTCAAACTGGGAGGAGACCCAGCGTACCGTGAAGGTGTGACTACGGACAACGGCAACGTGATCCTAGACGTGCATAACATGCAAATCACCAACCCGAGAGAGCTTGAAGACAAGATCAACGCAATTGCAGGAGTAGTCACGGTAGGCCTGTTTGCTCACCGTGGAGCAGATGTAGTTATCACTGGCACACCAGAAGGTGCGAAAATAGCAGAATAGATCATTAGATGATTGAACTTTTCTGTTCTTTCATTACAAGCGGCGCCTAAGTGCGCCGTTTCCCCACCTTTTTCTCATAAAAGCATGCCTTATTCCGTAATTTTCTTACCCAAAGCAAAAAATTTTTGTTACTTTATTGAACAGAAGACGCACAGGGAAACGTTTGTCTTCCGACAAAACTGTTAATTCCCCCCCTTTTTGATGGTTTTGCTTTATGTGCGCCACATTAGCCCACCTTTCCATTTTAAGGACGAGAAAAATGGCCAAAGTTTCACTGGAAAAAGAAAAGATTAAGATCCTCTTACTTGAGGGACTTCACCCCTCTTCAGTTGAAGTTCTTCAAGCCGCTGGCTACAACAATATTGAATATCACAAGGGTTCTCTTCCAGAGGAAGAGCTGATTGAAGCCGTCAAAGACGTCCACTTCATTGGTATCCGATCCCGAACAAACCTATCAGAGGAAGTGATCAACGCAGCGAACAAGCTTGTCGCAATCGGCTGTTTTTGTATCGGCACCAACCAAGTTGACCTAGAGGCGGCAGCAAAACGTGGGGTGCCTGTTTTTAACGCGCCGTTCTCTAATACACGCAGTGTCGCTGAGCTTGTGCTTGGCCAAATCCTACTGCTTCTGCGTGGTATTCCTGAGAAGAACGCGCTAGCGCACCGTGGTATCTGGAAGAAGAGCGCAGACGCCTCATACGAAGCACGTGGCAAGCGTTTGGGCATCATCGGCTACGGCCACATAGGTACTCAGCTGGGCATCATTGCAGAAAACTTGGGCATGCGCGTTTACTACTACGACATTGAAAACAAACTCTCGCTTGGAAACGCAACGCAACTCTTTACCATGAGTGAGCTCTTGAATAAGTGTGACGTGGTTTCTTTACACGTACCAGAAACGCCAGAAACCAAAAACATGATGAGCGAAGAAGAGTTTGCACGCATGAAACCGGGGGCGATATTTATCAACGCCGCGCGCGGTACGGTAGTCGACATCCCTGCTCTGTGCCACAGCCTAGAGTCTGGTCATATCTCAGGTGCAGCGATTGACGTGTTCCCAGTAGAGCCGAAAACAAACGCAGATGCGTTTGAATCCCCATTACAGAAGTTTGATAACGTCATCCTGACGCCACACGTCGGTGGTTCGACACAAGAAGCACAAGAAAATATTGGTGTCGAAGTATCGGGTAAACTGGCGAAATATTCAGACAACGGCTCAACACTATCAAGTGTCAACTTCCCAGAAGTCTCCCTGCCTGAGCACCGCGAATGTTCACGCCTGCTACACATTCACAAAAACCGTCCTGGCATCCTAACGCAAATCAACACCATCTTCGCTGAAGACGGAATCAATATCGCAGGTCAGTACCTACAAACCGCAGCTGAAATCGGTTATGTAGTTATCGACGTTGAAACTTCTCGTGCAGAAGAAGCACTGGTGAAACTAAAAGGTATTGAAGGCACAATTCGTGCGCGTATCCTTCACTAACCACTGATTAATGAACATAAAAAAGGCAGGGGTTTCCCTGCCTTGACGGTTCCTTTTCGACGCGTTTGACTTAACTTATTTAAGTTTATAAACCACATCAACTTGGTCACGAATCACAAGCGTGGAGTCTTGGTAACTATTTGAGCTCTCTCTCGCATCCATTGCCATAGAGCGCATCAGTACAGGGCGAACGTGCATTTGCTTATAACTGATCTGCCACACGTCACCGAGATTCTTATCAAAACCCGTCGCCAAAGAAGCCGCTTTACTTTGCGCATCTTTAATTGCTGCCATGCGAGCCTTTTGCTGGTACTCAGATTGATTACTCACTTTAAGCTTAATATTATCAACTTGGTTGATGCCCGCCTCAAGCGCCATGTCCAAATACTTATTCAAGTTGGCTAAATCACTGACTGTTACATCAATGCTGCGTGAAGCTCGGTAGCCGACCAGTTCTGCTTTCCCTGATTTCGGATAATGGTACTGGGGCGCCAAATACAAGTTTGAACTGGTAATCTTATCCTTCGATAAACCAGCACCCGCTAGGCTCTTGAGAAACTCATCAACCGTATTATCGACCGATTGCTTAGCTTGCTCTGCTGTCATTGTCGTATCGACAACCTTTACAGAAAAGGTTGCCATATCTGGCGTAGCGACCACTTCACCATAACCTGTGGTTGATACATGGGCAAAGTTAGGCGTGTCATTGGCAAAAACAGAAACGCTGGCAAGGCTGAGTGCAGAGGCCAATAAAAATGAAGACAGTTTCATCGATAAATCCATCCGTTTGAAAGATTGAAGCCACTCATATTTCGGGGTCAGACGAGATACTCGATAAATGTCGTGGCGAGTGAATTGGCATCTTAAATTTGAGTAATAAGAGAAACCACTGAACTGGAGTGTATATAAACTCATCATAGAAGCTTCTGCTAATTATCCAAGCGCCCTACATAACTTCTAACATAACTTTGACTGTGTTACCTCGGCGTCATTTACGGTTGTGGCGCATGTCAGTTGAGAGCAGATTAGGGTAGGTACTGTTGTGCATAGCCAACAGTCGCAGGTAATAATCGCGGGTGAGAGATCTCTCCTCAGCTTTCAGTTGCTAACTGACGCCAATAGGTTCGATAAGACAACGAATATAGGTAAAAAATAAAAACTCAAGGCATAAAAAAAGTGAGGCAATCACCTCACTTTTTTATGCACTCAGTAGAGTTAATTAAGCTTCTACTTTGTTCAAGTTAACATCCATTTGTGGGAATGGAATTTCAATACCAGCCGCATCCAAGGCTTCTTTGATTGCCAAAGTAGAATCGAAGTAAACGTCCCAGTAGTCAGGCGTTTTACACCATGGACGAACCACAAAGTTCACGGAAGAATCTGCTAGCGCAAGAACACCGATCGTCATATCTGGGTTTTTCAAGATACGAGGATCTTTTTCTAACGTTTCACGAATCACTTGTTTGGTTTGCTTAAGATCTGCTTTGTAAGAAACACCAATCACCAAGTCTACACGGCGCGTCTCGTGACGAGAGTAGTTTGTAATCGCACCACCGATAACCGATGAGTTAGGTACAACCACCATTTTGTTATCTGGGGTTTTTAGAATCGTTTGGAAGATTTGAATTGCTTCAACACTGCCTGCTACACCGCCGATCTCTACGTAGTCACCAGACTTAAATGGACGGAATGCAACAATCAATACACCCGCAGCGAAGTTAGACAATGAGCCTTGAAGAGCAAGACCAACAGCCAGACCTGCCGCACCAATTACGGCAACAACAGAAGCGGTTTGAACCCCCACACGACCCAATGCTGCGATAAGCACGATAACAAATAGAAGGTAACGAACTAAACCATGGACAAACTCAACAACGGCCTTGTCCATTTTTTTCTTTTCAAGCACTTTTGAAACGCTGTTTGCTACCGCTTTAACGATAATGTTACCAATGAATAGTATCAGTAGTGCAGAGATGATATTTACACCATACTGAATAAGAAGCTCTGAGTTGCTGTTTAGCCATGCTTCAGCTTTGCTCAAACCGTCCGTTAAAGAGGTATCGATACCCATCGATTCACCTGCCATAATTCGTATCCTCAAAATAAAGATATATAAGTCTAATTGCCGTTAACTTATGAACCATTTTTTATCGGTTCTTATTTACAACAACATCCATATTGCTTTCCTGAACACTGTCAGATTTTCTGGCACAATATCTTAAAACTGAAATTCCGCAAAGTCAGAGTTTCGCAAAGACCTACAAAACAAGGTGTTATCGGAAATTTCTGACATCGGCCAATTAAAGAGTACGCAATGGATTTACATTTCGCCACACTTTTTACTTGGTTTTGTACCACTTGATGCGGAAATGCGCTTTGTTTCAAAATTCACGCCCACCGACAGAAAGGATATGAAGCGCTTCGATCATATAGTAAATGACTAAACCATTAATTAACTAAAGAAAGAGAATCCTTATCGTCTCATTGTCTGGACATAAAAAAACCCGCTTGAAAGCGGGTTTTATAGATTTAAGTAGTACGAATTATAATACGTCTACTGCATTTAGGTCTGCAAACGCTTTTTCAAGGCGCGTTACCATAGATGATTGACCTGCACGTAGCCATACGCGTGGATCATAGTATTTCTTGTTTGGTGCGTCAGGACCAGTTGGGTTACCGATTTGACCTTGTAGGTAATCGTGGTTTTCAGCTTCGAACTGACGGATACCATCCCAACATGCCCACTGAGTATCAGTATCGATGTTCATTTTGATAACACCGTAACCGATAGACTCTTGGATTTCAGCTTCAGTAGAGCCTGAACCACCGTGGAATACAAAGTCTAGAGAGTTAGCTGGCAGGCCAAACTTCTCTGAGCAGTAAGCTTGAGAATCACGAAGGATAGTTGGAGTCAGTACAACGTTACCTGGCTTGTAAACGCCGTGTACGTTACCGAAAGATGCCGCGATAGTGAAACGTGGGCTAATAGCGTGCAGTTTCTCGTATGCATACGCAACATCTTCTGGAGACGTGTATAGCTCAGACGCGTCCATGTGAGAGTTATCAACGCCGTCTTCTTCACCACCAGTACAACCTAGTTCGATTTCTAGTGTCATGTTCATCTTAGCCATACGCTCAAGGTACTTAGCTGAGATTTCGATGTTCTCTTCTAGCGACTCTTCAGAAAGGTCGATCATGTGAGAAGAGAATAGCGGCTTACCCGTTTGAGCGAAGAACTCTTCACCCGCATCTAGAAGACCGTCGATCCATGGAAGAAGCTTCTTAGCAGCGTGGTCAGTGTGAAGAATGACAGGCACACCGTAAGATTCAGCTACAGAGTGAACGTATTTAGCACCAGCGATAGCGCCAAGGATTTGTAGACCTTGACCTTCTAGTTTAAGACCTTTACCAGCGAAGAATGCAGCGCCACCGTTAGAAAACTGAACGATTACAGGAGATTTAACTTTAGCAGCAGCTTCCAGTACAGCGTTAACTGAGTCAGTACCGATACAGTTAACTGCAGGTAGAGCGAAGTTGTTTTCTTTTGCTACTGCGAATACTTTCTGTACGTCATCGCCAGAAATAACGCCAGGTTTTACGAAGTCGAAGATCTTAGACATGGATGTAATCCTATTTATCTGTCGTTTTTTAAACAAAACTTGTTAAATTGAAAATCTTGCAAACGTTTGCTCACAACTAGCGCTATTTTAGCAGAGTTCCACTCTCGTTGCAGCAAACAGTAAAGCGGGAGATAACTCCCCCGCTTTACTCATATTACTTAGCTCGCGCTTCAAGCATTTCAACTGCTGGAAGTGCTTTGCCTTCTACGAACTCAAGGAAAGCACCGCCGCCAGTAGAAATGTAAGAGACGTCAGCTTTGATGCCGAACTTGTCGATAGCAGCTAGCGTGTCACCACCGCCTGCAACAGAGAAGCCTTCAGAAGCTGCGATAGCTTCAGAGATACCTTTAGTGCCCGCTTCGAAGTTCTTGAATTCGAATACGCCTACTGGACCGTTCCACAGGATAGTCTTCGCGCCCTTTAGGATTTCTGCCAGTTGAGCAGTTGAATCTGGGCCAAGGTCGAAAATCATGTCATCGTCTTGTACTTCAGAAACGTGCTTAATCTCAGCTTCTGCGTTTTCGTCGAATGCTTTCGCACATGCAACGTCGGTTGCAACTGGGATAGCACACTCGTCCATTAGCTTCTTAGCCGTTTCAACTAGGTCTGCTTCGTATAGAGACTTACCAACGTTGTGGCCAGCAGCTGCGATGAATGTGTTGGCAATACCACCGCCAACAACTAGTTGGTCAGCGATCTTAGATAGCGATTCAAGAACCGTTAACTTAGTAGAAACTTTTGAACCACCTACGATAGCAACCATTGGACGAGCAGGCTTGTCCATTGCTTTGCCAAGTGCGTCTAGTTCATTTGCGAGTAGAGGACCAGCACATGCTACGTCTGCGTGCATACCCACACCGTGAGTAGATGCTTGCGCACGGTGAGCGGTGCCGAATGCGTCCATTACGAAGATATCGCATAGCGCAGCGTACTGCTTAGAGAGTTCTTCTTCGTTTTTCTTCTCGCCTTTGTTAAAGCGAACGTTTTCTAGAACAACGAGTTCGCCAGCGTTCAGTTCTAGACCGTTTAGGTAGTCTTTCGCTAGTTTAACTTCACAATCTAGTGCGTCGTTTAGGTAGTTAACTACTGGTTGTAGAGAGAACTCTTCAGCGTATTCACCTTCAGTTGGGCGGCCTAGGTGAGAAGTAACCATCACTTTAGCGCCTGCTTCTAGACAGTGCTTGATAGTTGGAAGAGATGCGATGATACGTGCATCTGAAGTTACTTTACCGTCTTTTACTGGCACGTTTAAGTCAGCACGGATAAATACACGTTTACCTGCAAGATCCAGGTCAGTCATCTTGATTACAGACATGATGTGTCCTCTCAAATATTAAATAATTAAAGTTTTTAAAAACTCGGCAACCCTGCCAAGCCCGTTAATTCTTCAAACTGGTTACTGATATGGAGATAAGTTGAATTTATTTCAAGGTCTAAAATAAAAACTTTCCCCATCGCTTCTTCATCATTACTGCTCCACTTGTGAAGAAGCTTGCATTGCTAAGGCCGTATCCAGCATCCGGTTAGCAAAACCCCATTCGTTGTCGCACCAAACGAGCATTTTAACGAGTTGTCCGTTGCTCACTCTTGTCTGAGTTCCATCCACAATTGCACTATGGGGATCATGATTAAAGTCAATGGAAACGAGCGGCGATTCAGTATAGTCAACAATATCACGTAATGTACACTGGGATGCGTTAACTATGGTTTGATTTACGTCATTAACTTTCACAGTTGAACTAATTGTTACGCTTAAATCCATCGCAGTAACGTTCACAGTGGGTACTCGCACCGAAATGGCTTCAAATTTGTTAGAAAATTTCGGAAAGATCCTTTCAATTCCCCTGTGCAACTTAGTGTCTACTGGAATGATCGATTGACTGGCCGCTCGTGTGCGACGCAAATCATTGTGATAAGCGTCAATAACTTGCTGATCGTTCATTGAGGAGTGAATCGTTGTAATGGTGCCAGACTCGATACCGAAGGCTTCATCCAAGACTTTAATGATTGGGACAATACAGTTGGTGGTACAGGAACCATTCGATACGACGCGATGTTCATCTTTGAGAGTTTCGTGGTTCACACCATAGATGATGGTGTTATCGAGATCGCCTGCGCCGGGGTGTGAAAATAGGACTTTGTGAGCACCAGCTTCGATGTGGGCTTGGCCATCTGCTTGTGAACCAAAAACACCAGTACAATCGAGTACTATATCGACCTCTAAGTCACGCCATGGCAAAAGTTCGATTTCGGCAAGATGAAGGATTCTAATCGAATCGTACTCACTGCTGCTGTGATGAATGTAGATATGTTCTTGGTCATGCGAGATTTTCTTACCGAAACGGCCATGGCTGGTGTCATATTGAAGAAGATGTGCCATCGCTTCAGGTTGTGCAAGTTCATTGACCGCCACAACTTTTATCTGCTGATGCTTACCACTCTCATATACTGCTCGCAGTACATTACGACCGATACGCCCAAATCCATTGATCGCAACTTTTAGCATTTATCCTTCGCCCTACCAAAAATTCTTGTTGTCGATAGTACCTGATAAGGGGGCTAAACGCATTAAGTAAGTGCTCCCAGCCGCGGTAAACTGTCTTTGCAATCTACGACGCATTCATGGTATCAATATAACAATTTCTGACCTTGCGTATTCCACTTGGCACTTTAGCCCACCGTTTTGACAACCAAAGGAAATACGTATGTCAGGTTTACCCGCTACGCACTTTTGTAAGCGATGCAATAAAGAAACAGCACATTCAGAGGTGTTGGTTCGTAAACCAAGTCGTTATGATATGGATAAAACGATTCTTGGAACCCTAAAACTTTTGGCTCATACCCTGATAAACGGCGGCCACTACTATGATATGGATCGCTATGTCACCTGTAAGAAATGTGGATGCAAAGAGAAAGACAACTGGGGAAAAGAGTTTGAATAGGCAAGAAAAAACCGAGCATTGACGCTCGGTTTTTCATTTCGAATATTCAATTACGCCAGTAATTCTTGCGCAGTGTTCACCACATTTTCTACCGTGAAACCAAACATCTCAAACAACTGGTCAGCAGGCGCTGATTCACCGAATGTCGTCATACCTATGATGCGACCATCGAAACCAACGTACTTGTACCAGAAGTCTGCAATGCCCGCTTCGATAGCGATACGTGCCGTTACATCAGATGGCAGTACTGACTCACGGTAAGCGGCGTCTTGCTTGTCAAAGGCATCGGTTGATGGCATTGAAACAACACGTACTTTCTTACCTTCTGCTGTTAGCTGGTCAGCCGCTTTTACCGCTAGCTCAACTTCAGAGCCAGTTGCAATAAGGATCAGCTCAGGTTTACCATCGCTGTCTTTTAGGACGTAACCGCCTTTCGCGATATCCGCTACCTGCTCAGTGCTGCGTGCTTGTTGCGCTAGGTTTTGACGCGAGAAGATAAGTGCCGATGGACCATCTTTACGTTCAATCGCCAGTTTCCAAGCTACCGCAGATTCAACTTGGTCACATGGACGCCATGTGCTCATGTTTGGTGTTAGGCGTAGAGATGCAACTTGCTCAACCGGTTGGTGAGTTGGGCCATCTTCGCCAAGGCCGATAGAATCGTGCGTGTAAACTTGGATGTTCTGAATTTTCATCAGAGCAGCCATACGCATTGCGTTACGAGCGTATTCCATGAACATCAGGAAGGTGGCACCGTAAGGAACGAAACCGCCGTGCAATGCGATGCCGTTCATGATCGCCGTCATACCGAATTCACGTACGCCGTAGTGGATGTAGTTACCAGAGAAGTCGCTCGCTTCTAGAGACTTAGAACCAGACCACATAGTCAGGTTAGAAGGCGCTAGGTCGGCAGAGCCCCCCATGAATTCTGGTAACATTTGACCAAACGCTTCTAATGCGTTTTGAGACGCTTTACGTGATGCGATGTTCGCAGGGTTTGCTTGTAGGTCGGCAATGATTTGGTTGGCTTTTGCTTCCCACTGTGCAGGCAAGTCACCATTTACACGGCGTTTGAATTCCGCTGCTAGCTCAGGGTACGCGGCTTCATAAGCTGCAAACTTCTCGTTCCACGCAGCTTCTTTAGCGGCGCCGACTTCTTTTGCTGACCATTCTGCGTAAACTTCTTGCGGAATCTCAAAAGGACCGTGCTCCCAACCAAGTGCTTTGCGCGTCGCTGCAATTTCTTCCGCACCCAGTGGCGCACCGTGACAGTCGTGTGAGCCAGATTTGTTTGGCGATCCAAAACCTATGATGGTTTTAGTACAGATAAGTGTAGGACGAGGGTCCGCTTTTGCAGCCAAGATAGCGGCGTTGATCGCTTCAGGATCGTGACCATCTACCGCAGGAATAACGTGCCAACCGTAAGCTTCAAAACGCTTAGGTGTATCGTCAGAGAACCAGCCTTCAACATGACCATCGATAGAAATGCCATTGTCATCCCAGAATGCGATCAGCTTACCTAGCCCCAAGGTACCCGCAAGAGAACATGCTTCATGCGAGATGCCCTCCATTAAACAGCCGTCGCCCATGAATGCGTAAGTGAAGTGGTCAACGATATCGTGGCCTTCTTGGTTGAACTGAGCAGCGAGCGCTTTCTCAGCCATTGCCATACCAACCGCGTTAGTGATGCCTTGGCCTAGAGGACCCGTTGTGGTCTCAATGCCAGGCGCGTAACCATACTCAGGGTGACCAGGAGTCTTAGAGTGAAGCTGGCGGAAGTTCTTAAGATCATCGATAGACAGATCATAGCCTGCAAGGTGCAGCAAAGAGTAGATCAACATAGAGCCGTGGCCGTTAGACAGCACGAAACGGTCGCGATCAGCCCATTCTGGGTTTGATGGGTTATGGTTTAGGTGAGAGCGCCAGAGCACTTCAGCGATGTCAGCCATGCCCATAGGTGCGCCAGGGTGGCCAGAGTTAGCTTGTTGAACACCATCCATGCTTAGCGCGCGGATTGCATTAGCGAGATGCTTTCTTGTTTGAAGAGAGTGGTCCATGATTATTACCGATTTAAATGAGATATTGGATAGGAAATTGAAAGGGGAACACAAACGTTCCCCTTTTAATTCTGTCGATTAAAGCTTGGCAGCGATCATTGTTTCTAGCTTGCCTTGGTCAACCGCGAAGTTACGGATACCTTCGGCCAGTTTCTCAACTGCCATTGCGTCTTGGTTGTGATCCCATAGGAATTCAGCATGAGTCATGGCTGCTGGACGCTCTTTCGCGCCTTTAGAGTCAACCAACTTCTCAACAACCTCGCCTTCTGCCGCTTCTAGCTCAGCAAGTAGCGCAGGGGCGATAGTTAGACGGTCACAGCCCGCAAGCTCTAGGATCTCGCCGATGTTACGGAAGCTTGCGCCCATGACTACCGTGTTGTAGCCATACTCTTTATAGTAGTTGTAGATGTTAGTCACAGAGACTACGCCTGGATCTTCTTGAGCTTCGAAATCACGCCCTTCTTTCGCTTTGTACCAGTCCATGATGCGGCCAACGAATGGCGAAATTAGGAACACACCCGCTTCAGCACAAGCACGAGCCTGAGCGAATGAGAATAGTAGAGTTAGGTTACAGTTGATGCCTTCTTTTTCTAGGATCTCAGCGGCGCGGATACCTTCCCAAGTTGAAGCCAGTTTGATCAGGATACGGTCGTTAGTGATGCCAGCATCGTTGTACATTTTCACTAGTTGACGCGCTTTCGCTACGCTGCCTTCCATGTCGTAAGATAGACGAGCGTCTACTTCTGTAGAGATACGACCTGGGATAGTTTTTAGGATTTCTTTACCGATGTTTACAGCAAGCATGTCACACGTGTCTTGAACTTGTTGTGCTTTGTCGTTGCTTTGTGCTTTCGCATATTCAATAGAAGCGTCGATGAGAGGTGCGTACTCTTCGATTTGAGCTGCTTTTAGGATAAGAGAAGGGTTCGTTGTTGCATCTTCAGGTTGGTATTTTTTTATTGCTTCAATTTCACCAGTGTCCGCTACTACAGTCGTTAGTTTACGAAGTTGCTCTAACTTGTTGCTCATGATCGATCATCCTATATAAATGGGCTTAAGTGC